>NZ_CP028941.1:0-1200000 GCF_013307245.1 Polynucleobacter antarcticus
TGAAATCGCTACAATAGACCTTCTAAAAATATGAGTAATTTACAAAATCCCCCTGCATTAAAGCTGCTTAGTCCACTTGGTTTTTGGGATGGCGCACTTGGTACATTCGCGCGCGAGCTCTCCCCCCAGCAGTTCAAAACATGGATACAGCCCCTAACTCTCATCTCTTATAACGAAAGTGAGTATTTACTAACTATTGGCGCTCCAAACCGATTTAAGCTTGATTGGATAAAAAAAACTTTTTCAGATCGTTTTCAAGAGTTAGCCACTGAATACTTTGGCTACGCCATTTCACTCAATTTTGTACTTAATGTAGACGGTGCAAGCTCACAAACGGCCGTAGAAACATCCCCCATTGAGGTGGTGGGGCTGCCGGTGGCCTTAATAAATCATGACAACCCGTCCACAGATGAGCATGCCTTTGAAATAGAGGACCACTCCAAACTTAACCCAAATCTCACATTCGAAACTTTTGTTACTGGAAAAGCTAACCAATTAGCTCGGGCAGCCTCCATTCAAGTAGCACACAACCCTGGAACGTCTTATAACCCGATGTTTTTGTATGGCGGTGTGGGCCTAGGAAAAACCCACCTAATTCATGCCATTGGCAACCACCTTCTTAAAGAAAAGCCTGGCGCCCGAATTCGTTATATTCACGCTGAGCAATATGTGTCCGATGTCGTGCGAGCCTATCAACAAAAGGCTTTTGATCGCTTTAAGCGCTACTATCACTCGCTTGATCTTCTTTTAATTGACGATATTCAGTTTTTTAGCGGCAAATCCCGCACCCAAGAAGAGTTTTTTTATGCCTTCGAGGCGCTACTAAGCAACAAATCGCAGGTCATCATTACTAGTGATACCTACCCAAAAGAGATGGCCGGAATTGATGATCGGCTAATTTCTCGTTTTGATTCCGGGCTTACGGTGGCTATAGAACCGCCCGAGCTTGAGATGCGAGTGGCTATTTTGATGAAAAAAGCGTTGATTGAAGGCATCCCTATGAGTGAGGATGTGGCATTTTTCGTTGCAAAGCATTTGCGCTCTAATGTGCGCGAACTTGAAGGTGCGTTGCGCAAGATTTTGGCTTTTGTCCGCTTTCATGGCAAAGAGGTCACTATTGAAGTTGCCAGAATGGCTCTTAAAGACCTGTTATCCATCCAAAACCGGCAAATTTCAGTTGAAAACATTCAAAAGTCAGTCGCAGATTTTTATAGTATTAAGGTTGCTGACATGTATTCAAAAAGGCGTCCTGCGAACATTGCTAGACCAAGACAAATTGCGATGTTTATGGCAAAAGAGTTAACTCAAAAAAGTCTCCCAGAAATTGGGGAATTATTTGGTGGGCGAGATCACACAACCGTTCTACACGCAGTTCGTAAGATTGGTGAAGAGCGTACTCGCGATGGGCAACTCAACCATGAAATACATGTAATAGAGCAAACCTTAAAGTCTTAAATTTGCTTGTGGATAAGTGTGTGGATGGTTGAGTGGATAAGTTTGTGGGTTCTATGTGGATAAATTGTGGAAAACGGCTCCTTCATGCAAAAATAGAGTGCCAATTAAAAGTTATCCAAGATTTATCCAGTGTTTATACAAAAGTTTTACACAGGGTTTTAAGAGTTTAGTGGCTTGTTTTATAAGGTGTTTATAACTTATCCACTGAAAAAGCAGGCCTTACTACTACTACTAATAAGATATATACAAGGATTTAAAAGCAATGCAACTCGTAAACACATCGCGTGATAGTTTATTGAAACCCCTTCAAGTTGTTAGTGGCATTGTGGAACGAAGGCACACACTGCCCATTTTGGCGAATTTACTTTTCAAAAAGTTGGGTGACCGTGTTTCTTTTGTGTCTACTGATATTGAAATACAAATTACCACCAATGCCATGTTTGGTGTAGGTGAGGATGACGTAACGACTACAGTGGCTGCTAGAAAGCTTTTGGATATTTTAAGAGCGCTCCCAGAGGGCCCTGTTGCCTTAAATCTGAAAGACAATCGTATGGTTGTGCAAAGCGGTAAAAGCCGCTTTTCATTACAAACTTTATCGGCCGCAGAGTTTCCTGTAATGCAAAGTGTTGGCGAAGTGACAGCTAAATGGAAAATGCCTCAGAAGAGTTTTCGACAGCTAATTAGTCAAGTGCATTTTGCAATGGCCCAACAAGACATTCGTTATTACTTGAATGGAATGTTATTGGTGCTTGAGGGCAAACAGGTTATTGCAGTTGCCACCGATGGTCATCGCCTAGCTTATTCACAAGTGGAATTATTAGAGGCGCCTTCAGGTTCTGGTCAAAAACAAGAGATCATTATTCCTCGCAAAACAATTTTAGAATGCCAACACTTGTTGGAAGACTCAGATGAGGTGTTGGAGATGAGCCTAAGCTCAAATCAAATTAAATTTACTTTTGGCGACATTGAATTAATTTCTAAGTTGGTTGAAGGAAAATTCCCGGATTTTCAGCGGGTTATCCCAAAAGGACATAAAAACTCATTAGTAGTCGGTAGAGATGTTTTACAGTCAGCGCTTCAGCGAGCTGCAATTTTAACTACTGACAAATTTAAAGGTGTTCGGTTTTCTTTATCGCCAAATCGGATTACAGTGCAATCGACGAATGCCGAACAAGAGGAAGCACAGGAAGAAATTGAAACGGAATACAGTGGAGACACTGTTGAAATTGGCTTTAACGTAAGCTACTTACTAGACGTTTTATCAAACCTAAAAAACGACAAAGTTCAAATTAGCCTAGGTGATGCCAACAGTAGCGCGGTCATCACCCTACCAGGCTCAGAAGATTTTAAGTATGTCGTGATGCCAATGCGTATTTAATTTAGAAAAAAATGACTGAAGAAAAAAAAGTAGTAGAGCAGTACGGCGCATCATCCATTCAAATTTTAGAAGGCCTTGAAGCGGTTCGCAAACGCCCTGGCATGTACATTGGAGATACTTCTGATGGTACGGGCCTTCATCACCTTGTCTTTGAGGTTCTAGATAACGCTATTGATGAAGCGCTTGCCGGATATTGTTCTGAAATTACAGTAGTAATTCAAACGGACAATTCAATATCCATTGTTGACAACGGTCGAGGCGTTCCAACAGGTATTAAATACGACGATAAACATGAGCCCAAAAGAAGTGCTGCTGAAATTGTTATGACGGAGCTTCACGCCGGTGGAAAATTTGACCAAAACAGCTATAAAGTATCTGGCGGACTACATGGCGTAGGAGTGAGTTGTGTGAACGCCCTTTCAAAGTGGCTGAAGCTTACGATTCGTCGCGACGGTAAAGCGCACTATATGGAGTTTGCGCGTGGTGTGATCCAAAATCGTAATATTCAAGACGAGAACGGCGTAGCTACATCTCCCATCTCTATTACTGGCGACACAGACCTTTCTGGAACCGAGGTACATTTTTTAGCCGATGAGACTATTTTTGGAAATGTTGAGTTCCACTATGAAATTTTAGTAAAACGAATTCGTGAGCTGTCGTTTCTGAATAATGGAGTTCATATCAAACTCATTGATCAGCGCTCTGGCCAAGAAGAGGATTTTGCTTTTTCCGGTGGCGTAAAAGGATTTGTTGAATACATCAATCAAACTAAAACCGTTTTACACCCCAATATCTTTTATGCCGAAGGTATTCGACCATCAGATTTAGGTGGGAATATTACTGCTGAAGTATCCATGCAATGGAATGACAGCTTTAGTGAACAGGTTTTATGCTTTACCAATAACATCCCCCAACGAGATGGCGGCACGCATTTGACCGGCCTTCGCGCCGCCATGACCCGCGTCATTAATAAGTACATTGACGAGCATGAGGTTGCTAAAAAAGCAAAAGTAGAAATTTCTGGTGACGATATGCGCGAGGGGCTTACCTGTGTTTTGTCGGTTAAGGTTCCGGAGCCCAAGTTTTCAAGTCAAACCAAAGACAAGCTAGTGTCAAGTGAGGTTCGTGGCCCCATTGAAGAAATTGTTGCTGAAGCCCTAAGTGCGTATTTGCAAGAACGTCCAGCGGATGCAAAGATTCTTTGTGGAAAAATTGTAGATGCTGCACGAGCCCGAGAGGCGGCGCGTAAAGCGCGTGACATGACGCGACGTAAGGGCGTGCTTGACGGCCTAGGCTTGCCTGGAAAGCTAGCCGACTGCCAAGAGAAGGACCCCACGAAATCAGAATTATTTATTGTCGAGGGAGATTCCGCAGGCGGCTCTGCTAAGCAGGGCCGAGATCGGCGTTTTCAAGCCATCCTCCCATTAAAGGGAAAAATCTTAAACGTTGAAAAGGCGCGCTTTGATAAAATGCTTGCTAGCCAAGAGGTGGTTACCTTAATCACCGTTTTGGGTACGGGTATTGGTGCCGAAGAATATAAAGCAGATAAGCTGCGCTATCACCGCATCATCATCATGACCGATGCGGACGTTGATGGAAGCCACATTCGCACGCTATTACTCACCTTCTTTTATAGGCAGATGCCTGAGCTCATTGAGCGTGGGCACATTTATATCGCCCAACCGCCGCTGTATAAAGTAAAGTTTGGGAAAAATGAGCAGTACATCAAAGATGATGCCGAACTTAATGTGCTTCTACTGAAAATTGCACTGGAGTCGGCCTCTCTTCAAACACCTTCTGGTGAAATCATAGAGGGTGAGGCTTTAGGCGAGCTGGCTAAACACTATCAAGTCATCCAATCCATTGTCGATCGCCTTTCAAGAACGATTGACGAAGATGCGTTACGCGCAATTGCTTCTGGTACAAAGCTTAATTTAGATACAGAAGGGGCCGCACAGGACTCTGCTGAGCGCTTGCGTAGTGCGCTTACTGAATCTTTGAATCCTTTGGCGTTGCCACCAGAAATTATTGTGCAAAAAGAAGAGCGGACCGATCGCTTTAAGCTTTTATTGTCTCGCCGCATTCACGGCAACCTCAAATTGTCTGCGATTAATTCTGACTTTGTACATGGGGATGATTATCAAAGCCTCTCTAATGCCGCAGCCGTTCTTTCGGGCAAAGTGCTGCCGGGCTCCAAAGTGCGTCGTGGTGATCCAGAGAAAAACCAGAAAGAACAATCTATACAAGATTTTAGGGCAGCCTTTGCATGGTTGTTATCCGAAGCGGAGCGTGTGCTCAGTCGCCAACGTTACAAAGGTTTGGGCGAGATGAATCCATCCCAACTTTGGGAAACCACTATGGATGCCGGATCAAGAACATTGCTCCAAGTAAAAATCGAGGATGCAATCACGGCTGATCAAGTGTTTACAACTCTCATGGGCGATGAGGTCGAGCCACGTCGTGCCTTCATTGAGAAAAATGCTTTAATTGCCCGCAACCTAGATGTTTGATGTCAATGAGTAAACAGAAATTAGTGGCGCCAAAAGTTGATCGTTCTTCTGTTGAAGTGCGGTCCTCGCCTATTCATGGCAAAGGCGTCTTTGTGCTTAAGCCAATTAAAAAAGGTGCGGCCATTGTTGAGTACAAGGGCGAGCACATTAGCTGGAAGCTAGCAGAGAAGCGTCACCCACATGACCCCAAGGATCCCAACCATACCTTTTATTTTTCTTTAGAGAGTGGTCGTTGCATTGATGCAAAGTACGGCGGTAACGCTGCACGGTGGATTAATCACTCATGCAAACCAAGCTGTGATGCGCGCGAAGATACCTTTGGTAAAGACCCCCGTGTTTTCATTTATGCTAAACGTGATCTTAAGGTTGGAGAAGAGCTTTTCTATGATTATTCCTTGGGTATTGAAGGCCGTATTACCAAGCAAATGAAAAAAGATTACGAATGTCGTTGTGGTGCAAAGAAGTGTCGTGGCACCATGCTAAATCTAGATTAAAGACGGCTTTTTAATATGCTGTTTTTGTCAATTCAAGATTTAGAGGCCGCCATTAATTATTGGCGTGGTCGATCTCCTGCTTCAGGTGAGGAGTTGCATTTATGCCTTGAGGCAGCCGCACTTGCGAAGCCTTATGCACTTATGATTATTCAGGGCGCACAAAGGGTTCCATTGGATATGTTGGATGTCGCCGCTAAATCTGCTATTGAAAAATACCAGAAACTACCCAAATAAATAAAATATCTATTTAAATCAATGTATTGCGGATGGCTTAGGCGCCATCGATGCTATTTTATCCATTTTGTTTCACGTGAAACCAACAAAATGCTATGATCATCGCCCCATCAAAGGTAAATCATGCGTTACTCAAAGAATTTCGATGTCATAGTGGTTGGCGGCGGTCATGCTGGAACTGAGGCCGCCCTTGCGGCCGCACGTATGGGTTGTGACACGCTGTTAATTACTCACAGTATTGAAAGTTTAGGCGCAATGAGTTGTAACCCCTCAATTGGGGGGATTGGCAAGGGTCACCTAGTTAAAGAGATTGATGCGATGGGCGGCGCCATGGCTGCCGCAACTGACGAGGCCGGCATTCAATTTAGGATCTTGAACTCAAGTAAGGGGCCAGCGGTCCGCGCCACCCGCGCCCAGGGCGACAGGATTTTGTATAAAGCGGCTATTCGCCATCGTCTGGAGAATCAAGAAAATCTCACCCTTTTTCAGGCTGCAGTAGACGATCTTTTGGTTAAGGGAGATGAGGTCCAGGGCATAGTGACTCAGATGGGCCTTGAATTTATGTCACGGAAAGTGGTGCTTACAGCGGGGACTTTCCTTAATGGCAAAATTCATGTTGGCTTAAACAACTATTCTGGCGGGCGAGCTGGCGATCCAGCGGCGATTTCTTTGTCGGATAGATTAAAAGAACTAAAGCTTCCTCAAGGCAGACTTAAGACAGGCACCCCACCCCGCATTGATGGCCGAACAATTGATTTTTCCGTCATGCTTGAGCAGCCTGGGGACTTAGACCCCATTCCTGTTTTCTCTTATCTAGGTAGGCCAGAACAGCACCCTAGGCAAGTTCCTTGCTGGATCTCACATACTAATGAGCAAACACACGACATTATTCGCGGCGGCCTGAGCCGTTCCCCGATGTATACCGGGGTGATTGAAGGGGTTGGCCCCCGTTATTGCCCCTCTATTGAGGACAAAATTCATCGTTTTGCCTCCAGAAATAGCCATCAAATTTTTCTAGAGCCCGAGGGATTAACAACCAACGAGTTTTACCCCAATGGAATTTCTACTAGCCTCCCTTTTGATGTTCAGTGGGATTTGGTGCGTAGTATTCGAGGTCTAGAGGCCGCGGTCATTGTGCGCCCTGGTTATGCTATTGAGTATGACTTCTTTGATCCCCGCCATTTGCGCCACAGCTTAGAAACGAAGGCAATTACTGGCTTGTATTTTGCGGGTCAAATTAATGGCACAACGGGTTATGAAGAGGCCGCAGCACAGGGTATGTTGGCCGGTATTAATGCTGGTTTGGCGGCAAAGGGTAAGGCACCCTGGACTCCTAAGCGGAGTGAGTCTTATATCGGGGTATTGGTTGACGATTTAATTACTCTAGGCGTTCAAGAGCCATACCGAATGTTTACCAGCCGCGCTGAGTATCGCCTCAGTTTGCGCGAAGACAATGCGGATATGCGATTAACGGCCATTGGTCGAGAGCTTAACTTGGTCGACGACTATCGCTGGAACACATTTTGTCGAAAACAAGAGGCTGTTTCACGTGAAACATTAAGGTTGCAAGAGACCTGGATAGGCCCCAAACATGATTCCGCAAAACTTGTTTCTGAGCTTCTGGGTCAAGATTTATCGCATGAGTGTAGTTTGGTAGAGTTAATAAGGCGCCCTGGTGTCACCTATAACGCCGTTATTGGCTTAGCAAACGGTATGTGGTCTCCAGGTCCTCTGGATGATGATTTGGGCCTGGCGCAGCAAATAGGCGATCAGGTAGAGGTTGCCATTAAATACAAAGGTTACATAGATAGACAGGCAGCTGAAATTGAGCGCCAGAGCCATCATGAGGACTTCCCTTTGTCCGAGGCTCTTGATTACACCCAGGTGCTTGGTTTGTCAAAAGAAGTGCAGCAAAAACTGAATCTTCATAAACCAGATACCTTGGGCCAGGCTGGCAGAATCTCGGGTGTGACACCAGCAGCGCTCTCCTTGTTGTTGGTACATCTTAAAAAAGGCCTGGGACGCACCACAGAAGCCTCTCATGAGTAATGAGCTTATTGCTTTGGGCGTTGAGGGCTTGGGTCTTGACCTTACCCCTGAAAACCTTGCCAATTTAGAGTTGTTTTTACAAGAAATGCATCGTTGGAATCGCGTTCATAACCTCACGGCGATTGACAATGAGCAGGATTCAATACGCCTGCATCTCATTGATTCTATTACAGTTTTACCGATAATGCGGCATTATTTAAAAATACAAAGCCCCCAGATTGCTGATTTAGGCTCAGGCGGCGGCTTACCTGCCATTCCAATTGCTATCTTGCAGCCAAGTTGGCATTTGACTTTAATAGAAGCTGTGCGAAAAAAAACCGCTTTCTTGCAGCATATTCGCGGTAAGTTAGGCTTAAAGAATATTGAAGTGCTGAGTGAGCGGGCAGAGGCTGTTGCCAAAGCACGGCCAGGGCAATTCGATGCCGTGATTTCTAGGGCATTTTCTAGCCTAACCCAATTCTTAGACCTATCTCTCCCCTTGTTAAGGCCGGGCGGCCTTGTTTTTGCTATGAAAGGGAAGCGCGCTGACGAAGAATTGAAGGCCGTTTGTATTGATAGTTGGCAGTTGCTTGCGGATGAGTCTTTGCATATTCCCAATCTGGCGGTGGAGCGACGTCTATTGGTTTTATCCCCCATGAGAAAATTACCCCTTTCAGCACAACATTAATAAGAAAACGATGGCCAAAATATTTTGTATTGCCAATCAAAAAGGCGGCGTTGGTAAAACAACCACTGCAGTTAATTTAGCGGCAGGTTTAGCAGGCTTACAGCAACGCGTTTTGTTGGTGGACTTAGATCCACAAGGCAATGCCACGATGGGGTCAGGTATCGAAAAAGCGGATTTAAAAAACACGGTGTATCAAGTGTTGATCGGCCTTGCTTCTATAAAAGAAAGTGCGCAACGTTGCGAAAGTTCTGGCTACGATGTGCTGCCTGCCAATCGCGATTTAGCGGGTGCGGAAATTGAGTTGGTAGATCTCGATTCTCGGGAGCAGCGTTTGAAAGATGCGCTTGCCGAAGTAGGCGGGGACTACGATTTTATTTTGATTGATTGCCCTCCCGCACTATCCTTGCTAACACTTAATGGATTGTGTGCAGCCAATGGTGTGATCGTACCAATGCAATGTGAATACTTTGCTTTAGAGGGTTTATCCGACCTGGTAAATACTATTAAGCAGGTACACGCCAACTTAAACCCGGACCTGGTCATTATTGGTTTGCTGCGCGTTATGTTTGATTCACGCATGACTTTGCAGCAACAGGTTTCAGATCAGTTGATTGAGCACTTTGGTGACAAGGTATTCAAAACTATTATCCCGCGCAATGTTAGGCTGGCTGAGGCCCCATCTTACGGGCTTCCTGGAGTTGCTTTCGATAAATCAGCGCGCGGCGCAAAAGCATATTTAGAGTTTGGTGCCGAAATGATTGCGCGCATCAAGCAAATGTAAAACGGAGAGGCAATAAAAATACTATGGTCGCAATTAAGAAAAAAGGCTTGGGCCGCGGGCTAGATGCCTTGCTTGGTGAAAAGGCGCAAAAAGAAACGACCACCGAGATTAATCGTTTGCCATTAAGTGCATTGCAAGCGGGCAAATATCAACCGCGCCAAAAAATGGAAGCGGGCGCCCTGCAAGAGTTGGCTGAAAGTATTCGCGAGCAAGGCGTGATGCAGCCATTGTTGGTGCGCTTAGTAGCGCCAGGGAAATACGAAATTATTGCGGGTGAACGTCGTTTTCGTGCGGCCACTTTAGCTGGATTGAAAGAAGTGCCTGTATTGGTTTCTGGGGCCGATGATCAAGCTGCTGCTGCAATGGCCTTGATCGAAAATATGCAGAGGGAAGATTTAAATCCGCTGGAGGAATCGCAAGGTTTAGCGAGGCTGATTGAAGAGTTTCGATTTACCCATGAGCAGGCCGCTAAAGCAGTTGGCAAATCTCGTAGCGCCATCACCAATTTACTGCGCTTAAGTCAGCTGGCAAAGCCAGTTCAAGCAATGCTCTTGGCAGGGGATATTGATATGGGCCACGCCCGTGCCCTACTTCCATTGCCGGGTGCGAGTCAGGTGGCCTTGGCCCAAAGAATTGCTGCACAAGGACTATCTGTGCGAGAAGCGGAAAGAATGTCGACAGCTTTGGCTTTGGCCGGGGGCCATATTGGCGACAAAAAAGGGAAAACGAAGGCTGGGGGCGGGGCCGTAAGTCGTGACCCGGATATGCAGCGCCTCACCCATGAAATTTCAGATCTTATTGGCCTCAGTGCGGAATTTAAACTTAAAGGCCAGGGCGGAGAGCTTAAAATCCGCTTTAGTCAATTTGAGGAGCTAGACTCCTTATTAAGTAAATTAGGCATCAAAGTAGATTGAAGCCCCCTGATAAAAAATTGAATACGAATAGGCCGACTTCTAGGCCAGCAGATCAGTGGGAGGACTCTGCCGAAGAGATATGGCCAAGTTATAGCAAGCAAGACATTGAGGCATTGAAAGCCTTAAACCCCAGATTGTTTACGAACAGCCGGTCTTGGTATGTCATCTTGATGCAAATAGGCATTACGCTAGTTTTATCGTTTTTTTTCTTCATATTTGTTGGAAGCCCTGATAATTCCGTTTATACTTACTCCGCTTTAGTAGGCGGCTCAATTGGTTTTTTGCCTTCAACCCTATTTTTATTGCGTTTAGAGCTTGCAAAAGCCAGCAATAAAAATAAGAGTGCTGGCACCTACTTATCTGCCCTGGTATCCGGTGAGCTGCTAAAAATTGTTTTAACTGTGCTGCTGTTTATAGCATTTGCTATTAAGTTGCCAGACTTGAAATGGGTACCACTATTAGTAGCATATGTGGTGACCCTAAAATGTTATTTATTGGCTTGGTTTTGGAAATAATCAAGCAATTAAAAGGAACGGGTTTATCAGATGTCTAGTGAAGTGAAAGCTGCAGCAGAAGTCGCGAATCAGGCTCCGCTGACCCCAACCGCATACATTGCTGAGCACCTGCAAAACCTCAATTCGGTTGGTGGCCCTCAAGACGGCATCATTAATTTCAGCGTTTTAAATTTAGATACTCTGTTTTGGACTGCCCTCATGGGTATCATCACGGTTGTTTTCTTGTTGATCGCAGCCCGCAGGTCAAGTCCAGGGGTCCCAGGAAGATTTCAGTGTTTAGTTGAAATGTTGGTGGATATGGTCGAGACCCAATCCAAAGGGATTGTGCATGGTGACCGCTCTTATATTGCACCCTTAGCTTTGTTTGTGTTTTGTTGGATCATTTTGTTAAACACCTTAGATTTGGTGCCAGTTGATTGGGTAGTGGGCGTCAATCACTTTATAGAGGGATTTGGTATTCATGTTCCTCACCATAAGCTTGTGCCGACAACAGATTTGAACGCCACTCTTGGCTTGTCATTTTCAGTGCTGCTCCTAGTGTTTTTCTACAGCATCAAGATAAAGGGCGTTGGCGGCTTTGCTAAAGAGCTACTATCAGCACCGTTTGGTCCAAAATGGTACTTAGCCCCCTTTAATCTTGTACTTAATATTATTGAATATATTGCTAAGGGCGTGTCCTTAGGTATGCGGTTATTTGGCAATATGTACGCAGGCGAATTGATATTCTTATTGATCGCCCTCTTGGGAAGTATTTGGACGTTTAGTTTGGATCTTTCCATGCTTGGTTTCGTTGGGCATGTCATTGCTGGCTCTGCCTGGGCAATATTTCATATTTTAGTCATTCTGTTGCAAGCTTTTATTTTTATGATGCTGACTTTGGTCTACATTGGTCAGGCACATAGTCATCATTAAGTAACAACCACCCTTTATTTTTAACTTTATCTTTAATACTCAGGAGTAATCATGCAAGCATTCTTAGCCAATATTCAGGGACTCACCGCTATCGGCATTGGCCTTATCATCGGCCTCGGCGCACTTGGAGCCTGTTTGGGCATCGGCATCATGGGCGGCAAATTTATTGAAGGCGCTGCACGTCAGCCTGAGTTGATTAATGAACTCCAAACCAAGATGTTCCTTTTGGCCGGCTTGATCGACGCTGCGTTCTTAATTGGCGTTGGTGTTGCGATGTTGTTTGCTTTTGCAAACCCACTACTCGCAGTTATTAAGTAATTGTTTTGGCGTGGATGACTATCAAGCCATCCAACTGTTCTCAACAATACTGAAAGGAATATCGTGAATCTGAACGCGACCCTATTCGCGCAAATGATTGTTTTCTTCGTCTTATGGTGGGTAGTTGCCCGTTTTGTGTGGCCACCACTTATTAAGTCATTAGATGAGCGATCAGCCAAAATTGCCGAAGGTTTGGCAGCAGCCGAACGTGGTAAAGAAGCGCTTTCATTGGCAAATAATGTGGCCGAACAAGAATTAAGCAAAGCCCGCCAAGAAGGTGTGCAGCGTGTTGCTGAAGCTGAGAAGCGTGCACAAATGTCTGCGGAAGAAATTCGCGCCAACGCACAAGCTGAAGCGGCCCGTATTATTTCTCAAGCAAAGCAAGATGCAGATCAGCAGGTAACACGTGCTCGCGAAGTGTTGCGGGCCGAAGTGGCAATGCTGGCCGTTAAGGGCGCCGAACAAATTTTGCGCCGCGAAGTGGACGCAAAAACACACGGTGCATTGCTTGATCAGTTAAAGGCAGAGCTCTAATATGGCTGATTTAGCCACCATTGCACGCCCCTACGCTGAAGCGCTTTTTCAGAGCGCTAAGCCTGCTGAGCTCGCTGCTTATTTGCAACAGTTACATGAGCTAGCGCAGCTCGCTGCATTGCCTGAGGTTGCCGTCCTCTCAAATAACCCAAAAGTTTCTGCAGATGATTTAAGCAAATTACTTTCTGGCATGGTGAAGACAAAATTAGATGGGAAGGTTTCTAGTTTTTTAAGCCTGATTAACCAGAGCCATCGTTTATCAGCGATTCCTGAAATTGCAATTCAATTTGAAGCGATGAAAAATAAGAGCGAAGGTGCTGCAGAGGTGCTAATTACAAGCGCATTCCCATTAGAAGGCTCTGCACTGAACGACTTATTGTTAAGTTTGAAAAAGCGCTTTGGGGGTAAAGAATTGCGCCCGACTATTCAGGTAGATCCAGCATTAATTGGCGGAGTTCGCATTCAGGTTGGTGATGAAGTGATGGATAGTTCAGTGAAGGCTCGTTTAGCTCAAATGCAAGTCAGTCTTGGTGCTTAAGACATCCCTATTAAGAACATACGAAATAATACCCAGGAGTAAGTAATGCAACTCAATCCTTCCGAGATCAGTGAACTGATCAAAAGCCGAATTAGCGAAATGGGCGTTGACTCCCAACTTCGCAACGAGGGCACTGTAATTTCAGTGACCGACGGTATTTGCCGTGTACACGGTTTATCTGGTGTGATGCAAGGCGAGATGTTGGAGTTTCCTAACAACACCATCGGCCTCGCTTTAAATCTAGAGCGCGACTCCGTTGGTGCCGTTGTATTGGGTGAATACACCCATATTAAAGAAGGCGACCCAGTTAAATGTACGGGCCGCATTTTAGAGGTGCCTGTCGGCCCAGAGTTGCTTGGACGCGTAGTCAATGCACTCGGTCAGCCGATTGATGGCAAAGGCCCTATCAATACAAAATTGACAGACTTCATTGAAAAAGTAGCTCCAGGCGTGATCGCTCGTCAATCCGTTAGTCAGCCATTGCAAACTGGTTTGAAGGCAATTGATGCCATGGTTCCGATTGGCCGCGGTCAACGTGAGCTGATCAT
Source organism: Polynucleobacter antarcticus (assembly GCF_013307245.1). Classification (NCBI taxonomy): domain Bacteria; kingdom Pseudomonadati; phylum Pseudomonadota; class Betaproteobacteria; order Burkholderiales; family Burkholderiaceae; genus Polynucleobacter; species Polynucleobacter antarcticus. Next base: position 13,848 of record NZ_CP028941.1, read on the forward strand.
TGGCGATCGTCAGACTGGTAAGACAGCGGTTGCAGTGGATGCGATTATTAACCAAAAAGGTAAGGGTGTTTATTGCGTCTATGTCGCGATCGGCCAAAAGGCTTCTACCATTGCTAACGTAGTTCGCAAGCTCTCAGAAACTGGCGCAATGGAGTACACCGTAGTAGTAGCGGCCAGCGCCTCTGAGTCTGCAGCGATGCAGTACCTCTCAGCGTACGCTGGTTGCACCATGGGCGAGTATTTCCGTGACCGCGGTGAAGATGCGCTGATCGTGTATGACGACTTAACAAAACAAGCCGTTGCGTATCGTCAAATTTCTTTATTGCTTCGCCGCCCCCCAGGTCGCGAAGCCTATCCTGGCGACGTCTTCTACCTTCACTCCCGTTTGCTCGAGCGCGCTGCTCGCGTCAACGCTGAATATGTTGAGAAATTTACAAACGGATCAGTAAAAGGTAAGACAGGCTCCTTAACCGCGTTGCCAATTATTGAAACCCAAGCTGGTGACGTTTCAGCATTCGTTCCAACTAATGTGATTTCGATTACTGACGGCCAAATATTTTTGGAGACTGACTTATTTAACGCGGGTGTACGCCCTGCGATTAACGCGGGTATTTCTGTTTCACGCGTTGGTGGGGCAGCCCAAACTAAAGTTATTAAGAAACTATCTGGCGGTATCCGTACCGACTTAGCCCAGTATCGTGAATTGGCAGCGTTTGCACAGTTTGCCTCTGACCTGGACGAGGCAACTCGCAAGCAGTTAGAGCGCGGCCGTCGTGTTACAGAGCTCTGTAAGCAAGCACAATATAAGCCATTACAGGTTTGGGAAATGGCCGCATCTTTGTTCGCGGTGAACAATGGGTATTTTGATGATCTTGAAGTAAAGAACGTGCTGGCATTTGAAAAAGGTTTGCAAGACCATTTGAAATCTAAATATGCTGACTTAGTTGGGCGTATCGAAGAGACTAAAGACTTAAGCAAAGATGATGAAGCTACTTTACGTGCTGCCATTGAGGATTACAAGCGCTCAGCCTCCTTCTAAGAGGGCGCGCATACATCATGGCAAGTACTAAAGAGATACGATCCAAGATCAAGAGCGTGCAAAACACGCGCAAGATCACGAAGGCAATGGAAATGGTTGCTGCATCTAAGATGCGGCGTGCCCAAGAGCGCATGCGTAACGCCCGCCCCTATTCTGAAAAAATTCGTGAGATTGTTGCGAACCTTTCAAAAGCGAATCCAGAGTTTCGCCCTGCGTACATGGCCACACGCGAAGTCAAGAAAGTTGGCACTATATTAGTTACAACAGACAAAGGCTTGTGCGGCGGTTTAAATACTAATGTATTGCGTCTGATTGCAAATCAAGTGCGTGATTTTCAAGGGCAAAAAATCGAGGTTTCTTACACTGCAATTGGGTCAAAAGGCCTGCAGTTCTTAAACCGCTCCAAGGCAAAGTTAATCTCTCAAATTATTCAAATTGGTGATACGCCACACATGGATGTATTGATTGGTGCCATTGTTGCTCAACTAGAAGCGTTTGAGCGTGGCGAGATTGATGCTGTCTATTTGGCATATACGCGATTTGTAAACGCTATGAAGCAAGAAGCGGTTTTGGAAAAGCTACTACCCTTAGAGCCAGCTGAATTAACGCCAGAAGAAAAGTCTGGTAATTCTTGGGACTACATTTATGAGCCTGATGCTGAATCTATCTTGAACGGTTTATTAAAGCGCTATGTAGAGGCCATGATTTATCAAGCTGTTGCTGAAAATATGGCTTCCGAGCAGTCTGCGCGCATGGTTTCCATGAAGGCCGCCTCAGACAATGCAAAGAACGTTATTGGCGAATTGCAATTGGAATACAACAAAACACGACAGGCTGCTATTACTAAAGAGCTATCCGAAATTGTTGGCGGAGCGGCCGCTGTTTAGGCGGTCAGCGTTTAGGAATACGAAAGAATTTATAGAATTAAAAGCGGAGAAATGCGATGAGTAACGGAAATATCGTGCAGTGTATCGGTCCAGTGGTGGATATTCAGTTTCCACGCGACAAAATGCCCAGTATTTATGAGGCATTGACGCTAGTTGAAAGCGGCGAAAAATCATTTGCTGAAAAAGGCTTAACCTTTGAGGTTCAACAACAAATTGGCGATGGTGTTGTTCGTGCGATCGCTATGGGCGCAAGCGATGGCTTACGTCGCGGCATGGAAATTAAGGCTTCTGGTAAGCCCATTTCTGTACCGGTTGGCCCAGCAACACTAGGGCGCATCATGGACGTTTTGGGCCGCCCTATCGATGATGCAGGCCCTATTGCCACCGAAGAGCGTCGCGCTATTCACCAGCCAGCACCAAAGTTTGATGAGCTCTCCCCTTCGGTTGATTTGTTAGAAACGGGTATTAAGGTAATTGACTTAGTTTGCCCCTTCGCAAAAGGCGGTAAGGTTGGACTGTTCGGTGGTGCGGGTGTTGGTAAGACCGTGAACATGATGGAATTGATTAACAACATTGCTAAGCAACATGCTGGCTTATCCGTATTTGCGGGTGTTGGTGAGCGAACCCGTGAAGGTAATGACTTCTATCACGAGATGAAAGAGTCTAACGTTATCGATAAAGTAGCTATGGTGTTTGGTCAGATGAATGAGCCCCCTGGCAACCGTCTGCGCGTTGCGCTGACTGGTTTGACTATGGCTGAAGCATTCCGTGACGAAGGCCGTGACATCCTATTTTTCGTTGACAATATTTATCGCTTCACCCTCGCCGGTACTGAAGTATCTGCTTTGCTTGGTCGTATGCCATCTGCCGTGGGTTATCAGCCTACTTTGGCAGAAGAGATGGGCAAGTTACAGGAGCGTATTACTTCTACTAAGACGGGCTCAGTTACGTCTATTCAGGCAGTGTATGTTCCAGCCGATGACTTAACCGATCCATCACCAGCAACAACCTTCTTACACCTTGACTCTACTGTAGTGTTATCGCGCGACATTGCTGCGCTCGGTATTTACCCAGCAGTGGATCCATTGGATTCCACTAGTCGTCAGCTAGATCCACAAGTTGTTGGTCAAGAGCACTACGATGTTGCCCGTGAAGTACAGATGACCTTGCAGCGCTATAAAGAGTTGCGCGACATTATTGCAATTTTGGGCATGGACGAATTATCCCCAGAAGATAAGCTTGCCGTATCCCGTGCCCGTAAGATTCAGCGCTTCTTGTCACAGCCATTCCACGTTGCTGAAGTGTTTACTGGTTCGCCAGGAAAATACGTTCCGTTGAAAGAAACTATTCGTGGTTTCAAAATGATTTGCAGCGGTGAGTTAGATCACTTACCAGAGCAAGCGTTCTATATGGTGGGTTCAATTGATGAAGCCATCGAGAAAGCTAAGAAGCTTTAATCAGATTCATCTAGGGAAATTATGTCAACCATACGCGTCGATGTAGTAAGTGCCGAGCAATCTATTTTCAGCGGTGAAGCAAAGTTTGTTGCGCTTCCCGGTGAAAACGGCGAGCTTGGTATTTTGCGCGGTCACACTCCGTTGATTACACGTATTCGTCCAGGCTCAGTTCGTATTGAAAAAGCCGATGGCGATGAAGAATTTGTATTCGTAGCGGGCGGCTATTTAGAAGTTCAGCCTGACCATGTGACTGTTTTAGCAGATACTGCCATTCGTGGTCATGACCTTGATGAAGCAAAGGCCACAGAAGCGAAGAAGCGTGCTGAGGAAGCAATGCAGAATCGTGGCACAGACTTTGATTTGGCTTTAGCCCAATCAGAGTTTGCCATGGCTGCTGCACAGTTAGCAGCGATTGCTCGCTTGCGTCGTAAGAAATAAAAAACGGGCCACCCAATTGTTGTTAAATGATCGGTTTTTAAAAGCTTGCTTAGGTGAAGCAGTGGATCAAACGCCACTATGGCTTATGCGCCAGGCGGGCCGCTATCTCCCAGAATACAACGCTACTCGAGCGAGAGCAGGTAGCTTTTTAGGGCTTGCAAAAACCCCCAGTTATGCAACTGAAGTAACGCTTCAGCCTTTAGATCGCTACCCATTAGATGCAGCGATTCTTTTCTCAGATATTCTGACGATTCCAGATGCAATGGGATTGGGGTTGAAATTCACTGCGGGCGAAGGCCCTAGCTTTGAACACCCACTTCGCACGGAAGAGGCTGTTAAAAAATTACGCGTTGCAGATATGAATGAGCTCAAGTATGTTTTTGATGCCGTTTCAGAAATTCGGAAAGCATTAGTTCAGGATGGCAAGCAACGCGTGCCGCTGATTGGTTTTTCCGGTAGCCCATGGACACTTGCTTGCTACATGATTGATGGTTCTGGCTCCGATGATTTCCGTCATGCCAAAACAATGATGTTTAGTCGCCCTGATTTACTGGAATACATTCTAGAAATTAACGTACAGTCTGTTGCTGCTTACTTAACAGAACAAGTCAAGGCGGGTGCTCAGGCCCTGATGATTTTTGATACTTGGGGAGGCTTACTGCCTGATGGCTGGTATCAGCGCATGTCTCTGGCGGCGATGCAAAAAGTGATTGCACTATTGCCGCGCGAGTATGAGGGTAGAAAAATCCCCATCATCATGTTTACTAAGGGTGGCGGTATTTGGTTAAACGATATGGCACAAGCTGGGGCAGATGTCATCGCTATCGACTGGACAATGCCGCTTGGCCGTGCCCGCAAACAACTTTTAGATATTAATAAGCCTTTGGCCCTTCAAGGCAATCTCGATCCATTGATTCTTTTTGCTGAGCCAAGCCAAATCAAAGTAGCGGCTTCAGCCCTACTGGACGACCTAGCGAAATCCCCTACTTTAAAGCCGGGCCTCCATCCCCTTGACGGTCATATTTTCAACCTTGGTCATGGCATTAACCAGTTCACGCCCCCTGAGAGCGTCACGGCCTTATGCGAAGCAGTCATTTCAAGGTCAAAAGTCCTCAGGGCAAGGTAATATTCCCAAGTAGGCGCTAACTTAGTAGCCGTTGTAACAAAAGTTATGCACATATTGGTGCAGAGTTACTAATACAGGGGGATTGGAAGCAATATTCAATATCTACTTTTAATAAATTATATAAGTAACTGATTTATAAAGAATAAATTAAAAATAGATAATAAAAGCTTAGGAAGACATTCCTATAAAATAAGTAGACATAGGATGTTTTGTAAATGATATCCACAGACTTATCCACAAGCAAAGCCAGAAACTTGAGTAAATGACTCTTAAACCCATTGTGGTCCAGGTAGTGCTTGATAAGCCCCTAGCCCAGGGGTTTGATTACTTGTGGGATGCTGAAAAATTAGGCAAATTACCTGAAGTTGGCTGTTTAGTGGAAGTTCCGTTCGGACGATCAAGCGGGGTAGGAGTAGTTATAAGAGTTAGCGATCACTCAGCTTTTGAAATGGACAAATTGAAATCCATTTCTCAATTAGCACCTTTACCGTCATTGGACCCCGGGCTATTGCGCATGATGAACTTTGCAAGCCAATATTACGTCCATGCGCTAGGCGAAACAATTCTGCCAGCTATTCCACAGATGTGGAAAAAACCCGATGAGTGGGGCAAGATAGTAAAAAAAATAGAGGCCGCGGAGAAAAAGCAAGGCTTAGATAAAGAGACGACATCTGAAGGCTTCATTTCAAAGGAACAACTAAATTCAGGTCAAAAAAAGGCGCTCCAAGATCTACTGTTGGATGAGAAAAGTGGAAAAAAATTTAGGGCGATATTGTTGCAAGGCCAGACAGGTAGCGGTAAAACAGCCGTATTTTTAAATTGGCTAGCCAGTATTTTGGAAGATGCAAATGCACAAGTGCTCATACTAGTGCCAGAAATTAATTTGACCCCACAATTAGAGAGGCGGGTGCGAGCATACTTCCCAGATAAAAAGATGGTGGTGTTACATAGTGATGTGAGTGAGAAGAAAAGAGGCATCGCATGGTTTGAGGCAATGACAGGAAAGGCTAAAATTATTTTAGGTACCCGACTTGCAGCCTTAACTCCCCTGCCAAATCTCAGTGCAATCGTGGTTGATGAAGAGCATGACTCTTCATATAAACAGCAAGATGGAATACGATATTCTGCAAGAGATTTAGCAATTTGGCGAGCACATGATTTGCACATTCCTATTTTATTATCTTCAGCTACGCCATCACTCGAGACCTGGATTGCTGCACAGTCTAGCCGATATGAATATATTAGATTGGATCAGCGCGCACAAGGTGCAAACCTGCCTAAAGTAAATCTAATTAATACGCGAGATCCGCAACATCAATTTAGTCCCGGAGATCTTGGAGCGCCAACGCAAAAAAGTCTCATCACGAAAACATTGGCTCAAGCAATTACTAAAAATTTAGCAACTAAGAAACAAAGCTTGATACTGATTAACCGTCGAGGTTATGCGCCAGTATTAAGTTGTAGTGCTTGTCAATGGTTATCGAGGTGCACACAATGCTCAACTTATGCCGTAATGCATAAGGCAGGAGCGTTGGGAAATAGACCGGTATTGAGTTGCCATCATTGCGGCCTAGTACAACAGATTCCTCGCTTTTGCCCAGACTGCGGTAATGCCGACTTAAAAACCCTAGGACATGGAACACAGAAATTGGAAGATGCTATTGAAGATATGTGGCCGCAGGCAAGAGTACTGCGAGTGGACACCGACTCTACAAAAAAGAGTAAAGGGGCAGAAGCCTTATTTCAAGAAATTCATAACGGAAATGTAGATATTATTGTCGGAACCCAAATGATTGCCAAGGGCCATGACTATCAAAACATAGGGCTAGTGGCGGTATTAGACGCAGATAGCCGTTTGTTCTCAGCAGATTTTAGAGCAGCAGAAAGATTGTTTGCGCAACTAGTACAAGTGGCGGGGCGTGCTGGCAGAGCAGGCACCGAGCTAGAGGCGGGCGGAGAAATATACATTGAGACTCAGTATCCAGAGTCTCCGGTTTTTCAGTATTTATTGCGCCACGATGTGGATGGATTTTTAGCATTCACAGCCCGCGAAAGAGAGGAGGCAAAGTTACCTCCAAACTCTTATCAAGCACTGATACATGCCGAGGGTAAAAACTTAGAAAAGGCCATCCAATTTTTGCTTGAGCTAAAGAGCGTATTAAAAGCCAGGGGGCTCATTACAAAAGAACTTAAGGTATACGACCCCGTAGCAAAACCAGTGATGCGCGTTGCTGGATCTGAGCGCGCCCAATTGGTCATTGAGTCTCAGAATCGAAAGGCCTTACAAGAGGTGCTTGAAGTTGTTGATCAAGAATTACGCCAACATTCTCAGGGGCGTATTAGTAAAGCATCTCGCATCCGTTGGCTCATTGAGCGCGATCCAATTACGATTTAGCTGCCTACAGTTGCGCTATATTGCTCAAGATTCATTAAGCTGGCTAATTCGGCATGAAGAGTATCGTTAGATTCGGGCTTAATTTTGAAAAGCCAAACCGCATAAGGCTTTTCATTAATGATTTCAGGAGATGAGTCCATCTCTGCATTGATAGCAACGATTTCTCCGCTGATTGGCGCATGAATATCACTCGCAGCTTTGACAGATTCAATTGCAGCAATAGCCTCACCTTGTTTTACCTGCCGACCTATTTCGGGTGCCTGAAAAAACATCACATCACCTAATGCTTCTTGGGCATGGTTGCTAATGCCTACCCAAATGAGGCCGTCATCTTCGCTTGCCCATTCATGGGATTGTGCGAACATAAAGGTGTCTTGATTTTTCATAATCGAAAATATACCAATCTAACAATGAAAGGTAGGAGAAGCAAAACTAAAGGTGAATAACCTAACTGAGAATTAAGTCTTGGCGGATCCGGTACGGTGAGTACGGTTAAATAAACAGCTTGCACAAATCCAGCGCTGTTTACGATTACTGGTCGGAATCCATGTGCCACCTTCCAGGCGCTTCTCGCGACTGCAAGAAGAACAAAATTTCAGACTCTGGGAAGTGTCTTGGGTAGCAGCAGGAGTCGAGGTAGTCATGGGCAATCCGGGTAAGCCAAATCAATTACAGAAAGTCTATTTTAACCGTTTTGCGCTACTGGAGCTGGGCTCAAGACAACTCGGATGGAATCCGCTGTTTTATTGCCATCAAAGTCAAGCCAAGACTTATTCTCAAAGTCATAGAGCTTGCACTTACGAGCCGTCTCAAAATACCATTCCCAAGAGAACTTTTGAATGAAAATACGCTCTGGAAGGATGGTTTCCAGGGTATTTTGGGCCTCCTGAAGGCGGTAAAGAGGCACACTCATGTCAACGTGATGAGCTGTATGTTCCATGATATGGTGCATTAAAGAGCCCCAAATCCAGTTAAAGGTTAGATGGACAGTGGTCGATACAAAAGGCTGGGCACGTAACCATTCTGATTTTTTGTCATACCAAGATACCGATGTGTGGGTATGGTGAACATAGACCACAAACCCAATCATGCCGTTCCAGAATAGAAAGGGAATAGCAAATCCAATGATTAAGCCGATCCAAACCGATTGGCCAGTTGCTAGGGCGCCAGCGATCAGACAGCCGATCCACACAACAGCAAAGGCAGATACCAGTAAATTATCCTTAAGGAAAATCGGGCGGTCACCGGGTTTGTTCTTTGCGTTTGGAAAATACTCACGTCTCCACCAAATTTCAATAAGGTAATAAAAGACTGGTCCCCAGCCACTGCGATAAAGTCGCTCTAGACTTTTGCGCCATCCTGGTAAGGCATCGAATTCCGCCTTGGATAGCGGAGCCCATACGAAGTCAAAACCTTTTAAATTGGTCTGACCATGATGCACCACGTTATGCCCTACATCCCATAGGCTATATGGCGTCAGGGACGGTAAGAAGGCAATTCGACCTAACACTTTATTAAGTTCACGATGCGGGGTAAAACTTTGATGACAAGCATCATGACCCAAAATAAAAATCCGACCAGTTACAAAGCCTGCGATTACGCCAAAGACTATTTTAAGCAAGACGCTTTCCACAAAAATCGTTCCAGCAATACAGCCTAGCCATAAAGCAGCATCGAGTATGAGCAGCATCAAAGCCTTTGCTGTTTGCCCTTGAGCCATGGGAATCAGCCAGCTACGAATGATTTTGCGGTGTGGCAATGGCAGATGCGGAGCCAAAGGATTGGCCATCGACGGCTCGGAGAGCGAAGGATTTAAGTGATTAGTCATGATAAGAATCAATAAGTTAACCAGGAATGATAGACTTATTCACAGTTTTTCGCATGCGCTAGGTCAAAAACACCCTCATTTTGGTGCGCCCGGCAGGAATCGAACCTGCGACCCTTGGCTTCGGAGGCCAATACTCTATCCACTGAGCTACGGGCGCCTCATGAAAAACGTTAACCTCGCTATTGTAAGTGCCTAAACCCCGCCCTCTCGTTATAATCTTGGCCAAACAACACTAACTCGTCAAATAAAAAAGTCCTATGAGCGAAGCACACGGAAACATCATTAAGACCCCTAAACAACTCATCATTATGGTATTTGCATGCTTTTTCGTGCCACTAATCATTATTTTGTTGTTATTGGTATATGTAAATAGCGGTAAACGCATTGCAGATTCTGGAGCATCTACGGAGCTCTTGATCAAGCCTGTGGCCCAACTCAACTTCAAGGACGCCAGCGCTCCACGTGAATTTCAAACGGGTGAGCAGGTATATAAGGCAGTTTGCTCTTCATGCCATGCATCCGGCGCTGCTGGTGCGCCAAAATTTGGCGATGCAGGAGCTTGGTCTGCCCGTCTTGGTAAGGGATACGATGGTTTGTTAACTTCGGTGATTAAAGGAAAAGGCGCCATGCCTGCACGCGGCGGCGCAAATCCTACCGATACCAGCGATTACGAGTTAGGACGCTCAGTGGTGTATGTAGTGAACTCTGCCGGTGGTAAGCTGTCAGAGCCTAAAGCGCCAGTACCCGCTGCCCCTGAAGCGAAATAACTTTCGCAATAGTTTCTATGCACTCAATAAAAGCTGGCATTAGGCCAGCTTTTATTCTTTAATGTTCTCTGCTTTTGCATCAAGTGCAACTTGATAGGCTTCTTTTTTACTGATGCCTAAAATTTGTGCCAGCACAGAAGCAATCTCTTTACTCCCTAAGTAAGGAGCCAGTACATTTGCCCAAAGCAACAGGGTCGCATGCTCTGGAGCCTCATCATTGTTGGCTTGGCGGCCTGCTACCAAAATAATAAATTCGCCTTTCAGGCTCTCAGCTTTTTCAAGCCACTGTGGAATATCGGCAGCAGATAGTGCCACGAGCTGTTCAAACTTTTTCGTCAGCTCTCTACCGATAACGATTTGACGATCAGACTCAAGATGCTTACAAAGGCTTAAGAGTGTTTCAGAAATTTGGTGGGGTGACTCAAAAAAGATACTGGTTTTTGAGTTAGAGCGAATATCTTGAATAAGCATCTCGCACTCTTTTGTTTTATTGGGCCAAAACCCAAGAAACTGAAAACGCCCTTCTGATGACAGCATGACAGAGCCACTAGCTGAAATGGCTGTGGAGACTGCGCTTGCCCCGGGAACGGGAATGACTCGAAAGCCAGCCTGCCGCACTGCACTGACGAGCCGGGAGCCTGGATCAGAGACTCCGGGTGTGCCAGCGTCTGATATATAGGCCCAGCGCTCATGTTTGCTCAGGTGTTGAATTACAGATTGTGCGCCAGCCAGTTCATTGTGTTCGTGCAATGCCAGGCATTTTTTATGAATTCCAAAATGTTGGAGAAGGGGCGCGCTATGTCTAGTATCTTCGCAGGCAATCCCATCAACTAGGTTGAGAATATGTAATGCACGTAAGGTAATGTCACCCAGATTGCCGATGGGTGTGGCAACCATATATAGGGCCCCAGTTGGCATATCTTGTTGTTTTAAAAAGTCGAACGAACTTAATTCCATGGGGATATCTTTTATGTAGAAAGTATCAATAAGCAAGAGAATACGTTGCTTTTGAATGCGACGGCAAGTCAAACAGCCTATGCCGACTTTGGCGCATAATATTACGATGGATAAAGATACTCTTGAACGTCTAAGCGCCCGTGCATCCCAGCATTTTTTAGATAGCATTGCCGTAAAGCAAGCAGCCGAAAAGATGCTTCCTGAACAGGTTGCGCACGGCATTGTTGCGATAACGGAGTGTTTGCGCGCTGGCGGCAAAGTGATGGCCTGCGGTAATGGCGGATCTGCTGCGGATGCTCAGCATTTTGCTGCTGAATTAATTGGACGTTTCGAGCGTGAGCGTCAAGAGTTAGCAGCAATAGCATTGACTACAGATACCTCTATTTTGACGGCTATTGGTAATGACTACAGCTACGATGAAATTTTTTCTAAACAAGTTCGTGGTCTTGGAAAGCAGGGTGATATTTTGCTAGGCATTTCAACTTCGGGTAATTCAAAAAATGTAGTGCAGGCTATTGAGGCTGCAAAAAAACTGGGCATTAAAATTATTGCGCTAACTGGTAACGATGGTGGAAAAATAGCGGGCCTCTTAGATGCCGGCGACATTCATTTATGCGCCCCCTCTACTCGCACTGCACGTATTCAAGAAACCCATCTGGTTTTGCTTCACGCTATATGTGATGGAGTTGATCACCTTTTGCTCGATTGATCATATCTTTCAATCTATTTTAGAAAACATACCCATGCGAATTTCATCCTTAAGTAAACTAATGATTGCATCAGTAGTGTTGTCACAACTTTCTGCCTGCGCAGTTGTTGCGGTGGGTGCTGCATCTGCTGGTGCAGTGGGGGGCATTGCAATCATGGCAGATCGTCGCTCCCCCGCTGTTCAGGCAATAGACAAAGGTATTGAGCTTGAGGCTGGTAGCGCGCTATCAAAACGATTTGGCGATAATGCACATATTAATGTGACCTCGTTTAATCAGAAAGTACTGCTGACAGGCGAGGCCAAGGACGCAGACATTAAAGCTCAGGCAGGTGCATATGCCAAAGCAATGAAGAACGCGCGTTCTGTATTTAACGAAATTATTATTGGGCCTAATAGCACTTTCACTGCCCGCGCGAACGATTCTTTTCTGGAGTCAAAAGTAAAAGCACAAATGATTTTCACAGATAAGTTGCCATCCAATTCGATGTCATTGATTGCAGAAGGTAGCAGCATTTATCTCATGGGTATGTTGACTCAAAACGAAGCAGCCATTGCAAAAAAAGTAGCGAGCACTACGAATGGTGTGAAAGAGGTATTTGCTTACTTTGATATTATTTCTGAGCAAGAAAAATTACGTTTAGAAAAACAAGGTAAGGCAGATGAGTCGCAGCCTAGCACTGCGCCACTTCAGTAATTTTACATAGCGCATTTATGCCATGAATTTTTTGCAGCTACACCGCAACGCGTGCTGTGTCTTTTTCTTGTTATTTTGTGGCGTATGTAGCGCACAAATCCCGAATGAAAATGCACGCGCATTGTCATTGGCAAAACAAAATGCTTGTTTAGGCTGCCATGCGATTAATAAAAAAATTGTAGGACCTGGATTTCAAGAGGTTGCCAAAAAATATGCAGGTGACCCAAGTGCACATTTATTTTTGAAGAATAAAATTCAAAAGGGTGGCGCAGGTTCTTGGGGTGTTGTACCTATGCCTGGCAACGCTAAGTTGGGCGACGCAGATTTATCTTTATTGACAAGTTGGATACTGCGTGGCGCACCTAGCGCGAATTAAATTGCTGTAACAGGTCTTTTGAAAGGCCACCACCAGGCATCTCTTGAGCGTTTAAAGTTTTCTTTAAGTGCGTAGTCAAAATCGCCCCACTGTTTATTGGCAGCTTCTTCTATGATGGTTCCAGAGTGAGCTGCTGGCAATGTCAGATAGGCGTCAGCATCCCCATAAGCATATTCAACACGCATACCCGCCTTTGTTGCGAGATGCATCATGGCTTTGTTATTTGCAAGGCAGTGAACAAAGAGCGTTTTAATGTTTGTATTGCGTGCATGCATTGCAGCACGCGCTAGTAAAGCCGAGCCAATACCCTGCCCGCGTCCCAACTTAAGTACTGAAACCCCGAATTCAGCTGCTTGATCAGTGTCCTTAAGCTTTGGTAAATAGGCTAAATGCGCCATGCCGACAATCTTGAGCTGAGTATCAAAACTAGCAAATATAGCGTCTCTATTAAAGTCAAGATGCTCTACATAGCTGGCAATCACAGCATCAGAAGTTTGAGTGCCAAAGCGCAGATGCCGATCTTCTTTATTTAGCAATAAAAGATGGCGCAGAATTGCTTCCCTATGACCAGCATGTAGCTCACGAATTGGTACTAACCCGCCAGATTCATAAGGCTTTTCAGGTAAGTGATCATTCACTAATTTATTGTGCATAGCAACATATTAGCAGAAATATAAGGGTTTTCCCGTGGTTTTAGTGCGCATCTTCAAAAGAAATAAAAAACAAAAAAGAGAGTGAGTGATCCATAAAGTAATTTATAAAACTCAAAAATATAAAAATTTCTTAAGATCTAAAGCATTGTTTTTAATAGATTAATTTTCAATATCAGAAAAAACGGGGTGTTTTTAAGGAAAAAGACTACGAAAGGTATTGACGACCCTGTAGAAGTACGCTATAGTCTCATCTCTCTGCTGAATGTTATTTGAAATACACAACAAGTCAGCCCTCTTTAAAAATTAGTCAACCGATAATTGTGGGTACTAAGTGAAAGCATCCAGTCCTTCGGGACAGATGTAAATAAATAGTACTCATAGACAGTAAAAAGATTTGGTTTTATTACCAAGTCAATTTCTTTTGAATGAGTGCGACGATCCGCAAGGATCACAGGAATTAAACTGAAGAGTTTGATCCTGGCTCAGATTGAACGCTGGCGGCATGCCTTACACATGCAAGTCGAACGGCAGCACGGGTACTTGTACCTGGTGGCGAGTGGCGAACGGGTGAGTAATACATCGGAACGTACCTTATCGTGGGGGATAACGCAGCGAAAGCTGTGCTAATACCGCATACGCCCTTAGGGGGAAAGCGGGGGATCGCAAGACCTCGCGCGATTAGAGCGGCCGATGCCTGATTAGCTTGTTGGTGGGGTAAAAGCCCACCAAGGCGACGATCAGTAGCTGGTCTGAGAGGACGATCAGCCACACTGGGACTGAGACACGGCCCAGACTCCTACGGGAGGCAGCAGTGGGGAATTTTGGACAATGGGGGAAACCCTGATCCAGCAATGCCGCGTGAGTGAAGAAGGCCTTCGGGTTGTAAAGCTCTTTTGTCAGGGAAGAAACACCGGCTCTAACACAGTCCGGGAATGACGGTACCTGAAGAATAAGCACCGGCTAACTACGTGCCAGCAGCCGCGGTAATACGTAGGGTGCAAGCGTTAATCGGAATTACTGGGCGTAAAGCGTGCGCAGGCGGTTATACAAGACAGGCGTGAAATCCCCGGGCTTAACCTGGGAATGGCGCCTGTGACTGTATAGCTAGAGTGTGTCAGAGGGGGGTAGAATTCCACGTGTAGCAGTGAAATGCGTAGATATGTGGAGGAATACCAATGGCGAAGGCAGCCCCCTGGGATAACACTGACGCTCATGCACGAAAGCGTGGGGAGCAAACAGGATTAGATACCCTGGTAGTCCACGCCCTAAACGATGCTGACTAGTTGTTCGGGATTTTCATCCTGAGTAACGTAGCTAACGCGTGAAGTCAGCCGCCTGGGGAGTACGGTCGCAAGATTAAAACTCAAAGGAATTGACGGGGACCCGCACAAGCGGTGGATGATGTGGATTAATTCGATGCAACGCGAAAAACCTTACCTACCCTTGACATGTCACTAACGAAGTAGAGATACATTAGGTGCCCGTAAGGGAAAGTGAACACAGGTGCTGCATGGCTGTCGTCAGCTCGTGTCGTGAGATGTTGGGTTAAGTCCCGCAACGAGCGCAACCCTTGTCTTTAGTTGCTACGCAAGAGCACTCTAAAGAGACTGCCGGTGACAAACCGGAGGAAGGTGGGGATGACGTCAAGTCCTCATGGCCCTTATGGGTAGGGCTTCACACGTCATACAATGGTGCATACAGAGGGTTGCCAACCCGCGAGGGGGAGCTAATCTCAGAAAATGCATCGTAGTCCGGATCGTAGTCTGCAACTCGACTACGTGAAGCTGGAATCGCTAGTAATCGCGGATCAGAATGTCGCGGTGAATACGTTCCCGGGTCTTGTACACACCGCCCGTCATACCATGGGAGTGGGTTTTGCCAGAAGCCGTTAGCCTAACCGCAAGGAGGGCGACTGCCACGGCAGGGTTCATGACTGGGGTAAAGTCGTAACAAGGTAGCCGTATCGGAAGGTGCGGCTGGATCACCTCCTTTCTAGAGAAAGATGCTGGAGCTTTAGTGCCCACACTTATCGGTTGACAATAAAAGCCACGGGTCTGTAGCTCAGCTGGTTAGAGCACTGTGTTGATAACGCAGGGGTCGTAGGTTCAAGTCCTACCAGACCCACCACCAGCCAGAAACAAGACTTAGTGGAACGTTGGGGGATTAGCTCAGCTGGGAGAGCACCTGCTTTGCAAGCAGGGGGTCGTCGGTTCGATCCCGTCATCCTCCACCATCATCTAAATGTCAAAACTAAGCAATTTCTTAATTGTTTAGTTTTGTCATTTATGGCTGTTCTTTAAAAATTTGAGTAAGCAAAGTGTCTAATGTTTCTTTGAGAGAGCATTAGACAATGTAATTTGGGTAAAGATTGAATCATCAATCAGTAATACAAACGAGTTTTTAAAAGTTCTTTAATACGTACTTATAGTTTGGATTACGGCAAACATGTCAGATGTAGAAGTAAAACCTGTAACGGTTGCTAGCAATGGTGCTCGTTATAGGATCAAGTGAATAAGTGCACATGATGGATGCCTTGGCGATTACAGGCGACGAAAGACGTTATAACCTGCGATAAGCCCCGGGGAGCTGGTAAATAAGCTTTGATCCGGGGATTTCTGAATGGGGAAACCCACCACTTTTGTGGTATCCATACCTGAATACATAGGGTATGAGAAGCGAACCTCGTGAACTGAAACATCTAAGTAGCGAGAGGAAAAGACATCAACCGAGATTCCCAGAGTAGTGGCGAGCGAAATGGGAACAGCCTTCTAGTGATAGCTCAGTAATTAACAGAACGGAATGGAAAGTCCGACAATAAAGGGTGATAGTCCCGTATGTGAAAATTATTGGGTGGTACTAGGCTAGAGACAAGTAGGGCGGGACACGTGAAATCCTGTCTGAATATGGGGGGACCATCCTCCAAGGCTAAATACTCGTAATCGACCGATAGTGAACAAGTACCGTGAGGGAAAGGCGAAAAGAACCCCGGGAGGGGAGTGAAATAGATCCTGAAATTGTGTGCATACAAACAGTAGGAGCCTCGTAAGGGGTGACTGCGTACCTTTTGTATAATGGGTCAGCGACTTACATTCAGTAGCAAGCTTAACCGAATAGGGAAGGCGTAGCGAAAGCGAGTCCGAATAGGGCGCTAGTTGCTGGGTGTAGACCCGAAACCAGTTGATCTATCCATGGCCAGGTTGAAGGTGCGGTAACACGTACTGGAGGACCGAACCCACTAACGTTGAAAAGTTAGGGGATGAGCTGTGGATAGGGGTGAAAGGCTAAACAAAACTGGAAATAGCTGGTTCTCTCCGAAAACTATTTAGGTAGTGCCTCGTGTATCACTGTAGGGGGTAGAGCACTGTCATGGTAGTGGGGTCCATTGCGGATTACTGCGCCATAGCAAACTCCGAATACCTACAAGTGCAAGCACGGGAGACAGACATCGGGTGCTAACGTCCGGTGTCAAGAGGGAAACAACCCAGACCGCCAGCTAAGGTCCCTAATATATGCTAAGTGGGAAACGAAGTGGGAAGGCTAAAACAGTCAGGAGGTTGGCTTAGAAGCAGCCATCCTTTAAAGAAAGCGTAATAGCTCACTGATCGAGTCGTCCTGCGCGGAAGATGTAACGGGGCTAAGCATATAACCGAAGCTGCGGATCACAGCAATGTGATGGTAGGAGAGCGTTCTGTAAGCCTGTGAAGGTGTCTTGTAAAGGATGCTGGAGGTATCAGAAGTGCGAATGCTGACATGAGTAGCGATAAAGGGGGTGAAAAGCCCCCTCGCCGTAAGCCCAAGGTTTCCTGTTCAACGTTCATCGGAACAGGGTGAGTCGGCCCCTAAGGCGAGGCAGAGATGCGTAGCTGATGGGAACCAGGTTAATATTCCTGGACCATTGTTAAATGCGATGGGGGGACGGATCGCGGAAAGTTGTCCGGGTGTTGGATGTCCCGGTTCTTGCGTTGGAGATGGCTATTAGGTAAATCCGGTAGCGTAATTCAAGGGCGTGATACGAGTGAATTTATTCACGAAGCAATTGGAAGTGGTTCCAAGAAAAGCCTCTAAGCTTCAGTTTAACAAGACCGTACCGCAAACCGACACAGGTGGGCGAGATGAGTATTCTAAGGCGCTTGAGAGAACTCAGGAGAAGGAACTCGGCAAATTTGTACCGTAACTTCGGGATAAGGTACGCCCTGGTAGTTTGACCCTGTACAAGGGGAGGACGAAAGGGTTGCAATAAAAAGGTGGCTGCGACTGTTTAATAAAAACACAGCACTCTGCAAACACGAAAGTGGACGTATAGGGTGTGACGCCTGCCCGGTGCTGGAAGATTAAATGATGGGGTGCAAGCTCTTGATTGAAGTCCCAGTAAACGGCGGCCGTAACTATAACGGTCCTAAGGTAGCGAAATTCCTTGTCGGGTAAGTTCCGACCTGCACGAATGGCGTAACGATGGCCACACTGTCTCCTCCTGAGACTCAGCGAAGTTGAAATGTTTGTGATGATGCAATCTACCCGTGGCTAGACGGAAAGACCCCATGAACCTTTACTGTAGCTTTGCATTGGACTTTGAACCGGTCTGTGTAGGATAGGTGGGAGGCGTTGAAAGCGGAATGCTAGTTTCGCTGGAGCCAACCTTGAAATACCACCCTGGTTTGTTTGAGGTTCTAACCTTGGCCCGTTATCCGGGTCGGGAACAGTGCATGGTAGGCAGTTTGACTGGGGCGGTCTCCTCCCAAAGTGTAACGGAGGAGTACGAAGGTACGCTTGGTACGGTCGGACATCGTACCTAAAGTGCAATGGCAAAAGCGTGCTTAACTGCGAGACCGACAAGTCGAGCAGGTGCGAAAGCAGGTCATAGTGATCCGGTGGTTCTGTATGGAAGGGCCATCGCTCAACGGATAAAAGGTACTCTGGGGATAACAGGCTGATACCGCCCAAGAGTTCATATCGACGGCGGTGTTTGGCACCTCGATGTCGGCTCATCTCATCCTGGGGCTGTAGCCGGTCCCAAGGGTATGGCTGTTCGCCATTTAAAGAGGTACGTGAGCTGGGTTTAAAACGTCGTGAGACAGTTTGGTCCCTATCTGCCATGGGCGTTGGAGATTTGACGGGGGCTGCTCCTAGTACGAGAGGACCGGAGTGGACGTACCGCTGGTGTACCTGTTGTTTCGCCAGAAGCATCGCAGGGTAGCTATGTACGGAAGAGATAACCGCTGAAAGCATCTAAGCGGGAAACTTGCCTGAAGATGAGATCTCCCGTAGGTTTAACCTACATAAAGGGTCGTTGAAGACCACAACGTTGATAGGTCAGGTGTGGAAGCGCAGTAATGCGTTAAGCTAACTGATACTAATTGCCCGTTAGGCTTGATCCTATAACCAGCACTATCGTGTTGGATGTTTGCCAGATTTAATCTGCACTCTAAATTACATGCTTACTCAAATAGAACTGTTGATTTATCAACAGTTCGACCCTCTACGCCCGGTGACCATAGCAAGTTGGAACCACTCCTTCCCATCCCGAACAGGACAGTGAAACGACTTTACGCCGATGATAGTGCGGATTACCCGTGTGAAAGTAGGTAACTGCCGGGCACCAATGCGACGCCCAGACCCTTTCAGGTCTGGGCGTTTTTACTTGTGCAAAGCGTTTAGAGATTGACAGAAGCTCCGATTGGAGTCAAAATATTGGGTTCGCGGAGGGGTGTCCGAGCGGCTAAAGGAGGCAGACTGTAAATCTGTTGGCTATGCCTACGTAGGTTCGAATCCTACCCCCTCCACCAGGTAAAAAGCAGTAAATGCCTTTTATCAGAAGTGTGTACAGAAAATAGATGGTGTTGTAAGTGTAGTTTGGTGAGATTACTGCGGGATTAGTTTAATGGTAAAACAGCAGATTTCCAATCTTCGGTCAAGAGTTCGATTCTCTTATCCCGCTCCAAATAACACCGCAGCAAATTAGTTCAGTCGGCAAAACATAAAAGTTTTGCCCATGTGGCTCAGTGGTAGAGCACTCCCTTGGTAAGGGAGAGGTCGGCAGTTCGATCCTGCCCATGGGCACCAAGTTTAGTTTTATATATTGTGTAGTTTTTTGTTTTAAGAGTTTAATAAAGGCAGACAAAAAAATGGCAAAAGAAAAGTTTCAGCGGACAAAACCGCACGTAAACGTAGGCACTATTGGTCACGTTGACCATGGCAAGACTACCCTCACAGCAGCAATTGCTACCGTGCTCTCAAAGCAATTTGGTGGTGAAGCTAAAGCATATGATCAGATCGATGCTGCTCCAGAAGAAAAAGCCCGTGGTATTACGATTAATACTGCGCACGTAGAGTATGAGACAGCCAATCGTCACTACGCTCACGTTGATTGCCCAGGACATGCTGATTATGTGAAGAACATGATTACTGGTGCTGCGCAGATGGACGGCGCTATTTTGGTGTGCTCTGCAGCAGACGGCCCAATGCCACAAACCCGTGAGCACATCCTCTTGGCACGCCAAGTCGGTGTTCCTTACATTGTCGTGTTCTTAAACAAATGCGACATGGTTGATGATGCAGAACTATTAGAGTTAGTTGAGATGGAAGTACGTGAGCTTTTATCTAAGTACGACTTCCCAGGTGACGATACTCCGATCATCCAAGGCTCTGCTAAGTTAGCGCTTGAAGGTGATGAAGGCCCAATGGGTAAAGAAGCCATTATGAAATTGGCGGATGCTTTAGATACCTACATTCCTACTCCAGAGCGTGCTATTGACGGTGCGTTCTTAATGCCAGTAGAAGATGTGTTCTCCATCTCTGGTCGCGGTACGGTTGTTACAGGTCGTATCGAGCGCGGTATTGTTAAAGTCGGCGAAGAGATTGAAATTATCGGTATCAAGCCAACACTCAAGACAACATGCACCGGTGTTGAAATGTTCCGCAAATTGCTCGACCAAGGTCAAGCAGGCGATAACGTCGGTATCTTGTTACGCGGCACTAAGCGTGAAGAAGTGGAGCGCGGCCAAGTATTGGCTAAGCCAGGTTCAATCACTCCCCATACGCACTTTACTGCCGAGGTATACATCTTGGGTAAAGATGAAGGGGGTCGTCATACACCGTTCTTTAACAACTACCGTCCCCAGTTTTACTTCCGTACTACGGACGTAACCGGTTCGATTGAGTTGCCAAAAGATAAAGAAATGGTCATGCCTGGTGATAACGTTACGATTACTGTAAAACTCATCGCCCCCATCGCGATGGAAGAAGGCTTACGTTTTGCGATCCGTGAAGGTGGCCGTACTGTTGGCGCTGGTGTAGTTGCCAAGATTTTGGCTTAGTAATTTTTTAATAAAGGGGTGTAGCTCAATTGGCAGAGCGTTGGTCTCCAAAACCAAAGGTTGGGGGTTCGATGCCCTCCGCCCCTGCCACGATTTGAACTGAAAGTAATATGTCTCAACAAACAGCAAGTAATTCTGAAGAAAAAAGCAGCTGGGTCATTTGGCTCGCTGCTTTAGTTGTCGTTGCCGCGTTAGTGCTTTACTACACATTGGCCGATCAATCTTTGGTGATTAGATTGGCTGTATTGTTTGGCGGTATTGCTGCAGCAGTTTTGATTGTGGCGATTTCTCCGGATGGGCGTCGTTTTATTGCCTACTCAAAAGATTCTTGGTATGAAGTAAAAAAGGTTGTTTGGCCGACTCGTAAAGAGACCAACCAAATGACACTGGTCGTATTTGGCTTTGTTCTGGTGATGTCCCTCTTTTTGTGGATTGCAGACAAATTAATTGAATGGCTAGTTTTTTCAGTCTTTCTTGGCTGGAAGTGAGTAAGAAAAAATGATTGATGCTGAATTAGTCTCAAATCCACAAGCTACCGGCAATATGCGCTGGTACGTGATTCATGCTTATTCCGGAATGGAAAAAAGCGTTAAAAAAGGCCTAGAGGAGCGGATTAATCGCTCTGGAATGCCTGAAAAATTCGGTCGTATTTTGGTCCCCTCCGAAGAGGTTGTTGAGATCAAATCCGGTCAAAAATCAGTCAGTGAACGCCGTTTCTTCCCTGGATACGTCCTAATTGAGATGGAAATGACGGATGAAAGCTGGCATTTGGTGAAAAATACGCCAAAAGTGACTGGTTTTGTTGGCGGCGTCAGAAATCGTCCAAGTCCAATTTCTACAGCTGAAGTGACCAAAATCATGGATCAAATGCAGGCTGGGGTGGATAAACCTAAGCCCAAGACCCTGTTTGAGGTGGGAGAGATGGTCCGCGTCAAGGAAGGCCCATTCTTAGATTTCAACGGCAATATTGAAGAAGTGAACTACGAGAAGTCAAGATTACGCGTTTCTGTTACAATTTTTGGTCGCGGTACTCCGGTTGAGCTGGAGTTCGGACAAGTAGAAAAGATGTAATAAAACAAGGCTTTAGCCCTGTTGTGCAACGTAAAAGTAGTAGTTTTAAATAGTGGTTAGCAATAACCGAGGAGCGGAGCTAGAAAGCCAAAAAACTAGCGAAGCGTTTACTCAACGGCGGTCTTACTGAATATAGTTCGGCGCGCTTTTAGGAGCAATTCATGGCAAAGAAGATTATTGGCTTTATCAAACTGCAGATCCCTGCAGGTAAAGCAAATCCATCCCCACCCGTAGGTCCAGCTTTGGGTCAACGTGGTCTCAATATTATGGAATTCTGTAAGGCGTTCAATGCTCAAACTCAGAGCATGGAACCAGGCTTGCCAATTCCAGTGGTGATTACTGCATTTGCAGATAAGAGCTTTACCTTCATCATGAAGACGCCTCCAGCGACCATCATGATTAAGAAGGCAGCGAAGATCGAAAAAGGATCACCACGCCCCCATACCGATAAGGTTGGAAAAATTACCCGTGCTCAAGCAGAAGAAATTGCAAAAGCAAAAATGCCAGATTTGACAGCTGCTGATATGGATGCTGCTGTAAGAACAATCGCTGGTAGCGCCCGCTCGATGGGCATCACAGTGGAAGGTCTCTAATCATGACAAAATTATCTAAGCGTTTAAAAGTAATCGAATCTAAAGTCGATCGCAATAAATTTTATGCATTAGAAGATGCGTTGAACTTAGTTAAAGAGTGTGCAACTGCTAAGTTTGATGAGTCTATTGACGTTGCAGTACAGCTCGGTATTGATGCTAAAAAATCTGACCAAGTTGTACGTGGCGCAGTTGTACTCCCAGCTGGTACAGGCAAGCATGTTCGCGTTGCAGTATTTGCTCAAGGCGAAAAAGCAGAACAAGCTAAAGCTGCTGGTGCAGAAATTGTTGGTATGGAAGAGTTGGCTGAGCAGATCAAGGGCGGAAAAATTGACTTTGATATTTTGATCGCATCCCCAGACACCATGAAGATTGTTGGAACCTTAGGTCAAGTATTGGGCCCACGTGGCTTGATGCCAAACCCAAAAGTTGGAACGGTTACTCCTGACGTAGCTACTGCTGTTAAGAATGCAAAAGCTGGTCAAGTGCAGTTTCGTGTGGACAAAGCCGGTATTGTGCATGCAAGCATTGGTCGTCGTTCATTCGAGCCAGCTGCATTGAAATCAAACTTGTTGGCATTGCTTGAGGCTTTGAATAAAGCAAAACCTCCGGCATCAAAAGGGATTTATTTAAAGAAGGTTGCCGTAAGCAGCACTATGGGTGCAGGCGTACGTGTAGACCAAGCATCGATACAGGCAGCGCAATAATTTAAATAATGCCTTGTTTGTAGCAAAAAGAACTTTGGGTCGACTTTTATCTTCGGGTAGGAGTCGAACATCAAAGACCGTTGGTGAATGCGTAGCTGTTAGACAAATTCTTAATCGTTACGAAAGTAGCAACCAGCGCAGATGGCGACCCTGAAAAGATTTCACAAGATTTTTTGTGACAAATGATCAGACGCTGGTGTGTAACCCCAACTGGAAACAGTTGGTTTTTTAGGAGTTAAACCGTGCCTTTGAATGTACAAGACAAAAAAGCAATTGTTGCTGATGTCGGCGCTCAATTGGCAGGAGCCCAAACAGTCGTGCTCGCTGAATACCGTGGTATTCCAGTAGAGCAGTTGACAAAGCTGCGTGCTAGCGCACGTGACCAAGGTGTCTATCTTCGCGTTTTGAAGAACACATTGGCGCGCCGCGCTGCACAAGGCACTACGTTTGAGCCTCTTGCTGATTCGATGGTTGGTCCTTTGATTTACAGCATCTCTGCTGATCCGATTGCCTCGGCAAAAGTATTGCAGAACTTTGCTAAAACTCAAGACAAGCTAGTCATCACTGCTGGCTTATACAACGGCAAATTGTTAGATGTAGCGGGTGTTAAAGCCTTAGCAGCAATTCCTAGTCGCGACGAGTTGTTATCGCAGTTGTTGGGCGTGATGTTGGCCCCAGTATCTGCAATGGCTCGCGTATTAGGTGCAGTAGCAGCACAAAAAGCCGAAGGAGCACCTGCTCCCGTGGCCGTAGCACCTGTTGTTGAAGCAGTAGCCCCAGCAGAAGTTGTTGCTGAAACCGCCGCTCCAGAAGCAAGTGTAGAACCTGCAGCTGCAGCAGAACCAAACGTTGAAACCCCTGCCGCTGAATAAGCGACAGATTAACTATTTAAGTATTAGGAGCTAAAAATGGCGATTACTAAAGAAGAAATCATTGATGCAGTAGGCAGTATGTCCGTAATGGATTTGAATGACTTAGTTAAGGCATTCGAAGAGAAGTTTGGCGTATCCGCTGCAGCTATGGCTGTTGCTGGTCCTGCTGGCGCTGCTGGCGGTGCTGCTGCTGAAGAGCAAACAGAGTTCACTGTGAACTTGCTCGAAGCTGGCGCAAACAAAGTTTCCGTAATTAAGGCTGTTCGCGAAATTACTGGCCTTGGCTTGAAAGAAGCTAAAGACTTAGTGGATGGCGCACCAAAGCCAATCAAAGAAGCAGTTGATAAGAAGACAGCTGAAGAAGCTAAGAAGAAGCTTGACGAAGCAGGCGCTAAGTCAGAAATTAAGTAATAAAAACTTTGCTAACGTTTCTCAAAAAGAAGCGTTAGCTATGTTGGGTTTGACCATTAGTGGTCAAACCCGATTTCATTGTTGATTGAAATCGGGTTTGCCTTCTGATACGACTGCAGAATGCAAGTTTGGTCGGACACTGAATCTGAACGATTGAGTGTTGTCCGCCAGTGATTGGTAGTGGCCAATCGCCAAATCTTTGTACAGTCGCTGAATTCGGAGATGAAATGAACTACAGCTTCACCGAACGCAAGCGAGTCCGTAAAAGCTTTGCTAAAAGAGTAAATAATCACCAGGTCCCGTACCTGATCGCAACACAGCTGGAATCCTACGCTAAATTTTTACAGGCTGAAAAGCCAGCCATGTCTCGCCTTACAGAGGGACTTCAAGCTGCCTTTACTTCAGCATTCCCAATTGTGTCCAACAATGGTTACGCACGCATGGAATATGTGTCGTATCAATTGGCACAGCCACCATTTGACGTTAAAGAATGTCAACAACGTGGTTACACCTATCACTCAGCCTTGCGCGCTAAAGTTCGCTTGATCATTTATGATCGCGAAGCGCCTACCAAGGTTAAAGAAGTAAAAGAGAGTGAAGTCTACATGGGTGAAATACCACTCATGACTGATAACGGTTCTTTCGTGATTAACGGTACAGAGCGCGTCATCGTATCTCAGTTACACCGTTCTCCAGGCGTGTTCTTTGAGCACGATAAAGGCAAGACACATAGTTCAGGTAAGTTACTGTTCTCAGCACGCATCATTCCTTACCGTGGTTCATGGCTCGATTTTGAGTTTGATCCAAAAGATATTTTATATTTCCGCGTTGACCGTCGTCGTAAGATGCCAGTCACCATTTTGCTCAAAGCAATTGGTTTGAACAACGAGCAGATTTTGGCTAACTTCTTTAACTTTGACCACTTTGCATTGACAGCCAACGGCGCTGCAATGGAATTTGTGCCAGAGCGTTTGCGTGGACAGTTAGCTAACTTTGATGTGCTCGATAAGAATGGCGTTGTAGTCATTCAAAAAGACAAGCGTATCAATGCGAAACATATCCGTGAGCTCGAAGCAGCTAAGACTAAAAATATCGTTGTTCCTGACGACTACTTGGTTGGCCGTGTAGTTGCTCGCAATACTATTGATCCGGATTCAGGTGAAATCTTGGCTTACGCTAATGATGAAATCACTGAAGAGTTGCTGGCGACATTGCGCGATGCAGGCATCAAGCAATTAGAAACTATTTACACCAATGATTTAGACTCTGGTGCATACATTTCACAGACATTACGTACTGATGAAACTGCAGATCAAATGGCTGCACGTATCGCTATTTATCGCATGATGCGTCCTGGCGAGCCACCAACAGAAGATGCGGTAGAGGCTTTATTCCAGCGCTTGTTCTACAACGAAGATAGTTACGATTTATCCCGTGTGGGTCGTATGAAGGTTAACAGCCGTCTTGGTCGTTCAGAGATGGAAGGCCCTATGGTCTTGTCGAATGAAGATATTCTCGAGACTATTAAGTCCCTCGTTGACTTGCGTAACGGCAAAGGCGAAGTGGATGATATCGATCACTTAGGTAATCGTCGTGTACGTTGCGTCGGTGAGTTAGCAGAAAATCAATTCCGTGCAGGTTTATCACGCGTAGAGCGTGCGGTGAAAGAACGTCTTGGCCAAGCTGAGACAGAAAACCTCATGCCGCATGATTTGATTAACAGTAAGCCAATCTCTTCAGCGATTCGTGAGTTCTTTGGATCTTCACAGTTGTCCCAGTTTATGGACCAAACCAACCCATTGTCTGAAATCACGCACAAGCGTCGAATTTCTGCATTGGGACCTGGTGGTTTGACACGTGAGCGCGCAGGCTTCGAAGTGCGTGACGTGCATCCAACCCACTATGGCCGTGTATGCCCAATTGAAACGCCAGAAGGACCAAACATTGGTCTGATCAACTCACTCGCTTTGTTTGCGCGTTTGAATGAACATGGTTTCTTGGAAACGCCATATCGTAAGGTTGCTAATAGCAAGGTCAGCGATGAAGTAATGTATCTCTCCGCAATTGAAGAGGCTAAATACGTTATTGCTCAGGCTAATGCTACGATCGACAAAAATGGTAAGTTGGCTGATGAGTTAGTTTCTGCTCGTCAAGCAGGCGAGACCATGATGGTGAGCCCAGAGCGTATTGATTTCATCGACGTTGCGCCTAGTCAGATCGTTTCTGCTGCTGCTTCTTTGGTTCCATTCTTGGAGCATGATGATGCGAATCGCGCCTTGATGGGTGCAAATATGCAGCGTCAAGCGGTTCCTTGCTTGCGTCCAGATAAGCCATTAGTGGGAACAGGTTTAGAGCGTATTGTGGCAGTGGACTCCGGAACCGTAGTGTTGGCAAATCGCGGTGGTATTGTCGATTATGTTGATGCAAACCGTATTGTGATTCGTGTAAACGATGATGAGACAGCTGCAGGTGAAGTAGGTGTGGATATTTATAACCTCATCAAGTACACCCGTTCAAATCAAAACACCAACATCAATCAGCGTCCTATTGTGCAAATGGGCGACCGTGTTGCTCGTGGCGACGTTGTTGGTGATGGCGCATCGACCGATTTAGGTGAATTGGCTTTAGGTCAAAACATGACTGTGGCATTCATGCCATGGAATGGCTATAACTTCGAAGATTCAATTTTGATTTCTGAGAAGGTCGTTGCTGACGATCGTTACACCTCGATTCATATTGAGGAATTGTCGGTGGTTGCGCGTGATACGAAGTTAGGCTCAGAAGAAATTACACGCGATATCTCTAACTTGGCTGAGTCACAACTCTCCCGTTTAGATGAGAGCGGCATTGTGTACATTGGTGCTGAAGTTGAAGCCGGCGACGTCTTGGTTGGCAAGGTAACTCCAAAGGGCGAGACTACTCTCACACCTGAAGAGAAGTTGCTGCGTGCGATCTTCGGTGAAAAAGCATCTGACGTTAAAGATACTTCTTTGCGCGTTCCATCTGGAATGATTGGTACGGTTATTGACGTTCAAGTCTTCACTCGTGAAGGTATTGAGCGTGATGCCCGTGCACAAGCGATTATTCAAGAAGAGCTGCAACGTTATCGCCTGGACTTAAATGACCAGCTACGTATCGTTGAGGGCGATGCCTTCATGCGTTTAGAAAAAATGCTCGTTGGCAAAGTCGTTAACGGTGGGCCTAAGAAGTTAGCTAAAGGTAGCAAAATTGACAAGGCTTATCTTGATGATTTGGATAAGTACCATTGGTTTGATATTCGTCCTTCAGATGATGAAGTTGCCGCTCAAATTGAAGCAATTAAATCTTCTATCGAAGCGAAGCGTAAGCAATTTGATGAGGCTTTTGAAGAGAAGCGCACCAAGTTGACGCAAGGCGATGATTTGCAGCCTGGCGTAACGAAGATGGTTAAGGTGTACTTAGCTGTGAAGCGTCGTTTGCAGCCTGGTGACAAGATGGCCGGTCGTCACGGTAACAAAGGCGTGGTTTCTAAAATTGCTCCTGCAGAAGACATGCCATTTATGGCTGACGGACGCCCTGTTGATATTGTCTTGAACCCGCTGGGCGTTCCTTCTCGTATGAACGTAGGCCAGATCTTGGAAACCCACTTAGGTTGGGCGGCTCAAGGTATTGGTAAGCGTATCGATGAGATGGTTCGCGAGCATGCTAAACAAGCTGAACTCCGCAAGTTTTTAAAGCAGCTTTACAACGAAACAGGCCGTATTGAAGACATCGACAACTTTACGGATGAGCAAGTGACTGTGTTGGCTGAGAATTTACGCCAAGGCTTGCCATTTGCTACGCCAGTATTTGATGGTGCTACTGAGGCAGAAATCAGCAGAATGCTCGAGTTGGCTTATCCACAAGAAGTCGCTACTTCTTTGAAGATGACCCCATCCCGTCAGCAAATGATTCTGTGCGATGGACGGACCGGCGATCAGTTTGAGCGTCCTGTTACGGTTGGTGTCATGCATGTCTTGAAACTCCATCACTTAGTGGATGACAAGATGCACGCACGTTCAACTGGACCTTACTCTTTAGTAACGCAACAGCCGCTGGGTGGTAAAGCCCAGTTTGGTGGTCAGCGCTTTGGTGAGATGGAAGTTTGGGCCCTCGAAGCATACGGTGCTTCATATGTCTTGCAGGAAATGCTGACAGTGAAGTCCGATGACGTCGCAGGCCGTACCAAGGTTTACGAAAACATCGTCAAGGGCGAGCACACAATTGATGCTGGCATGCCCGAATCCTTCAACGTACTGGTAAAAGAAATCCGTTCGTTGGGTATTGACATTGACATGGAGCGCAACTGATATGAAAGCATTGCTCGATTTATTTAAGCAAACGCAGGGCGACGAACAATTTGATGTTATTAAAATTGGTCTCGCTTCTCCTGAGAAAATTCGCTCATGGTCTTTTGGTGAAGTACGCAAACCAGAAACCATCAACTATCGGACCTTTAAGCCCGAGCGTGATGGCTTATTTTGCGCCAAGATTTTTGGACCAACTAAAGACTACGAGTGCTTATGTGGTAAGTACAAGCGCTTAAAGTTCCGTGGTGTCATTTGCGAGAAGTGCGGCGTTGAAGTGACGCTCGCTAAAGTGCGTCGTGAGCGCATGGGCCACATTGAGTTGGCAGCCCCTGTAGCGCACATCTGGTTTTTAAAGTCTTTACCATCCCGTTTGGGCATGGTCCTTGATATGACTTTGCGGGATATCGAACGCGTTCTCTACTTTGAAGCCTATGTAGTGGTAGACGCAGGTTTGACCCCTGAGGGCGCGATGAAGCGCGGTCAGATCATGTCTGAGGACGAGTACATTACTAAAACGGAAGAATATGGTGATGGTGCTTTTACCGCCATCATGGGCGCTGAAGGTATTCGGGATCTCTTGCGTTCGATTGATATCGATCGTGAAGTAGAGACTATCCGTGCTGAATTAAAAGCGACTGGTAGCGATGCCAAGATCAAAAAATATGCCAAGCGCTTAAAAGTGCTCGAGGCGTTCCAGACTTCAGGGATCAAGCCTGACTGGATGATCATGGAAGTATTGCCAGTATTGCCACCCGAGTTGCGCCCATTGGTGCCATTGGATGGCGGCCGCTTTGCTACTTCTGATTTGAATGACCTCTATCGTCGTGTCATCAACCGTAACAATCGTTTAAAGCGTTTGTTAGAGTTGCGTGCACCAGAGATCATCGTTCGTAACGAAAAACGTATGTTGCAAGAAGCCGTTGACTCATTGCTTGATAACGGTCGTCGCGGTAAGGCTATGACTGGCGCTAACAAGCGTCCTCTCAAGTCCTTGGCTGAGATGATTAAAGGTAAGAGCGGTCGTTTCCGTCAAAACTTGCTAGGTAAACGCGTTGACTACTCTGGTCGTTCCGTCATCGTGGTTGGCCCGACATTGAAACTACATCAGTGCGGCTTACCAAAATTGATGGCTTTGGAATTGTTCAAGCCATTTATTTTCAACAAGCTTGAAACTTTGGGAATCGCAACCACGATTAAGGCTGCGAAGAAAGAGGTTGAAAGTCAGACGCCAATCGTTTGGGACATTCTCGAAGAAGTGATTCGTGAGCATCCAATCATGTTGAACCGTGCCCCTACCTTGCACCGTCTCGGTATTCAGGCTTTCGAGCCAATGCTGATCGAAGGCAAGGCAATCCAGTTGCATCCGTTAGTCTGCGCAGCATTTAACGCGGACTTTGACGGTGACCAAATGGCGGTCCACGTTCCTTTGTCGCTCGAAGCGCAAATGGAAGCACGTACCCTGATGTTGGCATCCAACAACGTATTATTCCCAGCCAATGGCGAGCCATCGATTGTTCCCTCACAGGACGTCGTTTTGGGCCTGTACTACGCTACACGTGACAAGATCAACGGTAAAGGCGAAGGCATGGTCTTCGCTAATATTACTGAGGTTGTGCGTGCTTATGAAGCGGGCGAAGTAGAGTTAGCTTCGCGCGTTGCTGTGCGTATTACTGAGCATGAGATCGTAGATAAGAAGGCAGAGGGCGATGCCCGTTTTGCTGAAAAGACAAAGATCTATCAAACTTCAGTAGGCCGTGCAATCTTGTCAGAGATTTTGCCTAAGGGCATGTCTTTCGAGGAAATTAATAAGCCTCTGAAGAAAAAAGAAATCTCACGTTTGATCAATACTTCATTCCGTAAGTGTGGTCTTCGTGAAACGGTTATTTTTGCTGACCGCCTCTTGCAGTCTGGTTTCCGCTTGGCGACTAACGCTGGTATCTCGGTTGCGATCGACGATATGCTGATTCCGACATCTAAAGAGCGCATCATCAGTGAGGCTTCAAATAAGGTTAAAGAGTACGACAAGCAGTTCATGTCAGGCCTTGTAACCAATCAAGAGCGTTATAACAACGTGGTGGATATTTGGGGTGCTGCTGGTGATCAGGTCGGTAAAGCGATGATGGACGAGTTGTCACACGTTGACGTAATCGACCGTAATGGTAAAACTGTTCGCCAAGAATCCTTTAACTCTATCTACATGATGGCGGATTCTGGTGCACGGGGATCTGCAGCGCAGATTCGTCAGTTAGCAGGTATGCGTGGTTTGATGGCGAAGCCTGATGGCTCGATTATTGAAACTCCGATTACTGCGAACTTCCGTGAAGGCTTGAACGTATTGCAGTACTTCATCTCCACTCACGGTGCACGTAAAGGCTTGGCCGATACAGCACTGAAGACAGCGAACTCCGGGTACTTGACACGTCGTTTATGCGACGTAACGCAAGACCTCGTTGTGATTGAAGATGATTGCGGTGCAACCAGTGGCGTGAAGATGAAGGCCCTAGTTGAAGGTGGTGAAATTATCGAAGCCTTGCGCGATCGTATTTTGGGTCGTGTTTGTATCGGTGATGTAGTTCACCCTGATACCCAAGCAGTGATAGTTCCGCATGACACATTATTAGACGAAGACCATGTTGATGAAATCGTTGCCTTAGGTATCGATGAAGTCACTGTACGCACCGTGTTGTCTTGTTTAACCCGTTTTGGTTTATGTGCTAAGTGCTACGGTCGTGACCTCGGTCGTGGTGGATTAGTAAACGTTGGCGAGGCAGTGGGTGTGATTGCTGCTCAGTCTATCGGTGAGCCAGGAACACAGTTGACTATGCGCACATTCCACATTGGTGGTGCTGCATCACGCGCTTTGGTGGCAAGCAATATTGAAGCGAAGTCGAATGGTGCATTGAAGTTCTCCGGCACGATGCGTGTGGTGAAGAACGCGAAGGGTGAGCAGATCGTGATTTCACGTTCCGGTGAAGCCTTGATCGTTGATGACAATGGTCGCGAGCGTGAACGTCATAAGGTGCCTTACGGCGCTACCCTCTTGGTAAAAGAAGATGCTGCAGTCAAGGCTGGCTCAAGCTTGGCAACATGGGATCCATTAACACGTCCGATTATTTCTGAGTACGCTGGTATTGCTCGCTTTGATAACGTTGAAGAAGGCGTTACTGTTGCTAAGCAGGTTGACGAAGTCACCGGTCTTTCCACTTTGGTGGTGATTGATGGTAAGCGTCGTAGTGCTGCCAGCAAAGGTGTTCGTCCGATGATCAACCTTGTAGATAGCAAGGGTGGTGAGGTGATGATTGCTGGTACAGATCATCCAGTCAACATCGGCCTCCAAGTTGGTGCGTTGATCACTGTTAAAGATGGTCAAAAAGTTGAAGTCGGGGAAGTGTTGGCGCGTATTCCAATCGAATCACAGAAGACTCGCGACATTACCGGCGGTTTACCACGCGTTGCTGAATTGTTTGAAGCGCGTTCACCAAAAGATGCTGCTGTATTGGCTAAAGTCACGGGAACTGTTTCCTTCGGTAAAGAAACTAAAGGCAAGCAACGTTTAGTCATTACTGACATGGATGGTGAAGCCAATGAATTCTTGATTCCTAAAGAGAAGCAAGTGCTTGTTCATGACGGTCAAGTGGTGAACAAGGGCGAGATGATTGTGGAAGGCCCTGCCGATCCACATGATATCTTGACGCTCAGAGGAATTGAAGAGCTAGCAATCTACATCGTGGATGAAGTGCAAGACGTTTACCGTTTGCAAGGCGTAAAGATTAATGACAAGCACATTGAAGTGATCGTGCGTCAGATGTTGCGTCGTGTGCAAATTACGGATGGTGGTGATACTGCCTACATCACAGGTGAGCAGGTTGAGCGTTCAAAACTCTACGATGCCAATGATTTAGTGATTGCTGATGGTAAGCGCCCAGCGCAGTTTGAAAACGTATTACTGGGTATTACTAAGGCATCCTTGTCTACAGACAGCTTTATTTCTGCTGCTTCTTTCCAAGAGACCACTCGTGTATTGACCGAAGCTGCAATTATGGGCAAGACCGATACACTCCGTGGCCTCAAGGAAAACGTCATTATTGGTCGCCTGATTCCTGCTGGTACTGGCTTGGCTTACCGCCGTGCCCGTAAGGTCAGAGAGCAATTCGAGCGTGACCGCGCTCAAATGATCGCTGCTGAAGAGGATGCCATGCCAGATACGCCTTTAGAAATAGAGGCTGAAGTGGTTGCTCCTGCTGGGGAGGCAGATCCAAGCTAATTTGGTATTTCTGGCCAGAAATGGCCAGTTTTTCCCCTATTTGGTTGACGGGAAAGGCTGGTCAGGCTAGAATGCTGAGTTCTACTGATTCAGAAGAAGGTCTTTTTGACCTAGAAATTATCTAAGTCATTGATTTTCTTGAAGAAAGCAACAAAGAAGTACTAACCGAGCTATTTATGCCAACAATTAATCAATTATTACGTAAGCCAAGAACTCGGCTGACCGTTAAAAGTAAGAGCCCTGCGCTGCAAAACAGCCCACAGCGCCGTGGTGTATGCACACGCGTGTACACAACCACTCCTAAAAAGCCTAACTCTGCGTTACGTAAAGTAGCTAAAGTGCGTTTAACCAATGGTTTTGAAGTGATTTCATACATTGGTGGTGAAGGCCATAACCTCCAGGAACACTCAGTAGTGTTAATCCGCGGTGGTCGTGTAAAGGATTTACCAGGTGTTCGTTATCACATCGTTCGTGGATCGCTGGACTTGCAAGGCGTTAAAGATCGTAAGCAGTCACGTTCTAAGTACGGTGCTAAGCGTGCCAAGAAAGCTGCTTAATTAGTAAGCTAGCTGTAAAAGAATTTTGTATTAAGTATTTGTAATAAGTCGTCGTTTGTCAGACTTTAAAGACAAGTAAGTGGCTGTTCCGTTTAGAGCTTTTTCTAAATAGTAGGACAGCCGGAGCGGGTAATCCATGTGGATTGCCCCTAACTGAACTGAAGGAGTTGTTATGCCACGTCGTCGTGAAGTTCCCAAACGGGAAATCTTGCCTGATCCAAAATTTGGCAATGTAGAAGTAGCAAAATTCATGAACGTCCTGATGTTGGACGGTAAGAAATCGGTTGCAGAGCGTATCGTTTATGGTGCCTTTGATCACATCGAGAAAAAAGCAAATAAAGAGCCACTCGAAATTTTTTCAACAGCCATGGGCAATGTAAAGCCAATGGTTGAGGTGAAGAGTCGTCGTGTTGGCGGTGCTAACTACCAGGTTCCTGTTGAAGTTCGCCCATCACGCCGTTCCGCTTTAGCAATGCGCTGGGTGCGCGAAGCCGCTAAAAAGCGTGGCGAGAAATCTATGGCGCAGCGTTTGGCCAACGAATTATTAGAGGCTGCTGAAGGTCGTGGCGGCGCAATGAAGAAGCGTGAAGAAGTTCACCGTATGGCTGAAGCTAATAAAGCTTTCTCACATTTCCGCTTCTAATCGCACAGTAAAGAAAAGGTACCAACAGTGGCACGTAAAACCCCTATCGAAAGATACCGCAACATCGGTATTTCTGCGCATATTGACGCAGGCAAAACAACGACTACAGAACGCGTTTTGTTCTACACCGGCGTTAACCATAAAATTGGTGAAGTGCATGATGGTGCAGCAACCATGGACTGGATGGAGCAAGAGCAAGAGCGTGGTATCACGATTACTTCTGCTGCTACGACTACGTTCTGGAAGGGTATGGCTGGTAATTTTCCAGAGCACCGTATCAATATTATTGATACCCCAGGCCACGTAGACTTCACTATTGAAGTAGAGCGTTCAATGCGCGTCTTAGATGGAGCATGCATGGTTTACTGTGCAGTAGGTGGTGTACAGCCACAATCTGAAACGGTTTGGCGTCAGGCTAATAAGTACAAGGTTCCCCGTTTAGCATTTGTAAACAAAATGGACCGTACTGGTGCAAATTTCTTCAAGGTCTATGACCAGATGAAATTGCGTCTTAAAGCGAATCCTATCTTGATTCAAATCCCCATCGGTGCCGAAGAGAATTTCAAGGGCGTTGTGGATTTGGTGAAGATGAAGGCAATCTACTGGGATGAAGAGTCACAAGGGATTAAATTCACTTACGCTGATATTCCTGCAGAATTGCAAGACTCCGCTAATGAGTGGCGTGAAAAATTAGTTGAAGCTGCTGCCGAAAGCTCTGAAGAGCTGATGGAAAAGTATCTTGGCGGTGAAGAGTTGACTGAAGAAGAAATTAAGACAGCATTGCGTAACCGTACTATTGCCAATGAGATCGTTCCTATGTTGTGCGGAACTGCTTTCAAAAACAAAGGTGTTCAAGCAATGTTGG
This sequence comes from Polynucleobacter antarcticus, assembly GCF_013307245.1. Classification (NCBI taxonomy): domain Bacteria; kingdom Pseudomonadati; phylum Pseudomonadota; class Betaproteobacteria; order Burkholderiales; family Burkholderiaceae; genus Polynucleobacter; species Polynucleobacter antarcticus. The sequence continues at coordinate 48,795 of NZ_CP028941.1, forward strand.
ACGCAGTGGTTGAGTTATTGCCATCTCCATTAGATGTTCCACCAGTTCCTTGCGAATTGGAAGACGGTACGCCAACAACTCGTAAAGCTGACGACAAAGAAAAATTCTCTGCATTGGCATTTAAGATCATGACTGATCCATTTGTTGGTCAGTTGATCTTCTTCCGCGTGTATTCCGGCGTTATGAAGTCAGGCGATACGATTTACAACCCTATTAAGGGTAAGAAAGAGCGTGTTGGTCGTTTGCTGCAAATGCATGCAAATCAACGTGAAGAAATTAAAGAAGTATTTGCAGGCGATATCGCGGCTGCTGTCGGATTAAAAGACGCCACTACTGGTGAAACACTGTGTGACCCAGATGGCATTGTGATTCTTGAGCGTATGGTATTCCCAGAGCCAGTGATTTCACAAGCGGTTGAGCCAAAGACAAAACCTGACCAAGAAAAAATGGGTCTGGCATTAAATCGTTTAGCGCAGGAAGATCCATCTTTCCGCGTGAAGACAGATGAAGAGTCTGGTCAAACGATTATTTCTGGAATGGGCGAGCTCCATTTAGAAATCTTGGTTGACCGTATGCGTCGTGAATTTGGCGTAGAAGCAACTGTTGGTAAGCCGCAAGTTGCTTACCGTGAAACAATTCGTAAAGTTTGCGAAGAGATCGAAGGTAAATTCGTTAAGCAGTCTGGTGGTCGTGGTCAATATGGTCACGTAGTGCTTAAGCTTGAGCCACAAGCCCCAGGCAAAGGTTTTGAATTCGTTGACGCCATTAAGGGCGGTGTCGTTCCTCGCGAATACATCCCTGCGGTTGAAAAAGGCATTATCGAAACTTTGAACTCCGGTATTCTGGCTGGCTATCCAGTGGTTGACATTAAGGCAACATTGTTCTTTGGTTCATACCATGATGTTGACTCAAACGAAAATGCATTTAAGATGGCCGGTTCCATGGCGTTCAAAGATGGTATGCGTAAAGCATCTCCAGTATTGCTTGAGCCAATGATGGCGGTTGAAGTAGAAACACCAGAAGATTTCATGGGTAACGTCATGGGTGATCTTTCATCGCGTCGCGGTATTTTGCAAGGCATGGACGACATTCCAGGCGGCGGCAAGATTGTTCGCGCTGAAGTGCCACTAGCTGAGATGTTTGGTTACTCAACTGGCTTGCGCTCGTTGACCCAAGGTCGCGCTACTTACACTATGGAATTTAAGCATTATTCCGAAGCACCTAAGAACGTAGCTGAAGCAGTGATGGCTGCTAAAGCGAAGTAATTTATCCACATTATTTTGAATATTGACTAGCTAAAGAAAGCAGACAAAAAAATGGCAAAAGAAAAGTTTCAGCGGACAAAACCGCACGTAAACGTAGGCACTATTGGTCACGTTGACCATGGCAAGACTACCCTCACAGCAGCAATTGCTACCGTGCTCTCAAAGCAATTTGGTGGTGAAGCTAAAGCATATGATCAGATCGATGCTGCTCCAGAAGAAAAAGCCCGTGGTATTACGATTAATACTGCGCACGTAGAGTATGAGACAGCCAATCGTCACTACGCTCACGTTGATTGCCCAGGACATGCTGATTATGTGAAGAACATGATTACTGGTGCTGCGCAGATGGACGGCGCTATTTTGGTGTGCTCTGCAGCAGACGGCCCAATGCCACAAACCCGTGAGCACATCCTCTTGGCACGCCAAGTCGGTGTTCCTTACATTGTCGTGTTCTTAAACAAATGCGACATGGTTGATGATGCAGAACTATTAGAGTTAGTTGAGATGGAAGTACGTGAGCTTTTATCTAAGTACGACTTCCCAGGTGACGATACTCCGATCATCCAAGGCTCTGCTAAGTTAGCGCTTGAAGGTGATGAAGGCCCAATGGGTAAAGAAGCCATTATGAAATTGGCGGATGCTTTAGATACCTACATTCCTACTCCAGAGCGTGCTATTGACGGTGCGTTCTTAATGCCAGTAGAAGATGTGTTCTCCATCTCTGGTCGCGGTACGGTTGTTACAGGTCGTATCGAGCGCGGTATTGTTAAAGTCGGCGAAGAGATTGAAATTATCGGTATCAAGCCAACACTCAAGACAACATGCACCGGTGTTGAAATGTTCCGCAAATTGCTCGACCAAGGTCAAGCAGGCGATAACGTCGGTATCTTGTTACGCGGCACTAAGCGTGAAGAAGTGGAGCGCGGCCAAGTATTGGCTAAGCCAGGTTCAATCACTCCCCATACGCACTTTACTGCCGAGGTATACATCTTGGGTAAAGATGAAGGGGGTCGTCATACACCGTTCTTTAACAACTACCGTCCCCAGTTTTACTTCCGTACTACGGACGTAACCGGTTCGATTGAGTTGCCAAAAGATAAAGAAATGGTCATGCCTGGTGATAACGTCACGATTACTGTAAAACTCATCGCCCCCATCGCGATGGAAGAAGGCTTACGTTTTGCGATCCGTGAAGGTGGCCGTACTGTTGGCGCTGGTGTAGTTGCCAAGATTTTGGCTTAAGTAGTCGATAGATTTAAGCATTAGAAGTAAATAATATTTAGCGGTTTGCTAACCAGTGACATCTGTGCTGCAGATGTCACTGTGCTCTTTAGATGTATAACGCGGCAGCACCGCAACGCTCTTTGGAATTAATATGCAAAACCAAAAAATTCGTATTCGTCTTAAAGCCTTTGATTACCGCTTAATCGACCAATCAGCAGCTGAAATCGTGGATACAGCCAAGCGCACTGGTGCCGTTGTAAAGGGTCCAGTTCCTTTGCCAACCCGTATTGAGCGCTTTGATATTTTGCGTTCACCACACGTCAATAAGACATCGCGTGACCAGTTAGAGATTCGTACCCATCTGCGTTTGATGGATATTGTTGATCCTACAGAGAAAACCGTAGATGCCTTGATGAAATTAGACTTACCAGCAGGTGTGGACGTCGAAATTAAGTTGCAGTAATTAAGCATTTATAGTCTAAGCGCTTGCCAAGACTAAATATTCGGGATAGAATCTAAGGCTTCGCTTCATTGTTTGAGCGAAATTTCTGGTTTTATTAGCATTAAAACGTTGTAACTTATTGATTTAGAAGTACTTTTACTTGTAAATCACTTAAATTAAATTTTGCCGACCAATCGCAGTCGGCGTGGAGCATGAATATGAGCTTAGGCTTAATCGGTCGCAAGATCGGCATGACCCGTCTATTTACGGACGAAGGGGAAGCAATTCCTGTAACCGTAATTGACGTGAGCGACAATAGAATCGCTCAAATCAAGACCCAGGCAACTGATGGCTACAACGCTATCCAGTTGGCACATGGCACACGTAGAGCTACTCGCGTTACCAAAGCAATGGCTGGCCACTTCGCTAAAGCAGGTGTGATGGCTGGTAACGGTCTCAACGAATTCACATTAGACGCAGCAAACATTGCAGAAATGACTACAGGACAAGTAATTCCTGCAGATACTGCATTTGCTGCTGGCCAAAAAGTGGACGTACAAGGTGTGACAATTGGTAAAGGCTATGCCGGTACCATTAAGCGTCACCACTTTGCATCTGGCCGTGCATCGCACGGTAACTCACGTTCACATAATGTGCCGGGATCTATTGGTATGGCGCAAGATCCAGGACGTGTATTCCCAGGTAAGCGCATGACTGGCCACTTGGGTGACGAGACACGTACTGTACAAAATTTAGTGATCGCACGCATTGATGCAGAGCGCAACCTCATCATGGTTAAAGGTGCTGTTCCTGGCGCCCCAGGCGGTAAAGTGATCGTTACTCCAGCGGTGAAAACACCGTTGAAGAAGAAATAAGGGAGAACGAATATGGAATTAAAGCTTCTCCAAGATAACGGAACTTTAGGCGCAGGCGTTCAAGCCTCCCCAGAAGTATTCGAGCGCGAATATAACGAAGCATTGATACATCAAGTTGTTATTGCGTATCAGGCAAATGCCCGTAGTGGTAATCGCGCACAAAAAGACCGTGAGCAAGTTAAGCACACCACCAAAAAGCCTTGGCGTCAAAAAGGTACTGGTCGTGCACGTGCTGGTATGAGCTCTTCCCCGCTGTGGCGTGGAGGTGGTCGCATATTCCCTAATTCTCCAGAAGAGAATTTCAGCCAAAAAGTAAACAAGAAAATGTACCGTGCCGGTATGAGATCTATTCTGTCTCAGCTAGCGCGCGAAGGTCGCTTGAACATTGTGGATGATTTCAATCTTGATGCGCCAAAGACCAAAGTTTTAGCTGACAAAGTTAAGGCGATGGGCTTAGACTCAGTGTTGATCATTGTTGATCAGGTGAGTGAGAATTTATTCTTAGCATCACGCAACTTGCATAAAGTTGCTGTATGCGAGCCACAGCATGCAGACCCACTAGCCTTAGTTGGATATAAAAAGGTATTGGTAAGCAAAGCTGCGATTGCAAAAATCGAGGAGATGCTCAAATGACCCAAATCCGTAAAAACGATCACAACCTGATGAAGGTTCTGCTTGGACCGGTGATCTCTGAAAAAGCCACTATGGTTGCAGAGAAAAACGAACAAGTGGTTTTCCAAGTGATGCGCGACGCCAATAAGAGTGATGTCAAACAAGCAGTTGAATTGTTATTCAAAGTGCAAGTAGAGTCAGTTCAAATCGTAAATCAAAAAGGTAAGCCTAAGCGCTATGGCCGTTTTGAAGGTCGTCGTGATCATACTAAGAAGGCTTACGTCAGTTTGAAGCCAGGTCAAGAAATTAACTTTGAAGCGGAGGCGAATTAATCATGCCTTTGATGAAAACAAAACCGACCTCACCAGGTCGTCGCTCAATGGTCAAGGTGGTCAATCCTGATCTGCATAAAGGTAAACCTTTTGCAGCATTGGTAGAGCCACAGTTCCAAAAAGCAGGTCGTAACAATAATGGTCACATCACTACCCGTCATAAGGGTGGTGGACATAAGCATCACTACCGCGTTGTGGATTTTAAGCGCAATGACAAAGATGGTATCCCAGCAAAAGTAGAGCGCTTAGAATACGATCCAAATCGCAGTGCCAATATTGCATTGGTCTTGTTTGCGGATGGTGAGCGTCGCTATATTCTGGCTGCTAAGGGTATGACTGTCGGTCAAGCATTGATGACCGGCTCCGAGGCTCCAATTAAATCTGGCAATAACTTGCCAATTCGTAACATTCCTGTTGGTAGCACGATTCACTGCGTAGAAATGTTGCCAGGTAAAGGTGCACAAATAGCGCGCTCAGCCGGCGGCTCAGCGGTATTGCTAGCACGTGAAGGCGTTTACGCTCAGGTACGTTTGCGCTCAGGTGAAGTGCGTCGTATTTTGATCGAGTGCCGTGCAACTATTGGCGAAGTAGGTAATGAAGAGCACAGCTTGCGCGTTATTGGTAAAGCGGGTGCAAATCGCTGGCGTGGTATTCGCCCAACCGTTCGCGGTGTGGCAATGAACCCAGTAGATCACCCACACGGTGGTGGTGAAGGTAAAACTGGCGAAGGCCGTGTACCTGTATCTCCATGGGGCACACCAACCAAAGGTTACCGTACACGTCGCAATAAGCGCACAACTTCGATGATCGTTCAGCGTCGTCAAAAACGTTAAGCGATAAGGATAAATAGATATGACACGTTCAGCTAAAAAAGGTCCTTTTTGCGACGCCAGCTTGGTAAAAAAAGTTGAAGTTGCACAGGCCAACAAAGACAAGAAGCCGATTAAAACTTGGTCACGCCGTTCAACAATTCTGCCAGACTTCATTGGTCTGACAATTGCTGTTCATAACGGTCGTCAGCACGTTCCGGTTTATGTATCAGAAAACATGGTGGGTCATAAGTTAGGCGAGTTTGCCTTGACCCGTACTTTCAAAGGTCACGCTGCTGACAAGAAAGTAACGAAGAAGTAAGGGGATGATGATGGAAGTTAAAGCTATTCACAAGGGCGCCCGCATTTCTGCGCAAAAGACACGTTTGGTCGCCGATCAAATTCGTGGTTTGCCGATTGCACGCGCAATGAACATTTTGAATTTCAGCCCTAAAAAAGCTGCCTTCATTGTGAAGAAAGTTGTTGAGTCTGCAATGGCCAACGCTGAACATAATAAAGGTGCTGATATTGATGAACTCAAGGTATCAACGATTCTTGTTGATAAAGGTACATCTTTGAAGCGCTTTACAGCGCGCGCCAAAGGTCGTGGCAATCAAATCGAAAAACAAACATGTCACATTACCGTGACCTTGAGTAACTAAGGAAAGATATGGGCCAAAAGATAAACCCCACCGGATTCCGACTCTCGGTAACGAAGAACTGGACATCAAAGTGGTATGCAAACAATACTGATTTTGCAAAGATGCTGAAGGAAGATGTAGATGTCCGCATCTATCTCAAGAAGAAGTTAAAGAATGCATCTGTGAGTAAAGTCATTATTGAGCGTCCTGCAAAGAATGCACGTATTACTATTTACAGTTCACGCCCAGGTGTTGTGATCGGTAAAAAAGGCGAAGATATTGAAGTGCTCCGCCGCGAACTACAAAAGCGTATGGGCGTTCCAGTCCACGTGAACATCGAAGAAATTCGTAAGCCTGAAGTAGATGCGCAATTAATTGCTGACTCTATTACTCAGCAGCTTGAGAAGCGCATTATGTTCCGTCGTGCCATGAAGCGTGCCATGCAAAATGCTATGCGCTTAGGTGCACAAGGCATCAAGATTATGTCTTCTGGTCGTTTGAATGGTGCAGAAATTGCTCGTCGCGAATGGTATCGCGAAGGACGCGTTCCACTTCACACATTAAAAGCAGACATCGATTACGCAACCTCTGAAGCTGAAACAACTTACGGCATTATTGGCGTAAAAGTTTGGGTTTACAAAGGGGATACTCTTGGTCGTGGAGCAGAAGCGCAAGCAGCTGCAATCGAACAAGCAGTAGAAGAGAAGAAGCCACGCCGTGCACCGACTAAAACAGCCGGTCGCAAACCAGCAGGTGACGAGAAGCCATTAGTGGTTGCTAAGCCAGCAGTGAAGCGTGTCCGCAAAGCCGTTGAAGCTACTGTAGAAGTTGCAGCTGCTGATGCGCAGAAGTCAGGAGAGTAAGCATGCTACAACCAAAGCGTCGCAAGTATCGCAAGGAACAAAAGGGTCGGAACACTGGAGTGGCAACACGCGGCAGTTCGGTAGCCTTTGGTGACTTTGGATTGAAAGCGGTAGGTCGTGGTCGTTTGACAGCACGTCAGATCGAATCTGCACGTCGCGCAATGACCCGCCATATTAAACGCGGTGGTCGTATCTGGATTCGTATTTTCCCAGATAAGCCAATTTCGCAAAAGCCAGCTGAAGTACGTATGGGTAACGGTAAAGGTAATCCAGAGTACTACGTAGCTGAAATCCAGCCAGGTAAGATTTTGTACGAGATGGACGGTGTAGATGAAACTTTAGCTCGTGAAGCCTTCAAGCTTGCCGCTGCTAAGTTGCCTTTACAAACCACATTCGTGATTCGCCACTTAGGTTGATCGGGATAGAAATTATGAAAAAGACAGAATTAGCTTCTAAAGATCTGGTTGCCTTAAATGCAGAATTGACTGAGCTCTTAAAGACAAGTTTTAAGCTCCGTATGCAAAAAGGCACTCAGCAACTCACCAATACCAGCCAATTGGGTAAAACTAAGCGCGACATCGCTCGTGTGAAGACCTTTATTACCCAAAAAACTGCGCAGAAATAAGGAAAAAGGGATATGACAGAACTATCTAAACCCTTACGCCGCACCCTTGTGGGCCGTGTCGTCAGCGATAAAATGCAAAAAACTGTAACAGTTTTAGTGGAGCGCCAAGTAAAGCATGCGCTTTATGGTAAATATGTTGGACAGTCCAAAAAGTACCATGCACATGATGAAGCAGGCACCTACAAGATGGGCGATACCGTTGAAATTGCTGAATCTAGGCCAATTTCACGTACTAAATCTTGGGTTGTAACCCGTTTAGTAGAAGCATCAAAGGGTATTTAAAGAAATATTAAGGGATAGGGTGAAATTCATTGCCATATCCCTTATTTTCGTAGTAAGATAGAAAGCTTCTCTGGTTTTATTGAGAGAAGCAGTGTTTTTTCATTAATTCCGGGCCTTAGCTTTCGTTAAAGCCCATAGACGGAACCAAGACTGTTTGCCTATGGCTTACAAGTTGGGGATTAAAAAATGATTCAGACCGAAAGTAGATTACAGGTCGCCGACAATACAGGCGCCAGTGAAGTTTTATGCATCAAGGTATTGGGCGGCTCTAAGCGTCGTTACGCCAGTATCGGTGATGTCATTAAAGTCAGCGTGAAATCCGCTGCTCCACGTGGCCGTGTAAAAAAAGGTGATATTTATAACGCTGTAGTGGTGAGAACCGCTAAGGGTGTTCGCCGTCCAGATGGTTCATTGATTAAATTCGATTCGAACGCTGCGGTATTGCTCAACGCAAAGTTAGAGCCCATTGGCACACGTATCTTTGGACCAGTCACACGCGAATTGCGTACTGAGAAGTTCATGAAGATCGTTTCTCTCGCCCCCGAAGTGATTTAAGAGGCTGATATGAAAAAAATTCGTAAAGGTGATTCCGTAATTGTTAGAACTGGCCGTGATGCTGGTAAACAAGGAATAGTAACTGCCGTTCTCGAGAACAAATTAGTTGTTGAGGGCGTGAACATTTATAAAAAGAGCGTTAAACCCAATCCATCTGCTGGCATTACTGGCGGCATGATTGATAAGGTTATGCCTATCCACATTTCAAATGTGGCCTTGGTAGACGGTAACGGCAAAGCTTCCCGCGTAGGCATCAAAGTAGACGCTGGCAAGAAGGTTCGTTTCCTGAAAACCACTGGCGCAACATTAAGCGCATAAGGGGTACGGAGAAATTATGAGCACACGTTTACAAGAGCATTACAAAGAAAAAGTTATGGGCGACTTGATGACCAAGTTTGGTTATAAGTCTGTCATGCAAGTTCCACGTATCACCAAGATCACCCTGAACATGGGCTTGGGCGATGCAGTGAATGACAAAAAGATTATTGAAAATGCAGTTGGTGATTTGACCAAAGTAGCAGGTCAAAAACCAGTTGTAACCAAAGCGAAAAAAGCGATTGCTGGTTTCAAAATTCGTCAAGGTTACCCAATTGGTGCCATGGTGACATTGCGCGGTCAGCGTATGTATGAATTTTTAGATCGCTTCGTGACAGTAGCTTTACCGCGTGTACGTGACTTCCGTGGAATTTCCGGCAAGGCATTTGACGGCCGTGGTAACTACAACATCGGCGTTAAAGAGCAGATTATTTTCCCTGAAATTGAATACGACAAGATTGATGCTCTTCGTGGCCTCAATATTAGTATTACGACGACCGCTAAAACTGACGAAGAAGCAAAAGCTTTGTTGGCAGCGTTCAAATTCCCATTCCGCAATTAAGAGGCTAACGTGGCAAAACTATCCCTAATTGAGCGCGAGAATAAGCGCGCAAAAACTGTAGAAAAGTACGCTGTAAAGCGTGCTGAAATTAAAGCAATCATTGCTGATCAGTCACGCAGCGATGAAGAGCGCTACGAGGCTCGCTTAAAGTTACAGGCACTTCCACGCAATGCAAGTCCGACTCGTCAAAGAAATCGTTGTGCATTAACCGGCCGCCCACGCGGTGTTTACAGTAAGTTTGGATTAGCCCGTAGCAAGATTCGCGAAATCGCCTTCCGTGGCGAAATCCCCGGAATAACCAAGGCCAGCTGGTAAGCGGCGAAAGAATTAGGAGAACTCATGAGTATTAGCGATCCAATCGCCGACATGTTGACCCGGATACGCAATGCGCAAGCAGTGCAAAAGCCTATTGTCATCATGCCGTCGTCAAAAGTTAAAGTAGCCATTGCAAAAGTTTTGCAAGATGAAGGTTATATCGATGGTTTTGAAATCAAAGGTGAAGCGGCTAAGCCAGTGCTCCATATTGATCTCAAGTACTACGCTGGCCGTCCAGTAATTGAGCGTATCGACCGTGTGTCCACACCAAGTCTGCGTATTTACAAAGGGCGCCATGACATTCCTGAAGTGATGAATGGCTTGGGCATTGCAATTATTTCAACCCCACAAGGCCTAATGACAGATCGCAAAGCACGTGCAACAGGCGTGGGCGGCGAAGTTATTTGCTTCGTAGCCTAAGGAGAGAAATATGTCACGCGTTGGTAAATCACCTATTTCAATCCCAAAGGGTGCAGAAGTGAACATTAACGGAGCTACTGTTACCGTTAAAGGCCCCTTAGGAACCTTGTCCCATCAATTACATCCTGCAGTTGGATTAAAGCAAGAAGATGGTATTTTGACTGTTACCTTGAATAACAATGCGCCTGAAGCTGGAGCCCAGTCAGGCACAGCACGCGCATTAGTGAACAACATGGTTATCGGCGTAACGACTGGCTTTGAGCGCAAGCTCAGCTTGGTAGGCGTTGGTTATCGTGCTGCAGCTCAAGGTGATTCCTTAAAGTTGCAGTTGGGTTTCTCACATGACATTATTTACAACCTGCCAAAGGGCGTAAAAGCTGAAACACCATCACAAACTGAAATCATTATTAAAGGCTCCAACAAGCAGCAAGTTGGCCAGGTCGCAGCTGAAGTTCGTGCATACCGTTCACCAGAGCCATACAAAGGCAAAGGCGTTCGCTACGTTGACGAAGTTGTGCATCTGAAAGAAACCAAGAAGAAGTAAGCGAGATTAAAAAATGAATAAAGACGAATCCAGACAAAGACGTGCACGGCAGACTCGTATTCGCATTGCCGAAGCATTGGCAAATCGCTTAACAGTTATCCGTAGCAATACGCACATTTCTGCGCAGGTATATAGCCCATGCGGAACCAAGGTTGTGGCATCTGCCTCATCCATGGAAAAAGATTTACGCCAAGTGATCAAAAACGGCGGCAACGCCGATGCTGCAAAACAAATCGGCAAGTTAGTTGCTGAGCGTGCTGTTAAAGCAGGCGTTGTTGATGTGGCATTTGATCGTTCCGGTCATCGTTACCACGGCCGTATTAAGGCCTTAGCTGAAGCTGCGCGTGAAGCCGGCCTGAAGTTCTAATAGGGTTTAGGAAAAAATATGGCAAAAATGCAAACTAAGATGCAAAACGAAGAGCGTGATGATGGTCTCCGCGAGAAGATGATTGCAGTCAATCGCGTTACTAAAGTGGTTAAGGGTGGTCGTATTCTAGGCTTCGCTGCACTCACTGTAGTTGGCGATGGCGATGGTCGTATCGGCATGGGTAAAGGTAAATCTAAAGAAGTTCCAGTAGCCGTTCAAAAAGCTATGGACGAAGCACGTCGCAAGATGATCAAAGTTTCTTTGCGTAAAGGTACTTTGCAACATACGGTGATTGGTAAGCATGGCGCATCACGTGTGATGATTTCTCCTGCAAAAGATGGTACTGGCGTTATTGCTGGCGGCCCAATGCGCGCTATTTTTGATGTGATGGGTGTAACCAACGTAGTTGCTAAGTCACTTGGCTCAACAAACCCATACAACATGGTTCGTGCAACGATTGATGGCTTGAGCAAGATGAGTACTCCTTCTGAAATTGCTGCTAAGCGCGGTAAGTCAGTTGAAGAGATTCTCGGCTAAGACTACAAGATTAGGAATTTATAAATGACAACAACTCAATCTAAAGTCAAATTGCAACTAGTGCGCAGTTTGATCGGTACACGCGAAAGCCACCGTGCCACGGTTCGTGGTTTAGGCCTTCGTCGTATCAATTCTGTTTCGGAATTGGAAGACACACCAGCAATTCGTGGAATGATTAATAAAGTTTCTTATTTAGTTAAAGTTATTAACTAAAAGCAAGTCAATAGGCGAAGAATATGCAACTCAATACACTCAAACCCGCAGCGGGATCTAACAAAAACCGTCGTCGCGTTGGTCGTGGCATCGGTTCTGGCCTTGGTAAAACAGCTGGCCGTGGTCATAAAGGTCAAAAATCACGTTCCGGCGGATTCCACAAAGTGGGATTCGAGGGCGGTCAGATGCCAATGTACCGTCGTTTGCCAAAACGTGGCTTTGTATCGTTAACACGTCGTCACGTAGGTCAGATTACTTTGAATGACCTAGCAAAAATCAATTTGCCAGAAGTCGATCTCCTGGTTTTAAGAGCTCACGGCTTTGCTGGTGAGCAGATTAATTCCGTTAAGGTCATTAAGACTGGCGAACTCAAGATTGCAGTTACCCTCAAGGGCATTACTGCAACTGCTGGTGCAAAAGCAGCAATTGAAGCAGCTGGTGGCAAATTAGTTGAATTGGTTTAATCGGTTTTAAGTTCAAGATGGCACTCGCACCTACCAACCCAGCAAATATTGCTCAATCAGGAAACAAGTTTGGCGAATTACGTCAACGCTTGATTTTCTTGGTGTTGGCATTGCTCGTGTTTCGTTTGGGTGCGCACATCCCTGTACCAGGAATTGACCCAGATCAGTTGGCCCAATTGTTTGCGGGACAAAAAGATGGCATCTTGGGAATGTTTAACTTATTCTCTGGCGGCGCTTTATCTCGCTTTACAGTGTTTGCTTTAGGAATCATGCCTTACATTTCTGCATCGATCATCATGCAGTTAATGACCATCGTCATTCCTACCCTAGAGGCAATGAAAAAAGAAGGTCAAGCAGGACAGCGCAAGATTACGCAATACACTCGTTACGGCACTGTCGTCTTGGCGACATTCCAAGCTTTGGGGATTTCAGTAGCATTGCAGGCACAGCCAGGCTTAGTCATTAACCCTGGGTTAATCTTTGAAGTAAACACAGTGGTGACTTTGGTTACTGGCACGATGTTCTTGATGTGGCTTGGTGAGCAGATCACCGAGCGTGGTCTAGGTAACGGCATTTCTATTATTATTTTTGCCGGTATTGCTTCTGGCTTACCATCAGCTATTGGCAGCCTGCTTGAATTAGTAAGAACAGGCTCTATGAATATTCTGTCTGGCTTACTCATTGTTGTTATTTGCATAGCAGTAACTTACTTTGTTGTTTTTGTAGAGCGCGGTCAGCGCCGTCTACTAGTAAATTATGCAAAGCGCCAGGTCGGCAATAAGGTATATGGTGGTCAGTCCTCTTATTTCCCGCTGAAGTTAAATATGGCTGGTGTAATCCCCCCTATTTTTGCTTCATCAATTATTTTGTTTCCTGCGACGATTGCTGGCTGGTTTACATCAGGTGAGCCAACCAATATGTTTAGCAGTGTGATTAAAGATTTGGCAGCAACCCTTGCTCCTGGTCAGCCTGTCTATACGATCATGTACGCAGCTGCAATTATTTTCTTCTGTTTTTTCTATACAGCTCTGGTCTTTAATAGTCGCGACACCGCTGATAATTTAAAGAAGAGCGGCGCATTTATTCCCGGTATTCGTCCTGGTGATCAGACTGGTCGTTATATCGACAAGATCCTAGTGCGTTTAACTTTAGCCGGCGCAATTTATATGGTTTTAGTATGTTTGTTGCCTGAATTCTTAGTCTTGAAGTACAACGTGCCATTTTATTTTGGCGGTACTTCATTGTTGATTATTGTCGTTGTCGCAATGGATTTTATGGCGCAAGTGCAGTCATTTGTCATGCAGCAACAATACGGTTCATTGATGAAAAAAGCTAATTTCAAGATGGGCGCTTAACTGAATGTCTAAAGACGATGTTATTCAGATGGCGGGAGAAATTATTGAGAATTTGCCAAACGCGATGTTTCGCGTGAAGCTAGAAAACGGACATGTGGTACTTGGGCACATTTCTGGAAAGATGAGGATGCATTACATCCGCATACTGCCCGGAGATAAGGTAACAGTGGAGTTAACTCCATACGACCTAACGCGAGCAAGAATCATATTCCGGGCGAAGTAAAGATTAAGTAGTACCTATTTTTAAGAGGTGAGTTATGAAAGTTTTAGCATCCGTTAAGTGTATTTGCAGAAATTGCAAGATCATTAAGCGCAAACGCGTTGTTCGTGTCATCTGTTCATCAGATGCACGTCATAAGCAGCGTCAAGGCTAATTGGTTAATTAAGAGGAAATCTCATGGCACGTATCGCTGGGGTCAATATCCCCAATCATCAACACACTGTCATTGGTTTGACAGCAATCTTTGGCGTTGGCACAACTCGTGCCCGTCAGATCTGTAAAACCACAGGTGTTGCAATTGACAAAAAAGTTAAAGATCTTACTGACGCTGACTTAGAAAAGTTGCGTGATGAAGTAGGTAAGTTCATCACCGAGGGTGACCTTCGACGTGAAGTAACGATGAGCATCAAGCGACTCATGGACTTGGGCTGCTACCGTGGCGTACGTCATCGTAAGGGCTTGCCTGTTCGTGGTCAACGTACAAAGACAAACGCTCGTACCCGTAAGGGCCCGCGTAAGTCTGGCGTGCAATTGAAGAAATAATCAAGAAAGTTTATTGACATGGCAAAACAACAATCCGCTTCCGCAGCTTCACAGCGCGCTCGCAAGAAGGTTAAAAAGAACGTTGCTGACGGTATTGCACACGTTCACGCTTCTTTTAATAACACCATTATTACGATCACAGATCGTCAAGGAAATGCGCTGTCATGGGCAACTTCTGGCGGTCAGGGTTTTAAAGGTTCACGCAAGTCCACTCCTTTTGCTGCTCAGGTAGCTGCAGAAGTTGCAGGCAAAGCAGCTATTGAATGCGGTATCAAGAACTTAGAAGTCCAGATCAAGGGCCCAGGTCCAGGTCGTGAATCTGCAGTTCGCGCTCTGAACTCTTTGGGTATCAAGATCACGGAGATTCAAGACGTTACTCCAGTTCCGCACAATGGTTGCCGTCCTCCTAAGCGCCGTCGTATTTAAGTTTAGAAGTTGGCAGTACAAAGTTTTGTAATTTTTTATTAAAGCCCACTGTTCATCTGATTTAAAGGGTGAACTCACCGCAAGTCGCAATACTGCGGCAATGAAAGGAAAGCATCGTGGCACGTTACTTAGGGCCTAAGGCCAAGTTAGCACGTCGGGAAGGTACCGACTTATTTTTAAAGAGCGCTCGTCGCGCTTTGTCAGACAAATGCAAGTTAGATACAAAGCCTGGTCAACATGGCCGTACATCTGGCTCAAGAACATCTGATTACGGCAATCAATTGCGTGAAAAGCAGAAGGTAAAGCGTATCTACGGTATTTTAGAGCGCCAGTTCCGTCGTTATTTCGCAGAAGCAGAGCGTCGCAAAGGCAATACAGGTTCAACACTGCTTCAGTTGTTAGAGTCACGCTTAGATAACGTGGTTTATCGCATGGGCTTTGGTTCTACTCGTGCTGAAGCGCGTCAATTAGTTTCTCACTGCGCAGTGATGCTCAATGGTAGCCCAGTAAACATTCCATCTATTCAGGTAAAGCCGGGTGATGTGGTGGCTATTCGTGAAAAAGCGAAGAAGCAAGCCCGTATTACAGAATCACTCAATCTGGTTCAGCAAATGACTGCAGTAGGCTGGGTTTCAGTCGACGCAGCAAAGCTGGAGGGAACATTTAAGCAAGTGCCTGACCGCGAAGAAATTAGCGGTGAAATTAACGAAAGTTTAATCGTCGAATTGTATTCACGCTAATTAGGCACTCTCTAGGAAAAAATATGCAAACAAATTTGCTCAAACCAAAAATTATTTCTGTTGAAGCGCTTACTGCCAACCAAGCTAAGGTTGTTATGGAGCCGTTCGAGCGTGGTTATGGCCACACACTCGGAAATGCATTACGTCGTGTCCTGTTGTCATCTATGGTTGGTTATGCGCCAACTGAAGTTGCTATCGCAGGCGTTGTTCATGAGTACTCCACATTAGATGGCGTACAAGAAGACGTTGTTAATCTTCTATTGAACATTAAAGGTATCGTGTTTAAGTTGCAATCCCGTGATGAAGTCACCATCAATTTGCGTAAAGAAGGTCCAGGCCTCGTTACTGCAAAAGATATCGATTTGCCACATGATGTAGAAATTATTAACCCTGAACATGTCATTGCTCACTTATCTGCTGGTGGTAAGTTAGACATGCAGATTAAGGTTGAAAAAGGTCGTGGCTATGTACCAGGTAACGTACGTCAATATCAAGATGAAACTACCAAGATCATCGGCCGGATTGTTTTAGATGCCTCATTTAGTCCAGTAAGTCGTGTGAGCTATGCGGTTGAGTCTGCACGTGTGGAACAGCGCACTGACCTTGATCGTCTCGTCATGACAATCGAGACAAACGGTGTCTTGTCTCCTGAGGAAGCGATTCGTCAAGCTGCGACTATTCTGGTTGATCAGTTAGTTGTCTTTGCAGCCTTGGAGAGTAGTGAAGCTTCTGGTGATTTAGCACCAAGCCGTTCATCTATGGTTGACCCAATGTTGATGCGTCCGGTAGATGATCTTGAGCTGACAGTGCGCTCTGCCAATTGTTTGAAGGCAGAGAACATTTATTACATCGGTGACTTGATTCAACGTACAGAGAATGAATTGTTGAAGACGCCTAATTTAGGTCGTAAGTCTTTGAATGAAATCAAGGATGTACTGGCGGCTCGTGGCTTAAGTCTTGGCATGAAACTCGAAAGCTGGCCTCCAGCTAACCTCGAGAAATAATTAGAAAGGAAGCATCATGCGTCACGGAAACGGCTTACGCAAACTTAATAGAACATCATCACATCGCTTAGCGATGCTGCGCAACATGTCTAATTCTCTTTTGGAGCACGAAGTGATTAAAACCACTTTGCCAAAAGCAAAAGAATTGCGCATGGTTGTTGAGCCTTTGATTACCTTGGGTAAGAAAGATAACTTAGCAAATCGTCGCTTGGCATTTAATCGCACACGTGATCGCGATATCGTGACTAAACTCTTTACAGAGCTTGGCCCACGCTACGCAACACGTCCAGGAGGCTACCTTCGTATTTTGAAGTTTGGTTTCCGTCATGGCGATAATGCTCCAATGGCTTTGGTTGAGTTGTTAGATCGTCCAGAAGTTGAAGAAACTGTAGCTGTAGCTGAAGAGGCTTAAGTCTCCAGGCTAGATTAAAAAGCCAGGCTTCGGTCTGGCTTTTTTCATTGATACGCTTATAAATACGCTATGCATCAAGATAAGATCGGTAAATTACTCGTAGTGGTAAGCAGCTTCCCAGGGCTTGAGGAGGCTCAGTTCGTGGCGCGATATTTAATTGAGCATCATTTGGCGGCATGCGTACAAATTCAGGAGGGTGTACATTCATTCTATCGTTGGGAAGGCAAAATATGTGAAGAAAGCGAAGCCTTACTTTCTGCCAAAACAGACGCAAGCCTATGGCCTGAAATCTCTGAATGCATCAAAGCTAGGCATCCCTATGATCTGCCAGAGATACTTGCATTTACACCGGAGCAATATGAAGAGCACTATGGCAAATGGGTGCAAGCAGAGGTAAAGTAAACGGTATGGGTTTATTGAAAAAATACGGCATTATTTTTGCAGGGCTACTAATCTCAGTTAGCCAAGTATTTGCTGCGCCAGAATTTCTGCCTCCTGAGAAAGCATTTCGTGCCGAAGTCACGTGGGTACAAAATACCAACGATATTGAAATAGAAATTTTCCCAGCTAAAGGCTACTACATCTATCAAGAGTCTTTACGCTTTGAGATAGGTGTGCAGCCCACTACATTAAAGGCTGCGACTGCATCTCTTCCCACAGGAATTGAAAAGTTTGATGAGACTTTCCAGAAGAAAATGCAAGTGTACAAGCAGGCATTTCTACTGACATTGCAAGCTAAACCAGAGTTAGGTAAACCGCTGTATTTAGATTTAGAGTTACAAGGATGTGCCGAAGCGGGTATTTGTTATCCACCCATGACGATGAAGTTTTTAATTTCAGGGCCAGGAGTGAAGGCGGGGCCAATACCAGAAGCTTTAGAAGCATCGGCTATGAGCCCGAAAGAAAATCTTGGGTTAATGGATCTATGGCGTGAGCGAGATGATATTAATACAATTAGTCGTTTCTTAGAGGGCACGCCAACAGGCTATTTATTTTTAGCATTCTTTGTTTTGGGCTTAGCCCTCGCATTTACGCCCTGTGTTTTACCTATGCTACCCATCTTGTCTAGCGTGATCTTTGGCTCTCAGGGTGGCAAAACAGTATCAAAGCAACGTGCGAGTGTATTGGCGCTTGCCTATATATTTGGTATGGCTTTGGTATACGCGGCCGCGGGCGTCCTTATGGCAGCCTTAGGGGGAAGTGTCCAAAGAGCCTTGCAAAGTCCCGTGGCATTAGCTGGATTTGCGATATTGCTCTTGACCCTATCTGGCAGTTTATTTGGCTTATATGAGCTCAGATTGCCCCAATCTTGGCATCAACAGATTGATCGCTTAGCAGGGCGCCAAAAGGGTGGAAGTGTCTTTGGAGCCTTTGCCTTAGGAGGAATTTCAACCTTGGTGGCAAGCCCATGTATCACTGCCCCCTTGGCGGGAGTACTCACTTTCATAGCCCAAACAGGGTCAATGAGTTTAGGGGCGGGACTGCTTTTCGTGATGGCTCTAGGGATGGGATTGCCATTGTTCTTTATTGCCATTGAAGCCCGCATTTTGATTCCTTCTACCGGCATCTGGATGGTGTGGCTACAGAGAACTTTAGGTGTTTTGTTGGTAGCCACCGCAGCATGGATTGCTTCACCACTCATGCAAGTTGGTGATGAGGCGTTGGGTAGGACTACCGTGAATGGTCAACGCCAACACCAAATTGGGAAAGTAAGTTTTTCTATTATTGAGACAAGTGCACAGCTAGACTCTTTTTTAATCAAAGCAAAAGAGCAGAAAAAAATCGTATTACTGGATTTTTATGCAGACTGGTGTATCTCTTGTAAAGAGATGGAAGTCAATACTTTTGCTAATGCTGAAGTAAATCAAGCATTGCAGCAATTTGTTTTGCTACAGGCTGATGTGACCAAAAATAGCGCTGATCACCAAGTATTATTACAACGCTTTGGCCTTTATGGCCCACCTGGGATTTTGTTCTTTAATCTGAACTCAGAGGAATTAAAAGATCAGCGTGTGATTGGCTATGTGCCACCCCAACGTTTTTTAGAGCGTTTGAAAAAAGCTCTGGAAAATTAAAATACGGGGTTACTTTTTTTCTTTTAAAAGACGTGCTGCTTCTAGTGCGAAGTAAGTGAGGATGCCATCAGCCCCAGCACGTTTGAATGCCAGCAACGATTCCATCATGACAGCATCGTGATCAAGCCAGCCATTTTGTGCAGCTGCTTTTAGCATGGCATATTCACCGCTCACTTGATAGACATAAGTTGGGTACTCAAACGTTTCCTTGACCCTGCGTACGATATCTAGATAAGGCATGCCAGGCTTCACCATTACCATATCAGCACCTTCGCTAATATCCAAGGCAACCTCCCGCAAAGCCTCATCACTATTGGCGCAATCCATTTGATAGGTTTTTTTATCTGCCTTACCTAAATTTTTTGCTGATCCCACTGCATCACGAAAAGGCCCATAGAAAGCGGATGCATATTTAGCGGAGTAAGCCATGATGCGCGTATGAATGAATTTCTTTTGCTCGAGCGCTTCTCGGATTTTACCAATGCGACCATCCATCATGTCCGATGGCGCAACAATGTCCACGCCAGCTTCCGCTTGGGCAATCGCTTGTTGCACGAGGATGGCAGTAGTTTCATCATTGAGGATACGACCTTGCTCGTCTAAGACGCCATCTTGGCCATGGCTGGTGTATGGGTCGAGTGCAACATCGGTCATGACGCCTAAATTAGGAAAACGTTTCTTGAGTTCACGAACCGCATTCGGAATTAATCCGTTTGGATTAAAAGATTCTTTTCCATCTGGCGTTTTTATGGTGGCATCTATTACCGGAAACAGCGCCAAGACGGGGATGCCTAATGCAACACATTCTTCTGCCACGGCAAAGAGTAAGTCTAGTGAGACGCGATTGACCCCAGGCATAGAACCCACTGCTTGAGATTGGTTTTTACCTTCTAATAAAAAAACGGGATAAATCAAATCATTTGCACTGAGATGATTTTCTTGCATGAGGCGGCGAGACCAATCATCACGACGCATGCGACGTGGACGATGATCCGGAAAGTGCAATAAAGCGTTAGCTTGTGATTTCATCTTTTTGAGTCTCTGCGTCAAATAACCATTTAATAACAAGATTGTCAGCTTCTTCAAGACCAATTCGCTTGGTACTGGAAAATAATTGTGCCGTAAGTCGAGTAGATTCGCCTGTGCCATCCGGAAGGGTAGGATCATATTGCTGCAATTGCTGCCGAACGGCCTCTAAGGCATGCTTACACTCACTTTTATTGAGCTTGTCGCACTTACTAAGCAAAATATGAATAGGTTTACCGGTAGGCACGAACCATTGAATCATTTGCTCGTCTAAATCAGTAATCCCGCGCCTAGAATCCACAATGAGGACCATACCTACAAGTTGCTCTCGCTCCTGTAAATAATCGCTTAAAAGGGCATTCCAGTGATATTTTGTCTCCCGATTAACGGCAGCATAGCCATATCCTGGTAAATCCACTAAGTAAGCCAAAAGATCGTCTTTAGCAAAAAGCCCGAAATAGTTGATATGTTGGGTACGCCCAGGGGTTTTACTGGCAAAAGCGAGCCTTTTTTGGTTGCAAAGTACATTAATTGCGCTGGATTTGCCGGCATTTGAACGTCCTGCAAAGGCCACCTCCCTGAGCGGAGTGGCAGGCAGGCAATGGCTGTCGTTGACCGTGGTCGCAAAGCGAGCTTGAAAGAGTTTAGACATGTCTTGAACCTGAAGCTATTGTAAAATTACTTGAAATCATTAAATGTCTCACAGTGTTGGGTAAAGAGTTATAAAAGTAGGGCCCAAACACTTTTAGGAATTTTTGCCAAGGTAAACATAATGCTTCAAAGCTCCAGAATTTCCAAATTAACACGTTTAAGCACCAGTGTAGTAGCTGGCCTATTTTTGGCTATAGCTGGCTTTTCAACTGCGGTGATTGCTGCTGATCCTGCCCCTGCCGCAATGGCTACAGCTAACCCATTAGTTCCAGGTAAGCCTAAAGCTGATCCTGCAGCTGGGGAAGCGCTGTATGCCAATGGTGACCCAAGTCGCGGTGTAGTGGCCTGCATAGGTTGTCATGGCGTAAATGGAATGAGTGCCTCAGGCGCTTGGCCAAAGCTTGCAGCGCAGCATGCGGCTTACACCACAAAGCAACTAAAGAATTACAAAGATGGTACTCGTGCTAATGCCATCATGGCAGGCATGTCTGCTGCACTCACTGAGCAAGATATGAATAATATTTCTGCTTATTTAGTCAAGCAAGAGCCAGCGCTGGGTGTTGCTCAAAATAAAGCCAGCATTGACTTGGGTAAAGCGATCTATCATGGCGGCATTGCAGCTAAAGGCGTACCAGCATGTGCAGCATGCCATAGTCCAAATGGTGCAGGCATTCCATCGCAGTATCCACGTATGGGTGGTCAATGGGCTGAGTACAACACAGCTCAGTTGGTGGCATTCCGCGAGGGGGTTCGTAAAAATAGTGCGCAGATGACAACGATTGCTACTAAGTTATCAGATCAAGAAATGCAAGCAGTATCCGATTACATGGCTGGTTTGCGTTAAACAAAAATTATTTGCCAATAAAAAACCCGCTGATGTAGCGGGTTTTTTATTGGTCTTTATTTACTTAGGCAACGTAGCTTCCGTAGCAAAGAGGTCTGAAACTTTTTCGCGCGCACGAATAACGTAGGCGTTTTTTCCGTCCACCATTATTTCAGCAGGCTTAGGTCTTGTGTTGTAGTTTGATGCCATCACAAAACCGTAGGCGCCAGCAGAGAGTATGGCCAATAGGTCACCTTCTTCAACAGCAAGCTGACGATCTCTCCCTAGCCAGTCTCCAGATTCGCACACGGGACCAACAACATCATATGTAACACTGGTAACAGCTTTTGCCTGAACAGGAACAATCCCGTGATAAGCCTCGTAGAGCGCAGGGCGCATCAACTCGGTCATCGCCGCATCGACAATACAAAAATTTTTCTCAGTACCTGGCTTAAGATATTCCACTTGGGTTAGTAGTACGCCCGCATTGCCTACGAGCGATCTACCTGGCTCAAGTACTACATCTAAGTGCCCAAAGCCCCGCTCAGCAACCCGATTGAGTAAGGAGTTGGTGAACTCAGTAATGTCGGGCGGGTTGTCATCGCCATAAGAGATACCCAGTCCTCCGCCTAAATCCAGATGGTGAATCTCAATACCTTCTTTCTTGAGTTGAGCCACAAGCTCGAGCACTTTATCTAAGGCATCCAGATAAGGAGCTGTGCTGGTAATTTGCGAGCCAATATGGCAATCAATACCGACTACATCAATTTGCGACAACAGCGCAGCCTCTCTATAGGCTTTTAGTACTTCGTAATAAGCGATGCCAAATTTATTTCCTTTTAAACCCGTAGATATATAAGGATGTGTTTGGGCATCCACATCTGGATTAACGCGTAAAGAGACGGGCGCGCGGCACTGCAGTTTTGCAGCGATCCGCTGAATTTGATGAAGTTCAGCAAGCGACTCGACGTTGATGCATTTGACGCCTGCTTTCAATGCTTGAGCAATTTCTACCGCTGATTTACCAACACCGGCAAAGACAAGGCTGTGAGGATCTGCGCCGATAGCTAATGCACGGGCTAATTCACCGCCGCTGACTAAATCAAAGCCAGCACCTAATTTTTTGAAGCAATCAATCACTGCCAAATTACTATTGGCTTTCATAGCGTAGTGAACCCGAGCTCGCCTTTTACCATTTGAATCTATACAGGCCTTGTCATAAGCTTGATAAGCAGTACTTAATGCTTTCTTGCTATAGACGTATAAGGGTGTGCCATATTCTTTTGCTAAATCAGCTAAAGGAATATCTTCGGCGTACCAGCTGCCATTGCGTTCAGTAAAACCCGTTAATTCAGGAAGAGGAATTGCTGTATTGGTCATTGCTTAGGTGATGGTATTGGAGTCACGGCAGGGCTCTGGGGTTGATAAAGCTTACCTTTGGGCTCGGACTCGGTCGGTGGAAGGGGAGCAGGTGGCACATTAGGCAAATATAGCGGCCCTCTTACCCCACATCCTACAAGGGATATCAAAAGACTAAAGCCGAGAGTTCTTAGAAGAATCGCTATCATGGTTATCTCTAAAACGAATGATTGAATATAGCATGCAGGACTCCCATATGAAGCCAAATAATCCTAGTATTGAAACCATTGATGACAAACAATTTTATGTCCTAGGGGCGAATGTGTTGCAGTCAATCGAGGTGGCCTTAGAAGCAGCAGACGAGGCCCTCGACTTAGATCTGGATATTGAGCGCCAGGGCGGTAATGTCATCAATATTCGCTTTCGGGATCGCAGCGTCATTGTGGTCAATACCCAACCACCTTTGCATGAGATTTGGGTAGCAGCCAAATCCGGTGGCTATCACTATCGTTGGGCTGGTACATTAAGTACTCCACTGTGGTTGGATACTAAAACCGGGCGTGAACTACTCAGTGACTTATCTGAGTTTGCAAGTGCCCAAGCAGGCCAAGCTATTGGAATTAGTCTGATTCAAAAATAAGAGCAGCGTTTCCTATTGGTGGGCACCCGTTGCTGTTAAGGTTTCAATGACTTGCCCATCGGGCACGCTTTGAATGATTGCTTTGCCCATCTTTTCCAAAATCACATAACGAATTTGGCCACCTTCGGTTTTTTTATCAACCTGCATCAGCTCCATGTAACGCTGTGCACCGAACGGTGGTGGCTGGGTTGGTAAATGCATAGAGCCAATGATCTGGGTTAAGCGGCTTACTTCTTTTTGGGTTATGTAGTTTAGGCGACAAGATAAGTTTGCCCCCATCACCATACCGCAACCTACAGCCTCTCCATGAAGCCATTCGCCGTAACCCATACCTGCCTCTATGGCATGACCAAAGGTATGACCAAAGTTAAGCGTAGCGCGAATACCCCCTTCTTTTTCATCAGCAGAAACTACTGAAGATTTAATTTCACAAGAGCGCAGCACGGCATATGCCATCGCTGTGGTGTCGCAGGCTAATAAAGCGGAGGTATTGGCTTCGATCCAATCTAAGAAATCAGCATCTGCAATCGCACCATGCTTGATTACTTCTGCCAGCCCCGCGGAGAGCTCGCGTGCAGGTAAAGTTTTCAGTGTATTTAGGTCAGCAATCACAGCGACTGGCTGATGAAAAGCCCCGATCATATTTTTTCCAAGCGGGTGATTGATGCCCGTCTTTCCGCCTACCGATGAGTCTACTTGGGCTAATAAGGTCGTCGGCACTTGAATAAAACGAACGCCACGCATATAGCTCGCAGCTGCAAAGCCAGTCATATCCCCAATAACACCACCACCTAGCGCCACCAAGATAGTCTGACGATCTGCAGCAAACTTGAGGAGATTATCAAAAATAAGCTGAAGATTTTTCCAGTCCTTATAAGACTCTCCATCAGGTAAAACGATGGTTTTAACTTGCTTACCTAGTTTTTCTAAAGTGCGCGTCAAACGTTCAGCGTATAGAGGTGCCACCGTAGTATTTGTCACAATAAAGATGGAGGTCGCCTTTTCACAAGCGTTAAATAGTTCGGGCCGATCAATTAAATCAGTGCCAATATGAATGGGATAACTTCGATTACCTAAATCAACTTCTAATGTTTTCATGGGGGTATTCAAGCGGAAAGTTCAAGCTGCGTAATTAAAATATGTACTAACTGATTGACACTAGGCTTGCCAGTTTCAATGACGTAGTCGGCGATCTCGCGATACAGGGGGTCGCGAATGGTGTATAAGTTTTCTAGGATCTTCTTTGGGTCACCGTTTTTAAGTAGGGGCCTACCTTCGCTGCCTTTAGTCCGATGCCAAAGCTCTGTGGGATTTGCGTGGAGATAAATCACAGTTCCTCTTTCACTCAGCAATCGCCGATTTTCAGGAAACAATACTGCACCACCACCAGTTGCCAAAATCAGGTCTTGCTCATTAGTGAGCTCGTTAATAACCTGAGCTTCTCGTTTACGAAACCCCGCTTCACCTTCCATCTCAAAGATGATAGGGATTTTTACACCACAGCGCTCTTCAATGACATGATCGGCATCCAGAAAACGGCGATCTAACTTTTTGGCTAATAATTTGCCAACGGTCGACTTTCCGGCGCCCATCAGGCCGATTAGAAATATATTGTGGGATGAAGAGTTCACCCCTCGATTTTATTAGGGTTTGTCTATGACGGTAGGAGTTAAGAAGACTAATAATTCGGTTTTATCTGCCAATTTGGATTTATGGCGAAATAAATGACCAATCCATGGGATATCACCTAAGAAGGGAACTTTGACCTCATCTTCTCTTTCAGTAGTTTGAAAAATACCCCCAATAATTGCTGTCCCGCCATTTTCTACGGTCACTTCAGAGCTCAGATTTTTGGTATCAATGGCATAACCCTGCTCGGTTTTCATACCAATAGTGTCTTTATTGATCCCTACGAGCATAGATATTTTTCCATCAGGATGAATTTTGGGCAAAACCTCCAAGCGAAGATTAGCCTTACGAAATTGCAATTTACTCCCGCTTTGACTGCTTACTTGGTAGGGTAGTTCGGTACCCTGTTCAATGGTTGCTTTCACCTGATCTCCCGTCATAATGCGGGGATTGGACAAGATCTTTCCTTGACCATCAGATTCCAATGCAGAAAGCTCTAATTGCAGAAGCCTGCTGGCATTTTTAGAGACTAGCGTAGCAGCTAAGGTAGCGGGATTGAAGCCATTTAAACCCGCTCCCGCTAAATCTAGTGCACCGCTGGCATTTTGATCGGGGTTATTTCCAAGGCCGTTTGCCTGATAACCGAGCTTTACGCCCAGCTCTCTGGCAAAGCGTTGATCTGCTTCTACGATGCGGGCTTCTATGAGGATTTGCCTAGGACTATTAATGTGGTCGCCTCCAAAAGGGAGAGCAGCATCCTCTCGGCGAAACTTTTGGAAGCTTTGAATTTCTGCATGAGGCCCAATCCAGTAAATATCGCCGTTTCTGACTAAGCGCAGTCCTCTGCTGGCCAGAATGGAATGTAAGGCTGTTTGCCAAAGGGTGTTGTTCAGGTTGACGGTGATCTTGCCTTGGATAGATTCACTCAGAAGAAAGTTGGTTTCACCCATTTTGGCCAATACATGCAACAGGGCTGTCAGCTCAATTTGATGAAACTGCAAACTAATCAGATTATTTTTTGGGTGTGCTGTTGGATTGCCCTCCTGGGAATTTCCTTGCGCCATCCTAAAAAATAGGGCCAAGAACAATGCCAGTAAAAGAGATATACATCTGGAGTGTATTTTCAAAAATATTATTCCGATCTTGCTGAGTTCAGGGTGATCGATTTGCCTTGAGGGTGAGCCAAGATCGCCATCTCTTTTTGGGCTTGAGAGAGGCGCCATTCTCCGATGGCCACAGCATCCTTTTTTACAACGACCGTGGTCTTGCCATCATGAAAAAAAGCCTGCTCGCCAGAGTGCATTCTTGTAAGCCCTAAATACTGCCAACGGCGTAGCTCAGCTTCATGGGGGATCGCTACAGATTTACTCTGAGTGGCAGTAATTGGCTTAACTAATTTTAAAGAGTGAATACTTACTTCTAATTCATCTATTACCAGATATAAGTCCTCTTGGTCTAATGCCCATTCTGCTTTAGCTAATTGCATTTCCTTTTGAAGAGCAGAGAGTTGATTTCTGAGTGCGCTGAGTTCTATTTCGGAGCTGGATTGATTGGTGTTCCAGAGGAAGAACATGGCAGCAGATGCAAGTACTAAGCCTATGACAGCTGTTAAGACGGGAGCAATAGGGACGCCCGAGAATTGAAAGCTGCCCTGAGATAGAAGGGTAGGTTTAGATGCTGTATTGGCCTCTTTTGAAGGTCTGGGCGGAGAGGAAGATTTACGAATCCCATGGGGGTCTGGAATGGCAGGATCATCTCCAAGTTCGCTCAAAATATCGTCAAAAGAGTGGGATGAGATTTGGCGGGTAGGCATGCCATATTGTTCGCCCTAGAGGTAGTCAAAAACATCAGGAAATACTGAATTAAGGGTAAGAACAAAGATTGGCTAGGCTAGGGGGTAAATCACTTAAGCAACCTATAATTTGACAATATGGCCCTAAACCCACAAGACAAGCCGCCATTAAACCGACGGTTTAACAGACAGCCCAGACAATCTAGGGCGTCCAATTCCTTTGCTGGTAAGTCGGGAGGAAGTGCTTTGATAAAAGCCCTGCTGATTACGGGCATGGTCTTTGCAGTGGTGTTCACCTTATTGATTGGCTATGCGTTCTTAATAGCCAAGCCAAATTTACCGAAGATTTCTGCGCTGGTAGATTACAACCCCAAAACCCCCCTCAGAATTTTTACTGCAGATAAGGTACTAATTGGTGAGTTTGGTGAAGAGCGTCGTAACGTGATTCCTTTAACTGAGATTCCCGCCAATATGCGTAACGCAGTCTTGGCTATTGAGGACGATCGTTTCTATTCTCATGGCGGGGTAGATTACATCGGGATTTTGCGAGCAACCCTCACTAATCTACGGGGTAACTTATCCCAAGGGGCTTCAACTATTACCATGCAGGTAGCTAGAAATTTCTTCTTGAGTAATGAAAAAACATTTACTCGAAAAATTTATGAAGTCTTATTGGCATGGGAAATTGAATCCCAACTCACGAAAGATAAGATTCTTGAAATTTACATGAATCAGATTTTTTTGGGACAGAGAGCCTATGGTTTTTCTAGTGCAGCCCAGATCTATTTTGGTAAAGAACTAAAAGATATCTCCTTGGCTGAATCTGCTATGTTGGCGGGCTTACCCAAAGCGCCCTCTGCATACAATCCAGTAAGCAATTACCGACGGGCAAAAATTCGTCAGGAATATATTTTGCAACGTATGCGAGATTTGTCGTACATCACGCCCGAAGATTATCAAAAGGCGATGGCAGAAGAGTTAGGTATCCGTGGGCTGGGTAATGAATTTAGTACCCGAGCAGACTTTGCTTCGGAGATGGTTCGCCAATTATTATTAAGTCAGTATGGTGAGGCTATTTATTCTCAGGGATTAAATGTTTACACCACGATCTTAAAAGCAGATCAAGATGCTGCATATCAAGCGGTACGCCGCGGTATTTTTGAATATGATCTACGCCATGCCTATCGGGGTCCAGAAGGATTTATCGAATTACCAGAGAACTTAGTAAAGCGTCAGCGCGCTATTGATGAGGCACTCTTGTCGTACCCACAGCTAGACGATTTGCAATCGGGTGTTGTTCTGGATATCAAGCCCAAAGAAATGCAGGTCATGATTTCTACTGGAGATACTATTACCCTAAAAGGGGATAGTATGAAGCTCGCTAGTGCCTCTTTTACTGACAGTACTCAACCCAAAAAACGCTTACGTCCCGGTGCCATTATTAGGTTGTTGTCAGATAATGGAATTTGGAAACTAGCCCAATTGCCACAAGTAGAGGCAGCCTTTGTTTCCATGAACGCAGATAGTGGCGCGATTCTTTCTTTAGTGGGAGGTTTCGATTTCAGGCGCAATCAATTTAATCATGTGACTCAAGCCCAGCGTCAACCAGGTTCTTCATTCAAGCCCTTTATTTATGCGGCCGCTCTTGAAAAAGGTTTTACTCCAAATACCGTCGTCAATGATGCTCCGCTATCGATTGGCAGTATGGAAACAGGCAGTAAAGCATGGGAGCCAAAAAATTATGATGGTAAATATGAAGGCATGATGCGTTTGCGGGTTGCTTTGGCAAAGTCTAAAAACTTGGTATCAGTGCGCCTCATTCGTGCAATTGGCCCTTCCTATGCGCAAGACTTTATTCAACGTTTTGGATTTGAGGCTGAGAAGCATCCACCCTACTTAACGATGGCCTTGGGCGCAGGCTCTGTCACTCCCTTACAGATGGCCTCTGCTTACAGCGTATTTGCGAACGGCGGCTATCGGGTCGATCCTTTTTTGATTAACCGAATGTTAGATTCAAAAGGCACGGTGTTATTTGAAGCCAAGCCTGCCCTAGCAAACCAAGATGCTGCGCGTGTGCTCGATGCACGAACTGCTTTTGTCATGGATAGTATGTTGCAAGAAGTGACTAAGACTGGCACAGCTGCAAGTGCACGAGTCAAGCTGGGACGCAATGATATTGCTGGAAAGACGGGCACTACCAATGATTCTCATGATGCTTGGTTTGCTGGGTACAGCCCCAAAGTAGTAGCAGTAGCTTGGATTGGATTTGATAAGCCTACCAGCTTAGGTGATCGTGAAACAGGTGGGGGTCTTGCATTGCCCATGTGGATTTCTTATATGGGGATTGCACTTAAATATGAGCCTCAGCAAGTCCGTGAGGTACCCACAGGCGTTACTCAAGTAGACGGCGATTGGTCTATTCCAGGGTTCTCAAGCAATCTGGGTGGGCGCGAACTTCAGTAGTTCGCAGTAGCGATGGCACGCCAGGCACGCATCATTATTCTCGGTCAAGCGATGCATGTGATGGTGCGGGGTAATAATCGCGAGACGCTATTTTTTAACGCTGCTGATCGCAGAATCTATTTAGACTGGTTAAAAGAGGCAGCAAAGCAATTTGCTTGTTCAGTTCATGCATTTGTCTTGATGCCAAATCATGTGCACCTTTTAATAACCCCTCAGCATGGGGATTCACTTGCCAAAACCATGCAGTCGCTTGGTAGGCGTTATGCGCAGTACTTTAATCAACAACATCAGCGCTCAGGCACTATTTGGGAGGGGCGCTACAGATCCTCCTTAATAGACCCCGATTATTTTTTGCGGTGCCAACGGTATATCGAGTTAAATCCAGTAAGGGCGGGTTTCGATTCAAACCCTCAACTATCCAATTGGACGAGCTTTCCATCTCACATTGGGGGAAACGCAGAGCCGTGGTTGGTAGACCATCAGCACTTTTGGAGTTTGGGCAATACTCCCTTTGAGAGACAAATGACTTGGGCCGCCTTTGTAAAGGAGGGCGCCCCCCATTGGGAAGATCAACAAATCACCGAAGCCATTAATCGATCTAAGCCTTGGGTAAGCGATGTATTCGCTAAAAAGCTATTTAAAGATAACCCTGCGCAAGTGCTTATTCGCCGTCGAGGGCGGCCACAGAAAAACCCCATTTAAATTCAATGGCTTAGAATTATCTACAGGGCATGAAATAGTCGTTCATGCCGAATCCTTCTTAAGTCTGTCCCCATTTATTAAAGACCCCCTAATCTTGATCATAAAATAATGGGACAGAGTCATTTAATTTCTATTGCATCAGTGTGGGTATTCCCCTATATTGGATCCTCCAAAAGTAATGAGGCCAACAATGGCACACGGAAATATTATGACTACAGAAATTCAATCCAATCTTCGCCCAATCGCTCAAGGTCTTTACGATCCCCGAAATGAGCATGATGCTTGCGGCGTAGGATTTGTAGCACATATCAAAGGTAAAAAATACTCACGAGATCGTTGCTCAAGGTTTGCAGATTTTGGAGAATTTAGATCATCGCGGTGCTGTTGGTGCAGATCCCTTAATGGGTGATGGTGCAGGCATCTTGATTCAAGTGCCAGATACTTTGTATCGTGAAGAAATGGACAAGCAGGGTGTGACACTTCCACCTTTGGGCGAGTATGGCGTGGGTATGATCTTCTTACCAAAAGAGCGCGCATCCCGTTTAGCTTGTGAACAAGAATTAGAGCGCACAGTGCGACTAGAAGGACAAGTTGTATTGGGTTGGAGAGATGTGCCGATTGATGTGAAGTTGCCTATGTCGCCAACTGTACGTAAGACAGAGCCATTTATTAGGCAGATCTTTATTGGGCGCGGTCGAGACATTATGACCACCGATGCGCTTGAGCGTAAGTTATACGTGATTCGCAAAACAGCCAGTCACGCCATTCAAGATTTACATCTGAAGCATGGTAAAGAATATTTTGTGGCATCGATGTCGGCACGCACTATTGTGTACAAAGGCTTACTACTAGCAAATCAAGTAGGCGCTTATTACCAAGATCTACAAGATGCACGCACTGTTTCAGCATTGGCACTAGTACATCAACGCTTTTCAACAAACACCTTCCCAGCTTGGGAGCTAGCCCATCCGTATCGCATGATCGCCCATAACGGCGAAATCAATACCGTCAAGGGAAATGTTAACTGGGTCAATGCCCGCGAAGGAGCCATCAGCTCCCCAGTGCTAGGCGATGATCTTAAAAAATTATGGCCACTGATTTATCCAGGGCAATCCGATACTGCTTGCTTTGATAATTGTTTAGAGCTGCTGGTGATGGCAGGCTATCCATTAGCACAAGCCATGATGATGATGATTCCAGAAGCATGGGAACAGCATACCTTGATGGATGAGAACCGTCGTGCATTCTATGAATATCACGCCTCCATGATGGAGCCATGGGATGGACCTGCAGCGATGGCATTTACTGATGGCCGCCAAATTGGCGCCACCCTAGATCGCAACGGATTACGTCCAGCACGATATTACGTGACCGATGATGATTTAGTCATCATGGGCTCAGAGGCAGGTGTATTGCCGATTCCAGAAAGTAAGATTATTCAAAAGTGGCGCTTGCAACCAGGCAAGATGTTCATGATTGATATGGAGCAAGGCCGCATTATTGATGACGTTGAATTAAAGAATGCAGTGTCTCAAGCTAAGCCATATAAGAGTTGGATCGATGCAGTACGCGTCAAGCTAGACGAAGTAGATGCGAGCAAAGCCGATTTGCTCGATGAAAAAATGACTATTCGTCCTGCCGCCAAGTTATTGGATCGACAGCAGGCATTTGCTTATACGCAAGAAGACATTAAGTATCTGATGGCACCAATGGCCATGAATGGTGAGGAGGCGATTGGTTCCATGGGGAACGATAGCCCATTGGCTGTTTTATCTAATAAGAACAAGCCGCTATATAACTACTTCAAGCAATTATTTGCGCAGGTGACCAATCCTCCGATTGATTCTATTCGCGAAAATATGGTGATGTCTTTGGTGTCTTTCATTGGGCCGAAGCCTAATTTGCTAGATACCAACAACATCAATCCACCAATGCGCTTAGAAGTGAGCCAACCTATTTTGGATTTTGATGACATTACTAAGATTCGGCATATTGGCCATTACACCAACGGCAAGTTCCGTTCTTATGAATTAGATATCTGCTATCCAGCTTCTTGGGGTAAAGAAGGTATTGAAGCTCGCTTAGCTTCCTTGTGCGCTGAAGCGGCAGATGCCGTGCGCTCTGGGTATAGTATTTTGATTGTCAGTGATCGTCAGGTCGATGAGCAACATGTCGCTATTCCTGCTTTGTTGGCAACCTCTGCAATTCATCAGCACCTAGTTGAAAAAGGTTTGCGTACTAGCGTTGGCTTGGTAGTAGAAACGGGTAGTGCACGTGAGACTCATCACTTTGCCCTCTTAGCTGGCTATGGTGCAGAAGCTATTCATCCCTACCTTGCTATGGAAACACTAGCCGAGATGGCTAAAGGCTTGTCAGGTGACCTGTCTGCTGAAAAAGCAGTCAAGAATTTTGTAAAAGCCGTTGGTAAGGGCTTGCAAAAGGTGATGTCCAAAATGGGCATCTCTACTTACATGTCCTATACCGGCTCACAGATCTTTGAGGCTATCGGCTTGAACCAAGATGTGATTAATCGCTATTTCAAAGGTACACCATCAAATGTAGGCGGTATTGGTGTGTTTGAGGTTGCCGAAGAGGCATTGCGTATGCATCAATCTGCCTTTAGTAATGACCCTGTCTTAACAAATATGCTTGAAGCAGGTGGTGAATATGCTTTCCGTATTCGTGGTGAAGACCATATGTGGACGCCGGATACGATTGCTAAATTACAGCACTCCACACGCATTGGCGCTGAGAAGGGTTATCAGACTTATAAAGAGTATGCAAACCTGATTAATGATCAAACCAAGCGTCAAATGACATTGCGGGGTTTGTTTGAGTTCAAGTTAGATCCCTCTAAGGCGATTCCTCTGGATGAAGTAGAGTCTGCAAAAGAAATCGTTAAACGTTTTGCAACGGGTGCGATGTCTTTGGGTTCAATTTCTACTGAAGCCCATGCTACTTTAGCTATTGCCATGAATCGTATTGGCGGTAAGTCCAATACTGGCGAAGGGGGCGAGGATCCAAATCGTTACATCAATGAGCTCAAAGGTATTCCCATTAAGAAGGGCGAAACCCTGGCTAGCGTTTTAGGAGACGATGTTGTCGAGGCACACATCCCTTTGCTCGATGGCGATTCATTACGCTCTAAGATTAAACAAGTAGCTTCCGGTCGTTTTGGTGTCACTACTGAATATCTTCGATCTGCCGATCAGATTCAGATCAAGATGGCGCAGGGTGCTAAGCCTGGCGAAGGCGGTCAATTACCTGGTGGTAAGGTCTCTGACTACATTGGTAAATTACGCTTTTCTGTTCCGGGCGTGGGCTTGATTTCCCCGCCTCCGCATCACGATATTTATTCGATTGAAGATATTGCGCAATTAATCCATGACTTGAAGAACGTCAATCCTGCGGCAGATATCTCTGTCAAGCTGGTATCTGAAGTCGGTGTTGGTACAGTGGCCGCCGGGGTTGCTAAAGCAAAAGCAGATCACGTTGTGATTTCTGGTCATGATGGCGGTACTGGTGCATCGCCACTTTCTTCTATTAAGCATGCTGGCTCTCCTTGGGAGCTAGGCTTAGCAGAAACACAGCAAACTTTAGTACTCAACGGCTTGCGTAGCCGTATTCGTGTACAAGCGGATGGCCAAATGAAAACCGGTCGCGATGTTGTCATTGGTGCCTTACTTGGCGCTGATGAGTTTGGTTTTGCAACAGCACCCCTGGTCGCTGAAGGTTGCATCATGATGCGTAAGTGTCACTTAAATACCTGCCCTGTTGGGGTAGCTACGCAAGATCCGGCATTACGTAAAAAGTTTTCTGGCAAACCTGAGCATGTAGTGAACTTCTTTTTCTTCATTGCTGAAGAAGTACGAGAGATCATGGCGCAACTTGGTATTCGTAAATTTAATGATTTGATTGGAAGAGTCGATTTCTTAGATACCCGTAAGGGCATTGAGAACTGGAAGGTTCATGGTTTAGATTTCAGTAAGATTTTTGCTGAGCCACAAGTGGCTAAAGACGCTCCACGTTATCAAATCCTGACTCAAGAACATGGCTTAGGAAGTGCGCTGGATAATATTCTGATTGAGAAGAGTGAGCCTGCACTTGAGCGTGGCGAAAAAGTCTCTTTCATTGTTCCTGTGAAGAATGTGAACCGTACGGTTGGTGCCATGCTCTCCGGAGAAATCGCACAGCGTTATGGTCATGCAGGCTTACCAGATGACACTATTCACATTCAGCTGAATGGAACTGCAGGTCAAAGCTTCGCTGCATTCTTGGCGCGTGGTGTTACTTTAGATTTAGTGGGTGATGGTAATGACTACGTAGGTAAAGGCTTGTCTGGCGGTCGTGTGATTGTGCGCGCCCCACATGAGTTCCGTGGCGATACAGCCAAGAACATTATTGTGGGTAATACAGTTCTCTATGGTGCAATTGGTGGCGAGGCCTTCTTTAATGGTGTTGCAGGTGAGCGTTTTGCAGTTCGAAATTCTGGTGCCACAACGGTCGTAGAAGGGACCGGTGACCATGGATGTGAATACATGACTGGCGGTACCGTAGTGGTCTTAGGCGCAACCGGACGTAACTTCGCTGCTGGTATGAGTGGTGGTATTGCTTATGTTTATGACGAAGATGGTCTATTTGAAAAGCGTTGTAACACCAGCATGGCTACTTTAGAGAAAGTACTTTCCTCTACTGAGCAGATTGCTCAAATACCTCAATCACAGTGGCATGCGCCGATTGACGTTAAAGATGGTGGCGAGCGCTTAACGGATGAGGCTATTTTGAAGGGCCTGATAGAGCGTCATTTCCGTCATACAGGATCAGAGCGTGCCAAAGCATTGTTGGCCGATTGGGAAAATGCCCGTGGTCGTTTTGTCAAAGTTCTGCCAGCTGAATACAAACGTGCATTAGGCGAGCTGTGGGAAAAAGCGCAAAACAAAACCGTTGCTGCTTAATCAAACAAGACATTAAGAAAAGATACTAAGGATTTAATATGGGTAAAGTCACTGGGTTTATGGAGTTTGAGCGCGTAGCGGAAACCTACGAAGCGCCTATTAAACGTCTTCATCATTACAAAGAGTTTGTTGTGACATTGACAGATGCTGAAGCTAAGGTGCAGGGCGCACGTTGTATGGATTGCGGTATTCCTTTTTGTAATAGCGGCTGTCCGGTAAACAATATCATTCCGGATTTTAATGATTTGGTATTTCATGATGACTGGAAGAATGCATTAGATGTTTTGCAATCTACCAATAATTTCCCTGAATTCACGGGCCGTATTTGCCCAGCCCCTTGCGAGTCTGCTTGTACGCTAGGGATCAATAGTGAAGCCGTGGGTATTAAGTCTATCGAGCACGCGATTATTGACAAGGGTTGGGAAAATGGTTGGGTTGTACCGCAGCCTCCTAAAACTAAGACTGGTAAAAAGATTGCAGTGGTTGGTGGCGGACCTGCTGGTATGGCAGCAGCACAGCAATTAGCGCGCGTTGGTCATGATGTCACTGTATTTGAAAAGAATGACCGAGTGGGTGGACTACTGCGTTACGGCATCCCTGATTTTAAGATGGAGAAATGGCTGATCGATCGCCGTGTCGAGCAGATGCAAGCTGAAGGCGTGAAGTTTGAAACGGGCGTTTTTGTGGGTAAGGAGGCCATTGGTATTGAAGTCAAAAATTACTCTACCAAAACCGTTTCTCCTGATCAGTTGATGAAAGATTTTGATGCAATTGTGATTACTGGCGGTGCTGAGCAGCCTCGTGACTTGCCAGTGCCAGGTCGCGAGTTAGCTGGTGTGCATTACGCTTTGGATTTCTTAATTCCACAAAATAAAGAGAATGCGGGTGATCTTAAAAGTGAGATTCGTGCAACTGATAAGCATGTTGTTGTGATTGGTGGCGGAGATACCGGATCTGATTGCGTCGGGACATCTAATCGCCATGGTGCGACCCAGATTACCCAGTTTGAATTGTTACCGCAGCCTCCAGAAGTGGAAAATAAGCCCTTAGTTTGGCCGTATTGGCCTACCAAGTTACGCACCTCTTCTTCGCATGAGGAAGGCTGTGAGCGTGATTGGTCTGTAGCTACTAAGCGTTTTGAGGGTAAAGACGGCAAAGTAGAGAAGCTCATTGGGGTTCGCTTGGAGTGGAGAGACGGCAAGATGTCAGAAGTGCCAAACTCAGAATTTGAGATTAAGGCAGACTTGGTATTACTAGCGATGGGATTTGTATCACCTGCACAGCAGGTACTTACTGCCTTTGGCGTAGAAAAAGATGCTCGCGGTAACGCAAAAGCAACAGTTGACGGTCACAATGCGTACCAAACGAATGTGCCAAAAGTATTTGCGGCGGGTGATATGCGCCGGGGCCAATCTTTGGTTGTGTGGGCGATCCGTGAAGGCCGTCAGTGCGCTCAAGCAATAGACGAGTTCTTAATGGGGTCTTCCGTTCTTCCGCGATAATAGGGAGGATATGAATGGTGACCAGTCCAGCTTAGTGAGTACAAGTAAAGATCCCTTGGGCGAAGTTGTCGTTGCGATTAAAGATGTCAACTTTTCCTATGCACCAGGTGAGCGACAAATTTTGTCGGGACTCAATATGGAGTTTCGTCGTGGTCAGGTAGTCGCAGTGATGGGCGGTTCTGGTTGCGGTAAGACGACAATTCTGCGATTGATCGGCGGACAGTTCGCAGCCCAGTCAGGCCAAGTGCTATTCGAAGGTGCTGATGTTGGCAAGATGAGCTCAGCTGAGCTGATGGCGATTCGTCGCCGTATGGGTATGCTATTTCAGTTTGGTGCACTTTTTACAGACCTCAGTGTTTTTGAAAATGTTGCTTTTCCCTTGCGTGAGCATACCGATTTAAGTGAAGACTTATTGCGCTCATTAGTCTTGATGAAACTTAATGCCGTAGGCTTACGTGGTGCACGCGATTTGATGCCCTCACAAATTTCTGGAGGTATGGCACGGCGCGTGGCTTTAGCCAGAGCTATTGCACTAGACCCTCCCTTGATCATGTATGACGAGCCTTTTGCTGGACTAGATCCGATTTCTTTAGGAATTACTGCGCGCCTGATCCGCGATCTTAATAATGCCTTGGGTGCAACTAGCCTGTTAGTAACGCACGATGTGGAAGAGACATTTGAAATTGCAGACTATGTGTACTTTATCGCTAATGGGCGCATTGGTGCGCAAGGTACCCCAGCAGAATTAAGTCGCTCAACGGATCCTTTTGTACGTCAATTTTTTAGATGCCTGTCCTGATGGTCCTGTGCCATTTCACTATCCCGGCCAAACTCTGGAAGAAGATTTTGGGGTGCTACCCAAATGAATATAATTTCTAAAGCTTTAGATTTATTTGGCGACCTCGGTTTTTTCATCCGCCGCAACTTAACTAGTCTTGGC
Source organism: Polynucleobacter antarcticus (assembly GCF_013307245.1). Classification (NCBI taxonomy): domain Bacteria; kingdom Pseudomonadati; phylum Pseudomonadota; class Betaproteobacteria; order Burkholderiales; family Burkholderiaceae; genus Polynucleobacter; species Polynucleobacter antarcticus. The sequence continues at coordinate 86,314 of NZ_CP028941.1, forward strand.
TTAGCTGCACGGATGTTTGCAGCAGTGATCATGCGTTCCGCATTTTTATTAAAACGCCCACGTTTAGTGTCTGATCAAATTCTGTTTTTAGGAAATCATTCCTTTGTCATCATTGCGGTGTCTGGTTTATTCGTAGGTTTCGTTTTGGGCTTGCAGGGTTATTACACCCTCAATCGTTATGGCTCTGAGCAGGCCTTAGGCTTATTAGTCGCACTTTCTCTCACCCGAGAATTGGGCCCCGTCATTACTGCTTTGCTATTTGCAGGGCGTGCTGGTACTTCACTCACTGCTGAAATTGGTTTGATGAAAGCGGGTGAGCAATTGAGTGCCATGGAGATGATGGCCGTAGATCCTTTGAGTCGTGTGATTGCGCCACGCCTTTGGGCTGGGATCATAGCCATGCCTATTTTGGCGACCATCTTTACTGCTGTGGGTGTCATCGGCGGTTACTTTGTCGGGGTTCCTCTGATTGGAGTGGATTCTGGTGCTTTCTGGTCACAAATGCAGGGTGGGGTTGATCTTTTTTCTGACATTGGCAATGGTTTGATTAAAAGTTTGGTTTTTGGTGTTGCGGTCACCTTTATTGCCCTTTATCAGGGTTATGAAGCTAAACCTACGCCTGAGGGTGTATCCCAAGCCACTACTCGGACTGTGGTGATCTCTTCTTTATCGGTTTTAGCATTAGATTTCTTGCTGACCGCCATGATGTTCTCGAATTAGAACGAATAAACTGGAACTCTTATGAGAAAAAGTGCAATTGATATTTGGGTCGGCGTCTTTGTAGCCATTGGCTTATTAGCCGCTTTATTTTTGGCTTTAAAAGTCGGCAATATGAATGCCGTTTCGTTTACGCCAACTTACAAAATTTCAGCGCGTTTTGACAATATTGGCGGACTAAAGCCACGTGCCCCTGTAAAAAGTGCGGGAGTAGTGGTTGGACGTATTGCCAACATTTCTTTTGATGACAAGACCTATCAGGCAACGGTAGTCATGACGATTGAAGAAGGTTATCAGTTCCCCAAGGATTCGGCCGCTAAGATTTTGACTTCGGGACTGCTGGGCGAGCAATATATTGGGCTGGAGGCAGGTGGCTCAGATGCTATGTTAGTCGCTGGCGATAGGATTACTCAAACGCAGTCAGCAGTTGTTTTAGAAAACCTCATTAGCCAATTCTTGTACAACAAGGCTGCTGATAGCGGACAAGATAAAGGCCAAGATAAGGGCGCGTCAAAATAATGTATTTACTAGCAAAGCTTAAGCATATTATTTTGCTTGGTCTGATTACGACCATGGTGGGTTGTGCGTCTATTCCTGCTGGCGTTGCACCTTCTCCTAATGACCCTTGGGAGCCTTTTAATCGTTCTGTATTTGAGTTTAATGAGGGCTTGGACTCGTATGTTCTCAAGCCCGTGGTAAAGGGTTATCGCTTTGTTTTGCCAGAATTTGTGCGTGATGGAATATATAACTTCTTCAGCAATTACAGCGACATCTACACTGCTTTGCAAAACTTGCTTCAAGGTAAACCAAGTTTGGCCTTTAGTGATCTCATGCGCGTAGTTGTCAATACCACCTTTGGTTTAGGTGGCTTGATTGATATGGCAACACCTGGCGGTCTACCAAAACACAAAGAGGATTGGGGTCAAACCTTTGGTGTCTGGGGTCTTCCCTCTGGCCCTTATGTTGTTTTGCCATTTTTTGGCCCAAGCACTGTACGCGATACCTTGGGAACAGCAGCCGATCTGGAGTCAGACTATCTATTTGCTTACGTTAAAGATATTGGCTTACGGAATAGTATTACTGGCTTACGGGTAGTCAATGCACGTAATACCTATTACGAGGCAGGTGACTTATTAGATGGCGCGGCTATTGATAAGTACAGCTTTGTGCGGGATGCGTATATTCAGCGGCGTGAGTATCAAATCAATGAATCGCGCGATGATGACGAGTCGGTGATCCCCATTTATCAAAATCCTTACGAATAGCCTTGATCGAGAAAATATGAAAAGCAACAAAACTATTCAACAATACTGCCTCGCCTTGTGCGCTGGCTTTTTCTTGATGTCTGCCAGTGTCAGTGCACAAACAGTGGATCAGTCAACGCCAGATGGCCTGATTAAAGCGGTAGTTTCTGATGTGATGGCATCAGTCAAGTCTGATCCTGAGATTCAGAAGGGGAATGTCCCTCGCATTGTAGATTTGGTCGAAAAGAAAATTGTTCCCTATACCGATATGCGTCGCACGACAGAGATGGCGATGGGGCCTAATTGGAAAAAGGCAAGTCCAGAACAACAGGCGCAGCTAGTCAGTGAATTTAAGAGTTTATTAATTCGTACTTATTCTGGAGCATTAAGCCAGCTGAGAGATCAAACAATTCAATTCAAGCCCCTGCGGGCTGCTCCCGATGATAAAGAAGTAGTGGTCAGAACAGTCGTGATTGGTCGAGGGGATCCTATCCCGCTAGATTACCGCTTAGAGAAAACTCCCAGTGGTTGGAGGGTCTATGACATCAACATTATGGGCGCTTGGTTGATAGAGGCTTATCGCAATCAGTTCGCCAATCAGATTAGTCAGAACGGCATTGAGGGCTTAGTGAAGTTTTTGCAGGATCGCAATAAACAATTAGCTGCTGCAAAGCCCACTAATTAAAGACTGAGAGAGAATGCCTTTTTTACTTCCTGTCGCAGTGACACAAGAGAATGCATCGCACTTAGAGATAGAGGGGCTACGTAATGTAGTCGCATTAGGATTAGTAGATTGCTCACAATTACATGACTTTGACTCTACCGTCCTAACAGTACTACTCGCATGGCAGAAAAAACTTCAGGCAGTTGGTCAGCAGATGTCTGTATTGAATGCGCCTGAGAAATTAAAAGTTCTAGCTGGTGTATATGGCGTGGCCGAGTTGCTAGGCCTGTCATAGCATGCACTCTGCGATCTCGATTAAACACATATCAAAAAACTATGGTGCGCTTCAAGCACTAGATCAGGTTTCCTTGTCAATTGAACAGGGTGAGTTTTTTGGTTTACTAGGTCCTAATGGGGCAGGTAAAACAACCCTCATTTCTATATTGGCGGGTTTAGTAACTACGGATCAGGGTACCGCCGCGATTATGGGCGCTGATGTGCAAGCCAATTTTCGTGAGGCACGCCGAATGTTGGGAGTAGTGCCGCAAGAGTTGGTATTTGACCCCTTTTTTACTGTGCGAGAAACCCTCCAATTTCAGTCAGGCTATTTTGGCATTCGCAATAATGATTCCTGGATCGAAGAGATTATGACTAACCTCGATCTCACTTCAAAGGCAGATAGTAATATGCGCGCCTTATCAGGCGGAATGAAACGGCGCGTACTGGTTGCCCAAGCGCTGGTGCATAGACCACCAGTGATCATCTTAGATGAGCCAACAGCAGGAGTAGATGTCGAGTTACGTCAATCCCTTTGGCAATTTATTAGTCGTCTAAATCAAGATGGCCATACGATTGTATTAACAACGCACTATCTGGAAGAGGCTGAAGCACTATGCCAGCGGATTGCGATGCTCAAGCAAGGCAAGATTGTTGCGCTAGATACTACGGCCAATTTGTTGAGTCAGTATGGCTCTGTCAAAAAAGATGGTGAAGGTAAAACAGACTTAGAAGATGTCTTCGTGAATATTATGTCGGGAAGCCCTAAGTGAAGCCCGAAGTGAAGCCTATTCTGAGTAAACCCCTGATGATCTACGGTAGCGGTTTCCCCACCTTGCTCCGTAAAGAAATTAAGCGTTTTTATAAAGTAGGTTTTCAGACGGTGGCAGCCCCAGTGCTCACTGCTATTTTGTATCTGATGATTTTTGGTCATGTACTAGAGGGTAAAGAAGTATATGGACGCTTGAGCTACACCACCTTTTTGATTCCTGGTCTGGTCATGATGAGCGTATTGCAAAATGCTTTTGCGAATACTTCCTCATCCTTGATTCAGTCTAAGGTAACCGGTAATTTAGTGTTTGTATTACTGGCACCGTTTAGTCATCTGGAGTTTTATGCTGCCTATGTTCTCGCAGCGGTGTTTCGTGGTGTCATGGTTGGTCTAGGCGTCTTGGCGATCACTGCCTGGTATGCCCCACCTGCATTTGAGTACCCTCTATGGATATTGACATTTGCTTTTCTGGGCGCTGCTATTTTAGGAAGCATGGGTTTAATTGCCGGTATTTGGGCTGATAAATACGATCAGCTAGCCGCTTTCCAGAATTTCATCATCATGCCGGCAACGATGCTATCGGGGGTGTTTTATTCTATTCATTCCTTACCAGTCGCGTGGCAAACAGTTTCGCATTTCAATCCATTTTTCTACATGATCGATGGATTCCGTTATGGCTTCTTTGGTGTATCGGATATCTCGCCTTGGAATAGTTTGGCGATTGTAGTCAGCTTCTTTATTCTCGTTTCTGTAGTTGCTTTGCGTTTATTACAAAAAGGCTATAAGTTAAGAAATTAGTAGAGCATTAAAATTAGCAGTGAATTCGGTAGTACGTCATTAGCCATGAAGAATAAAATCAGGAGTTAAAAATGTTGCCAACCCCAAAACAAATTGAGGACTATATCCAGCAAGGAGTAGCCTGCACATACCTTCAGGTTGAGGGTGATGGACAACATTTTTTTGCCACCATTGTGAGTCCTGATTTTGAAGGCAAGCGCTTGATACAGCGTCATCAATTGGTCTATGCTGCCATGGGTGATCGTATGAAGGCTGAAGTGCATGCCTTATCAATTAAAGCATTTACCCCCGAAGAGTTTGCAAAAAACACCGCTGCTTAAGATTGTTACGGAAATAGAGTCATGGATAAATTACGGATGTTGGGTGGCACGCCACTCAAGGGAGAGGTACTGATTGCTGGGGCTAAAAATGCTGCATTACCAATTTTGTGCGCCTGCCTCTTAACAGATCAACCTATTTCACTGCGCAATGTGCCAGATTTACAAGATGTGCGCACGATGCTCAAGTTGTTGCAAGAAATTGGTGTCACTGTATCTTTTCCGGATGCGAGTAATCGCAATCATGTAGTTCTTAGTGCAGCAAATATTAAAAGCTCAGAAGCAACCTACGAGATGGTAAAAACCATGCGCGCTTCTATTCTGGTGTTAGGCCCTCTTTTGGCCAGAATGCATAGTGCAAAAGTGTCTTTGCCTGGGGGATGCGCTATTGGCGCGCGTCCAGTCGATCAGCATATTAAAGGCCTTAAGGCGATGGGTGCCACGATTAACATTAAGGGTGGCTATATTCAAGCAGCGACCCAGTCACCCGATGGTCGTTTGCAAGGTGCCTCGATTTTGACCGATATGATTACTGTCACGGGCACTGAAAATTTATTGATGGCAGCTACCCTGGCATCCGGCATAACGATTTTAGAAAATGCTGCCCGCGAACCTGAAGTGGGTGACTTAGCTGATCTGTTGGTGAAGATGGGTGCAAAGATCACCGGAATTGGTAGTGATCGACTGGTGATTGAGGGGGTTGAAAAACTTCATAGTGCTGAGCATGCGGTGATTGCTGATCGTATTGAGGCAGGCACTTTCCTATGTGCAGTTGCCGCCGCCGGGGGTGAGGTCTTGGTAAAACATTGCCGCCCAGATACATTAGATGCGGTCCTAGTCAAGCTGAAGGAGGCTGGTCTAAAGATGGAAGTAGGACCTGACTGGATCAAGGCTTCCATGACAGGCCGCCCTAAGGCAGTCAATTTTCGTACTTCTGAATACCCTGCCTTTCCAACAGATATGCAGGCACAACTCATGGCAGTCAATGCCATTGCTTCAGGCACTTCTACAATTACCGAAACCATCTTTGAAAATCGCTTTATGCATGTTCAAGAGCTCAACCGCTTAGGGGCAGATATCGCGATTGAGGGCAATACCGCTATTGCTCAGGGAGTCGAAAAGCTTTCTGGGGCAGTGGTGATGGCGACCGATTTGCGCGCATCTGCTAGTTTGGTGATTGCGGGCTTAGCTGCTCAAGGTGAAACCCAGGTAGACCGGATTTATCACTTAGATCGTGGATATGACCGCATGGAGCAAAAGTTGACCTTATTAGGGGCCAACATTCAGCGAGTGAAGTAAGCCTGATGGATAATTAGTCCATGAAGTTAACTTTAGCCCTTTCGAAGGGGCGCATCTTCGAAGAAACCGCCCAGATCTTATCTAAGATCGGCATTCGTCCGCTGGAAGATCCTGAAAAGTCACGCAAACTCATTATTGAGACCTCCAATCCTGAAGTACGCCTCATTATTGTGCGTGCTTCGGACGTTCCTACCTATGTTCAATTTGGTGGCGCCGATTTTGGTGTAGCTGGTCTGGATGTATTGATGGAGAACGGCACGGATGGTTTGTATGTACCCTTCGATCTTCAGATTGCTCGATGCCGCATGTCTGTTGCTGTCAAAGAAGGATTTGATTACGCTGCCGCAGTCAAACAAGGCTCTCGCTTAAAAGTGGCAACCAAGTATGTCAACTGTGCACGAGAGCACTTTGCAAATAAGGGCGTACATATTGATACGATCCACTTATACGGTTCTATGGAGTTAGCCCCACTAGTGGGTTTGGCCGATGCGATCGTGGATCTGGTTTCTACCGGCAATACCTTGCGAGCAAATGGCTTAGTTGAAGTCGAACAGATTGCCGATATTAGTGCGCGCCTGGTTGTGAATCAAGCTTCTTATAAACGTAAGCGTGCGCAATTGCAGCCATTTTTTGAGCTTCTAAAATAAGTATGTCAGCAGAAATTAATATTCAGCGTCTTCATAGTAAAGAGGTAGGCTTTAAAGAAACACTCATGTCTAGCCTGTCTTTGCCGATGGCGGATGACGATGCTATTGATGCTGCAGTGGTTAAGATCTTGGCGCAAGTAAAAGAGCGTGGCGATACTGCTGTCCTTGAGTTCACAAAACAATTTGATCGTTTAAGTGTGGATAGTGTTTCTCAATTAGAGATTTCTAGCCAAGAGCTAGAGAAGGCTTATCAGAGCTTACCGGCAGAACAAAAAAATGCATTGGATATCGCTGCACAACGGGTGCGCGCTTATCACGAGCAGCAAAAAATAGAAGCGGGTTGCCATTCTTGGGAATACACCGAGGCTGATGGCACGCGCTTGGGTCAGAAGGTTACCCCTTTAGATCGAGTAGGGATCTATGTGCCCGGTGGCAAGGCAGCCTATCCATCATCAGTATTAATGAATGCCATTCCAGCAAAGGTCGCTGGGGTTAGTGAAGTCATCATGGTTGTGCCTACACCAGATGGTGCACGTAACCCACTCGTACTTGCGGCAGCTTATTTAGCGGGCGTAGATAGAGTCTTTACGATTGGCGGGGCACAGGCTGTGGGTGCATTAGCCTATGGTACAAAAACAATTCCTTCGGTTGATAAGATTGTGGGTCCTGGTAATGCCTATGTAGCAGCAGCCAAGCGAAGAGTATTTGGTACGGTAGGCATCGATATGATTGCTGGTCCTTCAGAAATCTTGATCTTGTGTGATGGCACTAGTCATTCAGATTGGATTGCGATGGATCTATTTTCTCAAGCGGAGCATGATGAGTTAGCACAATCTATTTTGCTTTGCCCGGATGCTGCTTTTATTGAGCAAGTGCAAGCAAGCATTAATAAACTATTGCCAGAGATGCCCAGAAAGAAAGTGATTGAAGCATCACTTACCAATCGTGCTCTATTGATACAAGTACAGGATATGGCAGAAGCTTGTGAGATTGCTAACGATATCGCCGCTGAGCATTTAGAAATTTGCGCTACTAATCCACGTCAATGGTCGGAATTGATTCGTCATGCGGGTGCGATCTTTATGGGAAATTACACTAGTGAGTCATTAGGTGATTACTGTGCTGGCCCTAATCACGTATTACCCACCGCGCGTACTGCACGCTTCTCATCACCATTAGGTGTTTATGATTTTATAAAACGCTCGAGCATGATTGAAGTCAGTGAAGCAGGGGCGCAAACACTAGGTGCAGTAGCAAGTACACTTGCGCACGGTGAGGGCTTGCAGGCCCATGCGCGGGCAGCGGAGATGCGGCTCAAGAAGTAAAGCGGCAGCCTAAATCTCAGTCTGCATTTAAGCTTTAGATACGATTTCTTTTAAAGCAGTCAACAATTCATTACTTTGCTCATCCGTACCAATGGTAATGCGCAGAAAATTATCAATGCGGGGCAGCTTAAAGTGACGCACGATAATCCCTCTATCGCGTAGGGCTTGATACAGTGTTGCACCAGCGTGTTTTGGGTGCTGGGTAAAAATGAAGTTTGCTGTTGAGGGTAGTGTTGCAAAGCCAAGGCTTTCTAATTCTTTCACTAAGCGTTCGCGTGTCTTTATTACTTTTGCGCTTGTAGCTTCTAAGTGTGCTTGATCTTCTACTGCAGCAATAGCTCCGACCTGTGCTAATTTTCCTAGTGGATAAGAGTTAAAACTATTCTTGACGCGTTCTAGGCCTTCAATCAGAGTAGGGTGACCCACAGCAAATCCCACCCTCAATCCTGCTAATGCGCGTGATTTTGAGAGTGTGTGTACAACGAGTAGGTTTTCAGGACAAGCAGATCCTCGTAGTAGGGGAATACATGACTCTGTGCCGTAATCGACATAAGCTTCATCAATCACGAGAACCGAAGCGGTGTTTTTCGCTAGGAGCGCTTCAATTTCTGCGCGCGGGATTGCTCTGCCGGTTGGGGCATTCGGGTTTGGGAAAATAATTCCCCCATTCGGAAACGTAAAGTCTCGGGTGTCCACTTCAAAGTCAGGGCCCAAAGGGATGGTTTGGTATTCCATACCAAATAGCTTGCAATAGACCGGGTAGAAGCTATAAGTGATGTCAGGAAATTGCACAGGCTGAGCTTGCTTCAAAAGACCTAAAAATACATGGGCAAGCACTTCATCAGACCCATTGCCTAAAAACACCTGTTTTGGGTCAAGACCATGTAAATCAGCGATCGCCTTTTTAAGAGCAGCACCTCCTGGGTCAGGATAGAGTCTTAAATCCTCATTAATTTGCTGGCTTATTGCAGTCAAGGCCTTGGGCGATGGGCCATAAGGACTCTCATTGGTATTGAGTTTGACTAGCCGCGCCATTTGCGGTTGCTCCCCAGGGGTGTAAGGGGTAAGGGTCTGCACTACGGGGTTCCAAAAACGGCTCATGAGGGACTCTGGTCAAAAATCAGCAAGAAAATGAGAAAACTCAGCATTTATATCTGCATGAGCAATGATATTATGAGGCTTCAATCAACACTTCGCCTCGCGGCGCAACGAAGCATGCGGCAAGCCGACGTCACCCGAAACACTTCGGAAACCAAAATTCAAATTGTCATCAATTTAGATGGCACTGGTAAAGCTGAGCTCGCCTCAGGCGTGCCTTTTCTGGATCATATGCTCGATCAAATTGCCCGTCACGGCATGATCGACCTTAAAGTCGTTGCCAATGGCGATACCCATATTGATGATCACCATACGGTTGAGGATGTAGGAATTACCTTGGGGCAGGCCATTGCCAAGGCGGTAGGCGATAAGGCAGGTATTACACGGTATGGCCACTCTTATGTTCCTTTGGATGAAACTTTATCGCGTGTCGTGATTGATTTTTCAGGTCGTCCGGGTTTGGAATTTAATGTTCCCTTTACCCGTGCACGGGTAGGTGATTTTGATGTGGATCTGAGCATTGAGTTTTTCCGTGGTTTTGTGAACCATGCGGGCGTGACATTGCACATCGATAATCTGCGGGGCATTAATGCCCACCATCAAATTGAAACAGTGTTCAAGGCTTTTGGCCGTGCTCTGCGTATGGCTTTAGAGCTTGATCCAAGAGCGGCTGGTGTGGTGCCTTCGACCAAAGGCAGTCTGTAATTTAGAAGCCTTCCAGTGCTTTCTATTAGAAGACTGCCCAACACAACACAAAATACAGGTTAACTTTGGCACCAACCATTGCGATTGTGGATTACGGCATGGGCAACCTTCGTTCCGTGTATCAGGCATTTCATCATGTCGCGCCGGACGCCAATATTCTGATTGCCAATAAACCTGAAGAGATCCTTGCTGCCGAGCGGGTAGTGCTGCCTGGTCAGGGGGCGATGCCCGACTGTATGAAGCATCTCAAAGAGTCTGGCTTACTGGAAGCTTTGTTGGAAGCAGCTAAGAGCAAGCCACTATTAGGGGTTTGCGTCGGAGAGCAGATGCTATTTGACCAAAGTGCTGAAGTACGTGCTGAAGTGAAAACCGATACGAATACGCCCTGGACCCCCTGTTTGGGATTAATTCCTGGAGAGGTACGTCGTTTTGATTTAGCTGAAAAAAAGCTGCGCCAAGCAGATGGCTCTGCCTATAAAGTTCCCCACATGGGCTGGAATCAAGTACGCCAAGATCGTCAGCACCCCTTATGGAGCGGTATTCCGGATTTAACGAGCTTTTACTTTGTGCATAGCTACTATGTTGTGCCACAACGTCAAGAAGACATTGTGGGATCAACAGAATATGGCGATTGGTTTACATCTGCGGTGGCAAAGGATAATATTTTTGCAACGCAGTTTCATCCAGAAAAAAGTGCAGAATATGGTTTGAAGCTTTATAAAAATTTTGTTTCTTGGCAACCCTAACCCTAAACAACGCGCTGCTATGCTACTAATCCCTGCAATTGATTTAAAAGACGGCCACTGTGTTCGACTCGAGCAGGGTGATATGGATAAAGCTACGGTGTTCTCTGAAGACCCTGGGGCTATGGCTGCACATTGGATTAGTAAAGGTGCGCGACGTTTGCACCTGGTTGATCTAAATGGTGCCTTTGCTGGCAAACTCAAAAATGAGTCTGCAATTAAATCTATCCTTAAAGCAGTCGGAGATGAAATTCCTGTCCAACTCGGTGGTGGCATTCGGGATTTAGAAACCATTGAACGTTTATTGGATGATGGTATTAGTACTGTGATTATTGGCACAGCTGCCGTGAAGCGCCCTGGATTTGTTCAGGATGCGTGCACAGCTTTTCCAGGGCACATCATGGTTGGATTAGACGCGCGTGATGGCAAAGTAGCGACCGATGGTTGGAGCAAGATTACAGGCCATGAAGTGATTGACCTTGCGAAGAAGTTTGAAGATTGGGGAGTTGAAGCCATCATCTACACCGATATCGGGCGCGATGGCATGCTCAAAGGCGTAAATATGGACGCTACGATTAAATTGGCTCAGGCTATTCGGATTCCGGTAATTGCTAGTGGTGGCTTATCTAATAATCAGGATATTGAAGCCTTGTGCGAGGCCGAGCCCGAAGGCATTATGGGTGTAATTGCTGGCCGATCTATTTATGCTGGCGATTTAGATTTAACAGCAGCGCAAAAATATGCGGATGAGTTGACACTCAAGTTTTCTAAGAAATTTATCTAGTGCTCACAAAAAGAATTATTCCTTGTTTGGATGTCACTGCGGGGCGCGTTGTTAAAGGGGTGAACTTTGTGGGTCTGCGTGATGCTGGTGACCCCGTAGAGATTGCGCGTCGCTATGACGCACAAGGCGCTGACGAGTTAACTTTTTTGGATATTACGGCAACATCGGATGGGCGGGATTTGATCTTGCACATCATTGAAGAGGTTGCCTCTCAAGTCTTTATTCCTTTAACGGTAGGCGGTGGCGTGCGGGTAGTAGCCGACGTGAGGCGTTTACTGAATGCGGGTGCGGATAAAGTCAGCATGAACTCTTCAGCAGTGATTAATCCTGACCTCGTATCGGATGCGGCTGCGTACTATGGTTCGCAATGTATTGTGGTGGCGATTGATGCTAAAAAAACAGAGGCTGGTCATTGGGAAGTATTTACCCATGGCGGAAGAACGGCGACTGGTAAAGATGTTGTGGGCTGGGCAATAGAAGTTACAAAACGCGGCGCCGGTGAAATCTTACTAACGAGTATGAATCGTGATGGTAGTAAAGATGGTTTTGATTTGGAGTTAACCGCTGCCGTGAGTGATGCAGTAAGTATTCCAGTAATTGCCTCAGGCGGAGTCGGTAACTTACAGCATTTGGTGGATGGCATTACTAAAGGCCATGCGGATGCTGTTTTAGCAGCGAGTATTTTTCATTATGGTGAGTTCACCGTTGGTCAGGCAAAAGAATATATGGCTAGCCAAGGAATTCCAGTAAGACTGTAATTTCTATCCTTAGGCGCTAATCGCCATATGGGCGATAAAAGCAGAACGATTTTCTCCGGCTGACTTAGCTTTAGCATCCAATCTTGCCAGCACTCTTTTTGGCAAGGTAATGTTTACCCTTTCGATGTCGTCGGAGAGTAGGGCTGGATCAATCTCAGCAATGGCCCAAATGCAGCCCTTAAATTCTTTTTTCTTTTGTAGATCGGTAATGGAGCTAGGCTTGGGTATATCTTTACCCGCATCTAATGCCGTTTCAATCCATAGTTCGATTGCTTCTTTAGCATTTTCAATAGCCTCATCAATTCCGCTATCAGCAGCAGAAAAGCATCCAGGTAAATCAGGCGCAATCACGCCCCATGCCTTCGTATCGTTGCCCGCCTCAATCGCAATGGGATATTTCATTATGGGGCTTTTATTTAACTTAATATACACATCATACACACAAAATAAGGCTGTGTCCATAAGATGAGCATGGGCTTTTATTTGCCTAGTATTTTTATGAAGGTTGCTCTACCTGCATAATCCTATTAAACTAGTTTAATAAACCAGTTGGATACTATATGAAATCAATCCCTATCACTGTTGGTGCATTTGAGGCTAAAACCCATTTAGCGGAGCTGTTGAGAAAAGTAAGTACTGGCCAAGTCGTACGAATTACACAGCGCGGAAAACCTGTTGCAGACTTGATGCCGATCACTGAAGAGGGTATGCAATCAACATCACTAGCAGCCCAAAAAATGCTGGCATTGATGCATGAGGCAAAGGCTCAAGATGGAATTGATATTAAGGCGCTCATCAATGCGGGTAGAGATTAATGGATTTTGTCCTAGATAACTCTATCGTCATGCGTTGGCTTTTTGATGATGGCGGAACAAAAGATCGCCAATACTCAGAGACTATTTTAAATTCAATCGTAGCCGGTACTTACACACCGATCGCCCCAGGAATCTGGCCACTGGAGATTGCCAACGTTATCTCAAGGGCAGAGGCAATGGGACAAATTGAAGAAATGCGAAGTGCCCATTTCTTAGAAATCATTCGGGAGATGGGAGTAACGACTGAGCCCGTTTCTCAAAGCGTTTGCTTTGGAGGGGTGTTGCATTTAGCCAGAGCTTACAAACTGAGCTCTTATGACAGCGCCTATTTAGAGTTAGCAATGCGTCAAGGTATACCCTTGGCAACTTTAGACAAAGACTTAATTGGCGCCATGAAGAAGGTAGGTGTTCCAAGGCTATTAGTTTAGTTACGGAATACAAACTTTTATTGCTACAAAAATAAATCTGTCAAAATTGAAGAAATGAGCATATTTAATCCCATCCCATCTTTAGACCCTGGCCCATGGCTAGACGCTGTAACCTGGAATGAACAAGGTCTTGTCCCGGTGATTGCACAAGAGGTTGGCACCAAAGATGTCTTGATGATGGCTTGGATGAATCGCGATGCGCTTTTAGCAACCTTACGTTTAGGCGAAGCAGTCTATTGGACCCGCTCAAGACAAAAACTGTGGCACAAGGGTGAAGAGTCAGGTCATATCCAAAAAGTGAAGGAAATTCGTTTGGATTGCGATGGCGATACGATTTTGCTATTGGTAGAGCAAAAGGACGGCATTGCTTGTCATACCGGTGAGCACAGCTGCTTCTTTTTGCAATGGGATTCAGTTAAATCTGCATGGGTCGATGAGTCCACTAAAAAGCATTCGTAGTTATTGATTTAAGGCCAAACTAAGCCCTAAAATGGTATATACTTTGATATATATCAGGAGGGTCAAATGATGGTCCAAACAGCAAAAATCTTCATGAATGGGCGTAGCCAGGCCATTCGGTTACCAGCAGCCTTTCGTTTTGATGAAAAAGAAGTCTTTATTCGTAAAGATCCGGCTACTGGTGATTTGATTCTTTCACGTAAGCCCGATAACTGGGATGGTTTTTTCCTTGCCTTGAATCAGGCTGAGATCCCACTAGGTTTTTTGTCAGCTGAGGAGCGCAATCAAGGTATTCATAATCGGGATCCTTTTGAGGGCCTGGAAGAGTAATGCCGGCTAAAAGATATATGCTTGACACCAATATGGTGAGTGGCCTGATAAAACAACACCCTAATATAGTGAGAAAGATTACTAGTATTCCTATGGAACAGCTGTGTTTATCGGCTATTTCTGAGGGAGAAATACTATTTGGCTTGGCTAAAAAACCTCAAGCCAAGAACCTTCGTAGAGTAGTGGAAGAATTCTTAAAGCGAGTAGATGTTCTTGGGTGGGATAGTCAAGTTGCTGAGCGTTATGGTAAGTTGAGGGCAGACTTAGAGCTAAATGGGGTGTTATTAGGGGCTTTAGATGTTCAAATCGCAGCGCATGCTTTAAGCGAAAACACCATCTTAGTGACCAATGACCAAGCGTTTAAAAGGGTCAAGCAGTTAAAGATTGAAGATTGGACGCAGTAATTTAAATACACATATGAATAAAGCCAATACAGTACCAGCAGATTTAAATAGGTCTTTAGCCCATTTGGCTGACGTAGTAGATCAGCGCCGTGATGCATTTAAGGCAGGCCAAGCTGACCCCAAGACTTCCTATACTGCTTTGCTCTTTTCTAAGGGCGACGATGGGATTTTGAAGAAAATTGGTGAGGAAGCTACCGAAGCAGTCATGGCGGCTAAAGATGCCCGTCATGCCAATTTAGCCCCTGAACAGCAGAAGCTTCTGGTTGGAGAAATGGCGGATTTGTGGTTCCACTGTTTAATAGCCCTTTCTCAGTTTGGTTTACGCCCAGAAGATGTTGTTGGTGAATTAGAGCGTCGTTTAGGCACATCCGGTATTGAAGAAAAGGCTGCCAGAAAGGCCAATGGCAATGATTGAGCAAAGCAAATCTGTGGCGCATGACCCCAATTGCCTCTTTTGTAAGATTTCTGAGGGCTCAATCCCCTCACAGAAGGTCTATGAGGATGAAGAAATCTATGCATTTAAGGACATAAACCCTGCTGCCCCAGTACATTTTTTGATTATCCCTAGAAAGCACATGCCCATGCTGGAGTCTGCAGAAAGCCAGGATGCCCCATTGCTAGGTAGAATGATGGAATTAGCACCACGGCTTGCCAAAGAACAGGGTTGTCGTCCGGGTAAGGATGGCGGCTTTAGATTGATGGTGAATAATGGTGCAGATGGTGGGCAGGAGGTCTTTCACTTGCATTTGCATGTGATGGGCGGTCCGCGCCCCTGGAATAAATAATCCAAGGAGATTAAAGATGGGCTCATTTAGCATTTGGCATTGGGTGATTGTTTTGGTGATTGTGATGTTGGTATTCGGGACTAAGAAGTTACGTAATATCGGCACCGATTTAGGTGGTGCAGTGAAGGGCTTCAAAGATGGCATGAAAGCCCCTGAAGAAGCTAAAACTGAAACCACAGAACAAATCCCACAAAATGCAGCTGCCACAACTACTGCCGCAGCCTCTGCAGAAAAAACTGTAGATGTCCAAGCTAAAGACGTGAAGTAATCATCATCAAAAACATCCTTAGAAATTGATGTGCTCATTGCATGATTGATCTTGGAGTTTCAAAGCTCGCACTCATCGCGGTAGTGGCTCTGATTGTCGTCGGTCCTGATCGTTTACCGAAGGTCGCTCGCATGGCGGGTAATTTATTTGGACGGATGCAGCGTTATATGGCTGATGTTAAATCTGAAGTCAGCCGCCAAATGGAAGTGGAAGAGTTTAAAAAGCTCCGCGAAGAAAGTACTGCTGCTTTTAAAGAGGTGGAGACAAGCCTGCAATCAACCGTGCAAGAGGCTGGTGGAAATTTAAGCGATCAAGCAGATGTCTATGGCAGCCACTTAAATACACTCCCGTTGGATGCCAAAGAAGTGCTTGCTAAATCAACCCGTCAGGGCCGCAAGAGTTGGGGTGTCAGACGTGCAGCAAGACCTACTTGGTATAAGCACTCTACTGGGGTACGAACCCGTGTTCAGTCAGGCGCTGCCAGAATGAAGCGCTTTCAGTACAGCGCCAACAATACGTAACCATTACTGATGCCCGATACTAACGCTGCCGAAGATTCAGGCTTACAGGAATCTTTTCTTTCGCATTTATATGAGTTGCGTGATCGCGTCATTAAATCGGCGATTGCTATTATTGGTGTTTTCTTGTGCCTGGTGTATTGGGCGCCCGATATTTTTCACTTATTTGCTCAGCCACTCTTAAAAGCATTACCGGTTGGTGCCAAGATGATTGTGACCGACGTCACGGGCTCCTTCTTTGTCCCGATGAAAGTCACCATGCTGGTGTCCTTCTTAATTGCATTGCCGGTAGTAATGTATCAGTTGTGGGCTTTTATTGCACCTGGCCTTTATCAGCATGAGCGTACCCTGATCGTGCCACTCGTTATTAGCAGTTACAGCCTCTTTCTGGTTGGTATGTCTTTCGCATATTTCTTAGTCTTCCCCACCGTATTTGAATTTATGGCCAGTTACAACGCCCCACTGGGCGCAGAGATGTCGACGGATATTGATAAATATCTCAGTTTTGCCATGACGACATTTTTAGCATTCGGCATTACTTTTGAAGTGCCAGTCGTCGTAGTAGTCCTAGTACGCATGCGGATAGTAACTCTAGAGAAGTTACGAGAAATCAGACCCTATGTGATTGTCGGTGCCTTTGTCATTGCCGCCATTGTGACTCCGCCGGATGTACTCTCACAGTTATTACTCGCCATACCAATGACGATACTGTATGAACTCGGATTAATCGTGGCGCGCTTTTATGTGCCTAAGCCTGCTGATGACGAAAGCGATGAAGGCAATACAACTGACAAAGGTAATGCCGCTGACAAAAATAATGCCCCAGATAAAGATAATGCAGCGGATAAAGGAAATACTGCAAATTAAACAGCAGTGTGATTTTCTGAAAAAGTAGTATTGAGCCACTCACTCAGACGATCAAAGCGATAACGTCTTTGTCGTAAATTACCTTCTTGTTCTGGTTCACTACCCGCAAATACTTTGCCTGCTGATAATAGAGAGCGGCGCTGCTGAGTCGTATCAATCTGAATAAGTCGGGGTAATATTTTTGGCAGTTCATGCCGAATGTCCACCACAATGCAATGCTCATGTTGTAGCTGGCTGACCTCGCAAAGTAGCATCTCCGCTTTGCTCAAATGAAATTGATTGGCAATGATGAAGCGATGGCACATCAAGATCCATTCCTGATCTAGTTGATGCTCGGCATAATGATTGAGCACTCTATGTGCATGAGTGGCTAGACTATGCCATTCATTCACATCGGTATTGCTGACATTCTCTAAGACTTTAGAGAGGAGTTCTTTTGCTTCAGCTACCCCTTGTTGGTGTGCCTGCCAGATCCAATAAGAGGCTTGTAGACCGCGTACTTTTTCTTCGATCTTTTCGCGCTTGCGCCATAAATTAGCACCTCTCCGAAACTGCGCTTGGGCATGACCTAAATCTGCAGCCATATCAAAACAGCGATCACTTTCTGCGGCGCTGTATCCAGAAAACTGGGGACGACGGTAAATCTCACCAAGCGCAAACCACGCATTACGGTCACCATCTTTTGCTGCCATCTCTAACCAATAGGCAGCCTTCTTAAGCGAGATATTAGATTTAGCGAAAGTAGTAGCTTTGACAACATTGCCTATATCTTGCAATTTTTTTTTAGGCTGTGCCAAGCGCAAACCTAGTGTCAATTTAGCTGCAGTCAGTCCAAGTTCAGCGGCCTGCACAAGAGCGGCCTCATTCTGATTAGAGACCCAAGCCTTCCAAAGCGAGGACAGAGTCTCATCTTTAGGCTGCAACTTCATTAAGAGATCTTTTGCTAACGCTGCAAACTCAGTATTGGACTCAGCTAAAGAAAGTAAAAATGCTTTGGCTGTTTTTTGCAGGGCTGGTAGATCAACAAGATCAACATCCTCTGAGTCGGTATGTGGATGACGCTTTACTCCACCATTAGAGCCGCCATAGTTTTTGTAGTTTTTTAAGAGCCACTCACTAAGCTCCGCCTGTAGATTTTTTTATCTGGGTCAAGGAGTAACTCTGCAAGTTGCCATTGCGCAGCATGTCTTTCGGAGATATTGAGATTTGCCATCTGCCAAAAAGATTCCCAGCCAAAACTAAACGCTGAAGAATTGAGCGTGGCAGCCAAAGGAACGGCAGTAATTTGGCTTAAGATCTCAAGAGCAATAGGAGAATCCGCATCATCAGAGACGGGTTTAGCACTTTCTGAGCTTAAATTAGTAAGTGCTTGATTATAAATAGAAAAATAGGATTTCTCGAACCAAATTAAGGCATTGGAGGGCTGAATCGGCGTCCTAAATGCACCTGTTAAATACGCAGAGGCCACACTTTGTTGCGCAGATACATCACCTAGTCGAGCAGATTGCAATATTTTTAAGAATTCACGGCTTGCCATATGACAATTTTGACATTTAAGGCCCTAAAAGAACAGGAAACAAAGCCCTTGTTGCCCTCATACAACGAAGAAAGCCAAAAAACTGTCTTTTGACAAGCAAAAATAACCCCTACATACCCTGAACCCCAAACTAGCCAAGCAAAACAAGCAAAATTCGTGAGTCCCAGTTTTTTATTGGGCGTTACTTTTAATTTATGGAGATTTAAAGAATGAAAAAATCGCTATTCGCAATCGCTGCAGTAACAGCATTTGCTGGTGCAGCTCAAGCTCAGTCATCAGTGACTGTCTACGGTATTTTGGATGTGGGTTATGTTGGTGGCAACACCACCACTAACAACTCAGCAGCAACATCGCCAACATCAAAAAATAATAAGGTAACTGGCAACCAGTTTGGACAAAATGCTGAGTCCACAAGCCGTTTGGGTTTCCGTGGTACAGAAGATTTAGGCAGTGGCTTGTCTGCTTTTTTCACAACTGAGTTCGCTCTAGCACCACAAGAAGCTGATATTTCTGGTAACTCCAATCTCGGTTTGCAAAATCGTCAAACTTTTGTTGGTTTGAAAAAGAATGGTATTGGTCAAGCTGCTATTGGTACACAGTACACAGGAATCCACACAGCTGTTGCTGCAACTGACCCAGGTCAAGCAAACAACATGGTTGGTAACGTTATCTATTCATTTGGCTCAGGCGTAGCGACCTCCTCTTCTGGATCTACTGCGGCCCAAGGTAACACTGTTGCCTATACAGTTCGTATGGCCAATGCATTGACAGTGCAGAGCGATGCAATGGCTGGTTTCCGTGTTAACGGTATGTTTGTGATGAATAACCAAACTACTACTGTTGGTACAACTGGCCTTACAGGCGGATCTGTAAATACTAATGGTTGGGGCTTAGGTGCTGACTACACGCTAAATAAATTCTATGCAACTGCGCAATATCAAGCATTCAAGCAGCAAGCTGAATTAGCTACAGCTGGAGCTCAGCCTTTCAATGGTGCAGGTGTTCTGCCAGTTACCCTGACTACTGATGCTGCAGCTACTACTGCTGGCGCTGTTGTTGGTACCAATACAACTGCAGTTAACGCTTCTCAAGGTCGTAACATTCAAGACAACCAGATGTACGCAGCAGCTACGTACGACTTTGGTATCTTGAAGGCATATGCACAATACGTTTCACGTAAAGCTACTGCAACTTACAATACAAATTACTACGGCAAGCGTTCTGCTGAGCAAATTGGTGTTCGTAGCTTTATCACACCAAAAATTGAAGGTTGGGCAAGTGCTGGTCTTGGACGTTATACAGCATATGGTGTTGGTTCTCCAACAGCAAACTTTAATGCATGGCAGTTGGGAAGTAACTATTGGTTGAGCAAGCGTACAAACTTGTATGCAATCTATGGTTCAACAACCACAAGTAATTCCACTACTACTACTGGCGCTCTTGTTAGCGGTAGTGCTCAGAACTACGCAGTTGGCGTACGTCACACTTTCTAATTGCCTGCTAACGCGAGTTAGCTGAAGATTAGTTTGGTATTAAATTAACCCACTGTGGCAACACAGTGGGTTTTTTCTTTGTGAAGATTTTGTATTGCAGTTTAAGTCGTGGTGTTTAACGAAGCACGCTGCGCATTCAACTTGATCCGCTGTTGACGTATACGTTCAGCCTTAACACGCTGCTGTGATTGCTTCACCTGTGCTTGCAGACTCTTGATGCGAGCCTGCTCTGGTGTTGGTGGATTGACGACTTCTGCAATGCGCATGCTAAATCGCCCGCGGCTGCGACACGATGTTGCCAGCACCATACACATGCTGCGCCAAACGTAATGCTGCGTCCGCACGTTCAGCATGTATGACAGTGTTGACAGCAATGCCTGCGACACGTACAGTGAGTTGATATTGTTTCATACACGTATTTATTGCTATAGCAGTTTCAGACAGCAGCAGAGTGAGCGACCATTTGTGCATAGTGTCTCACTCGCATGCTCAAGTTTTCTTACACATGCCATATTCGACACAAAACTCTGCGAATTCGGCGTGATTTCAATCATTTAGCAAATGCTGCACGCAATATTGTAGCAGCTGATTCAATCTGCGCATCTAATTCTCCTGCTGTCACTGCAGCTTTGATGGTATCCAACACAGCAATCAAATCCCGTTCAGTACCCACTTCCACTGCTAACTTTTTTGGTGCAATTTCCAACACTCTGCTGCCATAGCGCACTGAGATTGCTAACTTGCCATTCGCAGCTGTAAACCACCAAGGTTTCACACGCACGTCTGTTTCAATCTGTTTACGTGCACCTGTTGTGACATCTGTGAATGTACGAAAACGTTTGATGGTGAACTGACCACCTGATGCATGTGCACGTGCCAGTTCAGTTTGTTGCCATATGCGCCGTATCAGTTTATTGCGTCGTTGCACTTGCGGTGACGCTTGTGTGGGTTTGCGTGCGTCTGTGAGTTTGAGTGTGCTTAATGCAGTTGCTGTAGTCATGTTGTTCTACCTTTCTGTGTTTGTGTAGAGCAACTGTACGTTCGGTCAACATGCGAGGACAACCGATTTGCACATGATCATGTCAATTTCACCAAAATCACCTGCAAACACCTAATATTGCGTCAGATTTTGTAGTGCTTTGTTTGGTCAGTGCTAAATACTTGCATGGATGATCGTACTTACGCACAACTCAAACGCACCAAACGCGATACTGCTCGCACTGACGTATGGATTGCACAGCAAAAGATTACGCCTGAGCAGTTTGGTGATGTGGATACTGCAACAGCGCTGTTACAAGCGCAAAAGATTGCTCGCACCACACTCAAAGCGCATGCAGGATTGCTATGCTCCTACAACATTGCGGCATTAAATGCATTCTTGCAGAAAATGGCTTTTGGTAAGTCACGTAGTAAGTTGCGTGAACAGCATGCCCGTGCTGTATTTCGGATATGTGCGCAGGTCAATCGTAAGTTGTACAAACACAGCAGATAGACACTGCTAATAAAAGGTCAAAAACCCAGTATGTAATATGACGGCTAATGACACTGGACTTGATGCACGACGCTGTGAAGTTAGTGCATAACACAAGGAGCCGCAAGATCACTGCAACAGCAAATCAATGCTGTTGCAGGTTGGAAGTTTGAATACATTGGTCTTCCGTTAAATCTTTTCACAGTCGTGTGCGAAAAGTAATGTCATGCCAATCAGCACGCGATGCGACAGTTATGTTGATTTAGTAATAAATCACATAGCCGTCGTATGACTTCAAGTTCTATCACCCAATCAACAAAACAACAAAGCAAAGACAAAAAAAAAGACAAAAAGAAAGAAAAGGAATGTGTGAGTATGAGCGACAAGCGAATACGAAACACAAGCAAACGCAGTTTGCTTCATCATGTGTGTGATGTGTAGGTAGTTAGATATAAATCACCACCCAAAATGGATTTTGACATGCGAAAAAACTGCAGCAGCAAAATTACAGGATTACATTACCCGTTTGTGTGCGCCACAGCAGCAACACCTCAAATCACCTGCACAAGCGCAGATCACGAAGCACAACAACACAACACCAGCGAGCACAACACGACTGCGCTACAGCGTGTTTTACGCAAGTTGCATGTACTGTAGTCAAAAAGCCACGATCTAATTACAGATACATACAGATTTGCAATAAATACATGACCAAATAGAACATACAAACTATTTGGTCCATGACGTAACCGCATGTTTTGTTACAGATCACACTGTACAGGATGCGTTTTGAAAGCCGCAGTAGATAGTAGTGTCCTAGAAAAAACTAAAGCCTAGACCTACTATTTCGCTGAAGCTGCCTTTGGCCTTTTGCCAATCTTAATTTCTACGCTGAGTTTTTTTCCTTTACGAAGTAATTCAATCTTCGCTTCATTGCCTGGCCCTAACTCTGCAATTTGATTTAAGAGTTGCTTAACATCTTTTGTACTTTGGCCATTGACAGAGGTGAGAACGTCACCCGCTTTAATGCCGCTTCGCTCTGCAGGGCCTCCTACTAACAGGCCTGATATCAGAACGCCTTGTGTATTGCCTACTAGCCCCAAAGACTCTGCGAGATCTTTAGAGAGGTTCTGAGGCTCAACGCCAATCCACCCTCTCGTCACTACACCACTCTTGAGGATGGACTCCATCACTTGCTTTGCAAGGCTAATAGGGATGGCAAATCCAATACCCATAGACCCACCATTATTGGAGTAGATGGCAGTATTAATTCCAATCAGATTACCTTTGGTATCTATCAGCGCACCACCAGAATTCCCAGGGTTAATTGCAGCATCTGTTTGAATAAAATTTTCAAAGGTATTGATACCGACATGGTCTCTGCCTAATGCGGAGACAATACCCGATGTCACTGTCTGTCCAACACCAAAGGGGTTGCCAATAGCAAGGACCACATCACCGACATGAACAGACTCTAGTCTTCCTAGGGTGATCGGCGTCGGCAGTTCTTTGGCATCAATTTTAAGAACCGCAATATCTGTTTCCGGATCGCTGCCAATGATCTTTGCTCTAAATTTTCTACCGTCCGCAAAAGCAACTTCAATCTCATCTGCATCACTAATGACATGGTGATTGGTGAGGATGATGCCATCAGCGCCGACAAGCACACCGGAACCCAAGCTAGAACTCGGATCTACTTGGGGTGATTGATCCCCAAAATATTGTGAAAAAGGATCTGATGAATTTGGTTTAACGCCTTGACGTGTTTTTGCTTTGCTACTTTTATTGGTAAAAATATTGACGACTGCAGGCATCGAGTTCTTGACGGCCTCGTGATAAGAGCCGGGACTGAGCGAGCCATCATAGCTCGCTTCTTTTAGTAAAACCGGTCTGGATGACAGATCTGTAATTTCCTGGCTAATCCACTCTGGCTTTAAGTTGGCTGTGACAAACCAAGCAGCTAACAAGACAGTGACGGCTTGGGCAAAAACAAGCCAGAGGCGATTAAACATAGGGAGGATTATTTCTTTAAGCTGTCGCGGATTTCGCGCAATAAGACTACGTCTTCGTGGGGTGGGGGGTGCTGGTGGTGTAGGAGGTTCATCCATTGCCCTTACTCTATTGACTATCTTCACCATTTGAAAGATCACAAAAGCTAACAAAATAAAGTTGATGGCAATCGTAATGAAGTTGCCATAAGCAAAAATCGGCACCCCTGCTTTTTTGAGGGCATCAAAGGTGTAAGGAATGTTCTCGGGAACCTTGCCCAGGGCAATAAATAGGTTGGTAAAGTCAATATGACCCCCAAATAAACTCGAAATCAGCGGCATCACAATGTCGTTGACGAGAGAATCGACGATTTTTCCAAAAGCCCCGCCAATAATGACGCCAACGGCCAAATCAATCACATTACCCTTGACTGCGAATTCTCGAAATTCTTTTAAAACAGGCATTTATAGCTCCCTTTGCTCTTTTAAACGGCTCAACCGTCATTATCCCAAGATTAACCCTATTACTTTCTGCTTTACCCCACTTTTTACTTTAAAATCTTACCTTTAAGTATTTTCTATCTATAAATGCTCTTCCAAGGAATTTTGTAAATGAGTGACAAGCCTAGTATGGACAAAGAACGCCGCAAATGGCTAATTGCTACTTCGGCGGTTGGTGGTGTTGGTGCGGCCGCAGCCATCTATCCTTTTGTTGATAGTTTTCAGCCCTCAGAGCGTGCTAAGGCCGCTGGAGCGGCTGTTGAGGTAGACATTAGCGGTATGCAACCCGATGAGATGAGAGTGGCCGAATGGCGTGGTAAGCCTGTTTGGGTGGTGCGTCGTACCCCTGAGCAAGTAGCAGAGCTCTCCAAGATTGATGCTGAGCTGGCAGACCCCAATTCTTTAAGAGATCCAGCCCAATTTACCCCTCCGTATGCTCAAAACCAGTGGCGCTCTATTAAGCCGGAATACCTTGTTGTTGTCGGTATTTGTACGCATTTAGGCTGTTCACCAACCCCTATTCTGAAATCTGGCCCACAGCCTTCCGTTCCGAATGATTGGCCAGGCGGCTTCTTATGCCCTTGCCACGGCTCGACATTTGATATTGCTGGTCGTGTCTACAAAAACAAACCCGCACCAGACAATCTTGAGGTGCCCCCCCACTATTACGTCAGTGACACTGTGATTTTAGTCGGCGATCACAATAAGGCCTAAGGAGAAATAAATGGCATTTCAGGAAAAACAAGTCCCAGCAGGTTCATCAGTAGCAGTTAAGGCAATGGCATGGGTAGATTCCCGACTGCCGGTAACCCAGGCCTTTAAGAAGCATATGAGCGAGTACTACGCTCCTAAGAATTTGAACTTCTTCTATATTTTTGGAGCCCTCGCTATTGTGGTGTTGGCGATTCAAATCGTTACAGGCATTTTCTTGACCATGAACTACAAGCCGGATGCTGCTAAGGCATTTGAGTCCGTTGAGTACATCATGCGTGAGGTGCCATTTGGCTGGTTGATTCGCTATATGCACTCAACAGGCGCTTCCATGTTCTTCGTGGTTGTATATATGCACATGTTCCGTGGTTTGATTTATGGTTCATATCGCAAACCCCGTGAATTAATTTGGATCTTCGGTTGTGCGATTTTCTTGACTCTGATGGCTGAAGCATTTTTCGGCTACTTACTCCCTTGGGGTCAGATGTCCTATTGGGGCGCTCAAGTGATTGTGAACTTGTTCTCTGCTATTCCGTTGATCGGTCCAGACCTGTCTTTGTGGTTGCGCGGTGACTACGTTGTAGGTGACGCTACCTTAAATCGCTTCTTTGCATTCCACGTCATTGCCATTCCATTGGTATTAGTAGGTTTAGTGGCGGCACACATCTTGGCTTTGCATGAGGTTGGCTCAAATAACCCAGATGGTATTGAAATCAAAGAAACTGTAGACGAAAAAGGTATCCCATTGGATGGTATTCCTTTCCATCCTTTCTACAGTGTTCATGACGTTATGTATCTTGGTGGATTCTTAATCATCTTTGCTTGCATCGTATTCTTTGCACCAGAGATGGGTGGGTATTTCCTTGAAGCAAATAACTTCATTCCAGCAAACCCATTTGTGACACCATCACACATTGCGCCAGTTTGGTATTTCACACCGTTCTATTCGATGTTGCGCGCTGTGACACCTGATTTCCTTATACCGTTGTGGATTTTTACGACTGTTATCTTGGGTCTGTTTGCTGCTATGTCAAAAAACATTAAGGTGAAGGCTGCTTGCGTAGCAATTGCCGTTGGATTAGCCGCTGGTTTTTATGTGTTTGATGCGAAGTTCTGGGGTGTTGTGATCATGGGGGGTTCAGTAATCATTCTATTTTTCCTGCCTTGGTTAGATCATTCTCCAGTGAAATCCATTCGCTATCGTCCTCAATTCCATAAATATATCTATGGAGTATTTGTGGTGACTTTTGTGATTTTGGGTTATTTAGGCATTCAGCCACCGACACCAACATTTGAAAAGATTTCTCAGATTTGCACTATTTACTATCTGGGCTTCTTCTTGGCGATGCCGTTTTGGAGTCAATTGGGCGAATTTAAGCCTGTCCCGAAGCGTGTCACATTTGCAGCCCATTAATTGAGCACTACAGAGAAATTAGGAACTAGTATGAAACGAATTCTACAAACTGTGATGGGCGCCTGTCAGGCAATCGCATTCGTGGCAGCCCTCAGTGTTGGTCTGTCTGCCAACGCGAGTGAAGCTGGCTTTCCACTAGATAAAGCTCCAGATCGCGTAAATAACAATGCATCGCTGCAAAACGGCGCAAAGATCTTTACAAACTATTGTCTAAATTGCCACGCTGCTGGCAGCATGCGTTACAACCGCTTGCGTGACATTGGTTTAACCGATCAGCAAATTAAAGATAATTTAATTTTGACGGATGCCAAAGTGGGTGATCTGATGACTGTTGCCATGTCAGCAAAAGATGGCAAGGCGTTTTTTGGTAAGACTCCACCAGATTTATCAGTAGAAGCGCGGGCGCGGGGCACGGATTGGCTGTATACCTATTTCCGTACTTACTATAAAGATGACACTACTCAAACAGGTTGGAATAACTTAGTGTATCCAAACGTCGGTATGCCGCACGTTTTGTGGCAGCTCCAAGGTGAGCGCGCTGCAAAGTTTGAAGAACGCAAAGATCCACATGACGCAACCAGAATGCAAAAAGTGTTTGTGGGATTCGAGCAGATCACTCCTGGCACCATGAAGCCACAAGAGTATGACGATAATATCGCTGACTTAGTTTCCTTTTTGTCATGGATGGCTGAGCCAGTGCAGTTAGAGCGTAAGCGTATTGGTGTGGTTGTGCTATTGTTCTTGGTCATCTTTACCTTAGTGGCTTGGCGTTTGAATAAAGCTTATTGGAAAGATATTCACTAATTAACTTAGAGTTAATTAGTGAAAAAAGATGTAACGCTATCGTTGTATGCGTTTGTTGTGTGATTTAGAAATTTAAGGAATAAATTTATGATGGTGTTGTATTCGGGTACTAATTGCCCATTCTCGCAACGCTGCCGTTTAGTGCTTTTCGAAAAAGGCATGGATTTTGAAATTCGTGATGTGGACTTGTTTAACAAGCCTGAAGACATCTCGGTCATGAACCCTTACGGCCAAGTTCCTATTTTGGTTGAGCGTGACCTCATTTTGTATGAGTCCAACATCATTAATGAATATATTGATGAGCGCTTTCCACATCCACAGTTGATGCCACCTGATCCCGTAGCACGCGCACGTGCACGCCTCTTTCTCTTCAATTTTGAGAAGGAGCTCTTTGTTCATGTCGCTTCATTGGAAAATGAAAAAGGTAAGCCCGCAGAAAAGAATCATGAGAAAGCACGCCTTGCGATTCGCGATCGTTTGACTCAGTTGGCGCCGATTTTTGTGAAGAATAAGTACATGCTAGGTGATGAGTTCTCGATGTTAGACGTTGCTATCGCTCCTCTGCTCTGGCGCCTTGAGCACTATGGCATTGATCTGTCACGTAATGCAGCACCGCTTCTGAAGTACGCTGAGCGTATTTTTAGTAGACCTGCTTATATTGAAGCATTGACTCCTTCAGAAAAGGTCATGCGCCGCTAAGCGGGGCATGATTGTCAGCGGCATTGTTTAGCATGGCCGACATTCCAAGTAATAAACCTTACCTTATCCGTGCCCTACATCAGTGGTGCACGGATTTTGGTTTTACACCTTTCATTGCAGTATTTGTAGACTCTAGTGTTGAAGTCCCAATGGAGTTTGTGAAGAATGACGAGATAGTCTTGAACTTATCTGTAGAGGCTTGCCATCAGCTCAATCTAGATAATGAGTGGATTAGCTTTCAGGCGAGATTTGGTGGAATTCCGAGAAAGATTATGGTTCCCGTTACCCATGTCTTGGCAATCTATGCCAAAGAGAATGGACAGGGGATGTCTTTCCCATTTGATACCAATCAATCTACAGGTAATGGCCCTAAGCAATCAGCCACTAAGGAAGTCGAAAAGCCAAAATCAACTAGACCTTCCTTAACGATTGTGAAATAGGCTAAAATATCGTTCGTTGCCCCTTTAGCTCATCTGGTAGAGCAACTGATTTGTAATCAGTAGGTGGTCTGTTCGAGTCGGACAAGGGGCACCAAAACTTAAAACCTAAATTTATGATGAATTTAGGTTTTTTCTTTTGAAAACTCCAATCCAGTTGTTTTATATTGTATTGCTTAATTTAGTAGATTTACTTTATTGGTTTCAGGCATATAAAAATACGCAATCACAGTTCCAATAGCTAAAAAGATCGTCGGATACCATAAGCCAGTAAGGCTATTTCCGGACCATTGATTTAACCAAGTCACGATAAGGGGGAGTAGCCCACCTATCCAGCCTGCTGCAAGATTATGCGGAAGGGTTGCTGCGCTATTTCTGCTTTTGGCGGGGAAAAGCTCTGCGAGTAATGCTGTTTGTGGGCCCACTACAAGGCCAAGAGCCAGTGACAGTACGGTCAAAATCAGCCCAATTCCTAGCAATGAACTTGGGGTACCGTACTGAAGATATTGAGTGCCTAGGCTTTGGAGTATTTCATAGGCAGGATGGATGAAAAAAGTACCTAAGATAAGGCCACTAATTACCACGGGCTTTCTGCCAATCTTATCGGATAGCCAGCCTGCAAATACGGTGAGTGGAAACAGAACGACCGTAGCGTAGATGCTAAGTTGATCTACTATTCCACTGGGGATGTTGACTGATACTTTCAGGAAGATTGCAGTGTAGACCTGTACACAGAAAAATAAAATAGCCCCACTGGAAGAGATGCAGAAAAACAATAAGAACATGCGCTTCCGAATTTCTGGGTCCTTAAAGTTATTGATGAGTTGCGACTCGACTTTTTTATTTTTCTTAGTGAGCTCTAAAAAGACGGGGGTCTCTTCAAGTGATCTCCGAATCCAAAAGGCAATGATCAATAAAAAGAAAGAAATCCAGAATGGCACGCGCCATCCCCATGCTTGAAAGTCTTCTGGGCTGAGGTAGTGACGTAACAAGGCAATTTGTAGGGTGGAAGCCAAAATACCTAATGGCCCCATCAGTTGTAAGAAGCTGGTTTTAAAGCCCCGAGATTCATTGCCAGCATGCTCAGTTAAATACACTGCGCTGCCACCGATTTCACCGCCGGCGGAGAGTCCTTGTAGGAGTCTTAAGCTCACCAACATGACGGATGCCCAGATGCCAATTTGCTCATAGGTAGGCAAGAAGCCCACAAGGACGGTAGCAATACCCATCAAACTAATGGTGATCATAAATATCGGTTTACGGCCAATCTTATCGCCCAAAGAGCCAAAGAAAGCAGCACCCAAGGGCCGAACTACCATACCCACCCCAAAGGTTGCCAGGCTAGCTAAAAGCGCTGTATTAGGGTCGCTATATGGAAAGAACAATGGCCCAAATACCACTGCCAGAGTTGCAAAGGTCAAAAAGTCATACCACTCTAGAAAGGTACCAAAACAGGCAGCCGTCGCTACCTTTCTATATGAGTGAGTGTCTTTTTTGAGCATATTGTTCTGGAATATTTTTCGAGGCATGCCATTAAGGCTGATGAATACTAGTTTTACTTATTCGGGATCTGCAGACGACTCAATCAGGGGTGCCGCTAAGTTCTTACTAGGTTTTACACCCAACTCCCGCACTTTCTCAGCAGTACGAATGAGGTTGCCTTTGCCAGACTTTAATTTACTGAAGGCATCGTGATAACTGGTTTGGGCTTGGTCTAGACGTTGGCCTAATTTCTCTAAGTCATCTACAAACCCTACGAACTTATCGTAGAGCGTGCCACACTGTTTTGCTATTTCCAGTGCGTTGCGATTTTGATGATCTTGACGCCATAGGTGTGCAACCGTTCGTAGCGTTGCCATTAAAGTACTTGGGCATACCAGCACAATATTCTTGGCTAAGGCCTCTTGGTATAAGTTAGGCGCTGTTTTGAGCGCCAACAAAAAAGCGGGCTCAATGGGTACAAACATCAGCACAAAGTCTACTGAGCCAGTGCCATATAAGGCGCTGTAGTTTTTCCCTGAAAGCCCTTGAATGTGTTGGCGCAGAGACTGAATATGCCCCGCTAGTTCTTGCTCGGCAACTAGTGGATCGGAGGCCTCTGCATGACGTGAGTAAGCGGTAATCGATACTTTGCTATCAACCACTAGGCTTCTACCTTCGGGCAGCTTAATCACGACGTCAGGTTGCTGTCGCGAGCCATCGGTCAA
Source organism: Polynucleobacter antarcticus (assembly GCF_013307245.1). Classification (NCBI taxonomy): domain Bacteria; kingdom Pseudomonadati; phylum Pseudomonadota; class Betaproteobacteria; order Burkholderiales; family Burkholderiaceae; genus Polynucleobacter; species Polynucleobacter antarcticus. The sequence goes on from NZ_CP028941.1 coordinate 116,597, forward strand.
GGTATGACTGTCTTGCACTAGATACTCTTGGCCTTTACGCAGACCGGAAGATTCGAGGATAGATTCCAGGACAAGTTCACCCCAATTACCTTGTACCTTAGAGTCGCCTTTTAATGCTTGTGTGAGCGAGCGGGTTTCATCTGACATACGTAGATTGAGGCTAGCCAGACGCTCGATTTCTGCTCTGAGGGCAAAGCGTTCACGCGCCTCGTTGCCATAAGAAGTATTAACTTGCTCTTTAAATTCAGTGAGCTTAGTTTGTAAGGGTTTTAGTAGTGCATCTAAATTAGCGACGTTCTGTTCGGTAAAGCGTTTTGACTTATCTTCCAGAATGTCATTGGCTAAATTCTTAAACTGGTTGGTCAAAGCTTCTTTAGCTTCATTGAGGGATTCCAATCTACCTACACCTTGTTTACGCTCAGAATCTAATTCTGCTTCAAGGCGAATAGCTTGTTGAAGCGCTTGATCCCGCTCAGATCTCAGATGGGCAGCGAGGGCAACCTCAGTCTGCATTTGCTGTTCAGTGCGATGCAGTGCTGAGCGCAAGTTAAGTGCATAAACCAGAAGGCCCGCACATAAACCCAAGGGCAGGCCAAACAGGAGAAGCGAGCTTAAATCAAAAGTCACAGAGATTTAGAGCAGAAGTGAGGTAGCTGTTTATGCTAATTAGTGCCCACTAGTGTCTAGTTATGCTTTTACTAAAGCCTGTAACTCGCCACTTTGAAACATTTCCGTCATGATGTCTGAGCCGCCAACGAATTCACCATTGATGTAAAGCTGAGGAATGGTTGGCCAGTTCGAAAATTGCTTAATACCTTGACGAACTTCCTCGTCTTCCAAAATATTGACAGTGTGCAGATTATCTACACCACTAGCACGCAGAATATTAATCGCGTTGCCAGAAAAGCCGCATTGAGGAAACTGGGCAGTTCCCTTCATAAATAAGACTACGGGGTGGCCGGTAACGATTGCTTCAATTTTTGCTTGGGTATCCATCATGTGCTCCTAAAAGAGAATGGTTGAGTGGTCGGGTAGTTGGGAGGTCATTTATAAATGCAGATGCAATGAATTTTAAGCCTATATGCAAAAAGGGGTTAATTAGGCAGGCCGTCTGCCTGTAGTGACGCGATCATGGCCCGCTAAATCTTGATGCACCTCTACATCAGTCAATCCTGCGGAACTCATGAGCTGAATGACCGGTTCAGATTGATCAAACCCATGTTCTACGGCAATCAAGCCCCCTAGTGTTAAGTATTGATCCGCCTGAGAAATAATTACCTCAAGGCAAGTTAGGCCACTAGCAAAATCCGTGAGGGCAGAAGAGGGTTCAAAGCGAAGATCGCCTTGGCTGAGGTGGGGATCTAGATTGGCGATATACGGGGGATTACTCACGATGACATCAAAGCGCATTGCTGCATCCAGTGGCTGGTACCAGCTACCTTGCACGAATGTCACTTGATGCTCTAAACCCAATTCTTTAGCATTTAATTGAGCAATGTTGAGTGCATCCTCCGATTGATCGGTAGCGATGAGTAGCGCATTAGGCGCTGATTTTGCAATTGCCAGGGCAATGGCACCTGAGCCAGTGCCCAAGTCTAGGATCTTGCATGGCTCACCTTGTTTATCTGGCTTAGGTAGTTCTGTCAGTTTCCTTATTTCACTAAGGACGACATCTACTAAAAGCTCAGTTTCAGGGCGAGGTATTAATACGCCAGGCCCCACTATTAATTCGATATCGTGAAAGCCTTTTTTACCCAAGAGGTAAGCAATCGGTTCACCATCAATTCTTCTCGATTCTAGGCTTTGCCAATCCTCTTGAGCCGCCGGACTGAGAACCATATCATCACGGGATAGGAGGGCGGATCTTGGTAATTGGTAATGTTTTTCTAAAACATGCGCCAACAGAATGCGTGCTTCACTTGCGGGCAATGTACAGTTACTCAGAAGTGATTTTAATGACTGAGTAGCATCCATCTCAAAAAAGATTACTGATCACCCAGGGCAGCTAAAAGCTCAGCCTGATGTTCAGATGCTAGTGCATTGCAAAGATCATCCAAGTCACCATCCATCATGGCATCTATTTTGTAGAGCGTGAGGTTAATACGATGATCGCTAATGCGTCCCTGCGGAAAGTTGTATGTCCGAATGCGATCACTGCGGTCACCAGAGCCCACTAAAGATTTACGGGTTTGCGCTTCTAGTTGATGCTTCTCCCGCTCACGGGCATCCATGATGCGCGATACCAATACCTTCATAGCCTGATCTTTATTACGATGTTGACTCCGATCATCTTGGCATTCCACTACGGTGCCAGTAGGTAAGTGTGTAATGCGAACTGCGGAATCGGTTTTATTAATGTGCTGTCCACCAGCACCAGATGCGCGAAAGGTATCAATACGTAGTTCAGCGGGATTGATCTTGACTGCCTCTAGTTCATCCGCCTCTGGCATGACAGCAACTGTACAAGCCGATGTATGAATACGTCCTTGAGTTTCTGTTTGTGGAACGCGTTGCACCCGGTGACCACCGGATTCAAACTTTAGTTTGGAATAGACTGATTGCCCTACAAGGCGGAGTACCACTTCTTTGTATCCACCTAAATCTGATTCAGCAGCACTAACCACCTCTACTTTCCAACCCTGACGTTCTGCAAAGCGGGTGTACATCCGATAGAGATCACTGGCAAATAAAGCACTTTCATCACCACCAGTACCTGCACGAATTTCTAGAAAGACATTACGCTCATCGTTGACATCTTTTGGAAGGAGTAGTTTTTGGAGGGTGCCCGCAAGGGTTTCCATCGTGGCTTGCGCTTGCTTTTGTTCTTCGTCAGCAAAGTCTTTCATTTCTGGATCTTTGCGCATGTCTTCAGCAGCTTGTGCATCGGCCTCTGCTTGTTTGTACAGACCGAATTGCTCCACGACGCTAGCAATGTCCGCATGCTCACGCGTGAGTTTCCGATAGTTGTCCATGTCTTTTGTGGACTCTTCGGTAGTTAAAAGGGAATTAAGTTCGGCTAAGCGCGTATCTAGATGATCCAGCTTAGCCCGCATGCTGGGCTTCATCTAATGGTCTTCTGGTTTGGATTGGGGGGAAAATAATTTAGGGAGTAATTTAATCAGGATGTCACGCTCAGTACCATTAGAGTGTTGTAGAGCATGCAGTGATCCGTGCAAAAACTTATTGGTCAAGCCCTGCGCCATCGCATTTAATACCTCTTGGGGGTCATCACCTCGCATCAGACGTTTCATAGCGCGGTCTAACTCTAATTGTCTGAGGTGTTCACCTTGTTGCTGAATATCTTGAATCAGTGGCACGGTCTTGCGCCCTTGCATCCAGTGCATGAAGTTTCCAACCCGATCTTCAATGATGAGCTCAGCTTGACTCACAGCTGCCTGGCGCAGAGCGGTACCCGTTTGAATCATCACGCCCAAGTCATCTACGGTATACAAATAGACATCATTGAGGCGGGAAATCTCTGTCTCAAAGTCACGGGGTACTGCTAAATCAATCATGACCATCGGTTTGTGACGGCGCTGTTTGAGTGCGCTCTCCACCATGCCTAAGCCAATAATGGGTAGTGATGAAGCCGTACTAGAAACAATAATGTCGAATTCATGAAGTCGATTGGCAAGCTCGGATAGCTTGAAGGATTCTGCTTGAACTTCTTGTGTAGCAATAGAATCAGCTAATTCTTGGCCACGTTCGATCGTGCGATTAGCAATCGCCACTCCTTTAGGTTTACGTGCTATGAAATGGGTAGCGCATAAAGAAATCATGTCACCAGCACCAATGAACAGTACGCGTTGGTCAGCAATACTTGCAAAGATGCGTTCAGCAAGCCGCACAGAGGCAGCTGCCATTGAAATGGAATGTGCACCGATTTCAGTAGAGCCACGAACTTCTTTCGCAACGGCAAAGGTTTTCTGAAAGAGTTGGTTGAGATAAGTGCCTAAAACACCAGCATCATTTGCGGTGCGGACCGCATCTTTCATTTGACCCAATATTTGGGTTTCACCAATCACCATAGAGTCAAGACCACAAGCCACCCTGAAGGCATGACGCACCGCATCGGATTGTGGCAGTGAGTAAATGTGAGGCTCTAGGCTGCTAGGTGCGAGTCGTTGGGTTTTAGCTAACCAGTCAAAAGTCGCTTCATGCAAAAGGCTGGCTGCATCGGCATCATTTGCTGCGCAATAAAGTTCGGTGCGATTGCAAGTCGACAAAATAGTCGCTTCAGGCAAGCCGGCCTGATTCGCGCCAACCAAATGTTGGCGAAGATCGTATAACGCTTCTTGAAGGAATTCAGGGTCGAAGGCGACCTTCTCCCGAATAGCGATCGGCGCTGTGTGATGATTGATGCCGAGGGTCAACAACTTCATAATGGCAATTATAGATTTGATGACCGAAATAATGGGGGCTTAGCAATGGGGTTTTTAGCATTTCTTGTAATTGGCGGCTTATCTGGGGCTATTGCTTGGGGTTTCTATCCCAGACAGCGTGCTGTCAGACCCAAGCTGCAAAAGCTGCTTATAGCTTCCCTGCTAGGCTTTCTAGCAGCCCTAGCCAGCTCTTATACCGGTCAATGGACTGGATTCTTTCAGGCAGGCCAGATGCTAGAGTGGCTAAGTGCCATTATTGCTGCTTGTGTGGCGGGTGGCCTCTATGCGGCGTTATTTAAGTGAGCTTTAAGGGTTCTAGGTAAATCAGGTCTAAATAAGCGCTATCAAGAAATCCTGTCAGCTCTTTGTCTTCATTTTCTGTAATGTTGACCAGAGTAGATTGATGCCGACATTCTTCAACAAACTGAATTGACATCATTTGAGAGTTTTGAGGATAGTTTGGGATACTTGAAGACATTGGGAACGCCTACAAAAGTCATTATTTTAATGGTGCTGAGTGCTTATTCAAGCCCATCAGTTTTTATCTATCAAGCTTATAGGGCTATTTCTAAGCAGATTGGGATCCTTACCTATGTAGCTAACTAAAAAGCGTAGCCTGCGCCTTCTCTGAAAGATCTTCCCCTGCAGTATTCACCCAAGTAATAGGGCTTAGGCGGTGTTCTAGAAGCCACTTATTTGCTTTCCTAAAATGCCCACAACTAGTTATTCCGCCAGGGTCTAAAAAAGGCTGATCTGTTTTATATACCCCGAGTCCGGAAGGATGTGATGACTGCAGGATCAGTTGTTTTTTGCCCAATTCAATGAGGGGTAGCTTGGATTGGGCATGCCCACCCCACAGCATCCACACCAAATTGGGTTGGTATTGAACAAGCCCGGTAATAAGCCTATCAATCAGGTATTTCCACCCAAGGTTGGCATGACTGCCTGCTTCACCCAATGTAACGCTGAGGGCGGTATTGAGGAGTAATACACCTTGGTTTGCCCAGGCATGAAGGTCACCATGGGGAAGGGCACCAAAGCCCTCTAGGGCAAGTGCTTTGCGGATGTTACGCAATGAGCTGGGAAACTGCCGAGAGTTTATGGGAATGTCACTCGGAATAGAAAAGGCTAAGCCTTGAGCAAGTCCTGGTGAGTGATAGGGATCTTGCCCTAGGATCACTACCTTCACATTAGCAAGGGGGGTAAGCGCTAGTGCTTTAAAGAAGTGTCGAGGCTCTGGCCTGATGAGAGATTCATTTAAATCAATTTGAGCTTGCAGTTTCTGCTGAAAAGTTTGCCATTGCACAGACTCAAAATAATCACCAAGTAGTGCTCGCCAATCTGCAGGAATATCAGTCGATAAGAATGGACTTGGAAGTGGCGGCATTACTCGACTGGAGATACATCGTATTGATCTGGCATTTGATGTTCTTCCAGCACAGTCATACATTCATGTTCGAGATCATCACGATAAAAGCAAATACTGATAGCTTGCTCATCAATAAGACTTGCGAGGACCTTATCCCAACGGGCTGGCGTAATACGCTCCCCATTGATGCTAGCTAAAACATCACCGGAGGCGAGTCCAGCAAGTTGAGCCGCACCACCATCGAGTACATGCGTGATCTTGAGCCAACCGTTTGAGTCAGTGTGTCGTAAGCCCAACTGCAACTTAATCTTTTCTACCTTGGTGTGCACTTTTCGTTTTACCGAAATGAAGTCTGAGTTAAACCACTTATTGAGAGGAATATCTTCCACGCCAAAAATATAGCGAGACTTCAATTGATTCCAGGTTTTAGTAAACCCAGTACCCAATAAGGTATGAATCAGATAATCTAAGCCTTCTTCAGATACCCCCTCCATGGTGACCCCATGTTCGCGCCAAAGCAAGCGCATGAAATCATCTAATGATTGGCGATCATTCGTGAACGCCCGAATCTGCAAATCAAGACCCAAGGCAAGCAATGCGCCTTTACCGTAATAGCTGACTACTGCATTAGGTGTGTTCTCATCTGCTTGGTAGTATTTCGTCCAGGCATCAAATGAGCTATCAGCAAGGCTTTGCTTGAGTCTACCGGGACTACGTAAAATGCCATTCCAATTATTAGCAACGAGCTTGAGATAGGTTGTTAGATCAACACGCTTGCTACGCAGAAGTTGTAAGTCGTCATAGTAGCTCGTGAAGCCTTCAAATAACCATAGCAAGCGGGTATGGTTACGGCGGTCGAGTTGGTAGGGCTGAAAGGCTTTCGGTTGAATACGTTTGACTAGCCATGCATGAAAATATTCATGACTACAAAGACCAAGGAATTCTCGATAGGTGGCTTCATCCAAAGGCGTATTCAGTTGTGGGATCTGATCACGGCGGCACAGGAGTGCCGTGCTGTTGCGATGTTCGAGACCACCATACCCAGCGAGCACCGCATTGGTTAAGAATAGATAATTCTCAAACGGGGCCTGATGTGTTTTAGGCTCAAACAGATCTATCGTGCAGGCACAGATTGCTTGTAGGTCAGTCGCTAGCCGCTGAAGATCGACCTCATGGACACACCCCTGAATAGCCATGCTATGAGAGACCCCATGGGATTTCCAATGTGCAATTTGAAATACTCCCATCGCAATTGGATGATCTAGCAGGTCATCATAATCTTTGGCTAAATAAAAGCCATATCCTTGATCATCTACTTTGGCAGCTTTTAAGCCAGTTTGTACCGTCCAATGATCGGCAACGGTATCTTTGGGTGGAATCAAAATGAGTGCGCATGGCACAGACTCTTGCCCTTGTACTGATAAACACACGCTACTCGGATTAATAAAGGCACGCTCAGTATCTAAATAAGCAGCTCGTACTGAAGAATCAAAGGCATAGACGGTTGTCAGAATTTCTATTGGTCCATTAACTACTGGTAAGCGCCATTGATCGTTATCGATGCGCTCAAGATGGAGTGGTGCATTAGGCTGATGGACTACATAGGCTTCTATTGTTTCGATGTGCTTACTAAAGTCTCGAATTAAATAGCTCCCCGGAATCCAGGTCGGCATCTGTACTATTTGTCCACCGCTCGAGGGGTTCTCAATTCGGAGCTTGATATGAAAGCGGTGGCCATGAAGATCAGCCGACCAAATCGTATATTGAATTTCAGGTAAATCTGATAGTTGCATGGTGTGCATAAAAAATTATTTCAGGCTACTAAACTTCTTTTCGATATCACTAATTTGTACAGCACCGGGGAAGCGGCTACCGTCTACAAAAACCAGGGTAGGCGTCCCTGTGATGCCGTAATTTTTAGCGACAGCCGTATTTTTGTCTAGTGGCGTAGCGCAATCACCTTTTCCGGTGGGGGTAATGCCATTGATCATCCAATCAACATAGGCTTTTTGGGGGTCAGCGGCACACCAAATTTGTTTGGATTTTTGTGCTGAATCTGCAGACAAAATAGGGATGAGGTAGGTGTAGATAGTCACATTGTCTAATTGCTGCAGAGATTTATCTAGTCTTTTGCAATAGCCGCAATTAGGATCTGAGAAAATAGCGACCTGTCTACTGCCATTGCCACGTACCATTTTTATAGCATTTGCAGGCAGAAGGTCTGACCATTTGATGCGATTGAGATCGGCCTGTCTTTGCTCAGTAATATTTTTACCGCTAGCGAGCTCAATGATTTCACCTTGAATGACGTATTTACTTGCAGCATCCGTATAAAAAACATCATTCCCAACCAATACTTCAAATATTCCAGGAATAGGTGAAGCAGAAACACTTTTAATTTTAGTGTTGGCGCCAATCTTTTTTTGTAGTTCAGTACGAATTTGTTGTTCTGATTGTGCATGGGCTGGCCCAGCAAGTAATGCAACGCTACATAAAAAAGCATATGACAGAGCAAGCTTACATAATTTATCCAACATCAACATCTCCTAGTGCACGCTCGATGAGGCGCTGTTTAATAAATTGACTACGGTTAACCATACCTAAGCCCCAATTACGTAATTGTCGTTCGGTACCACTACTGGCCGAGAATAGTTTTTTGAGTTTATCGGTTACCCACAAGATGGCAGCAGTATCACCTTGACGTTCACGCTCATAGCGACGCAAGAGCACTTGATCATTGAGTAATCTAAAGGATTCGCGCTTACCTAAAATATGCAGCAGGGTTGCGACATCTCTCAAGCCTAAATTGAGACCTTGTCCGGCAAGGGGGTGTATGACATGCGCAGCATCACCAACCAGTACGACTTTAGGCTGATCTATTGGACCTATAAAGCGGCTTGCGCGCATTTTTCGTAATGGGAATGTTGCAGGAGAAGAGTTAAGGGTCAGTGTTCCCAATGTTTTGATGATCGCGCCATCAGCGATAGATGAAAACTCTTGAGACCATGCATTGGCATCATGCTGCAAAAGCACGCTTGCTTTTTCTGGAGAAGTTGACCACACCATAGACACTTGTTTGTTTGGTAAAGGTAGCATGGCGATAATGTCGCCGCCTGGTAAAAACCACTGATAGGCTGTTTCTAAATGGGCGTGTGTACAGGTCCAATTTGCTACCACAGCGTTTTGCGAATAACTTTCTTCGCTTGCCACAATCCCGACGGCATTCCGAATGGGTGAGTGAGCCCCATCTGCTGCGATCACTAGCTTGGCATGTAGCGCAGATCCATGTGTGAGATGCAGTGTTGCTCCATCCGTATCCACCACAATATCTTTCACGGCATCATGAATACGCTCTAACTTATTTTGAAAGCGGGCAGCTTGATCAAGCATATGCTCAATTAAATTGGATTCACCGATCCATGCTAATTGCGGTACACCTGCCTCAAACGCAGAAAGATGCAGTTGGTCTAATTCTTCTCCACGATCACCAAAAATACGCATATCGCGTACAGCTTGTAGGCGACCATAATCTAGGGCATCCCATATTTGTAAACGTGACAATAATTTTTGCGTGCCAGGAGAAAAGGCATAAATACGTTGCCCCCATTGCACTCCCTCTGGGGTAGGGACTGCTTGCGCTAAGTCAGGGGCGATTTGAATGGTTTGCAGGCCTAGCTGTGCTAGCCCAAGCGCGCAGGCTTTCCCGACAACTCCCCCTCCCACTACTGCTACATCTACAGAGCGGATTTGGGCATTATTTTTGGGTAATTTACCGAGGGTATTTTGACGAACTTCAGACATATCTTGATGATATCGAAACTAGCCCCTTTACAATGGTGCCATGTCTTTAAAATGTGGCATCGTCGGCCTGCCTAACGTCGGCAAATCTACCCTCTTTAACGCGCTTACCAAGGCTGGGATCGCAGCGGAAAACTATCCTTTCTGCACGATCGAGCCCAATGTAGGTGTGGTTGAGGTTCCTGACCCCCGTCTGGCCGCTTTGGCCGAGATAGTCAAGCCAGAGCGCATATTGCCAGCTGCTGTCGAGTTTGTGGATATTGCCGGCTTAGTTGCTGGGGCTTCCAAAGGGGAGGGTCTAGGCAATCAATTTTTGGCCACCATTCGTGAAACAGATGCCATTACGCACGTCGTACGTTGCTTTGATGACGCGAACATCATTCACGTCGCTGGGAAAATCGATCCTATCGCGGATATTGGGGTGATCGATACAGAATTAGCCCTCTCAGACCTCGCCACTGTTGAAAAAACACTCAATCGCTCTAGTAAGGCTGCCAAATCTGGAAATGATAAAGAAGCTGCTGCTTTGGTGGCGGTACTCACCAAGGTTCAGGCTCACCTAGATCAGGCGCAACCGGTTCGTAGCATGAAGTTGACCGAAGACGAAATCCTCCTCTTAAAGCCCTTGTGCTTAATTACAGCTAAACCTGCGATGTACGTCGCCAACGTCAAGGAAGATGGGTTTACTGATAACCCCCACTTAGAGGCCGTGAAGCAGCATGCCGCCAAGGAAGGTGCTCCAGTCGTCGCCGTATGCGCAGCCATTGAGGCCGAGATTGCGGACTTGGATGATGCGGATAAGGTAGAGTTTTTAGCAGATCTTGGTATGGCAGAGCCCGGCTTAGATCGGGTAATTCGTGCGGGATATGATCTTCTGGGCTTGCAAACCTACTTTACTGCAGGCGTGAAAGAAGTACGTGCATGGACTATCCATAAGGGCGACACAGCTCCTCAGGCAGCCGGGGCAATTCATACGGATTTTGAGCGGGGCTTTATTCGTGCGCAAACTATTGCTTATGAAGACTTCATCCAATTTAAAGGTGAATCGGGTGCTAAAGAGGCGGGGAAGATGCGCGCAGAAGGTAAGGAGTATGTCGTCAAAGACGGCGATGTCCTCAATTTCCTCTTTAACGTTTAGAAATTCTTATTGCTAAGCTCCTAAAGTAAAAAAGTCCTTATAGGTTAAGGACTTTTTTAAAATCAGAATGATCGTATTTAGCTTAATTTGACAGCTTTATCAAGGCATTTAGAGATCTCATCATAGCGTTTTAAAGCCATTTTGCTGGGCACTACTTCTTTTTTGTCGACCATCTTCATTGGCAACCATTTTGATGTAACCCATGGCACTCAGATTCTTCAGGCGTCCATGCAGGGTTGCCTGAGAACCGAGTTCAGACAAGGCAATGAGATCACCAACCAACATGGACTTCTTCGCATGAAAGCTCAAAACAATTTTGTCTAGAAGATCTTCTTCAATACAGTCTAACTTTTTCCCTGGATTAATGCGGTCAAGTACATCAAGGAGGTTTAAAAAGCGCAGATAAGAGGACTTTGGACTGTTCATATTGAAACTATATGTGTAGTTCTTGAATAAAAAATTGATCGTGGTCAATAGCTGTAGAGCTAATAGTAAGTGTATTCCCTTATAGGGTGTTTTGCTAATTAGAAATCCCTTTTTTTGAAGCAAACTAGTAATGATGAGTAAATTATCTTCCGAATGGTTGTTGGGTATCAGCATTAGTCTTATTGCCTACTACGCCTTGTTCTATGCCAATGATTGGCTTACAAGTTATCTAAGCTATGGGCTTGGGGTTAATTGGATTTATCTACCGGCAGGACTGAGGCTATTTCTTATTTTGATATTTGGATTACCTGGAGCGTTGGGTATTGCTCTTAGCTCATTCCTCATTAGTTATTACGGCGACTTTGCTACCAATATCACCACTTGTATTGGGATTGGTTTGATTTCAGGCTTTGCACCCTACATTGCGCGGCTTTTCGTATTGCGCCAAATCAGCATTGCACCTGACTTAAGTGATTTAAATTTACCGAAGTTACTTAGCTGTATTTTAATCTATGCCGTCTTAAGTGCTGGCTTACATCAGTGGTGGTATCTTGTACGGGGATTGGATGAGACCGGTAGCTTCAATCACTTCATAGTGATGTTCTTAGGCGATGTATTAGGCTCTTTACTGCTTATCGCTCTGGTGAAGTACAGCTTGGACTTGCTCAGAGCTTATAGGACCTAAAGAAATAACTCCCTTAGAGCGACGCCGGGATCGGGCGCGCGCATAAATGCCTCGCCCACTAAAAATGCATCAATGTGATGATCACGCATCAGCTGGACATCTGCGCGCGTCATAATCCCGGATTCAGTCACTAAGGTTTTTTCTGGTGGAGCCATCGACAATAACGAGAGCGTTGTTTGAAGCGTGACTTCAAATGTTTTGAGATTGCGATTATTAATTCCGAGTAAGGATGTTTTCAGCTCTAGAGCCTCTTCAAGCTCAGGTGCGTTATGCACCTCTACGAGCACATCTAAACCCAGTTCCTGTGCGCAGGCTTCTAGTTCTTTCATTTGATTGAGCTCTAGGCAAGCCACAATTAATAAAATAGCATCTGCACCAATCGCTCTGGCCTCATAAATTTGATAGGGGTCAATTGTGAAATCTTTACGCAACACCGGAATATGGCATGCTGCTCTAGCAGTTTTCAAATACGCATTAGCCCCTTGGAAATAATCCCGATCTGTCAACACGGATAAACAGGCGGCGCCATTTTTTTCATAGGACTGAGCGATTTCAGCGGGCAGAAAGTGTTCACGCAAGATTCCTTTGCTAGGACTTGCTTTTTTAATTTCAGTAATAACACCCGCTTTGCCCAATTGAATCTTGTGATTCACTGCATTTATAAAGCCACGCGGCTTCAGTAGAGAATCACGATTGTTCTCTTCCGCAAGCTCGCGCTGATTCCCAAGCGAAATTTTTTGAGAATCAGCAGCAATCTCTAATTTTTTGGTCGCTATGATTTTATCGAGGATATCGCTCATGAAGATCTTTAATGACTTTGAGTGGCTAAAACAAATTGATCAAGCTTTTGGCGAGCAGCGCCCGATGCAATGACCGCTTGTGCCATTTGAATGCCGCTCGCAATACTCGGCGCTACATTGGCTACATAGAGCACAGCACCAGCATTTAAGCTGACGATATCGCTAGCAGGGCCCGGTGTTTTATTGAGCACATCTAAAACAATGGCTTTAGATTCTTCTGCGTTGGCTACTTTAAAGCTATGTGAAGGCGCAATATTTAATCCAAAATCCTGAGGATGAATTTCATATTCGCATACGACACCATCTTTAAGTTCACCCACTAAGGTAGGTCCTTCAAGCGAAATCTCATCTAAACCATCGCGACCATATACGACTAAGGCGTGATCCATTCCCATCGCCTGTAATACACGTGCTTGTATGCCTACTAAATCTGCATGGAACACCCCCATCAAAATCCGTTTAGCATCTGCTGGATTTGTCAAAGGCCCTAAGATATTAAAAATTGTGCGCACACCCAAATCTTTACGAATGGGCACCACATTTTTCATTGCAGGATGATGGTTGGGCGCAAACATAAATCCTGCGCCAACGCTAGCAATGCAATGTGCAACTTGCTCTGAGGAGAGTGTCAGCTTCACTCCTAGTGACTCCAAGATATCTGCACTACCCGATTTGCTGCTTACACTGCGATTACCATGCTTCGCAATTTTTGCGCCTGCAGCAGCAGCAACAAACATCGCCGCAGTAGAAATATTAAAGGTATGTGCTCCATCACCGCCAGTGCCTACAACATCCACCAAGTTCGTTCTGTTTTCTACATACACTGGCGTCGCAAACTCGCGCATCACTTGGGCAGCTGCAGCAATTTCACCTACGGTTTCTTTCTTAGTACGTAGAGCGACTAACAACCCCGCTACTAGAGTAGGCGGCATTTCACCACTCATGATGAGACGCATCATTGCAGACATTTCATCATGAGATAGCTCATGATGCTCAATGCATTTTTGGAGGGCTTGCTGAGGAGTGATTGACATAGTACTTGGTAGATTGCTTATGCTTATTTTATTACTTGGCTTGAAGAAAATTCTTCAGTAGAGCATGGCCATGCTCAGAAAGAATAGATTCAGGATGGAACTGCACGCCCTCGACTGCCAATTCACGATGGCGCACACCCATGATCTCACCATCCGATGAGGTGGCGGTAATCTCCAGCGCTCCCGGAAAAGTACTTTTCTCAATGGCTAAAGAATGGTATCGGGTCACTTTGAATGGGTTTGGCAAGTCTTTAAAAACGCCCACACCCGTATGGTGAATATTATCGGTTTTACCGTGCATGACTTTTTGAGCGCGCACAATCTTGCCGCCAAACGCCTCGCCGATTGCTTGGTGTCCTAGGCAGACCCCTAATATAGGAATATGTCCTGCATAACGCTGAATTGTTGCTACTGAGATACCTGCCTCAGCGGGGCTGCAGGGCCCAGGAGAAATGCAAATACGCGCGGGCTTGAGTACCCCTATTTCGTCAACCGTGATTTCATCATTCCGAAACACTTTGACTTCTTCACCCAGCTCGGCAAAGTATTGCACCAGGTTATAGGTAAATGAATCGTAGTTATCAATCATGAGGAGCATCAAGTCCTCCTTGTACTAAGTCAGCGGCCATGAGTACGGCACGAGCCTTGGCTTCAGTCTCTTTCCATTCAGCAGTTGGATCGGAGTCAGCCACAACTCCCGCACCGGCTTGAGAATGTAAAACACCATCCTTAATGACCCCAGTACGAATGGCAATTGCGACATCCATATCACCGGAGAAGGAAAGATAACCGACAGCACCACCATATACACCGCGCTTCACAATTTCCATCTCATCAATGATTTCCATTGCCCGAATTTTCGGAGCACCAGATAAAGTGCCAGCAGGGAAGGTTGCTCGTAAGACATCCATATTGCTCATATTGTCCAGCAATTTTCCCTCTACTGAACTGACGATATGCTGAACATGGGAATATTTTTCAATCGACATAGAGTCGGTGAGCTTGACTGAACCTATTTTAGCAATACGACCTACATCATTGCGAGCCAAATCAATCAACATCACATGTTCTGCAATTTCTTTTGGGTCAGCTAATAGTTCTTGAGCGAGGCGCTCATCTTCTTCAGGGTTTGCACCACGAGGACGGGTACCAGCGAGTGGACGAATGGTCACGATCTTCTCGCCTGCACGATTTTCTTGACGTACTAAAATTTCTGGTGAAGAACCCACAATCTGCATCTCACCAAAATCATAGAAGTACATATACGGTGATGGGTTTAAAGAGCGTAATGCACGATAGAGCGCCAAAGGCGAATCCGTAAACGGTTTACTAATTCGTTGGCCGATTACTACTTGCATACAGTCGCCTGCCAAAATATATTCTTTAGTTTTACAGACGGCGGTCTCAAAATCTGCGGCTGTGAATTTACGGATTAATTCTGTTTTAGTGTTTGGTAATGAGGCAGGTATATTTACTGGTTTACTTAAGCAGGCTAGTAACTCTTCTAATCTACCCTGACTCTTTTCAAAACTATCAGCCACACTAGGATCAGCGTAGACTATAAAATAAATCCGATCGGCGAGGTTATCAAAGACCGCTAACTCTTCAGTCAACATAAGCTGAATATCAGGTACACCCAATTCATCTATCAGTTCATGCTTGGCTAAGCGAGATTCGATATAGCGCACAGTGTCATAACCAAAATAACCAGCAAGACCGCCACAAAAGCGCGGTAGCCCAGGCTGTACTGCCACTTTAAAGCGCTTGAAATACGTATCCACAAAATCAAGCGGATTATCGTGATTTGTTTCTATGACTTCACCATTGAGTAGCACTTCAGTGACGGGTGCGTGCGGAGTACCCACAGTTCTTAATACTGTTTTCGCAGGTAGACCGATAAAAGAGAACCGGCCAAACTGTTCGCCTCCAACTACTGACTCTAGAAGATAGGTGTTCTTTTGTCCAAGCGCTTGCGTTAGTTTGATATACAGCGAAAGCGGAGTTTCTAAGTCAGCTAATACTTCTTTGACCAGCGGAACACGATTGAACCCCTGCTTTCCTAGGGCCAGGAATTCTTCGTGCTGCATTACGCTTTCCCTATGCCCGCGAGTTCAGTTCGCATTGCATGAATGACGGCAGCATAATCTGCTTGTCCAAAAATAGCTGAGCCTGCAACAAAGGTATCGGCTCCAGCCTGAGCAATCTGTGCGATGTTATCCACTTTGATGCCACCATCTACTTCAAGACGAATGTGGCGGCCAGTCTCCGCTTGATAGCGGTCTAAACGCGCGCGTACCTGGGTAATCTTATTGAGCGTGCTGGGAATAAATGATTGCCCACCAAAACCTGGATTGACAGACATAAGCAACACTAAATCGAGTAACTCTAAGGTGTGCTCTAAGTGATCAAGCGGCGTAGCGGGATTAAATACTAATCCTGCTTGACAGCCTTGATCCCGAATTAAATTTAAAGTGCGATTGACATGTGGGCTTGCTTCCGGATGAAAGCTAATCAGGTTTGCCCCCGCTTTAGCAAAATCGGGCACTAAACGATCTACAGGCTCAACCATTAAATGCACATCAATCATGGCGGGTTTGCCATTTTTGAGGGCATGTGGCCGTATCGCCTCGCAAACTAGTGGCCCAATCGTGAGGTTGGGAACATAGTGGTTATCCATCACATCAAAATGAATCCAGTCTGCGCCGGCTACGAGAACCTCTTGAACTTCTTTGCCAAGGCAGGCAAAGTCAGCCGACAAAATGGAGGGCGCAATAACAAACGGGCTATTTGAAGGTGATTTCTGGATATCCATCCCTAGATTCTAGCTTGCAGTTGACTCCAAGATAGCGCAAAATTCGTGCATGAACCCTCACGAAATCAGTATTACGGTCAAAAGCCAGTACTTGCCTGAGCAGTCAGACCCTGAGAATCGGCAATTTGTCTTTGCCTACACCGTCACGATTAAGAATATCGGAACAGCCAATATTCAGTTGATTGCCCGCCATTGGTTCATCGTGGATGGGGAGAATGACATCCAGGAAGTTCGTGGTTTAGGGATTGTGGGGCAGCAGCCGCTATTGCGGGCGGGTGAACAGTTTGAGTACACCAGTTGGGCTACCTTGCCCACGCCAGCAGGCACTATGCGGGGTGAGTATTTCTGCGTTAGTGAGGATGCTCAGTTTTTCCAGGCCCCAATCCCTGAATTCGCCTTGGTGATGCCTAGAACTTTGCATTAAATCGCTTAAAACCCCTATTTTTTACCCTTGCCTGTCCAAAGGACTATAAACAGCAAGAGTGCTAAGGCAAGACCCCCCTCTAAAACAAATAGGAGCATGGGGTATTCATCGAGTAAATTGGCAATCATGATTTTTATATCCAAAACATTCAGAAGTAAGCAAAGTTTGCAAAACCTCATCGCTAGTGTATTCGCTCTGGGAATTACGGGCTGGCTGGCTGGGTGTGCTGTTCCCCCAACTCGGGGGGTAGATACTCGTCCCAGTACTAGTGCTCCTACTCCGTTTAGCTCTGCTATTGCCAGTTTTCAAGCGGTCTCTTGGCAAGCCTTACCCGGCTGGCAGGTTGATGATATGTCGCAGGCGTGGCCATCATGGCTAAAAAGTTGCGATGGTTTGCGTAAACGTAATAGCGAGATCAATTGGCGCAGTGTATGTACCCAAGCAAGTGCTATTTCTGGGCAAGATAGCCAGGCGATTCGCCGCTATTTTGAGGCAAATTTTCAGGCGTATGAGGTACGTAGCACCAGTAGTGGAAGTGATACGGGTTTAGTGACAGGCTATTACGAGCCGATCATGAATGGCTCTCAGATACGAACCGCAAATTACACCATTCCCTTGTATGGCTATCCAAATGCATGGAAAACATCTAAACCTAACCCCATACCAGCACGTGCAGAGTTAATGAGCTCGGGGGTCTTGCGGGGTTCAGAAATTGCTTGGGTGCAAGATCCGGTGGCCGCTGCATTTATGCAGATTCAGGGCTCAGGAAAAATTCGTCTCGACAACGGCCGCGTGTTGCGTCTAGGTTATGCCGCTACCAACGATCAACCATTTAAATCTTTTGCGCAGTGGTTACTAGACCGCAAAGAAATCACCCGTGGACAAGCAACGATGCAAGGTATTTCAGCATGGGCCAAGCGTAATCCTGGCAGGGTAGAGGAGATGCTCAATGCCAATCCGAGATTTGTATTCTTTAAAGAGCTACCGAGTAATGTCAGTGCTGATCTAGGCCCGATTGGTGCTCTAGGAGTGCCTTTAACAAGTGAACGCAGTATTGCTATTGACCTGAAGGGGCTGCCTTTGGGTGCACCGGTATTTTTGAGCACAACGAGGCCACTGAGTAATCAGGTGCTCCAAAAACTGGTGATGGCGCAAGATACTGGTAAAGCGATTGTGGGTGGCGTCAGAGCAGATTACTATTGGGGTTCAGGAGATGCTGCTGGAGAGCTAGCAGGACGGATGAAACAAGATGGCAAGATGTGGGTATTGTTGCCGCGTTAATAAATCATGACAAGAAAGAAGCAGATGAGCTACAACACCATATTGACCGAGGTAGAAGGCAAAGTTGCGATTATTACTTTAAATCGCCCTCAAGTACTCAATGCCCTGAATGATGAATTAATGAATGAGTTGAGCTCAGCTTTATCTGGATTTGATACTGATGAAAATATCGGTTGCATCATCATTACAGGAAGCGAAAAAGCATTTGCTGCAGGTGCTGATATTGCGGCTATGGCGAAGTATGGATTTGATGACGTCTATCGTCGTGACTTTATTTCTCGGAACTGGGAAGGGATCAGAAAAGTACGTAAGCCTGTGATTGCCGCTGTGTCTGGTTATGCACTTGGTGGTGGATGTGAATTAGCCATGATGTGTGACACTATCATGGCAGCTGATAATGCTAAGTTTGCTCAACCAGAAATTAAGTTAGGCATTATTCCTGGCGCCGGCGGTACGCAGCGTTTACCTCGCGCAATTTCTAAGGCCAAGGCAATGGATCTGGCGCTGACTGGCCGCATGATAGATGCAGTCGAAGCGGAACGCGCTGGCTTAGTGGCACGCATTTTCCCTCATGCAGAATTGATGACCGAAGTAAAGGCGATCGCAAAAACGATTGCGGATATGCCTTTGCTCACAGCGATGATGGTGAAAGAGGCCATTAATACTGCTTACGAAACGACCTTATCGGAAGGCATGCATCTTGAGCGTCGTTTGTTTCATGCTTGCTTTGCAACGAATGACCAAAAAGAAGGTATGGCTGCTTTTGTGGAAAAGCGCTCAGCGAAATTTACGAATTCATAAAACGTAACGATTTTTTTCTAAAGTATTTTTTCAGTGCTTTTCTAAGTAGCGCTGAGCTAGCTTGACCCAGTAGCTCACCCCAACTGGAATCAGAGCGTCATTGAAATCATAAGAGGGGTTATGAAGATGGCAAGGGCCCATGCCGTGGCCTACAGAGCGATGATCCCCATCGCCATTGCCTAAGAAAACATAGCAGCCAGGTTTCTCGAGAAGCATGAAGGCAAAATCTTCCGCGCCCATAGTGGGGTCAATTGCTGTGTTGACGTTTTGTATTCCTACTAACTCGCCCATGACTTCGCTCGCAAAGTTCACTTCTATAGCATGATTAATCAGCGGGGGATAGCTGCGGGTAAAGACGACATCAGCCTGACAATCAAACGCGCTAGCAACGTGATGTGAAATTTCTCGTAAACGCTGTTCTATTAAATCTAAGACTTCTAAGGTAAATGTGCGAACAGTACCACCAATGAAGGCACTATCGGGTATAACATTACTCGTCTCACCTGCATGAAATTGAGTCACCGATAAAACGGCAGCATCTACGGGACGTTTATTACGCGTAATGATGCTTTGTAAAGACTGCACCACTTGGGCCCCTGCAAGCAAAGGATCAGCGCTATTATGCGGTAAAGCTGCGTGACCACCTTTGCCCCGAACGGTGATTTCAAAAGTATTACTTGAGGCCATCATCGGCCCTGCAGTCACCCCAAAATGCCCTTCGGCTAAGCCTGGCCAATTATGCAAACCAAAAACAGCATCACAAGGAAACTGTTCGAATAAACCATCCTTCATCATTGCTTGTGCGCCAGCACCACCTTCTTCTGCCGGCTGAAAAATGAAAATGATAGTGCCTTTAAACTCTCGATGATTAGATAAATATTGAGCAGCGCCTAAGAGCATTGCTGTGTGACCGTCATGCCCGCAGGCATGCATCTTTCCAGGATTCTTAGAGGTATGCTCAAACACATTATGTTCTTGTAAGGGCAAAGCATCCATATCAGCACGCAAGCCAATCATCTTGCCTGAGCCTAGAGCACCGTCCAACCTACCTACGACACCTGTTTTTCCGAGTCCACGGTGTACCGTGATTCCCCAGCTCGAAAGTGCCTCTGCTACGAGATCGGAAGTACGATTTTCTTCAAAACGTAATTCGGGGTGTGCATGAATATTGCGACGAATATCTTGAATGGCCGAGGCAGCGTCAATGATTTCTGGAAGTAAGCGCATCACTTTATCTTATATGAACTTATCTGAACTCACCTAAACGTCACTAAATGTTGTCAGGAAGTTGAATGTGCTGCGCAGCAAAACGTAATGCCTCTAAAGAATAGGGGGCATTCTCCACTTTTCTGAGATGCGCTGGAAGAGTAGGAATACGCCCTAAATATGGGGTAAAGATTCTGTCTTGTAGGGCTTGGCAATTTTCTTTTAGAAATGGCATTTCTTCGGTAAGGGTATTTGCAACCCATCCTGCAATACTTAATTGACGTGACTGAATCGCTTCACATGTGAGCAGCGCATGATTGATACACCCTAAACGCATACCCACGACTAGAATCACGGGTAAATCTAGGGCTTGCGCTAAATCTCCTAAATCGTCTTGATCGTTCAGCGGTACCAAAAATCCACCAGCGCCCTCCAGCACAATGCAGTCAACCGTTTTTTTGATTTCCTGAAATGCATTGAGCATGACAGTAGTATCGAGATGTACTCCAATTTTTTGCGCAACAATATGGGGTGCTGCTGCGCTATCTAAAACATAGGGGCAAATTTTTTCATCTTCTGCAGATAGCCCTGAAGCAAGGCGCAATGTTTCAATGTCCTCATTTAGTTGGCCACCTTGAGCGTCAATATAGGTTCCAGCAACGACGGGTTTGAAGCCGGATACTTTATATCCTGCTTCCTGTAGTTTCAGAATCAAAGCGCCACTAACGAGTGTCTTGCCAACTTCAGTATCTGTACCGGTGACGAAAAAACTAGGAGGTTGATTCAAGCTGGAACCCCCTGAGTGACTTTCTGCTCAATCATTTGCAATGTCGTGATGAGTGCACGCAGGTCATCAACACTGTGATTGGCAGAAAGGGTGATACGCAGACGAGCACTTCCTACAGGAACAGTGGGGGGTCGGATGGCAGGAATCCAATAGCCTGCCTCGTCTAATAATTTGGCTGCCGCCAATGCATTAGCATTACTACCAAGAATAATCGGCTGAATAGGGGTGTATGAGGATTCTTTTTGCCATTGGGTGAAAGACATCTCATTACGCCAAATCTCAATCAGATGATGTAAATGTTCACGACGCCTAATACCTTCATCACCTTCTATCAGTTCAAGACTTTTTAATACCGTGTGCGCAATAGCAGGGGGTGTTGCAGTGCTGTAAATATACGGACGCCCTTTTTGGATAAACCACTCAATAAAAGGAGCAGTCGCACAAATAAAAGCACCGCTCACCCCAGCTGCTTTACCAAGCGTACCAATGTAGATGATGCGCTCAGAATGAATCTTGAACTGTTCCAGAATACCGTGTCCCTGTTTACCCAGTACACCAAAACCATGGGCGTCATCTACTAAGAGCAGCGCATCATATTGTTCGGCAATCGCCAGTAATGCTGGGAGGGGAGCAATATCACCATCCATACTAAAGACGCCATCGAGCACAATCAGCTTTAAGGGGCGCGCATCTTGTGCGAGTGACCCTGTCAGCGAGCTAAGATCTCGATGATTAAATAAAGTAACGGTTGCTTTCATCTGAGCACTTGCAAGGCGAACGCCATCAATTAGTGAGGCATGATTAAGCGCCGCAGAATAAATACTTGCTTCACCATGGCCAGCCAGCCTCACTAGCCCAGTAATGGCATTGATATTGGCGAGATAGCCAGTGCTAAAGAATAAGGATCGCGCTTGAGGAATATGGCTGATTTGAAAAGCAGCTAATTTTTGCTCTAGTGAGTCATGAACTATGTTGTGACCACTAATGAGATGAGATGCGCCACTACCTACTCCAAATTGGGTGGCACCCTGCGCAAGTGCCTCAATTAAATCAGGATGATTGGCTAAGCCGAGATAGTCATTGCTACAAAAAGCTTTGAGCTCTCGGTTATTTACAGACATTGTGGTGTCACAGGGGGATGCGGTAGCGCGTAGCTTACGCCTGAGTAGTTGGGTATCTAGATCAGCAATTTGCTGCTCTGCCATTTGTAAGGCGTTAAAAGCTACGCTCATGAAATGACTCGATTTAAGGCGCGCTGTACTGCTGTGCCCATCCTCATCACTTCATCCATACTCAGAATATAGGGCGGCATGACATAAATGGTATTGCCAATAGGCCTAATGAGTATGCCTTCCTGAATACTGGCTGCAAACATATCACGTGGAAAGACGTTTTGATTTTTAAGGACATGCGGTTTGACATCGAAAGCTAAGATCATTCCTTGTTGTCGCCAATGTTGAATACGTTCATCTTCTTTTGCCCAAGCAAATGCTTTTTCAAGTTCCTGACTACGCACTATATTTTTTTCGAGAACATGATCACTCTCGAAAATAGCTAAGCTAGCGAGCGCAGCGGCACAGGCCAACGGATTACCAGTATAGGAGTGAGAATGTAAAAACCCTTGTTGGGCTTGATCGCCATAAAAGGCTTGATAAATTTTATCGCTTGTCATCGAAAGGGAAAGTGGGAGATATCCGCCACTAATTCCTTTAGACAAGGTTAAAAAGTCTGGCCATATACCTGCATGCTCACAGGCAAAAAATTTTCCAGTACGGCCACAACCTACTGCAATTTCATCCGCAATCAAATGAATATTAAATCGATCGCAGAGTACTCTGACGCGCCGTAGGTATTCTGGTGAGTGCATCGCCATCTGTCCTGCACACTGTACGAGTGGCTCAACAATCAAAGCGGCGATGTTCTCATGCTCAGCTTCAAATAATGCTTCTAATGCATTGGCAGCATGGCTTGCAACATCATCTGCAGTTTCGCCTTCCTTCGCTTTACGCGAATCGGGTGAGGGCATAGTAAAGACATCGCTCAATAGAGCACCATAAGCATCTCGAAAGATTGCAACATCTGTCACCGCTAAAGCACCCAGAGTTTCTCCATGATAGCCATTCTCGAGACATACAAACTTTTTCTTTTGTGGTTTATTACTTAGTCTCCAATAGTGGTGACTCATCTTTAAAGCGATCTCGACAGCAGATGCGCCATCGGATGCATAAAAGATATGCCCTAAATGCCCTTTTGTTAAGGCAGCCAGTTTTTCTGAAAGCTCAACGACAGGAGGATGCGTAAATCCTGCGAGCATGACATGCTCAATCTTTTCTAGTTGAGCGCTGATAGCCTGATTTATGTGGGGATTAGAGTGGCCAAATAGGTTAGTCCACCAAGAACTAATGCAATCAAGGAGAGGTTTTTCTTGCTCATCAAAGAGCCAAGCGCCTTTGCCTTTAGTGATCGCGATGAGCGGTAAAGATTCGTGATGCTTCATCTGAGTGCAGGGGTGCCATACGGCATCTAGACTACGATCAACTAGAGGAGTTTGATTTGGATTAGAAATTGGCTGCATATTAGGTATTTGACCACTAGTTTTTCCTCAGGAAGCGCTGTATCTGTTATGTTTATGGATTGAATTGATTTATTTTTTGGAATTTCACTATGCAGGCCACCCAAACTATCGAAAAACCCCTGACCCAGATCAAATCAACAGCGGATTTGAATCGGGAGGTAGACGCCTCTGGCTCTTGGACAGTGGCGAAGGTGGAGGCGCTATTTGCTCTCCCTTTTAGTGAATTGATGTTTAAGGCCCAAGAGACCCACCGCAGCTATTTCCCTCATGGGGATGTGGAATTAGCAACCTTGTTGTCCATTAAGACCGGTGGCTGCCCAGAGGATTGCAGTTATTGCCCTCAAGCTGCGCGTTATGAAACTGAGGTCACGGCAAGTAAATTATTGGATTTAGATGAGGTGCTTGAGGCCGCTAGGGCTGCCAAGGCTGCAGGATCCAATCGTTTTTGTATGGGTGCTGCTTGGCGCGAGCCCAAAGATCGGGATATCGAAAAAGTTGCTGCCATGATTAAGGGTGTGAAGGCACTCGGCCTAGAAACCTGTGCCACTTTGGGAATGTTGGAGGCTAATCAGGCACTGGCACTGCAAGAAGCTGGCTTGGATTTCTACAACCATAATCTTGACACCAGCGAAGATTTTTATCGGTCTGTCATATCCACCCGAGGCTACCAAGATCGTTTGGATACGATTTCTAATGTCCGTGCTGCGGGCATGTCCGTGTGCTGTGGCGGCATTGTAGGCATGGGCGAGAGCCGTTCACAACGTGCTGCCTTTATAGCCCGTTTAGCCAATTTAAGCCCTTATCCCGAGTCAGTGCCTATCAATCACTTAGTTCCTGTGGCCGGAACTCCGATGGCAGACCAAGAGCCTTTGGATCCTCTGGAATTTGTGAGGACCATCGCAGTGGCTCGCATCACCATGCCACGCGCTCGAGTACGCTTATCCGCTGGTCGTCAGGAGCTAGGAAGAGCGGTTCAGGCAATGTGTTTTCAGGCTGGAGCAAACTCGATCTTCTATGGTGAGCAACTACTCACTACCGGTAATCCTGAGGCTGAGCAAGACCGTGCACTATTGGCTGAACTTGGCCTGAAGACTAAGAACAGTGCGAAAGCGGAAGTTTTAATCTAAAGGTTGAGACTGTTATGGCGCTACTAGACCGTTTCATTATTGAGTTTGACACTGCCCTGCGCTCGATAGCGGGTGGTGCTCACGCCCATCGAAGTACCCCAGGATTAGCAGCCCATTCAGATGGTTTAATAAGTGCCGCAGAGCGAGAACATGCCGCCGGATTAATGCGGATTAACCATGTTGGAGAAGTGTGCGCGCAGGCACTCTATCAATCCCAAAAATTAGTCGCTCGTAAGCCAGAAATTAAGCAGATGCTTGATCACTCTGGCCAAGAGGAAATGGACCATTTGGCATGGTGTGAAATACGCCTGAAAGAACTCGGTTCACATACCAGCTATCTCAATCCCATTTGGTATGCAGGATCCTTTGCAATTGGTATCGCTGCTGGCTTAGCGGGTGATAAGTGGAGTTTAGGGTTTGTAGCTGAAACCGAAAAACAGGTAGAAAATCACCTGGAAAGTCATCTAGAAAAATTGCCTCAGGACGATAGTCGTTCTCGGGCTATTGTGGAGCAAATGCGCTCGGATGAAATGGCGCATGGACAAGAGGCTATTGCTGCCGGTGGCGTAGATTTGCCGGAGTCGATTAAAAAAGTGATGCAGCTTGCATCCAAGGTCATGACCAGTACTGCCTACAAAATCTAAATCGATACTATTTTTTTATTAATTTTGATTTAATATACTGTTTATTAATACAGTATATTTAAGTATTATCTATTGAAATAGCTAAGACCTATTCTTAAGTATATTTTCCAAGCCCTTGTTTCAAGTAGTATTTTTAAATACACTATTTTATGAACACATCACGCTAAGTGTTTGTAATCACTAGGGAATTTCCTAAAAAAAGACCCAAAAACACTTGACCCTCTTATAACGATCCTCTAAAGTGGGAGGAAGTGTGAAAAAGTGGGGTAAATAGTGTTTCAAGGTGCGTCAGCTCTCAATTTGGATGCAAAAGGCCGTATGTCTGTGCCGGCTAAGCATCGCGACGCCTTGTTAGTTCAAGGCGAGGGGCGCATCACGCTGACAAAACACCCTGATGGATGCCTTCTTTTATTTCCTCGCCCTGAGTGGGAAACTTTTCGCACTCGGGTAGCGCAATTGCCTATGGATGCCCATTGGTGGCGTCGAATTTTTCTTGGCAATGCTGCAGAGATCGATTTGGACGGTGCTGGAAGAATTTTAGTGAGTCCAGAATTACGCGCAGCTGCAGGTATTGAAAAAGAAGTCATGCTACTTGGGATGGGCAGTCATCTGGAGTTGTGGGATGCAAGCACGTATGCCGCCAAAGAGCAGGCTGCGATTGCGCAAGGCATGCCCGAAGCTCTGAAGCAATTTAATTTTTGATGACAGGGTGGTATGAACATAACTCATCGCCCAGTATTACTGGCCGAGGCGGTGACGGCGCTGATCAGTGGTCCGCTCATCTGCAATTCCAGTACATCGAAAAATTTGTTGCTCATCGATGGCACCTTTGGGCGCGGCGGTCATACGCAAGCTTTACTCGACAAACTTCCCTCCAACGCACGGATGATTTCGTTCGACAAAGATTTGGATGCCATAGCAGTTGCACAAACCATCAACGATCAACGACTGCAAATCGTACACAACAGCTTCGCACAGATGGATCAATATGCAGAGCCAGAATCAGTCGATGGCATTTTGTTAGATTTGGGGATCAGCTCTCCGCAAGTAGACGAAGCACATCGCGGTTTTTCATTTCGTCGCGAGGGCCCGCTCGATATGCGGATGAATACAGATCAAGGATTGACGGCGGCAGCATGGTTAGAGCAAGCACCTCAAGAGGAAATCGCTCGCGTGATTAAGACTTATGGTGAGGAACGCTTTGCATCCCAAATTGCTAAAGCTATTGTGAATAAGCGCGAGGAAGGCCTATCACCAAAAACAACATTGCAGTTAGCAGCTTTGGTCGCGAGTGTTGTGCGCACAAGAGAGGTAGGCCAAGATCCGGCCACAAGAACCTTTCAAGCCTTACGGATTTTTATTAATCGTGAGTTGGAAGATTTAGAGTTGGGATTAAAAGCTGCCCTCAAGTTGCTTAAACCAGGCGCACGACTAGTAGTGATTAGTTTTCACTCCTTAGAAGATCGAATTGTGAAACAGTTTTTGCAAGCGCACTCTAAGGTAGAAATACCTCGTGGTCTGCCTGTCCGTGAAAAAGATTTGCCAGCGAGTGCTCTAGAGGTGATTGGGCGTACTAAGCCTAGTGATCAGGAAGTTCAAGAAAATTCCCGCGCACGTTCTGCCATCATGCGGGTCGCTGAAAAACGCTTAGGGGTGATGGCTTGAATCGTGCCACGCTGACCTTACTTGCTTTATTGCTAATTTGCGCACTTTCGCTAGTGACTGCGCAGCAGCGCGCACGTAAATTATTTGTGTCCTTAGATCGGGCTCAAATTCAAGAGCGTAAGCTCAATCAAGACTGGTTACGTTTGGAATATGAGCAACGCAATTTATCTAAGTCTGCCAGGATTCGGGATGTTGCTCGAAATCAGCTACAAATGATCCCCATTACACCAGAGCGTACGCTTTATCTCAAGGAGACGAGATGAAGCACCTCGGTTTTTCAACTACACCTAATTTAGTATTACGCCTACCTATGTGGCGGTCACGCGTCATGTTGTTCCTTTTATTTTTTGTTTTTATGTTGCTCTTGATTCGTGCTTTCTGGATTCAGGGTCCAGGCAATGCATTTTACGAAGCTAAAGGTGTGCGAGGAACACAGCGTGAGCTCGAGCTCCCTGCCTACCGAGGAAAAATTCTAGACCGCAATGGCCAGATCATTGCTACCAGCTTGGAAGCGAAATCAGTCATTGCGTATAACGATACTGTGCCGGATGACTTATCAATAGAGAAAATTCATCAGCTAGCTAGTTTGTTGCAAATGGGTGAGCCTGAATTACGTAAAAAGTTAAAGGAAGAGCGAAAGCAAGTTTTTCTCAAGCGCCAGGTTGATCCCGAGGTAGCAAAGCAAATTAGACAGTTAGAAATACCCGGCATTGGTTTAAATAACGAATATCGCCGCTTTTACCCAGAAGGTGAGGCAATGGCACATGTGGTTGGGTTCACAAATGTTGAAGATCGAGGTCAAGAGGGTATGGAGCTCTCGAGAGAAAAAGACTTGGCTGGACACCCAGGTCAGCGACGCGTAGTGGTCGATCGGTTAGGACGTATTGTAGAAGAATTGGCTATTTTGCAATTACCTCAAAACGGAAAAGATTTACAACTATCGATCGATAGCAAAATTCAGTTTCTTGCGTATAACGCTGTGAAGAGTGCAGTAGAGAAACATCGTGCTGCTGCTGGTGGTGCGGTAGTTTTGGATACGCAGACAGGAGAAATATTAGCCTTAGCCAATTATCCTAGTTACAACCCCAATGACCGCAAGAAGCTTACGGGTGAGCAATTACGTAATCGTGTGTTGACTGATACGTTTGAGCCTGGCTCAACGATGAAGCCTTTAACAGTTGCAATTGCATTAGAAAAAGGCGTGGTGGCACCGAATACCAATATGGTGATTGGCGCTAAATACTTAATAGGATCTAAGCCTATTACGGATGCTCATCCTTATACAAACTTAACGGTTTCTCAAGTGATTCAGAAATCAAGCAATATTGGTACTGCCAAGATTGCTATGAATAATCTGACTGCCGAAGAAATGTGGAACTTCTACACTTCCATAGGCTTAGGGCAGGCGCCAAAAATTGGCTTCCCGGGTGCTGTAGCAGGGACAGTGCACCCTTATAAAAATTGGGTGCCGACCGACCAGTCACGGATTTCATTTGGGTATGGTATTTCAACCTCACTGTTTCAGATTGCGCGTTCGTACACCATCTTTGCTCGAGACGGGGAATTAGTACCCTTGACTATAGAGCGTAGCCCAAGTTTTAAGCCAGGCACTCAAATCATTTCTGCTAAGACCGCCATTGAAATGCGCAGCATGATGGAGACGGTGACGGAGCCAGGTGGGACTGCTGTCAAAGCACAAGCTGAAGGTTACCGAGTTGGCGGTAAAACGGGGACTGCACATAAATTAGTCGGTAAGGGATACGGCAATAAATATCGCGCCTACTTTGCGGGTCTCGCCCCGATTAGTGCCCCACGTATTGTGGTCGCTGTCATGATTGATGAGCCTACTGCAGGCGGGCACTACGGAGGTGATGTGGCTGCCCCAGTATTCTCTACTATTGTCAGTGAAACATTACGCACATTAAATGTGTTACCAGATAGCAATGGAAGACAAATGGTGTTGCAGGATCAAAACCCTGTAGATATTCAGAGCGCTTCTGTCAAAGTACAGTCGGTGGTTTTAAAAAGATGATGGCAATCGTGAAAATGGAATCCCATCTCCTCATCTCTCAATTGCATGCTCTGACGTCTGCAAATGCAAGAATATACTCTGATAGTCGCCAGATTAATGTAGGAGATATTTTCTTTGCCTATCCGGTTGGCCATGGTGTGGCATTACGGGATGGTCGTGAGTATATTTCTGCTGCTTTAGCTAAGGGTGCAGCCGCTATCGTATTTGACCCCATTGACGATCTTGCACATGAATATTCAGAGCATCCACTATGTTTTGCGATTGAAAATCTTGCTTTGTTAGCGGGACCGCTTTGTGCTGAGTGGTATGGGTATCCCGGAAATAAGCTCAACATCATCGGTGTCACAGGCACCAATGGAAAAACAAGTATTACTCAGTGGCTTTCACAAGCACTTGATGAGCCCAATCATCGGGTAGCAGTAATGGGAACATTGGGTACAGGCTTCCCCGGGCATCTCAAGCAAACAGGTTATACGACACCAGATGCACCGCGCCTACAAACCCAATTAAAAGAATTGCAGGACTCTGGTGCTCAGCAAGTTGTGATGGAGATTTCTTCGCATGCCCTGGATCAAAGACGTATTGCTGGATTAGACATTCATTGCGCGGTATTCACTAATTTGAGCCAAGATCATTTAGATTATCACGGCACCATGGCTCACTATGGCGAGGCCAAAGCAAGCCTTTATCAGCAGCCAGGTCTTGAGCATGCCGTAATTAATTTTGATGATCCATTTGGGCGTGAGCTTGCCACGAAGTTGCTTGCTAGGAATAGCCTTGAGGTATGGGGATATGCGCTAAAAGAAGAAACCTTTGCTGAATATGAGAAGTTTGGAAAACGCTTAAAGCGAACTTACATTAAAGAAAGCAGTCTGATATCAAATGGCTATGACGTCATCTTTCATTATGAAGAGCTGAGTTCCAATAGGATGCATCTCCCAGTGCTAGGAGATTTTAATTTAAGTAACTGCTTAGCGGTATGGACCATATTACTGACGCAAGGTATCAGTACGATCGATGCGAGCCAGCGAATGACAAAGTTACGTCCTGTGTCAGGTCGCATGGAACTCATTGCGCTCAATCAAACCCAAAGAACCGCAGGACCCTTAGTGGTAGTGGACTACGCACACACACCTGATGCACTCAGTAAGGCACTGCTTGCTTTACGCCCAATGGCCGATCAACGCGGTGGAAAGATTTGGTGTGTTTTTGGTTGTGGTGGCGATCGAGATATTGGTAAGCGTTCACAAATGGGACGCGTAGCACAAGAATGTGCTGATCAAATCATTATCACTAGCGATAATCCAAGATCTGAAGACCCTGAGTCTATTATTGCCATGATTCAATCTGGAATGCTAGAGGGCCAGCAGCAGGTTCAGACGATTTTTGATCGAGCGGCAGCCATTATGGCTGCAGTGCGCCATGCTGATATTAAAGACATCATCTTAGTTGCTGGTAAAGGACACGAGTCTACTCAAGAAATCAAAGGTAAGAAATTTGACTTCTCAGATCAAGCACATATTCTTTTAGCTGCAGGAGGGAGTGTATGAGTCAGCCTATGACGACACTTGCTCAGGTGCATGCCATGCTTCCGGATAGCCAGCTAGTCCACATCACTGATCAATCTGCGCAATCGGTACTTATTTCTTGTGTAGGAAGTGATAGTCGCCAAATTGAAGCGGGTGAGTTATTTGTAGCCTTATCTGGTGAACGCTTTGATGCGCATGATTTCTTAGGTGAGATATCTACTGCAGACGTAGGCGCTGCATTAATTAGTAACAAAGAGAAGTGCCCTAAAAATATCGCAGCGGTTTATGTCAAAGATACAAAAAAAGGCTTAGGTGAATTAGCTAAAGCCTGGCGTTCACAGTTTTCGATCCCAGTGGTTGTAGTCACTGGCTCTAATGGTAAGACCACTGTTAAAGAAATGATTGCTTGTATCTTTCAGGTAGCAGTTGGTGAAGAGCACACTTTAGTGACTCAAGGTAACTTAAATAATGATATTGGTTTACCACTCTCATTATTGCGTATGCGCTCGAGTGATCGTCTAGCAGTTATTGAGCTCGGGATGAACCATCCTGGCGAAACGGCTAATTTAGTAGCGATTGCCCAGCCAACGATTGCACTCATAAATAATGCACAACGTGAGCATCAAGAATTTATGTTGACTGTAGAGGCGGTCGCAAAAGAACATGCGGATGTACTACGTGCTCTTCCTGATAATGGCATTGCTGTCTTTCCTGCAGATTCCGAATTTTGTGGCATTTGGCACCAAGCTGCTCAAGGTCGTCAGGTCATTGATTTTGTTTTGTCTACGAGTAATAAGTTAGTGAAGGCAGCGGTTACTGGACATATTCTGGAAAATGGAGCGCTAGATATTCAGACTGAACAAGGCAACATTGAAGTTCAACTCAATACATTAGGCGAGCACAATATTAAAAATGCATTAGCAGCGACCGCGGTTGCGCTAGGTGCTCAGTTAAGTCTTGGTACTATCAAACAAGGCCTTGAATCATTTCAGCCTGTAAAAGGCCGGATGCAAGTAAAACATCTAACGGCCCATTGTCGCTTGATCGATGATAGCTATAACGCAAATCCTGATTCTGTTAGGGCTGCAATTGACGCATTGAAGCAGGCAGGGAATACTGCTTGGTTAATACTCGGTGATATGGGCGAAGTAGGTGATCAGGGCCTTGCTTTTCATCAAGAGCTCGGTGCATATGCTGCTGAGCAAGGAATTGCCAAACTCTTTGTACTTGGCGAGCAATGCCAATTTGCTGTCCAGAGTTTTAATCAAGTGAGGCAAGACCGCTCCCTCCCCTCTGATGCCGTTCATTTCCTGGATATAGAGCATTTACTTTCAGGGGTCAGTAGTGCTTTAGAGGATCGCGCCGTAGGCACTCAGACTCCGATTGATATTTTGGTTAAGGGATCTCGATTTATGTGTATGGAGCGTGTTGTTCAGGCCTTATTAGAGGAGCCTAAAACATGCTTTTAATGTTAGCCCAGTGGCTTCAAGATGACTTTGGTTTTTTCCGCGTCTTTAACTACATCACCTTCAGAGCAGTGATGGCGACAGTAACAGCCCTCTTAATTGGTTTAGCAGCGGGCCCTTGGGTTATTCGGAAGCTGACTGCATTAAAGATGGGTCAAGCAGTGCGTACCGACGGTCCTCAAACACACTTGGTTAAATCAGGAACACCAACAATGGGTGGTGTATTAATTCTGATCGGTATCTTTATTTCTTGCATGCTGTGGGCTGACCTCACGAATCGTTTTGTTTGGATCGTAATGATTGTAACTTTTGGATTTGGTTTAATAGGTTGGGTGGATGATTATCGGAAGGTCGCTCATAAGGACCCCAAAGGAATGGCTTCGAGAGAAAAATTTTTTTGGCAAACGGTCATTGGATTATTTGCTGCAATTTATCTCGCATTTTCAGTGTCTGAGGTGAATAACATGAAAGTGCTGCAGTTATTTATTGATTGGCTCAAGAGTGGCTTCGCTTCAGATCTTCCGGCTAAGTCAAACCTCCTCATTCCCTTCATGAAGGAAGTCAGTTATCCCTTGGGTGTGATGGGATTCATTATTTTGAGTTATTTGGTAATTGTTGGTAGTAGTAATGCAGTGAACCTCACAGATGGACTTGATGGCCTAGTCATCATGCCGGTCATTTTAGTTGGTGCCGCTTTAGGTGCATTTGCTTACGTGATGGGTAATGCGATTTACGCAAAGTATCTACTCTTTCCTTTTATTCCAGGCGCTGGGGAGCTGATGATTTTCTGTGGCGCAATGGGGGGTGCTGGGTTGGCATTCCTTTGGTATAACACGCATCCTGCCCAAGTATTTATGGGTGATGTGGGTGCACTTGCCTTAGGTGGTGCGCTCGGAACTATAGCCATTATTGTTCGCCAAGAAATCGTACTGTTTGTCATGGGTGGAATTTTTGTCGCTGAAACATGCTCAGTGATGCTACAAGTATTTTGGTTCAAATTCACTAAAAAACGTTTTGGAGAGGGCCGCCGTATTTTTAAAATGGCGCCACTACATCACCATTTTGAATTAAGTGGTTGGCGTGAAACACAAGTTGTCGTTCGTTTCTGGATCATCACCATTTTATTAGTCCTCATTGGCCTCTCTAGCCTGAAACTACGATAAGCCATAGCATATGCATAACTTAGAACACGCCTTCGCAAATCCAACCCTTATTTCAGATGAGGCATATACAGCTCCGCAAAAGATATTGATTCTGGGTTTAGGAGAATCTGGTTTTGCAATGGCTAAATGGTGTTTGCGAAATGGTGCAACAGTTCACTTGGCCGATACACGAGATTTTGAGCAGCTAAATGCTAGACAAAAAGTATGGATCAGCGAGTTAGAGTTTGCCGGACTAAAAGATAGTTATTTTGGCCCGCTACTAGAGTCTCATCTTAAAGATATCGAAGTCATTGCCATTAGTCCTGGCTTGTCTCCTTTGCATGAGCCTGTGCAGTCTTTCTTAGCGAATGCTCAAGAGCGCAGTATTGATATCTGGGGCGAAATAGAATTTTTTGCTAGAGCTATTGCTGCTTTAGATCGTATGGCACAAGCATCCGAGGATGAATATAAGCCTGCCATCTTAGCGATTACAGGGACAAATGGAAAAACCACTACTACTGCACTTACTGGGCAATTATGTGAGCGGGCAGGGAAGCGGGTTGCTGTTGCAGGAAACATTAGTCCGGCAGCTTTAGATAAATTAATGTCTTGTTTAGATGCAGTTGATCAGATTTCAGATATGCCTGAGATTTGGGTGCTTGAGTTATCTAGCTTTCAATTAATCTATACCAGCACTTTTAATGCAACAGCAGCGACCATACTTAATATTACGCAAGACCATTTAGATTGGCATGGTGACATGCAAGCTTACGCAAATGCGAAGGCCAATATTTTTGGTAAAGATACTAAGTGCATTCTAAATCGGGATGATTCTGTTGTCATGAGTCTTCTATCTGATGAGCAAAAATCTCAAAGATCGATAGTGACATTTGGCTCTGGACGACCAGATGAGCAAGGTGCTTTTGGTATTGAGCATGACTTACGTGCGGGTGGAATTGATTGGTTGGTATGGGCTGAGGTAGATGAGGATCTGGAGCCTACGCCAAAGCGTCGCCGAAAGAATACGATAGTAGACGATGAGCCATTACGTTTAAAACGCTTGATTCCGGCAGATGCGTTACGTATTCGTGGCCGTCATAATGCTTTGAATGCCCTTGCCGCTTTGGCATTAGCAAGATCTGCTGGACTACCACTCAATATATTGCTCCACGGTTTACGTGACTATCATGGCGAGCCTCATCGCATGCAAAGTGTTTCTATTGTTGCTGATGTGGAGTACGTAGATGATAGTAAAGGCACAAATGTAGGCGCAACTGTTGCTGCCTTGAGTGGCCTTGGTATCAATCAGACCGGTAAGCGGATCTGGTTGATTGCTGGTGGTGAAGGTAAAGACCAAGACTTTAGCCCTTTGCGCGAACCTGCATTACGTTTTGTGAAGGGTGTATTTTTGATTGGTAAGGATGCTCCAAAAATTGCACAGGCACTAGGTGATTCGGTGGCTTGCATTATGAGTGAGACCTTGCAAAATGCAGTAAGCCAAGCAGCTAGACAAGCGCAATCAGGTGACATCGTTTTATTATCACCAGCTTGCGCTAGTTTTGACCAATTTACCGACTATGTTGCGCGTGCTGAGGCATTCGTTGCTGAAGTGCAGGAATTAGGTATGCAGTTCGAAGGAGCGCCTGCATGAATTTGAAAGAAAAATTCTTTCCTGAACATCGTTTGGGGCTAGGACGTTTCTGGAATTTCTCAAGAGGCGGAATTGATAACTTTCGTAGTGGCTTAAGGGATGCTGTCACTGGTGTAGAGCAAACTCGTTCGCGAATGATGGACTATGACCAGTTATTGGTTTGGGCGGTACTATCTTTAGCGCTCATTGGTCTAGTTATGGTGTACTCCGCATCGATCACTTTAGCGGATGGCCCCAAGTATGCTAACTACAGCAGTAATTTCTTTTTGATTCGACATCTCATATCTTTATCGATTGCAATTGGTGTTGGTATATGGGTCTTTAAAATTCCTACTAAGATGTGGGATCGGTACTCCCCAATCATTTTTGGATTTACTGTATTGCTATTAATTGCCGTGTTAATTCCGGGTGTCGGTAAGGGTGTAAATGGGGCAAAGCGCTGGATTTCTTTAGGCGGCCTTACTTTTCAACCATCTGAGTTAATGAAGTTCGCGGCTGTTATTTTTGCTGCGAGTTATACGGTACAGCGCCAAGAATATCTCCATTCATTTGTCAAAGGTATGCTCCCAATGGGTATAGCAGTTGCCTTAGTTGGTGGATTATTAATGGCTGAGCCTGACATGGGTGCATTTGTAGTGATCGCCATAATCGCTTTTGGAATTTTGTTTCTAGGTGGTATCAGCGGTAAATTATTTGGGGGATTATTGCTGGTTGGAATATTGAGCGCAGCAACCATCATTGCCTTATCTCCATTCCGACAAAAGCGCATTATGGCTTTTATAGATCCTTGGCAAGCTGATATCGCAGCAAATAAAGGATACCAATTAACTCACTCATTAATGGCGTTTGGTCGTGGTGAGTGGTTTGGTGTGGGTTTAGGAGGGAGTGTGGAAAAGCTGCACTACCTCCCAGAAGCACATACCGACTTTATCATGGCTGTGATTGGTGAAGAGTTAGGTTTTGTGGGTGTCGTCGTTATGATTTTCTTGTTTTATTGGATCGTCCGACGGGCTTTTTTAATTGGTCGTACTGCTTTACAGCTAGATCGTAGCTTTGCTGGACTTGCCGCAAAAGGGGTCGCTATTTGGTTTGGCTGGCAAGCCTTTATCAATATGGGTGTAAACCTGGGCTTATTGCCTACAAAAGGTTTGACTCTGCCATTAGTCAGCTACGGAGGTTCTGCAATCTTAATGAATGCCGTTGCAGTAGCTATGTTATTGCGCATTGATTATGAGAACCGCATCTTGATGCGAGGCGGCAAGCTATGACACAGCCTTCGATTCTTGTGATGGCTGGTGGTACAGGCGGACATATTTTCCCAGGTTTAGCTGTCGCTGAATATCTACGTATTTGCGGCTGGAAAGTATCGTGGCTAGGCAATCAAAGTGGTATGGAATACCGCCTGGTCAAAGCATGTGGTTTTTCATTTGAAGCTATTCATTTTGGCGGCTTACGCGGTAAAGGGATTAAAGCAAAGCTGATGCTGCCGTTCAATCTTTTAAGAGCAAGCTTTGAGAGTTGGAAGATAATGCGCCGCTTAAAGCCCAATGTTGTCCTTGGTATGGGCGGTTACATTACCTTTCCTGGTGGATTAGTTAGTAAGCTATTAAATAGACCATTGGTGTTGCATGAGGCAAACTCCGTAGCAGGTAGTGCAAATACAGCTTTAGCAAAAATCGCGATGCGCACTTTAACTGGCTTTCCAAATACGATGGAACATGCTGAGTGGGTCGGTAATCCTATTCGAGAAGAGTTTGAAGTATTAGGGGCGCCATCAATACGTTATGCGCAGCGCTCTGGAAATTTATCCATCTTGGTTGTTGGCGGAAGTCTTGGAGCTGCCGCCTTAAATGAAGCCATGCCAGCCGCCTTAGCGCTCATGGATCAAGCTGTACGTCCGCATGTCATTCATCAGGCTGGAGATAAGCATTTGGCAAGTCTTCAGCAGCGTTATGCAGAGCTAGGTGTAGAGGCAGATATCCGTGCGTTTATAGAGGATATGCCTGCTGCATATGCGCAGGCAGACTTGGTGATTTGCCGTTCAGGTGCAATGACCATCTCAGAAATTGCAGCATGTGGAGTGGCATCTTGCCTCATTCCATTTCCATATGCGATTGATGATCATCAAACAGCCAATGCCCGTTTTTTATCTGATGCCAAGGCAGCTATTCTTTTGCCGCAAGTAGATATGAACCCACAAGATCTTGCTTTGATGATCCAAAACTTCAATCGTAAAGACTTACAAGTCATGGCAGAGCATGCGCATGCATTGGCAAAGCCCAATGCAACCCAGCGTGTTGCGGAAATATGTGCCGATTGTGCGGGAGTAGCTATATGAAGCATATCGTCCAGCAAATCCATTTTGTAGGTATTGGTGGTGCGGGTATGAGCGGCATTGCAGAGGTATTACTGAACTTAGGTTATCAGGTATCAGGTTCTGATTTATCAAAGAGTGCAGTAACAAATCGACTTAAAGAATTAGGCGCCGTCATTCATATTGGCCATGCTGCTCAGAATATTGGTACTGCAGAAGCAGTAGTGATTTCTACTGCAGTGACCGGTAACAATCCAGAAGTATTGGCTGCACGAGCGGCTAAGGTACCCGTGATTCAGCGTGCCGTTATGTTGGGCGAGCTGATGCGTCTAAAGCAAGGTATTGCTATTGCAGGAACACATGGCAAAACTACAACAACGAGTTTAGTGGCCTCTGTTTTGGCTGAGGGTGGTTTAGATCCTACGTTTGTCATTGGAGGAAAGTTAAATTCAGCTGGTGCTAATGCGCGTTTAGGTCAAGGTGATTTTATTGTGGTTGAGGCTGATGAATCCGATGCCTCATTCTTACAACTCTTTCCAGCTATGGAAGTAGTGACTAATATTGATGCTGATCATATGGATACTTATCAGCATGATATGGCCAAACTTAAGCAGGCTTTTGTGAAATTTACCCAACGCATGCCATTTTATGGCGTTGCAATTCTCTGCATAGATGATGAGAATGTTAGAAACATTATTCCTTTTGTTTCTCAACCAATATTGCGTTATGGCTTTGCTGAAGATGCGGATATCCGCGCACATCATGTCCGTGCTGAAGGCACTCGTATGCACTTTACGGTTGAGCGTAGAACAGTTCGAAGACACGGCAATAAACCAGGTCCATTAGAGATCCAATTAAATTTACCGGGGTTACACAATGTTCAAAATGCATTGGCAGCTATTGGTATTGCAACGGAATTAGGCATAAGTGATCAGGCGATCATGAAAGCCTTATCTGAATTTAGTGGTGTGGGTCGTCGCTTCCAAAGGTACGGTGAAATTCCATTACAAACAGGCGGAAGTTTTACTTTAATTGATGACTATGGGCATCATCCAGTAGAGATGGCTGCTACCTTAGCAGCAGCGCGTGGCGCATTCCCTCATCGTAGATTGGTATTAGCATTTCAGCCACATCGTTTTACACGGACTAGAGATTGTTTTGGAGAATTTGTACAGGTTCTCAAAAGCTTTGATGCATTGGTCCTGACGGAAGTTTACCCAGCGGGAGAGTCTAAGATTGTCGGTGCGGATAGCCAAAGCTTAATGAAAGCAGCTATCACTACAGATCAGAATATCAGTAGCTTAGATGTTTCTGCGGTTGCATTTGCAGGAACGGTAGCGGAGATGCCTGAAAAGTTAAGAGCCATATTATGTGATGGTGATGTCCTCATTACGATGGGTGCAGGCTCGATAGGTGGATTGCCGCATGTATTGATGGAGGGAAAGCATGTTTAAGCAAGACAGGCAACTACCTACCTGGGGTGAGCGTGTGAAACAAGAGCTCGCAAGCCTGGATATTCATTCGCTCGGTAGAGTGGGTGTTTTGCTTGGCGGGCGATCTGGTGAGCGTGAGATTTCTTTAATGTCTGGTACAGGTGTATTAGAGGCTTTGTTATCCAGAGGTGTAGATGCCCATGGGTTTGATCCTGGCTTACGTTGCCCCACTGAAATAGCAAAAGAAAAGTTTGACCGAGTATTTATCTCCTTACATGGTCGCTATGGTGAAGATGGCACTATTCAAGGCTTGTTAGATCTTTTAGATTTACCTTATACCGGTAGTGGCGTGCTGGCTTCTGCATTAGCGATTGACAAAATTACTACCAAACGTATTTGGTTGAGTAGTGGGCTTTCAACCCCAGTATTTGAAGAGCTTACTGCGGATTGTGATTGGTCTGCAGTTGTGAAGCACTTAGGGCTACCTTTAATTGTGAAGCCTGCGCATGAGGGATCTTCTCTAGGTTTAACGAAGGTACAAGCCCTCGAAGATTTACCTGCTGCTTACAAACTTGCCGCTGGTATGGACAAAAAAGTGATTGCGGAGAGCTGCATTATTGGAGATGAGCTTACTTGTCCATTAGTGGGCTTTGGTGATTCCGCTGAGGCTTTACCAGTCATCAAAATTATTCCTCCGCAGGCGAATTACGACTTCCACAACAAATACTTTTCTAATGAAACGCAGTATTTATGCCCAACTGGTTTAAGCGCTGAGGTTAATGAGGAAGTACAAGCATTAGCTTTGGCTGCCTACAAAGTCCTTGGTTGTAAAACCTGGGGCCGTGCTGATGTCATGTTAGACAAAAAAACTGGTAAACCTTACCTATTGGAAATGAATACTTCGCCAGGTATGACTTCTCACTCTTTGGTACCCATGGCAGCAAATGCAGCCGGCGTTGAATA
Organism: Polynucleobacter antarcticus; assembly: GCF_013307245.1. Classification (NCBI taxonomy): domain Bacteria; kingdom Pseudomonadati; phylum Pseudomonadota; class Betaproteobacteria; order Burkholderiales; family Burkholderiaceae; genus Polynucleobacter; species Polynucleobacter antarcticus. The sequence continues at coordinate 156,081 of NZ_CP028941.1, forward strand.
TGCAGATCTAGTGTTGTGGCTATTAAGTCAAACTTTGCAAATTAATGAAAATGTAGATCTGTGATGACACTATTAGATCGTTTCGGCGATATTTTTTCCGCCATCATGTCCCCGCTCTGGAATTACCCAGAGCGTATGCAAAAGCTCAGTCGTTTTTTAGTGCGTAGCTTTATTTTGATGGCCTGTATAGGGGTTCTTATTTGGCTAAGCCAGCGTCCTGTTTTTGTAATACGACAAGTGATGATTGAGCCTATTGCCGGACAAACCCTTAAGCATATTAATAAGCCGGTTGTGAAGCAGCAGGTTTTAGAAACAGTGCAAGGTAACTTTTTCAGCGTCCGATTGGAGGAAGTAAAGCGTGGATTTGAATCCATGCCTTGGGTTCGCCAGGCAAATGTTCGAAGAGTTTGGCCCAATGGACTTGTAATTAGTATTGAAGAGCAAAAGCCTTTTGGTACATGGGGCGGAAAAAATAGCCAGACCCTCATGAATATTCATGGCGAACTTTTTGCAGGACGCATCTCAGATGTTGGTGAGGGTATTACCTTGGTTGATTTTTATGGACCAGAAGATGCGAGCAAGGAAGTGATGCGCTTATTTGAAAGAGCGAGCATCTGGTTTAAGCCTTGGAATGCTGAAGTAAAAAGTCTGACTTTATCGGATCGTTATGCCTGGTCCGTGAAGCTATCTAATGATATGAAGGTTGAATTCGGGCGTGATGAAGAGAATTCAGACAAAAACTTGACTGAAGATCGAGTGGCGCGCCTTTTTAAATATTGGCCACAAGTACAAGAAAAATGGGCAAATCGAATTGATTCTATTGATCTGAGATATGCCAATGGTTTTACAGTGCATCTTGCTTCTGTAAGTGTGAAAAAGAATGAAGTAGAAGGTAAAAAAAGTGAGCAGAAGCAATGAGTAATCAGAATGGACAATCACGATGAGTAAGGACAACCGCGATTTATTAGTAGGCTTAGATATTGGTACATCTAAGGTGGTGGCTTTAGTCGCCGAACTAACTCCTGATGGCCAATTCAACGTAGTAGGTGTTGGCCAAACCGCTTCTAAAGGATTAAAAAAGGGCGTGGTTGTCAATATTGAAGCAACTGTGCAGTCTATTCAGAAGGCGCTGGAAGAGGCTGAGGTGATGGCTGACCGTCAAATCGTGCAAGTGTTTACTGGCATTGCTGGAAATCATATTGTGAGTTTTAACTCTAGCGGTATGGTGGCGATTCGAGATAAAGAGGTAGGCGCTGGTGATGTCGAGCGTGTCTTAGAGACTGCAAAAGCAATCAATATTCCAACAGATCAACAGATTCTTCATATTTTGGTTCAAGAATTTATCATCGATGGACAAGAAGATGTCCGTGAACCCATAGGTATGAGTGGTTTGCGCCTAGAAGTAAAAGTACATATCGTTACTGGTGCTGTGAGTGCAGCGCAAAACATTGTGAAGTGTGTTCGTCGTTGTGGTTTAGAGGTGAATGATCTCATTTTGCAGCCACTAGCCTCCAGTTTAGCGGTACTGACAGAGGATGAAAAAGAGCTTGGCGTGGTCTTGGTTGATATTGGTGGTGGCACTACTGATATTGCCATTTACTGTCAGGGCTCTATTCGTCATACGGCTGTCATTCCTATTGCAGGGGATCAAATTACTAATGACATCGCTATGGCATTGCGCACCCCAACATTAGATGCAGAAGACTTAAAAATCCAATATGGTATTGCTCGTCAAGATATGGCTGATCCTAGCACCATGATTGATGTGCCTGGTGTGGGTGATCGTGACCCACGCCCGATGTCTAAGCAGTCTTTGGCTGCTGTCATTGAGCCACGGGTCGAGGAATTATTTACCTTAGTAAGGGGTGTGGTGCGGGACTCTGGTTATGAAGACATGGTGTCCTCCGGAATTGTTCTGACCGGCGGAACTTCTCTCATGCCTGGCATGGTGGATTTGGCTGAGCAAGTCTTTTTAAGGCCTGCACGCATTGGCAACCCTGAATATCGTGGCCACTTACATGAAGTTTTACGAAGCCCAAGATTTGCTACCAGCATTGGTTTGTTAATGGAAGGGCAAGCGCAATTATTGCGTGGCCGAAGAGTATCTCAATCAGGCGCGTTACAGAGTGTAGTGTCGCGTATGAAGGAATGGTTCGCAGGAAATTTTTAAGTTTTGTTGTTTTTACTTCGTCGTCAATGTAGTGCCTTATTTACCTAGGAGGGTATATGGAATTTGAAATATTAGATCAAGAAACTGCTGGCAAAACCATTATTAAAGTGGTTGGAGTTGGTGGTGCTGGCGGCAATGCTGTTCAGCATATGATTCGTCGTGGGGTTAACGGCGTAGAGTTTATTTGCATGAACACCGATGCTGGCGCATTACAGCGCTCTGAGGCCTCTGTGAATTTGCAACTAGGCTCTAGCGGACTTGGTGCCGGCGCTAAACCAGAAATCGGTGCAGCTGCTGCTCAAGAAGCACGTGCTCGTATTGCTGATTCATTGCAAGGTGCTCATATGGTATTTATTACTGCTGGTATGGGGGGCGGAACTGGAACAGGCGCTGCGCCAATCGTTGCCCAGGTAGCAAAAGAAATGGGTATTTTGACTGTTGGTGTCATCAGCAAACCATTTGATTTTGAGGGCGCAAAGCGTCTTAAGGTAGCAGAAAATGGTGCGCTTGAACTCGAATCATATGTTGATTCTTTAATTGTTGTTCTCAATGAAAAACTCTTTGAAGTGATGGGTGAAGATGCCGAGTTCGATAAGGCATTTGCTTGTGCTGATGATGTATTGCACAACGCAGTTTCTGGTATCGCAGAAATCATCAATGTTCAGGGTTTGATCAACGTTGACTTTGAAGATGTTAAAACTGTAATGGGCGAGCAAGGTAAGGCGATGATGGGAACTGCTACTGTTTCTGGTATGGACCGCGCACGCTTAGCTGCTGAAGCTGCAGTAGCCTCGCCATTACTCGAGGGTGTTGATCTTTCTGGTGCACGTGGTGTACTAGTAAACATTACTGCGAGTCGGACATTGAAGTTATCCGAGACGCGCGAAGTCATGGCAGCAATTCGAGGTTACGCTGCGGATGATGCAACAGTCATTTTTGGTACGGTCTATGATGAAAGCTTAGGTGATGCATTGCGTGTGACTGTGGTAGCTACGGGATTAAATAATCCGCAGGCTAGACAACATCAGCAGCCAGAAGTTGTCTGGAGACAGGCTACTGGTACTCATGACGCCATGCCAACGATGGCAGACTTAAATAGCTTTGCGCCTGCTAGTGCTTCTGCTGCCATGAGTAAAGTGGGTCTTGATTCGGCTTTAAATACGACTGCAGGCGTAGCGTTGACAGGTGCTGGAAGCATTCCCTCGATGGCGCAGCCAGCATCCAGTGGTGTGGATTACAGTCAATATGATTTGCCACGAGTATTCCGTAGTTCTCGCGAGGCTACACCAGTACCCACCCTAGGTGCTGATAGCTCCCCGCAGGCCAAAACCATGTTGGATAAAGGTGCTGATTACTACGAGATACCTGCTTTTTTACGTAAGCAAGCAGATTAAACGACTGATCAATACAATAGGCAGTTGCAAAATGCCAGCGCGGCGCCCCTCCGGACGACGAATCCCGCGCTAGCGTTGGCATATTCATGACAACTATTTAACGGGAGATTTTATGATTGCAGTCGGACAAAAGTTACCAAATGCGACTCTGTATGAGTTTTTAGATGAGGCAACTGAAGGTTGCGCCATTGGTCCCAATGCATTTGAAGTGGAAAAGCTGACCGCTGGTAAAAAAGTAGTGATCTTTGCATTGCCGGGTGCATTTACACCTACCTGCTCTGCAAAACATGTTCCTGGATTTGTTGAGCATTTTGATGCGATCAAAGCTAAGGGTGTTGACGAGATTTGGTGTGTGGCAGTCAATGATCCATTTGTGATGGGTGCATGGGGTCGTGATCTGAAAGTTGGCAATAAAGTACGCATGTTAGGCGATGGAAGTGCTGAGTTCACTAAAAAACTGGGGATGGAGTTTGATCTAACTGCCCGTGGTTTAGGTGTTCGCTCACAACGTTATGCCATGATTGTTGAAAATGGCATCGTGAAAACTCTGGATCTTGAAGATGCTGGAAAATTTGAAGTAAGTGATGCTGCTTCAGTATTGAAAAAGCTCTAAGTAGTTATTCCTGAATTTAGATAAAGCATGATGAAGCAACGTACGATCGCCACCCCCGTTAAAACTGTCGGGATTGGTCTGCACTCTGGCCGTAAGGTCACGTTGACGATTAAGCCTGCTCCGGTAAATTCAGGAATCTCGTTTGTTCGTATTGATACCCCAGAGCCATTCGTGATAGCGGCTACTGCTCTGGCGGTATGTGACACTCGCTTAGCATCCGTTATTCAAAAAGATGGTGTCCGAGTGTCTACAGTAGAGCATTTGCTTTCAGCTTGTGCTGGCTTAGGCCTAGATAATCTTTTGATTGAAGTAGATGGGGAAGAAGTACCCATCATGGATGGTAGTGCTGCCTCATTCTTATTCTTAATAGAGTCTGCAGGTATTGCTGAGCAAGATGCACCAAGACAATTTTTAGTAATTAAAAAACCGATTGAGGTAAGAGAGGGAGATAAGCTTGCGCGTTTAGAGCCTTTCTTCGGCTTTAAACTCGACTTTACTATTGACTTTAAACATCCAGCCGTCGATAAGACGGGCCAACATTTTGTTGTTGACTTTGCTGAGCATGCGTATCGAAGTGAAATTGGACGTGCGCGTACCTTTGGTTTTGCTCACGAAGTTGAAGCATTGCGCGAGATGGGTTTAGCGCGTGGTGGAAGTTTAGATAATGCGATCGTGTTAGACGAGCATCGAATTCTCAATAACGAAGAGCTTCGTTATGAAGATGAGTTTGTGCGACACAAAATATTAGATGCGATTGGAGATCTTTATTTAGTGGGGCACCCTATTATTGGCGCCTATATCGCTGAAAAATCAGGACATGCATTAAACAATGCTTTACTGAGAAAGCTTCTGGACGATCCAAGCTCCTATGAAATAAGCACGTTTTCTGAAAATAAGGCTCCCTCAGCCTACTCTAAAGAGAGTCAACCTCTCTTTTTCTAACTCCCCCATAGCAAATAAGTTTATTTAGCTTTATTTTTGTAGGAGCTTCTCAACCGCTTCACGTAAGTCAGAGTCAGGGTCTAATTTCTCCAGTAGGGATTCCCAGGATGCCCTGGCGACAGGATTAAAACCTTGCGGCTTTCGCTCTGTTTGTAGGCCAGTTCGAGCTTTTATTTCCCAATGGGGTGGAGCAGGTTTGATGCGAACCTTAATGGATAAGCAAATTACCCCTTTTTTTGATAACTCATTGATTAAGCTAGGTAAAACTTGCTGTAAGCGCGTAGCAATCGTAGCCCCGCTGACTAGTAAAAAGAGTTCATTTTGGCCGCCAGAACGCCACCCAGCTTCAATTTTTGAGCTGAAATGCTCTAGATCCAGGGTTGTCAAAGCTATATTAAGAGCAGTTTTGAGTTTGGCTAAATCTTCTGTTTTAGCCAAAATCCCTCCGAGCCCTTGTGAATCACGAAGATAGTCCAGCCACTCATGGGCGGCATTCCTACGAGTCGGTTTACGAGCGAAGTTCATGGAAAAAGAGGGGGGTGGGTGATAAACTCAAGGTCTTAATTTACTTCAATTTCCCATGGTAATCGGTCTTCTTAAAACCCTGGTCGGCAGTCGTAACGACCGCCTCTTAAAGCAGTATCGCAAAGTAGTTGCCAAAGTTAGCGCTTTTGAGCCTAGCCTGCAAGCTTTGGATGATGCTGCACTTCAAGCGAAGACTGCTGAGCTTAAGTCACGCCTAGCCGCAGGCGAATCTTTGGATGACATTGCTCCAGAGGCATTTGCAGTGGTTCGTGAGGCGAGTGTCCGCGTCATGAAGATGCGCCATTTTGATGCACAGATTCAAGGTGGCCTTGCTTTACATCAAGGCAAAATTGCCGAAATGGGTACGGGCGAAGGGAAGACCTTAACCGCCACACTTCCAGTGTATTTAAATGCTTTGACTGGTAAAGGTGTTCATGTTGTTACCGTCAATGATTATTTGGCGCAGCGTGATGCTGAGTGGATGTCTACCCTCTATCAATTCTTGGGTATGAAAGTGGGTGTGAATCTATCGCAGATGGATCACACAGCCAAGCAAGAAGCTTATGCAGCAGACATTACGTACGGAACCAATAATGAATTTGGTTTCGACTACTTGCGCGACAACATGGTTCAAGATTTGGGCCAGCGTGTTCAGCGTGGTTTGGCTTACGCTATCGTCGATGAAGTCGACTCTATTTTGATCGATGAAGCACGCACACCTTTAATTATTTCTGGTCAAGCAGAAGATCATACGGATCTTTACGTAGCCATTAATGCACTACCTGCTCATTTAGAGCGGCAGATTGGCGAACAAAAATCAGATGGAACGGGTGTTGAGAAGCCAGGCGATTATTGGGTTGATGAAAAATCACAGCAAGTCTATTTAACGGAACAAGGTCACGACAAAGCCGAGGTAATCTTAGTCCAGCTTGGCGCTTTGACCGATGGAAACTCCTTATACTCCCCACAAAATATTACCTTGATGCATCATTTGTATGCTGCTTTGCGTGCGCATACTTTATACCATCGTGATCAGCATTATGTAGTTCAAAACAACGAAGTTATTATCGTAGATGAGTTCACGGGCCGCTTAATGCAGGGCCGCCGCTGGTCAGACGGATTACATCAAGCAGTCGAGGCCAAAGAGGGTGTAGCAATTCAGAATGAGAATCAGACTCTAGCGACCATCACCTTTCAAAATTTCTTCCGTATGTATGGCAAGTTAGCGGGTATGACGGGTACTGCTGATACTGAGGCATTTGAGTTCAAGGAAATTTACAGTTTAGAGACTGTCATCATTCCGCCAAATCGCATTAGTCAAAGAAAAGATCGTCAAGATCAAATTTATAAAACTGCCCGTGAGCGTTACGATGCAGTGATTAAAGATATTGACGACTGCTATCAGCGTGGTCAGCCAGTATTGGTAGGCACTACTTCAATTGAAAATTCAGAGCTGATTGCAGGTTTACTAGATAAAGGCCAGCTACCACATCGGGTGTTGAATGCTAAACAGCATGCCCGTGAGGCCGAGATCATTGCCCAAGCTGGTAGACCCCAGATGATTACGATTGCCACCAACATGGCAGGTCGTGGTACCGATATTGTGTTGGGCGGTAACGTAGCTAAGCAATCCTCTTTGATCAATGCCGATTCAAGTCTGACTGATGCTGATAAAGCAGCCAAGATTAGGATCCTGCAAGATGAGTGGCAAAGTTTGCATGACCAAGTATTAAGTGCTGGCGGCTTGCATATTATTGGTACCGAGCGTCATGAAAGCCGTCGTATCGACAATCAATTGCGCGGACGGTCTGGTCGTCAGGGTGATCCGGGCTCTTCCCGCTTTTATCTTTCGCTAGATGATGCGCTCTTACGTATTTTTGCAGGCGATCGTTTACGCTCAGTGATGGATCGCCTCAAAATGCCAGATGGCGAACCTATTGAAGCTGGGATGGTGACGCGTTCGATTGAGTCTGCGCAGCGTAAGGTCGAAGGTCGAAACTTTGATATTCGTAAGCAGCTATTGGAATATGACAACGTTGCCAATGACCAGCGTAAAGAAACGTATAGCTTAAGAAATCAAGTATTAGAGAGTGAGGATGTTGGTGAGCTAATTGCTAATCTACGGGAAGATGTTTTACGTAGTATTTGTATTTTGTATGTTCCCATGGAATCCATGGAAGAACAGTGGGATTTAGTTGGCTTAGAGAATGTGCTGGCTAATGATTGGGGTTTAGTCATTGATCTAAAAAATTGGGTTGAAAGTGCTGAGTCGATAGAGGATCAGCAGATTGTTGAGCGGGTATTGAGTGTTGCGAAAGAAGTATATGACGCTAAGGTAGAACTTTCTGGTCGTACATCATTTGCTGGATTTGAACGCTCTGTTTTGCTTTATAGCTTAGATACCCATTGGCGCGAACACTTAGCTGCTTTAGACCATCTGCGCCAAGGTATTCATTTACGTGGCTATGCACAAAAAGATCCAAAACAAGAGTACCGCCGTGAAGCATTTGAGCTGTATGGTGAGTTTTTGAGTGTTGTTAAGAATGACGTTGTTAAATCCATCATGACGGTAAAAATTCGTAGTGCGAGTGAATTGGATGAAGCCTCAGAATCTATCAATCAGGATTTAGCTAAACTTGCAGACGTGAAATATCAGCATGCAGATGCCGATCAAGCACTTGTTGATTCCGCTAGTGATCCAAGTGCAGCCGTTGAAATTACTGCGGCACCAATCCGTTCAGGTCCAAAAGTAGGTCGCAATGACCCCTGTACCTGTGGTAGTGGTAAAAAATATAAGAACTGCTGCGGTGCATTGGCTTAATTAAAGAGCTTCCAGACTAGGCAGCTCTGTAGTGCCTCCTCTACAATTGTCAAATCATGACAGTTAACCTACCCCTCCCCCAAAAAGATCAACTGAAACCCATTAAAGGTTTTCAGATGGGCATTGCGCAAGCAGGAATTAAAAAGGCAAATCGCAAAGACTTACTTGTAATGACGCTTGCCCCCGGCTCCCAGGTGGCGGGTGTCTTCACCTTAAATCGATTTTGTGCAGCTCCAGTTCAAGTCTGCCGAGAGCACTTAGGGCTGGAAGGCGCTAAAGGAGAAATTCGTGCACTCGTGGTCAATACAGGTAATGCCAATGCTGGAACCGGCGAGCGGGGTATGCAAGATGCGCTAGCAACGTGTGCTGCGCTGGCAAAAGAGTTGAAACTCAATCCAGAACAAATATTACCTTTCTCAACTGGGGTGATTCTTGAGCCACTACCAATTGAAAAACTGATTACTGCGTTGCCTCAAGCAGTAGTAAATTTGGATGAAGATCAGTGGCTAGATGCGGCTGAGGCCATCATGACAACAGATACGCAACCCAAGGCAGCATCGATGACCGTGGCTACCCCTGCGGGCTTAGTCACGATGACGGGTATTTGTAAGGGTGCTGGCATGATTCATCCCAATATGGCCACTTTGCTGGGCTTTATTGCGACAGATGCCGGTTTCGCTCCTGGACTGCTGAAAAAATTAACGGGTGAAGTTGCTGATCTGTCTTTCAATGCCATCACAATTGATGGTGATACCTCTACCAATGATGCCTTTATCATCATGGCAACAAACCAATCTGCAGTGCATATTCAGTCTGATGATGACTCTAGCTATGCTTTAGTCCGCGAGGCATTGATGGATCTTGCACGGCAACTAGCTCATATGATTGTGAGAGATGGTGAAGGTGCCACTAAGTTTATTACGATCAATGTTCATGGCGGTAAGACAGATGAGGAGTGTCGTTTAGTTGCTGAGGCAGTAGCGCATTCCCCCTTAGTAAAGACTGCTTTCTTCGCGAGTGACCCGAACTTAGGTCGCATTCTTGCGGCGATTGGTTATGCTGGCATTACTGATCTTGATGTGAACCAAGTGCAAATGTGGCTTGGAGACGTTTGGGTGGCCAAGAATGGCGGACGTCATCCAGATTATCAAGAGGCTGATGGCAAAAGGGTCATGCAGGCTCAAGAAATCACCGTGAAGATTGATTTAGGTCGTGGGTCAGCTCAACAAACTATGTGGACTTGTGACTTATCGCATGAGTATGTTTCCATTAATGCAGATTACCGCTCGTAGAAAACCATTTTATGAATGAAAAATTAGATCTACTGCTCAGTCATCTAGAGACATTTTTACCAAAGCCCTTGACACAAGAGCAGTGGCAGTCTTCAACTGCTTTTAGATGGCGTCGGCGCGATAGTATTTTTGGCAGCATCGGTTTTTTACAGCCAGTTAAATATGTCTCAGATATTACGTTTGAGGATTTAAAAAATATCGATCGTCAGCGAGATTCTATTCGTGACAATACTAAAAACTTTATTTTAAAAAAACCTGCAAATAATATTTTATTAACAGGAGCGCGTGGCACAGGAAAATCTTCCCTAATTAAAGCAAGCTTGCATGAATTTGCTAGCCAAGGATTGCGCTTGGTTGAGGTTGAGAAAGAGCATTTAGCAGATTTAGCCGACATTACGGAATTATTGGCTGATCGGCCAGAGCGCTTTGTTATTTTTTGCGATGATCTCTCATTTGAAGATGGAGAGTCTGGTTATAAAGCAATGAAGTCTGCCCTAGATGGCTCGGTATCGGCACAGGTCGATAATATTTTGATATATGCCACATCCAATCGACGCCATTTGTTACCTGAGTATATGAAAGACAATCTCACGTATTCGCATACCGACGATGGTGAGATTCACCCAGGGGAAGTAGTAGAGGAAAAAATTTCCCTATCAGAGCGTTTTGGTTTATGGCTTTCTTTCTATCCCCCAAAGCAAGATGAATACTTACTGATTGTTGCGCATTGGTTGAGTCACTTTGGCCTTAGTCATACTCAAATAGAGGCTGCGCGGGCAGAAGCATTGGTCTGGGCTTTAGAGCGTGGCTCGCGTTCTGGCAGAGTCGCTTGGCAGTTTGCTAAGCACTGGGCTGGTTCGCATGCAAGCTAATCGACCCGTCACAGAAGTTGCTGCTGGAATTCTATTAGACAAAGAAGGTCGCTATCTTTTAGGTCAGCGGCCTGAAGGTAAGCCTTACGCTGGTTACTGGGAAGTCCCTGGTGGCAAGATAGAAGGTGGTGAATCTGTATTCGATGCACTCAAGCGCGAGTTACAAGAAGAGTTAGGTATTGATATTGAGTCTAGTGAGGATCTCACCGTGCTGGAGTATGACTATCCTCATGCTTATGTTCTATTACATGTGAGCGTGATACGTCAGTGGAAGGGAGTTCCTGCAGGGTGTGAGGGACAACAGCTTTCTTGGCAGTTACTTTCTGAGAAGGTTCCCAGTGTTGAGCCTTTATTACCTGCAGCTTGGCCAATGCTAGAAAAGCTCCGACTACTACAGCCTTAAAATTGGCACAGTGTTAGCCTGAATGAAATATCTTCATTAACGAGCTGTGGTTTTTTATCTTTATCACTTCTTAAAAAACGAATAGAAAGCAAATATTTATTTGCGCTGATCTCTGAGAAAAGTAAATCATCTTCAAGTGCAATGCGCATGAGTTGGTAGACTTTGCCTGACGGCGCCTGCTGAAAAGAGCCAAGATGTGCCGTGACATCTTTAGCTTCTCCGGATTGGCGCAGTAGGCGCAAGAAAACCTGGCAGGCCTCATGCCACGGCAGTAATGGCGCTACATATTTTTCTAGTAATTCTCTGCGTTGGCTTGAAGGGCTATTTTTCCAGGCGTGATAACTAGGCAAATCAATTGGGCTCGTTCCACCTGGAATATTTAGTCGAGTACGAATAGCATTGAGCCATTCACTTTCAGTGATAGCTGAATTCGGTTTGCCTACGGACTGATTAATACTCAATGCAGCTTTATCAATTTCAGAGATAGTAAGTAAGAGCGCTTCCTGATCTACTTTTTGAGATGTTTTTAAGCCATGGAGAGCATATTTTTGACGTTCAAACTCTTTTAGCAGTAGAGACTTGATATCACCTCTAGAGCCAATATCACCTAAATCAAATAGGATAGTGATTGCATTGTGGTGGAGTTCGGCATCATCAGACTTCAAGAAGTGATTAAAGCGGGCGAACAAGTACTCCAACCGGAGCATGCTCCGGACCAGTTCATTGAAGGGATATTCGTAGACAATCACAAGCTCACATTTTAAGACGAACTCAGTCGCTCATCCTTAATTTGCAGTATTTTTTGGTGCAGACTCTGAACTTCCAGTTTGAGACCCTCAAGGCTTGCTTGGTTCTCAATCACGAAATTGGCTTTCGCAAGTCGATCTTCTCGATTTACTTGAGCCATGAGAATACGCTCCACTTCTGGGCGCGTCATATTATTGCGCTGCATCACTCTAGCTATTTGGATCTCCTCTGGGCAGTCCACTACGACTAGATAGTCAATCAGATTCAGCCAGGCTTCGGATTCCACCAGGAGGGGGACTACAAATACGAGGTAGGGCACACCAGATTGAGCCAGCTCAAAAGCCTGTCGGGCAGTTTTTTGCTGAATGAGGGGGTGGGTAATTTTCTCCAGTTTTTGCCTAGATTGGGGATCTTTAAAGACCAAATCACGCATCCTGCTGCGATCCAGTGCGCCTTGGGCGTCTATGAATTCTGTCCCGAAGGTTTGTTTAATTGGGATAATTGCTTCTCCACCAACTGAGGTGAGCTCGCGAGAGATCAGGTCGCTATCAATAATTCCGACCCCAAGCTTATCCAGAAGATCGCTAATAACAGTCTTACCGGAGCCAATGCCACCAGTGAGGCCCACTAAAAGGATCTTCCCTTTCAGGCTACTTAGATCAGTCTGGGTATGATTAGCGTGGGGATGATTTGAGGCCATAACAACTCAATGATGCCAGCAATGGCAAGAAAGGGGCCAAAAGGAAAAGCCTGTTGAAGTTGTTGACGATGCCACCTTAACCAGGCAATTCCACCAATAAGACCCAGAATAGAGGCCATCAAGAGAATACTAGGTAGCGACTCCCAGCCTAGCCAGGCACCCAGCGCAGCGAGTAGCTTTGCATCACCCATACCAACACCATTTTTCCCTCTGACCAGTCGGTAAGTGGCATTTAAGGCCCAAAGTGATCCGTATCCAACCACGGCACCAATCCATGCGGAAGTAGCGCTGACAAACTGCTGCTCGAAAAGGCCATTGAATGTCATACCTAGAACTATGAGGGGCAAGGTTATCCGATTGGGTAGTCGAAAACTATGCCAATCCACGTAAGCAAGGTAAGTGAATGCCGCTACGAGGGAGGCTTTAATCAAATAGATGATCATGGAATCCATCAGACGATTTGTCCTAGGTTGAAGATGGGTAAATATAAGATTATGACTAGGCTGCCAATAATTGCACCTACTAGAAGAATGAGCAGGGGCTCTAGGTTTTGACTGAGGGCATTGAGTTGCCCACTGAGTTGCGCTCCAAGTGTAGAGGCACGCTGATTGAGCATCTCTGTCAAAGAGCCACCCTCGGCACCAATATGGAGTAGTAAGCGCGTTTCGACATCCATCAACATCGATTTTGGATCCGCTTTTTTGAGTGACTCACCCAGTGGCCAGCCCCGAGTCAGATGCTTAAATATTTCAGCACTAAAGTCGTGACTGACCCATTGGTTGGAAGATTGGGCAGTGATTCGGAGGGCATCGGGAAGGGGAAGGCCTGCTTCTAATAAGTGACCTAAAGTACGGCACCAATGGCTGAGGCTTGCTAGCCGAAATAAGTTACCTAAAAAAGGTAGACGCAGAATGAATCGATCGCAATATCGTTGCAATGCCGTTGACTTAACCCAGACGTAGAAAAAGCAACTTAGCCCAAATCCTATTAGTGCCAACATCTCAAGAAAGTATTGTTGTACAAGATTGGATATCGCAATGAGCATTCTTGTGGGCGCAGGAAGCTCCGCCTGAAAATGTCCAAAGACGTCTTTAAAAACGGGTACCACCCAAATCATCATGACCAGCACCAGTAAAAAAGAGGTAGTGAGTGTAATGAGAGGGTAGGTCAAAGACTGCTGTACTTTTCTTCGTAATTCAATTTGGGCTTCAAGTTGCTGGATGATGGTTCGTAAAGCTAATGTCAAATTACCAGAGCGTTCGCTGACTCTAATGAGATTACAAAACTCTGGAGAAAATTGGCTACCTTGTGCAGTTAAACAATAAGAGAAGCTATTGCCTTTACGTAACAGCATACGAAGGTTTTCTAGCCAAGTTTGCCAAGTTTTTGGTGCAGATTGAATAATCAGTTCTATGGCATTGAGTAAAGGCAGCCCTGCCTGAAGTAGGGCAAGCATTTGCTGAGCAAAATGAAGTTGTTCCGATTTACTAAGGTTTTTATTTAAAAATAAAGTGATTAATGCCAAGTGCCGACCTCAGAATCTAGTGAGTTCTGATCTATCAGTCCAGCTTCAACCGCTCGCATCCCGGATGAATAGAGGTTGAGGAAAGGTGTTGATTGAGTCAGCTCCGTACTTCCTAAAACCTCATGGATGCCAAGGCGTCCAAAATACCCAGAGCCTTTGCAGAGTGGGCAGTCTATTTGTAACTGAGATTTGATGCACTGTGTACAGCACTTGCGAACTAATCGTTGAGAGCTCACGCAGCGAAGACAAGATTCAATAGACTCTTGATCTATGCCTAATGTTTTGAGTCGACTTAATGCACCCCAGGCATTACGCGTGTGTAGGGTGCTAAGAACTAGGTGCCCTGTTTGGGCTGCTGTAATAGCGAGTTGAGCACTTGCGGAATCACGTATCTCACCAATCATGATGACATCAGGATCCTGCCTTAATAGTGCGCGAATAATAGTAGGGAAATCCAGTCCTGCGCGAGGGTGGTAAGCCACTTGATTTATGCCAGGAAGTCGAATTTCAATTGGATCCTCTACCGAGCAAATATTACGTTGAATCTGATTGAGTGCATTTAAGCAGCTATACAGTGTCCGCGTCTTACCCCCACCTGTTGGGCCAGTCACTAGGATGAGTCCATTAGATTGGGCAATCGCCGCTTGAAATATCTCCAGCTGTTCTGGTAGTAAGCCCAGCTTGTCGAGAGCCAGATCCCCTAAATGACTCGGCAGAATTCGAATCACGGCTTTTTCACCGTAGAGCGTCGGAAGAATAGAGACTCGACAATCAATATGCGGTTTACTAAAATCGCGCCCAATAGTCAGGCGTCCATCCTGTGGCAAGCGTTTCTCGGCGATATCTAAGCGCGCTAAGATCTTGATGCGCGTAATTAAACGCTCATGCAGATCTATGGGGTATTGGTTTTGTAATTGAAGTTGGCCATCCACTCGAATGCGTACGATAGTTTCTTGTGATCTGGCCTCAATATGAATATCCGTAGCCCTAGCATCGAGAGCATTTACCGCAATGCTATGCCAGGTTCGAATAATATGAGAATCATGAAGTGTTTCGCTCAATCTCAGTTCGATGAATTATCAGGTCGATACAGTTTGACAGTTTTGACACCGTGCTCATCAAATTGAACAATCTCCATCACCACATCATTCAGCCGAATGCTGACATCATGATCTGGAATAGCTTCCAGTTTTTCTAATATGAGTCCGTTTAGCGTACGAGGTCCATCTAGCGGTAAATCAAGTTTGAGGAGACGATTTAAATCTCGAAGTGCTGCACTACCACTGGCAAGGTATGTGCCATCAGGCAACCAATGTGGTTCGTTAGAAAGGTTGGAGAACGAGGTCGTGAATTCTCCAATTAATTCTTCCACAATATCCTCAAACGTAACAAGACCCAGAACCTGACCATACTCATTAACTACCAAACTCAAGCGCTGCTGATTGTCTTGAAAAAATTGCATCTGCTGTAACACAGGTGTTTCACTGGGAATAAAGTAGGGCTCATTCAGTAAGTCTTTAAAGTCTTGGTGTTGCAGTTCAGCATTACCTAGTAAAGAAAGTGCTTTCTTGACAGAGAGAATTCCAATAATGCGCTCTGAGTCGCCATCGCAAACGGGTAATTTATTGTGATAACACGTTTCTAATTGCTGCATGACCTCATCAATGGGCCTAGCAAGATCTAAAATTTCAATCTTTGATCGAGGTGTCATCACATCATCCACCAGAATATTTTCTAGGTTAAATAAGTTCAGCAAAATATTGCGATGATGGGTGGAGACAAAACGGTTTGACTCTAAAACTAAGCTGCGGAGTTCTTCCTTACCCATCGTTTTATTGTCTGTAGATGCCTGTAAGCGAAATAGCTTCATGAGACCCGATACAAAACTATTGATAAACCAAAGTAGTGGCTTCAGAAGGTAGGTGAGGGGTAGGATGACCCACCCAACATTACTGGCAATTTTTTCTGGAAAAGCAGTACCAATGACCTTAGGTGTAATTTCACTAAAGACGATGATCAGTAAAGCAACTGTTAAGGTAGCAATCGATAAAACTAAACCACTATCACCAAAAATGTGTAATGCAATACCCGTTACTAAAATAGGCAGAATGGTATTGATTAAATTATTCGAAATCAGTAGAACGGACAACAGCGAGTCAATGCGTTTTAATAGTCTCTCAGCTAATGCAGCCCCGGCATTTCCACCATGAGCCATTGCACGCAGCCGGTGTCGATTGGCTGATAGCATGCTTGTTTCGGCCATAGAGAAAAAGCCGGAAAGTGCGAGTAAAAAGATGACTAAAGCAACTTGACCAATAAAAGGCCAATCATCAAAAAAGGTGTCCATCAGATACGCCTGCGAGAAATAAGGAAGAACCAATATAGCAAAGTGCGATTTTTCTCGCTATGGCTTGATTGGCGGTGACGATGGATAGTGACTGAAATTGATGTCAGAATGATCTGTATGCCCATCAATTTACCCAGTTCAGAGCTCAAATCTACCGAATATTGCGTCATATTGGCCCCTTTTGGGTGCTTAGGCATTCAAACTGAGTTGGTGGAGGGTAGTTTGATGATTTCAAAAATTGACTATCGAGCGCTTGGTACCCCTCTTATAAAACCAGGGAATGCGCTAGCAAAAGAGTTTGCAAAACAGTGCCAACACTATTTCAAAAATGCAGGTTTTGCTTTTGATATGCCTCTTAAGCCTGCTGGTACCGAACATCAGAAAAAAGTATGGAGTGCTGCTCAAAGTATTCGGGTTGGTGAAACAAAGACCTATGGCGAGATTGCAAGGGCTATTAAAAGCGGGCCTCGGGCAGTGGGAACGGCATGTGGCGCCAATCCCCATCCCTTAATCACGCCATGCCATCGCGTAGTTTCAGCGCAAGGGCTTGGCGGTTTTATGAAGGAAGATAGTCCAGGCTTTTACCGTCAGGTAAAAATATGGCTCTTACAGCATGAAGGGGTCATTTAACTCAGGGTTGCAGAGTAATTCCTAAGTTTGCGAGAGGCTAGAAAAAAGAAGCATTGCAAGAATGAGTTGTGAGTAGCGGCAAGCATAGTAAAGCCGTAAAACAGCCACACGGTATTTCTGGAGAGTTTCACTTCAGCTTTACCAGATCTATCACCCCACTCTTTTGTAGCGGCGATCTTTTCTAAGGTCATTACTGCAAGACCAAAGGCAAGAAAACAAAAACGTCTCATACCGTTCTCATTGGTAGGTATGAGCAGAATGTATTGGAGAGCGTCCTGCAGTTTGCTATAGGCGATCTTGAGAAGCTCCTCTTGGGTAATATGTGCCGGCTTCCAAGAAACCCCGCGAGCCTGATCTTGGGGCGAGTCCTTGAGAATATTTGTCATTTGCAAGGCTTGACCAAAAGCGATGGCTAAGTTTTCATGACCCTGAATACGCTTGGCAAACTCAGGAGAATAATGAGCAAAGATAGTGGTAAGTAACTCCCCTACTACCCCAGCAACGACATAACAATATCGTTCAAACTCTGGTAAGTCTTTAAGGCCATCCGGACTTTGTCTTTCATGAAAGTAAGACATACCCTCCGACATGATAGAAACACAGCGACTGATGGCAGCTTGATCCTGGCTCGAGAAAGTGCGAAAAATTCGCAATACGGTTGGAGTATGACTAATGAGATCAAGCTCATCGATATTGGAATAATTTTTTAAGGCCTCAAGACTGGGGCTAACAAAAGAAGCAGCGGGAATATTACCCAGAACACTATCTAAAAATAACTGGGACAAGTTTATTTTTATCTTTGGAGTGAGTTCTGCAGCATCCTCAATCGTATCTACGATGCGGCATAGTAAATAGGTGTTTCCCACCACCCTTTCAATCGTTGGTGGTAGTAGCGGGATAGTCAGTGCAAAAGTACGCGACACAGAACCCAAGATGGCCTTTTGATAGGCCAAGTCTGTACCAAGATTCTCTAATGGGGTATTCACTCCTGAATTATGTCAGACCTAGATGCCCAAAATGGGCGCTAATTCATTGAAAGCGCTCTATATATTAAAAGTAACAAGGCCATATAATTTGTGAAAATTCTTGCAGGAGCGATTGGTCAATGTTGCTTTGGTTTGTCATCATCTATTGGGTAATATCGGTTGGCATTGGCCTATGGGCAGCGCTACGCGTTAAAAATGTGGCGGACTTTGCCGCAGCGGGACACAGCCTACCTTTGCCGATTGTGACGGCCACAGTATTTGCTACCTGGTTTGGCTCGGAAGCAGTTTTGGGTATTCCGGCAGTCTTTCTGAAAGAGGGTCTAGGCGGCATCGTTGCCGATCCCTTTGGATCTTCCATGTGCCTGATATTGGTGGGCCTCTTTTTTGCTCGTCATCTCTATAACCGCCGAATGCTCACCATTGGTGATTTCTTTAGAGAAAAATATGGGCGCACAGTTGAAGTCTTGGTGACGCTTTGCATTGTGGTGTCTTATCTAGGCTGGGTTGCGGCGCAGATTAAAGCATTAGGCTTAGTTTTTAGTGTGGTGTCTGATGGGGCAATTACTCAAACCGCAGGAATGTTGATTGGTGCAGGCAGTGTGCTGATCTATACCCTATTTGGGGGTATGTGGTCTGTAGCTATTACAGACTTTGTGCAAATGATCATCATTGTGATTGGGATGCTCTACATCGGTGGTGAACTCACATCCCAAACTGGGGGAGTGGGTGTCGTTATTGAGCATGCTGCTGCGGCTGGGCAATTTTCTAATTTTTGGCCCGATCTCAATCTTGCTTCTGTACTAGGATTTACTGCTGCTTTATGCACCATGATGTTGGGGTCGATTCCACAGCAAGATGTATTTCAGAGAATTACTTCGTCTAAAAATGCCAATGTGGCGGTGCAAGCAGCCCTATTGGGTGGCGCCATGTACTTTGTGTTTGCTTTTGTTCCGATCTTTCTAGCATATTCAGCCACGATCATTGATCCTGATTTAGTGAAGCAATATTTACATACTGATCCCCAAATGATTTTGCCTAAGTTGATCTTGAATCATGCGCCGCTGATTGCGCAAGTGATGTTTTTTGGGGCCTTACTCTCAGCCATCAAGAGTTGTGCCAGCGCTACCTTACTCGCACCTTCAGTGACCTTTGCTGAGAATATTGTGCGAGGTTTTTACAAGCACTTATCAGATCACGATTTATTAAAAGTAATGAGAATCACCGTACTGTGTTTTACGGTTGCGGTCACTCTGTTCGCTATTAATTCTGAATTATCCATTTTTAAGATGGTTGAGAATGCTTACAAAGTCACCCTAGTGGCTGCTTTTGTACCACTTGCTTTTGGGGTGTATTGGTCTAAAGCTAATACCTTAGGAGGCTTGCTAGCTGTTCTCTGCGGTCTGACCGTTTGGATTGGTTGCGAAATACTGGCTCCCAAAGCTATTCTTCCTCCTCAGTTGGCCGGCCTGCTGGCTAGCATCATTGGCATGCTTTTGGGTGGGCTAGTGCCCAAGGCTAAATTAAGCGCCCCATAGGCTTGATAGTCCAAAAAACTGCCTAAAAATCAGGCATAAATATTAATTGCATCGCAAAATAATCTCCTCTACTATGGAATTAATTTAAAAATTTAATTCTTGCGGAGTATTTATGAAAATTTGTGTCATTGGCGGCGGGGGTGCGATTGGCGGTTACCTTGCAGTGATGTTAGCTCGAGCAGGTAACGATGTTACGGTCGTTGCTCGCGGTGCTACCTTAGCGGCTATCAAAGAGCGCGGTCTGGCATTAATCATGAATGATCAGCCTGAGCCTTTAGTTGCACAGGTCAAGGCAGTAGAGAAGATTGCGGATGCAGGAATTTCAGACGTCGTGATTTTAGCAGTCAAGGCGCATCAGGTTGATCCTATTATTCATGATCTTGCTGCAATCATTGGCCCAGAGACTATTTTGATTCCGATGCAAAACGGCATTCCTTGGTGGTATTTTCAGAAGCTCGGCGGTGACTATCAGGATCATTCAGTCGAGACTGTAGATCCAGGCGGTGTGGCCAAGCTGGCAATTAACCCCAATAATATTATTGGTTGCGTAGTTTATCCCGCTACCTTCACACAGGCGCCTGGCGTGATTCGACATGTTGAGGGCAATCGCTTTCCTTTGGGCGAGCTAGATGGCAAGCCCACTGATCGTATTCAGAAGATCTCTGAAATGATGACGGCTGCTGGATTTAAATCACCCATTCTCGAGGATATCCGCTCTGAAATTTGGTTGAAGTTATGGGGCAATATGACTTTCAATCCCATTAGCTCTCTCACACATGGAACCTTAGAGGGTATTTGCCAGCACCCTTTAACTAAAGAGTTGGCACGCAATATGATGGCCGAAGCACAAACCATTGCTGAGAAGTTGGGCGTTACATTCCGTGTTGATATTGAGCGGCGGATTGCTGGGGCAGAAAAAGTCGGTAAACATAAAACTTCGATGCTACAAGACTTAGAGGCGGGTCGTAGCTTAGAGGTGGATGCTTTGCTAGGTTCAGTGATTGAGCTCGGTAAGATCACAGATACACCTACACCTTGCCTCAATACAGTCTTCGCCCTAACAAAGTATCTGGATGAAAATGTTCAAGCTTCCAAAGGTAGCTTGGCATTACCCTCTGTATCAGGCTACTAAAAATATAAAAATATAAAAATATAAAAATACTAGGCTTAGAAAACCTCACCACTAAAAAGGGTGAGGTTTTTCTTTTACGGCAACGCTCGCTTTTTTGACTTATTCAAAGCGATTATCTAAACGACCAACACCCTCAATAATGATGCTGACAGTACTGCCAGGTTTCATGGATCCCACACCAACAGAAGTTCCGCAGGCAATAATGTCGCCCGGCATCAAAGGCATATCTTGAGAAATGAAGCTGACTAATTGAGCTGGTGAAAAAATCATATCGGAGATAGGGTAGTTTTGACGCTCTTGGTCGTTGAGTATGGTTTTGATGGTGAGTTTGCTGGGATCAACATCCGTGGTGATATAAGGGCCAAAGACACCAAAGGTATTAAAGCTCTTAGAGCGCGTCCACTGCGCATAACCGGGATCTCTATTGAGGATTTCAATTGCCGTGACATCATTGATACAGGTGTAGCCAAAGATAGCCTTAGCAGCTGTCACCTCATCAATTTCATGACAATGCTTACCGATCACAATACCCAATTCACCTTCATAAACCACTTTGCCGGAGTAAGACTTCGGAGTGCGAATCACTTGATTGGCCGCTAAGAAAGAATTATTTCCCTTTAGGAAATAGAGTGGCTCTGCTGGCACTGCATGTTCTAGTTTCGTTACGAGGGCATGAAAGTTATCTACCATCGCCACCATTTTGGATGGAACGCAGGGAATGTCCATAGTCACATCAGCGAGGGCTAACATTTCGCTGGTAGATTGCGGGTTATTAAATAGATCTCCTTGATAGACTGCAATATGGTCGCCTAGTACTTGTCCTAGTCCCGTCTTACCTTGATGTTGAAATCTGAGCCATTGAGCCATAATGATTCTTTCTAAAGTTGATGTTGAATTATGAATATCTTACAGGGATGAATGGATGACTCAAAATACTGAATTCTCATTTGCCTCTGAATCCAATCAGCCGATTCGCTATATGGATCGCACCCGAAATTACTACCTCGGCTTAGGGTATGAGACTCCTTATGTTTGGGCGCACTATGCTGACGTCCCGTTTACCCCTTTGAGGAAGCCTTTAAATCAATCTATCTTGGGTCTTGTAACCACTGCAGTGCCATTTGATGCAAGTAAGGGCCCTCAAGGGCCTGGAGCACCCTACAACGCGGGTGCAAAATTCTATGAGCCCTATAGTCAGCCAATCCATCAAGATGCCGATTTAAGAATTGCCCATGTGGGGATTGATCGACGCAATGCCAATATGCAAGATGTCAATTGTTGGTTTCCTTTAATCGCTGCCAAAGAAGCAGTTCGCAGCGGCCGTATTTTAAAGTTAGCTGACCATTTTTACGGTTTACCGACGAATCGAAGTCAGCGGCATACGTTAGATGTAGATGCACCACTGATCCTTAGTAAGATGCTTGCAGACCAGGTTGATGTGGCTATATTGATTCCAAATTGCCCTATTTGTCATCAAAGTCAAAGTTTGCTGGCTCGTTTCTTGGAGGCAGCGGGCATACCAACCGTAGTGATGGGTGCAGCAAAAGATATTGTGGAGTATTGCGGGGTACCCCGCTTTTTGTTTAGTGATTTTCCGTTAGGCAATGCTGCCGCCTTACCCAATAACCCCGCATCACAAGCTTCTAATTTTGAATTGGCACTGCGCTTATTGGAATGCGCACCTGCTGCGCGCACTACTGTGCAGTCACCCTTAATATGGTCCTCAGACGCTGCTTGGAAATTGGATTATTCCAATTTAGCAAAGCTATCTAGTGAGGAAGTGGCGCGCTTGCGCAAGGAAGTGGAAACTGCACGAGAAACGGCACGTGAGTTGAGATTAAAAAGTGTTGGGACTTAAGTCTGCCTAGCTAGTGAGTATTCACATAGGGTATGTAAAGCTGCTGTCGCCTCATTATTTGGAAAGTTTTTGATACATTCCAGCGCAAGATCGACTTCTCGTTTTGCTGCTGCATGGGTGTAATCGAGTGCGCCAGAATCTTGAACTGCACAAACTATTTGCTCAAAGACATCCTCGGGTAAATCTTGATTTTGTTCAATAGCCGCACGAACCAGCAAGCGCTCTTCGGTGCTGCCATTTTCGAGCAGATAAATTAGTGGAAGCGTAGGCTTCCCTTCTTTTAAGTCGTCCCCAGCGTTTTTCCCCATCTGGGAAGCATCCGCTGTGTAATCCAGAAGATCATCCATTAATTGGAAGGCAGTGCCGATATGCCTGCCAAAAGCAGCAGATTGTTCCCGTTGTGGACTAGCCACCTCTGCCAAGATGGCTCCCAGCTCAGTAGATGCCTCAAATAACTTGGCAGTTTTATAGCGAATCACCCGTAGATAGCTCTCTTCATCCACTTCAGGGTCATTCATATTGAGGAGTTGCAACACTTCGCCCTCGGCAATTGTGTTGGTTGCGTCAGAAAGGATTTCCATTACCCGCAGATCATTTGGCTTGACCATCATCTGAAATGCTCTGGAGTAGAGAAAGTCGCCTACTAAAACACTGGCAGCATTGCCAAAGGCTGCATTTGCTGTATCACGCCCTCTTCTGAGGGTAGATTCATCGACTACATCATCATGGAGGAGGGTAGCAGTATGAATAAATTCCACCACAGCAGCTAGCTCTAGGGCATGAGGGGTATCTTTGCCATTGGCGAGTGCCTTACTGACCAATAAAAGTAGGGCTGGTCTAATTCGTTTGCCGCCCGCCTGAATGATATAGGCTGATATTTGGTCAATTAATGCGACTTTTGAGGCTAAACGCAGGCGAATAAGCTCATCTAAGGCTTTGAAATCTAAAGCAATTGGGGCCAAAATTTGGCTTAACTCAGGAGTTTTGACAGTGCTCGACATGCAAGATATAATAATCGGCTTAGCTCATCCAGGGTGGATTAGCTTAAATGTAGGTATTAATTGAGGTTTCACACCATGTACGCGGTCATAAAAACCGGTGGCAAACAGTATAAAGTTGCTGCAGGCGAAAAATTGAAAATAGAACAGATACCAGCGGAAATCGGCAGCGAAATCACTCTTGACCAAGTCTTAGCCGTAGGCGAAGGCGCTTCACTCAAATTGGGTGATCCGTTGGTTAATGGTGCAGCTGTGATGGCCACTGTCGTCTCCCAGGGACGTCACGATAAAGTGACAATCTTTAAGATGCGCCGTCGCAAGCATTATCAAAAGCACCAAGGCCATCGTCAGAATTACACAGAAATTCTGATTAACACGATCAAAGCCTAATTTAGGCTAACGGCTAAATAGCAGGAGAAAGATATGGCACAGAAAAAAGGCGGCGGCTCGACACGAAATGGCCGCGACTCAGAATCGAAACGCTTAGGCGTTAAGGTATATGGCGGCGAGCATATTAATGCTGGCAGCATCATCATTCGTCAGCGTGGTACACGGGTTCATCCGGGTGCGAACGTCGGCATTGGTAAAGACCACACTTTATTTGCTCTCATCGAAGGCAAAGTAGAGTTTGGCGTAAAGGGTGCCTTGAAGAAGGCCCAGGTTTCAGTTTTGCCTCTGTAATTAGACGCCTGACTGAGATCCGTTTTATTCCGATTTATCCGAATTAAACTCTTAGGAACAGGCCTCGCTAAGCGAGGCCTTTTTTATTCATGAAATTTATAGATGAAGCGCGTATTGAAGTAATTGCCGGCCAAGGTGGTGCTGGAAGTGCATCAATGCGCCGTGAAAAGTTTATTGAATTTGGTGGTCCTGATGGCGGTGATGGCGGTAAAGGCGGCAGCGTTTGGGCTACTGCTGATCGCAACATCAATACGCTCATTGACTACCGCTACGCTAAAACACACACCGCTAAAAATGGTGAGCCTGGTCGTGGTGCTGATTGCTATGGCCGCGCAGGGGATGATATCGAATTGCGTATGCCAGTCGGCACCATCATTGCTGATTATGAAACCGGTGAGCCGATTGCTGATTTAACAACGCATGGCGAACGCCTTTGCTTGGCACAGGGCGGGGTTGGTGGCTGGGGAAATATTCACTTTAAGAGCAGTACCAATCGCGCACCCCGTCAAAAGACCAATGGCAAAGAGGGCGAGCGTCGCAAGCTCAAGTTGGAATTAAAAGTATTGGCAGACGTGGGTTTGTTGGGTATGCCGAATGCTGGAAAATCGACTTTGATTACTGCTGTGTCGAATGCCCGTCCAAAGATTGCAGACTATCCCTTCACCACTTTGCATCCGAATTTAGGGGTTGTGCGCGTTGGTAGTGAGCGTAGTTTTGTGATTGCTGATATCCCAGGTTTGATTGAAGGTGCGGCAGAGGGTGCTGGTTTAGGACATCGTTTTTTAAGACACTTGCAACGCACCGGTGTATTACTACATTTGGTGGACATTGCACCGTTTGATGAGAATGTGAATCCGGTTGCGGACGCTAAGGCCATCGTTAATGAGTTACGTAAGTACGATGAGGCCTTAGTTGAAAAGCCACGTTGGTTAGTGTTGAATAAAGTCGACATGATTCCTGAAGAGGATCGTGCAAAAGTAGTTTCTGACTTTATCAAACAGTTTAAGTGGAAGGGTCCTGTATTTGAGATCTCTGCTTTGACAGGATTAGGTTGCGATAAGCTTTGCTACGCTCTTCAAGATTACTTGGATTCAGTTCGTCGGGATCGAGATGATGCGGATGAACGTGCTGCAGATCCCCGCTATCAAGTTGAACTTAAAGATAAAGCACCAGATTAAAAAATACGCATTTGATACACATTGTTGATATGGATACTCAAAAAGTAAAACGCATCGTTGTTAAAGTAGGATCTAGTCTCGTCACGAATAATGGTGAAGGATTGGATCATGCTGCTATTGCAATGTGGGCCGAGCAAATGGCTGGATTATTAAAGGCCGGCCATCAGGTGCTAATGGTGAGCTCTGGCGCGATAGCAGAGGGTATGCAACGCTTGGGCTGGACACAGCGCCCCCACGAGATCCACCAATTACAAGCAGCAGCAGCTGTAGGTCAAATGGGTTTAGTGCAAGTGTATGAAAGTAGCTTTGCACGGTTTAATTTGCGTAGTGCGCAGGTATTGTTAACGAATGCAGACCTAGCCGATACAGAGCGTAATGCGAATGCTAAAGCCACTCTAGAGACGCTCTTAAGTTTGGGCGTTGTGCCTATCATCAACGAAAACGATACCGTCGTTACAGATGAAATCAAGTTTGGTGATAACGATAACTTAGCTGCTTTAGTGGTTAATTTAATTCATGCTGACCTGCTGGTGATCTTGACTGACCAAGGGGGTTTATTTACTGCCGATCCCCGTCAGGATGCTAACGCTACTTTGATGAGTGACGCTCTTGCAGGTGATCCTGCTTTAGAAAAAATGGCAGGTGGTGCCGCAAGTCAGCTCAGTAAGGGAGGTATGTTGACTAAGGTACTGGCTGCTAAGGTGGCAGCGCAAACTGGCGCAACGACCATTATTGCTTCAGGCCATACAGTAGGAGTGTTAACTCGCTTGATGAATGGTGAAAAAATTGGTACCCGGCTTACTTCAGGCGGATAGATTTTCTTTAAAGAATTTGTCCAAAAGAATTACTGGGCTTAGTGCCACCAGTAAAGCCGTTTGGATTGAGAGACTTTAATATTGCCTTAATATTTTTTTCTTGAGAACTCATGTTGCAAAATGCCCCTTGTGCTAATGCTGCCTGATAGCGATTCGGCGTGTTGTCCTTAATAGGCTGCCAGCTGCTTAAGGGATTCTCAAGCCACTTTTTATTATCAAAAGTGCCATATAAGCGCCACTGAAATGAATCACAGCGAATCCCCTCATATTGGGTTTGAGTATTGCCATTTGGGCTAGTCAAGATAACGGTATAGCGGGTCACTCCATCATTCCCAATCAAGATGGAGTCGGTATCCACTGCAAACTTGAAGATAGTTTGTTGGGATACGTAAAAGGGTTGAATTGTTGCTTTATTGGGGGGATTTAAAGGCATGGCTGTATTGCCCTCTTTAAACACCATGGGTGCAAAAGGATCTAGCCCGCTTTCTAGAGGATCGCCTGCACAGCCAGCTATGGCTAAGCTAGTTGCTATAGCAATTATGGGAAATTGAATGCGTTGAATCACGTTTTTTGTCATGGCTTATCTGTTGGTTTTGCTGCATGAGGTGGATCTTCACTGTTGGGGTAAAGAGATTGAATCAGGTCAAGGGGTGATCCCCATACGAGTTGTTGCATGCGAATACCTTGGGATAGGTAGCGTGCTAGTTCAGATAGGGCGAGTTGGTATACCTCGCGCTTAAAGTCAATCACTGAGTCCAATTGAATCCAAAAGGGGATCCAGCGCCAATCATCAAACTCTGGATGCTCGGTAGCATCTAGTTGAATATCGCCATCTGAACCGACAAGGCGCAATAAAAACCAAATTTGTTTTTGACCACGATAGCTCGCCCGGTGATTTTTAGCGCTATGTTGACGACGCAAAAACTCTTCCGGAACGTCATAACGAAGCCAGTCTTTAGTTCGCCCAATAATTTGGACATGTTCTGACAGCAAGCCCACTTCCTCGTGCAATTCGCGGTACATGGCCTGCTCCGGGCTTTCACCATGTTGAATCCCACCCTGCGGGAACTGCCACGAATGCTGCCCAACGCGTTTTCCCCAGAAAACCTCGTTACGGCTATTCAGGAGGACTATGCCGACATTGGGGCGATACCCTTCACGGTCAAGCATGATCGCGCCTCAAATCCTTTAAAATCAATGATTTGATTATATCCATACATGAAAGCCTCACAATCATTTCTCGCCACGCTAAAAGAAGCCCCCTCTGATGCTGAGGTGGTTTCGCACAAACTCATGGTGCGCGCCGGTTTAATTCGTAAGCTAAGTGCCGGTATTTATAACTACTTACCCCTCGGATTGAAGGTGATCCGTAAGGTTGAAAACATCATTCGCGAGGAGATGAATCGCGCTGGTGCGATCGAGTTGTTGATGCCGATGATTCAGCCTGCGGAGTTATGGCAAGAGACCGGTCGTTGGGAGAAGATGGGACCCGAGTTACTGCGCATTAAAGACCGTCATGACCGCGACTTTTTAATTCAGCCAACCTCAGAAGAGGTGATAACTGATTTAGCGCGCAATGAGATCAAAAGCTACAAACAATTACCAATTAATTTTTATCAAATTCAAACAAAGTTTCGGGATGAACGTCGCCCTCGCTTTGGCATCATGCGTGGTCGTGAGTTCAGTATGAAAGACGCTTACTCATTTGATCGTGATGTCGAGGGTCTAAAGAAATCCTATCAAGTGATGTTTGATGCCTATACCCGCATCTTTCAACGTATGGGTTTGAAGTTCCGTGCGGTCACCGCAGATAATGGCGCGATTGGGGGTTCAGGCAGCCAAGAGTTTCATGTGATTGCCGATACTGGTGAGGATGCCATCGTCTATTGCCCAAACTCTGATTACGCTGCAAACCTTGAGGCTGCAGAATCACTCTCTTTAATTTTAGAGCGGGATAAACCTTCTCAGGCAATGACAAAGGTGGCCACACCCGATCAAACACATTGCGTTGACGTAGCCAAGTTTTTAAATGTACCCCTTGAGAAGACAGTGAAATCATTACTGTTTGCAGCAGATCAAGAAAAAAGCGCTGCTAAATTATTCATGGTGTTGTTACGTGGTGATCATGAGCTCAATGAAGTCAAAGCCAGCAAGATTCCTGGGATGGCAGAGTCGCGCTTTGCAAGTGAAGCTGAGATCAAGCAGGCATGTAATACATTGGCGGGCTACTTAGGTCCAGTAGGCGTTCAGGCAGAGGTGACCATCGTTGCCGATCGCACAGTCGCCAATATGTCCGATTTTGTCTGTGGTGCTAATGAAGCTGGGCATCACTTGACCGGTGTGAACTTCGGTCGTGATCTGCCCGAGCCCTTAGTGATGGATTTACGTAATGCCGTTGCAGGTGATCCTTCCCCCGACGGAAAAGGCGTGGTAGATATTTGCCGTGGTATCGAAGTGGGTCATGTGTTTCAGTTAGGTACGCGCTATTCCGAGGCGATGGCGTGTACTTATTTGGATCAACAGGGTAAGTCGCAACCCATGGTGATGGGTTGTTACGGCATTGGTGTGACGCGTTTATTGGGCGCAGCCATTGAGCAAGGCTATGACGATCGCGGCATCATTTGGCCAATCTCTATGGCGCCGTTCGAGGTAGTCATTTGTCCTATGGGTTATGACAAATCAGAAGCAGTGAAACTCGCTGCTGATCAACTGCATCATGAGTTACTAGCCGCTGGAATGGATGTAGTTCTGGATGATCGTGGTGAAAGACCGGGCGCGATGTTTGCGGATTGGGAATTGATTGGAGTGCCCTTCCGAGTGGTGGTTGGGGATCGCGGTCTAGCAGATGCTCAAGTGGAATTCAAAGGGCGTACGGATGCGGAATCACAAAATATCCCGCTTGTAGAGATTAAAGAAAAAGTGATTGCTGCAGTGAAGGCTGCAAAGCAGTTAGTTTTATAAGGAACTAAAAACTTTTTATTTCTTGAATAAGCCGCCAAGTCCTTTGGCGGCTCCTTTCGCAGCCATCGTTGCCATGGTACGCGCCATCTTGCCGCCTTTGAATTGCTTCATCATCGTTTGCATTTGATCAAACTGCGCTAATAGACGATTAACCTCTTGAACTTGAACACCCGCACCTGCAGCGATGCGACGTTTTCGGCTGGCTTTTAATAGCTCAGGTTTGCTCCGCTCTCTGGGCGTCATGCTATCGATAATGCCCCGCATACGCTGCGTTTGCTTATCTGCAACACTGAGATTCGCTTTAGATGCCGCTTGCGCCATATGACTAGGCAGCTTATCCAGCATACTGGCCATACCCCCCATTTGCTGCATTTGAGTAAGTTGATCCCGGAAGTCGCCGAGATCAAATCCACCTTTAGAAATCTTACCCGCTAATTTTTCTGCTTTGGCAATGTCTACGTTTTGCTGTGCTTGTTCTACTAGCGCAAGAATGTCACCCATTCCCAAAATGCGGTTCGCCATGCGCTCCGCATCGAAGGCCTCCAGCCCATCCATTTTTTCGGCGACACCGATAAATTTAAGTGGCACACCAGTTATCTGACGCACCGATAGGGCAGCACCGCCACGGGAATCACCATCAAGCTTAGTCAGAATGACGCCTGTCAGGGGCAGCGTCTCATGGAATGCTTTAGCTGTATTAACAGCATCTTGACCCAACATCGCATCCACTACAAATAGGGTCTCAATCGGCTTTAAGCTGGCATGCAAGGTTTTGATTTCTTGCATCAAAGCCTCATCGATACCTAAGCGTCCCGCTGTATCGACCAATAAGACATCAAAGTAGTGGCGGCGCGCCCAATCTAACGCTGCGATTGCAATGTCATTGGGCTTTTGATCAATACTGCTTGGGAAAAATTCAGCGCCTACTTGTTTACTGACAGTTTCTAATTGCTCAATCGCTGCAGGACGATAGACGTCACAAGAAACCGTGAGTACTTTCTTTTTCTTTTTCTCTTGTAAAAACTTGGCTAGTTTTCCAACGGAAGTGGTTTTACCTGCTCCTTGTAGTCCAGCCATCAGTATTACGGCGGGAGGCTGGGTCGCTAAGCTCAGTTCACTACTTTGGGAGGCATCTCCTCGCATCACCTGGGTCAGCTCGCGCTGAACTACGCCTACTAATGCTTGGCCTGGACTGAGGCTTCCAACCACTTCTTCACCAAGGGCTTTGAACTTAATCTGTTCAAGCAGGGATTTGACTACCGGCAGTGCTACGTCAGCCTCCAGTAGGGCTAGACGGATCTCCCGAAGCATTTCTGCCGTATTACTTTCGGTAAGGCGA
Organism: Polynucleobacter antarcticus; assembly: GCF_013307245.1. Classification (NCBI taxonomy): domain Bacteria; kingdom Pseudomonadati; phylum Pseudomonadota; class Betaproteobacteria; order Burkholderiales; family Burkholderiaceae; genus Polynucleobacter; species Polynucleobacter antarcticus. The sequence continues at coordinate 186,545 of NZ_CP028941.1, forward strand.
GCCTGGCCCCGCATTGTTTTAACAACACGAGATAGGCGGTCGGTGAGATTCTCTAGCATTTATCGATTAGACTTTCCAGATGGATATTTTAGGTTACTCAGGGTATGGATGGCTTCCACCCGCTCTTTATTTACTTCTTTTGATCTTTTTAAGCTCAAGGTCAAAGGATAAAGTAGAGTCTTCCGCTATGACTGGCTTGATTCGTGCGGCTATTTTTCTTATTTTGGTGATTCATGGGCTGCAGTTACATAACTCAGTCTTTACGCCACAGGGATTTGTGTTTGGCTTTGCCCAGAATCTTTCTCTCATTGCTTGGGTAGGGCTAGCTTTTTATTGGTTCCAGTCTGGCTTCTTACCGATTGCTAGCTTGCGTTGGTTGGTGTTGGTATTTGCCTTTGTTTGCTCCATCTTTCCCGCTGTATTTTCGGGCACGCTTATTTCGCCTATTGCAGTCTCAGATCCCTGGTTTAAGGGGCACTTTATCGTCGCCACTATTTCGGTGGGTTTGCTGAGCTTGGCAGCCATGCATGCGATCTTGATGAGCGTTCAAGATCGCGCTTTACATCGTCAACTAGAGATTGCTCCAAATGGACGACTGGCTCATTGGCTAGAGGATCTCCCGCCTCTATTGACCATGGAAAGCCTGCTCTTTAATTTACTTTACGTTGGTTTTGCCCTGTTGAGTTTGACGGTATTTTCGGGTTTATTGTTCTCCCAAGCCCTATTCGGTAGGCCTCTGGTTTTTGACCACAAGACCATCTTTGCCCTGATTTCTTGGTTTTTGTTTGCCGGCTTACTCATTGCGCGTTGGCGCGTTGGCTTGCGTGGGCGCGTTGCTTTGCGTTGGGTCTTGAGTGCTTACATTGCCTTACTGTTGGCTTATGTAGGAAGCCGTTTTGTGTTGGAAGTGATTCTTCAGAGAGCATGATATTTTGATGAAGTGGTTTCTCTTATTTGGTGGTATCGCCCTGGCATATTTTTGGTTTAAGGGTAAAAAAAAGGCGGCAGTAGCAGCCACGCAGGCCTCTAAATCTCAGAGCTTGCGGCCTAAAGTCTCCAATCCAGAAGTGATGGTGCGGTGCCAGTGTTGCGCCGTACATTTGCCTCAATCAGAGGCTATTGCTAAAGACGATCGCTTTTATTGCTCTAGAAAAACATACCCATACTTTGGATGCAACGGGTTGGCTTGGGTCTGCAACTTGGCGTATTTCACCTAATCAAGATAATCGACCTGAGGGAGTAACACCCGATTTGCTGGTGTTGCACCATATTAGCCTTCCGCCTAGTGGCTTTACTGAAAGAAGTAGCACAGCATTCATCGTTGATTTCTTTCAAAATAAACTCAACATATCAAAGCATCCTTATTTCAGGGAAATAGCCGATCAAGCCGTATCAAGTCATTTCCTCATTTCTCGTAATGGTGAGGTCTTTCAGTTTGTCTCTACCCAAAAGAAAGCCTGGCATGCAGGTCTGTCTTCTTTTTTGGGTCGGGAAAAGTGTAATGATTTCTCTATAGGTATTGAGCTAGAGGGAGATGAGACACATCCCTTTGAAGAGATTCAATATGAGGCGCTTGCAAAACTCACTGATCAATTGAGTACAAAGTATCCTAATTTGGCTTTTGCTGGGCATAGCGATATTGCTCCAGGCAGAAAAACAGACCCCGGCATTCAGTTTGACTGGAAAAGGTTACAAACAAAAAGCAACATTCCCGCTGAAAAATTTCCCTTCGGATTTGATTCCCGCTAGGGCTAATAATTCGAATGTGAGCATACGCTTACTTTCTTGCCCTTTGGCTAAGAAGGGCAGTTTTTTTTACACCAAAATGATCGCAAAATTAATACAAAGCTCAGTGAAAACCCTGACATTAATTTGTAAGAAATAACTTACTAAGTTTCTATTTTTTCCCTATACTTAGTGGCAAATTCAGTTTTAGACACTAGATGTAGTGTTTAACTACAGTAATACAGCTTTGATCTTTAATGATTTTTTGTCCAAATAACTATATAAAAGCATAAAAATATGACATACGCCAATCCAGAGACAGTAGGGCAGACAGCCGGCACAATGAACCCAGGTATGAATCCTTCGGATTCAATAAGCCAAACCCCTTCCGCCGGCTTTATTGCTGGTGGTGTAGGTGGTGGTCAAGCTACCCAATTGTCTGATTACAAGATTATTCGCCGTAATGGCTCGGTGGTAGCATTTGAGCCGTCCAAAATTGCGATTGCAGTAACAAAAGCATTTTTAGCAGTGAATGGTGGCCAAGGTGCTGCTTCTGCCCGAGTACGTGAGCAGGTCGAGCAATTAACAAACGCGGTAGTGCGCGCCTTGTTGCGCAGTCGCCCTAATGGCGGCACTTTCCATATTGAAGATATTCAAGATCAGGTAGAGCTGGCATTAATGCGCAGTGGTGAGCATAACGTTGCTCGTGCTTATGTTCTTTATCGCGAGAAGCGCAATCAAGAGCGCGCTACACAGCAAGGCATTGCTCAAGAAACGCAAGCCGCTTCACAGGCAACTGACGCTGGCCTTAAGGTTATAGATAACGGCGAAGAGAAGTGGTTGGATATGGCGGCATTGCGCACCATTATTGAGGCAGCTTGTGAAGGCCTCGGTACCCATATTGTTTCTAGCCCCATCATTACTGAAACGATTAAGAATGTATACGATGGCGTCCCAATGGCCCAAGTGTATGATTCCGCAATTTTGGCCTCACGTACTTTAATCGAAATTGATCCGGCTTATAGTCAAGTCACCGCCCGTATCTTGATGCACGTAATCCGTAAAGAAATTTTAGGTCGTGAAGTCTTGCAAGGCGATATGCAGGCTGAGTACAGCACCTATTTTGCTAAGTACATTAATGAAGGAATTTCTGCTGAGTTATTAGATCCACGCATGCGTGAGTTTGATCTTCCAAGATTAGCTGCAGCATTGAACGCTAGCCGAGATTTGCAGTTCAACTACCTTGGACTGCAGACTTTGTATGACCGCTATTTCTTGCACATCGAGGATCGCCGTATTGAAATGCCGCAGGCATTCTTTATGCGTGTGGCGATGGGCTTATCTTTGAATGAGTTAGATCGTGAGCGTCGTGCTATTGAGTTTTATGAAATCCTATCTACCTTTGATTTCATGTCTAGTACGCCAACACTGTTTAACTCAGCGACTACACGACCACAGTTGTCGAGCTGCTACTTAACAACTGTAGATGATGATCTTGATGGTATCTACGAAGCCTTAAAAGAAAATGCGCTCTTGTCTAAGTTTGCTGGTGGTTTAGGTAATGACTGGACTAACGTACGCGCATTGGGAAGTCATATCAAAGGCACTAATGGTAAATCCCAAGGGGTCGTGCCATTCCTCAAAGTAGTTAATGACACAGCAGTTGCGGTAAATCAAGGTGGTAAGCGTAAGGGTGCGGTTTGCGCCTACCTCGAAACATGGCACTTAGATATCGAGGAGTTCTTAGAGTTGCGTAAGAACACAGGCGATGATCGTCGTCGTACCCATGATATGAATACCTCTAATTGGATTCCAGATTTATTCATGAAGCGTGTCATGGAGGGTGGTGATTGGACATTATTCTCACCTTCAAATACACCTGACTTACATGACTTATTTGGTAAGGCATTTGAAGCGACTTATGTTGCTTATGAGAAAAAAGCAGATGCTGGTGAGCTCAAGCCGTTCCGCCGTATTCCTGCGCAACAATTGTGGCGCAAGATGTTGGGTATGTTATTTGAAACAGGTCATCCATGGATTACTTTTAAAGATCCTTGCAACATCCGCAGTCCGCAGCAGCACATTGGCGTAGTTCATTCCTCTAACTTGTGTACTGAAATTACCCTCAATACCAATGAGACTGAAATCGCCGTTTGTAACTTAGGCTCTGTGAACTTAACTGCACACATGACAACGGACGCCTCTGGCAAGATGATTTTGGATCATGAGAAGCTCCAAAAAACAGTGCGCACTGCAATGCGGATGTTGGATAACGTGATCGATATTAATTACTATGCTGTTGCTAAGGCGCGTAACTCGAATTTGAAGCATCGTCCAGTCGGTATGGGCATCATGGGCTTCCAAGATTGTTTACATATGCAGCGCATTCCTTACGCTAGCGATGAAGCGGTGAAATTTGCTGATTCTTCTATGGAAGCAGTGTGCTACTACGCGTATCAAGCCTCAAATGAATTAGCTCAAGAGCGCGGTGTTTATACGACCTATAAAGGTTCTCTATGGGATCGCGGCATTCTTCCGCAAGATTCAGTAGCGCTGTTGGCAGCTGAGCGTGGCGGCTACCTAGAGGTGGATAATTCATCTACTATGGATTGGAGTGGTTTGCGTGCGAATATCAAGCAGTACGGTATGCGGAATTCCAATTGCGTAGCGATTGCACCGACTGCCACAATTTCTAATATTATTGGTGTATCAGCCTGTATTGAGCCTACATTCCAGAACTTGTTTGTGAAATCCAACCTCTCAGGTGAGTTCACAGTAGTAAACGAGTACTTGGTACGTGATTTGAAGGATCGCGGCCTGTGGGATGAGGTGATGATTGCCGATTTGAAGTACTTTGATGGCACTCTGTCCAAGATTGATCGTGTTCCCCAAGATCTGCGCGATTTGTATGCCACTGCTTTTGAAGTGGAGCCAAGTTGGTTAGTGGAAGCAGCTTCCCGTCGTCAGAAGTGGATTGACCAGGCGCAGTCGCTCAATATCTACATGGGTGGCGCATCGGGTAAGAAGTTGGATGATACGTATAAGTTAGCCTGGTTGCGCGGTTTAAAGACAACGTATTACCTTCGCACAATGGCGGCAACCCATATTGAGAAGTCTACTGTGAAGAGTGGCCAACTTAATGCCGTTTCTAGCGGTGGTGGCGTGAATGGTACCGATGCTGCAGCATCTCAGGAATTAGATGGGCCAGCATGCACTATGCGTCCTGGCGATGATGGATTTGAAGAATGTGAAGCTTGTCAGTAAGCCATTTGCTTATTGATCTTATAAAAAAGTATTGAGGAGAAATTTATGTTGAATTGGGAAGAACAAGTTGCCCCAGCGTTTTTGAAGTCGGGTATTGCACCTCAGCCACTGGCTGCGGAGCAAGAGCGTCCAAAAATAGAAGAGGTTGCGCTAGCCCCATTGGCTGCAATCGTGGCAGAAAAAATGACTAGTCGCGTGAATGTGGCTGATAAACGCATCATTAACGCTAAGACAGACGTGAATCAGCTAGTGCCATTTAAGTACAAGTGGGCTTGGGAAAAGTATTTGGCAGGTTGCGCTAACCATTGGATGCCCCAAGAGATCAATATGAATCGCGATATTGCGCTTTGGAAAGATCCTAATGGTTTAACTGAAGATGAGCGTCGCATCATTAAGCGCAATCTTGGTTTCTTCACCACAGCAGATTCTTTAGCCGCAAACAATATTGTTTTGGGTACTTATCGACATATTACGGCTCCAGAATGCCGTCAATACCTATTGCGCCAAGCTTTTGAAGAGGCAATTCATACTCACGCGTACCAATATATTGTCGAATCTTTGGGTTTAGATCAGAGCGAAATCTTTAATGCGTACAACGAAATTGAGTCGATTCGTGCGAAAGATGAGTTCTTAATTCCGTTTATCAATGTATTAACGGACCCAAACTTTAAGACTGGCACATTAGAAAACGATCAAAAATTACTTCGTTCACTAATAGTTTTTGCTTGCGTAATGGAAGGTTTGTTCTTTTATGTTGGTTTTACGCAAATACTTGCAATGGGTCGCCAAAACAAAATGACAGGTGCTGCTGAGCAGTATCAATACATCCTTCGTGATGAGTCGATGCACTGCAATTTCGGGATTGATTTAATTAATCAAATCAAGCTGGAGAACCCCCAGATATGGACTTCCGAGTTCAAAGACGAGATCAAATCGATCTTCGAAAAGGCAGTGGAATTAGAGTACCGTTATGCAGAAGATACGATGCCTCGTGGAGTACTCGGAATGAACGCGCCGATGTTCAAAGGTTACCTAAGATACATCTGTAATCGCAGATGTTTGCAAATAGGACTTGACGCCATGTTCCCAAATGAAGAGAATCCATTCCCATGGATGTCAGAAATGATTGATCTGAAAAAAGAGAGAAACTTTTTTGAGACACGCGTTATTGAGTATCAAACTGGTGGTGCGCTAAGTTGGGAGTAGTAGTCAGTTAAGCGCATAGCCGGCTAAATAGGAGAGTAGACGGTTGGATAGTTTTAAAAGTCAGCAAAACCAGACTCAAATCCGAAAACCCTTGTCCAAGGGCGCCTGGATTACTCTCTCTATTTTTTCAAGCAAATTTAAGAAGCCGTTTCCTTTTGGGGTCACGGCTTTTTTTCCAAGATTCATTAGCGTGCAGCACCTAGTTTCAAGCCGCGCGCCGATGAATGGCTCGCTCGTCTTCTCCAATATGCTGCAAAGCAAGGCGGAAATGAATGGTCGGGTCTTCTTAATCGGTAGTTTGTATTAATCTTCACGTGAAGGAGTATTACTATGGCAATCGCCAAGAAGAAAGTTGCTGCAAAGAAGCCTGCTGCTAAGAAAAAAGTAGCTGCAAAGAAGCCTGCTGCTAAAAAAGTAGCTAAAAAGAAGCCTGCTGCTAAAAAAGCTGCTGCAAAGAAGCCTGCTGCAAAGAAGAAGCCTGCCGCTAAAAAGCGTCCAGCTGCTAAAAAGAAGCCTGCTGCTAAAAAAGCTGCTGCAAAGAAGCCTGCTGCTAAGAAGAAGCCTGCCGCTAAAAAGCGTCCAGCTGCAAAAAAAAAGTAAGTAAGCCTGCTGCGAAGAAAGCGGGCAAAGCTGTAAAAAAGCCCGTGGCTAAAAAAGCTGCTGCTTCAACAACGTTGAATCCTGCTGCTGCTTGGCCCTTCCCAACTGGCACACGCCCGTAAGCTTCGGCTTGTAGGCATGTGAAGTTCAAAGGGATCTCTCACGAGATCCCTTTTTTATTATCTAAAAAGAGGCATTCTGCTATTAAGTCGCCCCTATAGTGCAAAGCCAAATGCGGTTTTAAACTGAGATCCAATCTGATCTTTGCTCATTTGGTGATTTTGTGGTCCCTGGTGGGCAATTTTGATGGAGCCCATCAAACTGGCTAGCCTTCCAGTGGTTTCCCAATCCATGTCATTTTCTAGTCCAAACAATAGCCCACCACGAAATGCGTCGCCACATCCAGTTGGATCCACTACTTTTGCTGCTGGAACTGATGGAATTGCGATGCATTTACCAGCACAGTAAATATCAGCCCCTTCCGCACCTTTAGTAACTATCAGCGCTTTTACTCGTTCTGCTACTTTTTCTAGACTGAGGCCAGTACGCTGAGACAGCATTTCTCCTTCATAGTCATTGACTGCTAGGTAGCTTGCAATATCAATCAACTCTAAGAGTTCAGGACCATTAAACATCGGTAAACCTTGGCCTGGATCAAAAACAAATGGAATGCCTGCTTCAGCCAGCTGATGGCAATGTTCCCACATACCTTGACGTCCATCTGGCGCAACTATTCCAAATTTGGCGACCCCTTTTTGATTCTGAGTGCGCTCTTTTACTGCTGCGGATACTAAGTTGAGGTGAGAGTCATTCATAGCCCCAGGATGAAAAGCAGTGATTTGATTATTAGCCTGGTCAGTGGTGATCATAGCTTGGGCTGTAAAGCCGGTTTCAATTTGACGAATATGCGCTGTATCAATCTTTAGTTGCTTTAATCGATCGAGATAAGGAGCGGCATCATTTCCAACGGTGGCCATGATGATCGGATCACCGCCAAGAAGCTGAAGGTTGTAGGCAATATTGCCTGCGCATCCACCAAATTCTCGGCGCATTGTCGGTACGAGAAAGGCCACATTAAGAATATGAATCTGCTCCGGCAGAATTTGGTCAGCAAATTTGCCTTCAAAGTTCATGATGGTGTCGTAAGCAATAGAACCACAGATCAAGCTAGCCATAAATCATTACTTTCTAAAAAATTGAGTGGAAAATTGGTTATAGGGAGTTTTGAGTAAATGTTAAGGATAAAAAATTCTGACGCGGTAGCCCGCAGTATTCGGCGGAAGTGCAATTGGGAATTGCAAACGGTACATTTCCCCAGAGGGTGCACCGCGTGTTAAAAATTGAGGATGCGCATCTTGCCAAGTTTGAGGCACCCATGCTTGAGGATTAAATTGAATCGTTTGAATTTCTGATTCCTCTGCATCTGTGAGGAAAATTTCTAAATGCGGGAATAAAACAGGAATTGCTAGACGATTTTGTAATGCGACTGCAACCATGGATTGATTTGAGGCGATTTTAAGGCCCTCTCGTGCATTTTCAGTAGATAAGGTGGCTGAAGTTATTTGCCATGCAGAAAAATCGCTTACAGGGCGATTTATGCACCCTAGTACGCTACACAATTTTTCATCAAACTTTTGCAAAACAGAAAAAGCAGTACTTGCTACAGGATGAGATGAGCCATCAATTCGAGTAGCCAATACTGGCAGAAGCGTATTTCTGGAAAGGTGTTCGCCAAATACGACGAGTAGCACTACAAGAAGACTGAGGAGAATGAACTTAAGTCTTTTTTTTTGAGCTGGCACTGGTACGTGAGCTTTTTTTTCTGTCAGGGTGCCTTGTAGGCAAACCCAACCTTCACTTTCTTTCCAAACCGATAGGCTGAGCCACTGGCTATAAGTAGCAATCACCTCGTCAGCTTGTCTAGCAAGCACACCGGATAAAATAATTCTTCCGCCAACTCGCATTTTATTCACGAGGGCTGGGGCAAGCACTTGAAGTGGATTGGCTAGAATGTTCGCCATCACGATGTCATACTTTGTTTCTGCTGCTAGCTCTGGGGCATTCTCATTGGGCAAAACAAAGCAAATGCTCACCTTATTAATTTCCGCATTGCTATTGGCGGCTACCATCGCTTGAGGATCAATATCTGTTCCGACTACAGGATTGCAGCCTAGTTTTGCTGCGGCAATCGCCAGAATTCCGGAGCCACAACCATAATCTAAGAGACTTTGATTTTGAAGATTAGTGTTTTGTTCTAGCCAAAGCAGGCAAAGATGGGTAGTAGGGTGGCTACCGGTACCAAATGCTAAACCGGGATCAACCGCTAAACAAATTGCTTGCGGGTCAGTAGGTGCTTCATGCCAAGAAGGGACGACCCAAATGCGCTCTCCAATTTGAATGGGAGCAAATTGACTTTGCGTGAGGCGCACCCAATCTTGCTCTTCAACAATCCGCTCTTGAGGTATTGGTAGATGAAAGCCACTCTCTTTGAGGGACTCGAGCAAGGTTGAAACAAAGTCTGCATCGCCGGAATGATCTAATTCAGGATTAAACAGTGCTGTGACGGAAGAGCGATCCCACGCTTGAACTTCAGGAGAGAGACCTGGTTCGCCATATAGCGGGTTTTCATCGTAACCGCCAGCGGCATCATCCTCAACAGTTACCGAAAGTGCGCCTACCTCCAGTAATGCGTCTCCTAAAGGTTCGGCAATTTCAGCGGGTACCGTGAATATGAGTTCACGATAAGACATGCATACCCCTCATGAACGAGTTTAGGGTTTGCCGCGGCTAGCAGCTTGCTCTTCAAGCCGATGCTCTAAGTAATGAATACTAGTGCCACCTTCAATAAAGTTAGGATCAAGCATCAGCTCACGGTGTAGGGGCACATTGGTAGTAATGCCGTCAATCACCATCTCAGAGAGTGCAATCTGCATACGACGAATCGCCTGATCGCGGGTATTGCCGTAAGAAATGAGCTTACCAATCATGGAGTCGTAGTTTGGTGGCACCATGTAACCACTATAGGCATGAGAGTCAACGCGAATACCGGGACCTCCAGGCATGTGAAATGAGCCAATGCGACCGGGGCTGGGCGTAAATTTAAAGGGGTCTTCCGCATTAATACGACATTCGATGGCATGGCCTCGGAAGACAATGTCTTTTTGGCGATAGCCGAGTTTAAGTCCAGCCGCAATCCGAATTTGCTCTTGAACAATATCGACACCGGTAATCATTTCAGTGACCGGGTGCTCTACCTGAACACGGGTATTCATTTCAATAAAGAAAAATTCACCATCTTCATACAAAAACTCGAAGGTACCGGCGCCACGATAACCAATTTTTCGACAGGCTTCTGCGCAGCGCTCACCAATTTTGGCGATAGCACGACGATCGATGCCTGGCGCTGGCGCTTCTTCAATGACTTTTTGGTGGCGTCGTTGCATTGAGCAGTCCCGCTCACCTAACCAGATTGCGCTACCGTGGGTATCGGCCAAAATCTGAATTTCTACATGGCGCGGCTTTTCTAAAAACTTTTCCATATAGACTTCTGGATTACCAAAGGCACGACCCGCTTCCTCTTTGGTCATATTCACTGCATTTAATAATGCCGCTTCGGTATGTACTACGCGCATTCCTCTACCACCACCACCACCCGCAGCTTTGATGATGACTGGATAACCCACGCGTTTTGCAGTGGTAATAATTTCTTTTGGATCGCTGGGGAGCGCACCTTCAGATCCAGGAACACAGGGCACTCCTGCCTTGATCATGGCGCGCTTTGCAGACACCTTGTCACCCATGAGGCGAATGGATGCGGCTGTAGGGCCAATAAAAGCAAAGCCAGATTTCTCAACACGTTCTGCAAAGTCAGCGTTCTCAGACAAAAAGCCATATCCTGGATGAATCGCTTCCGCATCGGTGACTTCCGCCGCTGAAATAATCGCAGGCATATTGAGATAACTTAAGGGTGAGGGTGCGGGCCCAATACAAACGGCCTCATCCGCAAGTCGGACATATTTTGCTTCTTTATCGGCAGTGGAATACACCACAACTGTTTTAATTCCCAACTCACGGCATGCGCGCTGGATGCGGAGAGCAATTTCTCCCCGATTGGCGATCAGAATCTTATCGAACATATTGGCTCAGGGTTAGGTAATGATGAACAGCGGCTGGTCAAATTCAACACCTTGGCCGTTTTCACACAAAATTTGTTTAATCACACCATCTTTTTCAGATTCGATCTCATTGAGTAGTTTCATTGCTTCAATGATGCAGAGAGTTTGACCTATCTTGACGGTATCTCCTACATTAACAAAGTTTGCAGACTCTGGATTTGCGGCGCGATAGAAAGTACCGACCATTGGGGATCGCGCTACAAACCCGGTTTCAACCGGAGTTTCTTCGAGTGCTTGTGGAGCAATAGCAGGGGCCGCGCTTGCTGTAGGCGCAGCTGAAGTTGCTTGGGTCGGAGTTGCATTGGCATAGACCATCTGGCCGCTTGGGGCCGAAGATCCTGCATTGACGATACGAACTCGGTCTTCGCCCTCGTTCACCTCTAGTTCAGAAATACCTGATTCAGAAACCAGGTCAATGAGGGTTTTGAGTTTTCTTAGGTCCATGGAGAGGCTTCCTCTATCTATTGCTTATGAAGTAATTCGTATGAAATAAGGTCTATTTAGTGCTACTTGACTGGTTTGATCTAGCTCTATTTTTTAAGACGTGTAATTGCTGCTTGCAGTGCTAGCTCGTAACCGATAGCGCCAAATCCACAAATTACACCCGTGGCGATATCGGATAAATATGAATGCTTACGGAATTCTTCGCGCTGATAAATGTTCGATAAATGTACTTCCGTAAAGGGAATGGCTACTCCCGCCAGGACGTCACGTAAGGCAACACTGGTATGGGTAAAGGCGCCTGGATTGATAATGATGAAATCAACCCCATCTATTTTTGCTTTTTGAATGCGGTCAATGTGCTCGCCTTCATGATTGCTTTGGAAGGTAGATAAATCAATAGAATGGGACTTTGCAATGGAGTCCAGCTTTATATGAATATCTTCGAGGGTAGTTTTGCCATAAATCTCTGGCTCTCTAGTTCCCAGCAAATTGAGATTTGGGCCCTGGATAACGAGAATTGAAGTATTTTTTGGCATAGATCGATAATTTTAGAAGCAGTTAGATTTCATTATGGGCAGACAAAATTTCTTTCAATGTGCCTGCTTCTTTAATGCAATTGGCTTATAAACAATTAAGGCAAGTATACCCGCACGAGCTCCTAAAATATCCTAAAAACAGGTATAAATTCACTTTATTTTCTTACTTTTTAGTAAAAATAGACCCTAAAAAGCAGTTTTTAAATATTCTAAAATTCAATAAAATTGTTTATAAAGCAGTTTTAATGGCACTTCTAAGCTCTTCTTCGCTTATCTTTCCTAATTTACTACTGGTAGCTTTACCCTTGGCATCAATGATGACGGTATAGGGTAGGGCGCCTTGGGCGTTACCCATTTGCTTGGATAGGCTGCTGCCTTCCATTCCACCGATTACAATCGGGTAAGAAACAGGGGTCATTTCAAGAAATTGACGAATGTTAGAGGGAGAATCAATGCCAATGCCAACAAATAACACATTTTTAGAGGAAAGTTCTGCTTGTAATTTATCAAAAATAGGCATTTCCTCAACGCAAGGAGGGCACCAAGAGGCCCAAAAGTTCACAACCAGGATTTTTCCTTTCCATTGTTGAGTGTCGATAGGTTTTCCATCGGGTCCCTGCCAAGGATTCGCAAAAAAAGCCTCGATGGCGGGGTCGCTAGCCAAGCTACTTCTATAAATCCACTGCGAAGTCAGGACGCCCGCTAGTAGGGCTAAAAGACTGATTCCAACAATACTCATCCATTGTCTGCGGTTCATTGCAACTCCTTCGCTAAAATTCGTTTATGCATATTCATATCTTGGGCATTTGCGGTACTTTCATGGGCGGCATTGCCGCAATTGCTCGGCAGGCCGGACATCGGGTGACCGGTTGTGATGCCAATGTGTATCCACCGATGAGCACCCAACTAGAAGCGCAGGGTATTAAGCTCATTGAAGGATTCTCACCAGATCAATTATTACAGTTTGAGACGATGCCTGATTTATTTGTCATCGGCAATGTGGTGTCGCGTGGTAACCCCTTAATGGAAGCCATCCTCAATCAAGGTCTACCTTACACCTCGGGGCCTCAATGGCTTGGTGAGCAAGTGTTGTTTGGTAGACATGTCCTAGCGGTAGCAGGCACTCACGGCAAAACAACCACATCCGCTATGCTCACTTGGATTTTGGAATTCAATGGCTTTAAGCCCGGTTATTTAATTGGGGGTGTACCACTCAATTTTGTCGTGTCCGCGCGCTTAGGTGATAGTCAATATTTCGTGATCGAAGCAGATGAATATGACACTGCATTCTTTGACAAACGGAGTAAGTTTATCCATTACCGACCACGTACTGCTTTATTGAATAATCTGGAGTTTGATCATGCAGATATTTTTGCCGATCTTCACGCGATAGAAACACAATTTCATCACTTAGTTCGTACGGTGCCTAGCGATGGCCTATTAGTCGTTAATGGTGAAGAGGCTGCATTAGAGAGGGTTGTTGCACGAGGAGCGTGGGCTCCAGTAGAGCGCTTTGGGCAGGACCAAAAGAATGCTTGGTCCTTGCTAACGCAAGAGGCGGATGGTTTCATAGTGGTCAAGGATGGAAAAGAAATGGCAACCGTAAAGTGGGCGCCTGATGCTGGAGTGATGGGTCGGCACAATCAGCTCAATGCCCTTGCAGCCATTGCTTCTGCAAATCATATTGGCATTACACCAGCCGATGCAGCGCGCGCTTTGGCGGAGTTTAAAAACGTCAAGCGCCGCCTAGAAACTATTGGCGTAGAAAATGGAATCACGGTGTACGACGATTTTGCACATCACCCGACTGCAATTGCTACAACACTTGATGGTTTGCGAAGACGGGTTGGTGATGCACGAATTTTGGCTGTATTAGAGCCTCGCTCCAACACGATGAAGTTAGGCATTATGAAAGCCCAGCTCCCCGCTAGCTTAGAGGCGGCAGATATGGTCTATGCATACGGTGCTAGTGACGGTAAAGAGTCATTAGGGTGGGATTTAAGTGAGGTATTGGCACCTCTTAACTCAAGCAAGTCGGATCGCGCGATGGCCTTTATCGACCTCGGCGCCTTGACGGCAGCGGTTGCTAAACAGGCAAGACCTGGCGACCATATATTGGTGATGAGTAATGGCGGGTTTGGTGGGGTCCATCAAAAGATTTTGACCGCTATTCAACAAGCTCAGTCAGAGAATTCACAAACATAAGTGCAATCTACGAAAGCAAACTAATAACATGAGATTAAAAGATAGGGTAGCCATCATCACAGGCTCTGCAAAAGGGATTGGCTTTGCAACGGCACGGCGATTTGCTCAGGAAGGCGCGAAAGTCATCATTACGGATATGAGTCCAGAGGCTATCAAAGTAGCTGCTGATGAGATTCCGAGGTCGGAAGCGTATGTCATGAATGTCACAGATCGCTCTTCCATTCAATCGGTGGTTGATGAAGTGATGCAGCGCCATGGACGGATTGATATTTTAATTAACAATGCGGGTATCACCCAGGATGCGCGTTTAGTCAAAATGACAGAAGCGCAATTTGATGCGGTGATCGATGTCAATCTTAAAGGCGTCTTTAACTGCTCTCAACTAATCGTGCCGCATATGTTGGAGGCGGGCAAGGGCGCGATTGTGAATGCCTCGAGCGTAGTAGGTATTTATGGAAATTTTGGACAGACAAATTATTCTGCGACAAAGTTTGGAGTAATTGGTTTTACTAAAACTTGGGCACGTGAATTAGGGCCAAAAGGTATTCGGGTCAATGCAATTTGTCCTGGCTTTATTGCGACAGAGATGGTCAAAGCTATGCCCGAAAATATTTTGCAAGATATTGAGAGGCGCAGTTGGCTTGGGCGCCTTGGAACTCCAGAAGAAATGGCAAACGTCTACTTATTCTTAGCTAGCGATGAAGCAAGTTATCTGAATGGGGTAGCGCTCGAGGCCAGTGGCGGGATCTCTCTCTAAGCATGCATCTTTTATATGAAGAGGGTGGTGATATCAAGGTCGCCACAGTACAGTCTGCTTCTGGTGCGGGGGATACTGAATCTTGGCAGGCGACAAGTCTTTCAGGGAAGAAGATCAAGCTAAAAGCTAAGGAGGTATGGCTGCGTTTTGAAAAGCCTGAACCACAAGCTTTAATGGATCAAGCTAAAGCCCTAGCCCAAGAAATTGATCTACAATTTTTATGGGATTGCGCGCCAGATGAAGAGTTTGGATTGGTCGATGTGGCTCTTGAATACTTCGGCGCACAAGCAACTATTTTTCAGCAGACAGCTTTAGCGATTGCTTTACAAGGTGCCCCTGTATTTTTTCGGCGTAAAGGCCGTGGCCGTTTCCAACGCGCACCACTTGAGCAGTTACAGGCAGGTTTAGCCGCTTTAGAGCGCAAACAAAAAGAATTAGAACAACAAGCTATTTGGCAAGCAGAGTTAGTCGCCGGAGTCTTTCCTGAGAGCCTGCGATCACAAGCCCAACAATTGCTATTTTCTCCTGATAAAAACACCAGCGCATATAAAGCTTTTATTGCTGCTTGTACAGAATCTGGTGAATCTCCCGCACAAATGATGATCCGTTGCAAAGCGATTACATCCCCTTTGGCATATCACCAAGGGATGTTTTTAAAGGCGCATTTTCCGCAAGGTTCTGCTCATGATGCGTCCTTAGCGGTAGATCAAGCTGCATTAAATCAAGCGATTGCAGATTTACCTTTAGCGGATGTCACGGCTTTTTCGATTGA
Organism: Polynucleobacter antarcticus; assembly: GCF_013307245.1. NCBI lineage: Bacteria > Pseudomonadati > Pseudomonadota > Betaproteobacteria > Burkholderiales > Burkholderiaceae > Polynucleobacter > Polynucleobacter antarcticus. The sequence continues at coordinate 202,229 of NZ_CP028941.1, forward strand.
TGACTCTGGTACTACAGAAATTGATGATGCTTTATCAGTGACAGCGTTGGCTGAGGGCGGTCATCGTATTGGCATACATATTGCTGCCCCGGGGCTGGTCATTACTAAGGATGATCCCTTGGATCATATTGCCCGTGCACGCATGTCTACTGTATATTTTCCGGGCGACAAGATTACGATGTTCCCCGATTCAGTTATTCAGCAGTTTTCATTAGATGAGGGCGCGCCTCGTCCTGCTTTATCTATTTACATTGATATCAATAGTGATGGGGTCGTGAATCAGGACGCTTTGCAATTGCGTGCAGAGATGGTGCCGATAGGGGCTAATCTTCGCCTTGAACATCTAGAGCATAAAGTGATCGAAGCGAGTTTGCTAGATCCCACTTCAGATTTTCCTTATCGACAAGAGCTCAGTGTGCTTTGGTCTGCTGCCAAACTATTGCATGCTGGACGTCAAGAACAACGGCTTGCTAATGGACTGCGTGCAGAGCAATTAGGGGCAATAGATCCCAATGCTTTAGCACGAGATTTTCATTTTCATATTCAAGAGCGCGATGGTAAGCAGCATGTAGACATTACAGCCCGTCAACGTGGATCCATTTTAGATACGATCGTTGCTGAGTGGATGATTTATTGCAATAGTGCTGCGGGGCGCCTACTGGCAGATCATGGTTTACCTGGTCTTTTCAGAACACAAAAAGGTTGGGGTCCATTGCGAACGCGGATGCAGACAACACCGGGACCTCACGAAGGCTTGGGATTAGATTACTACGCTTGGTGCACTTCCCCTTTACGTCGTTATTCTGATTTAGTGAATCAATGGCAATTGATTGCTATAGCTAAACATGGTGTGACTGCCAAGATGGTGGCGCCGTTTCCTCCGCGAGATGCAGCGCTGATGGGCATAGCCGTTGATTTTGAGTCTTGCTATCAAGCCTATGGTGAGTATCAAGATCGCTTAGAGAAATACTGGTGTTTACGTTGGATGATGCAAGACGATCAGCCAAAGCAAGTCTTTGTTCGTCATCTTAAAGAAGGTATGTCACGGGTAGAACCTATTCCTTTGCATCTTCCCATTCCAGAGCTTGCTACGCATACGCGGATGACTCGAGCCGAAGTAAGCATTGCCGATGTAGATCTATTACAACTCAGTGCTGGTGTTCGCGTGTTGCAAATAGAAACCCCCGTAGTGATTGAGAGTGATGCAAGCCTCACCTAGCTTGAAACTATCGATCGCCTATTTACAAATTTCTTGGCGGCGCTACCCATTTCGTTTTGCCTTGATTGTTTCAATAGTGGTACATCTTATTTTTTTATCTTTTCGTTGGGGTATGGGAGAGATTCAAAGTCGACGTTTCAATGCGCCGCTGAGCGTGGTTTTAGTTAACTCAAGCAATTCAACTTCTCCTAAGCAGGCAAGTAAGTTGGCTCAGGCTGACTTAAGTGGCGGTGGCAATACCAATAATCAAGATGCTACGGCCATGCATCGAGCAAGGTTAGGTGCCCAGGCTCGCTTAGAGGTTTTGGAGAAACAGCAGAAGCAAATGTTGGCTAAGTTAGATGCGCAGCGTGCCCTTTCTGGGGGCCGTAAAAGTGGGGATGAGGTTAAGGCAATATCTCAATTAAATGCTCTTGAAGCGGAACTCGCTAAACGCTTGCAGGTAAATGGGCGTGAGCCACGTCGTAAAGTATTAACTGGTGCCAGCACTAAGGCTGTTGTGTATGCCCAGTATTACGATGCGATGCGGCAAAAGATGGAAGCCTATGGGAGCGCCTTCTTTCCGAGGGCAAATGGCCGTCCTCTTTATGGAAGTTTGGTGATTGTGGTGAGTGTGGACTCCCAAGGACGCATTGTTAATAATGCACAGGGTAAGGAGAGTGTGAGCATTGAGCGTAGCTCCGGCAACCCCGAGTTGGATCGGCAGGCACTTGCGATTGTTAGGGCGTCTGCCCCGTTTGGCGCATTTCCTGCTGAGATGCGTAAGCAAATCGATATCTTAGATTGGGTCTCTACGTTCGACTTCACACGAGATGGTACTGATCGCCTAGATTTGCGTCGTTAATCAAAATACGCTTATTCTATATCCCATATGACTCAATCTATATCTGCCGATCTGCATATTGATCTCAATACTTGCCCTGCTCAATTTCCGGGGAAAGATGTCTATGCTGTTGCTGGCAATCCAATCACCCATAGCAAGTCCCCATTGATTCATCAACGATTTGCTCAACAGTCTCAACAGAAAATTCACTATGGATTTCTTCAGCCTGAATTGGATGCATTTAAAAAGACAGCAGACACATTTTTCAGTGCTGGCGGTAAGGGTATGAATGTCACTGTGCCGTTTAAATTAGATGCTCGTGAATTTGCCCATCAACTAACACCCCGAGCCCAGTTAGCTGGCGCTGTGAATACGCTATACATTCAAAATGCAATCATCTATGGTGACAATACGGATGGTGCTGGTTTAGTGCGAGATTTACTAGTGCAGGGTATTGCGCTACGCGGTGCGCGTATTTTGTTACTAGGTGCCGGTGGGGCATCTCGCGGTGTAATGGGTCCACTACTAGAGCAGGCACCCAAACAACTTGTGATTGCCAATCGTTCGGCTGATAAAGCAAATGAGTTAGTGCAATTATTTGGCGCACTTGCGACATCTCACCAGGTTTTTTTACAGTCTGTTGCATTGGGCGATTTAGAAAAATCTGCCAATACAAATACTCCTTTTGATCTCGTAATTAATGCCACTGCAGCTGGCTTAACAGATGAGTCCCCTATTAGTGATGCTGCAGCTAGCACCATTTTCACCTCTAAGTCTTTTGCCTACGATATGGTTTACGGTAAAACGACAGCGTTCATGCGACAGGCCCTTTACAGGGGTGCTCGCGTTAGTGACGGATTGGGTATGTTGGTAGAACAAGCGGCTGACGCATTCTTGATCTGGCGGGGTGCAGACTGCAGTCAAAAGATTGATCCTCGTGCTGTTTTAAATGAACTTCGTAGTTTATAAATTTTCATCGAGCATTGATGCGCTGGCTTGGCTATTTTTTAAAGTGCGTACTGGGCGGTTTGTTCGCCATGCAGATTTACTTTGTAGTCCAGATAGGCCTGTGGTCCAGCATTAATCTAGATAGCACTGCTTTTCAGAGGGCTGAGCGCTGGCGTTTATGTGGCCTACATTGGAATTGTTCAGTTCAATCCGTCTGGATTTCTTACGGTAGTATTTCTCCTAATCTCAAACGTGCTGTTCTGGTGAGCGAAGACGATATCTTTTTTCAACATAAAGGCGTGCGGATTGAAGATATGCAGAAAGCATGGGAAAAAAATCAACGACAAAGTAATGTATCCAGCGGTAAAGCTCAGACTGCGTTACGAGGTGGGTCAACCATTACTCAGCAGTTAGCCAAAAACCTATTTTTATCTTCAGAGCAGAATTATTTTCGCAAAGGCCAGGAGCTTGTTATTGCCGGTCTTCTTGAGGTGATGCTTTCTAAGGATCGGCTTTTTGAGATCTATCTCAACTCAGTAGAGTGGGGTGAAGGTATATTTGGCGTCGGTGCTGCATCGAGGCATTACTTTGGTATTAGTCCTGGCGCTTTGGATAGAGAGCAATCTGCTGCCTTAGCATCGGCCTTACCGGCGCCAAAATGTTTTGATAAAACGCAATATTGCCGCCGAGCCAATATTCACTTTCCAACACGTCAAAGCTTTATCTTAGAGAACATGGATAAGGTAGCCTTGGCTCCCATACCCACTAAAAAGCAAATTAAGAAGTAATGGGGTGGTAAGGCAGTGGTGAAAGGATGGGTAAAGGATGAATCTAGTGAAGATTCTTTACCTTATGCAGCCCACACTTTTTTCTAGACTTTATTTGTCAGCGGCTAGACGTAGGGCATCACGTGTCTGCAGTGCTACTTTTCTAGCAGCCTCTGCAAAATCACTTCCTGAGCTCGCATACAAAATCGCTCTCGATGAATTAATCATCATGCCTGTCCCTGCTTTTTTTGGAATGCTGCCAGCGCTTACTGTGGCATCAATATCACCGCCTTGAGCGCCAATGCCAGGAATGAGGAGGGGCATCTCACCAACGATTGCACGTACTTGCGCAATTTCTTCCGGGAAAGTTGCGCCAACAACTAGACTAATTTGTCCAGAGGTATTCCATTCTTTTGCAGCAAGTTTGGCTACGTGAAGGTAGAGTGGCTCGCCGCTCGGAGTTACTTTTAGAAACTGTAAGTCTGAGCCCCCGGGGTTCGAGGTACGACATAAAACAATCACCCCTTTACCGGCAAATTTCAGATAGGGCTCGATAGAGTCAAAGCCCATGTAGGGGTTGACTGTCACTGCATCTGCGCCATAGCGTTCAAATGCTTCGAGTGCGTAATGTTCCGCGGTACTCCCTATGTCACCCCTTTTTGAGTCCAGAATGACCGGGATATGAGGATATGTATTTTTGAGGTATCGGATGAGCTTTTCTAGTTGTGCCTCGGCCCTTTGTGAGGCAAAGTAGGCGAACTGAGGTTTAAAGGAGCAGACTAGATCTGCAGTCGCATCTGCAACCTCACGGCAAAACTCGAAGATCCCCTCGGGCTTGCCTTGAAATACAGCGGGTAAGCGCTTCGGATCTGGATCTAAGCCCACGCATAACATACTGCCTTGGGAGGCCCATACAGACTGGAGTTGTTGGGTAAAGGTATTTGAGCTGAGGTTCATTGGGTTTCTGCTTATTTTAGTGAAACTGTCATGATCTATAGGATAAACTAGCGCACATTCCTTAGGAGTTCACCATGATCAACTTGTTCGTCCTACAAAATGGCCGCCTCTCTCAAGAGCAAGTGGAAGATCGCAATGAATTGTTGCAATATTCAAACCCTATCTGGATCGACGTTGTTGACCCTGAGGAGGAGGAGCTTGTCTGGATTAAAGAGGCTTTTGGCGTACTTTTACCTGAATTAGATGATTTGGGCGATTTAGAGGCTTCGGCGCGCTATTTTGAGGCAGATGATGGGCATCTCCATATTCGTACGGATTTCTTGCTGGATGAAGAAGAAACTTCCCGTAACGTTCGAGTCGCTTTTGTCATGACCAAACAGGTCTTGTTCTCGATTCATGATGAGGATTTGCCTGTTTTCCGTTTGGTGCGTTTGCGTGCGCGTTTGCGCCCAGGTTCGGTCAGTAATGCGAAAGATGTATTGCTCGATTTGTACTCCACGGATGCCGAATATTCTGCAGATGCCTTAGAAGAGGTTTATGAAAATCTTGAGCAAGCGGGTAAGCGCGTTTTGCAAGATGACATTACTGATCATGATGCAGAAGAAGTACTTGAAACTATTGCTAAAGAAGAGGATACCAACGGACGTATTCGTCGCAATGTGATGGATACCCGTCGCGCCTTGTCATTTCTCATGCGCAGTAAATTATTGTCTGATGAGCAGCAGGAAGAGGCGCGTCAGATTTTGCGTGATATCGACTCATTAGAAAATCATACTGCGTTCTTATTCGATAAGATTAACTTCTTGATGGATGCGACAGTCGGTTTTATTAATTTGAACCAAAGTAAGATCATCAAGATATTCTCAGTGGTATCCGTTGCCTTAATGCCACCTACTTTATTGGCTAGTGTGTGGGGAATGAACTTCCGCTACATGCCGGAGTTGGAGCAAACTTGGGGTTACCCAGTCGCCATTATCTCGATGATGATTTCTGCCATGATTCCATTGTGGTTCTTCCGTCACAAAGGCTGGCTTAGCTCGCGTTAATTTCTGAGCGAGTATGTTGCAGTTATTTCTAAGTTTTCAGTAATTCAAGAAATTGGGTGAGTGCATAATCTCGTGCTTGCTCACGAATTTTTTGGCGGTCACCTGAGAAGTGCATAGTGCAGGCAGTGATATTGCCAGGATCTTGAAGATGACTTCTAATAGCCCAAGCAAAACAAATCGTGCCCACCGGCTTTTCTTGAGAGCCACCAGTAGGGCCAGCAATGCCAGTGATAGCAATAGCGACATTGACATTGGCGTTGTGTTGAGCGCCCTGTGCCATTGCTGTAGCAACCGGCTCGCTGACTGCGCCAAATGAATCAATAGTTTCTGCGCGAACCCCCAAACAGGACGTCTTAGCTGGATTGCTATAAGTAATGTAGCCACGTTCAAACCAATCACTAGAGCCGGCGACCTCTGTTAAGGCAGCGCACACCAAGCCTCCAGTGCAGGACTCTGCAAGCGAAATTGTCCAGCCGCGCTCGATGAGGGATACGGCTACCTTTTCGGCTAATGTGTGCTGATTAGAAGGCGTATTGTTCACCATATGAATGTGAGTGCAGTTTGGGTGAGTGCGATGACCACTAGGGTAAACAATGCAGCAGCGAGATCATCCGCAATAATTCCAAATCCACGCCACAGAATATGTTTGAGATCTGATGATGTAGCTGCAGAGCTCGCATTTATTTTTTTGAAGTAAGCATCAATCATACCGATTGGCCCAGGCTTTACTGCATCGAAAAAGCGAAAGAGTGCAAAAGCGAACGCTTGCATCCAAATATCTGCTGGCATGATCAAGATTAGAACCAGCCAGAAGGCGACGATTTCATCCCAAACAATGCCGCCAAAATCTTTTCTACCTAACTCTTCGCTGACATGTCCGCAGACCCAACAACCCAAAATAATTCCGCTAGCAATAATCCATAGTAGTTCTTCAGTAGAAAGAAAATACTGGCCCAGTAGAAACGCTGCCCAGGCCCATAATGTTCCTGCGGTACCAGGAGCAAACGGCGCTAGACCACTACCAAAGCCAAATGCAATTGTGCGACCGGCAGAGCCAAAGACCCATTTGAGGCTTGGGTTTTCAGTGGAATGCTGATCGATAGAGTTACTCATGCAAAGTGATTAAAAGATTGCAGAAGAGGGTTGACTTGCGCCTGTGGGAGCTTGACACCACGACTGTCTAAAAGACAAATTTCTGGTGTAGCACCTTTCATGGGCTCAATACTCCCAATGAGCGTGAGCGGAAGAGTCAAATCCACGCTCAGTTTTTTAATCACTTCACGCTGACTGATGGGTGCGGTGAAGCAGAGTTCGTAGTCATCTCCGCCAGATGCAGCGTATTGATTTTGCAGTTGGATGTTTTGCTTTAAAAGTACCGCAGATTTAGGAAGTTGGTCTAAGAAGATTTCTGCATCCATACTCGACTGCTTTAGGACATGTTTTAAGTCACCCAATAAGCCATCAGAAATATCAATCGCGGAGTGGGCGACATCTCTTAAAGCAAGCCCCAACTCTACTCGGGGTCTAGGTTGATGCATGCGTGACTGAATTACCTCTAAATCCGTGTTGACTAAATCAATTTCATGACGCAGCGCAGCAAGAGCAAGCCTGGCATCTCCAGTTGTTCCAGAGACCCAGACATCATCACCCTCTAATGCCCCTGATCTTTTAATGGCTTTTCCTTTAGAGACGCTTCCAAATGCAGTGATGCAAATATTGAGAGGGCCTGCGGTGGTATCACCACCAATTAGTGGGCAGGCGTATTGGTTTGCAATTTCAAATAGGCCTTTGCTAAATTGTTCCAGCCAGATTGAATCCACTTTTGGTAAAGCAATCGCCAGCGTAAAGCCAAGAGGCTTGGCTCCCATCGCTGCAAGGTCTGAAAGGCTCACGGCTAGGGCTTTCCATCCCAGCCACTGTGGATTAGCGCCTGCAAAGAAGTGGCGTCCCTCAAGCAACATATCACTCGTAATGGCAATCTCTTGATCAGGCTGCGAATGAATTAAAGCGCAATCGTCACCAATTCCGAGCGCAATTGCACCGGAATGATTGATGAGCATCCGTTCTGATTGCGTTTTAAAGAAACGCTGAATCAGATCAAATTCACCGAGTTGGGTAGATTGGGTTTGCATACCTCATTTTATGGCTGTTGCGAGTCTGGCATCTAAGAGGAATAGAATTAGGGCTTAAACATGCCTGATTGATGAGTGAGCTGATGAGTAAACCAAGCAACAGCAGTAAAGAACAGCAAATAGCCGATTTAAGAGCAGCTGCTCTGCACTATCACGAGTTTCCAGTCCCTGGAAAAATCGAAATTGCTCCAACCAAGCAACTCACCAATCAACGCGATCTTGCTTTGGCCTACACCCCAGGTGTAGCAGCAGCCTGTGAAGAGATCGTAAAAGATCCCGCTAATGCATTTCGTTATACAGCGCGAGGTAACTTAGTCGGTGTGATTACCAATGGCACTGCTGTTTTAGGCCTCGGCAATATTGGACCATTAGCCAGTAAGCCGGTGATGGAGGGTAAAGCCGTTCTCTTTAAGAAATTTGCCGGTATTGATGTTTTTGATATTGAAGTGAATGAGAATGATCCTGATAAGTTGGTTGAAATTATTGCGGCACTTGAGCCTACCTTCGGGGGCATTAATTTAGAAGATATTAAAGCGCCAGATTGTTTTGTTGTTGAGCGTAAGTTGCAAGCCCGTATGAAGATTCCTGTTTTTCATGATGATCAGCATGGCACAGCAATCGTAGTTGCAGCTGCTATTTTGAATGGCTTAAAAGTCGTTGGCAAAGAAGTGGATCAGGTCAAGCTGGTCACTTCGGGTGCTGGAGCTGCGGCATTGGCATGTTTAGATCTATTAGTAGATTTGGGCATACCACGTAAAAATATTTGGGTAACCGATTTAGCAGGGGTTGCTTATAGGGGTCGTCAAGAACTAATGGATCCTGAGAAAGAGCCATTCTGTCAAGAGACAGAACTGCGTACTTTGAATCAAGTCATTGAAGGTGCTGATATCTTTTTGGGGCTTTCTGCAGGTGGTGTTCTAAAACAAGATATGGTGAAGAAGATGGCGCCTAAGCCATTAGTATTCGCTTTGGCAAACCCCACCCCTGAGATTTTGCCAGAGGAGGTAAAAGAGATTCGTCCTGATGCCGTGATGGCAACTGGCCGCACGGATTACCCTAATCAAGTCAACAATGTTTTATGTTTCCCATTCATCTTCCGTGGAGCATTGGATGTAGGTGCCACCACGATTACGCGTGGCATGGAAGTTGCTGCCGTCAAGGCTGTAGCAGAATTAGCGCGTGCCGAGCAGAATGAAATCGTGACCTCGGTCTATGGTATTGAAAATTTATCTTTTGGTCCTGACTACTTAATTCCGAAACCATTTGATCCTCGCCTCATTACTGTAATTGCGCCAGCAGTCGCGAAAGCCGCGATGGATGATGGTGTGGCGCTTCGCCCTATTAAAGATTTTGATGCTTATCGCAATCAGCTCCAGCAGTTTGTATACCACTCTGGTACGTTGATGAAACCCTTATTTAGTATTGCTAAGAGTGTGCCTGCAAGTCACAAGCGGATTGTATTTGCTGAGGGTGAAGATGAAAGAGTATTGCGTGCTGTCCAAATTATTATTGACGAGCAACTTGCTACCCCTATTTTAATTGGTCGCCCATCTGTTATTGAGCATCGCATAGAAAAATTTGGTTTGCGGATTAAAGCGGGTAATGATTTTGTGATCGTCAATCCTGAAAATGATTCTCGTTTCAGAGACTTTTGGCAAACTTATTTAGCGTTAACAGAGCGTAAGGGTGTGACGGAATCTTTTGCTAAGCTAGAAATGCGCCGTCGTCATACTTTGATCGGCTCAATTATGATCAGCAAGGGTATGGCAGATGGCATGATTTGTGGAACTGTCGGTGATATTGCAACCCATCTGAAATATATTAATGAAGTGGTAGGTCATGAGCCAGGCGCAAATGTTTACGGTGCTATGTCAGGATTAATTTTGCCGGGTCGTCAAGTATTCTTGGTAGATACCCATGTCAACATCGACCCCACCGCCGAACAGTTGGCCGAATTAACATTGATGGCTGCAAATGAAATGCGTAAATTAGGCATCACTCCTAAGATAGCTCTGTTGTCCCACTCTAATTTTGGGTCTAGTGCCGCCCCTTCTGCAGTCAAAATGCGTGAAGTGCTGGCTTTGATTCAAAAAGCAGAACCCTTGCTGGAGGTCGATGGCGAAATGCATGGTGATAGTGCTTTGGATGAAACCATTCGAGCTGGCGCGGTTACCTCATCTCCATTAAAGGGTGATGCTAATTTGTTAGTTTTGCCAAATATTGATGCTGCTAATATTTCCTACAACTTACTAAAAACAGCTGCCGGCAACGGTATTGCAATTGGCCCCTTATTGTTGGGGGTTGCCAAACCAATTCATATCCTGACCCCAGCAGCGACTGTCCGAAGGATAGTTAATATCACTACTTTGGCAGTGGTTGAGGCTGCAAGTAATGCGAGAAGTGTTGCCTAAACACTAAATTGACGTTTATATTTATGTTAGTTAGCGATAGCTAACATAAATTATCACTATATAAATCAATAGTTTATATAAAAAGTACGAATTTGAGGCTTGATTTGATGGCGGGTTAAGGGTAACCTAGCACCCATAATGAATAATCGCTCTGAAAACGGCACTACAGTAGGCTTTGATGAACACAGTCGGGCTGAAAGTTGGGACAGTAATGATCGACTCGATACGGAGTCTTCTGCTGCCAATATTTATGCCGAGGGCGGTTTATCTCGTTTGCAAACCTATGCAGCAAATCAAGTTTCGGGAAAAAAAGTGACAGCTTCTTGGCGTGCCGCTTTAGCCGTTCGTGATGCTGGACCGCCGGCAATGTTGCGCAGTGTGCGCCCAAATATTGTGCAGTCTATCCGTGCTTTTCGTACGCCTGACTTGCAAGAAGCCGCAACGGAGTTGGGTCAGCATTTTATTTACGCTAACTGTGCCAATGCGATGACTAAAGGTGAGGTATTAGAGTCCATCGCCATTGCCTATACATTCACTAAACAGCAAGCGAAGAACTTTGATCCTTTGCTGGATGCTTTGACTACAACCGTTGATAAATCTGGCCCACAGCCTGGTTTCGTCGTGGTGCTAGAAGGTCTGCCGTGCACTCAGAAGTTTGACAAAGAGGCTCGTGAAACCCTGCTAGATGTGTTCCGTGATGCCGTTGATTTTTGGTCTGAGCGCCGTACTCCTTATCGCGTGTTTTATTCGTTCGCTTAATCTATAGATACTATTTAAGCAACCAAAGCCAGATGAATCGCCTCTACTTGAGGCGATTTTGCATTTCAGGATTCCATAGGCTGTGAACGGTAGAGATCGCTACGATCCCAGCAGTTTCAGTGCGCAAGATACGTTCACCTAAAGAAACCATTTGGTAGCCTGCCGCTTTTGCTTGGGCCTCCTCAGTCGGTGAGCAGCCCCCTTCTGGGCCAATCATGATGACTATATTTTGGGGTCGGGTATCTATCAGTGCTGAATACAGGCTTTGAGAGCCATTCGGACTCAAGAGTAGTTTCAGTCCCGTCCTGGGTTCTATCTGAAGGTAGCTATCAAAAGGCTGGATAGGTTCAACAATAGCGAAAACAGAGCGATCACATTGCTCACAGGCGGCCTGAACAATACCTTTCCAATGCAAAAGTCGTTTTTGAGCCCGTTCTTGGTCACTTGAGCGGGTTAATTTAAGTACAGAGCGCTCACATTGCAGCGGGTAGATAGTCTGGACCCCAATTTCTACTGCTTTTTCAATGATCCAGTCCATCTTGTCCCCGCCAGCCAGTCCTTGGGCCAAGGTAATGGCATAGGGGCTCTCTCGGCCAATATCCAGATGAATCTCGCTCAGCTCTGCCTCGCCGGACTTATTGCCCAGTGAAAGCAGTTTTGCATGGGCTACCTGACCCTTTCCATCAAATATCGGGAAGGATTCACCCACCTCAATGCGACGTACACGCAAGTGATGGGCGAGCTCAGGGGTCAGCGGCGTTGGGTTTTGGATTTCCCATGGCCCGGGAAGATAAAATTGAGGCATTACTGCAATATAGCTAATTTATTTTCTTCGAGACCAATTTTACGATGTCAAACCTTCAAATTCGTATGGCCAATGCCATCCGCGCTTTATCCATGGATGCAGTACAGCAGGCTAATTCTGGCCATCCGGGCATGCCTATGGGTATGGCGGATATCGCAGTAGGTCTTTGGAACGAACACTTACAACACAATCCTACAGATCCACATTGGATGAATCGCGATCGTTTTGTTTTATCCAATGGCCATGGGTCCATGTTGCTCTATTCCTTATTGCATTTGACTGGCTATGACCTACCGATTGATGAGTTAAAAAATTTCCGTCAACTCCATAGTAAAACCCCTGGGCATCCGGAGTATGGAATTACTGCTGGTGTAGAAACTACTACCGGCCCTTTGGGTCAAGGTATTGCTAACGCGGTTGGAATGGCTTTAGCTGAAAAGTTACTTGCAGAAGAATTTAATCGCCCAGGACATCAGATTGTTAACCACCACACCTATGCTTTTTTAGGCGATGGTTGTTTGATGGAAGGAATTAGTCATGAAGTGTGTTCTCTAGCTGGGACCTTGCAACTCAATAAATTGATTGCACTTTGGGATGACAATGGCATTTCAATTGACGGCAAAGTAGTTTCTTGGTTTAACGAAGATACGCCTAAGCGTTTTGAAGCATACAACTGGAATGTGATTCGTGATGTCGATGGCCATGATACGGAGGCAGTTTCCCATGCGATTACACAGGCTAAGAAAAGTGACAAGCCCACATTGATTTGCTGTAACACCGCGATTGGAAAAGGTTCGCCGAATATGGCGGGTAGCGATAAGGTGCATGGTTCACCATTGGGCGCCGCTGAGATTGCTGCAACCCGTATTGAAATGAACTGGCCCTATGCACCGTTTGAGATTCCGAATGATATTTATGCAGCATGGGATTTTAAAAAGCGGGGTGAAGCTGCCGAGCATGCATGGAACAAAGAATTTCAAGCCTATAAAAATAAGTACCCTGAATTCGCTGCTGAATTACAGCGACGTATGCAAGGGGACTTGTCGAAAGATTTTGCGTCGACTTTAGAGACTTATATAAAGACCTGCCAATCAAAAGCAGAAACAATAGCGACACGCAAGGCCAGTCAAAATGCAATTGAAGCATTAGCACCTGTCGTACCAGAATTTATGGGTGGATCTGCTGATTTAACCGGCTCTAATCTCACCAACTGGAGCGCTTGCAAACCCGTACGTGCTCAGCAATGGGGCAACCACATTAATTATGGTGTACGTGAGTTCGGTATGAGCGCCATCATGAATGGCATCGCTTTACATGGTGGCTACATTCCATTTGGAGGCACCTTTTTAACCTTCTCAGATTACAGTCGCAATGCCTTGCGGATGGCAGCATTAATGAAACTGCGCAGTATCTTTGTCTTTACTCATGACTCTATTGGATTGGGTGAGGATGGCCCAACCCATCAGTCGGTTGAGCAGGTGGCGAGTTTGCGTCTGATCCCAAATTTAATGGTGTGGCGTCCTTGTGATACGACTGAAAGTGCAGTGGCTTGGGGTGCTGCAGTAGAGCGCAAACAGGGTCCGAGCGCCTTGATTTTTAGCCGACAAAATTGCCCATTTGTATCTCGTAGTAGTCAGCAGATAAAAGATATTTCAAGAGGTGGATACGTTTTGCGCGATGCCCCTAAAAAGAAAATAGATGCAGTCATCATCGCTACTGGCTCTGAGATTGCATTGGCCTTACAAACGGCTGAATGCTTAGAAAAAGAGAGTGCAGGTAAGCTCGGTATTCGAGTCGTATCGATTCCTTCGACTTCAGTATTTGATCAACAAGACACTGCCTATAAAGCAAAGGTATTGCCTGCGAATATTCCACGAATTGCAGTAGAAGCTGGGGTAAGTGATTATTGGTGGAAGTATGGTTGTGCAGCTGTGCATGGTGTAGATACCTTCGGTGAGTCAGCACCTGCACCACAGCTTTACGAATACTTTGGGTTAACAGTGGATCAGATCGCAAAAACAGTGAAACAATGTATCGGGAAAAAATAAAAAATTAAGAAATAATTTTCTGTTAAAGAATTTAATATTGGCAAGGGAAATAGAATGACAATTCGGGTCGCAATTAATGGTTATGGTCGCATTGGGCGCATGGTTTTGCGTGCTTTATATGAAGATCAAGTCGATGGCAAGCCAAGGCGTGACATTAAGATCGTCGCGATTAATGCGATGGGCGATATAGATATCAATGCTCACTTAACCCAATATGATTCTGCGCATGGCCGTTTCCCTGCGGAAGTAAAAGTGGATGGCGATTGCATGGTGGTTAATGGGGATCGTATTAAGATGTTTTCGACACGTAATCCCTTAGAAACACCATGGGGAGAATTGGGTGTCGATTTGGTTTTGGAGTGTTCTGGTAAGTTCACTTCTAAAGAAAAAGCCATGGTGCATATCTCCCAGGGCGCCAAGAAGGTACTCATCTCTGCGCCTGGAGATAAAGATGTGGATGCCACCATCGTCTATGGTGTTAATCAGCAAGTTCTCAAGTCAAGTGACATCGTGGTCTCTAATGCAAGTTGTACTACCAACTGCTTAGCGCCATTAGTAAAGCCCTTGCTAGAGAAAATTGGCATCGAGTCTGGTTTGATGACCACCATTCATGCTTTTACTAATGATCAAGTATTAACCGATGTGTATCACAGCGATAAGCGGCGTGCGCGTTCTGCAGTGAGCAGTATGATTCCCACCAAGACCGGTGCTGCCAAAGCAGTGGGTTTAGTATTGCCGGCCTTAGCAGGGCGTTTTGATGGCTTTGCCATGCGCGTCCCTGTCATTAACGTTTCCGTGGTGGACCTAACGTTTGCTGCCAGTCGCGCCACTAGTGTGGATGAGGTGAATACGATCTTGAAGGCTGCCAGCGAAGGGGAGTTGAAGGGTATTTTGGGCTTTAATACCTTGCCACTCGTCTCTATCGACTTTAATCATGATCCCCGTCCTAGTATTTACGATGCATCCCAAACCCGTGTTTCAGCAGATGGCAAGCTCGTTAAGGTATTGGCTTGGTATGACAATGAATGGGGTTATTCCGTTCAAATGCTCAATGCTGCACAGGCGTTGATGGCAGTGAAGTAACGATTTTTTAGTAGACTTATTGCTTGCTGTCGTTAAAAACGAGTTTTATATGCAAAAAAGACCTTAATTTAGGTCTTTTTTCATTATCTTGGCTTATCTTTCAGAAAATACTATCTCAGCCACTCCGCTTTGGTAGCTTATGAAGCTTTCTGTTTATTGCGGCAATTCTTTTTTTGGTCAGTGGCCATACATAGCCAAAGCATGTTCCTGAAGCTTAAAACCGAGGTTTTTCGCGATATCACGCTGCCTTTTTTCAATCGCCTCATCTACAAACTCCTCTACATGCCCGCAATCTAGGCAAACGAGATGGTCGTGATGCTGTCCCTCATTTAACTCATAGATTGCTCTACTATCGCCTTTACTAGACTCAAAATGGCTACGCAATAAGAGCCCCGCTTGTTCAAACTGGGTGAGAACCCGATATACAGTGGCTAAACCAATTTCTTTATCCTCCTGAGCTAATGCCATGAAGACATCTTCAGCGCTAAAGTGGGTGCCCCCATTTTGATGAAAAAAGTCGAGTATTTTGATGCGTGGCCCGGTAGCTTTTAGGCCAATATCACGTAAATCTGCAGGAGTAGGGTTTTGGTTCTTATTCATGGGTTTGAGAGCTAAAATCAATGTCTTAATGATACGGCCTGCCATGCAAAATTGTCTTCAACTTTTTAGTCGTTTTTTGAGCTCCTTTTCAGGTGTTTTTGCCCTATTACGTTCGGGTCTTGTCATCGCTGTGATTGGAGGCACTTTTGTCATCACGGGATGTACGAGTGCGGTAGACGATACGCAACGTGCTTTTATGAATAAAGTATTTAGGCCCTACGTTCCAGACGTGGTGCAGGGCAACTTTATATCTAGCGAGCAATACGCTAAGTTACAAGTGGGTATGAGTCGTGAACAGGTACGTCAGATTTTAGGTACTCCATTATTGGCTAGTTACTTTCATGTCAATCGCTGGGATTATATTTTTGAATTTAAGCGCGCTTCACAGGTGATGGGTTCGGAGCGTCGTGTCACTGTATTTTTTGATGGCGATAAGTTGGTCAAGTTTCAAGGTGATGCCTTACCAACCGAAATCGAGCTGGTTGCAGAGATTGATAACTATGCCAAAACAAAGCGCTCTTTTTGGGACGTGATGACGGGGTCTAACAAACCTCCTGTAACAAAGCCTTTGCAAAGCCCAGAGCTACTGGTGCCTAGTCCAACGAATAACTTACCTGCAGGGGCACCGTCCCCGATAGGTGGGGCTGTCAATACTAAGTAAATCTGGTCGCTATTACAAGAATGAGTGACCTTGCTTGTCTCGAGTCCGTTAGAGTTTCTAGATTTTTTAAATAAGAAGTGATGAATCAAATGATGAAAATCGCAATTGCCGGTGCTACTGGCCGAATGGGAAAAATGTTGATTGAGGCTGTGTTGAGCAGCCCAGATACTCAATTGGTTGGAGCTTTGGAGCATGACGCCTGTCCGCAGCTAGGTGAAGATGCCGGTGCATTTTTGGGCAAGAAGACCGGCGTTGCTATTACTGCTGATATTACAAAGGCATTAACAGATGCAGAATTTTTAATCGACTTTACTCGGCCAGAAGGAACCATGGCGCACTTAGCGCTTGCGCAAAAGACGGGTAGCAAAATGATTATTGGTACAACGGGCCTGAATACAGAGCAAATTAATAGTCTGAAAAAAGCTTCAGCGAATTTGGCAATCGTTTTTGCGCCCAATATGAGTATTGGTGTGAATGCGACGTTTAAGTTGCTCGAGATCGCCGCTAAGATGCTGAACCAAGGCTACGATATTGAAATTATTGAGGCGCATCATCGCCATAAGGTTGATGCGCCGTCAGGCACGGCATTGAAGATGGGTGAAGTCATTGCAGATGCCATGGGTGAGAACTTAGATGATGTGGCGGTCTATGCTCGCGAAGGACATACTGGCGAACGCAAAGCGGGTTCGATTGGTTTTGCAACGATTCGTGGTGGCGATATTGTGGGTGACCATACGGTCTTATTTGCAGGCGATGGCGAACGTATTGAAATTAGTCACAAGTCCTCTAGTCGTCAGTCGTATGCTCAAGGCGCCTTACGTGCAGTACGTTTTTTACAAACTCAGAATGCTGGTCTTTACGATATGCAAGATGTTCTGGGTTTGCGTCAGCACTCTTGAGCTGGGAAGCCAGGTAGCTCAATTAAAAAATTTAGTAAGTCAGAATAGAAGAAAAGAGTCGCATTGAATGAGTAAGGATTACGACCACCGCAGTATTGAGGCGGCAGCACGGGCTGATTGGGAGAGTACGCAAGCGTATACCGTGATTGAGGGTGCAGTAGATGCATCTGGCAAGCCCAAGCCAAAGTATTACGCATGCTCGATGTTGCCTTACCCATCGGGCAAGTTGCACATGGGCCACGTGCGCAACTACACCATCAATGACGTCATGGCAAGACAGCTACGCATGCAGGGTTACAACGTATTAATGCCTATGGGCTGGGATGCCTTTGGAATGCCCGCAGAAAATGCTGCGATTCAGAATAAAGTGCCTCCAGCACAATGGACCTACGACAACATTGCTTATATGAAAAAGCAAATGACGGCGATGGGTCTAGCGATTGATTGGTCACGTGAAATCGCCACCTGCAACCCCAACTACTATCGTTGGAATCAATGGCTCTTTTTGAAGATGCTGGAAAAAGGGATTGCTTACCGTAAGACACAATTAGTGAACTGGGATCCGATTGACCAAACGGTACTGGCAAACGAGCAGGTGATTGATGGTCGTGGTTGGCGTTCTGGTGCCTTGGTTGAGAAACGAGAAATACCGGGGTATTACTTCAATATTACTGCTTACGCAGAACAGCTCCTTTCTGGTTTGGATGAACTCGGTTGGCCCGAGCGTGTGAAGACGATGCAGCAAAATTGGATTGGTAAAAGTCGCGGGGTGCGTTTTGCTTTTAAACATCAGATTGCAGATGCTCACGGTAACTTTGTTCAAGACGGCCAACTGTATGTGTTCACCACTCGTGCAGATACGATCATGGGCGTGACATTTTGTGCCGTTGCAGCAGAGCACCCATTAGCAACCCAGGCTGCCACTAATAATTCTGAACTCGCAGCATTTATTGATAAATGTAAGACTAGTAGTGTGATTGAGGCAGATCTTGCCACCCAGGAAAAAGAAGGGATGTTCACGGGTTTATATGTGATGCATCCTTTCACAAATGAACCAGTGCCTGTGTGGGTAGGTAATTATGTGTTGATGTCTTACGGCGATGGTGCCGTGATGGGTGTTCCTGCTCATGATGAGCGAGATTTTGCCTTTGCACTCAAATATCAATTACCGATTAAGCAAGTGATTGCCTTACGTACCCCATCTAGTATGTTCAATACGAATCATTGGCAAGATTGGTATGCGCAAAAAGAGGGTGTGGAATGTCTCAATAGTGGGAAGTACGATGGCATGTCGTTTGAAGAGGCAGTAGATGCGGTTGCCCAAGATTTAGAAAAAATGGGTGTAGGGGAGATTAAAACGACTTATCGTTTACGCGATTGGGGGATTTCTCGTCAACGCTATTGGGGAACACCTATTCCGATGATTCATTGTGGCGATGAGCAGACGCCAGGATGCGGAACCGTACCTGTTCCAGAAGCAGATCTTCCGGTAATACTGCCAGAGGATTGTGTACCAGATGGTAGTGGTAATCCGCTTAATAAGCGGGCTGATTTTCTGAATGTCAAATGCCCCCAATGTGGTAAGCCTGCACGTCGCGAGACAGACACCATGGATACCTTTGTGGATTCCTCTTGGTACTTTATGCGCTACACGGGCCCTGATGCGAAGACCATGGTGGATGGGCGCAATGAATATTGGATGCCAATGGATCAATACATTGGCGGTATTGAGCATGCTATTTTGCACTTACTCTATGCACGCTTTTGGACAAAGGTTATGCGTGATCTGAATTTGATTACGTTTGATGAGCCGTTTCAAAATTTACTGACGCAAGGTATGGTGCTCAATGAGACGTACTACTCTGAAGATGCTTCTGGCAAAAAGACGTGGTTAAATCCTGTCGATATTGAGCTGGAGCTTGATGACAAGGGTCGTCCACAGGGTGCTAGCTTAAAAGGAGATAGCTCTGGTACTCCGGTCATTATCGGTGGTGTCGAGAAGATGGCTAAGAGTAAGAACAATGGTGTTGATCCACAGGCACTGATCGACCAATATGGCGCAGATACAGCACGTCTTTTTGTGATGTTCGCTGCCCCACCAGAGCAGCAATTGGAGTGGTCCGGTGCCGGTGTAGATGGCGCATCCCGATTTTTGCGTCGGGTGTGGGTGTACTCTATGAGTCAGTCAGATGCTATTCGTGCTGCTCAAGCAGAATTGCCCAGCAATTTGAGTGATGCTGAAAAAGAATTACGCCGTGAGGTACATACTATTTTGAAGCAAGCCAATTTTGATTATCAACGTCGTCAGTACAACACGGTCGTGTCTGCTGCTATGAAGATGCTCAATGCGTTAGAGCCTATCAAATTGGGAGCTGGTGTAGTTGGTTCAGCTGTACTCCGTGAGTGCCTCAGTATTTTGCTGAGAGTGCTGTATCCAGTAGTACCCCATTTAACTCATACCCTTTGGAAAGAATTAGGATATGAGCAGGCTCTAGGCACTATTTTGGATGTCTCATGGCCTGAGGTGGATGAGGCAGCACTAGTACAAACTGAGCTCACCATCATGCTGCAAATTAACGGCAAGCTACGTGGTGATATTCGGGTGCCGGCGAATGCGACTAAAGAGCAGATCGAAGCGGCAGCTTTAAATAGTGAGCCTGTCATTAAGGTACTTGATGGCGGTGCACCGAAGAAAGTCATCGTCGTTCCTGGACGCTTAATTAATATTGTGGTTTAAATGACGCGAACTATTTTTAATAGAAACTAAAGACATGAGCGTAAATCAACTTCGACGAACTCTGCTTGGTGGGCTAATCTTGGCTCCGGTCAGTGGTTTGCTGGCGTGTGGGTTTCGTCTGCGGGGGATGGTAGATTTACCTTACAAAGTGCTTGCCATTACTGGCAGTCCATCACCTCCCTTACGAGCTGATCTGCAAACGGTCATCCTGACAGGAACCAATGCAAAGGTAGCCATTAACCCGAAGGATGCCGATCTTATTTTAGATATCACGAGTGATTTAAGTAATCGAGAGATATTGGCCTACAACTCAAATGGTCAAGTATCTGCCTATCGCTTAAACATTCGGGTTGGATTTAGGGCGTATGACAATAGTGGTGCAGATATTGTCCCTGACGCTGAAATTTATGTCACTAGAGATATGGATTTCTCGGTATCTACAGTATTAGCCTCTGATGCACAGATGCAGCAATTTTTTACCTCGATGCGAAGAGATCTCTCAGTGCAAATTTTGCGCCGAGTTGCTGCAGCTGCTAAATCTCCTCAATCCAGAAGTTTTTAAAGTATGAATATGAACCAGCATGGTTAAGAGCGATGCACTACAGGTTCATTTAAAGTCCTTGCACTCTGCGGCAGCGTTAAAGCCGCTCTATGTTTTTAGTGGGGATGAGCCGCTATTAATGATGGAGGCGATGGACCAACTGCGTGCTACCGCCAAAACCATGGGATTTACAGAACGAGAAGTGTTACTACAAGAGCGTGGCTTTGACTGGAGCGCTCTATTAAGTAGTGGGCAAACCATGTCTCTCTTTGGCGATAAGCGTTGGGTGGAGTTGCGCATTCCAACGGGTAAGCCTGGTCGTGACGGTGCGGATGCTTTAAAGCAATTTGCTGCCCAAATTGAATCTCAAGATATTGGTCAAGACGGCCCAGATACGATTGTTTGCATTATTTTGCCAAAACTGGACGGTAAGACTAAAACGTCTGGCTGGTTTATCGCCTTAGATGAGGCTGGAATGGCAATACAGTTAGATTCATTAGATCGGACTCAACTCCCGCAATGGATTGCAGGACGCCTCAAAAAGCAAGGTCAAGAAGTGGAGTCTGGACCTAATGGGCACCGCGCCTTAAGTTTCATTTCCGAACAGGTTGAAGGAAATTTGATTGCTGCCCATCAAGAGATTCAGAAGTTAGGTTTATTGCATCCTAGTGGCGTTCTGACGGAGGAGCAAATTCGTTCTGCCATATTAAAGGTTGCTCGTTATAACGTTTTTGAGCTCACTGAGGCGATGTTGGCAGGCGATCTTCCCCGTTTAAATAGAATGTTGGATGGTTTAAAAGGCGAGGGCGAGCCACTCGTTTTAATTTTATGGAGCGTTACTGAAGAGCTTCGGATACTATCGAAGCTGAAGGTAGCAAGTGATGCAGGTGAGTCATTGCAGCAGTTAATGCGTGCTAATCGCATTTGGGGTAACAAGGAGCGTCTTTATCCGATGGCTTTAAAAAGAGTTCAACCTTTGAAGTTACGCAGAGCCATCCAACTTGCTGCAGGATTAGATCGCCAAGCAAAAGGTTTGTATGCAGCAGAATTACCAGCCAATCCTTGGGATGGCTTGCGCTTGGTTGGCAATCTGTTGCGCTAGTCAAGGGTAATGTATTGAGGACGATTAGTAGTAACGATTAATTGATGATGATGAAATAGTGAATTAAAGAATGAGCAATGAAATAAAACAAATGATGCTGAATATCGGTCAGCGTGCACGCCAAGCATCGCGTGCCATGGCGCGCGCATCTAGCGAGCAAAAAGACCAGGCCTTGCTTCATATTGCCAAGTTGATTCGTGAGAAGGCGAACGAGATTCAGCGGGTGAATCAACTCGATGTCGAGCGAGCAACATTAAAAGGTCAAGATGCCGCCTTTATTGATCGTCTCACCATGACCCCAAAGACCATTGAATCCATGGCTTTAGGCTTAGAGCAAATAGTTTCCTTAGAGGACCCTATCGGAAAAATGACTGCCTTACAAAAGCAGGCATCCGGTATTGAGTTGGGGCAAATGCGCGTTCCACTGGGTGTGATCGGGATTATTTATGAGTCACGCCCTAATGTCACGATTGATGCTGCGGCACTCTGCCTTAAGTCAGGTAATGCTGTTATTTTGCGGGGCGGCTCGGAGGCGATTGATTCCAATACCTTGTTGGCGCAACTGATTCAGGCTGGCTTAGATGCTGCTCAATTGCCAATGGATGCGGTGCAGGTCGTCACTACGACTGATCGTAGTGCTGTAGGGGAGATGATCACCATGACGGAATATATCGATGTGATTGTTCCTCGTGGCGGTAAGAGCTTGATTGCGCGCTTGATGGCTGAGGCACGCGTACCGATGATTAAACATTTAGATGGCATCTGTCACACCTACATTGATGCTGATGCGGATATTGCGATGGCTATTAAGGTGTGTGATAACGCGAAGACTCAGCGTTATGCACCTTGTAATGCGATGGAGACATTATTGGTCAACCAGGCAATTGCACAACAAGTACTACCTACTTTATGCAAGATCTATCAAGACAAGGGTGTTGAGTTGCGTGTCGATGCTCTGACACGAAAAGCCTTAGAAGAAAATGGGTTTGAGGGTTTAGTGGATGCGACTGAAGAAGACTGGCAGACTGAATATTTAGCCCCTATTTTATCGATTAAAACAGTCGCTAATATGGATGAAGCCATGAGTCATATTGAGCAATACGGTAGTAAGCATACCGATGCCATCATCACCAATAATCAAGCGCAAGCGAATCGTTTTTTACGTGAAGTAGATAGTGCCAGCGTGATGGTCAATGCAAGTACCCGCTTTGCAGATGGGTTTGAATATGGCCTTGGTGCTGAAATCGGGATTTCCAATGACAAACTCCATGCGCGTGGTCCTGTAGGCCTCGATGGCTTAACCTCTTTGAAATATATCGTCATGGGTCATGGCGAGATTCGTAGCTAATTCATTTAATAAAGGATTGATCGTGGGAAATGCTTATCTTTGGACTAAGACACTACATATTGTCTTAATTACCTCGTGGTTTGCGGGCTTGTTTTATCTGCCAAGAATTTTCGTTAACTTAGCAGATGAAAAAAATCCGGAAGTATATGCGCGGCTCTTAGGTATGGCGGATCGACTCTTTCGGTTTATGACCATCTTGGCAATACCCGCTGTGATTTTGGGGATTGCACTCTGGATGCATTTTAAGATTGGCCGTGGTGAAGTTTGGATGCATGCGAAGTTATTCTTTGTGATTCTATTGATTGGGTATCACCATGCTTGCTGGGGCATGCTTAAGAAGTTTCGTAAATCCATCAATACGCATTCAGGTGTCTGGTACCGTTGGTTTAATGAAGTCCCTGTAGTTCTATTATTGATTGTGGTTGCTTTAGTCGTCATTAAGCCTTAATGAATTCTTTACCGTATTTTGTTCTATTCCTTTTTTAGATTGCTAGTCCCATGAGATTTTTTGTTGTTTGTCCAGGTGGACTAGAGCTAGCTCTTGCACAAGAGCTAGCGAGCATTGCGCAGCGTGCGGATTCTAAGGCTTTAGGGGCTTGGGTGATTGATCCTACTCCTACGAGTCCTACTGGTGGGGTAGGCTTAGCTGCACCACTTTCTGCTGCCATGGCTTTGAATTTACATTCTCGTATAGCTAGCCGAGTGTTGTTGCAGATGGCAGAGTCAGCTTATCGTCAGGAAGATGACTTGTACAAATTGGCTAGTGGCTTGGCTTGGGAGGAATGGTTTTCTTCTAAACAGACTTTGCGAGTCGATGTGACGGCACATCGCTCACCCTTAAAAAGTTTAAACTTTGCCACTCTGAAAATTAAAGATGCGATTGTGGATCGTTTGCGTGATGTCACAGGAGATCGTCCTAGTATTGATACCGCCTTTCCGGATGTTCGAGTGCAGGCTCATCTGACGGCTACCCATGTGACTATCTACTTAGATACTTCAGGCGAGGCTTTATTTAAGCGTGGCTGGCGAGATGAAAAAGGTGATGCCCCTTTAAAAGAAAATTTAGCTGCAGGTATCTTGTCTATTACCGGCTGGAAGCCTTCGCAAACTTTATTTGATCCGATGTGCGGTAGCGGTACTTTCTTAATTGAGGCTGCGCAAATCGCTTTGGCTATTCCTCCAGGTGCAATTCGGGCAGGAATGTATGGTGATGATGCTAAACCTAGTCGACTGGCATATCGTCCTTTAGTCACCTCTGCTCATGGTTTTGGCTTCCAAAGACTGAAACCCTTTAGTCAGGCAGCTGAGCAACAGCGGTGGGCTGGATTAAAAGAGGCTGCCCTCAATGAAATGCTGGAAAAACGAAAGCAATTTCCTGATGCACAGTCTTTAGGAATTAGTGGCGGCGATATTAATGAACGCTTAGTAGCAATGTTTAAAGGTAATTGGCAGCGCGCACAGCTGCCTGGAACTCCTATTACTCGTCAGATCGATGCCTTGGCCAGCAAGCCGCCGACAGGTGCACCGCATGGTGTGATGTTGCTCAATCCTCCTTATGGCGAGCGCCTAGTAATTAAAGGGGGGCGAGGTCAGGGATCGGTATCTGATGATGAGGTGGCAGGTACAGAGCAGCCAGAAGATCGCTTTGCCCATAATTTGGAAACGGGTCGTCAAAGTGCTAAACGTTCTAGTCGTGAATCATTGAAAAAGCTACAGGCACAAGAGGAGCAAGATCCCCATTTTGTCGAGTTTTTAAGGCAATTTGGTCAGCATTTAAAAGACGCTTATGGTGGCTGGAATGTGTTTGTGCTGACAGCGGATATGGCGCTGCCAGGACAGCTACGCATCAAGGAATCTAAACGTACGCCTCTATTTAACGGACCGCTGGAGTGTCGCCTATTTAAGTTCGAGATGCATCAAAAAACATAGCCAACTCGATTTAAAATAAATGCCGTGATGATTTAATACTCAAAGAGATGAGATAGCAATGGAATACAAAACCTATATGTGCTTAATTTGTGGCTGGGTATATAACGAAGCTACTGGCTTACCAGAAGAAGGCATTGCTGCAGGAACCCTTTGGAAGGATGTCCCAATGAATTGGACCTGTCCTGAGTGCGGCGCACGTAAAGAAGATTTTGAGATGATGGCAATTTAATCGTCAATATATTGATTGACAAAAAAAATAATAGCGAAAGTTAGGAAGCCATCTTGGGAAAAAACGACATTTTATTTGAGCGTGCGCAAAAAACAATTCCTGGGGGTGTGAATTCTCCAGTGCGTGCATTTCGTCAAGTGGGTGGCACTCCTCGTTTTGTAACGAGGGCAAAAGGCCCCTATTTTTGGGATGCAGATGACAAGCGTTATATCGATTTAATTATGTCTTGGGGCCCTATGATTGCTGGTCACGCCCATCCTGAAGTAGTGGCTGCGGTTCAAAAGGCCGCTGAAACTAGCTTTAGTTACGGCGCGCCTACTGAAGGAGAAATTGAATTAGCAGAACGCATTTGTCAATTGGTACCTAGTATTGAACAGGTGCGAATGGTATCGAGTGGCACCGAGGCAACTATGAGTGCTCTCCGTCTTGCGCGGGGCTACACTGGCAGAGATCTCATTATTAAATTTGAAGGTTGTTATCACGGTCATGCCGATAGCTTGTTAGTGAAAGCGGGATCAGGATTATTGACGTTTGCAGACTCTACCCAAAATGCTCCCTCCTCGGGGGGCGTGCCTCAGGATTTAGTAAAACACACCCTGGTTTTACCTTATAACGATGTTGCTGCACTGGAAGAAGTCTTTAAGAAACAGGGCAATGAAGTGGCTGCGGTCATCATTGAGCCGATCGCAGGCAATATGAATTTAATTCAACCCTCCAAAATATTTTTAGCGACATTGCGAGACCTTACCACTCAGTATGGCAGTGTTTTAATTTACGACGAGGTCATGACAGGCTTTCGGGTAGCATTGGGCGGTGCGCAATCTTTGCAAGGTATTGTCCCGGACTTAACTTGCCTTGGTAAGGTGATGGGTGGCGGTATGCCTATGGCAGCATTCGGTGGCAAGAAAGCCATCATGTCTAAGTTAGCCCCTCTAGGTAATGTGTATCAGGCAGGTACTTTATCTGGTAACCCGGTTGCGGTAGCCGCAGGCCTCAAGAATTTAGAGATTATTTCTCGAGAAGGTTTTTTTGAGTACTTGACAGGTCAGACTACTAAGCTGATGACAGGCCTCAAGCAAGCTGCAGATGAGTCTGGCGTACCATTTTCAGTTGATAGTGTTGGCGGTATGTTTGGGTTTTACTTTACCGATAAGGTACCCACCTCATTTGAGGAGGTGACTAAAACCAATATTGAGGCGTTTAAGAAATTCTTCCATCTGATGTTGGATCAAGGGGTATACCTTGCGCCATCAGCATATGAAGCTGGCTTTACTTCAATTGCCCACGATAATGCGATAGTAGATGACATTATTAGGGCTGCACGGACTTCATTTAAGAGTTTGTGAGCGACTTTTAAAGATCTCTTGCCCGTATTACATTCTGAGGGGATGGTCATAACCAGCCACTTGAATAGTTTCGAGTTTATCGCTAGGCTTACCTGATTCAACAATTTTCATGGCAGTGAGTTTGCCACCCCATACGCAACCTGTATCAAGGCCAATCACATTTTCGTGACGTACGAGTCCTAGAGTGGACCAGTGTCCAAAATAAATCAAAGCGTCACAGGTTTTTCTTTTAGGGGTTTTGAACCACGGAATGTAACCCTCGGGACCCTTCTCAAAGCCTTCTTTACTTTCGAATTCCATCATACCTGCAGGAGTGCAAAACCGAATGCGGGTCAATGCATTAGTAATCACTCGTAAGCGTTCATAGCCTTTAAGCGAGTTGCTCCATTTATTTGGTGTATTGCCATACATATTGGCTAGAAAATCTCGATAGTTTTTTTTGCGAAGTACTTTTTCAACTTCTTGTGCGCATTCGATGGTTTGCTGTAGGTCCCATTGAGGCAATACGCCAGCATGAACAGTCAATACCTTTCCATTACTGAGCGCCATAGGCCGATGGCGCAACCAATCTATTAACTCTGCTCTATCTGGAGCATCCAAAATCGACTGAATAGTATCTAAGCCCTTTGATTTTCGGAGTCCTGCATCTATAGCGAGTAGGTGGAGATCATGGTTACCTAGCAGGCATTCAATACGCTTATCTTCTTGTAACTGTTTGAGGTAGCGCAGTGTACCCAAGGAATCTGGGCCACGATTCACTAAATCACCCAAAAAAATTAATTTTGATGTGGATGGAAGTTTTTTAACGAGACTCTTTAAGGAGGGCGCGCAACCTTGTACATCTCCAATAGCATAAATCTTACTCATGCTCTATATTAAATCGGAACGGTATTTAGTGATAGCTGATCTACGCTTCTGATGTCTCAGAATTGACTTTTTTAACTACGCTGTATCGTACTAAGGTTTTTTTACGAGCCTCATCATGATTCACGATGGGTAAGGGGTAGTCTCTACCCAATAAGATACTGGCCGCTTCAAGTTCAATATGACCAGCCTCCCAAGGTGCATGAATGGATTTCTTAGAAAGTTTCTCTAATTGGGGAAGATAACGACGAATAAATTTACCTTCACTATCAAATTTTTCAGATTGGGTTATTGGATTAAATATCCTAAAGTAAGGTTGCGCATCACATCCCGAGGAAGATGCCCATTGCCAACCACCATTATTAGAGGAGAGTTCAAAATCATTGAGGTGTTTAGCAAAGTAGGCTTCACCCCAGCGCCAATCAACACCTAAGTCTTTAGTTAAAAAACTAGCTACTACCATTCGCAAGCGGTTATGCATATAGCCACTTTGATTCAGCTGATGCATGGCCGCATCTACTAAGGGATAGCCCGTCTTTCCTTCACACCAAGCACTAAAGAGTTTTTTTGCTGTAGCCCCGCTCTCCCATTGAATCTGGTCATAATCTGGTTTAAATGCGACGCCACTGGAAAGTCTTGGGTGGTTAGCAAGAATCATGAAATAAAAATCTCGCCAAATGAGCTCACTGAGCCAGATGGTGGCGCCCATACTGCCTGCAAGCATTCGGCGGTGACCTTCACGTACTAAGCCACGAATAGATAGCATCCCAAAGCGTAAGTGAGTGGAAAGATAGCTGACGCCTTTAATAGCAGGAAAATCTCTACCTATTTGGTATTGATCGATCCGGTGTAGGAAGTCTTCTAGAAATTGCTGCCCACCCTCAGATCCTGGCGGAAGATACGCCTCAATGCCGGTTGAGCAAAAGCCCATTGATTCTAATGAGGGGAGGGGCGACTGTAATGATTTCGGTATCGCAGCAAACTGCCCTTTTTTGGGAGTGCAATCATATGAAGCAATATGCTTTTCTTGCAGTGTCTTGAGCCAATTATTTTTATAGGGGGTGAATACTGAAAATACGGTATTGGAGTTCGTGAGAATCTCTTTTTTCTCAAAAATGACCTGATCTTTAAAACTTTCAAAATGAATATTCAGCTTATTTAATGAGGCTTGAACCGCAGCATCGCGTGAAATAGCTGAAGGCTCATAGTCATGGTTGGTATAGACACAATCCACTCCAAGCTCGCAAGCAATCTTAGGAATGCATTCAGTTGGTTTACCTACCTGAACAATCAGTCCTCCACCCTGTTTGCGAAGCGCCTCATCAATCTGTTGGAGGCCTTGCCAGATAAAGTCTACACGCCTGTCATGAGAAAGAGCTTGATTCTTGATATTGTCAGTTCGTAGGGGTTCCAGAATATCGATATCGAAAATAAAGGTGAGCCAGACTTGTTGGCTATTTTTAAGGGCGTGATGAAGTGCGGCATGGTCATAAAGACGAAGATCACGACGAAGCCAAACAAGTGCTTTTTGCATAGCCTCTATATTAGGGCTAAAACCATGACCTTGCATGGAATCGAAGGTAATGCCTTAGCGCAACAAAGTATTGATGGAGATCAGGTCTTCATCGGATAAAGCGGCGGCATTTGCCTTTAATTTAATCGCATTCAGAATCGTGTTGTAGCGTGCCTGTTGAAGCTGTGAGCGTGTTGTGATGACAGTGTCTAAAGCAATTAAGACATCAATATTAATTAAAGTCCCCACCTGAAAACCGAGCTTGCTGGATTCTAGTGCCGAAGCGGAAGAGCGCTCTGCTGCTTCAAATGCTTTTACGCTAGCTAAGCCACCGTAGAAGCCAGTAAAAGCAGCTCGGGTATTTTGAGCTGCAGTACGGCGAGCATTGTCATAGTTCGCTTTAGCAACATCAACTAAGGCTGCATTTTGACGAATAACTGAACTGCTAAATCCTCCAGAGACTAGAGGAATAGTCATTTGTAGAGCAATCGTATTATTGTAAATATTAGTCTGCGATGGCGTTAGGCTATTCGCCGCAGCATTCGAAGTGTTGTAGCCGGTGGTCCCAACAAAGTTCACTGATGGATAGTTGAGGGCTTGAGATGCTCTGAATGAGCTTTCCGCTAAGCTCACAGACATCTGCCCTGCTAAGACGTTAAAGTTAGCGGCCTCAGCTTGCGCAATCCAGTCATCTAGCGTTTGGCCTTTAGGTAGCTGTGGGTTTACGCTATCAATCAGCGGGGTATTGCTGCTAACTTTATTTTTGGAGCGGGGATCCTTTAGCACACCATCAATTCTTACTTCTTTGGTGAGAGGAGTTAAGGCTCCGATAGGGCGACCTGCTAACTGCTCTAAGATGCCTCGCTTTACTATTAAATCTGCTTGTGCAGCAATCTCTTGTGAGTTTGCTAGGTCTAAAGCAGCTTGTGCAGTATTGACATCAACAATAGTAGCTAAGCCCGCATCAAACTTTGCTTGTGCAATGTCAAGTTGTTGCTGAATTAAACTTTTTTTATTACGAAAAAGTGCTACATTGTCTTGGCTGGTGAGGGCGTCAAAGTAGGCCTGCGAGACCCGAATAATTAAATCTTGTTGTGCGGAGTAAAAACGCATATCCGCAATCTTGGTATTGAGGTCACCCTGCTTAAAAGCTTCTAGCGCCGCCATGTTAAAGACGGGTTGCGTTAGGCTAACAGTGTAGTTTTTTTGGTCGTATACCCTTGAGCTGGGTGCATTGGCTGGCGCATTCCCTCCGCTATGTTGATAGTAGCGAGTTGCACCTGGTGTGGCACTCGCTTGAGGGAGCAGAAGTGATAAACCTTGCCAATAGAGCTCTTTACTAGCTTGATAATTAAAGCGGGCAGCATTCAAGACTGGGTCGCTAAACGCCGCTTCTTGGTAAAGCCGAATTAAATCGGTTGTTTGCCCAGGATTGCTTGAGTTACTGCTGTTGAGATTGGACGGGGCGAGCACATCATTCGGAATGGCTTGCTTAGGAGTGACCACTATTTGTGGAGGTGCATCAAGCCCCATCATGGATGGGGCACTCAATCGAGTGGGCAAAGACGGTTTCGTTCCGCTGCTATTTTGTGCAATGGCATCAGGGGCATACAAACCGAATCCAAGCCCCTGACTCAGGATTAAACCCAAGCTAGCAAACAGGGATAGGCGAGATAGGGGCAAACGTGCTGGTGTCATCTCATTTGGGTGCTTTTCAATATGACATGAAGTTTAAGCTTATTTGTTTGCAAGGTCTTATTTGAGTTTGATTTGGCTCTAATTTAAGGCTTATTTTCTCAAATCTCGTAGTGCCGTGCATCTATCTATAAAATTGAGCCTATGGATCTTATTTTGCTAGGTAAAGCAGTCATTCTTGGGGTGGTAGAGGGCTTAACGGAATTTTTGCCAATTTCCAGCACCGGACATCTCATTTTAGTGGGAGATTTACTCAATTTTAATGACGATCGAGGCAAAGCCTTTGAGGTCATCATTCAGTTTGGTGCTATTTTGGCAGTCTGTTGGGAATTTCGAGAAAAGCTCTGGAAAGTGATATCCACAATTCAAACCAGTTCTAGCTCTCGAAAATTTATGTTGAATTTATTGATCGCCTCCATTCCGGCAATGAGTTTGGCTTTCATCTTTGGCAAATACATTAAAACGTATTTATTCTCACCTATACCTGTAGCGATGGCGTTTATTGTAGGTGGTTTCATTATTTTTTGGGCCGAACATCGACAGAAAAATATTGTGATGAGAGAGAGTAAGATTCAATCTGCTGATGATTTAACTTACTTGGATGCTTTTAAGGTTGGGCTAGCTCAATGTGCCGCGTTGATCCCAGGTACATCCCGTTCTGGAGCAACGATTATTGGTGGTATGTTATTCGGTCTACCCCGTGCGGTAGCAACCGAATTCTCTTTCTTCTTAGCCATTCCTGTGATTGGTGGCGCAACTGCCTATGAATTACTCAAACTTTGGAAGTCACCAGTATCGCTTTCTGGAGACTTTAGCCTTGCGATAGTAGTAGGATTTATCTCTGCATTTATCTCCGCATTTATTTGCGTGCGGTGGTTGATTCATTATGTCGCTAGTCATAACTTTATCCCTTTTGCATGGTATCGAATTATCTTTGGAGTATTAGTTTTAGTGAGCGCCTATAGTGGTTTGGTTGTTTGGTCTCAGTAAGCATATAAAGTGAAACATCAGAACAGATTTAAGAAAATTACAAAAGAGTAAAAATAAAGAAATAATATGGATGTATCGATCGACGCTATTACGAGCAATATCCAACTTGCATTGGCACCAGTGTTTTTATTAACTGCAGTGGCAACCTTGATCAATGCTATTTCAGCTCGCTTGGCAAGATCAGTTGACCGCATGCGCTCTATTCGACAAAAAATACAAGATGGTCACATCACAGATTCAGTCGTGGTGCAGCATCTCATGTTAGAGGCAAACGAAGCAAAGAGACGCGGTCGTTTATGCACTATCGCGATCTTTTTTAATGTCTTGAGTGGCGTTTTTATTTCCTTGACAGTATTAGAGTTATTTTTCTTTCAAGCGGGTGCAGTGCGCTCTATGCAAACAACTTATGTGGTGTGGACTTTTGTACTAGGCTTAGTATTTTTTATGACATCGCTTGCCGTCGTCTTAGTAGAAGTAATATGCGCCTATATGTCTGCTGGTTGGAATACGCCTTTTCCAAAATAAGCCTAGAGCAAAATAGGTACCCAAAAAATGATCAGAACGGATCGCATTCGCTCTTTTGTTTTAAGAGCAGGCAGAACAACCACCGGTCAACAACGCGCTATTGATGGGTTGGGACCACAGTTTTTACTACCCTTTCAAAATACCCCTCTGCATTTAGAAGCAGCGTTCGGTAATTCAGCTAGTCCGAAGATATTAGAAATTGGTTTTGGTATGGGTGAAACTACAGCCAAAATTGCAGCTTTACGACCTGATGATGATTTTCTGGCAATTGAAGTCCATACGCCAGGAGTAGGTGCCTTACTCAAGCTGATTGGTGAAAATCAACTCTCTAATCTTCGTTTGATTCAGCATGATGCTGTTGAGGTATTGGAAAAGATGATTGCGCCGCATTCCTTAGATGGCATACATATTTATTTTGCTGATCCCTGGCATAAAAAACGTCATCATAAGCGTAGACTTATCCAAGCAGAATTCGTTCAATTACTGACATCCCGTTTAAGGTCTGGTGGTTATTTACATTTAGCGACGGATTGGCATAACTATGCCGAGCAAATGCTGTTAGTACTCAATGCTGAGTCAGTATTGAGGAATGTCTCCACTGAGCAGGTCAGGATTGAAACTTTTACCGCAGCGGATGTTGCAACTACATCAGCACTTTCAAAAGATGTTTTAAAAGAATTTAAGCCCAGCCAAGTTCAGTTAAGTAGTCAGCATCCTGGATATGTTGAACGGCCTGCGTACAGGCCGATCACCAAGTTCGAAAATCGTGGCCTCAAGTTGGGTCACGGCGTGTGGGACTTAGTCTATAAAAAGCAGCAGAATTAAGGAAGTTCCAGCTGATTAGTTTAGAGGCCTAAACAAACGTATTTGAGCTCTAAATACTCATCCATACCGTAGACACTACCTTCGCGCCCCAAGCCAGATTGCTTGACACCACCGAATGGTGCAACCTCATTGGAGATAATTCCCGTATTCACGCCAACAATGCCGTACTCCAATGCTTCCGCTGCCTTCCAAATGCGACCAATATCTCGGCTGTAAAAGTAAGAGGCCAAACCAAACTGACTCTCATTAGCTAATCGAATAGCTTCTTCATCGCTCTCAAAAGTAATAATTGGTGCCACTGGGCCAAACGTTTCCTCATAAGTGATCAGCATATCGCTCGTTACGTTAGACAGAATAGTAGGTTCATAGAAAGTTCCACCAAGTGTGGAAACTTTTCCACCAGTCACTAACTGGGCACCTTTACTAAGGGCATCCGCTACATGGCGCTCTACCTTCTCCAGAGCAGCCTTCTCAATGAGTGGTCCTTGCGAAACACCAGCGTCCATGCCGTTACCTACTTTAATTTCTTGTACTGCTTTGGCAAATTTTTCCGTAAATGCAGCTTGCACTTTCTTGTGGACGTAAAAGCGATTCGCGCAAACACAGGTTTGTCCAGAGTTTCTATATTTTGAGAGAATGGCACCAGAAACAGCTGAATCAATATCTGCATCTTCAAAGACGATAAAAGGGGCATGCCCACCCAGCTCAAGCGCTATTTTTTTAACGGTCGGTGCAGACTGTGCCATCAAGATACGGCCTACTTCAGTTGACCCGGTAAATGAGAGATGACGAACTACAGGTGAGGCACAGAGAGTCTTGCCAATCGCAACGGATTGATCTGCATCCGCGGTCAGAATATTGATTACACCGGGGGGTATTCCAGCGCGTAATGCAAGTTCTGCCAGTGCTAAGGCAGAAAGGGGGGTGAGCTCTGCTGGCTTAATGATCACAGTGCAACCAGCAGCTATAGCTGGAGCAATTTTTCGGGAAATCATAGCATTTGGAAAATTCCAAGGGGTGATAGCAACACAGACGCCGATAGGCTGCTTCATAACGACAAAACGCTTGTCATTCGCAGTCGTACTCGGTATTGCCCCTGTGATTCGTTTAGCCTCTTCTGCAAACCATTCAATAAATGATGCGCCGTATACAACTTCACCCTTTGATTCTGTTAAAGGTTTACCTTGTTCAAGTGTCATTAGAACAGCCAGATCTTGAGTATTTTGAATAATTAAATCAAACCACTTGCGCATGATGCTGGCACGCTCTTTACCCGTTTTGTTTTTCCAGTGCTGAAAAGCGCCTTCAGCAACAGCGATTGCTATCTCAGCTTCTTGTGGCCCTAAATTACTTACCTGTCCGATGAGCTCCCCAGTTGCGGGATTGGTCACTGAAAAACGACTATCAGCACTTGCTTTTACCCATACCCCATTAATGAATGCATCCTCTTTAAATAAGCTAGGATCTTTAAGGAGTTTACGAATATCGATTTTCTGCATGATGGGCCTTAATGGCTAATGAGATGAATTTATTGTATCTCTAAGAGAGGGCTTTGATAGATTATTAAAGATGAGTCTTATGCTTGTTGTTACCTAGCCTGCTTGCATTTCTGTACTGCGCAACTTCTGCGCTAAAACATCTAGAACACCGTTGACATACTTATGACCATCCGTACCCCCAAATGTTTTGGCAAGCTCTACAGCCTCATTGATGGCTACTTTGTAGGGGACTGAGAGATCCATAGCAAGCTCGTAAGTACCAATTAATAATGCCGCATGCTCTACCGGAGAAAGTTCATTAATAGGCCGATCAAGCGCTGGGGTAATGAGGCCCTCTAGTTCGTCGGTATGCTCTAGTACCCCTGTAAAGATGCCTTGGAATAAATCGAGTTGGCAGCGACGAAATCCAGGATCTTCAGCTAATTGCTTGGCAATCGCAGTGGCATTGGGCAGGCTGCCAGCACGACGCATCACCAGACTTTGATACACGCCTTGTAAGGCATATTCACGGGCACGGCGGCGTGGTGTCAGCGAGCGCGAAGGACGCTTCACTTCGTTACTATTGGCAGTAGATGGATTGGGTGACATTTTTGACATTGCCATTACTGCGCTTCGTTAGGATGGATTTCAAAATCGATCTCAGGAGTGAGGGCTAAAGCTAGGTTTGCCATCTCCACCACTGCACGAGCGCAATCGGCACCCTTAATCTGAACACGGGCCTCTGCTTGCTCATCGGTATCGCAAGTCAGTACACCATTAGCAATGGGGAGGCCAGATTCAAGGCAGACTCGAGTAATGCCGGCAGCAGATTCATTAGAGACTAGTTCAAAGTGGTAGGTCTCGCCACGAATCACAGCACCCAATGCAACCAAGCCGTCAAACTCATCGGTCTCTGCTAATTTTTGGAGCGCAAAAGGAATTTCTAGCGCACCTGGCACAGTGACTAATTTAATATCTGCTTGGGAGACGCCGAGCTTGATCAGCTCTTCGATGCAGGCAGTTGTTAGTGCAACACAGTAGGTCTCATTAAAGCGGCCTTGCACAATACCGATACGCAAGTCTTCGCCATTGAAATCAGCAGCCAAAACGCCGACTGAATCTTCATTGGTGGGTAAGTTATCGGATGTGCTGGCAGAGGTATTCATAGTATTTTTTAGGCAACAGATGTTACCAATCAATTTTTTTCAAAAGGAATGTAGCCAGTGACTTCCAGTTTATATCCGGAAAGACTCGGGATTGAAGTGGGGTTAGAGAGCAAGCGCATTTTTCCAACGCCAATATCTTTCAAAATTTGCGCACCAATACCATAGCTTCGGAAGTCCGTTTTTCGAGCGAGTGGCTTAGCTGCCTTATCAGCATGTGAGCCATTCAGTTTGTGGAACTGTGCGAGCCAGTCAACATCATTAGGGGATGCAATACCTGAGGCATTTAACAGAACAGCCACACCAGCTGGTGCTGCAGCTAGTTTCTCAAGAGCCTGTACTAGTGGCCATGAATGATTGCTGACAGTGGCATCTAGAAAATCTAATACAGTGACTGGCTCATGGACTCGCACCAAAGTTTCTTCAGTCTCGGAAGGCTTGCCATGAATTAATGCAATATGCACACATGAACTAGGCGTATCTCGATAAATGATTCCTTGAAACTTACCCCAAGGGGTAATGAACTCGCGTTCACCTTCGCGCACCACAATGCTCTCATGCTGGCTGCGATATTGAATCAAGTCGGCAATGCTACCAATTTTTAATTGATGCTCTTTTGCAAACTCAAGCAAATCAGGAAGGCGTGCCATGCTGCCATCGTCCTTCATGATTTCACATATGACTGCGGTAGGAGAACAACCTGCCAATGCAGCCAAGTCACAGCCTGCTTCAGTATGGCCTGAGCGAATCAGCACACCGCCAGGTTGTGCCATCAAAGGAAAAATATGACCTGGTTGAACAAGGTCATTTGGCTTTGCATGGGTAGCCACAGCAGTTTTGATGGTGAGTGCGCGATCTGCTGCAGAAATTCCTGTAGTGACGCCCATAGCAGCTTCAATGGAAACGGTAAAGTTTGTACCCATCGAGGTGCCGTTATCCCGCACCATCAAAGGCAGATTGAGCTGTTGGCAGCGCTCACGGGTCAAAGTAAGGCAAATCAAGCCACGACCATGTTTAGCCATGAAATTCACTGCCTCAGCACTGACATGATCTGCAGCCAAGACTAAATCACCTTCGTTCTCGCGATCTTCTTCATCAACCAGAATCACCATCTTGCCAGCCTTGAGCTCAGCAATGATTTCTTCTGTAGGGGAGAGGGTATTTTGCATAGCCCTCTATTTTAAGCTGAGGAGGGTTTTTTGGCCTGCAAGCCCAGATCTGCTCTCCATGCCCAACGGCTTCCTGCGCAATATCCAGCTTTTCTGACAATAGATACCTATCAAAGGCATTTTTTTGTCTTTCAAGTCTCGAGACAATGATTCATGCCTCAATGGATCAAAAAATCTGCAATAAGCTCCAAATTACTACGAGACCTCAGACAGGCTGAGCAAACTAATCAAGCCAAGGCAGCCAATGGCTTTATTTTACTCGAAGCTTTAGTTGCTATGACTCTAGTGGCTACGAGTTGGGTAGCTTTGGGAAATACCTACCAAACCGTTGTTTTGCGTTTAGGCCAAGCACAGGCGCAGCAAATAAAAATACATCAGGAGTTAGATCAACATGAAATTACTATCTTGGCGAGTCGGCAGCTGCAAGCTATTACACCAACCCCATCTCTATCAAAGAGCGCATTGAATGAGTCTACTGGAATGTCTCGTCGGTCTCGCCCTATCACTCATTCTGGTAGCGCCACTAATAAAAAATAGTGGCGAGCTCATTGCAAAGCAGATTGAATATGAAAAAACACAATCACTTTCTGCAGAAGCAGATCGTGCCTTAGAGTTAATTGGAAGATCCATTCGGATGGCTGGCTATCAACATGCTAACTCATTATCTCGAACTCACCAAAGGGAGCAACGGGTTGCTGATTTCATTCAGATTCAAAAACATAGCGGTTATCAAAGATCAGATGCTGTGATGGTGAAGCATGAACTTTCTAGCGGGGTAGATTTTGATTGCATCGGCAACACCTTAACCCCAGAGCGTACTAAAAATGGTTTAGCGCAGCAAGGATTTTTAGTAGACCGACAGGCCTCAGCACCCAAGGGTAAGAAAGTCAATGGTGGATCTTTAATCTGTCAATCGCTAGATCGACAAGGGCGCATACAAAATACGACCTTGATGAATGGGGTTCAATATCTGTCGATTGAGGTATTACCAGGTTTGGCTGGAAAAGCCTTTAGAGTCAAGCTAGAAATGACCGATGGTGGCTGGATTCAGCGAGAGTTTGAGCGAACATTTTCCACGCGCAATCTTTAATGATCATTGCTTGGGTCTTATCTCTATTGCTGCTGCTGTCCTCTTTAGTCTTTCATCTTGAGCGACTCGCCTCACTCGAAATCATTAGTACTCATACGGGACTGCAGTCATCACAACAATTTATTGCTGCTGAAAAAGCTTTACTTGAATGTGAACAACATCTTTCTAATATTACCGAGATCATAAATGCCTCATGCCATATTCAGTCGGCCGGTAAAAATCGTTGGTTACTGTCAAGTAAAGAAATGCCCACCATTGAAATTCTCGTGTTGCTGGATGAAAAAACACATACGGCGACTCGTCTTAATTGGCGGCAAAAATTTGACCCACTTTGACTGAATCTGAAATCAGAGTAGGCCAAGAGCTGGGTGCAAGTCTGCTGGAGTTGATGGCAGTTGTATTGATTGTTGCCATCATGGCGGTAATGACAGTACCGCTCATGCATGAGCATATGGCTGCTAGAGAAATTGATTTGATTGCGAGGCGTTTTATTGCCCATGCTCAATTTGCATGTAGCCAATCATTGAAGTTAGGTAGGTCAGTTCACATTACCCCACTAGCCGGGAATGTTTGGGAAGCAGGCTGGCTGGTTAAAAACAACTGTGGTAAATCGCAAGTCAAGACAGGGTGTGTTGAGCGTATCTGGTTTTCTCAGGGCAAGATCACACCGGTGTACTTTAAGGGTGGGGGCAAGCAATTTATCGACCCGCATTCCTCTCAAAGAGGGATCACGTTTAATGCTGCTGGCGCCGCGAAGACTGCTCAAGGGGGTTTTGTAGCTAATCGATTGATACTGGGGCATGAGCGCGATACAAGGCTAGAGCGGCAGCTCATTTTGGGTAGCGGAGGCCGCTGGAGAATCTGTGATCCCCATAAAGATAGCAAGGCTTGTCGGTAAATTTGCCGTGATGCCCCACAATCGGTTTTAATAGAGCCCATGTATACCGCTGTTGACTATCAATTTATGGCTTTGGCTCTGGCCGAAGCTCAAAAAGCCTTGTATTTGCCTAATCCTAATCCACGGGTCGGATGTGTCATTGTCAAAGATGCCCAAGTAATTGGGCGTGGTTTTACCCAAAGAGTGGGTGGATCCCATGCGGAGGTGCAGGCTTTAGCAGATGCCAAGGCGAAGGGCTTTGATCCCGCTGGCGCTACTATTTACGTGACCTTAGAGCCCTGCAATCACACTGGTAAGACGCCTCCCTGCGTAGATGCCTTTATTGCTGCTAAGCCTGCCAAGCTCATTGCCGCGATGTTAGATCCTAATCCAATAGTAAATGGCAAAGGATTAGAGCGTTTGAAGGCCGCAGGCATTCAGGTGGATTGCGGTTTGATGGCATCAGAGGCGCAGGCATTAAACCCAGGATTTATTTCTAGAATGACACGCGGCTTGCCATGGGTGCGCATGAAAATTGCCGCGAGCTTAGATGGGAAGACGGCACTCCCTAATGGCAAAAGTCAATGGATTACCGGGCCCCTAGCTAGAGCAGATGGCCACCATTGGCGTGCACAGGCGTGCGCTATTTTGACGGGTATGGGGACGGTGAAAGAAGATGATCCGACCTTAAATGTGCGGGATGTCAAAACCGATCGTCAACCTTCGAAGATTATTGTGGATTCCAAATTAGAGACGCCGCTCAATGCGAAAGTATTGAAGGGCTTAGATGAAGCGAGCGTGATTTTGGTATGTGCTTCACTGGATTCGCAAGAGGCTCAAGAAAAAGCAAAAGCGTTTGAGAACTTGGGCGTTCAGGTAGTTTCTATGTCCAACTTTGCAGGTAAGGTAGATTTACCAAAACTTTTCGCTTACTTAGCCCAAGAACATCATATGAATGAAATCCATATCGAGGCAGGCTGTAAGTTAAATGGCTCCTTATTGAGGGAGAATTGTGTAGATGAGCTATTACTCTACTACGCTCCTTTTTTTGTAGGTGAGGGAATTGGCATGGCCAATGTCAGTTCTTTAGCAGAGCTCAATGATCGTCAAGATTGGCAAATCGTTGATCAAACTATGTTCGCCCCAGATCTACGCATTCGTCTGATTAAAAATTAATTAACCCTACATTTCAATCCCACTATGTTTACTGGAATCATTACTGCTGTTGGCAATATTAAGAGTGCTGAACCGAAAGGTGATGGCATGAAATTATTGATCGAGACGCCAGCCGGCTATCTTGATGATGTTACTTTGGGCGATAGTATTGCGATTCAAGGAGCTTGTATGACCGCCACCCAATTTACAAGCAATACCTTTGAATTGGATATTTCTAGAGAGTCTCTCAATAAAACGGTGGGGCTTGATCAAGTCGGGCCCGTCAATCTTGAAAAAGCCTTACGACTCAATGATCGTTTGGGTGGCCACCTTGTGAGTGGCCATGTGGATGGTGTGGGTAAGGTAGCCCACTTTGCCGCTGTAGCTAAAGATGCTTATGGATCTTGGCTATTACGTATTGAAGCTCCTAAGGATTTGGCGCCATTCTTAGCCTATAAAGGATCGATTGTGGTCAACGGTGTATCGCTCACCGTCAATCAAACGCTAGATGCAACAGAGGCTTGCATGGTGGATATCAATATCATTCCTCATACCTTACAAAATACGACTTTGGGAAATCTACAACAAAGCGATCAAGTCAATTTAGAAGTAGATCTGATTGCCCGTTATGTGGCGCGGATGCTTAGTAAGCCATAAGTATCTCTAAAGCTAGGGTTAAAAAGCCCTATTGACAGTTCAGATAGAGGAAATATGAAGAACTTAAAACCTATTCGCAATGAATTGGAATATCAATCTGTATTAGATGAAATATCGTATTTGATTGATCATGAGCCAGATCCTGGAAGTAAAAAAGGGGATAGGTTTGAGATACTTTTAATACTAGTAGAAGCTTATGAGGCAAAGCACTATGCTATTGCGCACCCTGATCCAATTGAAGCTATCAAATTTAGGATGGAGCAAGCGGGCCTTAAACCAAAAGATCTCCAACCTATGATTGGAGGGTTAAACCGGGTTTATGAAATACTAAACCGCAAGAGACCTTTGACATTAAAAATGATTTGGAACTTGCATACGGGGCTAGGTATTCCTGCAGAAAGTCTGATTCAACAAGCAGTAGATCTTGAGGCAGCGTGATTTTTTTTAATTAGATCGTAGTTGATAGCGAGTAGGGTCAGATAAGTCTGCTTGCTGAAAACCTATTTTCCTGAGACGACAAGACTCACATTCTCCACAGGCCTCACCCAAATCATTAGCTTGATAGCAAGATACCGTTTGTGAGTAGTCCACACCTAAAGTAGTGCCTAAGTGGATGATCTCCGCCTTCGTCATGCTGATAATCGGAGCATGTACCCGAAAGCGGCTTTCAGGTTTTATCGCTTCTACGCCTGCTTTAGTCGCTAGGTTAGCCATAGCTTCAAATGAGGCAACATAATCAGGACGACAGTCTGGATAGCCTGAATA
Organism: Polynucleobacter antarcticus; assembly: GCF_013307245.1. Taxonomy (NCBI): domain Bacteria; kingdom Pseudomonadati; phylum Pseudomonadota; class Betaproteobacteria; order Burkholderiales; family Burkholderiaceae; genus Polynucleobacter; species Polynucleobacter antarcticus. Next base: position 243,385 of record NZ_CP028941.1, read on the forward strand.
ATCAACGGCATTCGCACCATAGAATATATCTAAACCACCAAGAGATTCTGCCCAGCCTAGTGCGAGTGAAAGCAAAATCGTATTGCGTGCTGGTACATAAGTCACCGGAATTTCTTGATCCTTACCGGGAGTAGTCGGTATATCAATTGATGCATCCGTCAGTGCAGACCCGCCAAAGCGTGTAAGGTCTAAATGGACTACTTCATGGCGAATGACGCCCATCTTTTTGGCAATGTGTTTAGCGGCCGCCAGTTCAGAGGAGTGACGTTGACCATAGCTAACTGATAGGACATAAGGGGCATAAGCTAAATCCTTAGCGAGCGCCAAAATCGTACTGGAATCTAAGCCACCCGAAAATAAAATGACTGCAGGGGCATGAGGCTTGCGGGGGGCAATATTCTGAAAGGCGGCGGACAACTGAGACATAGGTAAGTTTAACTAAAAAGTATTGCTGAGTACGCTTACTTCGTTGCAGCCATTAGTTGCTGTGCATCCTTAGCCGCCTCACTATCGGGATACTTGCTAATAACTTCAGAGAAGGTTTTTTTGGCAGCTGCTTTATTGCCGCTCTCTAATTGCGCATTACCCAGTGTCACCATTGCCGCAGGTATGCGCGGATGATTTGGGAAGCGTTTAATTAGACCTTGAACTTGTGTAATAGCGCCAGGATAATCCTTAGTGGCATATTTACTATTACCACTCCAAAAAAGTGCTAGTGGTAAGTAGGGGCTATTCGGATAGCGCTTAGCAAAGGCTGAAAAGTCTACATCTGCCTTTTTTAAACTTCCCGCTTGAAAGACTTTTAAGGCATCGTCATAGGCTTTTTTCTCACCAGGCTGTACGATTCCACTCACGCCCTCGATCGTTTCTGTTCGTGGCTCAAGATTCCCTAAGCGATTATCTAAATCTTGATAATAAGTTTTTTGACTAGTAGAAACATCATCACCTTGTTTTTCAAGGCCTTCAATTTTGCCGCGGAGTATTGCGTTATCCGCCCTGAGTTTCTCAATTTGATTTTGTAATTCCAGTTGCGTTGTTGCTAGTGTCTTGCGTAAATCCAAGATTGCTTTGCGAGCATCATCATCGGCAAAGAGTGCCCAGGCATTTCCAGATAGACTCAGAAAAACAGTCGCTGCACTTAGACAAAACGCTCGTGAGAGCGTTTGTTTAATAGTGTTAGAAAGCCTAATCATTAGTTCGTAATGTAAACGATGTCAGCACGGCGATTTTCTGCCCAAGCTGCCTCATTGTCACCTTCGGCTTTAGGTTTTTCTTTGCCATAACTGACTGCTTCCATTTGGTCATCAGAAACACCCATTAAGTTTAGGGATTTCCGCACGGCATCGGAACGGCGCTGACCTAATGCTAAGTTGTACTCAGCAGTGCCACGCTCATCGGTATTGCCTTGAATAATGACTTTTTGTTTTGGGTTAGCCTTTAAGAAGCTAGCATGTGCCGATAGCTGTTTTTGATATTTGGTCTGTACGGTGTACTCATTCAAGTCAAAGTAAACACTTTTTTCAAACAAGGGGCTCTTTGGGTCATTCCAAGGTTGGGAGCTAAAGTTGCCGCTACCGCTACCGCTATTAGCGCTATCAACATCATCTAGTTTGACACTGGAGCAAGCAGCCAATAGCAAGGCGGTGGCGCCTAAAAGGGTAAATGTCGCTGCACGACGTGCGATAGAAATTGTCATAATCTTTCCTTTTCCTGCGATTGAAGCAAATAAATAAGCTGATAACTCTTATTATGCCTCCAAGAAGCCTAAAAATGACATGCTACGGCATCAGTATTTCAATATTGGGCTAGTCAAGAGACTTAGTCCATAAAAGGACCCCAAGAGGGCTGACGCACATCAGAACCAGGAATACTGAGCACTTGCTTTGAGTTTCCATCTACTGAAACCGCTGCCAAGACCCGTTTGCCGCCGACCTTCGTTGAGTAAAGGACATAACGACCATTTGCCGCAAATGAGGGGGATTCGTCACTACTGCTATTGGTTAGGGCTTGGGTATCTCCTGTAGCGAGATTGAGAATGTGCAAACGAAATGCACCACCAATATTGGCGATATACGCTAAATACTTCCCATCTGGTGAGATGCGGGGTGAAGTCACAAAACCTTGCTTGAAGGTAATGCGCTTAGCACCTTCCACTTGTTCGCCTTCAGCGCTCATGCGATAAATCTGTGGACTACCGCCACGATCACTCGTGAAATAAATATAGCGGTTATCCGCTGAGTACTGCGGCTCAGTATCAATTGTCTGCCCACGTGTGAGGCGAGTTAATCCAGTGCCATCCGCGTTAATGCTGTAGACCTGAGTGTTGCCATCTTTCGATAGTGAGATAGCTAATTTTTTACCATCCCCTGACCAGGCTGGCGCACTGTTATTGCCTTTTTGATTGGACAAAGGCGTGCGCCGACCCGTAGCAAGCTCATGCACATAAATGACCGGCTTACGATCTTCGAAAGATACATACGCTACTTTTTTGCCATCGGGTGACCACGAAGGAGAGATGATGGGCTCACCACTACTCATTGCCGTGCGAATATTTTGACCATCTGCATCGGAGATGACCAGGCGATAACGTTTACCTTCTTTAATCACGTAGGATAGCCGTGTAGAAAAGATGCCACGTTCCCCTAACAATTTCAGAATGATGTCATCAGCGATCTTGTGAGCAACGGCGCGTAAGTTATCGGCACTAGAATTGAGATTAAGGCCACCTAAGCTCAGAGATTTGCGCACATCAAACAATTTGTATTGAATCTCAAACTGCGTAGGACCTGTTTGAACAACCGAGCCAACAACCAGGGCATCTGCACCCCGTGCAGCCCAAGCTTTGTAGTTTGGGGTGTCCTCAACGCTCTCGCTAGCATTACCATTTTCTGTGTTTTTAAAGTAGCCACTGCGCGCTAGATCTTGACGAATAATATCGGTCACACCAATCGGTAATTTCGCTTCATCTTTGAAGCGGATCACGGCGATCGGGTAAAGCGACTGCCCTACGCCAGTGATTTCAATACTCATTTGTGCTTGGCTCGGTAGGCTCATCATGCCTAGGCCTAGAGCTAAAAACATGAGTGCAGACTTGATGACAGAGCGGGCGATAGTTTTGGTCATGTCTATTAATTTACTTTGGTTTGAGTTTGAGTTCAGGCGTTAGTGTCGGGAATGCGCCATTATCGTCTTTAGGAAGGCTTTGAGTGGCATCTATTGCACTTAAGACTGCCTGATCCCAAGCGCTGTCACCGCTACCGGAAGTAATGACCCTCGTGAGAATGGCGCCATCGGGGGCTAGCTTTACTTGAATCACAGTTTGTTTATTGCCCTTAAAGGAATCCGCATTAAAGGTGATGTTGGCTCGTACCTTTTTAATGACCTTATCACTCCAACCAGGAGGAGCATTACCTCCTGCACCCACGCCACTGCCAACAGAGCCGCCCGTACCGCCATCGGTAGCGGCGAGTCCTCTTAAGCTCGCAATATTGGCCTCACGTCTTTTATCAGCCTCCGCATTTGCTTTGATTTGCGCTGGGGTCAGCGCAGCTGGCTTAGGCGCCTCGACTTTTTTGGGCTCTTCTTTTTTCTTCTCAGGGGGAGGAGGTGGAAGTGCTTTTACTGGCTTTGGTGTTTCTTTAGGAATTTCTTTTACAACTTCTTTCTTGGGAGGTTCTTTTTCAACTGGCTTTTTCTTGATGGCAATATCAGCTGCCCCTTCTTTCATTTCTACTTTAACTTCTGGTGCAACCGGAGTTTGAATTTGTGGTGTGGAATCCCAAAGCTCGACTTCAACACCAGAAGGTGTGCTGTTATTCCAGCTAATGCCAATCACCAGAAAAGCAACTAAACCTAAGTGCGCTGCTAAGGAGTACGTAAAAGCTTTTTTTGTACCCCCTCTTTTTGTCTGCCGACCTCTTGATGAGGATGAGGACCAGGTTTGCGCGCTATTCATCAATGTAATGCAAAGAGGCTTACTGAGTCTTGACGGCAAGGCCAACGCGCTTAACACCGTTTTCTTTAAGTTTGGACATGACGTCCATTACCACTTCGTACTTAATCGATTTATCGGCGGCTAATACTACGGGTTGTTCAGCAGATTTTTCAGCTTGGGTGCGGGCAAAGCTTCCCAACTCAAATTTATTAAGGGTTTGAGTAGGTTCACCATCCTTACGCACAATCACATTTTCATTGGCATCAATCGTTAAAAATACGGGGGGTAAAGTTTGCACCTTTGCACCGCCTACCGTCGGTAAATTAACAACCCCAGGATTCACCATAGGTGCTGTCGCCATAAAGATGATGAGTAGCACCAGCATCACATCGATGTAAGGCACTACATTAATATCGGATATCGCCCGACGCTTGGAAGATCTTCTCAGAGAGTCGGCCATGCCTATTTACTCAGACCTTGGCGTTGCAAGATGTTAGTGAATTCTTCGATGAAGGTTTCAAAACGAATAGCTAAGCGATCGACATCCGTAGCGGCTCGGTTATAGGCAACCACCGCCGGGATCGCCGCAAAAAGGCCAATTGCAGTGGCGATCAATGCCTCAGCAATACCTGGGGCAACCGCAGCTAAGGTAGCATTTTGGACATTAGCCAGACCACGGAATGCATGCATGATCCCCCAGACGGTGCCAAAGAGGCCAATATAAGGGGATACAGAGCCAACCGATGCTAGGAAAGGCAGGTTGGCCTCAAGTAGGTCCATCTCGCGCTGGTAGGTCGCTTTCATGGCACGACGGGCAGCATCGATTTCGCGGACTTTGATGAACTCCTCCATGCCGGCTTCGAAAATGTGTTCCAAAACAGCATTACTGCGATTATTGCGTTTGGATGCACCTAAAAGCGTATTGAGGTCACCACCAGACCAAAAATCTCGCTCAAAACGCTCTGTATCTCGTCGCACGCTGCGTAATACCGCCGTTTTCTTGAAAATAATCGTCCATGAGGCTACGGAGAGTCCGATTAATAACAACATTACCAACTGTACTAATAGGCTGGCATTGAGGATGAGAGAGAGAAATGAGAGGTCTTGAGTAGGGGTCATGGTGGATTTTTGTATGATGTAGGTTGATTTTACTTAAGCAATCCAACTTCATCAGGATTATGACCATGTTTGACCGCCAAAACACCTTAGCCAAAACCGACCCTGAATTATGGGCATCCATTCAGAATGAGAATAAACGCCAAGAAGACCATATTGAGCTGATTGCTTCTGAGAACTACACCTCTCCGGCAGTAATGCAAGCCCAGGGCTCCCAGTTGACCAATAAGTACGCCGAGGGTTATCCAGGTAAGCGTTATTACGGGGGTTGTGAGTTCGTAGACGTTGCTGAGCAATTGGCGATTGATCGGGTGAAAGTCTTATTTGGTGCTGAGGCAGCAAACGTACAGCCCCATTGCGGTGCTTCTGCAAACCAGGCAGTGTTCTTGGCTTTTCTAAAGCCTGGAGATACCTTTATGGGCATGAGTTTGGCTGAGGGCGGTCATTTGACCCATGGCATGGCCTTGAATATGAGCGGTAAGTGGTTTAACCCTATCGCGTATGGCTTGGATAAAAACGAAGAGATTGATTACGAGCAAATGGAGCGTTTAGCTCGTGAACACAAGCCAAAACTCATTATTGCTGGCGCCTCTGCTTACTCTAGAAGAATCGATTTTGAGCGCATCGGTAAACTGGCCAAAGAAGTGGGCGCAATCTTTTTGGTGGATATGGCCCATTACGCTGGCTTGATTGCTGCGGGCGTTTATCCCAATCCTATCCCGCATGCTGATGTCGTGACATCCACTACCCATAAAGGTTTGCGCGGCCCACGTGGCGGTATTATTTTGATGAAGGCGGAACACGAAAAGGCTATTAACTCGGCAATCTTTCCTGGCTTGCAAGGCGGCCCGTTGATGCATGTGATTGCCGCTAAGGCGACTGCTTTTAAAGAGGCATTAGAACCTAGCTTTATCGATTATCAAAAACAAGTGATTGCCAATGCAAAAGCGTTAGCGGAAACACTCATCGAGCGAGGACTACGCATTGTTTCAGGTGGGACAGATTCTCATGTGATGTTGGTGGATTTACGTGCCAAGAAAATGACCGGTAAAGAGGCTGAGCGGATCTTAGGCGAGGCGCATATTACTTGTAATAAAAATGGCATTCCAAACGATCCAGAAAAACCCATGGTGACAAGCGGAATTCGTTTGGGTTCACCTGCTATGACTACCCGCGGCTTTAAAGAAGCTGAGGCGAGACAGGTTGGTCATTTTATTGCAGACGTATTAGATAACCCTACGGATGCCAATAATATTGCTAAGGTTCGTGAGCAAGTGTCTGAACTTACTAAGCGCTTTCCGGTATACGGCTAAAGATTAAGAAAGAATAGATTGCGCTGCCCCTTTTGCCATAACGACGATACCCAAGTTCTTGATACACGGGTATCGGATGAGGGTGACACGATCCGTCGTCGGCGTCGGTGCGCTAAGTGCGATAAGCGTTTTACTACCTATGAGCGTGTAGAGTTAGTGCTACCAGCGATTGTCAAAAAGAATGGCAGTCGCGTGGAATACAGCCACGATAAATTGGCTAGTTCAATCAAATTGGCTTTGCGTAAGCGCCCAGTGTCATCTGATTTAGTAGATGAGTCGATTGGACGTATTGAAGAAAAACTCTTGAGCTTAGGTGAAAAAGAAATCGCTAGCGAGCGGGTTGGCGAACTGGTCATGCGTGAACTCAAGCGCTTAGACAAGGTAGCCTACATTCGGTTTGCTTCTGTCTATAGAAGCTTTGCCGACATTGAATCTTTTGAAAGTGCCCTTAAAGAGCTGAAGTAGTCCACACTCTCTGTGCATTAATGAGCGGATGTTGGGGGACGGTTGGGATATCTCTTGCCAGTCAGGTTGTTATAGATTGCTCCGGCAACAATCAAAAGCACTGAGTCCACCAGTACGGGGAACAGTGCAAAGCGATAGTGCAGTATTTGCCCCGAGATGACGATTAATGCCACTGCGGCTGCAGGGGGATGAAGGCAGCGTAGACAAAACATTCCCAAAATAGATAAAGCTACTCCTGCCGGCATGCTGATGAAGGGCTCACTGACGAAATGATTTAATGTGATGCCCACTACAGCAGAAATGCTGTTACCCCCAATGACTGCCCAGGGCTGAGCCATAGGGCTTTGAGGGATGGCAAATACGAGTAGTGCGCTGGCACCTAGCGAGGCAATAAGCCATTCATTAGTGCCGTTCAGATCACCGAGATATTTGGCAAGCACCAACACCAGCGCTAAACCGATCAGCGCTCCAAATGCAGAGCGCAATTTTTCTTGCCAAGAAACTTGCGCTTGATCACCCCCGAAGTAAAACGCACAACGCTTAAAAGCATTTTTCACTTCAGCTGGTATGGTTCAGAGGAGTTTAGGAAAGGCAGGCGAAAATGGATTTTGTAATGTCATCCACACTACCAGTTCCACTGACCTTGCGATAGGCTGGAGCCTTTACTTGATTAGCTGTATGCGCTGCTGCGGCCCAGCTTGAATAGTATTCAACTAAAGGACGCGTTTGATCGTTATAAACCTGCAAACGTTTGCGCACGGTTTCTTCTTTGTCATCGTCACGCTGAATCAGTGCTTCACCAGTGACATCATCTTTGCCTTCGACCATCGGCGGATTAAACGTGATGTGATAGGTACGGCCTGAAGCAGGATGAACACGGCGACCACTCATGCGATCAATGATTGCCTCAAACGGCACATCAATTTCCAAAACATAATCAATGGGTACACCAGCATCTTTCATGGCTTGTGCTTGTGGGATAGTTCTTGGAAAACCGTCAAACAAATACCCTTTGCTGCAATCAGGTTGAGTTAAGCGATCTTTAACCAAGCCAATGATGATGTCATCAGAAACAAGACCACCTGCATCCATGATCTTCTTAGCAGCAACACCTAACGCTGTTCCTGCTTTTACTGCGGCACGCAACATATCGCCTGTAGAGATTTGTGGAATAACAAACTTTTCGCAAATAAATTGGGCTTGAGTACCTTTACCAGCACCTGGTGCACCGAGCAGAATTAAGCGCATGAATTTCCCCTTAGAAGATTTTTATTCTCTCGCATTACTGCGGACTTCTTTGAATATGATTGCTAGGATTATCCCTGAGAAGGTGGCTACTCGACAATTAACTAGCCATTTGCCAGAAATTGACGCACTCGCTCGAGGTCATCCGGGGTGTCCACCCCAGCAGGCGGAGCCTGGGTGGTGGTGTGAACCGCAATACGATAGCCATTCCAGAGGGCGCGTAACTGTTCTAGGGCTTCTGCTTGCTCAGGTGGGGCTGGTTCAAGGCGGGTATAGGCCTGTAAAAAATCTGCTCGATAAGCGTAAATACCTAGATGGCGTAGATGATGCGTATGGGCTTGAGTATTGCTATCCCGTACAAAAGGAATGGGTGCTCTAGAGAAATACATAGCTTCACCAGATCGATTGAGGACTACTTTCACCACATTCGGGTTGGTGATCTCAGTAACATCGGTAATAGGGGTTGCTACAGTAGATATCGCACAATCAGCATGATGCGCTAGCGTCAGAGCGACTTGATTAATGAGCTCTGGTGGAATGAGGGGTTCATCTCCCTGAACATTGACGACCAAAGTATCTGCCGAAAGTTTTAACAGTCGCGCAACTTCTGCGATGCGATCTGTGCCTGTTGGATGATCTGGGCTTGTCATGAGGCACTCAATACGATGTGCATCACAAGCTGCCTGAATTTCAGGAGAATCCGTAGCTACCACAACGCTGTGTGCTAAAGATTGCTGGGCGCGCTCTGCCACCCAAATAACCATAGGCTTACCAACAATGTCAGCGAGGGGTTTGCGAGGCAGACGAGTAGATCCCAATCTTGCCGGAATAACAACTAAAAACTCTGGGGACTGAAGACTCATTTAGCTAGCAATAAGAGAGGGAAATAAACGAAACAACTTCATTTCAATGCGCTGAGCTCATCAGCAGTAATGCTACGTGCCTCATCAACTAGCATGACTGGGATGTCATTACGAATAGGATATGCCAAGTGATCTGCCTTGCAAATTAATTCATTATTTTCCCCATCCCAATGCAAAGCACTTTTGCATAAAGGGCAGACTAAGATATTGAGTAAGCGCTTATCCATGTAGATTCTTTTATAAAGTGTATTGATGAGGATCGGGTCTTTGCAAAATCGACTGCAACCACTCCGCTAAATTATGTGGAATTCTGAGATGCATGGGTACCACCCAAATACGCTCATCCTTAATTAAGGAACATTTTACGGCATCCTTCTCGGTAATGAGAATGCACTTCGCATCTATAGAGGAAAAGAATTCCGTTGTGAAGGTGTTATGGTCAGGTAAGGCGATGCCTTGCGCGCCAATGCCATGTCTTAGCAAGTCATCAAAAAATCGCTGGGGATTGCCAATGGCTGCTACAGCAGTCATTTGGTCTGGTGTGAAAGCTTGCGCAATCGACTCAAGAGATTGGGTATTTTCGCTATTGATGAGTTGATAAGGGGTACCCAGTTCACTATGTAAAGTAAAGGCACGGCGCCCAAGTAGATATTCATCCACCGATGATGGTGTTGATTGGCCGCCTGTGATTAAGGTGGCATCTCTTTCGCGGCTTGCAGGTTCCCGTAAGGGGCCGGCTGGGATTAAAAAGCCATTACCTTCACCTCTCTGATCCCGCACGACGAACTCCACATCGCGACCCCCTTCACGCGCCGGCCAACGTGCCAAGCCACTGTGCTGCAAACCATCATCACTGATGATGACGTTGACTGTCGGGTTTTGTTTGAGTAGGGCTGCAATGCTTTTACTTCGTTTGGGATAGACCCATAACGGAAATTGATAGCGTGTACGCTTTACAATCAGGACGGGTTCATCACCTACCAGTGCTGGATCTGAATCGGCATGAACCTGAGTGGGTACAAGGAGTGTGCCTGCACCGTAGCCCCTACTGATAATGCCTGGCTGCCAACCTGCTTGTGCTAAAGACTCGGCTAAGGCAATGACAATCGGTGTTTTGCCAGTCCCCCCTACACGAATGTTGCCCACAATAATGACGGGTATCCGTCGCGATGTTTTATTTGAAATACCTAAGTCATCTATGAGTTTGCGCGCGCGGATTAAAAGTCCATAAATCCAAGATAGTGGCCACAGTAAAAAACTGATTGGCCCACGCCGCTCCCAAAACTTGGGTGCCTTGCGAAAGAAAGCGGAGTCTGTAAATAAGGCCATGGCTAGCTTACGCGCACTCTTTATTCTTATTTTTTGTTTTGACTACTAAAGACAATATTGGATAAACCCGCATCACGCGCTGCCTCTAAGGCGCTCATCACTGCTTGATGGGGTGCCCTTGCATCAGCGTCGATATGGATTTGTAGTTCTTTACCTGTAGAGCTTGTATTACGTGCCATGAGTGCTATCAGTACACTGTTGATTTGTGAGCGCTCAGTAACCTTGCCGTTAATTGCAAAACGCCCATCTCGACTCACTGCAATATGAATTTGCCCACTTTCTGTTTGGCTTTGCGAGCCATTGGCAGTGGGCAGGGTGATGGCTAATTCTTGATAGCGTGTGAAGGTCGTAGAGATCATTAAGAAGATGAGTACGACTAAGAGTACATCTATAAAAGGAATTAAATTGATTTCAGGTTCTGCAGGCGAAGATAGCTTTCCTAAGGAAAATCTTCTTGCTGAATGCAGATTGCCCTTAAGCCAACTCATGGTGCCTCTGCAGATTGAGGGTAAAGCTTTTTAAAGAGCTGTCGAGTAAATTCTTCGCATTCATGTTGACGTTGATTTGCCATGGCCCGTAAGCCACGCCAAGCAGCTAATGCGGGTATGGCAATGAGTAGGCCGAAGGCGGTGTTGTACAGCGCTATAGAAATGCCATGAGCGAGTTGTTGCGGGTTACCCGCTCCCCCATCGATCACACCTTGACTTCCAAAGATTTCAATCATGCCGACGACCGTACCAAAGAGGCCTAAGAGCGGCGCTACGGTAGCAATAGTGGCAAGGGCACCTAAATAACGCTCTAGCTTGAGCCAAGTGGTTTGTGCAATGGCCTGAATCTCTTCAAAGGCGATTGCTGCAGAACTGCCACTCTTTTTCTCACGTAGTAGGCCTGAAAACAGAGGGCCCATGGGGGAAAGTTGGGCAAGGGCAGTAATATCCGCCTCAGATACGGTTTTTCCCGCCGTAAGCTGATCTCCGAGGCTAAATGCAGCCTCAAGTGCGCCTTTGGGAAATAGATGAATTCGGCGCAAATACCAAGCACGCTCCAAAATGATGGCCAGACCAATAATGGAGATAAAAAGAAGGGGCCAAATGGGCCAGCCGGCTGATAGTAAGATTGAATACATAAGCTAGGTACTTTAGCTCAATTGGAAACCAGTTTTCTGAAAGTTACCCTGTGGATAACTCTGTGCAAAACTTTTAGGAGCTAGGTCTGTAAGCCCTTGATTGACCGTTAATCGGGAGCTCATTTGCTGGTCTAGCTCAAAAAGTGCTTTAAAAATAGCCTATATTAATCAATGACTTATAAATATAATGTAGTACTTGTAGGGGGCAATGGGTAAGTAACTACTTACTTTTTGGTATTAAACCAAGGGCAAATCTGTTCCTGTGGATATTTATTGGTCGCAAAGCCATATGGCTATATAGAAAAAGAGAAAAAATAGTTGGAAATATCAAGGGAAATTCTGAGTGTTGGCGATCTGAACCGCGCCATTGCGAGCTCCTTAGAGGAGCGCTTCGATATCGTTTGGGTTAGCGGGGAGATTTCTAACTTCAAGGCTTATGACAGTGGACATTGGTACTTCTCCCTCAAGGACGAAGAAGGGCAAATTCGTAGTGTGATGTTTCGGGGGCGCAATAGCCAGGTTGGTTTCCTGCCCCAATCTGGGGATTTAGTAGAAGTCAGTGCCAGTCTAGGAATGTATGTACCTAGGGGCGATATTCAACTTACCATCCAGACGCTCAGACGGGCGGGTATGGGAGGTCTTTACGAAGCCTTCTTAAAACTCAAGGCCAAGCTGGCTAAAGCGGGTTTATTTGATGCAGAGCGCAAACAAGAAATACCCACCCACCCCAGATCGATTGGCATTATTACTTCACCCCAAGCCGCGGCATTAAAAGATGTGTTGAGTACCTTGGCGAGACGAGCTCCCCATATTCCGATTGTGATTTACCCCACCTTGGTTCAGGGGACTGATGCACCTAGAGGAATCATTGCTGCACTTCACGCCGCTGAAAAAGAGCAGGCTGTGGATGTGATTTTATTGGTGAGGGGTGGCGGCAGTATTGAAGATTTGTGGGCCTTTAATGATGAGCAGTTGGCTTATGCCATCGCGCAGTCTCCCATTCCGGTAGTGAGTGGTGTCGGCCATGAAACCGATACGACGATTGCAGATTTTGTTGCAGACCTCAGAGCACCCACTCCAACAGGTGCTGCGGAATTAGCAGCACCACGTAAAGACCAGCTATTACAAGAGCTTGCAGCAATTGAGCAAGCCCTCTTGCAAAGAGTCACTCAGCGCGTAGAGCGCGAGGCTCAAACTTTAGATCAGCTTGCCTTGCGATTAAGCCATGCATTGCCGAACCCAGAGCGGATGCGTGAACAAATACGCCACTGGCAACAACGACTCAATCAGGCTTGGATAGTGCGAGTCGATTCATGGAAAAGAACGCAAAGCCACCAGCAACAACAATTAGAAATGCTCAATCCACAACGCACATTGGAGCGGGGTTATGCCGTTGTACTAAATACTAAAGAAGGTATTCACGCAGTGCGCAAGCCTAAGGAGCTGTGTCTGAATATAGATTTTGAAATTCGCTTAGCTGAGGGGGTAGCGAGCGTACAGTTTGCAACAATCACACCCGAGAAATGATATAGATTAAGACAAACTTATTTAAAGTCTATGCTGCAACTGTCACTTCAATGTGGTAACCGAGTACATTCGCAGCAGCCTCAATCTGATCAAACTTAGACGCATGTTTTAGATCAAATAATCTATCGATTTGGGGCATGTGCCATCCCAAACGGCGGGCTAACTCTGTTTTTTTAATGCCTTCATCCATCATAGCTTGATACACCCCTAACTTTGCCGATTCTAGTGCGGATGGAGAAATGAGTTTTTGACCTCGTTTTGCTTTGCTGGGTTTGGGCAATGCTTTACGTGCATCTACATAAAAAGATAAGCCCGTTTCAAGGGCATCCACAGCGTTATTAAGGGCTTCTACCTCATTTTTCCCAAAAGTAATTGCTTCGGGGATGTCTTTAAATGTTACCAAGACATGACGACCATCTTTTGTGAGTGTTACTGGAAATTTAAACATATCCCCCCTTTATTTCAAGCCAAGTTGGCGTTTTATTGCAGATTCAAGACCCTTACCAAGCTCAGTTGTTCCATGCATTGGAAGAGTAGATTTCCGACCATTTAAAAGTACTTTTAGGTGAGAGCCCTTTCCAGGGAGAAAAATTGCACCCTGTTGCTCAAGCCATTTTTTCATTTCTTTTGAATTCATGTATATATTAACATATCTGTTGTGTTTCTGAGAATCGCAATTAAATGGATCTCATATTTTTTGACATGAAATATTATCTCGGAGTGCAATACCCATCCTGACAAAACAGTTGGGCGGGCTTATTCAGCCTTTAAAGGATGCTGGGCTCAATCGTTAACTGCACACCAAATTTTTCCTTTACCTGATACTGAATCAGGCTGGCGAGTTCGAGAATATCGGCAGCGCTAGCTCCACCATGATTGACTAATACGAGTGCCTGTTTCTCATAGACACCAACAGGCCCGATCTGCTTACCTTTGAATCCACACTGATCTATCAGCCAACCTGCTGCGAGCTTTCGTTTGCCCATTGCATCTGCATAAGACACTAAGTCTGGAAACTGTGCGATGAGTGCAGCATGTTGTTCTTGTGCTACTACGGGGTTATGGAAAAAACTTCCGGCATTACCAATGACCTTAGGGTCAGGCAATTTTTGCATTCGAATCTTACATACTGCAGTAAAGATTTGCTCAGCATTTAGCTTAGATTCTTGATCTGCAAAATACTTTGCTAAGTCAGCATAGTGAATGCGTGCTTGCCAGGCTTTGGGTATTTGAAAGACCACCTTCGTCACGATAAAGCGCGTAGGGTGTTGTTTCAAGTAACTATCGCGATAGGCAAACTGGCAGGCCTCTTGAGAGAGCGTAACAAAGGCTTGGGCCACAGAATCAAAAGCTTCGATATGGTCGATGTATTGACCTACCTCAACCCCATAGGCCCCAATATTCTGAATCGGGGCAGCACCTACTGTGCCGGGAATGAGTGCCAAGTTTTCAAGACCAGGTAAATCCTGCTCTAGTGTCCAGGCTACCAGTTCATGCCAATTAACTCCTGCCCCCACTGCGAGTAGTGTGTTCTTTTCATCGGCATGAATAATTTCTTGGCCACTAATATTCATGAGTAGGGTGGCGCCATCCAGCTGCTTTGGCAGAATGACATTGCTGCCACCACCAAGCACTCTCCATGTACGTTTTTGCTCTTCTAGCGTTCTTATAAGGCTAGGGAGTTGATCGCTAGCAGTAATCTCATAAGCCGACTCAGCCATACAATCCAAACCCAGAGTATTGCGATGCTTGAGACCCATAGGAGCGGTTAATTTTGCTGGTGGGGGCGCATTTTTAGCGGAGTTCATGCCACAATCTTATTCGTGTTCGGGTTTACCGTGACAATTTGCTGAAAAACTAGAAAGCCATTGTATAAAAATGACATTTTTAGGAGCTAGATTATTTAAGGAGTAAGAAATGCCCTCATTTGATGTTGTATGCGAACCAGAAATGGTTGAATTGAAAAATGCCCTCGAGCAATCCAATAAAGAGATTTCAACGCGCTTTGACTTTAAAGGCTCAGATTCGCGGGTTGAGCTTAAGGATGAGACTTTGCTTGTCTATGCAGATGATGAGTTCAAATTAGGTCAAGTGCGTGATGTGTTATTCAGCAAAATGGCCAAGCGTAATGTGGATGTGCGCTATCTCAAGGATGACAAGACTGAGACCATTGGTAGTGATAAGCGTAAGCAGACCATGAAGATTCAGAAGGGAATTAATCAAGAGCTGTCTAAGAAAGTCGTACGCATTCTGAAAGACAGCAAGATTAAAGTGCAGGCTAGTATTCAGGGCGATGCAGTACGGGTAACCGGTGCCAAGCGAGATGATTTGCAAGAAGCGATGGCTTTGCTTCGCAAGGATGTTACTGAGGCACCACTGGGCTTTAATAACTTTAGAGATTAATTGGCAGTAGGTTTGTGTATATCCTACTTTAAAGAGTATTTAAATAGCCCTTAGCTGCATATTTTAATGATGAAGTCTATCTTTATAGACTTTAAGTAAGCAACCCACTCTCTTTTATTGTGGCTCTGGAAGCGTGCGTTTCATATAGTCCGCAAAGAGCGGAACAGTAAAGGCAGTATCACCATGTGCAGGGCTATAAATCATTCCCTTTGAAATTAATGATTGGCGCAAAGGCCCTAATTGCACAACACCTTTTTTCATGACAGCTGCAATATCTCCTGATCGAGGGGTTGCGCTATCAATCTCCGCCATGGCACGGAGATAATTTTTCTCCATCGGTGTGCAACGATCAAATCTCACTCGAAAAAAACTGGCATCTAATTGCGTGATGGCTAAAGCAGTTGCTAATATGGAATCATCTTGATTGATCGGACTTTCTTTTGCTACGGCCCAACAATGACTTCCCCATTCTTGTAAAAAGTAAGGGTAGCCTTGGGTTTGTTTTAGAACTTCTGCAAGTGCCTCTGGTGTGAAGTCCACGCCATGCTCCTTGACTGGTCTCGCCAGTGCCTCTGTTGCAGCTTCAATGGGCAGAGCACCAATCACTGGAAAATTGAATAATCTTTCCGCATATGATTTTGCTCGACCAACATTTCCAACTAATTGGGGTAGGCCGGCACCTACTAAAGCCACCGGCAATTGATTTTGAGCACAAGCATGTAATGCTGAAATTAGTGCTGCTAATTGGTTTTCAGGGACATATTGCAATTCATCAATCAAGATAACAATAGCCGTGCTCTTTTCCTTAGCCGCTTTTCCAATCGCTTGTAATAGTTCTGTGAGGTCATAATCCAAATCACCTGAGTCAGCAGCGCCTTGCTCAATACCTAAATCAAATCCAAATTCCATGCCTTCATATTTGATTTTGGCCGTTTTGATAAAACTCCCCAACACTTTTACTGCCCTCGATAAGGCATCGCCTACACCTACAACTCGATCTAGTTTCAGTAAGGCGGCTCTTAGGCTGGGAGTGATCATGGCTGGTAAGTTTCGCCCCTCAGGCGCTTCAAATTGAACGCAAATTAAGCCTTCTGCCTCCGCATCATTCTTTAGGCGATTAAGCAGCACCGTTTTACCTACGCCACGTAGTCCAACCATCAACACACTTTTCCCAGATAAGCCTTTGCGGATTCTGTGAAGGGCGATGGAGACATCTTCCATAATCTGTTCCCGACCGGCCAATTCAGGGGGTGGCGTTCCAGCACCGGGAGAAAAAGGATTTTCGCGTGGATTCATAATTTATAGAGAGTTTATGTGAGTTTATGTATTTTACATAAACTCACATAAACTACTTATAATTCAGGAATAGTCAGTATATTTATCCGAGTATTTAGATCTGCTGAGTTCTTTTTGAGGGCTAATCTCGGAGTGGCGAGAATTTGGCGGAAGCGGTGAGATTCGAACTCACGATAGAGTTTCCCCTATGCCTGCTTAGTAGGCAGGTGCCATCGGCCACTCGGCCACGCTTCCATGGGTGTAGAGTTTACAGGGACTCTTTTCTTGACATCCTCTTTTCTAAAACTGCCCAGCTAGGTTAGCATCAGTCTTATGAGTCATAACGCCATCTCACCCACTAGTATCGACGCCATCGAGCGCTTTTGCGATGCGTGTTGGTTAGAGGATGGTTTGGCGCAAAACAGCTTAGCCGCCTATCGCCGCGATCTCCTGCTGTTAGCCCAGTGGCTTTTTCAAAATGCTGGGCTTGATTTGTACTCCGTCGGCGAAAAAGAGCTGACGTCTTACATTGCCCATAAAAGGGCGGATAAAGCCACTACGGCTAATCGTCGCCTCACCGTGTTCAAACGTTTTTATCGTCATGCTCTACGCATTAATTTAGTGAAGAGTGATCCCTGCATTGGCTTACGTGCTGCTAAGCAGGCCTTACGCTTTCCTAAGACCTTAAGTGAAGATCAGGTCACCGCCTTACTCAATGCGCCTGATATAGAAACACCTCTAGGCTTACGTGATCGCACCATGCTGGAGCTGATGTACGCCAGTGGCTTACGCGTTTCTGAAATCGTCGCCTTAAAGACAGTCGCCTTAGGTTTGAATGAAGGCATTGTCCGAGTTGTGAACGGCAAGGGCGGAAAAGAGCGTTTAGTGCCCTTTGGGGGTGAAGCAGGTCAGTGGTTGCGTCGTTATTTAGCGGATGCCAGAACACCCTTGTTAGAAGGTAAAAGTGCAGAGGCTGTATTTATTGGCCGCCACACCGGCACCGGCTTAAGCAGGCAAGCTTTTTGGGCGCTGATTAAACGCTACGCCACGATCGCAAACATTCCAGTAGCTTTATCCCCACATACCTTGCGACATGCTTTTGCTACCCATTTACTCAACCATGGCGCCGACTTAAGAGTGGTGCAGCTGCTTTTAGGGCATGCGGACATCTCTACGACCCAGATCTACACCCATGTCGCGAGAGAGCGCCTTAAATCTATTCATCAGCAACATCACCCTCGGGGGTAACTTAATTGGGTGCGCCATAAAATGGTGTTTCAAGTTTAAAAGGTTCCATTAAGGACCATAATGGAGTATTATGGCGAAAAGTAAGGGAGTGACCAATGGCTGTTAATGTGAAATTACCTGAGATGCTTGTCGATCAAGCCAAACGCTACGGCCAAGCTGAGCATCGCTCAGTACCTAAGCAAATTGAGCATTGGTCAATGATTGGAAGAATAGCCGAAGAAAATCCTGACCTTCCCTTCTCTTTAATCCGCGACATTTTGCTAGCCGATCAAGAAGCGCTTGTAGGCGAGTACGTTTTTAGTTAATGCGCTTGCTTGTCACGCCGACCTTTGTGAGGGTCACGAAGAAATTGCATTCATCACAAAAAGTAGATCTAGAAATAGCACTGCGCGCGATAGAGGCGCAGCCTGAGCTAGGTAGTGCAAAGACTGGTGACTTAATGGGTATTCGGGTTTACAAATTTAAATTAACAGGCCAACTTTGCTTGCTAGCCTATCGTATATTGGATGAGAGCAGCCTTAAATTACTGACCTTTGGACCACATGAAAATTTCTATCGAGACCTTAAACGTTTTGATTAGTGGATTCGACACTACCCATTTCATTGACCCACAAATCACGATCGAGATAAGTGTTTAAGATAGCACCATGGATAGCAACCTTTATCTACTACTCATTCCCATTGCTTATTTGATTGGCTCTATTTCCTTTGCGGTGGTGGTGAGTAAGTGCATGCGTTTGCCAGATCCGCATTCTTATGGCTCTGGTAATCCTGGTGCTACGAACGTACTAAGAACAGGCAATAAATCAGCGGCGGTGCTGACTTTACTGGGTGACGCACTAAAGGGTTTTATTGCAGTGACCTTAGCACGCATGATTTTAGGTGATCAGTCTTTAACTGCAACCTTCGGTTCATGGGTTTTATGTGGTGTAGTGATCGCAGTTTTCTTGGGACATCTGTTCCCCATTTTTCATGGATTTAAAGGTGGTAAGGGTGTAGCTACCGCCTGCGGAATTTTATTTGGCATTCATTGGATCTTGGGTTTAGCGACTTTAGCAACATGGTTGATAGTTGCAAAGGCGACTAAATATTCTTCTTTAGCAGCATTAGCCGCTGCTGCATTTGGCCCACTCTATTTTGTTTTTGTCTTTGGCCTACAGCCTATGGGTATTGCCTTGCTAGTCGTATGCTTATTGTTAGTTTGGCGCCATCGGGGCAATATCCGTAACTTAATGAATGGTACTGAAAGCCGAATTGGCGCTAACAGCAGTTCTAAAAAGAAGGTGCCGTAATGACAATCGCTTATGCCTGTGTCTTATTCATGGGTTTATTTCCTTATGTGGCAGCAGGAATTGCTAAAAAAGGCTTTGATCATTACGACAATAGCGACCCAAGACAGTGGCTTGCTAAACAAACTGGATTTCGGGCGCGTGCTAATGCAGCCCAAGCTAACCTTTTTGAATCCCTACCTTTATTCTTTGCCGCAGTCATCATTGCGAGTATGCAAAATGTGACACAGTCAACGCTTGATATTTTGGCGCTTGGTTTTGTCGTAGCGCGGGTTGCTTTTTTGATTTGTTACATTGCAGATTGGTCTACTACTAGATCAATTGTGTGGCTAGCCGGATTAGTTTGCGTGGTAGCGATCTTTTTTCAGATTTAAGATTATAAATTTCCGCTTCAGGCGAACATAATGCGTGAATAAATAGGCATTATTTGGTTTAACAAGAATCTTGACAAGTCCTAGAGCACTTCTTGTATTAGTGGGAACCTCCGCCTCAAAAAGGAAATGGCTACGATACTTTTGAAATACTAGGCCTTCTTGAAGTTTGCCTGCACAGTTAACTCACTAAAGAATCCTTAAGGAGTTTGGGGGATTTAATTTATACCCATATTGGTATAATATAGGGATGATTAGCTCCTTAAAACCGCTTTATTGGCTCGGTTCTTCAAAAAAAGATTTAATGGCTTTGCCAGAAGATGTAAAAGATGTTTTTGGGTATGCTCTGCATTTATCTCAATGCGGTAAGAAGCATGCGCAAGCAAAACCTTTAAAGGGTTTTAATGGAGCAAGTGTCCTAGAGGTTGTTGAGGATCACTTAGGAAATACGTACAGAGCGGTGTATACCGTTAAAGTGGCTAATGCGGTGTATGTATTGCACTGTTTTCAAAAGAAATCAACTTTTGGTATACAGACCCCTAAGCCAGATATGGATCTTATTGCTGAGCGACTGAAAATAGCTCAGCAACATGCGAAAGGAAGTTGCAAATGAATCAAGTTGAAATGAGTGGCGGCAATATCTATGCTGATCTTGGCGATCCTCAAGCGGAAGAGATGCTGGTTAAATCTCGGCTGGCTTATAAGATTGGCGAAATCATCAAGCATCGCCATTTAACTCAGACTGATGCCGCACATCTTTTGGGGCTGACTCAACCTAAGCTGTCAGGGCTCTTAAGAGGTCAGTTTAGAGGTATTAGCGAAGCAAAAATGCTTGATTGTCTTAATCGTCTGGGGCGGGATGTAGATATTGTGATTCGCAAACGCTCACGTTCTCAGGTTAGCGGTCACACTAGTGTGGTCTTTGCGTAATTATTTGTAAGATTTTTATACTCATCATGACACCCTTGCAAGTTACTTTTTTCATCCTTAGAACTTATGCCCATTAAAAAACATGTTGTGAAGAAGCTGGCAACCAAGTCAGCAACTAAGGTGGTGGCTAAAAAAGCTACACCTAAGAAATCATCCCCCAAAAAAGATCAGCAGACTATTGATGCTGGCACACCTTTATCTGTCGTGATTCGTCGCCGTATTCAGGCGCAAAAGGCGCGCTTTCATGCCAATGACAATATCTCTCAATTTATTCAACCCGGTGAATTAGATCGTCTGGTCGATGAGGTCGCAGAAAAGATGCAAGCTGTATTGGAGAGTTTGGTGATTGATACCCAGAGTGATCACAATACCCAAGCTACCAGTCGTCGTGTGGCGAAGATGTATGTGCAGGAAGTGTTTAATGGTCGCTATGTAGAGCAACCTACCTTAACCAAATTTCCTAATGTCAGTCGCTTAAATGAGCTCATGATTATTGGCCCTATTACAGTTCGTAGTGCGTGCTCACATCATTTTTGTCCGATCATGGGCCGGATCTGGATTGGGGTATTACCCAGCAAAGCATCTGCACTGATTGGTTTATCTAAATACTCGCGTCTGACTGAGTGGGTGATGTGTAGACCCCAAATCCAAGAAGAAGCCGTAGTGGAATTAGCTGATATGCTCGAAAAGAAAATCAAACCGATTGGGGTAGCGATCGTGATGGATGCGGATCACTTTTGTATGCAGTGGCGGGGTGTTAAAGACCGGGATTCAAAGATGGTGAACAGCGTGATGCGTGGCGCCTTCTTGAAAGATTCCAATTTGCGCAGAGAGTTTTTAGCTCTGCTAGAAAAGCGCTAGTAAAGACTCGATACAAAAATGGGGAAGTCAGTCGTTCAGACAAAAGGCAAAATAGTCGCAAGCATCAGTAGTGTTTTGCTGGTGCTTGTCCTCACCCTTTTCCTTGTCCTTACGCTCTCTGCTTGCTCCCTATATCCAGACAAAAACAAAGATCCTGCTAAAAATAATATAGCGACCTTTCAGCGAGAGGCCATTGATTGTGCAAAGGCTTATCCTGAAGCAGGGTCTGGGGTACACGTCAGAGAGCGGATCAAGTGCATGAATCTCAAAGGCTGGTACTAAGGGGTAAGAGCCTGCAGCTACTCAACAGTATTTTATTTTTTGAGAATAATTCTCATCTAAATAATCAATAAAATCATGTACTTACATTGGCAACAATGAAGTGTAAGACTCTGTTCTATGATCTACCTCAATATTTTTGTTTAATGTCACTCTATGGAGATCGTATGAAAAATAGTCGTCGCCAATTTATGATTTTGTCCGCCGCTGGTGCCTGCACTTTGGCGCTCAACGGTAAAGTTCAAGCGCAAGCAATGGTGTCTGAGTCAGACCCACAAGCTAAGGCATTGAAGTATGTTGCTGTTACCCCAGATGCTTCTAAAAACTGTGCTAACTGCGCTCTGTATCAGGGCAAAGCAGGTGCTGCTGCCGGTGGTTGCTCTTTGTTTGGTGCGAAGCAAGTAGCTGCTAATGGTTGGTGTTCTGCTTGGGCCAAGAAATAAAACGTTTAGATTGAATGTAAAGCGTTCAAGCCCTAGTTCAACACAAAACGGCTACCTAGCAATAGGTAGCCGTTTTGTATTTAAGTCGTTCCTGGAGTAAGGCAATATGGATAGTATTTTTTTCTTTGCATCAAAGGTAGTGCACATTTTGATTGAGCCACTCAATGGGGTGTTGATCTTAGTATTTTTTGCATTATTGTTTTTACTTCTGCGTAAACAGCAGCTGGCGCGTCGTATGCTATCTATCGCACTGTGTCTTGGCCTCTTTGTTGGTTATCTACCTTCATCCCAATGGGGCATGCGTGCACTTGAAGAGGCTGTACCTCAGACGCCATTAACGCCCGCAGTACTTGCCGAAGTAGGCGGAGTCATTATTTTGGGTGGCGCGATTGAAGGCGGCCTGATTGCACAAGATCGTGGCGAGGTCTCGATTTTTTCTGCCGCGGAGCGAGTGACCAAGGCGATGGAGTTGCTACGCCAAAACCCCGAACTGCCATTTATCTTTAGTGGGTATTCCGGAAGGTTAATGCCACAAGGACCCTCTGAGGCAGATGCCTTTAAGCAGTTACTGCAAGAGCAGGGCTTGGGCGCACACCCTGGCTATTATGAAAACCAATCTCGCAACACGTATGAGAATTTTCTTTACACAAAGCAGATCATTGATGCTATCGATAAAAATACGGTGAAGGATGCAAACCTTGTAAAGGGTGAAAAAGACAGTACCGCTCCAAAACCTTGGCTCTTAATTACCTCAGCGCGGCATATGCTGCGCTCGCTACAAGTCGCCAACAAACTGGACATCGCTGTGATCCCCGTATTAGTGGATTACCAAACGAGCAAGCAACAGAGCTGGCATCGCTTTGATTTAGTAGAGGGTGGCGAGCAGTGGAACGCATTGATTCATGAGTGCATCGGTATTGCTGCCTATTGGCTGACTGGCAAGCTGGAGTTTCGGTAAAATAGGATGTCATGAGTGCGAGTAAATCGAGTCCGAGTTCCCAAGTTAGCAAAGCTTCAGGTTCGTGCCTAGCCAATCAGTTTTTGCTGGCAATGCCAGGCATGCTAGACGACAACTTTGCGGGTTCGGTTATTTATCTGTTTGAACACAATGCCCATGGTGCGATGGGGCTGGTTATTAATCGGCCCACAGAGGTCACCTTATTAGGTTTACTGGACAAAATTGAACTACAGCTCGAGATCACTCCCTTTGCAGATCAAGTCGTTTATTTTGGGGGCCCGGTTCAGGTTGATCGAGGCTTTGTTTTGCATGAGTCTGATAGTCCAGCCTACAGCTCTTACTTAACGGTACCCGGTGGCTTGACCATGACTACTTCAAAGGACATCTTGGAAGATGTTGCTAAAGGCGGTGGGCCTCATCGCTTCATGATGACCTTGGGCTATTCGGGCTGGGGTGCTGGTCAGTTAGAGGAAGAGATTGCCTTAAATGGTTGGATGAACGCAGAATTAAGCCGCCAGCAAATGGCGGAGATTATCTTTGCCACTCCTGCAAAAGAGCGTTACCAGCGAGCCATGAATGCCTTGGGTATTGATCCCTCTCAGTTATCGGGGCAGGTAGGGCATGCTTGAAGCAGAGCCTAAGGCATTGCAGCCCGAGGTAATAGATCCCATTACGGCACTAGCCTTTGACTTTGGTACCCGCCGTATTGGTTTGGCAGTAGGCAACTCGATAACGGGCTCTAGCCAAGCCCTTGCCCCTATTAATGCTGACCAGGACGATGCCCGGTTTGCCCAAATAGCTGCTTACGTTACCGAATGGGCTCCCGATCAATTGGTCGTAGGCTTGCCTTGTCACCCTGATGGTGCAGAACATACCATGACCGCTAAAGCACGCCGTTTTGGTAATCAACTGCAAGGACGCTTTGGTCTC
This sequence comes from Polynucleobacter antarcticus, assembly GCF_013307245.1. Classification (NCBI taxonomy): domain Bacteria; kingdom Pseudomonadati; phylum Pseudomonadota; class Betaproteobacteria; order Burkholderiales; family Burkholderiaceae; genus Polynucleobacter; species Polynucleobacter antarcticus. Next base: position 267,290 of record NZ_CP028941.1, read on the forward strand.
CCAGTCGCCTGGGTAGATGAGCGCTATACCTCTGCCGTTCTAGAAAACGATGCGCAGTTTCGTAATAAAAAACCAAGCCAAAAGACGCTTAGCCTAGATTCAGAGTCAGCTAGATTGATTTTGGAGCAGTACTTTGCGGAGCGCTTGGCTGCACAGTAAAAAGATAATTACCTTTCACCATCTAATTTACATTTATGCTTGGTGATGAGTTTTACTGTTTGGCGACCTTCTAACTTCGTTTTTTACAATTTACCTAAAAATTTCACTGATCTTTCTACCGCCTCTTCGTAACTCGGTCTGTAGGTCAAAACATCGATTTCATTAAATTGGGGCTTTAATACATGAGACCTTTCTTGAATTTGCTGAATAAATTGATCTTTGTACTTCACTAAAAATGGCGCAGCCATTTTTAATTCCTCAGGCTCTCGCTCAATTACCAAAGATAGGTCAAATAAATCTCGAGCGGCAGCCTGATCTCCTCTATGCCAGAGTTTTTTTGCCACAATTTCTACAGCAGTTTCGACACGAATGGTGTTGCCTAAGAGAATCCAGTTCTCATAACCAGGCTTAGTGAGATTAGGTGAAGCCACAAAATCAATTTCACCTTCGGGGCGTATTAATTTAACGTATGAATTTTGACCCTCAACGTATTGAGAAGCAATATCAGCTGCTACATCATTTAATCTGGGTGTTGCGAATCCGAGGTACTGTGGATCGGGCACAAAAATATCAATGTCCTTGCTTAGACGATGTTGGTAGCGCAACATGAGCACTGTACCACCGCCAAACGTCCAAAATGGATCGCTCGTTCCATGTTTTTTAATTTCATCAATGATGCGAAGTGCGTGTGGCAAAAGAATCTCCCACACACCATGAGTGAGATCACGTTCTTTTAAGACTTTATTCATAAATGATCACCGCCACGCTGGTCTTGGTGAATGCATCTCATCAGTCCATCGATCAATATTTTTCCAAATCGTTTTTGGGGGAGTATTCCCTACTTTAGCTGCTGCCTCTACTGCTAACACAATCATAGGTAACGGCACCTCATCAAGTAAAGAAGCCATATACGGAAAGTTAGCATCCGCTATTTTTCCTGATATCAGTGACTTTGCTAGGTCCGAACTGCTTAATTTATTTTTATAACTGACACTCGCAGTTTGACTAGCCACCTGTAGGGCATCCCCCTGTTTTTTCCGCCCCTGCATTGTGATGTCCAATCCGAGCAAATTGAGCAAACAAAACAGTTTGGCCGCCCCCAAGTCCCTCAGCGTGCCATTTTCTAAATTCAGAATTGTGGATCGTGACAAATTGCCAAGCTTAGCCAAGCGCTCTTGCGTTAAGCCTAGACCAGTTCGGCGATGAGCCACTTGGAGTCCAATTTCACGTAAATTCATAAGATGATTGTGCCATAACTTTTCAATAAATGTGTAATATATTACGCATTTATAAGAGAAAAGCTGCTGACGCATGACATTTTTTGGTGTGTTGCTCTACTTAGTCTGGTGATCCCCCCTTTGTTAAAGAATTGGGATTTGACTATTTTGATAAAACACAGGGGGCAGCGCTGCTGGCACAATAAAATATAGATCTGATGGGTACACGTGGACCGGGTCACGAGTTCATATTGTTTGTTTTACAGGGCCTCTTAAATAAGGTTTGGTTTTTTACCAAATTTGTTCATAGCTATCTTTGCTTCGTACATATTTACGGCGACCAAGACTAAATTCCTCAAACAAGGTCAATTTGACTAATACAAATTACAGCACCCAGTTTTCCAGTGCTAAATTTGGAACTCTTTTAAATTATCGTAAATTGTTGCTTACCAACATCAAGCCCTGGCCAATAGCCTGGGCTGCAATATGAATATCATTTTCTCCAATGATTTCTCCTTTTTTTTCTAACGCAGCTTTAATTTGGCCATAGTGCTGCGATGCCTTGGCGTCATAAGATAGAACCTCAAGATGGCTTTTGTACTCCGCGCTCATTCAAAAAGTCATCAGATACTGTCGGGCTATTTAAGAAAAAGTTATCCCACGTATTTTCAATGGGCGTAATGATGCGTTCGCGACCTCGAATGCGCACTATGACCTTTTTAACTTCATCGGGTAAATGCGCTTTAGCAGGCAGTCTGACCGCCTGGCTGCGATTATTAGTAAACACGGTAGCAATTACTATGGTCATCATTTACTCCTATGTCTAAAGCGTTTCACGTCATGTTGGTGATTTCTAGCATTAAGGTGCCTGACCTTATTGCGAAGATCATTTAATCCATTACATAAGGTGTTTTTATTTAAGTTAAAAAAACGGCTCTCATGAGCTCTACTTCGCCTCTTGGGAGGGTTAGATGCTTTGCCACATCTTCCCATTGGCGAGTGACCTTTAAAACCTCATCCACAATCAGAGCCGCTTGATCTGTACTTAATTCGTAATATGGAGCTGTAGTAATGACACTTTCCAAGGAGGGGCGGTTGTCACCCATGTCTAAGTTGAGGACATGCTCTGCTTTATCAATATTTGGATTCAAATCAAAAGCGGGAGAGAGGCGCCAGCCATCTGGTGACAAAACAAAACCATGATTTCTTAAGTGATCATCTCGATTGCTAATAGCCACATTAAAAATCACTCTACGAAATAATTGCGCTAAATCATCCTTAATCGAACCTCTTGCACCTCTGGTCAGGATGAACTGAGCGATGTCAAGGTAGCTCGCATCATCACTAGCCGCCTGTTTAAGCATTGTCATAGCCGAGGCATAATGAATCCGCTGGCCGTCAATGCGATCAAAGCGCTTCACAGCAAAGGTTCTATAGTCGCTGCCTAGCCGAAGTAACTTTGCTGGCATCATTTGAATTTTGGCGCGTATTGCGAGCATATGAGCCAACATTTCCCAAGCACCAATGTCCCGGTCATCGTCTTTTGCCGGAAATTTAGCAATCCAAAGTGATCCATCATGCTCCGTGAAGTTGGCTTTTGGTCTCGCGCCACCTAAAGATGCTCCGGGGGCAACCAAAACTCTAAGCCATCTCCTCAGATTATCTAAGTCATCTAGCTTTTTATCGCTTAGCTGCCGGGCGATATTTTCTAGCTCCGCTAGTTGAGCTACGGGAGGGGCGGATAAGGCATGCGAAGCTAAAAATACATCACCACCAGAATATTTAAATCGTAGTGCACCCTGCCTCGTTTGGTCTTGGACTCCAATCAAATAGTCCCATGCATAGAGCGTGCGAGCCTGACGCCCTTCGTCTTTTGCCTCCATGGACTCTCTGCGTTTCATTAAGGTTTGTCCCCAACGATCGGGCGAAGAGTCTAGAAAAACGCCAAAATTACCTTGCGCTGGATTGGGATGAAAGGCAGCCTTATCTAACGATAAATCAGGGTCTATATCAAAACGGTGTGGGTGTGATAGCCAGGTATCGTCATAATGAAAGCGGACATTGCCCCGGTCATGCTTTAGATAGCCGACCTTGACAGGCTCCTTCGCAATGAAGCCCGCATCAATCCAAACTTCTAAATTCAGATTAGCCATCCTGCCCCCTTGCTTTTGACAGAGCTAAATCCTGTAGACGACGTCCAAGCAAATCATCTTTGGCAAGAAAATTAAAGTCATCTTGAAGTTGCAGTGCTGCCATGATTCTGAGATAGGTTCCAATGGCCACCGCAGGAAACCCTTTTTCTGCGCGATGCAATGTCATGCGAGAAATAGAAGATCGCTCAGCTAGAGCATCTGCTGAGATGCCACGACGCAAACGAGCAAGCCTAATCCGCTCTCCTAGATTGGCGAGGATCTTTTGCTCAGAAGGAAAGATGGGCTGAGGTTTACTAGGCATGTATCACATTATACATAAATAAAGCTAAATTTGTACATAATGTAATACAAAATGAATGAAAAGTCACCAAATGTATTTTTTAATGGGGGGACGAATTCAAGAGGTGATTGAATTAATATTAAAGACCCGATAAAAAACAGCGGAAGCACTGCCAGCACAATAAAATAAGGGTCAATATGTGTTTCGTTTTGCTCTCTTGCAACAAACTTAGCAAAACAATCCATTAGCACCAAAATTAACCCTTTCAGGATATCAAGATGGATGCCGAGTTACTGTACAAAAAGCTACTAGCCCATCTTCGCAGCGCATTGGCTGCTAACCCGGCAATCGAGATCGCAGGCTTGGCGATTGGAGGGGCTTGGATTGCAGAGCGTCTGGCTCATGATGTAGGTTTAAAGCACCATGGTGTGATTAATGTAGCCTTTCATCGGGACGACTATGCTGAAAAAGGCTTGGCAGCAATGCGCTCAGCCGAAAGCATGGCAACTCACTTACCTTTTGAAGTTAATGGTGCGCACATCGTGGTGATTGATGATGTGCTGCTCACGGGCAGAACCGTGCGCGCCGCTTTAAATGAGCTCTTTGATTTTGGGAGGCCTGCTAGTGTTGAACTGATGGTCTTAGCGGATCGCAGTAAGCGAGAATTACCCATTGCAGCCAGCTTTGTGGGCGAACAGGTAAATGTGCCAGATCACCAGATAATGGCACTAGAGCAAGATGAGCAGAGTCACTTTCGTTTTGTTCTAGAGGAGCGTACAGCATGAGTACAGAAAATTCCTTTGTGAATCAATTTAATGCGGCAGGTGAGTTAACACACCTTCTTACCTTAGAAGGTTTACTCAAAGAGCAGATTGTGCATATTTTGGATACGGCGCAGCAGTTTGTCAGCGTGACCGACCCTGCTAGGGAAGTAAAAAAAGTACCACTCCTTAGGGGTAAGAGTGTCTTTAATCTCTTCTTTGAAAACTCTACCCGTACACGCACCACTTTTGAGATCGCGGCTAAGCGCTTATCCGCAGATGTGATTAATTTAGATATCTCCACCTCATCGACTGCTAAAGGTGAGAGTCTGATTGATACGATTGATAACTTGATTGCCATGCAGGCCGATATCTTTGTGGTGCGCCACAGTGTATCTAGAGCGCCTATTGAGATTGCCAATCATGTTCCGCCATATGTGCATGTGATTAATGCGGGTGATGGCAGTCATCAACACCCTACGCAAGGTTTACTGGATATGTACACCATGCGGCACTTCAAGCAAGACTTTACGAAACTCAAGGTAGCGATTGTGGGGGACATTGTGCATAGCCGAGTAGCCAAGTCTAATATCCATGCACTTACTGCTTTGGGTTGTACGGACATACGCGTCATTGGCCCCGAGAGCTTATTGCCTAATGATTTAGACATGTTGGGGGTGAAAGTCTTTCACAGTATGGAAGAAGGTTTACGTGGTGTAGATGTCGTGATGACCCTACGTATTCAGAAAGAACGTATGGAAGCCGGTAAGGTGCCCGAGGGAGCGGCTTTCTTTGCCCAGTTTGGTCTGACACCAGAGCGCCTAGCCTTAGCCAAGCCCGATGCGATTGTGATGCACCCCGGCCCCATGAATCGGGGAGTAGAGATTGATTCCAAAGTCGCCGATGGTGCGCAATCGGTCATTCTGAAACAAGTCACTTTCGGGATTGCTGTGCGTATGGCAGTGATGTCTATTGTGGCTGGTAACTAAGCACTTCATGCAGCAATCAAAGCAACACCCAAAGTAACAGCTAATGCCACAACCAATGCAACAACCAGAACAACAACCAATACAAAAAAAACACTGGTTGATTTTGTCGCATGGTTTTAATATGGATGGCAGGGCAGCAAGCCAAACCATTACCGACAAAATTCCTTATTTTCTTGAGGCGGGCGTGAAGCCCATGGTGTTCAGTTCGATCACAGGCATCCAAGATCAGCACATTGCCCATCGGCAATTTTTAGCCTGGGGGCCAGCAGCCTTCCGGTTTGACTTTCGGCATTGGGTCGCCAATCAATATGGGCGAGGGTGGTTTTATAAACTGACAACCCGATCCGTATCCTTTCTGCTGGTACCCTTTATCGCTTTAGAAAAACTCTTTCTTGGTTACTCCAGTCAGTGGTCTTGGGCTATGCCTGCCTATGTGCATGGCTTAAAAGAAATCCGTAATAACAATGTGGATTTAATCTATTCCACTGGTGGGGCTTGGTCTGCACACTTAGCCGCTTTATGGCTTAAGAAAAAAACAGGTCTACCTTGGATCGCAGAAATTCATGATCCGTTAGTCATACGAAAGAGCCCACAAGATCAAGGTTTTGATAAGCCTATAAATCGCGATGCGCGCTTTAGGCAGTATTTAGAAAAGCAGCTTTGTAAATATGCAGATCTAGTGTGGTGGTTTACCGATGGGGCGGTGCACTACGCCAAGGTACGTAATCCAAATTTAAATGAACCCGGTAATACAGTGGCCATGATGGTGATACCGGGGGCAATGCCACCACTGCAGCAGACTAAAGAAGAGAAAAACGTAGAAAAGCACAGTACAGAAGAGCAAAGTGCAGATAAGCAAAGCGCAGAAAAAATAGTCCAAGCCCACCAATACAGTAACAAATTGCATTTATGCCACTTTGGTTCACTTGCCAAAGACAGATCGCTCTCGACGATTCTGAAAGCAGTAAATCACTTAACTCAACATCATCCTAAGGCTAGAGGCCAGATACAGATACATGCGTATGGCGCACCACTAGATGAGCTGAGTAAAGACGCAATTAATGAATGTAGCCAAAATGGCATTGATGATCTGCTGATCGCACATGGTAGGCTAGAGAAAGATTCCCTTACTGGTAAAAGTGGGCGCGAGCGAGTCATGCAAGCAATGCAAGCAGCCGATGTGCTGATCTTGTTACACGGAACGGATGAATGGTGCGCAGAGTACATTCCGTCGAAGTTTTATGAGTATCTCTGGACAGGCAGACCTATTTGGGCCTTAAGTCATCGTAACCCTCAGTTAGATGCCATGCTAGAGGAGCGGGGGGCTTATATAAGCCATGCTGAGAGCGAAGCCGAGGTCAACCGTGCCTTAGAGCGTATTTGGCTTGATTGGCGTAATCAGCAACTCATAGAGCCCAAGTGGATGCCAATTGGGGTAGATCAGGCAGCCCAATGCATTCTTGATAAAGTACATGACATCAACCAAATACACTCCTTAGTGATGAATCGATAAATATGCTCAATATTGTTTTGTATTGCTGCACCTTTCGTAAAGACTTACTCAGAACAGTCAAGCTGGCCCAGAGTATTCGTAAGCACAATAAGGGCAGTATCCCGTTTTATATTTCAGTGCCTAGTGATGATGTGGATTTATTTACCTCGCACTTAGTAGGGCTTGATGTATTGGTATTTGACGAGCGAGATATTTTCAATGCCAATCCTAAGTTGGATATCGATAAGTTGTATCAAATCCGCGGAGGCTTAAGGCAACAGGTCATCAAATCTGAGTTTTGGAGGCTTGGGATAGCAGAGAACTATTTGGTCTTAGACTCAGATTGTGTGTTCATCCGAGACTTTAATGAAAGTGATTTTATTGTTCAAGATGATGTACCTTATTCGGTAATTCATGAGGGGCGCGATATGCTGCAGTCGACCGAGCGTTTTGGCCCTCAGAAAATCCGCCAGCACTTTTTAGCAGACCGCGAACCTATTCAAGCGGTATTGGGGCGCAAGGGCATTACTTATGATTTTGGTTATGCCCCATTTTTGTGGAGTAGGAAGGTCTGGGAGTCTCTTGATACAAACTACCTGACTCCCAATAATATGAATTTCATGGACGCAATACTACTTTGCGGCTCAGAGTTCACTTGGTATGGTGAATCTTTAACTACCTATCGTGCGATTCCGATTTATCCGCGTGAGCAATTGTTTCGGCATTATCACTATGAGCATCAATTGTGGGCTGACCAGATTCTAGGATATTCCGAGAAGATATTGGCACACGATTACTTAGGTGTGGTCTATCAGTCCAATTGGGAAAGCTGGGGCGACTATGGTCCATCAAGCAAGAGCATCCCATCGCGGGTTTGGCGCTCTATAAAGCGGGTGCTTAAAAAGACCCAATTTAAGCTGTCTTTGCTTCTCCGATTTATTTGAATGTAAATAAGGCGACATGCTCCATTTACCTACGGTCACTCTGCTTTGCGTTGAAACACGCGATCCTGAGCTAGCGCACTGGGCTATTGAAAAGTGTCTTGTTGGTACGCAGTTTGCAAAGATTGTCTTGGTAACAAACTTGGATTTAGTCAAAGAGCGCAAAGCAGGAATTAACTATGTGCAAGCACCACCCATTCGAACTACCAAAGACTATTCAGAGTTTTTGCTAACGGGTTTAGATCAGTATGTTGTAGGAAGCCATGTACTCATCATTCAGTGGGATAGCTTTATTACCAACCCCGCTTTATGGAGCAATGCATTCCTAGACTACGACTACATTGGACCGGTCTGGCCCCATCATCCCGCAACGCCAGTCGGTAATGGCGGTTTCTCATTGCGCTCCATTAAGTTGTTAAATGCCATGAAGCTGCCACAATTTATGAAAAGGCATCCTGAGGATGTTTGTATCTGCATTGACAATAAGGCGTTCTTAGAAAATGACTGCCAAATCCAGTTTGCACCGGTAGAGATTGCTGAGCAATTTGCAGTAGAGCGAACCCCGTGGCACGATGCCTTTGGTTTCCATGGGTTTTTTAACTTTGGCAAGATGTTGGGCGATGATGAATTAGGACAATTTCTAGACATGCTGCCCTCTGAGTACTTGGGGGGCTTAGATACCTATGACCTATTGCAAAGCCTTCAACTGGATCAAAGAACGCAATTAGCCGACAAAATCATTCATAAATTGCAGTTTAGATGGAAAATGCGAAGAAGATACCTTCGTGCCAAGTTATCTCTCAAGCTTTTCTAGCAACCCTAATATGGATATAAGGTAGCTGGATTGTAAAATAGCAAATTCCTTATTGTTTTAGCAAACGGCACCATCATTCACAAGCCAGCGTAATACATGAAAAATACCTCTAGCCTCGATAAGATTGGCTTACTACTCATCATCACTAGCTCAGTGTTGCTTGGGATATGGGCAACGATGAATACAATTGCGCTCAGAAATATATTACTTGCTATCGGAGGATTGCTAGCTATTGCTTACTGGTGGAATGAGTTTGCAAAAAATAAAGCTGTGCCAGCAGCTGCACCGATAGCTAAGCCAGCGCCTCTAAAAAACACTATGCTGACTTGGATCGCTATTGCGCTCATTGGGATCATGTTTTTATGGGTCGTTGCCCATTACATCTTTTTTTCACAAAATCCAGACCAACAATGGGGCGAGTTGAGAAGTACTTGGTTAAGAGCATTTGTAGCAGTTTTGATTGGGTCAGCCACTGGTCTTGCATTAAATCGCGATAGTCGCTTTACGCCAATCCTTTGGCTTGGCTTATTCATGAGTTTTGTATTTCTGATTGGGCAATATATTCCTAAAGCGCTGCTAAAGCATAGTATGTTTGCCGTTGATTGGTTTGGGGACTATATATATTGGGCTAAATTTCATGGTGTGCTGGCTGGGACCTTGTTAATTGCTGGACTACTTGGTTTGTTAGTGGACCGCTTTTATTTTAATAACAATCATGAAGGAAATATTTACAAGAAAACTACCTTAGATTCAAATAGTGATGGCAAAAGAACATCGCCATCCTTCAGACTAAGCTATTTTTTAATGGCTTATGCTGTATTGGGCATTTGTATAGCCGCCTATTCTTTTGTTTTTGTTTTTGATGCAAAAGCTGGCTTAGGCATGCTAATAATCTTAATTGGTTTTTGGGTATTCTTGGGTGCGCTCGCATTGATGGCAAAAGTAGTTTTTGGTAAGAATAAAAGAATCAGCTTGGCATCATTGAGCCGCATCTTACTGATAGTTACTGTAGTTGGAATTCCACTGTTTTGGGTTTCGGCAAATCATATAAAAAATAATCCTGGCTGGGAAAGTCTGTTCGAAGACGTCAGGATAGGAGTGCAGATTGATAAATATAAACATTGGACAGATCCAGCACTTGGTTTTCCGGTCCGCGCTGATGGTAAGGGAGTGGCTGGCAATACCTATGAGCGAGCGTCTCTAGCTTCTGCCGGCTTGAGAGTCATAACGCTTGAGCCCATTGGAAGTGGGGCTCTTCGCTCGTTTCGGGATCAAATTAACAAATATGTGCCTGGATATAAAAGCCATCCGTATACGCACTCTGCTTGGATTGACCTAGGCCTCACTTTTGGGTTGCCTGGGCTATTGCTGCTGCCGGCAGCACTTCTTTTAATCCTGGTTAATGCTTTTCGAGACACCAGCTTACGCAATCGGGGGATGATCATTAGCCTTGCCCTTGCTTTTCTTATTTTGTATAGCGTAGGCGAGTATGGATTTCAGCACAGTATTGAGATCTTGTTTTATATTGCGGGTTTACTTTGTGGTCTCTCACTAGTGAGGCATCCTATAGCGAATGACCAATATCTTCAGAAGCCGGACTAGAATTTCATGCGCTTATTACCTGGTCATTAATGAGTGCCATGTTAAATCTTCGAGATCATGAGTAAGAAAAAAATTCTTATTACTTTTGTGGATAGTTTTTCAATAGTAGACCACCTAAAAAAGGAGTTTACAGAGCTCTCTATAGATGTAGATGTTTATATCACTAATAATTCAGGGCATTGGCTACATAGATACTTTTTTAAGCGGATTAATAAGCTAGCGAAAGCTTTTGGGCTACTCCCAACCCATATAGATCTTTTCTGGTGGTGCCCTTTTTCTTTTGAAAAGTTTCGAGATCGAGAGTTCGCACTTCGTATTGAAAAATTTAAACCAGACTTAATTTTTTGCATACATGGACAGCAATTTGGTGAAACAATTCTTAACGTAACAAAGATTACCAAAATAGGGTGGTATGTCGAGCCTAACCCTGACTACAATGAGCTGATCCGTCATGCAAGACTTTTTGATCTCTACCTCTCATATGATAGTAGAAGCGTAGAGTTATTGAATGGCCTCAATATTCGCTCAGAGTACCAATCTCATGTGGCTTCCCCATCTGATTTTTATGTAATACCTGGAAGCACTAAAGAAATTGATGTTCTCCTCTATGGAGCTTGGAGCCCCTGGCGTGAGGCAGTCTTATTTGCCGCCTATCAAGCAACTAAAAACATAGCACTTTATGGAAATGGCTGGTTCAAAAACTGTACCATTTTTTCAAAAAAAGATCTGCTTAGTATTCACAGGGGCAAAGAAATCATTGGTTCTGATTTGAATCAAGTAATTAATAAATCTCATATTGTGTTGAACGCACAAAGATTAAAAAAATCTACTACCGGACTAGACACTAGGGCATTTGACGTACTAGCAAGTGGCGCATTACTTTTAACAGATGCACCAACAGATTTATTCAGACACTTCAGAGATAAAGAGGATTTATTGGTGTATGAGGATTCTGAAGAGCTGCCAAAACTCATTAAATATATTCTAGAGGGTGGAGTGGAGATCGATAAAATCAGGAGGACTGGTAGAGAAAAAGTACTACAAGGACTGACTTACCGAGACCTTTGTCAGAAAATTTCACAAAAATTTTTAACAGACTGATCGAGGTATGACCCGTAGTAGAAATATTTTCAATATCGAGCGTTAATAGCTGCGATTAAATATAAGTCATAATTTGGCGCTCATTCGATAGGCCAAATTGAACAATATAATTTCATAACTTATAGGTAGCCTGCCTGTAAATTCTAACTATAATTAAAACACTGTTTAAATTGAGCTACTTGATAACATGATTCTAGTGACAGGCGGTGCTGGCTTTATTGGTGGTAACTTTGTACTTGATTGGCTCAAGGATCCCAACGCTGAGGGCATCATTAACTTAGATAAGCTGACCTATGCAGGTAATTTAGCCACCCTTGAGTCTCTCAAGAATGATCCCCGTCATGTGTTTATCCACGGTGATATCGGTGATCAAGCGCTCGTTACCACATTATTAAAAGAGCATCAGCCTCGTGCGATCATCAACTTTGCAGCAGAGAGTCATGTAGATCGATCCATTCATGGACCAGCTGAGTTTGTACAAACGAATGTTATGGGAACATTTAACTTATTGGAGTGCGCTAGATCCTATTGGAATGATCTAGACTTAGAAAAGAAGGCAGCCTTTCGGTTTCACCACGTCTCAACTGATGAGGTCTATGGCTCCCTAAGTAAAAGCGATCCCGCCTTTACTGAAACCAATCCCTATGAGCCCAATAGCCCCTACTCAGCCTCTAAGGCAGCATCTGATCATTTGGTAAGGGCATGGTTTCATACGTATGGCTTTCCGGTAGTGACTACCAACTGTTCGAATAACTATGGCCCCTATCACTTTCCAGAAAAGCTCATCCCACTGGTGATTCTCAATGCCTTAAATAGTAAGCAATTACCTATTTATGGTGATGGACAGCAGGTACGTGATTGGCTTTTCGTAAGTGATCACTGCTCGGCAATCCGTGAGGTATTGGCTAAGGGCAAATTAGGAGAGACCTACAATATTGGGGGTTGGAATGAAAAAGCGAATCTTGAGGTGGTTAACACTATCTGCAGCATCTTAGATGAGCTCAAACCAAGAGCAGATAAAAAATCCTACGCAGAGCAAATCACTTTTGTAAAAGATCGTCCAGGACATGACCGCCGCTATGCAATTGATGCGAGCAAGATCAAGCGCGAGCTGGGCTGGAAACCCACAGAAACCTTTGATAGCGGTATTAAAAAAACGGTGCAGTGGTATTTGGATAACCCTGTTTGGATTGAGGGCGTGGTGAGTGGCTCTTATCGCGATTGGGTACAGCAGCAATATAACTAAGCCAGTGCAACTCAATACAACGATCGTAAGTCAATTAAAAAAGCCCAAATGAATATTCTTGTATTTGGAAAAGATGGCCAACTCGGTAAAGCTTTTAAGGCAGTCTTTACTGCCAATACATTAGAGGCTCAGCACCACATTGATTATGTTGGCCGTGCCGAGTGTGATTTAGCAAGTAGTCAAGCAGTTAAAACTGTATTGGATCAATTAAAGCCAGATTTGATTATCAATGCTGCCGCCTATACAGCCGTTGATAAGGCTGAAACGGAAGTCGATTTGGCATTTGCTATTAATGCCACAGCCCCAGAGATCATGGCGCAGTATGCCGTAGCTAATAATGCAACATTCTTACATTACTCGACTGATTATGTATTTGATGGCAGCAAAGACGGTGTTTACACCGAGGAAGACTTACGTAATCCTTTGGGTGTCTATGGAAAAAGCAAGGCAGCTGGTGAAGTAGCCATTGAAGATATGTTTGCTAATCTACCACTGGATTCCAAAGCGCAGTTTGCTATTTTAAGAACCAGTTGGGTCTATGGCGATGGTGGAAATTTTATTCGCACAATTTTGCGTCTTGCCAAAGAGCGTGAGCAGCTCAGCATTATTTCTGATCAGCATGGCGTACCCACGAGTGCTGAGTGGTTATCGAGCGTTAGCTTAAATTTAGTACTAAATGCAGAAGGACAAATAAAGCCTTTTCCATCGGGCATTTACCATGCGGTACCCAGTGGTGAAACCACTTGGCATGGCTTAGCTACCTTGGCGGTTCAGTCTGCCATTGAGGCAGGCATTGTTATGAGAGTAAAGCCCGAATCCATTAAACCTATTCTGGCAGTGGATTACCCTTTACCAGCGCCAAGACCCATGAACTCACGAATGGCGACAGATCGCCTGCAATCAGTATTGAAGCGAAGTGGGGATGAGCTAATTCAAGTCCAATTGGCACAATTGCTGGAGCCTTGGGACAAGCCCGTTAAAACTTACGTTCGCCACCTGGTACACAGTAAACTCATTACGTAGTATTAATTTGAATAGGTTTAGACGGGTTTAGATAAGGCACTTTTTGAATGACAGCGAATTTAGTAAACCGTAAAGGCATTATTTTGGCAGGGGGTTCTGGTACCCGTTTATATCCTGTTACTCAAGCTGTTTCAAAACAGCTGATGCCGGTCTATGACAAGCCCATGGTGTATTACCCACTGACAACTTTGATGCTCGCGGGCATTCGGGATATTTTGTTAATTTCGACACCGCATGACACTCCGCGTTTTACTGAGTTGCTAGGTAATGGTTCGCAGTGGGGTTTAAATATTCAGTATTGTGTTCAGCCCTCACCCGATGGTTTGGCACAAGCATTCACTTTAGGTAAATCCTTTATTGGTAATAGCCCAAGTGCCTTGGTGCTGGGTGACAACATTTTTTATGGCCATGAGTTAGTAGAGCAGTTAGGTAGTGCCAATGACAGAACTGCCGGCGCTACAGTATTTGCCTACCATGTCACCGACCCTGAGCGTTATGGTGTGGTGGAATTCGATAAAGACTACAAAGCCCTCTCCATTGAAGAAAAGCCGCAGAATCCTAAAAGTAACTACGCCGTGACCGGCCTGTATTTTTATGACAATCAAGTCTGTGATATCGCAGCGTCTATTAAACCCAGTGCAAGAGGAGAGCTCGAGATCACTGATGTGAATCGGGCTTATCTTAATCAAAATACCCTCAGTGTAGAGATTATGGGTCGGGGCTATGCTTGGCTTGATACCGGCACGCATGACTCTTTGCTTGATGCCGCAGGCTTTATTGCTACGCTACAAAAGCGTCAAGGCCTGATGGTGGCCTGTCCAGAAGAGATCGCCTATCGCCAGGGGTGGATCACTGGAGAGGCAGTGCAAAAAGTAGCCGATCAGCTCAAGAAAAACAGTTATGGGCAGTACTTGAGCAAAATAGTGCAGGAGCTCAGTAGTAACAATCAGTCGATTTCTTTATCGAGTAAGAGGTAGGGTAGGTAAAGTTATGACAGAAAATTCAAATGCTAAGTTACAAGTAACACCAACGGCTATTCCGGATGTCTTAATCATCGAGCCTAAGGTATTTGGTGACAATCGCGGTTGGTTTACGGAATCCTTTAATGCCAATGAATTTGCAAAAGCAACCGGGCTTGATATAACGTTTGTGCAAGACAATCATTCTTTTTCAAGGCAGTGGACGCTTCGGGGGATGCATTATCAGCTTGAGCATACCCAAGGAAAATTAGTCAGAGTCACATCAGGTAGTGTCTTTGATGTAGCTGTTGATTTAAGAAAAGACTCTGCCACTTTTGGTAAATGGGTTGGCGTAGAACTCTCTGTTGAAAACCACAGGCAGATGTGGGTACCCCCGGGCTTTGCTCATGGCTTTTTGGTTCTTTCAGAAACTGCTGAGTTTCTGTATAAAACTACCGATTATTATGATCCCAGTAGCGAAGCCTGTTTATCGTGGTGCGACCCTACTGTTGGGATTGAGTGGCCCATCCCCCTAGATAAACAGGCCTTGCTTAATGGCAAAGATGCTGCTGGCCTGGCATGGGATGCCGCGCCAAAGTTTTGAAGCCCCAGGATCGATCCAAATAATAAGCCTTAGTTCAACTCATTCATAATGCTGAAATGACGAGTCAGCAGCCAAACCCATTATCTACAGCAGCTCTAGCGCCCAAGATCTTATTGGTCAAACTGTCTTCTCTTGGGGATGTACTCCATAACTTACCGATTGTGTGGGATTTACGTAAGCGCTTACCGAATGCCCAAATCGACTGGATTGTGGAAGAGGCTTATGTGCATTTGCTAGAACCACTCAAAACAACACATTCATTTAAGGGTATCGATCGCATCATTCCAATAGCGCTTCGGCGTTGGAGAAAGAATCTCTTTTCCATTCAAACCTGGCGTGAGTTTTTTGCCATGCGTAAATTATTACAGTCAGTATCGTATGACACGGTGATTGAAACCCAGGGGCTGCTGAAATCCGCTTTGGTTTGCTCACTGGCCAATAAGTCAAAAGATGCTGTAGTGAGTGGTTTAGGTAATGCTACGGAATATTCAGGTTATGAGCCAATGGCTAGATTCTTCTATACCCAATCGGTGCAGGTGCCAGTTAAATGCCATGCGATTGATCGCTCACGCTGGGTGATGTGCTCGGCATTTAATTGGCCACTGATTGACCGAACTACAGAAGCTCCACAGTTTTACTCCCACAGTTTTGTAACGCAGTTATCTCCACTAATCACTGAGGGTTTACGTAAAGATCCCCATGGTTTACCTGTGCCTTATGTACTGTGTTTTCATTCGACTGCTCGGGTAGCTAAGCGTTGGCCCAACGATCATTGGATTGCTTTAGGTAAAGAGCTATCTAACCATGGTTATCAATTAGTCTTTCCGTGGGGTAACGAGGCTGAGAAAAAAGAAAGTACTTTGATTGCCAGCCAGATTCCAGGGGCAATCGTGCCGAGGGCTTTTTCCATTGAGGAGGCCTATCAATTGGTGGCGCATGCAGCACTGACGATTGGTGTGGATACCGGATTAACCCATTTATCAGCAGTATTGGGTAAACCTACGGTGGAAATCTATTGCGACTCCCCGAAATGGAAGACTGAGGGGTATTGGAGTGGGATGATTGCAAATGTGGGAGACTATAAAAAAGTGCCAAATCTCGAGGAGGTTATGGGTGTGACCTGTCTGGTTTCTTCGGACCATTTTCATTTAGAAACATGGACTCCAGGGTTTAAGTTATTGCGCCATTCAGATACGAACTCTAGCGGGGTTTGATAATCCAAACTGGAGTGCGGTCTGATTAAATTGTAGTGCTTACGCCAAGTTTCAATAATCACCTTGGCATGTTGCCTGCTGTAAAACCAGTTCAAAGCTAAACATTCATCTCTGAACTTGCCATTAAAGCTCTCGTTAGTACCGTTTTGCCAAGGCTTGCCTGGTTCAATGTGTAGGTTATGTAGACCTTTGGCTACAGCCCATTCCAACAAGATAGTACTAATAAACTCCGGGCCGTTGTCACTTCGTAAAACTTTAGGGTAACCCCGCTTTGCAATCACTTCTTCTAATATCTGCACCACTCGCTTACCTTTAATTGAGCCGGCTACATCAATATACAAACTCTCCTTGGTGAACTCGTCTATCAAGGTTAAGCACTTGAGCTTTTGACCATTGGCACAAGCATCAAAGACAAAATCGTATGCCCAGACTTCATTGGGCGCTGTTGCTACAAAGGGTTGCCGGTTGGGACTGCCCATATGATCTTTGCGCTTGCGAGTTCGCTTCTTGGGCATTTGCAGGCCTGCACCAGCCCATATACGGGCAGCACGATCTCGCCCTAATACGATGCCGTCTCGCCGCAAGAAGATTCGGATCCGTCTGGCGCCATAGCGAGGATATTGTTCAGAGTAAGAACGCATTGCAGCAATCACAGGCTGGTCTTTAACCGGCATCCTTTGCTGATACCCAAGGCCTGACCTAGCTACCTGCAATAGCGCACAAGCCCGTCTTTGACTAATCCCGCGATCTACTGCGTAGCGTGCTTGCTCTAATCGAGCTTGCACGCTCACCACTTTTTTGCGGTGATCTCCTTCATCACCTCAATCTCCAGATCCCGCTCTGCCAGAATCTTCTTGAGGCGACTGTTCTCTTGCTCTAACAGCTTTAAGCGTTTGACATCGTCCGTACCCATATCGCCAAACTTCTTCCGCCAGATATAAATCGAGGGCTCACTCACCCCATGGCGTTTAGCCACCTCTGCAACTGGTGCTTTATCGGCCTCTTGCAATATCCGAACAATCTGCTCATCCGTAAATCGGGCTCTCTTCATGTACTACTCCTTTTAGTCAAGGAGGAGTCATTATCTCTAAATTAGTTTGGTCTGAAAATCCCAGGACAGGTCAGGTGCAGTAAGAGCTAGCGGCACAACTATATTGTGATGAAAGTTAGACGAACTATTTGAAAAGCTTTATATCAAGTTCAGCATGGAGAGATCACTAGATATGTTATTTTCTTGATCATGAGGCTATTTGCATAAAAATTTTCCCCTAGTTAGCATGCTTGATAGAGAAACTTTTGCAATACAAGTAGGCTTATAGATCAATACAATGAAACTGATGCTGCGAACCTGCATCTCTCAGGAGGCTTTGCATGAGAGATGCGGTCATTGAGAAAATAACTGAGTTAAATACCCTCTTAGTTTCAGGCTATTTTTTGTAGAATGCTTATCAAATGGGGGGTCTTAATATGTTGACTCACTACTCTAAAGGAGCCCGTGAAGCCATATATTTTAGCCCCTCGTTGAACATCATCAAAATATGATGTGAAGGTGTCATGTGCTATTACATTGACATGGGTTGGATCGCTATGAATCGCAGAATAGGGATAAACCGGTGTGTGCGAAAGAAAATAGCCATTCGGCTTTAGGGTCCGCCAAATCTCGTTCATTAGCTCTACAAAAGGAAACCGACGATTAGGCGCATAGATGACTCTTGGGATGTGCTCTAAGATATCGAATGCAGTGATGTAGTCAAATGCGTTGTCTTCAAAGGGGATAGGCTCAACGGATAAATCCGCACATTTAATCTTCCCCGAAGAGTTATCGCGTATATCAATGCCGTAAGCAAGTTCAGCATTGAATGGGTTTCGCGGGATTGAGCCGCAACCTATATCAAGTGAACTAGTTCCCTGGGCATCTAACTTTCCGTTAATTAGCCCCTTTAAGCATTGATCAACAGATTTAACCTTAGGCAAATCTATCAGGGAGCCCATAGATTTTATGCCTACTCTATAGATCTTAAAGATACGAGGAATTTTAAAAAGCATATTCATGAAGAGTTAGTCTGTTTCCGCTGAGTGTAGGCAAAACTTTTTTAAGGATGAGGCAGCATCTGCCAACACATACACAACAAGCTAAATGTATGTAATGTCACAGAATAACAGAACAAACCTGCATGAAAGTGTGCTTTTGTGATCCCCTCAGCCTAGAGCAATGAGAAGGCAATAAAAATATCAACTGCTTATTAAGTTAATGCCTCTAATGACTCATTAGTGATGTTTATGTCAGATTTAGAGGGCTCTTAGCAGCATTGCGCTGCGCCATTTACACCGATACCTTGTATCGACAATTCACAAAATAATCGCTAATCTATAAAAATCACCATGGATTAGAATGGATGGGAAATGACCATTGAAAGACTACCTACCTCTGTTGCACCAGTCATCCTTTGTGGTGGCTCTGGTACGCGTTTGTGGCCCTTATCGCGCTCAGGCTTCCCAAAGCAGTTTTTAGTGCTCTCTGGTGATGATTCGAGTCAGAGCTTATTTCAGCAGGCGATCACCCGCATTAATGCCATTGCCAGTCCAGAGATTAAATTGGGTTCAACCCTGATTGTGACCAATGAAGAGCACCGCTTTTTAGCTTTAGATCAAATACGAGAACTGAAGGGTATGCAAGCAACGTTCTTACTTGAGCCGGTTGGCCGTAATACAGCACCAGCACTGAGCTTGGCAGCACTACAAGCAGTCACTGCAAAGGGTGCTGAAGACCAAAGTCAGCAAGAGAGCGCTGATCCGATTTTGGTTATTACTCCAGCAGATCAAACCGTTCAGAATCCAGCAGCTTTTGTAAATGCCTTACAAGATTGTGTTGCAGTGGTGGCTGCAGACCAAGATAACAAGACGATCGCTATTTTGGGTATTACGCCAACTGCCCCTGAAACTGGCTATGGTTATATTCAGCGCAATAGTGCTAGAGGCAAAAACAATGAGTTTGCCGTAGCCCAGTTTGTTGAAAAACCTGATACTAAAACAGCACAAGCCTATTTGGCCGATGGCAACTATCTATGGAATAGCGGTATGTTTGTGCTGCGCGCCAGCACCTGGCTTGTGGCCTTAGAGCAATACCGCCCGGATATTGCTAGTGCTACTAAAGCAGCTTGGAATGCTAAAACCACAGATCAATCTGGCGAGGTCACTTTTGTGCGACCAGATAAAGTGCTGTTTACTGCAGTGCCCAGTGAGTCGATTGACTATGCGGTCATTGAAAAGTGTGCTGCTAGCGCTAGTAACCTCAATGGCTCAAAAGATGACGATGCATTCACTGTAAAAATGGTCGAGCTAGATGCTGGCTGGAATGATCTGGGCGCTTGGGATGCGGTGTGGCAAGTCGGCAATAAAGATGGCGAAGGTAATGTCACCAGTGGTGATACCTTAATTTCTAATACTACGAACTCTTTAGTGCATGCAAGCAGTCGCTTGGTCAGTGCTGTAGGTATTGATAATCTGGTCATTATTGAAACGGCTGACGCTGTTTTAGTTGCTGATCGAGCGAATAGTCAAGATGTCAAAAGTATTGTGAGCCAATTGGAAGCTCAAAAGCGCGAAGAGAAGAACTTACATCGCAAAGTAGCCCGCCCTTGGGGTTGGTATGACAGCGTCGATGAAGGTGAGCGCTTTAAAGTGAAGCGCATTCAGGTAAAGCCTGGAGCCAGCCTTTCATTGCAGATGCATCATCACAGGGCGGAGCATTGGATTGTAGTGAAAGGCGTTGCCGAAATTACTAACGGTGATCAAGTACTGACTCTGACTGAGAACCAAAGTACTTATATTCCACAAGGCCAAACCCATCGCTTAGCCAATCCCGGAAAAGAGCCCTTAGAAATTATTGAAGTGCAATCAGGTAGCTATCTTGGTGAGGATGACATTGTGAGGTTTGAAGATACCTATGGCCGCAGCTAAAAACCTCAAATACTCAGCACATTGGCTAAAGTGTCAGGATTGGCGTAACAATCACTACGATTTGGTTTTGCACCAAATGGCTAGCTGGACTCAATATGATTGTTAGTGGTGTCTAATTATTGCCTCTTAATATAATGCTTAGTTGTTTTAAAGCCTTTTCTCAGGATTAGTCACTTATAATTACGATTAGTATTTATAAAGAATTTAAATAAAAAACATCACTGCAATCAAGCGATGTAAATAGAGTAATAACTTTAGAGCGACACCCCATTCTTTACTATATTTAAGTTTTAGCTCCCTAAACCTACGCACCTTAATGAATACACCAAAATCTTCTTATTCAGACCAAGCAGATACTCGCGAGAATGCCGAGAGTGAAATCTCCCTTCTCGACATTATTGATTTTGTTCAAAGTGCCTGGAAAAAGCTCGCTATTGCCGCAGTAGTGGGTGCTATTTTGGGCCTAGCCTATTGGTTTTTTCTAGTTGGGTACACTGCGCAGCTCGTGCTGCTAAACAACAACAACAACAACAACAGTTATGCTTTGGACATCGTATCTTGGCGTACCGTGCAAAAAAGCCTGCCTAACCTAGCGGCACAAATTGTGGTCGAGGGAGGGCTCAAGGACCAAGAGTTATCCCAGTACCGGACTATGAGCGATGAACTCTGGTGGCAAAAGAATGTCCTGCCAACCTATGCGCTCTCTAAGGCTGACACTAAGGACCTTGCAGCTATTGGTAAGGATCTCGATGGCGCGGCAACTACCATTCTCAGTTTGACCATTAATTCAGGCGGTGCCACAGAGCAAAAATCGGTGGAGGCAGTTAAGCTTTCAGGAGATTTTTTGCGTAGCGGTTCTGCCTACCTGCAGCTCAGAGGTTTGATTAATGGCTACGAGAGCAACGCTACAGCCCAGGTAGCAGAGATAAACCGCCGAATTACTTCAGCCAAGATCGATCTACAGTTTTTGAACTCACGCGCTCAAAATCTTGAGGAGCTACGCAAACGCTTTCCTCAAAATACCACCGCCTCTGGCCAGGTGGTTGATGCCAAGGATTCAGGAGCTAAGTACCTACCTATCACTACCCAGATTATTGCGGTCAATAATGACATCAACGGCAATAAGGAGCTACTGGATCGTATGCAGATCAAATTAGCCCAAATTGGCATCATCAATAATTTTTTGTCCCAAGCATTACCGCTAATGGATCAGAATCGTGATGGGTTAATGGTTGCCAAGCAGCTCCTAGATATCAACAGCGTGATGCTACAAAAGGTCAGCCCCAATGACCCCAGCGCTTTGGAGGCCTTACAAGGTCTGCGAAGTGAGATCGTGAGTATTCAAAATCGCTTTACTAAGAGCTTAGAAGCCAATAGCGCACCCACCAGCAAGAAGCGCGGGATGATTAAATCCGCTGCCAGTGGCTTAGCTGTAGCCTTTTTCCTTGCGTTGATGGTACTGCTAGGTCAACGTGTATGGGCTAGCGTTAAGGCGAGCGAAAGTAGCCCAATAAAACCAGACAGGTCAGCTCTCTAAAAAATCATTAGAAGTATTTGGTACGCTTACTTATGAGTTATCAGCTATAAGTTATTTCATAACTTGGTATTGTTCGAGGTAGCGCATGACAGTATCCGATTTACTCCATCTACCTCGGTTCATGATAGTGGGCATGCTGGCACCAGAGGCGAGTAAGTCTTGCGCTGCACCAATGCGGAATGAGTGACCACTGATTTTTTTAATCATGGTGGTGTCGAGATTCGAAGCCATTGCGATGCGCTTATAAATCCGGTTGATTTGACTGCCGCTGAGGGATTCTGTAACCTTCCCCCAATGATCGACACCGCGCAATAAAAAGCCATCCGTGATCTTTGCGGCATCACACCAGCACTCAATGCTCGCAACGGTTTGGGTTTGAAGTGCTATCCAGCGACCCCTTAACTCCTGATCTACTTTGCTTTTGCGTAGCAAGATGCTGTGATGGATGCCATTTGCCTCTCGCTGGGCTAAATCAAGTGCTAATAATGACACCAGTTCACTGCGCCGACAAAGTGTGTCATACGCCAATTGAATCAGCACGGCATCACGCAAGCCGCGCAGCGATCCATCAAGGCTACCCAGCATGCGCGTCAGCATTTCTTGTCGAATGCCAAAGGCTTGATTTGATGATCGACCAATACTACGGTGCATCCGTTTCATCGCCAAGCGTACCTCAGGCTCCTTGCTTGGATCCGGCAAGCGATTGAGTAAATGCAGCGCTGAAATCCCCACAATGGCCCGCCGAATACTAGCCGATGATCGGCCTGTTGCGCTCATGAATACGATAAACGCGGCTACCGACAAGGAGCTCGCAGGCAGAGCGGGTTCATTACGAGACTCGCAAAATACGATGAATGCCTTAAAGTCAGCAACGTATGCCCGAATAGTCGCTGGAGCATAGGCACCATCGATTCGGATGATGGTGTCATGGAGTATTTCAACAGGGTTCATGGATTAAATCAAAAGGAAATAAGAATGCTCATCCTAGTGACCCTCTTGAGTGGCGCCTATAGTCAAATAAAGATACCGCCCATCAGAAGATCCGCACCCATCAGTCAGAAAGAACGCACATCGCATTGGAAGGGGTGTAAAAGATATTGAGTTTGGAGTAAGAAAAGCGCCGCGGAAAAAACAGCCTAATCCATTCAGTGCTTGAGCTAACCCTGGTTCCCGCCATGCCTACCCTTGACCCCAGTGGCAGGTTAGCAATAAAAAATACATACTGGCAAAAATCAAGGGTTAACCCTAATATAAGACCACATCTGAAATAAACTGTTCTTTTTTTGAACAAGTTCATTACAACGGTTATAATGATTTGATGTTGACAAGTCGGCCATTCAAGCATTGAAGCTTTGATGGCATCAAATTAGTCTTCAACACATTGCAGTTAAACCGCTTCAGCCGCATAACGTAAAACACTAAAGCCCTAATGCCTTCAGACGAAATCCAACTTCACGTCTTGCGCGCCATCGAGTCCAACCCTGGACTCACGCAGCGTCAGCTAGCTCAAGTATTGGGCGTGAGTCTCGGTAAAGCTCACTACTGTATCAATGCCTTAATTGATAAAGGTCTAGTGAAGATGGGGAACTTTAGTCACAACCAAAAAAAGATGGACTACGCCTACCTGCTGACGCCCCAAGGAATCAAAAGCAAAACAGCCCTAACGACGCACTTCTTACAGCGCAAGATGGCGGAGTACGAGGCTCTGCGGTTGGAGTTAGAGCGAACCACTGCAGTGCCGCAGGGGCACATTTCAGCACAGCAAACAGCCGGGACGCGCATTGATGAGGGTGCCTCCCTATCGCCGGCACACCAGTAAGCGAAATGATCGAGAACGCCATGCCCATGCAACCGCCCACGAACATACTTAACTCAAGCAAACGCTCTATTGCATTGGAGTGTAGTTACGAAGCGCGGGATCGGGCATTAGCGGGCTTGATGCTTAATAAAAATATAAAAGAGTATTAAATGAGTAATATTCAGATTCACACATTAAGTGACGTACAGTCAGAGGCAATTGGTGATGGAACTCGAGTTTGGCAGTATTGCGTTATTTTCCCAAAGGCAACAGTTGGTAAAAATTGTAATATTTGCGCTCAAGTGCTTATTGAAAATGATGTAGTTATTGGCGATCATGTGACAATTAAAAGTGGCGTTCAATTATGGGATGGAACCCGTATTGGCAATCGGGTTTTTATTGGCCCAAATGCAACTTTTACCAATGATCAGTTTCCTAGAAGCAAGCAATATCCTAACCAATTTTTAATAACTGAAATAAAGGATGGTGCCAGTATTGGAGCAAATGCAACGATACTTCCCGGTCTTACTATTGGGGAGGGCGCCATGGTTGGTGCCGGTGCAGTTGTTACCAGAAATATTCCGCCTCATGCCATCGTTGTTGGAAATCCAGCTGTTATAACGGGCTATGTTGGCGCCAATAATACAAAACCTGATAATCAATACTCTGCATCAATAGACTTGACTGAAAACTCTAAAAGTTTAGGTGTTGGGGCTTGTGTTTTATACAGGCTTCCGCTTGTCCCGGATATACGAGGTAATTTATCGGTAGCCGAATATGAAAAGCAAATTCCATTTATACCTAAGCGGTGTTTTTGGGTATTCGATGTTCCTAGTCGTGAAGTACGGGGAGAGCATGCACATAAAAAACTTCATCAATATTTGATATGTGTAAAGGGTTCTGTTAATGTAGTTCTGGATGATGGCGTTAACAAGACAGAGTTAATTCTTGATAAACCCAATCTAGGTTTACACATTCCGCCCAGGGTCTGGGGAATTCAATATAAATATTCCGCAGATGCAGTGCTTTTGGTTTTGGCGTCAGATGCCTATCATGCTGATGATTATCTTCGTGATTATGTCGAGTTCATTTCTCATATTAATTCTCAGACTGCCCAGTCATGATTCCATTTTTAGATCTTAAAACAATTAACTTAAGGCAAAAAGAGCGGCTTCAAGAGGCATTAGATCGCGTGCTCGATTCTGGCTGGTTAATTTTAGGTAAGGAGGTTGAAATATTTGAGAAGGAGTTTGCTGACTATTGCGGGACCAAGTTTTGTATTGGTGTTGCTAATGGGCTTGATGCACTCAATTTAGTATTAAGGGCATGGGGAATAGGGATTGGTGATGAGGTGATTGTTCCTTCGAATACTTACATAGCAACTTGGTTGGCGGTAAGTCAAACTGGCGCAACTCCGATTCCCGTAGAGCCCAATATCCATTCATACAATTTAGATCCCTCTCTAATAGAAGGCGCCATTACATCTCGAACTAAAGCAATTATTCCAGTGCACTTATATGGCCATGCTGCTGAAATGGCTCCAATTATGGATATCGCACGCCGTAATAATTTAAAGGTTCTTGAGGATGCGGCTCAAGCACACGGAGCAATTTTTCAAGGGAATAAAGTGGGTGGGCTTGGCGATGCAGCTGCTTTTAGTTTTTATCCTGGCAAAAATCTTGGGGCCTTGGGGGATGGAGGGGGCATCACTACCAACGATCCAGTACTAGCCCAAAAACTGAAGATCTTGCGTAACTACGGTTCGGAGGCAAAGTATCAGAACAGTATTAAAGGATTTAATTCGCGCTTAGATGAGATTCAGGCAGCTTTTCTGAGGGCGAAGTTAGGGCGCCTTGATGAGGACAATCGTAGACGACAATTTATTGCAAAAAGTTATGAGAATGCATTTCAAGGTCTGAAAAATATAATATTACCTATTGCAAATTCTTCGAATGAATGCGTTTGGCATTTGTATGTAATTCGACACCCAAAGAGAGATTTGTTTATGCAATTTCTAGCCAAGAATCAGGTAGCGGCTATGATTCATTACCCAATCCCGCCCCATTTGCAGCCGGCTTACCAAGATTTAGGATTTATTGAGGGGTCATTTCCGATCTCAGAAGAGATTCATCGTACTTGTATTAGTTTGCCGATTGGCCCAACAATGACTGATGATGATATCGAGTCAGTAATAGTCGCCGTTACAAATAGCTCAAATGAGTGTGCCTAGGTCTAGAGTGCAAATAATATCTTGTGAGAGCATTTAATTTTCGCGATTTAGTTAGGCACGGCCTTATATATGGCGTTGGAGGGATTGCGCAATCTGCCTTAGGATTCATCTTGCTCCCAATCCTTACAGCAAGGATGAGTGAATCGGAGTTTGGGGTTTATTCCTTAGTTTTGATGGCGGCTACTATCGCTGGCGCAATTTTCTACTTGGGTATGACTTCTGCTATGCCAAGATCATATTTTGATAGCAATGAGGAAATAAAACGAAAATCAATTTTTACTACTGCTTTCCTCATATTGCTGATGGGGGCAATAGGTCAAATACTGATTGGGTGCCATTTCGGGCCTTTTATTGCAAAATTAATTCTCAAATCTAGTGGCGATAAATATGTGCTCGCTATCGAGTGGGCTTTTTTTGGAAGTGCGCTTACCTTTGTAAATCAATATTTCTTTTCCTATCTTCGCCTTAAGAGGTACTCAATAGCCTCTGTGTTCTTGAGTATTGGAGGATTGGTCTCCGGAGTTTTATTGACGATTTACTTTCTAAATGTTGATAGTGAAATTCTGGTGAGTCCATTCAAGGCGATAGCGTATTCTCAAATTTTAATCGCATCTATTATTCTGCTTTTGTATGGAAGGGAAATGTTTATTTGGCGGATTGCCTTTGAAGAGTGCAAACCACTTATACATTTTGGACTTCCAACAGTTTTAACAAGTTTTGGAGTAATGGCATTAGATTGGGCCGACCGCATCATTATTGAGCGATATATGTCATTTGCTGACGTTGGACTTTATTCTGCTGCAATTAGGGTAAGCGGATTGATGGGTGTTCTGCTCATAACCCCATTTACACAAATTTGGTCACCCATGATGTTTGAATATCAAAAAAATAGAAATATAAAGGAAATAACTTCTAAAGTTTTGTCATACTTTTTAATATTAGGCGGCATCCTCCTTGCATTTATATCTCCATTTTCAGTAGAAATACTCCATTTTTTAATAAAATATGAAATTACACAAACTCTTATTTTTACATTTTTAACTTTGGCGTTAGCAAGCTTGATAAATGGAACTGCGAACATAGTGGTGGCAGGAATATTTTACGAAAGAAAAGTTTATTTTATGCCGCTAATTTACTCTTCAATTGCTGCTATAAAAATTGCACTAAATATTTTTTTGATTCCAATTTTTGGAATTGGGGCTGCAGCTTTTAGTGCATTAATTGCATCTATATTGATACCCTGCACTATTTATTATTTTGCTAAAAGATTTTTTAGTTTTAAAATTGAGTGGAATAAGTTATTGAGATTATTATTTATTATATTAATTATTATATTATCTATATTATATCAGCCACAAGACAGATCAGTTAATAATTATTTAACCCAAATATTTTCGTCGCTTGCAATCTTCCTTGCAATTTATATTTTCTGCCTCTCTGCAACTGAAAAAAAATATCTAGAAAATATATTTATTAGGCTAAAATATGCTGTTAAAAAGGGAATTAAATAATGTATTTACCCATTAAAAAATCGATTTTTAACAGCACCCTATCACTTGGATATGCAATAAGCATCGGGATACCAATAATGTTGTTGGGTTATTGCAAGGATAAGATTGCTCTAAATAGGAACATGAATGATGTTATTTTCAATGATCTAAGGTTATTTGGCTTGCATAAATTTCCAGATTTAGTTCCATCTGCTGAGGTGAAGGTCCTTCTTGAGGATTTTGAAAATTTAAAGAGATCTACAGTTGTTGATGTGAGCGGACAATTATCTGGGCGAATTTTTTCCCATGGGATTTTATCGCCCTTATTGGGTAAATATGCTGAAATAATAAAGCCACATGCGATCAAATTTTTTAATACAGAGCAGGTTAAAGTGGAAATTTCATATTATCAGGAGAGTTATCCTCAGAGGGATCTAGAAAGCGTTCCAGGCGGCGATTTTCATGTCGATGACAATAAAGCGAACCTTAAATATTTTATATATTTGTCCGATGTTAATGAGGAGAGCGGGCCTTTTTCATGTGTCCCATCCACTGGAAGTTGGAAACTAAGGAATAGCATTCTTAGAGGAGTATTGTGGGAGCTAACAAAAAATAGAAAATACTTATATGATTTTCTTATTAGCCATTCCGGTTGCAGTAAAAATGAAAAGAAAATTTTAGGTATATCTGGCACTCACTTTTTGGTTGATACCACGTCAATGCATAGAGCAAGCCCGGTGTTGATCGGATTAAGAAGGGTGGCGGTAATTAGCTTTAATAGAGGGAATCAGACGAGTCAAAACGGGGGCAAAGGATGGATGTTGCAAAAAAAGTTGGCCTAATTCCAGTCAGACTTGAAAGTTCTAGACTACCCAAAAAAGCTATTCTAGACATTGCAGGGAGACCAATGATAGTCCATGTTGCTAAAAGAGCGGCCATGGCAAGGTTGTTGGATGAGGTAATTGTATGCACCGACAGCGAAGAAATTGCAAATATATGTCTAGATAATTCCATAAAAATCATATTGACTAAGTCAAGTCATATAAATGGGACCGAAAGAATAGCGGAAGCCTCTGATGGCCTGAATTTAAATGAAAAAGATATCATTATTGATATTCAAGGAGATGAGCCATTATTAATGCCGCAGATGATAGATAATGTCATTAAATTCATGGAAAATAATCCTGTAAATGATATTGTTGTCCCATATATAACTATTTCTGATGGATTATCTCCAAATCGCGTCAAGATTGTAGAAAGCAACGGAAGAATTTATTATATGAGCCGTGCTTCTGTTCCTTATTCATTTCTAGAGTCTACCCACATTAAGAAGCACTTAAGTATTATAGGGTTTAAAAGGCAAGCGTTATCAAAATTTTATGAATGTAAACAATCTCCGCTAGAGAGAGTCGAGGGGATTGAATTGTTAAGAGCTCTTGAAAATGGGCTTATAGTTGGAACGTATGAGGAGCATGGCGAGTCGCTTGCAGTAGATACGCGCGACGACTATGATCAAGTCAACAGATTGATGTTGAGAGACTCACTTTTTGGAAAGTATTGATGATTCATATTTGCTTTGATCTTGATGGAACCTTAATTGATTCAATTCCGTTAATGAGAGCTAGCTGGGAAAATTTATGCTCCAAATTGGATTTAAAAATTGGCTGGAGTATTTATAAAAAAAATATTGGGCTCCCATTTGATAAAATATGTGAGAATTTAAATATTGTGACTTTGAAGGAGGAGGTTAGGGAGCTTTATTTTTCATTCAATAAGAAAAATATTGCGCTCATAGAGCCGATGCCAGGATTGTGGGAATGTATTGATTGGATTAATTTGGAAAATGTTGAGTGGTCTATCATCACCTCAAAACCAAGATATACTACATATGACATCTTAAATAAATTTGAATTAAATCCCGCGTTTGTAATAACTTGCGATGATACTCCATTGGGGAAGCCTACCATATTACCAGCTGATTTATTGAGGGAAAATATTAGCGATGAGGTAAACAAAATTTATTATATTGGAGATACAATTGTCGACCATATTTTCTCTTTAAATGCAAATTTTAAATTTATTGAATTTATTGATTCGAGGAATTCGGATTATATTTTCGAAGATAAAAAATCAGGATTTATACTAAATAACAGACCAAAAATACATAATTTAAAAGATATTAAAAATTTAATTAAAATGAATGGCTATTGATCTTGTATAGAAAATTAAAGCATCTAATCATTGATTTTTTTGAGTGGCTTGGCTTTATTCATCGATATAGATGGCATGTCAATGGCGATTCAGACAGGCTCATATTGGCTGACAAGGAAATTTTAAAGGGAGAAAGAACTGGGTATGCAAACGTTCTTTTCAATACAAGATCTGGATATGTCTACATAGGTAAAAATGTAATTTTTGGACATGATTGTCAGATACTAACGGGTAGGCATATCGATAATTATTCATCCCCATTAACATTTAAACCAACACCAAGTGAAGGTTACGATATCAATATTAAAGACGGGGTATGGATTACATCAAGAGTAATCGTAACGGGTGGTGTAACCATTGGTGAGAATACTACAGTGCTTCCAGGCTCAGTAGTCACAAAAGATTTGCCTTCCAATTCTATAGTTGGAGGCGTTCCCGCCAAGTTTTTAAGATTGAAAGTATTGCGCGATGATGGCTAATTTCCTAAGACTGATAGTTCATAAAATTAGAGTATTTTTTTGGCTTATTCGACCCAAAACTACTATGTTAGATTTTCTTGGAGAATCTTTTTTGTCGGTATCTGCTCGATGGCAAGGAGAACTTCATCCTATATTATCTTATATCTGTCTTTACGATGTGCTCAGGCAGCTAAATTTTAAGGGCAAGTTTCTGGAATTGGGGGGCGGTTATTCAACTGTATTGGCAGCAAACATTTTTAACCCCCAAGAGGTAAGCATTGCTTCTGTTGATTTAAATCCTTCCAAGTACAACCGCATTTTAAATTCAGTACATTCTAAGCAAAGATTCCTGTCTTCTATAAGTAGCATCCAGGCGCCAACCGTCACGCTAGCTGAAGCATTCGCTGGGCTTGAGGCGGTACGCGTTTCTTTAAAAGATTTTGATAGGGCCGCTGTAGAGTTATCAATTAGAAAATTCATCAGCTCAGAAAATATTTCCAAGCAATTTACTGATTTAATTTTTTCTGAAAATGGCGATGATCTAAAAGAGATAATCATGTCTCACCCCAGTTATGTTGGTGACTTGAAATTTTATGAGGGCACAAAAAGTTTATTAGGTACAGCATATTGTTCTTATTTGGTGGAGCGGAACTATAAGGCGGATGCAATATTCTTTGATTGTGGTGAAGTATCAAGTATTGGGGAGTGGCATTTAATGTGGCAGACCATACAGATTGGTGGATTTGCGTTGCTTCATGATATTTACTATCCTAAATCAATTAAGAATTTTTTAGTTGCCACTTACATAGATCTATCGCCAAACTGGAGCATTCTCTATACAGATTCTCAATCTACTCAGGGCGCTTTAATTGCTCAAAGAGTAGCATAAATACATTTAGGTAAACATATTGAGTCAATATGCCAAGCCCTCGTTTTGTGTTGTTGATATATCTGGCTATTCGTTCACAGGAAAGAGTGCCTTCTTTGATTTGCTGTGTGAGTTTGATGGATTTTTCCATCATTCAAAAGAGTTTGAGTTTGATTTACTCAGGGTGCGCGGCGGGATTCTAGATTTGAAATTTGCGCTAGTAGATTCTTGGTCGCCAATTCGATCCTCAGAAGCCATAATGGCTTTTTATCACCTGATCACAACAATTGGCGGAAATAAATCAACGTACTCTAGGCTATTCCGATCTGGCGCACATTACGATCACTACTTTCCTGGATTTACGGAAATTTCACTAAAGTTTATTGATTCTTTAGTTTGCGCAAAATGGAATTGTGAATGGCCATATCCATTGTATGGAAAGAGTAAATGGCATATATGTTTTACCAAGGCCATGCAAAAAATCGGATGCATGAGAGAGAATCAATTTTTTCTATCGCGCATGACTGCCGAAGAATTTTATGTTCGCACTCGACTTTATT
This sequence comes from Polynucleobacter antarcticus, assembly GCF_013307245.1. NCBI lineage: Bacteria > Pseudomonadati > Pseudomonadota > Betaproteobacteria > Burkholderiales > Burkholderiaceae > Polynucleobacter > Polynucleobacter antarcticus. The sequence continues at coordinate 298,957 of NZ_CP028941.1, forward strand.
TTAATGAGCTTTTTAGAGGGCTTGAAAAAAAGTCATACTCAAAAATTCTTTTAAGTAATGCTTTTGAGCCTTTTGCGCCACTACAATCTGTTGCCCTTTTTGATCATGCTAAGTCAATCATTGTTGATAGAGATCCCCGGGATATCTATCTCTCAGCACTAATGGCAGGGAGAATTGCAGGATCTAAAGTGGGGCAAGCCGTAACAGGAGGGGGTGTTCAGACATTTATAGATAGGTTCAGGATTTATCGGTCCAAAATGGACGATCAGAACCCAAATATCTACCGTACAAATTTTGAATCCCTTGTTCTTAACTATGATGAAGAGCTTTTAAGGATTCGCCATTTTTTGGGGACTGAAAACCTTACTCATTCGCAAAAAGGTGCTTACTTCAGTCCGAATGAGTCGGACAAAAAATATTGGCCAATGGAAAATGCATAAATGCAAAAACTATTTTAGTGATGTGGAATTAATAAAATCAGAGCTTTTAGAATTTTGTATAGAAATTTGAATATTTGGTGGATGATATGAAAAAAAATAAAGTATTAATATTGGCAGGTGGTCTTGGCACACGACTATCTGAAGAGACTGACCTTCGACCAAAGCCCATGGTTGAGATTGGTGGAAGGCCGATGTTGTGGCACATTATGAAACTGTACTCACGCTATGGCTTCAATGATTTTGTTGTTCTTTTGGGTTTCAAGGGCTACTTTATTAAAGAGTATTTTTCTAATTACTTCCTTCATCGAAGTGATATCACTATTGACTTAAGCAGCAATCAGCTGACTATTCACAATAATCAAAGCGAGCCCTGGAAAATAACATTGATTGATACGGGCGAGCACACTATGACTGGGGGGCGAATAAAAAGGGCTCAGGATTATATTGGGCAGAATCGGTTCATGTTGACTTATGGTGATGGTTTAAGTGACATTGATATGCGAAGCGAGCTGGAATTTCACGAAAGTCATGGTAAATCGGTAACTATGATTTCAGTTCAGCCGGATGGAAGGTTTGGAACTTTTGAAGCCGATTCAAGTGGATTGGTATCGCGTTTTTTAGAAAAGCCAAAAGGTGATGGGTCTTGGATTAATGGAGGTTTTTTTATTTGCGAACCGAAAGTCTTTGACTATTTGAATCAAGGAGATGCCACTGTTTTTGAACAAACACCCTTGCAGCAATTGGCAAATGAAGGGGAACTATATTCATACAGGCATTCAGGATTTTGGAAATGTATGGATACATTGCGAGATAAGAATGAGCTTAATGCAATGTGGAATTCTGGCAACGCACCGTGGAAGACATGGTAAAAAATTATGTTTAATAATGTTTATTGCGGCAAAAAAGTTTTAATTACCGGCAATACGGGCTTCAAGGGAAGTTGGCTAACGGAATGGTTGCTCCGGCTAGGGGCTACCGTAGTGGGATATTCAATAGATATTCCAACTACACCCTCCATGTTTGAGGATTCTAGTCTAGAGTCAAGGATAAAACATTATTTCGGTGACGTTAGAGATTACCCCCTGTTGAAAGGTATCATAGATTTGGAAAAGCCAGACTTTATTTTTCATCTTGCTGCGCAAGCAATTGTTTCCGTATCTTATGATGAACCAGTTGAAACAATTTCAACAAATGCAATTGGTAGCATTAATGTATTGGAGGCGGTTAGAAGAATTGATTGGCCTTGCATCGTGATCATGATTACCAGTGATAAAGCCTACGATAACGTTGAGTGGGTTTGGGGGTATCGCGAAACGGATGCCGTAGGTGGTAACGATATATATAGCGGTTCAAAAGGAGCCGCAGAAGTGCTGATCAACTGCTACCTAAAATCTTTTTTTCTTAAACAGGATCTGGTGAGGGTGGGCATTGGACGTGCAGGCAATGTAATTGGGGGCGGTGATTGGGCTAAAGATCGAATAGTAGTTGATATTATGCGATCATGGAGCAAGGGGGTCCCGGTAAAAATTAGGAGCCCACAGGCAACTCGACCATGGCAACATGTATTGGAGCCATTAAGTGGGTATCTAAATTTAGGCATGAAATTATATGAGAGTAATTCCTTGAATGGCGAGGCATTCAATTTTGGTCCACGCACGGAGCAAAATAGAACGGTTGTTGAGCTACTTCAAGATTTAGCTAAGCAGTGGGGTTTTGATGATATGGGCAATGCGTATCAAGTTGTTGATAGTATCCCATTCCATGAGGCCGGACTTTTGAAACTAAATTGCGATAAAGCTATGTTTTATATGAAATGGGAGGCGAATTTAAGCTACGCCGAAACAGTAGAATTTATTTCGAATTGGTATAAAGTTTATTTTGACGGCGCTAAAGATTTAAGTTTAGTTACGCTAGATCAGCTGGGTAAGTATGAAGCTCTAGCTAAGAATCGAGGTAGATCTTGGGCTCTAAATTAATTCAGGGCGTGCAGGTAGCGCCCCTTTCTATAGTGCACCATCCGCAAGGAAATATTATGCATGCCTTGAAATCTAGCTCACCTGGATTTTGTGGCTTTGGAGAGGCTTACTTTTCTTTTGTGCACAAGGATGAAATTAAAGGCTGGAAAAAGCATAAAAGATTTGCGCTTAATATAGTTGTGCCCGTTGGAGGAATTCGCTTTGTCGCACATGATGATCGACATAACTCCTGTACAAAGGGCAATTTCTTTGATGTTATTTTAGGTGTGGGTTTCCAATACTCTCGTTTGACTATTCCCCCTGGCGTATGGGTTTCTTTTCGCGGTATTGAAGATCTAAATTTGTTGATGAATATTATTCCTGAGGAGCATGATCCAACTGAGTCGGAAAATATCACACTAAATTCCATTTCTTACGCCTGGGTATAGCTCGATGAAGCGGTATGAATTTTGATAACTAAACCCAATGTATATTTTGTATTTCCTTACCGGGGGATTGGAGGGGTTCCAGTCCTTTTTGTGCGAATTGGGGAATATCTTGCGAAGATAGGTTTAATCAGGGCTTATTTTGTAGATTATCTCGATGGTGCAATGGCAAAAATGAGAGACCCAAATCTCTCGGAGTTGCTAGCCTATTCAGATGATGAGTTTGTATCTATTCCCAACAAGTCTTTTGTCGTATTTCAGTCAATGACTCCTTGGTCTATTTTTCCGCAACTTAAGATAGGCAGCTGTAGTCATATTTTATTTTGGAATTGTCACCCCCTCAATTTAATTCCAATGCCGCCAGGCTTGAGGCCGCTTATGCAGAGGAGTGTAAGTTTTTCAAGAATACTTTTTAAGACCGCATTAAAGGGCTGGCACTATAAAGTTATTAACTTTTTAGAATACTTGATTTCAAAAAATGCAATTGTGTTTATGGATGAAAATAATCTTAGGGCTACAGAAGAATATCTCCAGTATGCAATTCCTGACCCAGTATTTTTCCCTATACCAGTGGATGTATTTGAAAATAGTGATTTAGAAAATGAGGAGAGAAAATTTGGTATGGGGAGACCTCTGAGGCTTGCTTGGGTCGGCAGAATTGTAGATTTCAAATTTCATATACTGAAGCGTACATTACTTGAGCTAGCTGCAATACAAGCCTCACTCCCATTCCCTATCGAGATAAAAATTATAGGTGAAGGCGAAATGCTTTCTGAGTTGAAGGAGGTTGCAGGTCAACTAAAAGATGTTAAATCTACTTTTATTAATTCAATTCCTTCCGACGAGTTGGACATATATTTGGTTGATAACGTTGATTTACTTTTAGCTATGGGAACATCTGCTCTCGATGGTGCAAAGCTAGGCATACCTACAATACTATTGGACATGAGCTATAAAGAGGTTGATTCTAGATATCACTACCAATGGTTATACAGACGACACGGCTTTACACTTGGCGATATTATCAATTCAAGTCATCTCTCGGGTAGCTGTGGATCACTAACATTGCGTTTGCTTGAGCTAAATGAAAATTTTATTTTTCATGCGAAAAGATCTAAAGAATATGTGTTGATGAACCATGATGTCAAGCTTGAAGCAAACAAATTTCTAAACTATCTTTTGGGCACAAAAGCCATGTGGGGGGAGATGAAAACAAGGTCTCTTCTTGATAGGGGAATTGTATATACATCTAAACAATTAATTTCTGAATATATGCTGAATAAATGAGTGCAAAATGAATGCTCCAAAGATATCTATTGTTGTGAACTGTTTCAATGGTGAGGAGCATCTCCGGGAAGCCTTAGATTCAATTTTTCAGCAAACTTATCAAGACTGGGAAGTTATTTTTTGGGATAACTGCTCTAGTGATTTAAGTGCATCAATTGCAAACTCATATGGTGAAAAAATACGCTACTTTAGATCTAATGAGCTTACAAGCTTAGGTAAAGCGCGAAGGTTGGCCGTTGAGAAAGCGGTTGGCGAGTGGGTTTGTTTTTTGGATGTAGACGATAGGTGGCATCCTAAGAAGCTAGAGGCTCAAATTAGAGATCTTGAAATGGGGGATTATTTATTTGCATATGCTGGGGTATGCGAAATTAAAAAAAATGGAGAAAAAATCAGAGAGGTAATTCCTAAATTACAAACGGGATTTATTTTTGGGTCTCTAATAACGAATTTTGAACTCAATATGGTTACCCCTATTTTTAATAGAGAAAAGGCCGAAATATTAAATATACGTTTTGATGACGCTATCACAGCCTCCGAAGAGTTTAACTTTTTTATGCGGCTTGCATATCATGGAAATGCTTTAGTACAACACAAGGTTTTAGGTGATTATCGACTGCACTCGGGAAGCTTAACGTATAGAAGTATGGGTGAATGGGCCAATGAAAGGCGGATTACTCTAAAGCAGCTTGAAACCAGTTTTCCCGATATTGAGAAATTATATGCAAACGAGCTTGAAGAGGCTAACGCAAAAGGCGACTATTATGAAGCCATGTATTTAATGTCGAAAGGTAATTTGCGGGATGCTAGAGCATTGCTTAAGCCGCTTACGTCTGTTAATTATAAATATAAATTCCTATATTATGCTAGTTTTCATAAACAAATTTGGAGTCTGATCCATTCAGACCTTATTAAGCGAGTTATTTTTTATAAAATTCAAAAAATGCTAGGGGAAAGATAATGCTAGAGAGCTATGATGATTTTGGAAGGCTTGAATATAAAATTTATAGTGGGGCAATTCCAGAAAAACTAATTAATGAAGTTGTAAAAGCGCATAGTATTTTCAAGAATTCAAAATATGCTTTTTTTAGAGCTCAAGGTACTATTGGTTTTGAATTGCCTGCACTTGATTCATATGGGAATCAAGTTAATTCAATTCAAAACCCCAACCTTTTAGGTTTTTTTCCGGCGTTTACGAAGTCAATAAATTCAATAATTCACTCTGAATATATTGCAAAATGTTTAAAAGATTTTACTGGCTCAAATAAGCATATTCAATATCAATCGATGTTGTTTGACAAGAGTACTGGAACCAAATTACATCAGGATTCATGGTATCTGGATACTTCCCCGCCTGGAAAATTGGTCGGGGCATGGATTGCCTTGGAGGATATTACTTTAGAAGCGGGACCTTTCTATGTTTATGAGCGAGGCCCGTCTTCTGTGGTCAGCGTGGAAAATAGAGACTCTATTTTAATTGCAGGTGAAGAGGCATTTCAATCAACTTGGCCTACTTCTGAGAAAAAAATGTTTCTGGCTAAAAAGGGTGATATACTTATATGGAATAGCATGGTCATGCATGGTGCAGATTCGTCGGTTGGCCAGAATTACACACGAAAATCAATAACCGCACATTTTTATCCCATGGGTGCCAATGTACAAGATGCCCCTATCAAGCGTTGGTATAGCATTTATGACCATAATAAACTGAGGAAAACAAAATCACCCGAAGTTATGATGGCTCCAACGGTAAATCCAATTGCTTACTCGATGATGTGCGCAATGTTGTATGCCGCTAAATTTATTTCCAAAACCTTGAGCAATGATAGGGCAGCGGATTCTAAGCTAAGTGAAATTAGAAGAATTGAGTGATTTGTTTGATGAGGGCATCCCAGTGAAGCTAATTAGATTATCCAAATCAGTTGTTGGGCCCGAAGAGGCTGCGGAGGTATCTCGTGTAATTGAATTGGGGTATCTTGGAATGGGCCAAGAGGTTAAGTTATTTGAGGATGAGCTAAAGTCTTTCATTGGAGGTGATAGAGATGTGCTCTGTGTGAGTACTGGCACCTCCGCCATACACCTTGCTCTTCAAGCATTGGGCATCGGCCCTGGTGATGAGGTATTAGTTCCTAGCCTAACGTATTTGGCCACCTTTCAGGCTATTTCAGCAACGGGGGCTAAGCCAACTGCCTGCGATGTTTCTATAAAGAACGGATTTATTGACGTTGTTGATGCTCAAAAAAGGATAACCTCCAAGACGAAGGCTATAGTACCGGTGCATTATGGAAGCTCTAGCCAGGGAATTGAGGATGTATACATATTTGCAAAAAAAAATGGACTTAGAGTGGTTGAAGATGCTGCTCATAGTTTCGGTTGTATCCATGCCGGGCAGAGAATAGGATCTACCGGCGATATTATCTGCTTCAGTTTTGATGGGATTAAAAACATCACTTCCGGGGAGGGGGGCGCTGTAGTAACTGGCGATCGGGAAGTTTCCGCAAAGATCAAGGATGCTCGACTTTTGGGTGTTGAGAAGGATACGGATAAAAGATTTAACGGTGAGAGAAGTTGGCTTTTTGACGTTCATTATCAGGGTTGGCGTTATCACATGAGTAATATCATGGCAGCTATTGGTCGTGCGCAGCTCAAAAAGATTGGTAAATACGGAAGCATCAGGAGGGAGATTGCCCTTCAGTACGTCGATAGATTAAGAAATCTTTCGGGGCTTGAGTTACTACAAATCAGCTATGAGAATCTAATCCCTCATATCTTTCCAGTTCGAATTCTATCGGGTAAAAGGCAAATCGTATCTCAGTTGCTTAAAGAAGCTGGTGTCGAGACGGGCATCCACTATCAACCCAATCACTTATTGTCTTTTTATAAGTCAACTTATTCGCTCCCGATTTCCGAGCAATTGGGAGGCGAGCTACTTTCTCTTCCCTTGCATCCGGATGTTACGGAATCTGATCAGTTAAGGATTTGTACGCTTCTTGAAAAAATCCTGAAGGCATGAAAAATAATATGGTGAATTCAACTACGAAGTGCAACTTTGAACAACTAGGGCTAGTGGCTAAGGATGTTTTAGTATCCAAAGCTTAGGGGCCGGTAAGTCAAAGTAGCCATGACCTATCAACACCTTAGCCAAACTGAACGATATCAGATTTATATCCTTATGAAAGACGGAAAAACCCAAAGCCAGATAGCCCAGCTCCTGGATCGACATAAGTCGACCATTAGCCGAGAGCTTGCTCGCAATACTGGTAATCGGGGTTACCGTCCCAGGCAAGCCTGCCTGTTAGCAGAGGAACGTTCCCAAGGCTCTCGTAATGCCGCCCAAATCACCCCATCTGATTGGGATCAGGCTGTGGAGCGCCTAAAGGACCAATGGAGCCCCGTCCAAATTGCCAATCAGAGTTGGTATTAGCATTGAAACCATCTACCGCCATGTGTACGCCGATAAGGCCGCTGGTGGCAGCCTTTACCAGCAGCTGCGCTGCCAAAAGAAACGCAAAAAGCGCTATGCCAGTGGCCGTGACCGGAGGGGTCAGATCGTCGGTAGAAGGCCCATCAGCGAGCGTCCCCAGCACATTGAAGCCAGATCCCAAATCGGCCACTGGGAAGGCGATACCGTCATTGGCGCTGCCCATAAGCAAGCCATCGTGACCTTAGTCGAGCGCAAGAGTGGTTATGCCTTAATAAGCAAAGTGAACAATAAAACCTCAGAGCTTGTCAGTAATGCCATCATTACCAAAATGAATCCCTTAAGCCGACTAGTTAAAACACTGACTTTTGACAACGGAAAAGAATTTGCCGAGCATGCCCGAATTGATGAATCGCTGCAATCAACCACCTACTTTGCAGATCCGTTTGCGAGTTGGCAACGCGGATCCAATGAAAACTTCAATGGTCTGCTGCGTCAATACATCCCTAAAAAGAGACCGCTATCTACTGTGACAGACAAGGAGCTTAGAGTGATTGAAACTAAACTGAATAATCGTCCTCGCAAGAGGTTGGGATTTAAAACCCCGAATGAAGTGTTTATGCAGTCCTTAAACCGTGTTGCACTTCGTGTTTGAATCTACGTATTAATAAAAGCCTACTAAATCAAATTTACGCTCTTTTAATGGGGCGGTATTTCAGTCAACTGAGGGCATGACATAATGATTTTTCAAGGCGCATCTCAGCTTGGCCTTAATAAACATGAAATATTGCCGTATTTTTTTGTCAGCATAGTTTTAGTTGGCACCATAGGGGCAACGAGTTTTTGTTTGCCAAATAATGTGCTTAGTTATGTTGGATTTGGGTTTATGGCTGTATATTTTCTTGTAAGTTTATTTATTAGTGGCGGGCCTAAAAAGCAAGTAAAGCTATATCTTCAAGACCTAGTCCCATTGGGGCTCTTAATAATTTGGGTTTATGGAGTAACTAGGGGATTATATTTAGGAAACGAGCCATCAAATATATTTAGAAATTTTTTTGGCCTAGTGATTTATAGCGCGTATTTTATCTTTATAGCCTTGGGGCTTGAGGTTAAGCGTATATATAAAGTGGTGATAACTTCCACGGCAATGGTTTGTTTTGTCATGTATTCCGTCTTCATTTGGGATAAAGCTTTCAGTAAATATTTTTATATTGGGGCTGACTTTGCACAACTCAGTGTAAGGTCATATTACTCAGATAATATGACGCTTCTTTGTGGCTCATTAACGTTGCTATCACTTGGTTTCATGAGAAGATTTTTAAGTTTTAATGCCTTAATTTTAATAGCACTAAATACTTTTGCATTGCTACAGATTACTTTTTCTAAACCACTTTTAATTTACTATGCACTATTTTTATTATTTCAAATATATATTTATGTAATAAATTTTAAAAATATTTATTACAGAGGAATCATTCTTATAGGTTTGTTGGTTTGCCTTGCAATTTATCCTTTGAAAGTAGAGTTTTCTGACAATAGGTATGTCGCTGCATTTCTTGGGGAGATAAGGATTACATATTTTCAAGATTTATTTGCTAGTAGTGCTGATGCAGGAAGGGCTCCCGAAGAAGGTCAAGAATTAAGACAATTAAAAATGCGGTCCAATAAAGTTTTAGTGGCAAACCAGTCTGAGTCTAATCAAGAGAAGGTCAATGACTCCGCTTCTAAGGATTTTTTGGAGGCAAAGCATGTTAAGGTGCTAGATCCACCCAAGACTTTTAACTCTAAGAGCACTTCAGAAAAAAAGAGCAAATAACGAAATCAAGCGCTGCTCTGGAAGCTGATTCAAATCTTGAAACACTTGAAATGCAGTCAATTGAATTAAGAAGACTTCAGGCTAGATACCTCAAAGATGAGGTAGAGATTTTTGGTTCCGGCCTGGGCGCCAGACTTAAGAGTGGCTATAAGCGAGACGAACGTGGATACGGCTTTGAAAGTACATATTTAAATATTGCCCATAAATTTGGTATTTTTGGTGTATTTATACTAATTGCCTACCTGTATACATCTTTCTTAATTATTAAAGGATTCTGTAAAAATAAATACTGTAAATTTTCAGCAGTATCTACCACATTTTTTGGTGGTTTGATTGTTGCACTAGGAAACCCCATTATCTTTTCACCATCTTTTGTTATGATGCACGTCATAACACTATATTTTTTCAGGCCAAGTAGTGAAGCTTGAAATATTACGGCCTGATTATGTCTTTGCCTTGCTTTGGACAACAGTATTTGGTTTGGCTTATGCCGATCTTTATTGGATGGGGTTTGATTACTCCTTGAGATTAAATATGCTAATAGGTTCAAATATCGCAGGCTTCTTTATTATTTATAATTTATGCAATAGAAAAATTATAAATAATCCTCATAGGGAAATAAATGTGGATTATTTATTTATGGTTACGAAATTCCTATTTTTTATTTGGAGTATATTATTTATAATTAATATATATTTCAGTAATGGAATACCATTTATTTGGTCGATTTTAAAGGTAAATAAATCATATGTTGACTTCGGTGTTCCAACTCTTTCTGGCTTTGCAAATATGTTGAGAATTTTGACTCTCTGCATCATTTGTTATCAGATAATTAAAAAACAAAATTCGAAAATTGCGTTGCTATATTTATTTTCAGCGATTTTGATCGGATCATCACTATTGGAGCTAGCTCGAGGCAACACAATATTTTTACTATTTTCAATTCTTGGTTTTATCTTCGTTGGGAAATTTTTCAACAGAAAGTTTTTCATTTATGGATCAATCCTGATTGCATTATTCTCAATTATTTTTGGTTATGTTGAAAAGTTAAGAAGTCCACAAGGATCAGGGGGTGAGGCAATAATGCAATATCAGTCGGTATTGAATAGGCTACCTTACGGCTTTACTTCAACTTATTTATACGTCACTACACCAATCAGTAACCTATATTACTCCGATACTCATCCTAAAATAGAGCCGCTTGGATTTCCTTATCATTCAGCAATTGCTCTGGTGCCCACAATTGTGCGGGAGAAAATCTTTCATAAGGAATATGGGAGCAGCATCAAACTACGGAGAGAGAGCCATAATGCAACGAGTTTTTACGCACCGTTACTTGATGACTTCAATTTTTATATAACCTTTTTAATTGTTTCGTTCATGCAATTTTCTCTTGCCTTCACATACATTAAGGCAAGGAATGGAAGCTTTTTTTACAGATTAGTATATGGCCCGCTTTTTGCAAGTCTCTTATTATCAATTTTCTACAATTACTTTTTGACCTTATTTATATTTGTTTACTGTTTAAGTGTATATGGTCTATATATTTTTTATGGTAAATATCAAAAGCATAACTAGAATTAAAATCTTCCAACATAATTAATTTGGTATACCAATGTTTAATAATAAAATTCTTCTCATTACTGGCGGCACGGGATCATTTGGGAATGCTATTCTCAATAGGTTTTTAGATTCGGAAGTCAAAGAGATTCGAATCCTGAGTAGGGATGAGAAAAAGCAGGACGATATGAGAAAGTCTTATCAAAATCCTAAAATTAAGTTTTACATTGGTGATGTCCGCGATTACCAAGCCGTTTTAAATGCTACACGTGGATGTGATTTTGTCTATCATGCCGCCGCACTTAAGCAGGTTCCCTCTTGCGAATTTCATCCTTTGGAGGCCGTAAAAACCAATATTTTAGGGACTGAAAATGTTTTGGAAGCATCTATCACTTCTGGGGTGCAACGTGTTGTTTGTCTGAGTACTGACAAGGCGGTTTACCCTATCAATGCAATGGGAATCTCTAAGGCAATGATGGAAAAAGTGGTTGTTGCAAAGTCAAGGGTGAGCACATCTACCGTCATATGTGCCACCCGTTATGGCAACGTCATGGCTTCGCGTGGGTCTGTTATCCCCCTTTTTTTGGACCAAATACGACGGGGACAGGCTCTCACGATTACCGATCAAGGCATGACGCGCTTTATGATGACTCTTGAGGATGCGGTTGATTTGGTTGTTTATGCTTTTTGTAATGCAAACCCAGGTGATATTTTTGTGCAAAAAGCACCTGCAGCAACAATCTCAACTTTGGCTCAATCGCTTGTAGATTTGATGGGGAATCCGGACTATCCAATTCAGGTAATTGGAACTCGGCATGGTGAGAAATTGTATGAAGTCTTGCTCAGTCGAGAAGAAATGGCATCTGCTGAGGACTTAGAAGATTACTATAGGATACCTCCCGACTTAAGGGATCTAAATTATGGTAAGTTTGTGGAGCAAGGGGAGCCTCTAATATCTACGGCAGTAGACTATAACTCCCACAATACAATTCGACTTGATGTTGATGAAATGAAGCGGCTTTTACTGAAGTTACCATTAGTTAAGGCTGCTGTAGCTGGTGTTTATACTGAGCCAGAGGGTTGACATGAAGATCTTAATTACTGGATCAAAAGGGTTTATTGGTAAGAATCTTAGGCTTGCGCTAACAGAGGTCGGTAACTACGAGATTCTTACTTTTGATCGCGGTGATGCTCCCGATTTACTCGTGAAACTAGTTCATCAGTCGGATTATGTTGTACATTTAGCTGGAGAGAATCGCCCAATAGATCCTAAATGCTTTCAAGAGGGTAATGTTGATCTTACCCAAGTCCTTTGTCAGGCGATCGAAAAGACAGGCCGCTTAATTCCATTGATTTATTCATCTTCGCTACAGGCGAATGATTCAAAAAGCCTGTATGCACAAAGTAAGAGATCTGCTGAGGCGGTGATTAAGGCATTATCTGAATCCACAAAAAATCCCGTACTAATTTACCGTTTGGCCAATGTTTTTGGAAAATGGATTCGCCCTAACTACAACTCTGTAGTGGGAACGTTTTGTTACAAGATTGCTCGCGGCCTCCCAATTCAAATTCACGATGAAAATACAGTTATCCAGCTCATTTACATTGACGATGTTATTAAAGACATCATTGCTCATATCAAGAGATCCTGGTCAGGCAGTAATATTGGGGAAATTTCTCCGCGGTACGCTATTACCGTTGGAGACTTAGCCAAACAGCTCTATGAATTCAAAAATTCCAGAGATTCTTTAATAATTCCCAGAGTAGGTGTGGGCTTTATTCGCGCCCTATATTCGACTTATATTAGTTATTTGCCGGTTGAGGAGTTTTCATATGCTGTTCCAAAGTATGGTGATGAACGTGGTGATTTTGTGGAAATGTTGAAAACTCCCGATGCCGGGCAGTTTTCCTACTTCACTGCTTTGCCTGGAGTTACGCGTGGTGGGCATTACCACCATAGCAAAACCGAAAAATTCTTAGTGATTTCTGGAAGAGCACGTTTTGGATTCCGCCATATGATAACTGGCGAGGTTTATGAGCTATTTTCCTCGGGTGACAAGCCGGAGATTGTAGAAACTATTCCTGGATGGACGCACGACATTACCAATATTGGCAATGAAAAAATGGTTGTTATGTTGTGGGCTAATGAAATTTATAATCGAGAGCTTCCCGATACGATAGCTTCTAAGGTATGAAATGAAAAAACTAAAAGTTATGTCTGTTGTTGGTACACGTCCAGAAATCATTCGGCTATCCCGGGTCTTAAGTAAGTTGGATGAATATTGTGACCATGTAATGGTTCATACTGGCCAAAATTATGATTACGAGTTAAACCAGATTTTTTTTGAGGACCTAGGGATTCGTAAGCCAGATCATTTTTTGGGTAGCGCAGAGGCGGGTAGCGGAGTTGCACGAACTATTGGCAATGTAATTGTTGCTATTGACAGAGTTTTGGAGTTTGAAAAACCCGAGGCTTTATTGGTACTCGGCGATACCAATAGTTGTTTATCGGTTATTCCAGCAAAGCGTCGTCAAATTCCAATATTTCACATGGAAGCCGGTAACCGTTGCTTTGATCAGCGCGTCCCAGAGGAAACCAATCGTAAAATTGTGGATCATGTTGCGGATGTCAATCTCACCTACAGTGAGATTGCACGAGACCTCCTCCTTAGAGAGGGTCTTTCTCCTGATTTAATTATTAAGACTGGTAGCCCAATGTATGAGGTTCTATCTCACTACAAAAAGCAAATTGATCAATCAAATATTTTAGAGCGCCTCAACTTAGAAAAGAATAATTATTTTGTGGTGAGTGCTCATCGCGAAGAAAATATTGAGCCGATAAAATCATTTGAAAAATTAGTGGTTTTATTGAACTCTTTGGCTGAGCAATATCAATTGCCGATTATTGTTTCAACCCATCCCCGTACTCAAAAGCGGATCAAAGAAATGGGAGTTATCTTTCATCCCAAGATTCAGATTTTAAAACCATTGGGTTTTCATGACTATGTAAAGCTGCAAGTCATGTCTAGGACAGTCCTCTCTGATAGTGGCACCATTAATGAAGAATCCTCGATCCTGAACTTCCGGGCCTTGAATTTACGAGATGCGCATGAGCGCCCAGAGGGAATGGAAGAGGCGGCAGTGATGATGGTTGGTCTTGAATTGGATCGAGTACTGCAAAGCCTCAAGATTCTAGAGGGGCAGGCATGCGGAGATGAGCGTACATTGCAATTGGTTGCCGATTATTCAGTGCCCAATGTCTCTGATAAGGTAGTGCGTATATTGCATAGCTATACCGACTACGTAAATCGAGTTGTTTGGAGAAAATACTGAGATGAATTGTAAGTTGGGCAATTTAAATGCCCCTACAGTTTTTATTGTTTCTGAGTATGTAGACCCGCAACTCAATTCTACTGGTTATTACTGGTCTAAGATCATACATGGTGTCTCGGCAGCCTTTTCTCGGGTTGCAGTCATTTGTCCAGAAGGTAGTAAATTTGAGCAATATCCATTTGAATCAAGTAGAGTGTTTGTTTATCCGATATCAGAAAGTAGCTACAAAAAAAATAATCTATTATTTCGCCTCTTCGGACTACTCAATTTAAGCTCTAAATTCTTTGTAAAAATATTGCAACACGTTCGAAGGAATGACCTCATTTTTTCTGGCACAAATCCTATTTTTTTACTCTTATGTATTGCGCTATCCAAAAAGTTTATCCACTTTAAGTGGGTGCTACTCGTTCATGATGTATTTCCTGATAATTTAGCAGCTGCTGGCATTTTAAGAAAATCAAATTATTTTTATCAATTCTTAGACAGTATGTTTACCTTGGCCTATCAATCTGCTGATGCCATGATAGTGATTGGTCGCGATATGGAGGCTTTGTTTAGAAAAAAACAGATCACTGGCCAATTGATCTATCAGCCTAATTGGGTGAATAAGGGTGAAATAATTCCTATCAATAGGAAACAGTCTGCCTTGATTCAGAATTTGGGTTGGGATAATAAAGTTGTTTTCCAATTCTTTGGTAATGCAGGAAGATTGCAAGGTATTGATAATTTACTAAATGCCATTACAAAAGTTATGGATCCTCGCGCTGCTTTTCTATTTATTGGCGAGGGATCTGAGTTTGAAATGATTCAAAAGTTTGCTGACACACATCCGCAAAAGCCTATCGCCATAATTGCTAATAAAGACTTAAACAGTCGAAATGCTGGCTTAGCTGCATGTGATGTTGCCATTGTTTCTTTAATTGCGGGAATGCAAGGTATCGGTGTGCCAAGTAAGAGCTACTTTTCTCTAGCGGCTGATCGCCCTATATTGGGGGTGGTGGATGTGAATTCAGAAGTGGCGCAAATGATTCGGCAATATGATGGTATTGGTTGGCATTGCGATCCAGATAAACCTCAGGAGTTAGCCGCTCTGATCGATACAATTTGTAAGATAGACTTGTCTTTAAATATAGGCAAAGCTAGGAGATTGATGGAGGAGAAATATGACGAAGCACCTGCCATTGGTAGGTATATTGCAAGCCTCAAGCTGGTATTAGCCGATAGCAATTAACGATGGTAAATTCAACATCGATCGCACAGTGTGTTTTAGTGACTGGCGCAAATGGATTTGTAGGGTCTTATGTAATTGATGCTCTTCTAGAGTCTGGGTATAGCGTTAAAGCGGTAGTGCGAAAAAGTTGGAGCAATCCCCCCAAGGAGGTTGAGTTAATTGTTGCCGATTTATCTTTACCGGTTGATTGGAGCAGTGCTCTTAAGGGTGTAACAACCATCATTCATTTGGCTGCTATAGTTCACCAAATGAATGAATCACCACAGATGTCTATTGAAGAGTATAGAAATATCAATACAGATGCTACTTTAGTGTTTGCGGAGCAAGCAGCTAAGGCAGGCGTAAAAAGATTTATTTTTTTGAGTACTATCGCAGTAAATGGAGCTTTTACTGGGCCAGGTGAATGCTTCACGGAGCAGTCGGAGCCGAAACCAAAAAGCTCCTATGCAATTAGTAAGTATGAGTCTGAATTAGGCTTGCAAAAATTAGCCCTGCTACATCCCATGGAGGTGACAATCATTAGGCCTCCAATGGTTTATGGAGAAAAAGCTCCTGGTAATTTTTCGAGACTGGTATCTCTTGTTCAGGCTGGCATTCCACTTCCATTTAAATTGGCCCAAAATTCAAGAAGTTTTATTTTTATTAAAAACTTGGCGAGCTTTATATTAGCCTGTGTTGAGCATCCTGCTGCCGGCAATGAATTATTTCTTGTATCTGATAATGATGATATTTCCCCTTGCACCCTAATTTGTCAAATTTCAAAGAGTCTGGGGTTAAGACCTAGAGTATTTTCGATCCCTGTGAGACTGCTTGAACTCGTTTTTATAGTTTTTGGACGGAGGACTTTGGTAAATCAACTACTCAAACCCATGAGAGTAAACATTTCTAAAGCCCACTCTTTATTGGGGTGGAATCCGCCTTATGGTTCATTTATTGGATTAATTAATTCAGTTAAAAAATGAGTAAGCGATTTAAATATCTTGGTATTATGGTCTTGGACTTGGAAACATATGAAGCGATTTTTTGAATCTTATACTTAGCTTTTTATTTTTGGCAATATTCTCACCGCTATTCATCTTGCTCGCTCTGATCATTCGAGTAACATCTAGGGGGCCTTCTTTATATTTGTCTAAACGCGTGGGTAGATGCAACATCATATTTATGATGCTAAAATTCCGCACTATGAAATTAGGCACTCCCGCGCTAGCAACCCACCTTCTGTCTGACTCATGTCAATATTTAACGCCCGTGGGTTCATTTCTGCGGAAATCAAGTCTAGATGAATTGCCGCAACTATGGAGTATTTTGGTTGGTGATATGAGTTTTGTTGGGCCCCGTCCAGCACTGTTTAATCAAGATGACTTAATTGCTTTGCGAGCCGAATATGGTGTAGATAAGCTAGCACCGGGATTAACCGGTTGGGCTCAAGTAAATGGTCGAGATGAGCTATCGATCCCAGTCAAAGTTCAATATGACTATGAGTATCTGCAGAAACAGTCCTTTTGGTTTGATATGAAAATTCTGGGCTTGACTTTCTTAAAGGTTATTCGTCGCTCTGGGGTTTCTCACTAAATACACTATTTATTAGTTCATTTGCAGATGAGGGCGGCAAGTTTAAGTCGTTGTGACCTGTCCTGACATTTTCAGACCAAACTAATTTAGAGATAATGACTCCTCCTTGACTAAAAGGAGTAGTACATGAAGAGAGCCCGATTTACGGATGAGCAGATTGTTCGGATATTGCAAGAGGCCGATAAAGCACCAGTTGCAGAGGTGGCTAAACGCCATGGGGTGAGTGAGCCCTCGATTTATATCTGGCGGAAGAAGTTTGGCGATATGGGTACAGATGATGTGAAGCGCTTAAAGCTGTTAGAGCAAGAGAACAGTCGCCTTAAGAAGATCTTGGCAGAACGGGATCTGGAGATTGAGGTGATGAAGGAGATCACCGCAAAAAAGTGGTGAGCGTGCAAGCTCGATTAGAGCAAGCACGCTACGCAGTGGATCGCGGGATTAGCCAAAGAAGAGCCTGTGTGCTGTTGCAGGTAGCTAGGTCAGGCCTTGGGTATCAGCAAAGGATGCCGGTTAAAGACCAGCCTGTGATTGCTGCAATGCGTTCTTACTCTGAACAATATCCTCGCTATGGCGCCAGACGGATCCGAATCTTCTTGCGGCGAGACGGCATCGTATTAGGGCGAGATCGTGCTGCCCGTATATGGGCTGGTGCAGGCCTGCAAATGCCCAAGAAGCGAACTCGCAAGCGCAAAGATCATATGGGCAGTCCCAACCGGCAACCCTTTGTAGCAACAGCGCCCAATGAAGTCTGGGCATACGATTTTGTCTTTGATGCTTGTGCCAATGGTCAAAAGCTCAAGTGCTTAACCTTGATAGACGAGTTCACCAAGGAGAGTTTGTATATTGATGTAGCCGGCTCAATTAAAGGTAAGCGAGTGGTGCAGATATTAGAAGAAGTGATTGCAAAGCGGGGTTACCCTAAAGTTTTACGAAGTGACAACGGCCCGGAGTTTATTAGTACTATCTTGTTGGAATGGGCTGTAGCCAAAGGTCTACATAACCTACACATTGAACCAGGCAAGCCTTGGCAAAACGGTACTAACGAGAGCTTTAATGGCAAGTTCAGAGATGAATGTTTAGCTTTGAACTGGTTTTACAGCAGGCAACATGCCAAGGTGATTATTGAAACTTGGCGTAAGCACTACAATTTAATCAGACCGCACTCCAGTTTGGATTATCAAACCCCGCTAGAGTTCGTATCTGAATGGCGCAATAACTTAAACCCTGGAGTCCATGTTTCTAAATGAAAATGGTCCGAAGAAACCAGACAGGTCAGTTGCAACTAGATTTCTCTTATTTGGATATGTAATTTATAATTAATGTGTGCCAATTAACGCAACCAAACAATCCCTATTGAATTTGCCTCGCTCAATTAAGCGTGGGTTAGTGATGATTTTTGATGTCATTATTTGTGGGTTTAGTGTTTGGTTTGCATTTGGACTTCGATTGGATCATTGGGGTTATTTTGAAGGCAATCAATGGATGGTGTTGATTGTCGCGATTGGGTTTTCATTTCCCCTTTTTATTTCTTTTGGCTTATATCGAGCTATTTTTAGATATGTTGGTTCAGCTGCGCTTGCTTCAATGGCGCGTGTATTTATCACTTATACCTTCTTATTTTTTTGTGTATTTACACTTCTTGGCATTGATGGTGTGCCTCGTTCAATTGGGGTCATCCAGCCAATCCTTCTTTTTATCGGAATTGGCGCAAGTCGATATTTTGTTCGTTATTGGTTGGGGGGTATCAATAATGTTCAAAAATCATTTCATCGGGCTCAACCTATTGCGCTAATTTATGGTGCTGGCTTTGCGGGTCGTCAACTAGCGGCGGGCTTATCAAGCAACAAAGAGATGGTGGTTAAAGGTTTTATTGATGATGACCCTCAATTCCATAAAAGTACCATTAATGGAATTTCTGTATACCCTGGTACGGGTTTACAAGATTTAATCCATCACCTAGATATTACGGATGTGCTGTTGGCCATTCCTTCGGCCAACCAGCAGCGCAGAAGTGAGATCATTGGCTCTTTAGATGGATGCGGGGTTCGCGTTCGAACGCTGCCAGGCTTTAACGACTTAGCTTCTGGTCGCGTCAGAATTTCTGATTTGCATGATTTGGATATGAATGACTTGCTTGGACGGGAGGTTGTTCCGCCACAAGTTCACTTGCTGGAAAAGAATATCCGTAATCAAGTTGTTTTGGTTACTGGGGCTGGCGGCTCCATTGGGAGTGAACTATGTCGCCAGATTATTAAGTTCTCCCCTAAGTCATTAATTCTGATTGATAGTAGCGAGCATTCCCTTTATTTGATCTATGAGGAATTAAAGAGAGCCCTTATAGGGCTAAGGGATGATTATTCGGTACTAGTTGGGGATGATGTCAATTTACCCCCTTCGGGAATGTCAATAAAGCTAATACCTTGTTTGGCTTCAGTGCGCGATAGCGATTTATTGATGAAGATTTTTAGAGCTCATCAACCCACTACGGTCTTTCATGCAGCTGCGTACAAGCATGTTCCTTTGGTGGAGCAAAATCCTGCGGAAGGCATTCGCAATAATGTGTTTGGAACTTTCACTTGTGCACAGGTGAGCTTGGAGTGTGGCGTACCTCACTTTATTCTGGTGAGCACCGATAAAGCGGTTAGACCTACCAATGTGATGGGGGCAAGTAAGCGTATTGCCGAGCTTCTATTGCAAGCAATGGCGGATATTTCTTTTAAGGGCGATCACTTAACCACTTTTTCAATGGTTCGATTTGGTAATGTGCTTGGCTCCTCTGGTTCTGTGGCACCACTGTTTAGCGCTCAAATTGCGGCTGGCGGCCCCATTACATTGACGCATTCCGAGGTAACTCGTTATTTCATGACTATTCCCGAGGCGGCGCAGTTAGTCATTCAAGCTGGTGCAATGGCTAAAGGAGGAGATGTTTTTGTCTTAAATATGGGTGAGCCCGTACGTATTTATGATTTGGCTGTACGGATGGTTTATTTGACAGGCCTACTAGTTAGGGATGATGCTCATCCTAATGGCGATATTGAAATTAAGGTCACTGGTTTGCGCCCGGGAGAAAAGCTCTACGAAGAGCTCCTCATTGGCGATAACCCAGGGGCAACAGATCACCCTAAAATCATGAAAGCGCATGAAGAATTTTTATCATGGGATGAGTTGCAACAGGAGCTTGAAAAGCTTAATGTCGCCTTGGATGCATGTGATGGCAAGTTGATTAGAAGCATGCTCATAAAGTTAGTCCCCGGCTACCAGCCTAATGGTGATTCAGAGGATTGGAATTGGGGGGGGATTGTCTAAGCCATGAATATTCTATTTAAGGCTAACTCTTGTGCCATGATCTTGATGCATTTCTAAAATGGCGATGGACTATGTCAGTTGATAAATTTCTTTCTGAGCTCAAGCAATTTTTTGTAAATTCATTTTCAGGCCCCGTCTATCAAGAGGGGGTTTTGTATTTCATTATCGAAGAGCTACCCAATCCAAGAGATTCTGGTCTCTTCAAAATTCTATGCGGTAGTACCCAGATTGGTTTAGATGCGGTTACTTTAGATGAACCTGGTGTTCTTGTTGCCAATCAGCTGATTGGTTTGCATGCCGCCACTATTCGCAAGTATCCATACCAAAAAATTGAGTACATTAATATTGCGCCTTGGGCACAAGACAAGATTGAAGCTCGTATGGCTAGAATTGCTTTAAAAATTTAGACTTTACTTCGATTTTCTCAAATTTATAACTCCCTTTAATCTCGTATTAAAGATATTGAGATCCAAATTAATATCCCTACTGCATATTTCGCTGACATGGGATGGTAATCCTCCCCTTTTTAACCTAAGCTAAAAGTAGAGGCTGGTACTGCAAGTGCTAGTTTTTGTTTAGGAGTAATTCCTCCTAAACCCATATTGGGTCTTTCGTGATTGTAGGTCCACATCCATTTGGTTGCAAAGTCTTGTACTTCATCAATCGATTCAAAGAGGTATTGATTAAGCCAGTCATATCTCACGGTGCGGTTATAGCGTTCAATATAAGCATTTTGCTGTGGCTTACCTGGTTGGATATAACTCATCTCAATTTGGTGTTTAGCAGCCCATGCAGTCAGGATGTTTCCTACGAGTTCGGGGCCATTATCACAGCGTATTTTTAAGGGCTTGCCACGCCATTCAATGATCTGATCGAGTGACCGGATCACTCGTACTGCGGGCATAGAAAAATCAATATCAATGGCTAAGGCCTCTCGATTAAAGTCATCGATCACATTAAAAAGGCGGATGGTTCTGCCATCATGAAGTTGGTCATGCATAAAATCAATCGACCAAGTGTCATTAATGCCTTGAGGTACAGCTAAGGGTAAAGGCTTTTCCCGAACTAAGCGTTTATGGGGTTTAATCCGTAGATTAAGCTCTAGTTCCTTATCCCTAAAGGGACTTCCCTTGGTCGTAATCCGGTAAACCCGCTTGTGGTTCCAGGTAAATCCCTTCACGTTACGCAAAAATAAGAAGCAAAGACCAAAGCCCCAGTTGCGTTGATTGTGAGTAAGACGGATCAGCCAATCGGCAATAAGGGCATTGTCAGAAGACAGCTTAGGGCTATAGCGATAGCAGGTCTGGCTAATGACAAAGGTATCGCACGCTAAGCGGATGCTCATACGACCCCTTTTTACTTCTTGGCTGGCCATCTCACGGCGGCGAGATGGCCGAGTTACTTTTTTTGCAAAACTTCCTTTAAGATATCTGCCTGGAGTTGGACTTCGGCGTACATCTTCTTTAGGCGGGCATTTTCAAGCTCTAACTCCTTTACGCGGGACATCATAGAAGCATCCATGCCGCCGTATTTAGAGCGCCATTTATAGAAGCTAGCAACGCTAATATTGTGCTCACGGCACAGTTCTGGGGCTGGCACGCCAGATTCGGCTTGCTTGAGAATGGCCATTATTTGGCTCTCGGTAAATCGGGAGGTCTTCATAGAATTTCCTTCAAATCAAACTACATAGAAATTCTACTTTTAAATCAAGTTAACCTAGGGGAGGATTACCCAATCACTTCTTCTAATATCTGCACCACTCGCTTACCTTTAATTGAGCCGGCTACATCAATATACAAACTCTCCTTGGTGAACTCGTCTATCAAGGTTAAGCACTTGAGCTTTTGACCATTGGCACAAGCATCAAAGACAAAATCGTATGCCCAGACTTCATTGGGCGCCCTTGCTACAAAGGGTTGCCGGTTTGGACTGCCCATATGATCTTTGCGCTTACGAGTCCGCTTCTTGGGCACTTGCAGGCCTGCGCCAGCCCATATACGGGCAGCACGATCTCGCCCTAATACGATGCCGTCTCGCCGCAAGAAGATTCGGATCCGTCTGGCGCCATAGCGAGGATATTGTTCAGAGTAAGAACGCATTGCAGCAATCACAGGCTGGTCTTTAACCGGCATCCTTTGCTGATACCCAAGGCCTGACCTAGCTACCTGCAACAGCACACAGGCTCTTCTTTGGCTAATCCCGCGATCCACTGCGTAGCGTGCTTGCTCTAATCGAGCTTGCACGCTCACCACTTTTTTGCGGTGATCTCCTTCATCACCTCAATCTCCAGATCCCGTTCTGCCAAGATCTTCTTAAGGCGACTGTTCTCTTGCTCTAACAGCTTTAAGCGCTTCACATCATCTGTACCCATATCGCCAAACTTCTTCCGCCAGATATAAATCGAGGGCTCACTCACCCCATGGCGTTTAGCCACCTCTGCAACTGGTGCTTTATCGGCCTCTTGCAATATCCGAACAATCTGCTCATCCGTAAATCGGGCTCTCTTCATGTACTACTCCTTTTAGTCAAGGAGGAGTCATTATCTCTAAATTAGTTTGGTCTGAAAATGTCAGGACAGGTCAATTCCTTGTTCAAAATCTACCTCAAAATCAGCGGCAATATCGAGTGGTAATGCCCCCCACCCAAGAGGGTCAAAGCATCTAAGTTCTAAGAATAAATTAGCCCCTATTGGAGGTGTGAAGTGAGGCGCAGAGCCATGGCTCGCTCCTGCACCAAGCAGTATTAAATTCATCAGCTTATATTCCCTAAAGTAAGCTCAGTCTACTCCCTACCTTGCGCCATGAGTGACCATCAGGGTTAAGGTGCTTGGTAACTCTTGATATTTGGCCTCTTAATGGTTTTGGCTTTAATAGGGTTAAATGTGCTCGACATACCTCATGACCGTATCGGTTTTTGACCACCTTCCACGTTGCATGATGATTGGCATGCTAGCTCCTGAATTCAATAAATCTTGAGCTGCACCTACTCTCATAGAGTGACCACTGATGCCCTTAATGACTAATTCATCTAACTCAGCTTTTTTAGCAAGCCTTTTATAGATTCGATTTATCTGGCCCGCTCCAATTTGTGGGCTTACATCTAGCGAACGATTAAGCCCACAAAATAGCAATTTCTGATTTTCAGGGAGTCCCTTTATCCACTCTACTAGTGCAATGTGAGCTCTTTGCGTTAAATGTAACCACTTTCCTGTGGAGTCTTGATCTGTTTTGCTTTTTCGCAGAAGAATAGATGAGGTCTCAATACCATTCTTAATAATTGTTTTGACATCCTTGACTTGCAGCGATACTAGTTCGCTACGTCTACATAAAGTGTCATATGCTACTAGCAATAGGGCACGATCCCGAATTCCTCTAACTGAATTATCGGTAGCTAATATCAACTTTTCTAAAGTATCGGCATTAATGCCACCAGCTTGTTTCGATGATCGGCCTAGCTTTCGATGCATCCTACGCATCTCTAATGCTACATCGGGATCTTTGGAGGGATCTTCAAAGCGATTAAGTTTATGAACAGCAGACAGTCCGCATAACGCTCGGCGAATGCCTGCTGAAGATCTGCCACTACCCGTTAACTTACAAATATATTGAACAAATAAATAGGGTTCTGCAGGCAAGGCATTAGCATTTTTATCATGGTGAATTCAACTACGAAGTGCAACTTTGAACAACTAGGGCTAGTGGCTAAGGATGTTTTAGTATCCAAAGCTTAGGGGCCGGTAAGTCAAAGTAGCCATGACCTATCAACACCTTAGCCAAACTGAACGATATCAGATTTATATCCTTATGAAAGACGGAAAAACCCAAAGCCAGATAGCCCAGCTCCTGGATCGACATAAGTCGACCATTAGCCGAGAGCTTGCTCGCAATACTGGTAATCGGGGTTACCGTCCCAGGCAAGCCTGCCTGTTAGCAGAGGAACGTTCCCAAGGCTCTCGTAATGCCGCCCAAATCACCCCATCTGATTGGGATCAGGCTGTGGAGCGCCTAAAGGACCAATGGAGCCCCGTCCAAATTGCCAATCAGAGTTGGTATTAGCATTGAAACCATCTACCGCCATGTGTACGCCGATAAGGCCGCTGGTGGCAGCCTTTACCAGCAGCTGCGCTGCCAAAAGAAACGCAAAAAGCGCTATGCCAGTGGCCGTGACCGGAGGGGTCAGATCGTCGGTAGAAGGCCCATCAGCGAGCGTCCCCAGCACATTGAAGCCAGATCCCAAATCGGCCACTGGGAAGGCGATACCGTCATTGGCGCTGCCCATAAGCAAGCCATCGTGACCTTAGTCGAGCGCAAGAGTGGTTATGCCTTAATAAGCAAAGTGAACAATAAAACCTCAGAGCTTGTCAGTAATGCCATCATTACCAAAATGAATCCCTTAAGCCGACTAGTTAAAACACTGACTTTTGACAACGGAAAAGAATTTGCCGAGCATGCCCGAATTGATGAATCGCTGCAATCAACCACCTACTTTGCAGATCCGTTTGCGAGTTGGCAACGCGGATCCAATGAAAACTTCAATGGTCTGCTGCGTCAATACATCCCTAAAAAGAGACCGCTATCTACTGTGACAGACAAGGAGCTTAGAGTGATTGAAACTAAACTGAATAATCGTCCTCGCAAGAGGTTGGGATTTAAAACCCCGAATGAAGTGTTTATGCAGTCCTTAAACCGTGTTGCACTTCGTGTTTGAATCTACGAAAGTAAATAGCGCAATGACACTTACTGTTAATGAGCCCAACCAGTACGGATTGACTTGCAGCAGATTGCGGGATCGGTAATAGTGAAATACACCAAATAACAAGCCCAACTGAATAGTGCCAAGAATGAAAAAACAGAGGGCAATCAAGTGTTTCGTGTGCGATATCGTACAACGACAGTCGTAAAAAGGGGCTGATACAGTATGGATTGATAGTCATCTGACCTTCAGTCCTTCTACCATAGAGACTCTAGCGCCCTTAGTGAAAAACACTCATAAATGGTTGAAAAGTTATAAAATCTCCACAAGTGCTAAATATCAATGTTTTTAGCCTTAACCCTTTAAGAGAACCCCATATCGGGAAGTCTCATTGATACCTTGAAAGATTGACTTAACATGGAAAAAACTATTATCGCTACTGCACTCATAGCCACTCTTGGCCTTAGTGCAAATTTTGCTAGTGCTCAGCCGGCCAAGCCTGTTGCTGGCGTTATGGCAGAAGAAACTGCCTTAATTTATGACGGCGTTGTTACCAAAATTGATGCGGCAACACGTACGGTTACCCTGAAAAATAAAGACGGTGAAACCTCCGTTGTTGCAGGTCCAGAAGTGAAGAACTTTGCTCAAATTAAAGTTGGCGATCGTTTTGACGTCGTATATGAAATGGCTGTAGCAATTGAATTGGTTAAAGTCAAAAGTGCTGGCATCCGAAGTGAAGAAGTCACTACCAAAACAGTTACTGCACCCAAGGGTGATAAGCCTGGTATGGTCACTACTAATATTGTGACTGCTGTAGCCAATGTGATTGCCGTTGATAAAGCCAAGAAAGTAGTTTCTCTGAAAGGTCCTCAAGGAAATATTTTCAACGTGAAGGTCAAAAACCCTGAGCTATTGAAAGATATCGCTGTAAATGATCAAGTTAAAGTGGTCTACGCAGAAGCCATCGCAGCTGTTGTGAGTGCCCCCGCTGCCAAGAAGTAATCTTTAATGTTTCAAAAAGGCCGCCAGTTCATATGGACTGGCGGCCTTTTTTTATCCAGCTAGTTAGTGAGGACAGAATCAAAATTTTGGCAAGAAACTATCAAACGCACATCAAAGACTCAAATAAGCCCCGCTTTTAAGCCCCCTCTATCCCTACTGCTTAAATCAATTAATGACTCATAAATAGATCATTAAACTACTTAAAGACTTATTTATGAGTCATTTTTATTGACCAATGGCATATAAATAGGTATATTAATAGCCCCTATCTAACAAAATGCATAAAGCATCTATGCGCGTAGATCAACAGCTAACCCTAGCATCAAAACAACTTGGCCAATCCGCTGAAATAGCGCAATGCCTCGTTTCCTTGCGTCTTGCGCGTCAGGTTCGCCAAAGCGAAGCTGCTATTCGTGCGGGCTTATCTCGCGCAACAGCCCAGCGCATTGAGAAAGGCGATCCTGGCGTTGCTATTGGCGCGATGCTACGCTACTTAGATGCAATCGCCCCAGGCGTGACCTTATTGCAACTCTTAAGCGGTACTGATCCTGCAATGATTGCTTTGGAGCGTCGCTCGCGCCCTCAACGCGTCCGTGATTTAAGTGCATCTGAAATGAAAGCGCTGGATTTCTGATGGTAAATACCGCTAAAGATCTATTTGTCTTTGCCAATCTTGATGGTGAATTTATACCAGCAGGACAACTGCAAGTAGATGAAGAAGGCTCAAGACTCATTGCCTCCTCATTTGCTTATGGCTTACGCTACTTAGATAGGGGCAACGCGCAGGAAGTTGATCCTGTCGCCCTTAGCCTTAAGAATAAAAGCGAGATTAAAGGTAAGCGCCTCATTCCTCCAAACGGCCTAGAGACTTTTGGTGGAATTCGGGATGCCGCCCCTGATTCGTGGGGAAGAAGAGTTATTGAAGCTAGGCTTAAAGTTCCAGCCAACAGCCTGCCAGAGTCGGCTTACCTATTGGAAGCTGGCAGTGACCGAATTGGGGCTTTGGATATTCGAGCATCATTAGAACAAGAAGAGCGTCCCGCGCATGAAAGTATTCACAACCTCTCTTACGTACTAGAAGGCGCACAAAAAGTTGAAGCTGGCTTGCCAGTATCGGAAGCGCTATCCAAAATCTTAATTGTGGGTAGTGGCCTTGGAGGCATGCGCCCGAAGGCAAGCGTACGCGATGATCAAAACATTTTATGGATGGCTAAGTTCCCGGGCAACAATGACGGAACTTTAGATGTGCCGAGCATTGAATATGCCACGCTCAAACTTGCAGAATTAGCCGGCCTTAATGTGGCTCAAACTCAATTAGAGCAAGTCGGCAAGAAAAATGTATTGATGGTCAAACGTTTTGATCGCTCTTGGACCACTTCGGCTCGCCCAGCAGAGTTTCGACATCATGTCGTTAGCGCCCTCACCCTAGTTGCTTGCCATGAATCGGAATCCAATACAAAAAGTTATATGGATATTGCCGATGCCATACGCAGATATTGTTTAGTTCAAACAGTTAAATCTGATGTTGGAGAACTATATGCTCGCATGATCTTTAATCTTTTTGTCAGCAATGATGATGATCATCTGCGTAACCATGCATTTTTATGGAATCAGGAGCTTAAAGGCTGGAGCCTAAGTCCTCTCTATGATGTTATGCCGCATGCAGTCATTGCAAGTGAGCGCTATCAACATCTAGGCGTTGGTCCTCAAGGCAAGCTAGCCACCTTAGATAACGCCTATGCCGCCAAAGAGCGCTTTGGGCTATCTGCACAGCAAGCAAGCTCTGTTATCGATCGCGTATGGCGAGTAACTAGACAGTGGAAGATATATTTTGAAGAGCTTGGAATTCCTGCGGATCAAATCGAAGGAATCTCTCGGGCTTTTAGACACATTGACGATATTTGCAGTCCCGAGTTAATCAAAACTCTAGCCAAAGACTAATCCCCCATAGAGAAGATCTTTCTAGAGACCTCTTTCCAAAGAGGTGCATCGACTCAGAGGCGAAGAAGGCAGACAATATTTGGTTGCCATGTTTTGGTGGTGGGTAGAACGGTGGGTACAGAACCCTAAAAAATATAAAGCCCCGACTGGCGGGGCTTACAGGGCAATAATGGCGGAAGAGGTGAGATTCGAACTCACGGAGGACTTTCATCCTCGCCAGTTTTCAAGACTGGTGCATTCAACCGCTCTGCCACTCTTCCTTTGCGTATTGAGAGTCCGATTATAAGGAATTCAGAAGCGTAGTACCCAAAAGCTCTTTACGGATTACTTTGAAGGCGATTTTTAGCATGTCTTATTGCCTTTGACATCGCTGGCTTAGTAAAGAAAAAATACGCTCAATCACCTAAGCTGGTTGTGTAATTCTTTTCCACCCAAGTGTTGCTAAAACCTAAATCTTTAGCTAAAATAGCTAAAGTTTATTGAATTGGAGTCACCATGCAAGTAACCGCAACAGAAGCGAAAAACCGCTTCGGAGCCATCTGTGCTAGCGCTAAAACAGAACCTGTGTTCGTACAAAAGGATGGACGAATTGATACTGTCATCATGTCTGCCCAGCAGTTTGATGCCCTACTGGCAGCTGATGTCAATCGTGATCAGAAAAAAAAGCAATTTGAATCTGATTACAAGTATTGGATAGATGAGCAAAATGCCCGCTTTGAGCGTCACGGGCTTTGGTGTGATGATATGAGGACTTGGTAGATGCAGTTTGATGTCTTTGAAAATCCTAGCCCAAGAATGCGAGATGTATATCCGTTTGTCATTGATATTCAAAGCAACTTATTAAGCTTGTTAGCAACACGAATGGTGATACCTATATCTATAACTAAATTAAGTATAGAAAAAATCCCACGTAGGCTTTGCCCTTTGATCAATATTGACGGGAAGAAATTGATGTTGATGCCTCATGAGGCTGCACCCTTGGATAAAAAAATCTTAAAACGAAAGATTGGCTCGGCAAAAAGTCAATCAAGTGAAATTTTGTCTGCAATGGATGCTGTAACTAGTGGTATCTAGAGGATCTCAGCCGACCAATAAGTAAAGCGGCGAACGTTCGAATAATCTACTGAATGTCAATGTAGGGTACCGCTTTTTCGAAACTGCTTTTAAGGTCCCCGACTATTCATTAATACCAAGGAGTAGCTTGAAATGAAAGATAAAAATACACCATCACTTAAGTCCCTACTGATATCAGCACAGGCAAAGGGAAAGCTCATTTTGCCAAAACGCAGTCAAAGACTACATCGCAAACCCATCAAATTTATCGTGCTTTAATCAAACGCTCTAAATACTGAGCAATTGCTATGCTGGAAGTAAGCCCAGGTGACTCAAAACCATAGAGATTAAATAATCCTTGGAGCTGATGCTGCTCTGGGCCATTAAATACAAAGTCTCCTGCAGGCATATTCGGAGCCACAATTTTGGCCCTCACCCCAGAATAATCAGGCTGAAGCGTGCCATCTCTTAGGCCAGGCCAGTAGCGTCGCACTGCTTCATAAAATCCTTCACCCCGTTTGGGGTCGACTCTGTAATCGATTTGCGCCTCGTGATCGATATCGAGCCATTCCACATCAGGACCAAACTTGGCTTGGCCAGCCATATCTAAAGTCAGATGCACTCCAAGCCCGCCAGATTCTGGAATGGGGTAGATCAAGTGACTAAACGGAGACTTACCTGAAAGAGAAAAGTAATTGCCTTTGGCAAAGTATGCCTTCGGAATTTTCTCCTGTTCAAGACCTTCAATTTTTTGTGCCATTGCTGGCGCACTCATGCCCGCACAATTAATCAATAACTGAGTATGAATATTCATACCATCAGCACCGCCAATCTCCAGCTCAAATCCATCTTGTGCATTGACTCCCAAGGGCTTTGCCCTTAGTAGCGGTGACTGGTAGGCAATCATGCCGCCGGCATCTTCAAAGCCGCCCAATAATGACAACATATAGCCATGACTATCGACAATCCCCGTAGTAGCTGAGAGCAGTGCTGCTGCGCATTGCAGTTGTGGCTCAAGAGATTTTGCCTGTGCACCGCTGATCATCTTGATTGCGGGTACTTGATTATTTTGAGCCTTATATAAAATAGCCTGCAAATCATCTAACTGAGTCTCATCAGCAGCGACAATCAATTTACCGTAGGGCTGGGTAGCGACTTGATGACTGCGGCAGTACTCATATAGGAGTCGATTGCCTTCTACGCACAACTTCGCTTTGAGCGAATCCTTAGGGTAATAAATACCTGCATGAATCACTTCGCTATTGCGCGCACTGCTAATAGTGCCAAAAGCGTCTTCGCGCTCAAGCAGAATTGTCTCTCGACCTTGTAGGGCCATTTCTCGGGCAACCGCCAAACCCACTACTCCGGCACCAATTACTACGCAATCTACCTGCTCCATCTACCCCACCTTGTAGTCCTAATATACTTAAATCGTACCATTTACCCTATTTTAGAAGGGGCAATGGCTTATTCTTGATAAAATTTAAAAATGCTTTCAAGCCCGAACTCTGCCCCGTCCCATTCTTATTCGCAAACTCCGAATAATGCTCACAGTGCTGTCAATATTGTGCTGGATACGGCTTATCAGGGGATTGATGCAGCCGACTGGAAGACGCTCTTTAATCAGGCACGGTCAGCCAAATTAGCGCAGTTCATCGAGGACATGTTTGCTGGTAAGCATATTAACAAAAGTGAAGATCGCCCGGCGCTCCATTCGGCGTTACGCAATCTCTCTAAAATCCCTGTCTTCATTCAAGGACAAGATGTCATGCCCGCAGTAGTAGATGTCTGGCATCGCATCGAAGCACTCTGCAATCAGTGGGTTGGCGTAACGGATGTGATTCACATTGGTATTGGTGGTTCTGATTTTGGGCCACGCCTTGCAATCGAAGCTTTAGCGCATGTGCCGGGCATTCATAGCCGTGGCATGCGGATGCATTTTTTAGCTAACATTGATACCGCAGAATCTGCACGAATTCTGGCAAAAGCGAATCCCCACAGCACCCGCGTCATTATCGTTTCTAAGTCATTTACCACCCTTGAAACCGCCATGAATGCCAAGGCAGTAGCCAAGTGGCTACTAGATAGTGGCTGTACTCCGAGTCAAATAACGAATTCTTTATTTGCGGTCACGGCCAATATTTCTGCTGCAACAACATTTGGTATTAGCCAAGAACATATTTACCCTTTCTGGGATTGGGTAGGCGGTCGTTACTCAGTGTGGTCTGCAGTGGGTCTACCCATTGCTTTGCAATATGGCTTTGATACATTTAAAGATTTCTTGGCAGGTGCCCATGCTATGGACCTGCATTTTAAAAATACGCCGCTAGAACAAAACCTGCCCGTCATCATGGCGCTTACCCTGCTCTATCAGCAAGAGCAGAACGATGTCAAGGCATATGCCGCTATTCCGTATGCTGATGCCTTAGATTGGTTTCCGAAATGGTTGCAGCAGCTCGATATGGAAAGTAACGGAAAATCCGTAGATCGTGATGGTAAGCCCGTCAAGCATTCCTCGCCAGTAGTCTTTGGTAGTGCTGGCAGTAATGCACAACATTCCTACTTTCAACTCTTTCACCAGGGCCCTGAGATTATTCCGATTGACTTCATTGCCGTGCGCGAACCCATGAGTGATCGGCCTGAGGCGGTAGCACACCACCGTATTTTGTTATCAAACTGTTTAGCACAAGCTCAAGCTTTAGCTAATGGCAAAGAAGCTAGTAATCCAAATGATGTGTACCCTGGTAAGCGTCCTAGTAATTTATTGCTACTACCAGAGCTCAATGCGTTTTATCTTGGCGCCCTCCTCGCACTCTATGAAAACAGAGCCGCTACCCTTGGTGCACTCTGGAATATCAATAGCTTTGATCAACCCGGCGTGGAATACGGCAAAGTATTGGCCAAGCCCATTGAAAAAGCGCTCGCCAGTCATGCACAAGACGTCCAAGCAAGCGAACATATTGATGTGATTACGGCCGCAAGAATTATCTTTCTCAATACAACAGCATTAAAAAAATAATTCGTTTTCTGTTTTTCAATCTCCTGCACTAAGGATCTGCAATGCAACTATCACCCTCTATATTTAAGGCCTATGACATCCGCGGCATCATTGATGAGACGCTCGATCCTTCTATTGCGAAACTGATTGGTCAAGCATTTGGTAGTGAGATGCGCGAGCTTGGTGAGACTGATATTGTGATTGGTCGGGATGGCCGCCTCTCAGGTCCTAGCTTGACTGAAGCGCTCACTGAAGGTCTACTTTCAACCGGAATTAATGTAATTGATTTAGGGATGGTCGCTACACCCATGGTGTACTTTGCTGCGAACCATACTATCCGTGGAAAAAAACCCCAATCTGGAATCATGATTACGGGTAGTCATAATCCACCGAACTACAACGGCTTCAAAATGGTATTGGGCACGTCTGCTATTTACGGCGAGCAAATACAGAGTTTGCGTAAACGTATAGAGGTAAAGCAATTTGCAACTGGTCAAGGAAGCAGAACTACCTTTGATATTTTCCCGATGTATCTAGCGTATATTGTTGGTGATGTGAAACTCGCTCGTCCGATGAAGATTGTGGTGGACTGCGGCAATGGTGTAGGTGGTGCTTTTGCTGGCCAGCTCTTCAGAGCTTTGGGCTGTGAAGTGCAAGAGCTCTTTTGTGAAGTCGACGGCACCTTCCCCAACCACCATCCAGACCCTGCGCATTTAGAAAACCTACAAGATCTCATTAAAAATCTGCAGACTAGTGACAACGAACTTGGTCTTGCCTTTGATGGTGATGCTGATCGCCTAGGTGTAGTGACTAAAGATGGTCAGGTTATCTTCCCAGACCGTCAAATGATGCTGTTTGCTAAAGATGTGCTGTCGCGTCATCCTGGTGGCCAGATCATTTATGACGTCAAATGCACGCGTAATTTAGCCACCTTTGTAAAGCAGCACGGTGGCGAACCGCTGATGTGGAAAACGGGTCATTCTTTAGTCAAAGCCAAGTTGAAAGAAACGGGCGCCCCACTCGCCGGAGAAATGAGTGGCCATATATTCTTTAAAGACCGCTGGTTTGGATTTGATGATGGTTTATATACAGGGGCGCGTCTTCTAGAAATTCTGAGTAAAGAAACTGATCCTAACCAAACGCTCAATGATTTACCCAATGCGCTGTGCACCCCAGAATTACAGATCGCTTGCGCTGAAGGAGAACCCTTTACTATTTTGGAATCCATTAAAGCCCATGCCAAGTTTCCGACTAGTGAAGCCATTAATACGATTGATGGCGTAAGAGTGGAATATGCCGATGGCTTTGGTCTGGCCAGACCATCGAACACTACCCCGGTAGTGGTGATGCGCTTTGAGGCGGATAACGAAGCAGCAATTACGCGAATTCAAGAAGAATTTAAGCTTGCCGTACTGGCTGCTAAACCAGATGCGAAGCTGCCTTTTTAGGCACAAAGTCCTCATTTATTTCAATAAAACAACATATAGTTTCTCAATTAATGCATTTTTGATAAAGTATATGTAGGTTGAAATCATCCTCAGTTCTAGAGATCCTTGCCTAAGAAGTCATTAGTGCTCTTGCCCGACTCGGGGAAAACTTGGCTCTAGCCCTTGTGCGCCGCAGCGGCTATGGGCATCTTGTACCCACCTTTGCACATATGAAGCGCTGTGAGGACAGATGTATCTACTGCACTTTTTTAATCAATGCTGCTTTTACATGCTTGTATAGACTTGGAAGCTCATTATGAATAGTCTTCCAAACAATTTCTAAATCTACTTTGAAGTATCCATGCGATATGGAATTGCGCATTTGATAAGCGGATGAAAGGGGTAACTCTGGATGAGATGCAGCAAACTCTGAAAAGTATTTTTCTATATTGTTGCTTGCTTCCCCAATGATTTCAAAGTTACGAATCACCGCATCCTGAATCAGTTTGCTCTTAATGAACGTCAGCTCATCCACGTCTGCAACATATTCTTTAATACGCTCAATCGCCTCTAAAATATGGGCCAGAAAGTCTCCTAGCCTCTGTTGATCACGGGTCATATTGGACGAGCTTCTGCAATGACTTCTGCACGAAACTTATCAGGCAAGGCATTTGGAGTTAGCACATCCACAGGAACGCCCAATAGTTTTAGTAACTCATGTCGAATAGCACCAATATCGAATAAAGTTGTCTCCGAGCTGGGATCTATTAATATATCTAAGTCACTGCCTTCTTGGTCATCACCATGAAGCACAGAGCCAAATACACGCGCATTTGAGGCGCGATGACTCTCAACAACTGCTCTAATTGCCGCACGATGTGATTGCAAAGCAAGAGATGGCTTCATGAATACCCTCCAATAGTAAGGTGTAAATGTTGATGACTTGTTGATATTGCTACTTAAATAAAAACTAGATCTTAGGGCTAATACTCACATCATTATATATTTAGATGCTGTATTTAACTGCTACTGTAAGCAATTTTTGGCCCAGTATTTAGCTTACTAGCAAGCGTAATGAATTGGCACCCATGATTCACTGAAGTGTCTAGAACACAGGGGCCTCTAACAAGTCACCTTCACTAACAGTATTAATGCAGTAAGGTTTTACTTACAGACTGTGGTGCAGACTCAGGAGCATGATTTTCAATCACTGCAGGAATGCCTCCCCATCCTGCAAATTCTCGGATTTGATCTAGCAATAAGCCCATAGCTTGTAATGTGGGTCCTGCCATCTTGATATTCAAGTTGCCGCCACCGGGCAGCATTAAGTCTAGCGACAGTTCATCTTGCTGTTCTACCTGATGAATAGAGCATTTTGCCTCTGTGACCAATAAAGCTTCAGCGCCTATTGGAAACTGACTTGCTGATTGATACACTTCTGCCGCCCCTTGAGGGGCTGGGGTATTTTCTTTTTTAATCGTACTTTGGACAGCCTCTTTAGCAAATTGGGCAATAGCTTTAGCTGCTTCTGGTGAATGTCCTTGCTCTAATTGCTTGACCATCAGATGCTGAGTGGCTGCCAAGATGAACAGGGTCACCCTGCGCGTTAACCAGAAACGAAACTCGGTATCTTCGTCCGTATTAAAACGAAAAAAGATGCGGTCATCCTGAGGAATATAAGTCGCGTTAAATTGTTTGATAGCCATAGTGCTTATTATTACCTATATGGCGTTGCGCAGATAAGCAAATAACAAAGCCGCCCGAAGGCGGCTTTGTTGTGAAGTACTTGGTACCTGATACTTAATAAAGCGAATTAAGCAGATTTACGGCCTTTAGTAGCTGGCTTTGCAACAGCGTATTGACCTTGAGCATTTGACATAGCTTCGTCAACACTCTTTTCAAAACTAGCAAATGCATCAGCTGCAGAAGCGCGTACTTGGTCAAACTGCTGAATAGAAGCATCAAACATAGATTTGAATGCAGATACAAATGCCTCAGATCCAGCAGGAGCTGTCTTAGTAGCTTCTTTAACCATCTTTACCAAATCAGCACGTGCGTCATCGATAGAAGCATCAACTACTTCAGCAACTTCTTTATTACTCTTACGAATAACTTTACTTACTTTAGCTTGGTAAGCAGCAGCATATTTAGCCGCTTCTTGTGCTGTTTCTGGCTGAGCTAACTTGGCTAATTGCTGTGGATCCTTAACAGCCATTAATTGAGTAGCACTGTCTTGAGCAGCAGCAACGACATCTTTAGCAATCGCTTGGTTGATCTCAGCCAACTCTTGTGCGCTTTGAACAGCGACTTGAGCTAAATGCTTGGCTGTCTCAACAGATTTAGTTTGAGCTTGTACGAGTTGATCGTTTAATTGATTCTGGAACATGATTTATCCTTAATTTAAGAAGATTGTTAATTTATTGCAATGCACCATTGTAAGATGCCATTTTTAACAAATCAAGGATTATTTGTTGCGTTGCAATAAAACTTCCTAAGATTCAGGGTAAATCTCATAATATGGTGGTAAGCAGCCTAATTAGGGGTTTAATGCTGTTTTAAGAGTAATTTCCCATAAACCAAAAGTTGCCAGCTATGCAACAAACCAGCTTATTGGCATGTAGAATTGCATGTGGATTCGACTGCTAGCGCCCCTATTTCCTTTGATTACCCCCAGCAAAATGCGGCTGGAGCTACCTTTACGGCCCAGGCCTGGGCTAAAACTCCCCCTCCTTTAGTTGCCATTGAAAAAGCACAGGTCATAGCCCGTATCAAAGAATTATTGATTGCCAAGGATGCGGCTTTAGTGGCCCATTATTACGTCGATGGCGATATTCAAGATTTGGCAGTAGAAACGGGTGGCTTTGTTTCTGACTCATTAGAAATGGCTCGTTTTGGGAAAAATCATTCCGCCAAGAATTTGATTGTGGCGGGCGTGCGTTTTATGGGCGAGTCAGCCAAAATTGTCAGTCCTGAGAAACGTGTTTTTATGCCGGACTTGGATGCGACCTGCTCCTTAGATCTGGGTTGCGATGCCACTGACTTTGCTGCTTTTAGAGCACTTCATCCTGACCGCGTTGTGGTGGTATATGCCAACACGAGTGCAGCAGTGAAAGCCCAAGCAGATTGGATGGTGACCAGCTCTTGCGCTTTGGCGATCGTGCAGCAACTCAAGCTTAAGGGTAAAAAAATTCTTTGGGCACCCGATCGCCACTTAGGTCGCTATATTCAGGAGCAAACGGGCGCCGATATGCTGCTCTGGAATGGCGCTTGTATCGTCCATGATGAATTTAAAGCCGTTGAACTCGAAATGTTGATCGCCGCGCATCCAGGCGCAATGGTATTGGTTCATCCAGAATCTCCTAAGGGCGTTGTGGATCTAGCAGATGTGGTGGGCTCTACTTCGGCCATGATTAAAGCCGTAGTAGAAGGCTCGGCTACCGAATATATTGTGGCTACGGAT
This sequence comes from Polynucleobacter antarcticus, assembly GCF_013307245.1. Lineage (NCBI taxonomy): Bacteria > Pseudomonadati > Pseudomonadota > Betaproteobacteria > Burkholderiales > Burkholderiaceae > Polynucleobacter > Polynucleobacter antarcticus. The sequence goes on from NZ_CP028941.1 coordinate 335,894, forward strand.
AAGGGCATCTTGCATCGTATGCGCCAGTTAGCGCCACACAAGATCTTGATAGAAGCGCCCACTGCTGGCAATAGTGCGACCTGCAAGAGTTGTGCGCACTGTCCATGGATGGCCATGAATGGCTTGCAAGGTATTTTGAATTGCTTAGAAAATACTTCTGGTGAAATCTTTATTGAGGAAGCGATACGGAATAAAGCACTCGGCTGTATAGATCGCATGTTGGATTTCACGAAAAATCATCCTGATTTAATTGCTCAAGCTCAGCATGGATTTGTGAAAAACATTGGCGCCGCTTAATGTTTGGCTTCAATGAAACGGTAGCGCAAGCACGTCAACGCAATATTCATGATGCGCTGATGGAAGATGTGGGAATGCATGACTGGACGGCGCAACTGGTACCCAGTAAAACCGTTCAGGCCCAATTGATGGTGCGACAAGCTGCTGTGCTGTGTGGCGTAGATTGGTTTGAGGAAACACTAAAGACCTTAGATCCCTTGGCTGCTATTACCTGGCATTACCAAGAAGGCGACATGATGAAGACCGACAGTGTGGTCTGTGACATTTCTGCGAATTCCAGAGCATTACTGTCTGCTGAACGCCCTTGCATTAATTTTCTGCAAACGCTTTCTTGGACGGCTAGTATTACTCGCCAACACGTCGATGCCATTGCTGGTGTGAGCCCTAATCCTCAAGGCTGCGCCGTATTAGATACCCGTAAAACCATCCCCGGTTTACGTCAGGCACAAAAATACGCAGTGCGTATTGGAGGCGGTCAGAACCAACGGCTTGCCCTATGGCATGGCATTCTGATTAAAGAAAATCATATTGCGGCTGCTGGCAGCATTACTGCCGCCCTCCAGAATGCAGTAGCACTCAATGCTGGGGTAGATATTCAGATTGAGGTAGAAAACCTGACTGAACTAGAAGAAGCGTTGGCAGCGGACGCTAAGAGTATTTTGATTGATAACTTCACCACCGAGCAAATGAAGCAGGCAGTCGCTCTTACTAATGGCAGAGCCCTACTGGAAGCATCAGGCGGAATTAATCTGGATCAAATGCGTGAGATTGCTACAACAGGAGTTGATCGGATTTCTCTTGGTAAATTAACCAAAGATGTTTGTGCAGTAGATTTTTCGATGCGCATCAAGTAATCCCTCAAAAATTTATAAAAGAATAGCCTGAATACCCTTCATTTCAATAATTTGAAGTAACTTTGCCGCTGCTCCACTTGGATGTTTTCCGGAGCCCGTGGCCTCCCATTTTTGAACTGTTGAAACGCTCACATTGAGTAAGGCAGCAAAAATGGATTGACTCATTTTTGCCTGATGAATTCGAAGATCGGCTACTTTTTTTGAGGTGAATACAGGTGGCTTTTCTATACAAAGAGCCTTCATCTTTACTAAATCATGCTTTGTTAGAAGGCCATGTTGATCCAAGTCCATTGCGATCTCTAACAGCTCATCTAGCACTCGATTTTCTTCCGTTAATAATTTTTTACGCATAGCAATCTAACTCCCGCAATGTTCCAGAAATAACCAGTTCTCGTAACTTAAATATATCGACCCTTTCAAAAGATCTTGCAACAATTCCAGCCGCCTCTTGCTCTGCATTTGTGAAGTCCGATCCTGAACCACTTTTTTCACGTCCAACGATGAAAATAATGGCATCCTTATTTTTCTTCGCCACAATAGTGCGGATACTTCCACTCTTGCCCTGCCCTCGTAGCGGGATTCTTTTTTTACAAACTCCACCCCCTAGATCGGCCTCATAGAGTCCTTGCTCTATTTCCCTTGCAGCATTACAAAGCGAACTAGTAGAAATTATTTTCTTAGCCCAACGATCAAAAGTTTTAGTTTTCATGACTATTTTCATGGTCAAAATAATAAACTATTGCACTCAGTGCTATAACATTGTAGTCGACAATGCATTATGGGTATCTGCTTGGATAAGCAGATTGGGAATATTTATGTAGTCACATTCGCCCACAAAACCTCTTTGCAAGTCGGTTTAATTAACCATAATCATAATAATTGTATCCAGAAGGATACAATAGGGTATGATAGAAATCAGGAAAACAGCTGACTTTAGTGCCTGGCTTGACAGCCTTTTCGACTTAACAGCAAGAGCAAAAATTCAGGCAAGAATAAAAAGAATAAGTGAAGGAAATGCAGGTGACAGCAAGTCGGTTGGAGAAAAAGTCTTTGAAATGAAAATTGATTTTGGGCCAGGCTACCGTGTTTACTTCACGAAGCAGGGGAAAATAATCATCATTCTTTTAATTGGTGGCGATAAAGACTCGCAAAATAAGGATATTAAGTTTGCTCAACGTTTAGCAAAAAACTTATAAATACAATGAAAAAAACAATCACTACCCCATATGATGTTGCGGATCATCTTCGTACTCCGCAAGAAATGGCTGCGTATTTAGAGGCATGTATTGAAGAATCCAATGGAGATCCAGCATTTATTACAAAAGCACTTGGTGATATTGCTAGAGCCAAGGGCATGACTCAGGTTGCAAAAGATGCAGGGCTTTCAAGAGAAAGTTTATACAAAGCCCTCTCGGGTGACCACAGCCCAGGTTTTGACACCATTCTTCGCGTGATGCATGCTCTCGGGCTCAGTTTTCATGCTGTACCAAGTTATAAAAAAGTCTGACATGAATCAACCTAATGAAACCCATGAATGGGTTGACCCAGATGATGCGCCTGAAGCTGATGAGGCATGGTTTAGGGATGCTCATCTTTATATTGGAGACACTCTTATCAAAAGAGGGATTGGGCGCCTACCCATTAAGAACACAAAAGAAATATTGAGCTCTAGACTTGATACCGATAACTTAGAGCCAGATTAGGTTTCTGGGCTTTCAGAAGTACCCTCAGCCTGCGGGGTCAGGATGGTCGGATACGACACTGCCCATGTTCCAGGGTAATCTCGGCTGTAGTGTAGTCCCCTGCTCTCTCGACGCATTAGGGCGGAGCGCACAATCAGCTCTGCACACTCTAAGAGATTTCTGAGCTCAATTAAATCTCTGCTCACTTTGAAGTTTGCGTAATACTCTTGCACCTCATATCTCAGCAACTTAATACGATGTAGTGCGCGTTCAAGGCGTCGGTTGGTTCTCACAATGCCTACATAATTCCACATCAGAGATCGTAATTCATCCCAGTTATGGGCGATGACCACTTGCTCATCGGCATCTTCTACTTGACTCTCATCCCAGAGCGGTAGCTTTGGCATAGCAGGTATTTTGATACTTCCAATATCTTGAGCAGCGGCCTTACCAATCACAATGCACTCTAGTAATGAATTGCTAGCCAAACGATTGGCACCATGAAGGCCGGTGTAGGTGGCTTCGCCTACTGCATACAGTCCTGGTAAATCGGTATGCCCTTTAAGATCTGTCACTACGCCCCCACAGGCATAGTGTGCTGCAGGCACTACTGGGATAGGCTCTTTTGTAATATCTAAGCCCAAGGTCATACAGCGTGCATAGATCATCGGAAAATGTTCCTTGATAAACGCCTCACCCAAATGCGTGGCATCTAGGTGGACGTAATCAATGCCATGCTTTTTCATTTCAAAGTCGATAGCTCGGGCTACGATATCGCGCGGCGCTAACTCATGACGCTCATCATGCTCAGGCATAAAGCGGGTGCCATCAGGTAACTTCAATAAGCCTCCCTCACCGCGCATCGCTTCCGTAATTAAGAAGGTGCGATCACTTGGGTGATACAAGCATGTCGGATGAAACTGAATAAATTCCATATTGCCAACCCGGCAGCCTGCACGCCAAGCCATGGCAATGCCATCACCCGTAGCGGTATCTGGATTACTGGTGTAGCGGTATACCTTACCAACTCCGCCAGTAGCCAACACCACGGATTTAGCTTCAATAGTTTCAACACGATTATTTTTAATATCGAGGGCATATACACCGTAACAACGGTTGGGTTTGTTGCGCTTTGTTTTTGCATCTAACTGTCGATTGGTAATGAGATCGAGTGCAATCCAATGCTCTCGTAATTCAATATTGTGATGAGCACGTGCTTTATCGAGTAAAACCTCATGAATAGCTTTACCAGTAGCATCTGCAGCATGCGCAATGCGACGGTGACTGTGCCCACCTTCTCGAGTCAGATGCAATCCCATCGGACCATTTTTATCAGCAGTAAAAGGAACGCCTTGCTCCACCAACCAACGAATCGCTTCAGCACTTTCTTCGGCAATATAGCGCGCAGTGGACTCGACGACTAAACCCGCACCCGCATTTAAGGTATCTGCCACATGAGAATCAATACTGTCATGCTCTTTATCGACCACACCAACAATGCCACCTTGAGCCCAAGCGGTTGCTGCCTCCCCAAGACCCCGCTTGGCCATGATGATGACGGGCTGGGTTTCAGCTAGGTGGAGCGCAACGGTTAAGCCTGCTAAACCTGCTCCAATAATGAGAACAGGTAGCTCAGCTTTAGTGTCCGAGGTGCTTTGTGGGGCTTTTGAGCTAGTCATATTTAGGAGATTAATAACAAAGCTTTTGCCTTGCTTCTCACTTCTGATAGCGTGAATGCACTCACTTTGTTTTTGAACTTTGCCTTTCTCACCTTCCAATCTAAGGACTTCAATTGATCAGAAAGAATTGCGGAGTCAATACCGTCCATCTCTATTAACACTTCAAAAGGATACCCTTTAATTTGTGTGGTGAGCGGGCAGCAAATCATAAGATTGGTTTTTTTATTGTAAAGCTCAGGAGTTATCACCAAGGCAGGGCGACGACCAGCTTGTTCGTGACCAGCTTGCGGATTGAATTCCAGCCAAACGATGTCTCCTGCATCAGGGACATAAGCCTTCACCATTAAAGCAACTCTTTTCCGACCGATTTACCAAAGTCAATCTCATGATGACTGTTTTTTGGCGTCATTCCCGCGAGTAGATCATGAAGCTGATACTCTAACTGCGTGATTGGCTCAATAACAATACGGCCTTTTTGGACTTTTACAGAGACGAGTTGATCAATATTGAGATGGGCAGACTTCATGACGGCCGTATTCAACCGTAAGGCTGGGCTGTTACCCCATTTTTTAATGATTGTTTGCATGAGCGCCTTTTTAAACTGAATGTATCTAGAATGTATCTACATTGTATCTACATTCACGATCTAGAGCAAGATCCAAAAACCCCCACTGTAAAGGTGGGGTTGGATAGTCATGAGTTGATCAGGCGGTAATGTGCTGTTTAGAGTCGTTAGTTCCGTAACCTATCGATACAGGCGCTTTACCACCCTTAGTCAGCTTCACTGCGCAGTATTTAAACTCCGGAATTTTTCCAAATGGATCTAGGGCAGCATTGGTAATCAGATTGGCAGCTGCTTCGTAGTACGCAAACGGAATGAAAATCACACCCTGCGGAGTACCATCATCTCGACGTACATGAATACCTACATCACCACGGCGAGACTGAACAGTAATCACATCACCAGCGACAACACCTAACTGAGTCATATCCTCACCATGCATAGATGCTGTTGCAAGCGGCTCAATCGCATCTAAGACGGTGGCACGCCGCGTCATACTACCAGTGTGCCAATGCTCTAACTGACGACCCGTAATTAATACAAAGGGATACTCTGCATCTGGGCGCTCATCGGCATGAATAATATCTGCTGGAACTAATTTTACTTTTCCGTCGGCAGTAGCAAACTGGTCATCAAAGACAATTGGGCGACCTGGGTCTTCTGCAGATAGACAAGGATACGTCACACTAGATTCTTTTTCGAGACGCTCCCAAGTAATGCCATTAATCGCTGCATGCATGGCTTGACGCATTTCATCATAGACGGCAGCTACACCGGCATCCGGGCCTGCGTAATTCCAATTCAGACCCATCTTCTTGGCAATTTCTTGAATAATCCACAGATCTGGCTTGGCATCACCAGGAGGATTAATCGCTTTTTTGCCCATCTGCACCATACGGTCGGTATTGCTTGCAGTACCTACCTTCTCAGGCCAGGCGCTGGCTGGTAATACAACATCAGCCAGTAAAGCGGTTTCTGTCATAAAAATATCCTGCACTACCAGCAGCTCTAAAGAGGCTAGCGCATGACGTGCGTGATTTAAATCTGGGTCACTCATCGCCGGGTTTTCCCCTTCGACATACATGCCTCGAATCTTATCGGGATCACTATCAGGCGCAGTGATCTTATGCATAATCTCGACGACCGTATAGCCTGGCTTCTTATCTAGCGGGGTATCCCAGAACTTTTCAAACCAGGCATGTGCTGTAGGATTATCTACGCGCTGATAGTTGGGGAACATCATCGGAATCAAACCGGCATCACTAGCGCCTTGCACATTATTTTGACCGCGTAGAGGATGCAACCCAGAGCCGGGCTTACCAATTTGGCCAGTAATGCTGACTAACGCAATGAGGCAACGGGCATTATCTGTTCCATGAACGTGTTGACTCACGCCCATGCCCCACAAAACCATCGCTGATTTTGTCGTCGCAAATTCTCTCGCTACTTCACGCAAGGTCTCTGCCGGAATACCGCAAATAGGTGCCATCGCTTCAGGGCTATAGCCCTTGATATTCTCTTTAAGTGCTTCAAAGTTATTCGCACGATGGGCAATAAAGTCTTTATCTGCTAAACCTTCTTCAATGATCGTATAGATCATGGCATTGAGCATCGCTACATCAGTATCGGGCTTGAACTGCATGGTGCGCCAAGCATGTTTACCCATATCAGTAATACGAGGATCACACAACACAATCTTCGCACCCCGTTTAGCCGCATTCTTAAACCACGTCGCTGCTACGGGATGATTGGCTGTAGGATTTGAGCCAATCAAAAAGATCATGCTCGAGTGCTCTACATCATTGACCTGATTACTCACTGCGCCAGAACCCACACCCTCTAAGAGCGCAGCTACCGATGATGCATGACAAAGACGGGTGCAATGATCGACGTTATTACTACCAAAGCCCGTACGCACTAATTTTTGAAAGAGGTAAGCCTCTTCGTTACTACCTTTAGCTGAGCCAAAGCCCGCCAATACCTTATTGCCATATTGGTTTTTGAGTTTCTTAAAGCCGCCGCCAGCAGCTTCTAGTGCCTCTTCCCAAGTAGCTTCACGGAAAATGCTAGACCAGTCTTGCGGGTTCTGAGTCGCATTCTCATCTTTAGGAACGCCTGTCTTACGAATGAGGGGCTTAGTAAGGCGTTGGGGGTTATGGATGTAGTCCATTCCAAAGCGCCCTTTAACGCACAAGCGATTATGGTTAGCAGGGCCATCACGCCCTTCTACACTCACAATTTTTTCATCTTTAACGTTATAGGTAATTTGGCAACCTACGCCACAAAATGGGCATACAGAATCTACCTTGCGATCCACTATTTGTGAACCAATCAGACCCTTAGGCATGAGCGCACCTGTAGGGCATGCCTGTACACATTCCCCACAAGCTACGCAAGTACTGTCACCCATAGGGTCATTCAGATCAAAAACAATTTCACTATGACTACCCCGCATGGCGTAGCCAATCACATCATTGACCTGCTCTTCACGACAAGCGCGTACGCAACGATTGCATTGAATACAAGCATCTAAATTGACAGCCATCGCTGGATGGGATACATCACTCGCCACCTTCTCACGGCGCAACGCTTTCAGTTCTGGTCGTACAGTGACATCCATCCGTGTTGCCCAAGTACTCAGCTCACCATGTTGGTTTTTTTGCTCTTCGGCTTCGCTATCCCCAACCCACTTAAAGCCTTCATCTGGCATATCGGATAACAACATCTCAAGGATCAACTTTTGACTCTTCACAGCACGCTCACTTTGGGCTTTGACTTCCATACCCGGCGTAGCGCTTCTGCAGCAACTTGGCGCTAAGGTGCGCTCACCATTAATCTCTACAACGCAAGCACGGCAATTACCATCAGCGCGATAACCGTCTTTAAAGCACAGATGCGGAATATCAATCCCATGACGTTTAGCTGCCTTGAGAATAGTCTCCCCTTCATAAGAAATGATGGTTTGTCCATCTAACTTGAATTCAACTATTTGCAGTTGCAATTCTTTAGCATTTACTGGTGCGTTCATATTTTTTATTGACTCAGTTACGCAACTTCTTGCGGGAAATATTTTGCAATACAGCGAATGGGGTTTGGTGCGGCTTGACCCAGCCCACAGATCGATGCATCGACCATCACAATCGCTAAATCATCTAAGGTGTCTTGATCCCATGATGGAGCTTGCATTAGTGTGGCGGCTTTACCGGTACCAACGCGGCACGGGGTACATTGGCCACAACTCTCATGTTCAAAAAAGTGCATCACGTTTAAGGCCATATCACGCGCTTTATCTTTGTCGCCAAAGACCATCACGGCTGCCGATCCAATAAAGCAACCATAGGGTTGCAAGGTATCAAAGTCAAGCGGAATAGCATTCATCGTGGCAGGCAAAATACCGCCGGATGCACCGCCCGGTAAGTAACCGTAAAACGCATGACCCTCTTGCATACCACCACAGTACTCATCAATCAGCTCTTGGATCGTGATACCTGCTGGCGCTAACTTCACACCAGGGTTCTTCACGCGCCCACTGACACTAAAGCTGCGCAAACCTTTTCGATCATGGCGACCAAAAGAACTAAACCACTCTGGACCGCGCTGCACAATATCGCGGACCCAGTACAGGGTCTCAAAGTTGTGCTCAAGGGTAGGGCGACCAAATAGGCCAACTTGCGCAATATAAGGGGGGCGCATGCGGGGCTCACCGCGCTTACCTTCAATACTTTCGATCATGGCGGATTCTTCCCCGCAGATATAGGCACCTGCGCCACGACGCAATTCTATTAAGGGTAATTTAAATGGTGGATTAGCCTGTAATTTTTTGAGTTCTAGCTCAAGCAATTCGCGGCAGCCATGGTATTCATCACGTAAATAAATGTAGCAAGCATCAATGCCTACTACGCTAGCGGCGATCAGCAAACCTTCTAAGAAGCGATGGGGATCGCGCTCCAAATAAGTGCGGTCTTTAAATGTGCCTGGCTCACCTTCATCAATATTGACTGCCATGAGCTTTGGCGCGACTTGGTCTCTCACGATGCGCCACTTGCGCCCCGCCGGAAATCCTGCACCGCCTAAACCACGCAGGCCTGAGCTCTCCATAATCTTGATAATGCTTTCACTATCCAGCGCATTACCTACTTTGGATTCAAGAATCTGTTTTGCTAAAGCATAACCCCCATTGGCTTTGTAGGCTTCATAACCTACATAGCTTGGAGAAATTGCTTGGTTATCGCCTTGTTGAGAGACGCCTTGTTCAGTAAAGGTCGCAGGATCAAAACTGCCATCGTCTTTCGCTAGAGGATGCGTAGTCATCTGATTGTTGACTGCAGCAGCCACTTTATCGGTAGTCGCAAATAGCACAGGGTATTGATGAACTACTACTGCTGGCGCTTGTTCACAGCGACCAATACACGGCGCAGCAATCACTTTCACTTTTGGATTACCTAAGATGCCGGGCAGCTTAGCCAGTAGATTTTGGGCGCCAGCTAATTCGCAGGCGATGCCATCGCAGACACGAACAGTAATATCGGCTACAGGATCGTTACCACGCACGACTTCAAAGTGGTGATAAAAAGTGGCCACTTCATAGACTTCAGCCATGGGCACATTCATTTCTTTTGCCAAAGCCACTAAATGGCGATCATGTAAAGCGAGATACGCATCATTGAGTTTATGTAAATGCTCAATTAACAAGTCGCGACGGTGTGGCGCCAAACCAATAAGCTGGCGCACTTCAGCTACAGAGACATCATCGGCTTGGCGGCCCTTTAACTTACTCTTGCGACGAATGGTTTCCCTTAAGTCATCTGCCGTGGCTAGGGCAATAGCCTTGACTTCGTTCGAGGGCTTGGGGTGATTCATGGTGTCTAGTCTCTAGTTTCTGGTCGCACTAATACAAGTAATAGAAAACAATGCTTGCAACCCCAATAAAGGTAGGGGCACCTTTTGACTATATAGAGGAGCAAGCAAAATCATCCTGTGATTTTGAGTTATTTCTCTCAGCAAGTCCTTGACGGCGCTCAAGGGATTAAAACTAGGGTTTACCCTTATATTAGATCACAGAGGGAGAAGGTTTATCGCCAGGCGGCAAGGAGTAATCGAGTTTGCGCTCATAAACACGTGATTTGAAGCAATCCTGATAGCCTTTACTACCGATCTGCCAGCCTATCGATGTGCAGTCATCCGAAGCGGCTGACTCAATGGAGCCACAGCCAGATAGCGTTATGGCTGCACAGATAGTGAGTACAAAAAGAACTAGTGATTTAAATGATTTCATAACACAAGTCTACTTGATTCTGACCTCAAGTTCGAGAGGGGCGTCCTCTTTTGCGGCGCTGACTGACTTAACCTCCTTCAAAGTCATGCGATCTCCAAGGCCTGGTCCATTTTGACCATCAGATCAAGCGCTATCTTTGCCCGTTGATTGGCCAATGTTTTTAAGTTCTCATCTGCAAGCTAGAGCCAACTGTGGATGAGTAAATTTCAAGCGCTTGCGAGTCTCACGCACTAAGAGACCTAAATCTAGAGAGTTATGTATTTGTGTACTCATTAATATTTCCTGATCGGGAAATATTATTGCTCCCTACAACTTCCAGCTTACTCTGACCCCACCATCCAGGTTTACTGATAATGTGCAGATTTATTGACACCAGAGGTGAACTGACCTGATTTTTAGTACCACTCCTAAAGAGAGGATTTTTGATAATCTTCACCCTAAAGGAGTACTAAACATGGCCAAAGGTCAACGTCTCAAACCCGAGCAAATCGTCACCCTGTTACGCCAAATTGATGTTTTGACAACGAATGGCAAAACCCTTGCCCAGGCCTGTAAAGAAGTGGGAACGGTTGAGCAAAGCTACTATCGCTGGAGAAAAATGTACGGCGGTATGCAGGTCGATCAAGCTCGCAAGTACAAAGATTTGGAGCTAGAGAACACCCGGCTCAAGAAGCTAGTAGCGGACTTATCGCTACGAGAAGTGATGCTCAAGGAAGTCATTAAGGGAAACTTCTAAGCCCTACTAAGCGTAAGACAGCTGCTCAGGTGTTGATGCAGAAATACTCAACATCAGAGCGCTTAGCTTGTGAATTAGTAGGGCTCTCCAGAGCAGCTTATCGCTACATGCCCTTACCAAGAGATGATGAGACGCCGCTACGAGCAGAGGTGGTCCGTATGGCAAGCACCTACGGTAGATACGGTTATCGGTTTATTGCCAGCATGATGCGCAATGCTGGTTGGAGCCAAGCGACTACTAGTAAAGTAGCTCGCATCTGGCGTGAGGAAGAGCTCAAGATCCCACAAAAGCAACCCCCTAGGGGTAGACTCTGGCTAAACGACGGAAGCTGCATGCGCTTATCGGCCACCCATCCCAATCATGTGTGGAGCTACGATTTTGTGTTTATCAGAGATGCTTATGGTGGCAAGATCCGCATGCTCACCATGATCGATGAGTACAGCAGAAAGTGCCTCACCATCCACTGCGCTAGACGGATTGGATCGGTTCAAGTGATTGAGCAACTCGCAAACGCCATGGTCATCGGTAATCGTCCCCTAGGTTAACTTGATTTAAAAGTAGAATTTCTATGTAGTTTGATTTAAAGGAAATTCTATGAAGACCTCCCGATTTACCGATAGCCAAATCATGGCCATTCTCAAGCAAGCCGAATCTGGCGTGCCAGCCCCAGAACTGTGCCGTGAGCACAATATTAGCGTTGCTAGCTTCTATAAATGGCGCTCTAAATACGGCGGCATGGATGCTTCTATGATGTCCCGCGTAAAGGAGTTAGAGCTTGAAAATGCCCGCCTAAAGAAGATGTACGCCGAAGTCCAACTCCAGGCAGATATCTTAAAGGAAGTTTTGCAAAAAAAGTAACTCGGCCATCTCGCCGCCGTGAGATGGCCAGCCAAGAAGTAAAAAGGGGTCGTATGAGCATCCGCTTAGCGTGCGATACCTTTGTCATTAGCCAGACCTGCTATCGCTATAGCCCTAAGCTGTCTTCTGACAATGCCCTTATTGCCGATTGGCTGATCCGTCTTACTCACAATCAACGCAACTGGGGCTTTGGTCTTTGCTTCTTATTTTTGCGTAACGTGAAGGGATTTACCTGGAACCACAAGCGGGTTTACCGGATTACGACCAAGGGAAGTCCCTTTAGGGATAAGGAACTAGAGCTTAATCTACGGATTAAACCCCATAAACGCTTAGTTCGGGAAAAGCCTTTACCCTTAGCTGTACCTCAAGGCATTAATGACACTTGGTCGATTGATTTTATGCATGACCAACTTCATGATGGCAGAACCATCCGCCTTTTTAATGTGATCGATGACTTTAATCGAGAGGCCTTAGCCATTGATATTGATTTTTCTATGCCCGCAGTACGAGTGATCCGGTCACTCGATCAGATCATTGAATGGCGTGGCAAGCCCTTAAAAATACGCTGTGATAATGGCCCCGAACTCGTAGGAAACATCCTGACTGCATGGGCTGCTAAACACCAAATTGAGATGAGTTATATCCAACCAGGTAAGCCACAGCAAAATGCTTATATTGAACGCTATAACCGCACCGTGAGATATGACTGGCTTAATCAATACCTCTTTGAATCGATTGATGAAGTACAAGACTTTGCAACCAAATGGATGTGGACCTACAATCACGAAAGACCCAATATGGGTTTAGGAGGAATTACTCCTAAACAAAAACTAGCACTTGCAGTACCAGCCTCTACTTTTAGCTTAGGTTAAAAAGGGGAGGATTACCATCCCAGGCAGTCCTTGGGAGAATGGCTTTTGTGAGAGCTTTAACGGGACCTTTAGAGATAACCTATTGGATGGAGAGATCTTTTATAGCTTAAAAGAAGCCAAAGTAGTCGTGGGTGAGTGGGTCAAGCACTACAACCAAGTAAGGCCTCATAGTGCTTTAGGTTATAGACCGCCAGCACCCGAAACCCAAGTACCTAGAATCATCCAAAACCAACCGAGTTTATTGCAATGATTTACTATAGAAAAACTCTCTCAAGTAGTGGACCTAAATTGACAGCAGTTCAATCCTGGGCCCTTAGACCTTGGTGTATTTTTTTGGTTAATTCAATACTTAACCATTCAAATCTCACATAATCCTACGATTAGCTAACGAATGATTGAAGATGGGCACACTTCCGCAGCGCCAACACTCTGAACAACATTTCCACCCACGCATTGATAGAAGCAATTTCTGTATGCCCCAGAAACAGAATTTCCCTTATTGAAGCAAACTTGACCATTGTCAAAGGGCCTTACGTTACTTGGTTGGGTGTAATTTCTGCCGTAATTTGGATTATTCATTAAGCCTTGTGATACGCCTTGTAACTGCGAAATCCCCTCGCCTTGCTGTCTATAAATCTCAGCGGCATATACCTGGCAATTTAGCCCCCTGGCCTGCGCCTGTCTAAAGGCCTCATTTAGAGTGTTGGAGTTCATCAGAGGAGGCTTTAGTAAAACCGCCCTACAGACATTAAAGTCCGTGGCTCTTTGCATAGACTGAGGAGTTGCGCAACCATAAAGAATCCAAATAACAAAAAATAAAAAGAAGCTGTAATTACGTTTCAGAAGATCACTTATCATTTGTTGAGGTGCGCAGGTATGCTCTCACTAGAATCTGAGAGATACCTTTAATCCTATCTCTGTGGTCACATTCGAAGGCTCGTACGCATATGCAGGGTAGGCAACCCCTCCAACCATGACATTGTAATAATTCGTAGTTGATTGGGCGATATTCCAATAGTTCATATATGGTCCTATTGACCAGTTTTTCTCACTATACATAACTGATAATCTCAATCCATACCCTGTATTTTGATTATTTGTTTGATTGGGATAGGAGACATTTCCCCCGTAGTACCCATTGATAACTGAAAGGTCCGATACCTGAGTACCTTTAATTAAATAATCAAACTCAGCGGTAGTCTCCAGCTTTCCACTCGATCCAATTGGCATACGATGAATAGCACCAATTGGGATATATTGATAGGTACTCTCTCTCTGATAAGCAATTGCACCAGTAGATGTTGAGGAGCCAGAGGTGCCATTTACTAAATGTCTATAACCCAGGCCTGTGTATGGCGCTATTACAAAATTATCAAACTTCAAATCAATACCCGCTAATGCTCTGGCGTCATAGTACCAATTAGGATCGCCCGCACTTATCCCGCTACCAAAATAATTTGCAGGGCCGTTTGCATATCTTAAATCGGCCTTAAAAAAAACATCGCCTCCAAATGCATATATCCCGGAATAATCAATACCGACCATTGTCGATTGAATGGCAACAGAAAGGGATGGCTCTGTATATCTGTATGTTGAAAGCGTAAAACCAAGCTCGTTACTAGTTTGAGTGCTTAAAGAGGAATTATCGTACTCAGAACGAAACAGGCTTAAAGGACTTTTATTTACATTTTCTTGCCCGCCGAACTGATATCCCACTCCTGCCAAAATATTATATGAGGTAACCGAATAGTTTCCAGAGAATGTATACGGCATTGCGCTAAGCGTACCGTTAACTACCCTACTTTGACTTCCATAATTAAAATAGTTTGCCTCTCCAAATGCATACCATCCATTGAAAATCTGTCTTTTATATCCTAGCCCCAAGGAATAGCCAGTCATACTTTTTGTCGATGAATCTAGCTGAAAATCAGCGCCTGTAAATCCAATTTTTCCATATAGGGCAGACTCTTCAGATAAAAGCACAGTTGGCGAAAGAAATATATTGTAAGAATTTAGCAATTTATAAGTGCCAGAAATCTTTTTAAAATTTCCTGCATAGGTATCGTAATAACTATTGGTAAATTGATAGGAAGATCCTTGTCCCGATAGGACTGAATACTCAACTCCCAAGCCAAGTAAAAAATTACTACTTATGCTGTGGTTAAAACCAGCAGCTGCAGTTCCAGTAAAGTTACTAGTTGTAGAACCAAACCCAGAATCTGGTATTCGGCCGAATGTTGTATTTATATTATTATTGGTAAATGCGGGCGCACTACTTGCGTAGCCGATACCTAATTGACCATAAACTCCCTCAAAAGATTGCGAGTGTGAGATGTTGCTAATAGCCAAGCCTAACAGCACTAATAATGCGAAGAAAAGACGATTAATCATAAATCCCAGAGATTAAATTTGAAGTTTAAAAAATTAAATCAGTGCGGTCAGGCTTATTCCTGTTATTTTTTATAAGTAACTCCTACTATAGTGGGAAGACATTGGATAGTCAAAACTTAACAATCCTCGGTAATGCACGAGGAAAAAATGGATGTCATTGGCGCTTTTGGGGAAACACTCAGAAAACTGATGCTTAAGCATGGCTTCACACAAGAGCAGCTAGGCTTTGAAGCTGGATTAAGGAGAACTTTTATAAGCTCCCTTGAACTAGGCGACAAACAACCTTCCCTGGTAACTATTCAAAAGCTGGCAGTGGTTTTTAACTTGTCCATATCTAAATTTCTTGCTGAAGTAGAGAAAACGCACCTTAAATAGGTGGTTATGGTTGAGTGCAGTTTGCCAGTAAAGCCCTTGTATAAATAAGGGGGCCTCTTTTAGGGATGCTATTTAAGAAATTCCAGTCAAACTCGGCTGGACCTGAAAAAAAGGTCTCTCATTTCGTCTTCCATCCTAGCGTCCACCTTCCAGATCAAGGTTTCTAGGCAAGTTGTTAGCTTAGGATTAAAGAGGAAATTCAGTATTTCAAGAATCTCCCCTTCAGGAAGGTTTCCTCGTAAGCAAGCATAGTGTGTGAAATCAAGGGTTTTGATTTTATGGCGCTCAATCGCCACAAACAAATCAGTAATAAGCTTAAGGGTTGTTCCGTGGCCCTTGGTCCTCGGAACAAGGAAGAGCATCATCTCAGGGCCATCTAAGGCTACGACCTTATTACTTAAATTGCAGCTCTGCACCAATTCCTCAGTCAACACATCCCTCCACTCGGGGCTAGAGGCATAGCCTCTAAGAATCGTGAAGCCATTCCAATTAGCGGTTACTGAGATGGCATCAACATCTGTTAACTCCTCAAGATTCAAGAATCTCGGCCGACCTTCGACCATGCGAAGTCCAGTAGGTCTGATCAAAATTTCCATGATTCCATTACTTTAACGATTAATGTTCAACACTTTCGATATGCCAAACATAAAACTAAGGTACAAAAAAAATATGTAAATACAGTTTGTTTATATTGGATTACAAATGGGTACCAATGCGGGTACTAGGGAAAATATAGGCAACAAAATACCCAGTAACTCGTTGAATTAACTGGGTTTTTTGAATAATACCTGGCGGAAGAGGCGGGATTCGAACCCGCGGTAGGCTATAAACCTACGCACGCTTTCCAGGCGTGTGACTTAAACCGCTCATCCACCCTTCCGGTAACCATTGATTATACGATTAACAAAAGGGTGTGCGTCTATTTGCTTATAGCGCCTCTTTGAGCTGCTCCAGGATCGCTGGGTTCTCTAGAGTAGAGGTGTCTTGCGTAATTTCTTCACCTTTAGCAATCACCCGCAATAAGCGGCGCATGATCTTGCCAGAGCGAGTTTTAGGCAAGTTATCGCCAAAGCGCACATCCTTTGGTTTAGCAATTGGGCCAATCTGCTTGCCTACCCAATTACGTAACTCTGTTGCTATTTTCTTAGCATCATCACCTGTTGGGCGTCCACCCTTAAGCACCACAAACACACAGATGGCCTCACCCGTTAATTCATCGGGGCGCCCTACTACGGCTGCTTCTGCAACTAGCGGATTAGCCACTAAGCAAGATTCAATTTCCATCGTGCCCATACGGTGACCAGAGACGTTCAAGACATCATCAATTCGGCCAGTAATCGTGAAATAGGCAGTGTCCTTATTGCGAATTGCGCCATCGCCCGCTAAATACAATGTGCCGCCTAACTCTTCTGGGAAGTAAGACTTCACAAAACGATCGGGGTCATTCCAAATATTGCGAATCATGGAAGGCCATGGACGCTTGACTACCAAAATGCCGCCCTGGCCATTAGGCACATCGGCTCCTGCCTCATCCACAATCGCCGCCATAATACCTGGCAATGGCAATGTGCAAGATCCAGGAATCATCGGCGTCGCGCCCGGCAATGGAGAAATCATATGGCCACCGGTTTCGGTTTGCCAGAAAGTATCTGCAATCGGGCAACGTGAACCACCAACATTCTCGTAATACCACATCCAGGCTTCAGGATTAATTGGTTCGCCCACTGAACCCAAGAGGCGCAATGAGGATAAGTCGTAACTCTTAGGATGTACTGCCTCATCATTACTGGAGGCTTTGATCAAAGAGCGAATAGCGGTTGGTGCTGTGTAAAAAATCGTCGCTTTGTGTTTTTGAATCATGTGCCAGAAACGACCTGCATTCGGGAATGTAGGTACGCCTTCAAACACAATTTCTGTTGCCCCTACGGCGAGCGGACCGTAAGTAATGTAGGAGTGACCCGTTACCCAACCAATATCAGCCGTACACCAGAAAATATCCTCGGGCTTAATGTCAAAGGTCCACTTCATAGTGAGAATAGCCCATAGCAGATAACCACCCGTGGAGTGCTGCACACCTTTTGGCTTACCGGTTGATCCAGAGGTATACAGAATAAATAATGGATGCTCAGCACTTACCCACTCTGGCTCACACGTCGTTGACTCATTAGCAACTACATCGTGCATCCAACTGTCACGACCTGCCGTCATTGCTACATTACCGCCTGTACGTTTGTAGACAATGACATTCTTAATTTTTTCACAGCCACCTAGCGTCAGTGCTTCATCCACAATCACCTTCAGTGGCAATGGCTTGCCACCACGTAATTGCTCATCACCCGTAATGACCGCACACGCACCCACGTCCACAATGCGCTCTTGCAATGACTTAGCAGAGAAACCTCCAAAGACAACCGAGTGAATCGCCCCAATGCGTGCGCACGCTTGCATAGCCACAATGCCTTCGATCGACATGGACATATAAATAATGACGCGATCGCCTGACTTAATGCCCATCTTGCGTAGCGCATTTGCCATTTTGCAAACACGCTCGAGCATCTCTTGATAAGTCACATTACTGACCGTACCGTCATCCGCCTCAAAAATGATCGCGGTTTTATTGCCCAGGCCTTTTTCAACATTAATGTCTAGACAGTTGTAAGAGGCATTTGTAGTGCCATCTTCAAACCACTTATAGAAAGGCGCTTTAGATTCATCCAAAACCTTTGTAAAAGGCTTTTTCCAGTAAATATTTTCATTGGCTAAACGCGCCCAGAAACCGTCATAATCCTTTTCAGCCTCGGCACATAACTTGTTATAGGCTTCCATACTAGGAATAGCAGCACCCTTTACAAAGTCAGCAGGTGGGTGAAATACGCGATTTTCTTGCATTAATGCTTCCATACTGTGTAGCCCTCTATTGAATAATTAGTGCTTATTTTCTACCAAAATCAAGCAGAATCAGGAGAATCTGCCCCAACAGCTAATAAGATAAGCGAAAACACAGTGGTTTTGCTCTATGGCAAACCCTTAAAATAGCAAAAACATCAATGCAACATCAACTCAATATCAACGCAAGATCAAAATCACCTCACTCTATTAAGCCTATCACCATGACCCAAATTAAACAAAATGACCTGATTCAAAGCGTTGCCGATGCCTTCCAGTTCATCTCCTACTACCACCCCAAAGACTTCATCTCCGCCTTGGGTAAGGCCTATGAGCTAGAGCAAGGGGTTGCCGCCAAGGATGCTATTGCCCAAATTTTGACCAATAGTCGGATGTGTGCCGAAGGCCACCGCCCCATGTGTCAAGACACTGGCATTGCTGTGGTCTTCCTAAAAATTGGTATGCAGGTCCAATGGAGTGATGCCACGATGAGTGTTTCAGACATGGTTAACGAGGGTGTTCGCCGCGCCTATATGAACCCCGACAACCCCTTACGTGCCTCGGTACTCCTCGATCCCGCGGGCAAACGTAAGAACACGGGTGATAACACTCCAGCGGTAATTCATTATGAAATCGTCCCAGGGGATGGTGTAGAGGTCATTTGTGCTGCCAAAGGCGGCGGTTCTGAGAACAAAGCCAAGATGGCGATGCTCAACCCTTCGGATTCTATTGTGGACTGGGTAGTCAAGACTGTGCCAACTATGGGTGCAGGCTGGTGCCCACCAGGTATTTTAGGAATTGGTATTGGCGGTACTCCAGAAAAAGCCATGCTGATGGCCAAAGAGTCGTTAATGGGTCCGGTAGACATTCAAGAGCTGATCGCCCGTGGCCCACAAAATCGCGTGGAAGAATTGCGCTTAGAAATTTTTGATAAGGTCAATAAGCTTGGTATTGGCGCCCAAGGTTTAGGTGGTCTGACTACCGTCTTAGATATCAAGATCATGGACTACCCAACCCATGCGGCTTCTTTACCTGTTGCCATGATTCCAAACTGCGCCGCTACGCGCCATGTGCACTTTCATTTGCATGGTGATGGCCCTGCCAAGCTTGATATTCCTTCATTAAGTGATTGGCCCGATGTGACGTGGACACCAGATACCAAAAAATCGAAACGGGTGAACTTAGACACCCTGACACCTGCCGAAGTAGCTGCTTGGAAGGAAGGCGACACCTTGCTCTTGAATGGCAAAATTTTGACCGGCCGTGATGCCGCGCACAAACGTATCCAAGACATGTTGGCCAAAGGAGAAGCGCTCCCCGTCAGCTTTAAAAACCGGGTGATCTATTATGTAGGCCCAGTCGATCCAGTTGGCAATGAAGCGGTGGGGCCAGCAGGTCCGACTACCTCCACCAGAATGGATAAGTTCACAGAGATGATGCTTTCACAAACGGGTTTGATTTCCATGATTGGAAAAGCGGAGCGTGGACCAGTAGCGATTGAAGCTATTAAGAAACATAAATCTGCTTATCTGATGGCTGTGGGTGGCGCTGCTTATTTAGTCTCCAAAGCTATTCAAACTGCTAAGGTCGTTGGCTTTGCTGACTTGGGCATGGAAGCTATTTATGAATTCGATGTCAAAGATATGCCTGTGACTGTAGCGGTGAGCTCTGCAGGCATCTCCATGCATGAGACAGGCCCCAAAGAATGGCAAGCGAAGATTGGCAATATTCCAGTCACGATTGCTTAAGTCAATTACCATTTTTTAGAGCGGCTTATTCTTTGGCACTCATCGGCGTATTTGATTCTGGGGTAGGCGGCTTATCCGTGTTGGATGAGGCGCTACGTCAGCTTCCAGAGCACCGTTATATTTATCTCGCCGATTCTCTACATGCCCCCTATGGTGAGAAATCTAGTGAGTGGATTGCCGCTCGGAGCCTGGAGCTGTGCCACTATTTAGTAGCTCAAGGTTGTGATGCCATTGTGATTGCTTGCAATACCGCCACGGCACAAGCAATTGCTCAGATCCGCTCTGCACTTCCGCATATTCCAATTGTGGGAGTGGAACCAGGAATAAAACCAGCAGCAATGCAATCGGCCAATGGTGTGGTTGGTGTACTGGCAACAGAAGCGACGCTCAAGAGTGATAAGTTCAATGCCCTACTGGCAACCCTGCCCCATCACTGCCAATTTATTAAACAAGCGGGCGCTGGTCTCGTACCCCTGATTGAAGCAGGTCAAGCCAATAGCGAAGCTACCTTAGAGTTACTCGCTGAGCACCTCATACCGATTCAAGAGGCAGGTGCAGATACCCTAGTGTTAGGATGCACCCACTATCCCTTCTTAAGAAAAGCCATCCGCAAATTACTAGGTGATGCCATTAACCTGATTGATACTAGTGAAGCCGTCGTGCGTCAGCTCAAAAGAAGTTTGCTACTGCAAGATACTTCGATAGCTGCTGACGATGTGGCAGGATCAGTGCAATTTATTAGTAGCAAAGACTCGGAAGTATTGCTCAAAATGGCGCATGAACTGATGCAGTCAGATCTCAGTACGCACCGCACAAAATCCATCACAGTGAGTACCTTTCATTGAAGATGCTGCTATCCAAACTGAGTACGCGTCTGCCTTTCAATCCGGCAGAGCGCATCATCATCGGCATAGTCATTATTTTGCACCTACTCTTTTTAAGAGGCTTTGAGAGTGGTATGAAACCGGATAGTGACACCAGTGCAGATGACGCTAGAGTGATGGCGAATCTGGTGAGTCCAGAAGCTTCTAAACAACCGCAAGCTGCTCCGGCACCGCCTCCACCTCAACCTAAACCTAAAACAGAGCCCCAGAAAAAAACGGTGGATGAAAAATCCACGCAAGCACCCACTCCACCACAAGCTCAGCAGCAAACCAGTACGCCACCCACACCACAGCAGTCTAAAAGTGACCAGATGCCCAATGCAGCGGTTGCCCCTTCCACTAACGCGGGATCAAGCGGCACGCCTATTCAGACTGATATTGGTAAACTGGTTGTGGTGTATCAGCCCGATGCAGATGCTTACTACCCCTCTTTCTCCAAGCGATCTGGAGAGCAAGGTGAAGTGGTTGTGAGGCTGATTATTGATGAAAATGGCAATGTTGAGGATGTTGCATTATTACGCTCAAGCTCTTTTCCACGCTTAGATCGAGCAGCAACCGACATAGGTCGGCGTTATCGTTTCAAACCATTTGTAGTAAATGGTGCACCTGCCAGAATTTCTACTAACCTGTTAATTAAATTTAATTTAAAGAATTAATCATTATGAATACACCATTTGGCTTATTAAATTTATGGCTTGAAGGCGATAACATTATTCGCTTTGTAGCTATTGTGATGTTGGTATCCTCGATTGTGACCTGGGTCATCTTGCTTTCGCGTTCTTGGGATCTGCGTAATCTACGAAAATTTAAACCAGAGCTCGATCAATTTTGGCGCGCCACTTCCTATGAGCAAGGTCTCCAGGGGTTTACTAACCCTGCCAACAATCCTTATTTCCATATTGCTAAGGCAGCTAGTGGTGCCTCAACCCATCATCAAAGTCAATCTAGCAACCATCGTGAGTTGTTGCAAACGCTAAACTATTCAGAATGGATGGCCAGAAGCATCAAGAATAGTATTGATGGAGTAGCTGCAGGACTGCAAAAGGGTATGACCTTTTTAGGTTCGACCGGTGCTACAGCGCCATTCGTTGGATTATTTGGAACGGTCTGGGGCATCTACCATGCCTTGATCGCCATTAGCAGCTCTGGAAGTGCACAAATCGACCAAGTGGCTGGCCCGATTGGAGAAGCACTCATCATGACGGCTATCGGCTTAGCAGTAGCGATTCCCGCGGTATTAGGTTTTAATGCGCTCAATCGCGCCAATAGATTGCTGGTTGCAGACCTCAATCGCTTTGGTAATGATCTACTGGCTTATTTTGTAACTGGTGCTCGCGTCAAGTCCGGAGAATAACGATGTCTTTTAATCTGCAAAACGATCAAAACGAAGAAGGCATCATGGCAGAAATCAATATGACACCGATGGTGGATGTCATGCTGGTTCTACTGATTATTTTTATGATTACCTTGCCCGTGATTCAGCAAGCGGTCAAAGTGGAGTTACCAAAAGCCAATAGTGTTCGTAATGAGGTCAAGCCTGAGTCGGTGCAACTCACGATTGATGCCAAAGGCCAGATATTTTGGAATAGCACCCCTATTACTCTTGATACCTTTGGTGGCTATGCAGAAAAAGCAGCTCAAAAAGAACCGCAACCAGAGATTAATTTACGTGCCGATAAGTCAGTGAAATATGAATATGTTGCGCAAGTACTTGCTGCATCGCGCCGTGCTGGCTTGACTAAATTAGGTTTTGTTACCGAACCTGATTAGTTCACCATGTACTACTTCATTACCGTACACTGCTCTTGATAGGTCCTAGTCCCACCACCTAGTGTGGCAGAGAGTATCCCGCCAGTGATCGTTTCTACTTTTCTAAGCTGACCAGTTTGTCGATTCAGATGAATGGCGGTCACTACGGAACCAGCTCCATATTGCATGCCATCAAACACCTCAGGCAGAAAGCTTGCCTTGATTGAGATCAACACCGTAGATTCTGTAATGAGGACATTTTGAACCGATTGCTGCCCCACTTCATCAGCACGATCTAGGTCACGTCCATCTAAAAACACTTTCGCTTTTTGCCCTTTGCTTGCAGGTGTAACTTGTAACTCATAGGTCTCAATGTAATTGCGCTCCGAGCGCTCACAAGTAAAAGTGAGGGGCATTGCTGCAACACTGAAGCCTGAGATCATAAGCAAGAAAATAACAGAGAGTGTTTTTATCACGATCTTGGAATGAATTAAAAGATACAGTCTGATTGGTGCCCGAGGCCGGAATCGAACCGGCACGCCCCTTTCGGAAAGCGACAGATTTTAAATCTGTTGTGTCTACCGATTTCACCACTCGGGCCCGCACGAGCAATAAAGCCGTACTCAATACATCAAGACAAATGATTTTAGCATGTACAGGTGTCCCTGGGCTTCAAGTCCTGTTTAGCCAAGCTTTGCCTCCCGAATAGGCAAACCCACTACACTATTCCCATGAAAATCTTCCCCCCTAGAGCGGGTCTTAAAACCTTACTCAAGGGAACCCTCTGGCTGCTGTCTAGCCTAGTTTTGCTGTCTATCATTGCTGGGCTCATATACCTCTTATCAGCCCAAACAAGTATTTCAGGTAAGCGCACCATCAAAAATCTGGGTGACTCTGTTGAGATCACGTTTGATGCGAGTGATATTCCCCACATTAAAGCGAAAACTGCCGCTGATGCCTTATTTGCCTTGGGTTACTTACATGCCAGCGAACGCTCTTGGCAAATGGAAATTAATCGTCGTTTAGCCAGTGGTCGTCTTTCTGAAATCCTCGGCAAAGATACGCTTTCTATCGATCGCTTTATTCGTACATTGGGCATTAAGCGCGCTGCTGAAAAGCAATTTGAGCGCTACCCTATTGCTAGCAAACGATTATTGCAAGCCTATGCTGATGGGGTGAATACTGGGAACGCCCATTTAGGCTGGGCTTTACCACTGGAATACCTTTTAGCGGGCTCTAAACCAGGTCATTGGTCTCCTACAGATAGCGTCGCATGGATGCTGATGATGGCACTAGATCTTGGTGGCAATTGGCAAAAAGAATTACTACGTCTTGAACTATCGCAATTCCTCACTACTAAACAAGTATGGGAAGTCATGCCTGCCTATACGCCGGGTGAGCCAGTCAGCAATATCGATTTTGCCAAGATGTATCGCGATCTGAATGTCTTTAATCCTGAAGTACTTACTAGGGATCAGAAATCTAAAAAGCTTCCCTCCACAGAGCTATCCCTGTTTGAGATCCCAGGCGGTAAAGAGGGCTTGGGCTCCAACAACTGGGCGCTCAATGGCAGGCTCACGAGTTCTGGCAAACCTCTACTAGCGAATGATCCGCATCTCGGCCTATCGGCACCAGCAATTTGGTATTTTGCCCATTTGGATGCCCCCGGCCTGAATGTCATAGGCGCAACCCTCCCTGGAATACCAGCAGTAGTTCTGGGTAGAGCAGAAAAATTTGCTTGGAGCTTTACGAATACTGGCCCAGATGTACAAGACCTCTATCTTGAACAACTTGACCCCAAGAATCCTGGCTCCTATCGTGGTCCAGAGGGTCCACTCACCTTTACTGTACGCCAAGAAATTATCGACATCAAAGGTCAGCCACCCTTACGCTTTTTGGTAAAGGAGACGCGGCATGGCCCTGTGATCTCAGAATCTTATGCGCGGGCTAAACGAGCGATTGATACAGACCGATTTGTTTTAGCCTTACGCTGGACAGCGCTGGATCTTGAAAATCAATCCGTTGTGGGTTTGTTAGAAATGAATCAGGCAAAAGACCTGGATACTTTTACAAAATCCTTACGCAAAAATTATGCGCCTATGCAAAACGTGGTGATGGCGGATACAGAGGGCAATATTTCTTATCAAGCGGCTGGGGTAGCGCCTAAGCGTATCCTACATCAAGGCTTATACGGCGTAGCGCCAGCACTGGGCTGGGAAAAGCAATACGACTGGTCAAGCTATATTCCATTTGAGCAGTTACCGAATAGTCACAATCCTGACTCAGGTTGGATTGCCACAGCCAATCAGAAGATCTTGGCAGCCAATAATCCTAATCCACTCACTGGCGATTGGGAATTACCCACTCGCTATGACCGCATTGTGGATCTCATCAAAGCTAAACCTACCCATGATCTCGCCTCCATGAAATCCATGCAGGCAGATACGCTCTCCTTAGGAGCTACACCATTATTGGAAGCCTTTAAAGCTGCGCAGTCAAAACATCCCTTAGCACAACAAGCAATCAGCTTAAGTAAGCACTTTGATGGTGATATGAAAGTGGATAGTATCGGCGCATTGATTTTTAATGCCTGGGTTGATCAGTTAACCCGCAATCTTTTTTCACGTTTAAGTTATCTCTTTACTGAGAACTATGGTTCGCGTAGTTTTAGAGATGCCCTGACCATACAAATGCAAAATCCTAACAGCCTATGGTGTGATGATCTGGCTACTGAAGTTATCGAAACGTGTGCGGATGCATCAAATGCTGCATTAGGTCAGGCCTTGGAGCAACTGAGTAGGCAGTTTGGCAACAACCCGCAAGATTGGTCTTGGGGGCAAGCCCATACTGCGATTTCAGAGCATAGGCCATTGAGTAAAGTACCGATGCTAAATAGCGTATTTAATCTCGTCCAACAATTTCCAGGTGATAGCTTTACTATCAACGTCGGACGACTAGAGCTCCTAAAATCTCAGAACCCTTTCGAAACCAAGCAAGCCCCTAGCTTACGCGCCCTATATGATCTGGCGGACTTAGAGCAATCTCTATTTATCTATCAAACAGGTCAGTCCGGCTGGGTTCAAAGCAAGCTTTATCGCAATATGAGCCCACTCTGGGCTAAGAATGAATACCTCGCTCTGCAAATGAGGCCCGATAGAATCAGCAGAAAGCTGGAGCTCAATAGTCCACAAAGATAAGTTGAAGGTGTTTAGAATAGTCATAGAGCATTTGAGTACACTAGCATCTCTACCCTACATACCTAAATACCTACCTTCAGCATAGAAGTCACATCATGAAAAAAATATACTCTCTCGCCCTCTTAAGCGCTCTTTGCCTTCTGCCGATTGCTAACAGTCATGCTGCCTGGAAGGAGTTAGGCTCTAATGAATTGATGGTGGTCTACGTTGATCTTGATACGATAAGTGATGTTGGTGAAAAGGCTCAAATTTTGTCGATGCTGGATTTTAAAAAACCAGGGCTTAATCCCAAAACAAAGCAGCCAGTCAGTTCAATCATCGGACTAAATGAATACAACTGTCCGGCTATCAGCTATCGCCCAATTGAATATAAAGAATTTTCTGGTAACAAAGGTAGTGGCAAAGTGGTGTCTGACAACCAAACCCCCAATAGTGAATTTGAGCCCGTTCCCAATGAATCCTGGACGGCCGGGGTCTTCAACGTGGTCTGTCAGCGTAAGTAAATCTTCTATTGCAAAGGACTGCTTTGGCTTATCTTCGCCTGAGCTTACTGGGCATAGCCCTTCTTCTGAATCTCATGGGCTGTGCAGTACCTCTGATTGCAATGGGTGGCGCCACCTCTACTGCTAGTACAGTAGGTACCGCTGCTGCCTCTGCAGCGGTAGCCAACCCTATGACAGCGACCAGTTTGGCCTCTACTGCGGCTACGGGTAAATCTCCTCTTGAGCACGCTACCTCAGCGGCCACTAAAAAAGACTGTAATTTTCTAAATGCCTTAGGGCCGAAACCCATTTGTACCGATGTGCTGATTCCGCCTGTGAAAGATCTGAGCGAGCCTTACCTCGGGCCTGCCGATATCGTAGCGCCTCCCAAGAATCCGTAAGTACGCGCATGTCGTAATGTATTAGTAGGAATACACAGCAGTCTAAAATACAGTATGACTATAGAAAACTACTACCTCACCCTTACTTGCAAAAATCGACCGGGCATTGTTGCTGCGGTTTCCACCTACATTTTTGAACAGGGTGGCGATATTGAAGAGGCACAACAATTTGATGACAAAGCCTCTAAGCGCTTTTTCATGCGCGTGAGTTTTAGCTGTGCCGCGGATGCGCATGTACTTAAAACAGGTTTTATAGAAATTGCCAATCGATTTGAATTGAGCTGGGATTTACGGGCTGTAAAAGAATATAAGCGCGTATTGATCATGGCTTCAAAACTAGACCATTGCTTAGTCGATCTACTCTATCGCTGGCGCATTGGCGAACTTCCTATGATTATCTGTGGGATTGTTTCTAATCACCCGCGTGAGGTATATGCCAGCATTGATTTTGCGGATATTCCGTTTCATCATCTACCCGTTACACCAGAGACTAAAGCGACGCAAGAAGCCGCATTATTAGATATCGTGGCTAAAGATAAAGTGGATATGGTGATCTTGGCTCGCTACATGCAAATTCTGTCAGATCACTTATCTACTCAGCTATCCGGGCGCTGTATTAATGTGCACCATTCTTTCTTACCGAGCTTTAAGGGTGCTAAGCCCTATCATCAAGCCCACGCACGCGGTATTAAGCTTATCGGCGCAACCGCACACTTTGTTACGAGTGATTTAGATGAAGGGCCGATCATTGAACAAGACGTCACACGTGTCACGCATGGCGATACCCCTGAAGATTTAGTCCGCAAGGGACGGGATTTAGAGCGCACTGTCTTGTCTCGTGCCCTACGCTACTATCTGCATGATCGGGTATTGAACAATGGCGCTACTTCCGTAGTATTCTCAGATTGAAATGTGATTGCATGGCACTAAGATGACACTATGATCTCCGGCCTAGTCCAAATACTCTTTTTTCAATCTCTTGGGGAGTTAATCTCTCAATTTGCCCTCCCGACACTGCCAGGCCCTGTCATTGGTTTAGTGCTCTTGATTGCTTGGCTGGTTCTCCGTAAAGGAATTCACCCTGATCTAGCGATGGTGGCAGATGGTTTTAGTCAATACCTGGGGCTGTTATTTGTGCCAGCAGCCGTTGGAGTAGTGCTCTTTCTTCCAGAGCTTAAGGCCAATGCGCTAGCTATCGTGAGTGCCTTAGTGGGTAGCGTGATTCTGACGATTACAGTGAGCGCCCTCGTCGTACGTTTTCTTAGCCCAAAGACGAAAGAGTTAGATTCTTGAGAGAGCAACATTCCATTGTGGAGATTTGGGTCTACCTCTCAGGCAGCCCCCTATTTGCGCTCTTTATTACCTTGGCCGCCTATCAAATCGGCCTATGGATTTATAAAAAGGCTAAACAAAATCCCTTAGCTAATCCCGTTGCGATTGCCATCATTCTGGTAGCTAGCATTATTCAGTTTGTGGAGATGCCTTACACCACCTATTTTGAAGGTGCTCAATTTATTCACTTTCTATTAGGCTCTGCGACGGTGTCACTAGCAATCCCCATTTATAGAGGATTGAGTAGTCTCAAGGGTCGATCTATCCCATTGATCGGCTCTTTAATTGCAGGCGGCTTGGTATCGATTATTAGCGCAGTCAATATTGCTAAATTATTTGGTGCTGATGCGAGTATTACCGGTGCGATGTATCCCAAATCTGTCACCGCGCCCATTGCAATGGGTATTGCAGAACGCATTGCCGTTTCGCCAACCTTAACCGCTATCTTTGCGGTCACTACCGGCATTCTGGGGGCTATTTTGGCACCCTTTATTCTGAATGCTTTGGGTATGAAAGCATGGTGGCAACGCGGCTTTGCGATTGGTATTGGAGCGCATGGCATTGGTACCTCGCGTGCCTTTAGTATTCATCCAGAGGCAGGCACTTATGCCAGTCTAGCGATGGGCATGAACGGCGTGATTAGCGCTGTCGCCATACCCATCATCTATCACTTATTCAATTAGACTTCATCGCATCATCCACTGCATCCCCTAAGGCACTAATGAGATTTTCTACTTCTGCTGGTGTAGAAATAAATGGGGGGCCTACTGCGATGGTGTCGTTTGAAATTCTGACTAAGACACCTCTCTCGATACAGGCCTCTAGCACTTTCATAGCACGTAAGCCAGGCTTTCCAGGTACAGGTTCGAGCTCAACCGCCCCAGACAAACCGATATTGCGAATATCTAATAGGCCTGATTTGCCTTTCAGTGCATGTAAGGCATTTTCTAAGATAGGCTCGAGTGCTTTAGCGCGATTCACTAAATCATCTGACTCAAAGATATCCAATACTGCATGTGCCGCCGCAACGGGAATCGGATGGCCTGAGTACGTATAGCCATGAAAGAATTCGATCAATTGCTCTTGCCCGCCGCCACCCATAATCGAGTCATAAATATCGCCACGCACTAAGACACCGCCCATGGGAATGACGCCATTCGTGATTGCTTTAGCAAAGACGATCATATCGGGGGTCACACCAAATCGATCTGCACCAAAATTCGCGCTCAAACGCCCAAAGCCAGTAATGACCTCATCAAAAATGAGCAAAATGCCATGCTTCGTACAGATCTCGCGGATCTTTTGCAGATATCCTAGCGGTGGCACTAATACACCGGTTGAACCTTGGACCGGCTCCAAGATAACGGCAGCAATGGTATTGGCATCATGCAGTGCAACGATTCTTTCTAGCTCATCAGCTAAGTGTGCACCCCAAGTGGGCTGCCCTTTTGAAAAAGCCATTTGCGATAAATTGAGGGTATGTGGGAGGTGATCAACGCCAGGCATCATCATGCTGGCAAACATTTTGCGATTAGCAACAATGCCCCCTACAGAAATTCCTCCAATACCAACACCATGATAGGCGCGCTCGCGGCCAATCATTCGAATACGTGACGCATTACCTTGAACACGGTGATAACCAATCGCGATTTTCAGCGCAGTATCAACTGCTTCGGAGCCCGAGTTAGTAAAAAAGACTTTGTCTAAACCTGCGGGTGCTAACTTCACAATGCGACTGGCTAAAGTAAATGTAGCCTCACTTGCCATCTGAAACGCAGGGCAATAATCCATGGTGTCATATTGCTTCGCAATCGCTGCACCAATACGCGGATCTGCATGCCCTAAAGGAGAGCACCATAATCCAGAAAGTCCATCAAACAACTTTCGACCATGGTCATCAAAGTAGTAAGCTCCCTTTGCTGATTTCATGACTTTAGGATGTTGATGAAAATAACGATTTGGCGTGTATGGCAACCAATACGCTGACATATCAATTGGTTTTGGATTACTGGTCATATTGAGCCCATATCGTCGAGAGAATATTTGATACTATAGTATGAAACGTAAAGTCTCATTTTAAATGAATGTTTACCTCACAAAAGTATGCAAAACACGATTAAACCCATTACCGTTAGCAATCTCGAGGAATTCAGTGCCGCATGGAATCGCCATGACATCGATGCACTCATGAGTTTTATGAGTGAGGAATGTATTTTTCAGACCGCTGCCGGGCCGCACGCATGGGGTAGTCGCCATGTGGGAACTGCAGCAGTAAGAACCGCTTTTGAAAGCGCCTGGCTTCTTGTTCCGGATGCGCAATGGCTTCATGGAAAGCACTTTGTGCATGGCAATTTAGGAATATCGGAATGGACTTTTACCGGTACAGCTGCAGATGGTAGTCGGATTGAATCCGATGGCGTAGATATCTTTACGTTTAAAGATGGCAAGATTTTATTGAAAAATGTCTTCCGTAAAAACTGCCCAAACTTGCCATCTATAAAATGAGCAAGACTATATTAGAAAATTCTCAGCAGGGATATGATCCCTTATATGATCCGCTGAGCTCTCCCGATATTGGCAGTGGCCGTGCATATGCTCCTAGTTATTGGGCTGCAAGCGCAGGCACTCCCCCACTTACTGATGGCCCCATTACCCAAGATATCGACACCGATGTCGTTATTATTGGATCCGGTTCAACTGGTGTCTCTACTGCACTGTATTTAGCGCAAGAGCATGGTATTGAAGCAACGATTTTGGAAGCCAACCAAACTGCCTGGGGCTGCTCAAGCCGCAGTGGCGGACAAGGTCAAAATGCTAGCGGTAGATTATCGCGCTCCCAATGGATTGAGCATTACGGATTAGATGTTGCTAAAAAATTAGACCGTGAAATTTATACCGGTTTTGAGAATTTCAAAGAATTAACTCAAGAGATTAACTGTGATGCATTTGATGGTGGCCACCTGTATGTGGCGCATCGCCCTGAAAAAATGGCCTATCTTGAACAGGAAGCTAAAGTTCGGAAAGAAATTTTTGCTTACGATCCCAAAATATTAACTGCCCCAGAATTACGTGAGCAATACTGCGATGACCGGGATGCTGCTGGGGCACTGTGGGAGCGAGAAGGTATTGGTATTCACCCCTTAAAATTTACTTATGGACTGCTCCGCAAAGCACAAAGTCTTGGGGTAAAGATCCATACTGCTAGTCCGGTATCGGGCTGGGAAACGATTGATGGTGTTCACCATATTCAAACCCCTGGGGGCATCGTTCGCGCCAAGCGTATTGCCATCTGTACCGGTGGCTATGGCATGCAAAAGATTAAGCCCATCAAAAATCGTATTCTGCCTATCTTGTCTAACTCGGTAGTGACAAGGCCTCTTACTGAATCTGAGCTAACAGCCTGCAATTTTCGCTCTCATACTTTTCTTACCGATACCCGCACGCTACGCTTTTATTACCGCCTATTAAAAGATAATCGACTTCAAATCGGTAGTCGCAGCGCAGTTAATGGTGCGGATGCCACGGCACCTCAGCACCTTGCATTGCTGACCGAAGCGATTGCGAGAAAGTTCCCCCCCTTGGCAGGTATTCCGATTGATTACTCATGGTGGGGCTGGGTAGATGTCAGCCACGATATGATGCCCCGTATTACCCAGCCAGATCCAAAGAAAATGGTGTGGTGTGCGCTAGGCTATGGCGGCAATGGCGTTTCTTTTTCTACTTGGGCGGGCAAACGTTTAGCGGAGCGTATTGCAGGAGATAATACGCATCGCGAGGTATTTAAGCTCCCAATTTATAACTCTGCACTTCCATTTCCTAATCTGTTTGGTAAGGTAGAGTCCCAAATGCTTGCCCCTTTTAGACGAATGGGGCAAAGTTTTCTTTATAAGTGGTACTGGTTTCAAGATGAGAAATAATTTAGTCAATATAACTGCCTTAAGGAGGCTTCCCATGCATATGATTCTGCGTATCAGTTTGAGTGTTTTACTGTCATTCCAATTGTGCGGCTATGCTGCCGCCAATACCGATTGGCCAAAAAAGCCTATTCAAATGATCTTATCCTTCCCTGCTGGGGGCTCTACCGATGTGTTTGCGCGGAGTATTGCAGCGCCCCTTGGCGAAGCCTTAGGACAGGCTATTGTGATTGAGAATAAGCCTGGAGCTGGAGGAATGATTGGTCTATCCGCTGGAGCCAAAGCAAGTCCAGATGGATATACATTGCATTTCAGCGCCCTAACAAATCAAGCAATTTCGCAAGCCCTGTTTAATAATCCTCCTGCTAATTTAGAGAAAGATTTTTTACCCGTTGCGCTAGTGGGCTCTGTACCCCATATTCTTGAAGTAAACCCCAGCGTCCCCGCAAAAAATATGACTGAATTGATTGCATTTATTAAATCAAAAAAAGGAAATTTCAGTTACGCCTCCCAAGGAAATGGCTCCCTCTCTCACCTAGAGTCTCAGTTATTTATGGCACGCATTGGCGCAACAGGGGTGCATATTCCTTACAAAGGCAGTAGCTTTGCTTTACCAGATCTGATTGCGGGCAATACCTTGATGATGTTTGATAGCTTAACGGCATCTTTGCCGCATATTCAAAGCGGCAAACTCAGACCCATTGCAATTGCGGCTACCGAGCGCTCTCCTTTACTACCTAATGTGCCTACATTTGAACAAGACGGTATGAAGCAATTTGATGTAGAAAATTTATTTGCCATCTACGCTCCAAAAGGAACCTCTCCAGCCATTATTAGTCGCCTTGAGAGAGAGATTCGCAAGATTCTCACCAATCCTGATTTCAAGACGAAGTTGGCTGGCCAGGGAATTCAACTGCAGTTTGCAAACTCTGAAAAATTGGCCGAAGTCACCATGAAAGAACAGGCTAAGTGGCTAAAGGTAGTGAAAGAATCCAACATTAAAGTGGATTAAGCCCTCTCAAACTGACAAAACATCTTTCACAGGACTGATTTCATTCATGTTAATTTCTCCACCCTATAGCGGCGGTCGTGCACCTGTCTTAGCTAAAAATACCGTCGCGAGCTCGCAACCACTAGCTACTCAAGCCGGTATCGAAGCACTACAGCAGGGCGGTAATGCGGTTGATGCTGCGCTGGCTACAGCCATTACCTTAACCGTGGTGGAGCCCACCATGAATGGTCTTGGAGGTGATGGGTTTGCGCTGATTTGGGATGGCAACAAGCTACATGGCTTAAATGCTTCTGGACGTGCACCAGCAGCCTGGACACCCCAATACTTTGCTGGCAAAACTGCGATGGATCTGATTGGGTGGAATACCGTGACGGTACCCGGCATGGTGTCAGGGTGGGTTGCATTATCTCGTCAGTTTGGCAAGCTTCCTTTTGCACAACTCTTTCAACGTGCCATCGATTATGCTGAAAACGGTTTTCCAGTATCCCCTGTGATTGCTAGGCAATGGCGTGAAGCGATTCCTATTCTAAAAAACCAGCCTGGCTTTACTGAGTCATTTTTAGTCGATGGCAAATCCCCTGCTGCCGGACAAATCTGGCGCTACCCCGCTCAAGCGAAGACCCTAAAAGAGATTGCCGCTACGAAAGGTGCATCTTTTTACACAGGCGCCCTTGCGCAAAGCATGGTCGACTTCTCCAATAAGAGTGGTGGCTGCTTTACGATGGCTGACTTTGCTGATAACAAACCAGAGTGGGTTGACCCATTAGCGTTTGATTACGGTGACTTCACCCTCCATGAAATCCCTCCCAATGGTTCTGGGATTGCAGCCCAAATGGCCTTAGGTATTTTGCAAGCTGCCAACGTTAAACAATACCCGGCTAATTCTGCACAACGTATTCATTTACAAGTAGAGGCCATGCGTATGGCTTTTGCCGATGCATATGCCCATGTATCAGATGCCAGCACAATGAAGGTGCCTGCTAGCGCTTTATTAGATCGAGATTATTTGGCCAGTCGTGCTGCACTAATCGATCATCACAAGGTGGGTATATATGGTGCGGGAGATCCCCATGCCGGTGGTACGGTTTATCTATGTGCTGCCGATGCATCGGGCATGATGATTTCGTATATTCAATCGAACTTCAAAGGCTTTGGTTCGGGGGTTGTGGCACCAGGCGGTATCGCTTTTCAGAATCGTGGCATGGGTTTTAGCTTGGTCGATGGCCATCCCAATCAAGTAGCCCCAGGCAAGCGCCCTTTTCATTCGATCATTCCCGCCTTCCTTACTAAGGGTAAGGGTCAAGATCTGAAACCCACTATGGCCTTTGGTGTAATGGGTGGCAATATGCAGCCGCAAGGCCATCTGCAGTTTGTCATGCGCTTTGTTGATGAGTATCTCAATCCACAAGCCTGCTCGGATGCACCACGCTGGAGAATTGATGATCTCGGTAAGTTAACTGTCGAAGCGCATATGCCTGAATCCGTTATCGAAGGCCTTAAAGTAATTGGCCATGAAGTGACTGTGATGCCTGCCAATAGCCTAGACTTTGGTAGTGCGCAAGCGATTGCTGTATTGGGTGAAGACACAGATGCGGCTTATATTGCCGGTAGTGATCATCGAAGGGATGGGTTGGCTGCTGGGTTTTAATCTTAGCTGATCAGGCGGACCATCTGGTCAGCCTGATCTATACGGGTATTGATTTAAATAAATATGAAAACCACTTACTTTGAAGAAGACGATATTTTGGTAATCCATTTATCTGACAAAGCTATCACAAAAGAAATCTCTCAAGATTGGAATACTCACATCAGCTATGCTGCAGATGGGACAGCGGTTGAATTAGTCATTCTTGAAGCCAAGGCGCATGGGATGATTCCCGCAACTATGATACTTGCTGCATAAGCAGCGTTCTCATATATACAAATTTGAAGTACCCAGTCAGAAGTTTTGACATAACTCATTCCATCTTTTGCATTAGGGCTTTGTTCGGCCTATAAAGAAGAGAAACGGCATGGGGGTAGTTTATTGAGGTAGCTTATTGAGGTAACTTAGTTAGGTAAGCAATTCATATAGAACCGCTTTACCTCTTGATCGCAGCTCACGTCCTTTGCTTGGATGGGCCGCTCCAGGGTAATGCCCTCAATAGAGGTACAACGGCTTAAGGCAACGTAGACTTGACCTGATGCAAAAGCCCCAGAAGACAAATCGACCTTGATCTTATCGAGGGTTTTGCCTTGGCTCTTATGAATGGTGACTGCCCAAGCTAGCATTAATGGGATCTGCACAAAGGTGCCAATGATGTTCGGTGAAATCTTGCCTGACATCATGTCATGGTCATAGCGATAAGATTCCCATTGATGTCCTTTGACTTCTACCGTATTGGCATAAGGGCCGTTTTGCACCATCACCTTCACGGAATTGGGCAGTAGCTCACGCACAACCCCGATCGTGCCATTGACCCAACGTTTAGGAAAGTTGCTGTCCGTTGCGGTAAACATCACCTTAGCGCCCACCTTTAAAGTCAGGTGGTTGGGGGATGGCAGATTACGATCATCAACGTTGAACTTCCCTGTGGAATTACCCGTGTAGATTTTGGCATCGGTCGTTAAGGCTCGCAATCCTGCGCCATTAATCTGATCTGCTCGCGCATTGGTCGTCGTCAATGTAATGGTCTGCTCATCTACTGCTGCCGCATGGGTAAAACATTGGTGATTTAAGGTGTCTAGTGCCTCATCAATATTTTCATTAATCCGAATTTGATTTAAGAGTCCTGCAAAATGGGCATCCTTTTGACGGAAGATTTTGGATAGCTCTACCATCGTCACATCTTTGCGATGTAAGGCCATCGCACAGAAGAAATACGGCCCCTCATAACCCCGCTCTGCTAAGACTTGCATATCGGCATTCGACACTACAGGCGGCAGCTGAAATAAGTCTCCGACAAACATCACTTGTATGCCGCCAAAAGGCTGATTTTTATTCGGGCCATTGGCACGTAGAAATAAATCCATAGCATCGACCACATCGGTTCTCACCATGGAGATCTCATCAATAATGAGTAGGCGGATGTCTTTATAGAGTCGCTTATCTTTGAGTGGCTTAATGTCCTCTTCCGGAAAGATCAAGCGTGGTGGCAGCCGAAAGAAAGAGTGAATTGTCACCCCTTTGACTTGAAGCGCTGCAACGCCCGTCGGGGCAACCACCACGACATTACCGGGGATATGCTCACGCAGATAGCCAATTAAGGTCGTTTTACCAGTACCGGCTTTACCGCTCACAAAAATGTAAGGATCGTGACGCTCTATGGCATCAATCACCGCCTGGTATTCAGGGGTAATTTCTATTTCAGACGGAGTTAGGGCTTGGGGGGCGGTGTTCGAAGTCATAGGCAAGGAGAACTATACTCCGGGCCCATCAAGCGCGCTCCAAGAAGCGCTCTGCAGCCTTCAGACTAGCTAAACAAGTCCACTCTATTGCCACCCAATTTTTTAGCACGATACATAGACACATCAGCTAATTTAAGGACATGGTCAGGCGTATCAGAATCATCGAAGAAGACTTTGCACCCAATACTAGCGCTGGAGTGATGCTCAATCATCTTGCCATCATGTTGGAGATAGTAAGGCTCAATGAGGGCACTCAATATCTTGCTGGAGATAACGCTCACTTGCTCGAGGGTTTTATCAACACTTAGGCTGATTTCTGACAAAATAATGACGAACTCATCCCCACCAAAGCGGGCAACGGTATCGATTTCACGAATACACGACTGCATACGTTTGGCACTTTCAGCCAACAAAAGGTCGCCCATGTGGTGGCCATATTGATCATTCAGTACTTTTAATTTATCAAGATCGATAAATAGAATGGCGCCATAAAGCTTACTGCGCTTACTGATAGACATTGCTAATTTAATTCGATCCATTAACAAGTATCGATTGGGCAAGCCGGTTAAGTAGTCATATAGTGCTAGCTTTTCTACTCGCTCTTCCAAAATTTTTCGCTCTAAAACGATGCTGACTAAACTTGAGACAACCTCAATTTCTGCCAGCTCTTCAGCGCTTGGGCTATGGATTTCTTTGCGATAAGTAGCAAAGGTAGCTAAAATTTCACCCTTAGAGGAATACACAGGGTGTGACCAGCAAGACTTAAATCCCGCCTTTTCTACCCAAGGCTTTGCGAAACTCCAGTTTGGATGTGTGTCTAGATTTTCTGCAATTGAATTGAGGCCTGTTGCGATAGCATCACCACAACAAGCTACTCCTGGAGCAAGCACTAGCTGCTCAATGGCCTCATTAAAAAAGGCAGGAATACGTGGAGCTGCACCCACTTTAAATCCATTCCCCTCCTGATTGAGCAGCAAAATACTACAAAAGGTTCCAGGGCGATTTTTTTCTATGTCGGAAATGATTTGCAGCAGTACGACTTCAGCCGACGTATTTTTCGCCATTAATTCTAAGACCGTATTGCGTGTCGTATCTTGCTTGAGAACTTTTTGTTTAATCGTGATGTCCTCAATAATGCCCCAAACCAATTTTTGCCCATCGGCATCGACTACTGTAAATCCGCTAATAGAAATCGGAAATCGGGAACCATCTTTGCGAATGTATTCCTTCTGGTATGGAGCAAAAAATCCCGTTTGGCTTAACTGCTCGAGTTGAGAGCGTTCGTAATCAACATACTCAGGTGGCGTGATATCCCAAAAGGAGAGCTTCAAAAACTCTTCCTTGGTGTAGCCGGTGTACTCCAATAATGCCGTATTCACCTCTATAAATTTCCCAGTTGCAAGAGTAATTAAAGCCATGCCAATGGGTGAGTGCTCAAACAGCACTTGAAACTTTTCTTCAGATCGACGCAGCTTGTGGTCACTCGATTGGACTTGATTCGTAAATACCTTAAATTCAGATTTATCGTCTTTGTACTTCTGGGCAATCGTCTGAAAAGCCTCTTTTTCAGCAATAAAGGCATCCACAATATGGGGATCAAAGTGCGTCCCTTTTTTATTCAGAATTTCTTCAACGGCATCCTCATGTCGCCATTCTGACTTATAGACTCGCTCGCTCACTAAAGCATCGTAAATATCAGCCAAGGCCATGATGCGTGCAGACAGGGGAATATCCTGACCTGCCAATCCTTTGGGATACCCTTGGCCATCCCATCGTTCATGGTGCGCGCCAGCAATCTCAATCGCTGCTTCGATCACGTCATCTTCTTCAAGCTCTTCGTCTAATTGAGCCTTAGCAGAGGAAAGCACATCTCCGCCAATCGTGGTGTGGGTTTTCATAATGCCCCACTCATCTTTTGTGAGCGGACCATCTTTATAGAGAATGTTGTCAGGGATGCCTACCTTACCAATATCATGGAGCGGTGAAGCCTTAAAGAGGCAGTCCACTGTCTTAGCACTGAGGCGGTCTAGATAGTGCCCATTCTTGATGAGGCGTTCGGCCAAAAGCTTGACGTATCGTTGCGTCCGAATAATATGACTACCTGTTTCATTATCTCGCGCTAAAGCTAAGGCATTGAGGCTGGACAGCATCTTTAATTCGGCATTAGAAGATTTTCGTTCTTCTTTTTTCCAGAGACGCTCAAGCAGAATATTGCCTATCGCAACATAGATTAGCAAGTTAGATGCAAGCCCCACGCCACGCAATATAGCTGGCAATTGATTCTCTTCATAGATCGTGTTGGCATTTGAGCTCACATGATTCGTAATATACATTCGCAAAACGATCACTACTGCTTGCAAAGCAAATGCTAGGCATAAAACATACAGCTGGCGGGACTTCTCTTTTCGCAGTTGAATGAGCACTTCGATGAGTGCCGCTATATTAAGCACTAAGATAGCGCCACTTATTAAAAATACCCGCGCATTAAAAGAGCCATACTGCCTTAAGAGCTCAAAAGCTACTAAAAATACCATCATTCCTATCCAAAATACACGGGATGAAATGAGTTCCCGCTTATAGCGCCAGGAGCGGATGAACAACAGCGTAGCCAAACCAGAAAATACCAGCGCAGTATTGGCAAAAGATAAAAAATATGTTGAACTAAATCCGGCTAAGAAAAAACTAAAACTGGATAGCACCATCAGTATCAGCGCCGTTGACCAGTAATGATGGGATTTAGCTGAGGAGCTCTGCGCTTTTCCCGTTAACGATCCCAAAAAGATCATCAGGACAATCAATCCATAAGACAAGTAAAAGAATTGATTAAACAGTTCCATACTATTTTGAAAGTTTATTTTGAGGGGATAAAAAATACACAATCACTCATTCGGGAAATCATTAATAAGGCTTGATGTGGGCTAAGTGGGTCATTCAATTATTTTGATTTGTAATAAAGTTATTGATTTTAATTGGCTAACAAAAACTTTATTGAGGTTTGTTGGATAGTTAAGCTCACAATAGCTAGTACAAAAATACTATATTTAATTAATAATCAGTTATTTTGCTCATTCTCTTGAATGAAGTAGTACCACCGTACTAGAATGAGGGCATGACTCCAGCCCGCTTAACTAGCCAAAAATCCATCCGTGTTCACGTGATTGAGCCTCAAGCAATCTCTTTATGGGGAATTAAAGAGCTTGTTAATAGCAATAAACAATTTGAGGTTTGTGCCTGTTCAACGGATGGTGTTTCTGCGTTGAAGGATGCAGAGAATATTCAACCCCATATTATTTTGATTGAACCGGAGCTTGAAGGAGAAGACTCCATCGCTCTGATCGATGCATTGATTCAGAAAACGGCTGCCAAAGTAGTCCTTCTAACATCGAACCGAGATCCATTATTACAAGATCGCGCTATTCTCAAAGGTGCCAAGGGAGTCATTCTTAAAACAGATCCCCCTGAAACTCTACTCAAGGCATTAGAAAAGATTCATGAAGGCGAGCTTTGGCTTAATCGCCATGCCACTTCGCGTATCTTGAAAAAAATGGCTGAGCCGCATGCCACTAAAGATCTCAGTGATGAACAACTAAAACTGGCTGAACTCACCCCTAAAGAAACTCTGATCACTAAAGCAATTCAGCTCTATCCCAAAAAGACCTTACGAGAGGTGGCCAGTTCCCTGCACATTAGTGAACATACCTTGCGTAATCACCTGGCCTCTATTTATGACAAATTAAGTGTCAGAAACCGCCTTGAGCTTTATGTGTTTTGCGGAAAGTATCAAAAAACGGATGACCCCAATCATCACCCTAAGCGTCGCTCAAACGATGGACAATAGCCGCGAGTAATAGATAGCAAAAAAGCTAGTTTAAGAAACTCCTTGCCTTAGCAAGTCCTTGTAGAGCATCTCCATAACTTGAATTGAGCGCTACTGCCCTCTCGTAATCTCCGCAGGCTTTTGCATATGCTTTGAGATT
This sequence comes from Polynucleobacter antarcticus, assembly GCF_013307245.1. NCBI lineage: Bacteria > Pseudomonadati > Pseudomonadota > Betaproteobacteria > Burkholderiales > Burkholderiaceae > Polynucleobacter > Polynucleobacter antarcticus. Next base: position 376,444 of record NZ_CP028941.1, read on the forward strand.
CATCCAAGCAGCCGCCCGATTATTAAAGGCCTCAGCATATTGATGATTGAGCGTAATGGCTTTATTGAAGCAGTCCAGCGCCTCATTAAATCGCTTTAAGACACACAAAAGAACCCCAACATTGTTGAGCAAAACCGCACTTTTGGGTGCAATACCTAGCGCCTGCTCATACTCCTTGAGGGCATCCTGATAGCGACCTTCAGTAATCATCACCTTAGCCAAATTTGAGAGTAGTTCAATGTTGTCAGGACTTATTTTGAGGGCTTTAGAAAAGTCTTCTGAGGCTTTTTGAGTTTGATGGGTTCCTACAAAATAAAGCCCACGATTTTGAAGCGCATCTACATAGTCTGCCTCGAGTGCAATGGCAGTATTGTAATTTTTGAGCGCCAAATCATTTTTATTTAACTGGAGATAGGCATTTGCCAGATTGTTAAAGGCTTTTGCATTCTTGGGCTCGATTTCGCAAGCCATCTTAAACAGGTTGCTAGCCATGTCATGGCTTTTCATTTGGACAGCGATTAATCCCATACTATGTACTGCCAAGAAATGTTTAGGCTCTTTTTTTAGAACTGTTTGATAAGCAGTCCAAGCTTCATTTAATTGACCTTGATGATGATATTCAATTGCTTTCTCTAGCGCCGAGCTATTCTTTATGAGTTTTCCACTGCTTTTCTTGCTAGTCTTTTTGGGGATTGCTCGATCTTTAATTTCCGCCTTTTTAGCTACTGCTGTTGCTGAATTTTTTTTGACAGTCGGCTTTGCTACCGAAGCTTTCTTATTTGTGGGTTTTTTCATCTGAGCGCACCAGTTGGATCTTATATTGCAAGTAGAAAGAGTAATGATTTTGAATGCATTTTGAATGTATTTGTAATATCGTCCATTTCAATATATCACTAAAGCAGCGTGTTGCTCTACTATGTAATTCCCCTGTTGACCAGTGGGATGTTGCCTTTACCTTTAGCAAAAAGTAGATGGGCTATAGCAAAAAAATGATTGTAAAACGATGACTTGTATTTTGCGTATTCTAGGTTGCAGTGGCAACGTTAGGCAAGATCTGAGAACAACTTCATTCTTGCTCAATGACCATATCTGTCACCTGCCCTTTATTCTCGATGCAGTGGAGTTCATCGTGCAAAGCCATTAGTAGTTTTTGGTATCCAACAAACAATTGAAGCTCTGAAAAAGCACATTTTTAACAATGTCATGTGGCCTGACTTTACCAAGATTCCAGGCGCAGAAAATCCCAGCGTCGTAGTCCAAACCATAAAGATTGGTCAAACTATTGCTGTAGATTAAATTCAGATTACCGCCCTACCCGTCAATCACAGCATTTCCGCTTATGGCTATTGGATTGATTCTGGTGAAGGAGCTTTGGTCACAAGAAAAAAGGGGGCTGAGAAAACATAGGGAATAGAAGAGATCAATACCTCAAGCATCTGATTATTGAGACTTCTTTTACCAATACTGGAAAGGTATTAGCCAAACTATCTGGCCACTATCATCCTGAAAAACTGTGTGAAGATTTAGCGAAGTTTGCGCATTCTTGCCAGATTTGGATTGCCCATCTTAAGCCGGATGAAGCCTCCAAGATCATGGATGAAATCACTTCAAACCCCATAGGGGATAAGGTTCAAACCTTGCAGAATAAGCAATTACTGCAGTTTTAACTAAAATAAACTGGCGATTATTGATCATGATCTATTCAGATAATTGAATAAAAAAGACGGACTATCCAAAGAGTTGTCCGTCTTTTTAACATCATGCAGTAACAATACTGCTCTATCAATTCCTACTGTTTAACCATGCCACTGAATCTTATCGACGTTGTTAATGTCGTGTGAAGCACCATCAGCTGTAACAATGGTGACAGAGTTATCGGCACTCTCGGAAGCAAAGGTAATTTGATTATTCGTCGCATCAACTTTAGCATCACCAGAATTAATAATCACTGTCCAATCACCCGCACCATTGGCGTAGTTACCATCATTCAAGGTACCACCAGCAGCTATGATCGATCCAGGGCCACCATGATCACTCGCAATATCGATCACGTCAGTCCAGCTCTTATTGCTCAGTAAGTTTTCACTAGTGTCACCACCTACGAACTGAGATAGGATATCTTCTGTACCGACTTCTTGACCTGGCAAGGTGGCAATCTCATATGTCTGGCCACCCAACTCCACCATGAGAGTAGAGCTTGAAGCAGTATCTGCTAATTGATCAATATGGGTAATTGACTCGATAGCATCTGCATTAGCAATGATGGCTGCGATATCCAATGGCTCATAGACATCACTCACTGCAAAGCCAACGTCTTCTGCGATATGCAATTGACCATCACTAGTAGTGTAAGTAGTTTGACCATACACAATCACATCACCATTGGCTTCGAAACGAACTTGGCCATCTGAAGTGAGTGACAGGCTAGTAATACCGCGATCAGCTAAGCTTAAGTACTCACCACTATCAACAATACCGTCACTGTCAGCGTCTTGCCAGACACCAAACTTCGTAAAGTCAGCGTCTGAGCTGTCAAAGACACCATCTTTATTCGTGTCGTAGACTTTGGCCAAACCTTGAAGGTCGGTCTCACCATCCTGAGTAGCAAAACTAATTTGCAATTCATTGTCAGGTAACTTCAGGGCGAGTAAACCGTCAGCAGATGAGACCCAAGCCGTAGATTGTAATAAGTTTTGACCACTATAGTCATAAACAACTTGCGCATTTTGACTGAGGTAGTTAATACCATCTTGGTTCAAATCAATCGCAATGGGTGTTACGGTAATAGTGTTGTATGTACCTCTTGTTATTGTTAGGTTTCCTGAGTTTAGAGCAATAGTAGTAATGGCTGTAACACCAGTCAACTTAATTAACACGTCATTTCCACCTACCCCTGCAACACCATCTGAAATAAAGAGGAAGTAATTACCAGTACTATTGACTTTAAAGAAAGCAAACTCACCGGCAGTATCAGTAGCAGCAGTAAATCGAGTAGTGATATCACTGAGAGCATCTGCTAAAGTAGCCCCCGAAAGAGATGCAAAAGTTGCTACGCCCGTACTTGTATTTATTAAAGCCTGAGTGGCGGTGGCTGCATTTGCATTCCCCCCTACGGTCAACGTTTGGCTGAAATCAATTACGTCTCCAGTGTTAAGAGCACCAACGGTATAGTCAGTAATTGTGTCCGCCAGAACATCTGTTTGACCACTGGCCCCTGAAGAGAAAACAAAGGCATCTGAACCAGTGCCACCAGTAATTGAGTCAGCACCCGCTCCGCCATTAATGGAGTCCGCACCTGAGCCGCCAGTGATGGTGTCAGCATTTGCACTGCCAGTAATCGTGAAGCCTTCTGACTGACCACTGAGGTTAATGGTGATTGCAGAAGCACCAGAAGCATTGATGTTTTCAATACTAGATAAACGACCGTCAGTAGCACCAGCAGTATTCAGGTCTGCAGAAGTTTCTGACAAAGTCAGAGTATCGGTACCAGTACCACCATCAAGGGTATCGGCTCCAACAAAACCAACGAAGGTATCGTTGCCTAATCCGCCGATTAATATATCGTCTCCAGCGCCACCAGTAATCGAATCATCGCCATCACCACCATCAATACGGTCAACTCCTGAACCCCCTGTCAAGGTATCGTTTCCACCCAAACCTAAAATCAAATGGGTTTCAGAGTTATTAGGTGCGGCTATAGTGTTAGCAGCATCAGTTCCGGTCTGCACATAAGTGCCCGCACCCAAATTAATCGTCAGGCTAGCATCACTAAAGTCTCCATCTGCCTGCTGCAAACGATAAGTAAAGACTTCTTGCTGACCGGTCCTGTCTGTCGCGCCTGATGTCATCGTATAAGTATATGAACCATCGCTTCTCAGGCTTAAGTTGCCGTAGGTACCGGCAATAATCGTACCACCTGAACTAATACTGGTTCCTGCACCTGCAATAGAGGCACCATTTGAAGCGAACATTACAGTAGCACCTTCAGAGCCTAGGCTATCAACAGTACCGAAAGGATCAGTACCAGAAAAAGCGATATTTTCATTGAGGATGACATTACCAGTAATAGCCGCTGCAGAGTAAGTGGTGGTAGCGGGTGCAGTATTCGATTGAACAAAATTGTCAAGAAGCATGCGTAAATTTGAGGAGCCGGGACCGCCACTTTCATCATCCACAGTAAGTAGCAATCTATATTCTGTGCTAGCTGTTAAATTATTAATCGTTTTCAGATTATTACTTTGGACTGCGAATGTAGTATTGTCAGCAGTATTTGTAAAGGAGACTGCGCTATTAGAACCCCATGTCCCATCAGCTTTTTTAAACCAAAGTTGATAAGAAGCAGTATCCCCACTTGCGAATCTATCTGAGGCTAGTGCTGCATTAAATGATATTGAGGTGGCACCCGTAAAGACTGGTGTAAATAGTGATGCTACAAAACCGGCATCGCTATCCCTATCTTCAATTCTTAACCATTTTTCAGCACTTCCACTTCTATAACTAGTATCGAAACTACTACCATTGTTGCTCGATGTAATCCATTTATTTGTTTCGGTTGCGGCAACTGCTGCAGTAAAGGTTGTTTCACCATCAATAACAGTTGTAACAGTATCTCCGGAACCTGTAGTAGCATCAAAGGTCCAGTAATCCGTGGTCGCACTCGCAGAATTTTGTGATGAAAAATTAGTGAGAGTGGTAGGTGTAGTAGTTCCACTGGTAATAGTTTCTGTTACTACAGCTTGATTGAAGTTGTCATAAGCAACTACTTCACTTCTATCCAGAATGTTGATTGTGAAAGTGTTTGTTGCCGTATCGCCTAGCAGTGATGCGGGTTCAGTATCTAACTTGCTATCTTGAATTGTGTAAGTAATGACAGAACTTAAACTATCTTTGATATCCGTAGTATTTGCATTAGCAGTGAATGTATAGGAACCATCACGGCTGAACACAACTGTGCCGCCATTCACAGTTACTGTCTGTGTTGGGTTTGCATCAGTGAACGTATAGGTGGTCAGGTTGTATTCAACACTCACCATTTTCTTACTGCCTGCCATCCAACCATCTGGACCAGATTGATCTTTGGCTTGATCTATCAGGTTATAGGTGTAAGACGTTGGAGCTGGGGTTGGTGGTGTAACAGGGGTTGGAGGCACCAAAGTATCTAATAACGTTGTTATATTGTCTACCAAAATCGCATTGGCATTACTAACCGTTTCACCATTCCAGGCAATTGGGTTGAGATAGGTGGCAGTAGCAGCAGTCATGCCTTTGCCAATAGCTATAGCATTAGAGTTAATCTCATTGGCATTGAGGTAATTCTTCCAAGCCCATTCTTCGCCTGCCTGAATTCCAATATCTTGGGCTTCGTAAGTGGCTGTGCCAAGCGCAGCCAGACCAGATGTTTTACGCACACCAGCACTATCTTCTGTGGGTACACCATCCGATAAGAAGTAGGACACGTTTTGACCATCAGACTGAACACCCGCCGCAGTGAACTTAACCGTGCTCATAACCGTATCAATCGCACGGTCGTAGTTGGTATAAGATCCTGCAGACAGCGCAGTAATTGCAGCTTTAGCAGTCGCCGCATCGGTCCAAACAGATCCACTTAGATTTTTAGCGTTTGAATCAAACGAAACTACTTGGATACTCACATTACCTAAACTATCGTACTTGTCGATTAAGGCAAGTGCTGCTGATTTTGCATAAGCTAAGCGACTTTGAGCTGCGCCTGAGTCAACGGTAGCCATACTGCCAGACCTATCAATCACAAGAACCAAATTAGTATTGATATTTGCAGACTGTGAGCTACCCGCTGTAGCACCTTCGATAATATCAAGAGTGAAAGGATTGGCAATAGGAACAGCAGGATTGGTGTCGGTATCAGTAATGGTTGTTACGACAGTATTGGCATCGTAAGCAATTTTTTCATATGCTAATAGGGCTGGTGGGGTGTAAGAACCTCCCACCAAGCTCACGGTAAAGGTTTCGCCACCATCGTTTTGAGCGTCATTAAACGCAGCAACTTGGAACATTGTTCCAATCGTTGCTTCAATGCGCTGATCAGAGATGTAGTCAAAACCTGGTGAAGCCGTATCTTTAATATCACCCACTGCCACAATGACTGTGCCGGCGGGCTGATTTGATACCGCAGCACCATTACTGTCCACAGCAACCACTTTGTAGTATGCAGTTGAGTTTGACTCTTCACCAATCGATGAGAGTGAAACATTACTAAGGGCTACGCCTGATAAATTAACAGCAATCAGCTTGAAAGTAAATGCGGTGTCGTTATCAGTCAAGTTACCAGCGCCACCATCATCATTTGCTGTGGAGTCGATGATTGTGGCTGTACCGGTAGAGGTAACAGCACCTCTAGTCGCTGTAAGCGTAAATGTCTCACCAGAGTCGGCGATAGCATCATCAGTAATTTGAACACGTACCTGTAAAGTGCCCTTGGCGTTTGTTGGCGTGAAACTGTTACTCGTAGTCCAAGGATCTGCTCCAGTTAATGAGTACTGGATTGAATTAACATAATCAGTACCGGCAGTAGCAGTACCTGCAGTTAAGGACAAGTTAATAGCTGCGCCAGACAAAGCTACATACGTGACGCTAAATGTCGCATATCTGCCCGTATCTACTCCTGCGGTACCAGAATCTTCGCTCACCTCGACGCTTGACACTACAAGAGAGTCGCCAATAGACGTTATTACTCCGCCGCCGTAATTGATTTTTTCAAAGCTACTAGCGTTCGATAAGCCACTTACCGATACACTAAACTGCTCAGTACCTTCAGTAGAGCTATCAGACCTTGCACTTACCGAGAGAACATCTCCTACTTTTGCGGTAGTGAATTGACCCACTGCAGTAGCATTTCCGTTAGTGCCTGATGCAATAGATGTTGTTAGTCCAGTTGTACCGTTTTGAGCAAACCAACTATAGTCAGAAATGGTACCCGTGGTATTAAACGCTGCAGCCCAAATAGTTGCATCACCGGTAAATTGAACGGTTACTGTCGATGTATTCAAACTTAAGGTGACATCAACTCCACTGTCATTAACCGCTATCACTTTGTAATACGCTAAACCAGATCCTTCTAGAACAGAATTATCTGTGCCGCCATTGATAATATTGCCGGCGCTATCAACACTTACTATTTTGATAGTAATTGCATCATTGTCATCGTAAGACGATAGATCTGCTACAACATCATTGGCGGTTTCATCTGTAATCGTGGTCTCTACCGTAACAACACCCTTACCGTTATCGGCATCGGCTAATGCCAACGCTTCAAAGGTGCTAGTGCTCGAGGTAGGGTTACTAATACTGACTTGGTATTTTTCTACCATTATCTTTGTAGTAATCATCGATTGTGACGACCGTAAAGGTATTGGAGCTCACACCCAGTGCGCTACCTGTGATGGTAAGCGTACCGGTATCTTTCGAGGTGTAATCTATTCCTTCTGCGGCGGTAGTGCTCGTACCATCAGCGGTATTTAAACTCACGGTGACTGATTGACCTGCATAAAGCTTGACCTCAGCACCTGCAGCATCGACTAAGGTCACTGTATAGGTCGCACTTTCACCTTCAACTACCAAAGCAGCGCCAGTGAGCTTGACATAAACCGTATCGGCAATGCCCGCTGTCTGATCACTACCAGTTTGATCATTGATCGTGGTCTCTACCGTAACAACACCCTTACCGTTATCGGCATCGGCTAATGCCAACGCTTCAAAGGTGCTAGTGCTCGAGGTAGGGTTACTAATACTGACTTGGTATTTTTCACCATTATCTTTGTAGTAATCATCGATTGTGACGACCGTAAAGGTATTGGAGCTCACACCCAGTGCGCTACCTGTGATGGTAAGCGTACCGGTATCTTTCGAGGTGTAATCTATTCCTTCTGCGGCGGTAGTGCTCGTACCATCAGCGGTATTTAAACTCACGGTGACTGATTGACCTGCATAAAGCTTGACCTCAGCACCTGCAGCATCGACTAAGGTCACTGTATAGGTCGCACTTTCACCTTCAACTACCAAAGCAGCGCCAGTGAGCTTGACATAAACCGTATCGGCGGCGGTCGTGTTTGCCAGCAACTCATCCGTTACGGTCGAAGTGACTACGCTCGCATCTAAGGTTACTTTTTCATACTCATACAAGCTGTCATTGCTATAGGTGCTGCCGGTATCAAGTTGGACCGTAAAGGTCTCAGTAGATTCTTTAAAGTAGTCATCCACTAAGGCAGCGCTAAAGGCTTGGCCAACAGTCACGGTCGCTGACGCAGGCTTGGTGTAGTCTGAAGCACCGCTTGTCCCGTTTGTAAGGGCATCGGTAAAGAGCACCCCTACGGTACCTGTCACACCACTTACTTCGGTGCCATTTACAAAAGCGGCGACCTTGTAATACAAGGTCTCACCTTCAGTACCGCTATTGGTATCACCCAAAATAGTACTGCCGGTACTATCACATGCGACTACTTTTAAGGTCACGGTATCTTCAGGGCCAGCAACTGATTCATCCGTTACGGTCGAAGTGACTACGCTCGCATCTAAGGTTACTTTTTCATACTCATACAAGCTGTCATTGCTATAGGTGCTGCCGGTATCAAGTTGGACCGTAAAGGTCTCAGTAGATTCTTTAAAGTAGTCATCCACTAAGGCAGCGCTAAAGGCTTGGCCAACAGTCACGGTCGCTGACGCAGGCTTGGTGTAGTCTGAAGCACCGCTTGTCCCGTTTGTAAGGGCATCGGTAAAGAGCACCCCTACGGTACCTGTCACACCACTTACTTCGGTGCCATTTACAAAAGCGGCGACCTTGTAATACAAGGTCTCACCTTCAGTACCGCTATTGGTATCACCCAAAATAGTACTGCCGGTACTATCACATGCGACTACTTTTAAGGTCACGGTATCGTTATCTAACTTATCAGGATCGGTCGTTATATCGTTTGCTGTCTCATCAGCAATCGTTGTAATAACTTCGTCGTTTGCTGTATCAATAGCAATACTCTCAAATCCACCACCACTCACGTTGCTGATCGTTGCAATGATGGTCTCGCCGTTATCTGCGTATACGTCATCGGTTGTAGCAAGCGTAAAGGTGTTGCTGCTTGAACCTGCTGACACCTTGACTGTGACTTGTTTGGTGTAGTCGGTACCGTCTGTTGCTGTACCGGCGTAGGTCAATGTCACAGTAACGTCAGTTTCTGCAATCACTGCATCACCCGCTACATCTTTGAGGCTGACGGTGTATTCAGTTGTGGTAGCGCCTTCGTTCACATTGCTAGGACCACTGAGGCTGACCATTACCTGGTCATTAACTGAGTAAGTTTCAGTATCACTTGCACTTGCGCTATTACCCGCGGCATCGGTTGTCGTGACGCTTGCATTGATTGTCTTATCGCTATCGGCTACTAAATCTGAACCAGGCACATTAATACTAAATTTCAGGTCTGCGTCTACTGTGCCAGTAAAGGTCTTGCCATTGACAGTCAAGGTAACGGTATCGCCTAATTTGGCATCGCCACCTACTATGCCGGTAATCGCAATATTAGTAGCGGCCTCAGCGGCATTAATTACATCATTGGGTGTGATGTTTTCATCTAAGGTGATGGTGGGGACTGAATCCTCTGGAGGATCTGGTGGTGCCTCATCAGGACTGACAATTGGTGCTGGAGTGGTATCGCTTATTGTTGTTTCTGGAGCTGCTTGTCCTGGAGCTGCTTGAGTCGTGGCAGCTGGCTCAGTTGCGGCGGCTTGAGGTTCAATAGTTCTCGAGCCCAACACAGCAAAGATTGCATTGGAATCGGTGGACTGAACTTGAGAAGTGCCTATAGATGGGGGAGCATCAATTGCTCGGGGAGCGCCGTCATCACTGGCTAGAGCGGCGACATCGAGTAATGACTCCGTGCCTCTTGCATTAGAATCTGCTTGATTATTAGAGGGATCCCTTATTTCTTGATAGACACTAGGCGTATCTGGGGCAGCGGGATTTGTGGTGTTTACGGTTGCGTCAGCAATGTGGGATTGCGCAACATCTGGTCCAGCCTGTTGTAACGAGGTTTGTTCATCAAGATGTTGTGCATCTTGTGACTGTTGTCCTGAATCGGTGTTTGCATCTGCCATAGTAAATTCCCAATGAATAAAGCACACCAAAATTATGGCTATTTGGGTTTAATTTACGGCTTATAGCTACTTATTCATACTGGGCTTTTAGTTATATAACTTTAGTTATATTTTTATCGCTTAATACCTGATATTTAAAGCTTAAATACGGAAACACCTTGCAGTACATTGGTTCTAGTGTTGATACTATAAGGCAAACCTGCAGTGCTGGCATTGGGACCATATAGCAAGACATTTCCGGTGCCTGAACAAGCAGAGGGTTGAGCTAGTAGATATCCTGTAAAACCCGACGATAACATTTCGTGAAATCCACTGGATTGGCATCAAAGCGCATACACTCAGTAGAAACCTTCAGAGTACGTCGCAATAGCTCCTCAGGGTCTTTGGGCCAACGCCCTGGTCTTTGGGCATACATTTCAGTCCGTTGCTTGAGATAGCTGCTCTCAATGCCATTTAATCCATAAGCGGTAATTTCTGGGCTGGATAATCGATAGACACGCTTGGTCTGGTATGACTGCATGGCAATGAAGAGATCAGGGGGAATCTCCATCTCAGCAAAATAGACTTTGGCGGAAGTATTAAATTTATCTAAGAGCGATTTAGCAACCGGGTCCTCTTTAGCATCCACTTCTTTCTTAATCACCCCAGAATCGTTACTCAAGGTAATTCTGGCTTGATGGATGCCAATACTGAAGGTGGGGGCACCCCTCACTACTCCGCCAGCCAGAACCAAGATACACGCACTGGAGCATTCTCCATTCACAAAGACATGGGCATGGGCATTTCTTAAAATTTTGCCAATTTCCATCGCAGCCATCCCATCTCCGCCCTTACTATCCAAAAAGACAATCAGACCGGCTGGTACGGGATCCGATTCTGTAGGAGTAATACTCTTTTGAAGATTGGCCAATAGCTTTCTGGAAATAGAACCTTTAATTTGCACAATCCGAATGTGCTGTGACTCCTGGGCTGGTCCATCAACCCCTTTACTAGACTCAGTGAACTTGACCGTATTGATGGTGACGCTTGCTTTTGGGCTTGCAGCCTCGCTGCCAGGTAATCCTAGGTTGGCATTTTCTTGAGCATATAGGAAAGAAGATGCCCCTAGCAGTACTATAAAACCAGCCATTCGGGCAACGGGAACGATGCGTAAGAGCGGGTTCATGATTCTAGGATGTGGCTTTCAGACTATAGACACTTGCTTATTCAATTGTGCAATTGCAGAAGCTGTGAGCCCATCTCTGAAATCAAAATAATGGTCATCACGCGGCAGAATTAAACCTAAGGCCAGTAATTCTTGTAAAGCACCTTGCAATACGGGTCTTGGTAGATTAATCGATGGCAATAACTCATTGAATGCCTGCTCAGGTGACTGCGCTGCAGCAAAAATCAATTGCTTAGCCGCGGAAGATAAATCATCGACCATCGCCTGCATATCCACTAAGACACCCTCGGGAACTAAATCTAGATGAGGCTCTTCCATAGTATGAATGCGCGTGAAGATGGCATTGTCGGGGCGAGGCCCCAAAATACGGATATGCGTTTGGGTTTTTTGTACATCACGTAAATTGGTAACGACTACCAGTACTCGCAAACCTACTAAGCGATCAATACCACGATCGCCTAGGGCGCTTTTTAATGCCTGTAGAGAATGAATACCCAGCACCTTTAAAACTACAGGTGCATGGGTAGATATTTTCCAAATGGAAGATAAGAGCCGATCTAAAGTGGAGTCGGGCTTATTTGAAGATAGATCGTATTGGGTTGCCGTCATCTCTACTTGTGTCAACAAACTACTTAATATCTGGTCACGTCTTTTAGCGCTAGGAATATGAACTGTGATGGGACAAAATCCAGCCTGAGTCGCATTAATAGCAATGGCATCCACTAAAGAATTTGCTAGCGAAGGTGGCCAAGACTCTACACAGACCCACTGACTTACACCATTGCTAACGGCTTGTAAGACTTCCTTGAGAAAGGACAGATCACCCCATTGAGACAGACGGGAAGGTGCTGATGCTCGAGTGCCAATGGCATAGATATTTTCATTACTTTTTACTGTTTCAGTATCACTGGAATATTTTTCCTCACCTATTGCCTTGCTAGCAACTAACTTCTCTTTGCTTATCTTCGCAGGTCGCAACTCTAGCCAAGGAACCGAGGCAGAACAGAGATGTTCCGTCAGTGCGTTCGCTAAGCTTAATGTCAACTGGGAAGACTTTTTAGCCAGGCTCAAAGCTCCCTGAAAGGCGCTTGCAGAGCTTAAAACTTGCATTTGAGAGGGTACGATTTCTGCTTGGGTAGAAATTCCTATACCAATATGAAGATCCAGAGCCTGATCTATCTCTAGGCGGCTGCGGATCGCTTGCGCCAATAAAGTTGCGCGGTCAACATCATCAATATGGGAAGTAGGATGCCCAAACCAAATCAGTAAGCCCCCGTCCGGCAATATCATGCTACTAGCATCTAAGGCAAATACCATTTCTTCGATAGTAAAACGCAGTTGCTCTAGATAGCTTTTACGCTGGATCACCATTACTGCATCAGTCATGGCATCTTCAGGAATGGTAATGGCTACGGCAACAATCAAGCGCCATGAATACCCAACGCTATCCTCCACTCCATTAGAAATCGTTTTTTTGGGTTTTGCTTTAGAGGCCGGCGCAAGACGCTGGCTAGCAATAGCGAGCTTGGCCCTACTAGAAACATTGAGGAGCCGAAAAATAGCAAAAATATGCTGTTTAACGGTTCCCTCGGAAATCTTTAATTCGTTCGCAATTTCCTTATTTGTTGAACCCTGTCCAACCAAAGCAACCACTTGACGCTGGCGCGCTGTCAGTGATTGATTTTCTTTTGTTGGATTGGAATTTATGATTATTCTCTTTAGGAATAGCGTTTATCTCTCGCGCAAACCTTGATGGAAGGCCACGTAGATTGGGCGCATCAGGTAACGTAATACCGTTTGACGGTCCGTCACAATATCAGCCTGTACGGTCATTCCTGGCTCAATCTTCTTGCCTGGATCATCGCCTAAATTCTTAGTAGGGATAGAGACTAAGACCTTGAAGTAAGGCTGCTGCTTTTCATCCAAAGTGCTGTATGGAGAAACCATCGTGACCTTGCCATCCACAGTACCAAAACGCATAAAGTCATACGTACCAATCTTGACGCGGACATCTTGACCCACCCGCACAAAACCAATATCAGTCGGTTGCACCCGGACATCTGCCTGAATCAAGCCATCGGTTGGCACCACATTCATCAAAATAGCACCGGGAGGCACTACACCGCCCACCGTTCTAAATTTCAAATCTTGCACTACGCCATCTACTGGAGAGACGACATCCACACGTTCTAAACGATCCCGCATTTTGGTGAGCTGCTCATCGGTTTGTGCCATTTCATTTGCGGCAATGTTGAGCTCATCCATATGGGTGCGTTGATAGCGTAGGAGTTCTGCTTGCGCCATTGTCAGATTTCTCTGTGCATCCAAAGCTTGCACACGCGTTGCCAGCTTCTCTTTAGAGAGTTCATTACGGATGTTACTTACTTCACCCAAGATGGTAATTTCCTTTTCAAGCTGACTGACTTGAGACTTCGATGTTTTCAGCGTGACCTGTTGCTCTAAAACCATCTTCTCGTACTCTTTAGGCACCGTAGAAAAATCAGCTGGACGATCATCAATTAAGGCGCGTAATCGTTCTACCCGCGCAAACAAGCCCCAGTATTTGGCTTTTAAAGTCTCATATTCTGCATTCGGCTCGGTATCGTTGAGGCGCATTAGCACCTCACCTGCTTTTACCGCTTGGCCATCAACCACGTTAATGGCTGCAATTCTGCCCCCATCTACGTGCTGAATGATCTTGACTGAACCAATAGGCATGACCTGCCCGGTTGATAAAGCCACTACATCAAGACGTGAGAACAATGCCCACAACAGAAATAGGCCCACTGTGTAAGCGACTAACTTGATCGTAGTCCGTAGGTAGGTAGGTGGAACTGCCTCTTCTAGTAGGATAGCTTTAGCTAAATAGTTATCAGCTCTACTCCCCAATACCAGATCGGAATTACCACTCATCTGAACTTTAGATTGATCGTTCATGTTTAACTCTCATGTAAATATATTAATTAATATGGGTGCTGCATTAAGCGGAAACAGGTTGCTTCAATAATTCATTGGGAGGACCGGCAGCGCGTAAGTAGCCCTTATCAAAGACCAATAAGGTATCCGCCAGACGAATATGACTTGGTCTATGGCTAATAAAGAGCACGGTGGTTTTACCTTTTAATGATTTCAAGGTCTCCACAAATTTATAATCTCCGTCAGCATCTAGACCAGAGCCTGGCTCATCAAAAATCATGATGGGCGCCCGCGTAATGTAGGTTCTCGCCAGCAATAATTTTTGCTTTAAGGTGGACGGTAGCTCATTGGTATTGTCACCAAAGCGGTAGTTAATCCCATTTGGCAGAGCCAGCACAGCAGAGAGTGCACCAGCCATATCAAGGACTTGATAGACATCATCATCCGTCGCATCTGGTCTTGCAAAGCGCAGATTTTGCGCAATCGTTGCTCTAAAGAATTGGGTGTCTTGTGGTGCGTAACCAATGATGCGCCTTAACTCCAGCGGATCCAATTGGCGAATATCCACACCATCAATCAAAATGCTACCCGCTTGTGGGGCATACATCCCCATCAATAGTTTCAGTAAGGTGGACTTACCACTACCATTTGCCCCGGTAATCGCTACCAACTCCCCTGCTTGCACCTTAAACTCAATACCAATTAAGGCCGGATCTGTGTGCATGGAATAACGAAAAGAAGCCCGAGCAAACTCTAAGCGACCCTCTAGACCTCTGGATACCGGTGACGCACTCATCTCATCTGGACGCTCAGTCTGAATCTGCATCAGAGAATCAATTTGTCTAGCAGCAGTTCTAATCCGCTCAATCCGAGTCATATTGGTAAACAAAGTTTGCAATGGTGTTAATACCCGCCACATCAGCAGCAGCGAGGCAATCAAGGCACCTGAGCTTAATTTCTGATCAAATACTGCTGGCGTAGTGAAGGCCACAATTCCTAAAGCCGAGAGCATCATCACAAAATAGGAAATACCTACTAGCATTGAGGACAAACGCTCAGCTTGGAATGAGCACATTGCAGAATTTGCTGACACTTCACGCATTCGCTCTAGCCACATATATTGCGCACCAGATTCACGGACATTGCGCATCTTCGTGATCATCTCAATTAAGAACTCTGTACGCTTGGCGCTGGCATACCCTAATGCACTCACACTATCGTTGGTACGTTTAAGGAAGATAAAGAATAAGAGTGCATATACCGCTACCATGATCAGAAATAAAACCAGGGCAATCGGATTAATGATGGATAAGCCAATTAGTAATACCAAGGTGGCAGGTAGCTCTAGCATAGTAGAAGCTAATGGGCCCGTGAAAGCATCCCGAATACCTTGGAAAATTTGTAGACGGGCCGACTGCGCACCAACAGAGGCTCTCTCTGAGAATGACGGAGGCAATGCCAGTACATGCTGTAACACGGCGGTGCCAAAGAGATATTCAATTCGACCTGAGATAAAGGACAAAATATCTGCCCGTTGTTTCACGAAAAAATAGGACAAGACCACTGCAATGACAGCGCCAATAGTCAGGTAGAACAGTGTTTCTTTAGCTCCGGATGGAATAATCACGCTGTAAGCTGCCATCAAGAATAATGAGGAGCCCATCAAAATCACTCCGGAAATCAATGAGGCAATAGATCCTTGACCAATTAACCCAGAAAAACGGTAGAGGGTCTGTCCAACCCATGATTTTTTCTTTGCAGTGCTTTTCTCTAACTGAGTGAAAAAATAGGCAATGCCCGGCATAGCCAAATCACTCAGCAGTCTAGGTTCTGATTCGGTAGATTCCCCCACACGTAATTGCTGTCCAATCCTACCGAGAACAACAAAGGCTGCGCCTTGATCAGGCACAAATAGGCATGGATACGCTCTTTGATCAATCGCACTTAAAGCACAAGGCACTTCGGATACGCGATAGCCTAGGGTGGCCATCGCATTTTGGATACCTGTCAAATCTAATCCAGGTGTGTAGTACGGTAAAGACTCGGCTACATCACGTGCCGAGTATGGCGAATTAATCACTTTTAATAAGAGCGCCAAGCATTCAGAAAAATCCGTCACCTGTTTAAAGTTAGTGTTAATGGTTTCACCCATGTGAAACCAACGCTGACTTGGTGGACTGACTTGTCTGCCGGCCTCAAAAAATGCTCCCGGTGCTAAGGGGGAATAATTTTCAGGCATTGCGACAGATTTAGTGCTTAAGCCAGTGGGTGGATTGAGAGCGGCACTTGTGGGAGCATGTAAGGCACTAAGATTACCTGCTGGATTATCAAAGAGATTGCCATCATGTAAATACAAAGTGCGGTTTGCAAGACGGGTAAAGGAAGGTCTCTCTGAAACTAATATGATGGTGACCTTGCCACGAATACCTTCCAGATACTTGAGAAGCATGCTATCGCCCTCTGAGTCCATTGCAGCACTGGAGTCATCAAATAAAATCACGCTCGGGTTAGAAGATAAAGCACGCACAATCGCAACACGCTGGCGAAAGCCCGGGGGCATGGAATCAGCAGCCATATCGCCCACAATAGAATCCCAGCCTCGGGGCATACGAGATACAAAGTCAGACAAACCTAATTCTTTAGCTACCTGCATTGCAATATCAATGCGAGAGGAGTCAAAAACCGTGACGTTATCTAATAGCGAGCCTTCAAATAAGGCCGTTCGTTGCGGCAAATACGCTACTTCTTTAGCTAAGTCTTCAATACTAAATTCTTTAAGATTCTTACCATTGAGGGTCACTTCGCCTCTTAAAGGCTCCAAAATGCCTGCCATAAGTTGTAGCAAGGCACTACGCCCAGAACCACTTTGCCCGCCGATAGCAATAAACTCCCCCGCCTTTACATCAAGAGATAAGTTGTCAAAGAGTTCTTTTTGAACGCCGGGGAACTGAAAGGCGACATTGCTTAATTGCAGATTAGAAGCACTTAATACTGATGCCTCTGCAATAAGCGCATTGGGATCAATGATTTTTTCATGAGCAGGCAAGCCAGGCTTATCCAATACCAGTTTTAACTTATCCCGCAATATTTCATCTTGTTGGTGCTTAGACCACATACCGCCCAGTCTTTGCAAAGGGGATAAGGCACGCAAGCCCAACAGGATGCATGCGGCCATTTCACCATTTGACAACTGATTACTAATTACGAGCCAAGATCCTAGGGCTATTACCGCTACTGTCATCAGTGGAGAAAACACACTACCTACTCCCGCAGACATCTCTAGAGCATACGTAACGCGTGACATCAACACAGCACAGCTTTCTTGTAAACGCTCATACCGCCTTAACATCAATGATTCCATCGTCATGGACTTCATCGTGTGCACGTTCTTAAGGATCTCAGTTAATAGATTCGCTCTGCGCAAATCCATTTCCTTTTGCTCTTTAATAATGGCCGGGTAATTGCGTCCATTCTTCCAGGTAATAAATACAAATGCGCTATAGCCAATCATTAGGACAAGGCCAATTAATGGGCTAATAAAGAAAATGATGAAAACGTACAACAATGTAAAGGGTAAGTCCATCAACTGCTGGGAGGTTTGTCCAGAATAGTGATAGCGCAAAGTAGAAATCGATTTATATTCCTCAAGAATAGTGCCAGTACCCTTGCGTTCAAAATCATTAATGGGCTCTGCTAGCAAGCGGCTAGTGAGAGAAACATATCCTTGATGTTCAAAGCGCGCTGATATCCAAGCTGTCGAGTAGGATCTAAATATACGAATCACTGCTTCAAGCGCAACTGCAGTTCCTACAGCCACACAAAAGACAATGAGGGTATCCATCGAGCGATGCGATAGAATACGATCGTATAACTGCAACATTAATAAAGGAAATGCGAGGGCTAAGATATTGATTAATACGCTGGCAACTACAATGTTATTGCGCTCCTGTATAAAAGTAGAAAGCTCATCAACCGAGTCTTTTTGCTTTTTATTCTGAAATATTTGCTTTGTTTGCCCATACAACTGAACAAGCTCTGAAGTAAATAATTTCCACTCTTCTGCGAATTGATTTACTCGAACTTGAAAGTACGTTTGACATTGTTCATTTAAAGCATTAGCTGAGTATTTCTCTGTAAATTTTTTTCTCTGTGTCGCTTGATCAGGATCATTAAAACCGTACTTATTGAAAAGTTGATGCCATTTTTTTTCTAAATAATGAAATATATTTTTCAAATCTTGACTCATCACATCGTTGAGCTTGACGAGTACCCAATGGAAAAACTTTGCAAGCAGATAGACTGGGGTCAAAATAAGATTGAGCGGCTGAATAATCCAAGCAACACTGCTTGAAAGCGCTTCTTTGGGTCGATTCATAAAAGCATAAAAACGACTGGATTGATCCACAATAGCGGAAGCCACCTGAAGGATGGCGGCGTATCCCTTATTAAGCAATGGCAGTAATTTTGATCTAATAAAAACAAAGAGCACTTCAATGGAACGCGCTATCAAAAAAATGGTGAAAAGAGCAGCAGCGATACCACCCTCAATAATTCCAAGGATGGGTACAGACACGACTTTGAGAATCTTTTTGCTTAACTGGATCATTCGGCCCATTAAAGGAGTGTCATTTTTCATATTCATATCGCTTTAATTAGGGGTCGATTGTTTTAGTGGCGCAGGTGCATTAATCATGTTGCCCTTGCTATCGATACCAAGATTGGGTTTGGGACCCACAATTTTGTCTGCCTTACTGGCCGCTTCCGCCCATCTTGCATCTGCGGCAGGTAATTTTGTGCCACCTAAGCACGGATCATTTTGTAACTTAGTACCCCCGCCGATCGCCTTAAACAAGTCGACTGAAGCGCGCAATTGATCAAATCTTGCTTGAATTGCTGCATCTTCTGAGTTAAATACCGTACGCTGAATTTCATAAAGCTGGACAAAATCCATACCGCCTAAAAGAACCACCCGTTGACTCATCACAGTCAGTCGTTGCGCCTTATCGCGTGAGGTACTTAAATCCGAATACGCACGAGCAGTCAATTGAATGCCGGAAAGTGAGTCCTCAACTTCTCGCAAAGAAGACAGTACCGTATTGGCATAAGACTCCAACATTTCTACGTTCTTAGCACTGGCCAGCTGAATTTGCGATTGCCGTTTGCCCGCATCAAAAATGTTGGCTAATAAATTACTAGTAATGTTGTAATACAAACTTTGTGGTGCAGTGAGTGTAGATAAAAGAAAGCTACCAAAGCCAGCGCCGCCCGTTAAATTAAAATTAGGCAATAAATTGGCTCGAGCGGAATATAAATCCAGCTTGGCGGATTCCAACATCGCTTCTGCCCGTCGAATATCAGGCCTTCTGCATAGAAGATCAGACGGCAATCCTGGCTCTACGACAGGTACCCTCACCTTATCAACCGACACTCCTTTGACTGTCAGCGTGGAAGGCGTTATTCCCACCAGTGTGGCCAAACGCGTAAATGCGCGCTCACGCTGTTGCTGTAAACCTACAACGGCTGCACGCGTATTATTCAAAAGAATCGTTTGTTGGAAAAAATCAATTTCCGTAGCATCGCCTAGTTGCACGCGTCTACCAAGACCTCTCGTCAGCTCCTGAATCGCATCCAAATTTCGCTGACCGACTGTTATACGTTCATTCAGGGACACTACCTGAAAATAAGAAGTCACAATATCGCCCGTAAGGGTTAGAGTCACTGCATCACGATTAAACTCGCTAGCTAAAGCCTGAGAATAAGCTGACTGAGTATCAAATCCTTTTTTGCCCCACAAGTTCACTTCATAGTTAACCAATGCCCCAGCCTGCCAGGTTCCTTGACTAGACCAAGCGGCGGTATTAGGAGCAGATCCAATCGCCGGATACGGCGCCTGAATGGAATAACCACCAATCGCATCAATGGTTGGGTATTCAGCTGATCGCACAATACCCGCTTGGGCACGCGTTTGAGCAACCCGAGCAACGGCGACACGCAAGTCATAGTTATTGGTAATACCGGTTTCGACTATTTGATTGAGCTCGTCACTCTCGAAATCCCGCCACCATAATTCTTTTGGGCGTGGCAAGCTCGCCTCAACCGGAGCCCTAAATTCTTTTGGAAGCCATCGTACATATTCTGCAGCAGGTGGCGCATCGCCTGGCTTGATGATGGGGCTCGTGCAAGCACTCAAGCCCAAGGAAAGACAAGCCAAATAAAGAGGCAGCCGTTTACATTGGGGACGCGAAACACCAGCAGGACTTTTATTGGCCACGGCAATAACTTTAGTTATAAATAGATCTACTATTAAACTATATAAGTACCTTTTTTTACATAGTACTTGTAGAAAGGTCTATTTAGTACTTATGTAGTATAAAAGTAGTATTTAAGTACTAAATAAGCTTAATAACTTTTAGTGATAATGTATAAAAACCTCTAAATATTACGATCTCATGCCCGCCAATACGATTAGTAAAGATCTCATGCAGCAACTACTCAAGATTAGCTCGTCTTTGAGTAGCGAGAAAGATATTGATCAGTTGTTAGAAAATATTTTGCAATCTGCCATGCAAATCACCAATTGCGATGCAGGCACTCTCTATCTCAATTCAGATAACCATAGCCTCAAATTTGAGATATTGCATACCAAAAGCAAGGGCGTGCACCTAGGCGGGAAAAGTGGCAAAACTATTTCTATCCCTCCGATACCACTGAGTAAGATAAATGGAGAGCCAGAGCTGTCTAGGGTAGCGTGTTACGCCGTTAATAAAGAAGAAATTGTCAATATTGAGGATGCCTACAATGCCCCATTAGGATTTGACTTCTCTGGAACCATTGCTTTTGATCAATCCAATAACTACCGGTCCCAATCCTTTCTCACGGTCCCGATGAAAAACCATGAGGAAGAAGTAATTGGCGTGCTTCAACTCATCAATGCTACTGACCCCGTATCAGGATCTGTGATTGCTTTTTCTCAAGAAGATCAAGAAATCGTGGAAGCCTTATCCTCTCAGGCAGCGTTTGCCCTGACGAATCGCTTACTGATTCGTCAGCTCGAAGAGCTATTTGAATCCTTTATTGGCCTGATTAATCATGCAATCGATGACAAGTCGCCCTATACCGGCGGACACTGTAATCGCGTACCGGATCTCACCATGATGCTAGCCGATGCTGTGAACCGTTGTAGTGCAGGACCCTTAGCAGATTTTATGTTGACTGAAGCTGATCGACAAGAGCTCAAAATTGCTGGCTTGCTGCATGACTGTGGAAAAATTACGACGCCTGTTCACGTAGTTGATAAAGCTACCAAGCTAGAGAAGATCTTTGACCGTATTCATCTCATTGAAGTACGAGCTGAGGTTGCCCTGCGCGATATTAAGCTGGCCTTAGCCAATCATGAAATTGATACTGTGATTGCAGATCAAAAACACACTCAGCTAATAGATGACTGCTCTTTTTTATCGCACTGCAATATTGGTAGCGAGTTTATGAAAGATGAATCTGTATCACGAGTTCATGAGATTGCAGCGCGTTACCCGTGGATAGATAAATCAGGCATCTCACACCCCTTCTTAACAGAAGAAGAAATCACAAACCTCACAATTCGTGCTGGGACACTAAATAAAGATGAGCGAAAAATCATCAATCGCCACATTGATCTAACCATCAGCATGCTGGAAAAACTACCCTGGCCAAAACATTTGCGCAATGTAACTGAATACGCCGGTGGTCACCATGAGCGCATGGATGGTAAGGGCTACCCCAAAGGCTTAACTCGCGAACAAATGTCGGTGCCTGCGCGCTGCATGGGTATTGCCGATATCTTTGAAGCTCTGACTGCGAAAGACCGGCCCTATAAGAAAGGTAAAACTCTTAGTGAAGCGTTAGAGATCTTAGGAAAAATGAAGCTAGGGCACCATATTGACCCTGATCTATTTGATATTTTTATTTGGGATAAGGTCTATGAGGACTATGCCTTCAAGTTTATGGACAAGAGCCAAATGGATGAAGTGAATGTGTCAAAGATACCAGGCTACAACCCACCACCACCTGACTATCAATTTAAAAGGGCGTAAATCCGCCTCAAATCCCTAGATCATTCAATAGATTCTGGTATGAGTTACGCGACGAATCTCTGCTACCGCTAACTGTGCAATATCGCGCATTTTTTCATATTTATCACTCTGAAGATCTATCAGGGATTCGATTTGTGCATAGGTTTGCGGTACAAAGCGTTCGCCACTTTCTTGGCTCTTACGTAGGACACCAAAATCAATCCGGCTTCGCTCATCTGTACTTAGGCGACTGATGAGATCCTTAGTTGCCCAAATGCTGCCTTGTCTTGCAAAGTCACTTAAACGAGATGCCTGATTAATCGTATTACCTAGTACAGCGAACTCCACATGATTTGCAGACTGGAAGGCCCCCATCCACTCCTGGCCTTCGTGCAAACCAATATTGAGCTGAAGTTCGGTATACCAATTCTTTTTCAATTGCCAGTCAGCGCTGATCTTGCGCATCGCCTCTTTTAGCTCTTGAGCACAAGCGACAGCATTAAACAGGTAATTGCTTTCAGGTTGTGGGAAAAAATAGTAGACGACTCCATCGCCCGCATGCTTTCCATGTGTACCGGTGTACTTACGCAAGATTGGCGTCATCGTCGACCAAATCTGATTAATCAAGGAAAAATATTCATCTGGCGGCAGTTCTGAACAAATGCGTACGGAGTTTTGTAGGTCAGCTACCAATACAGCTAAGGGAGTCATCACTGGCAAACGCTTACTCAGTAGTGATTGGATGACTTGATCTCGCCGAGATAGAAAATGAATTAAATCATCACTCTGTTCACTTACCGGGGAATGGACCACTAACATTCCCTCACGGAAGTAGACTGCATAAACGTTGTATAAAGCACTATCGCCATCAGGTAATTGACGTAAGAATTCCATCTCAGAGATCATTTGTTCTGAAGCCTGATCCTGGAATTGGATATCCTCAAGGATCGGTAACAGCAAAGGATCTGCCTGAATCACGATCTTTTCTAAGGTCTCATAACTTAAGCGAGAGGAGGCTAGTTGTAAATGTAATCTAGCCAATGATTTTTGCTCATTCAGACTCAATCGTGCTTCAGGTCGAGAAATCAGTTCCAACAAATTACGCTGCTCACTTCTAGCCGGTGGCGCATCAAATCCAAAAACTGCCTTACGAGCAGATTCATTCAACCAAGTGAGCTCGAAGTTGTAATTAAGCATATAAGCAGGATGCTCTAGCCGATCCAATGAGAGATTTAAATTCATTGGCGCCTTATCTAAGGGGGCCTTATCTTGTAGTGCTGTCTTACGGATGTGACTAGCCTCTACTCGCTTCGCCTTTCTGCTAGAGCTAGCCGCAGAAAACTCCGCTTGCGTTGCAAATTCTCTTAATTCATCCATCTCTAATACTGCTTCTGTCAATACAAGGCGCTCTGAAACCTCTGCCATTGACATTCCCTGTGACTTCAAAATCTGCACAGCCTGAACGCGCTCTAATGCATCGTCTGGAAAAAACCCTAATACCCTAGCCCCACCCTCATCTGCATCGGCAGATAAAGACTGGACCATCGGCTTTGGCAAAATGCCAAGCTGGATGTAGTTATTGAGGGTGGCGCGAGATATCCCTGTTTGGTCTATCAAGGCCTTACTAGAAATCATTTATATATCTGTCCAATGAAAAATGATGGCTGGGGGATCATTTATACAGACTAATTTAATATTTAGACAGTCTAATCCAGTGATGACAGACAATTTAGACACTTAGTTGCAATAAGGCAACAAAAAAAATGAGTAAATATAACTTTAGTTATAACTTTTTAGTCGTGATTAGATTTAGACAGCATATCTTTAAATTCTTCAGCAGATACAGGCTTACTGTAATAGTAGCCTTGTGCAAAGTCACATCCCATCTCTTTAAGTAGCCTCACCTGCTCAACTGTTTCGACCCCTTCGGCAATAGTTTGCAAACCTAATCCCTTAGCCATTGCCAGCATTGCTGATACTAAAGATTTATCTCTGGCATCTCGGTGAAGCTCTTTAATAAATTGAAGGTCAATCTTAATAAAATCAAATTCTAAATTCTTTAAAGAGGCCAAGGAAGAGTAGCCTGTTCCAAAATCATCTAGACTAAATAAGCAACCGCCTTGTTGCAAAATCTTGATCTTACTACTCACTAGATGCGATTTAAACATCATCATACTTTCCGTGACTTCAAATACTAACCTACGTGGCAAAATTTTCGCTTCTTGAATTTTTTCATGCCAACTAAGCGCTGAATGCTTGGGGGAATTGAGTTGAGCTGGTGATATATTTACCGCTATTGAAACATCATCATGTGCAATAGACTGTAAGAAATGTAATACCTCATTAAATACCCAGTCACCAATTTCTACAATCAGGCCTGTTTCTTCTGCAATCGTAATAAAGTTACTTGGCATCAATATCTCGCCCGAACTTAACCTCCATCGTATTAATGATTCAGCATGTAATATCCGGCCATCACTTAAACGCACAATGGGCTGATATACCATTTCAAATTGCTGAAGTTGCAATGCTTCCCGCAACTCAGTTGCAATCTTTAACCGATAACTGGACTTAATCTGTAAAGCCTGAGTGAAGAAATAATAATTGCTGGTCCCTTGGCTTTTAGCGGCAAACATTGCTTGATCTGAATTTTTCAACAAGGTTTCAGCTTGATCACCATCAGTAGGGTAAATAGAGATTCCAAGACTAGCCGATGGATAAAGAATATTTCCTTGAATGCTAGTAGCTTGGGTAATTTTTCTCACAAACTCTTGAATAATGAGCTCGACATTTTCAGGTTTGGATAGATTACATAATAAAACTACAAACTCGTCTCCCCCAAATCGCGCAACTGTGTCACTTTCGCGTAATCCCGAGGCAAGTCTTGTTGCAATTATTTTTAAAAATTCATCGCCCCCATTGTGTCCAAGTGAGTCATTAACTTCCTTAAATCGATCTAGATCAATATAGACAACTGCTATAAATGTTGATGTACGACTAGCCCATTTAATGGCTTGATTTAATCGATCCAGAAATAAACGTCGATTAGGCAATCCTGTTAATGAGTCAAAACTCGCTACTTTTTCTACTTTAAGTATTAATTCATCCTTATCTTGAATGGATGCTTTTAAGCGAATATTGACTATTCTGTACCAAAAAACAAACCCACCAACTATCAGAAATAAAGCACTAAAAGCGCCTAATAAAATAGAGTACTGAAAACGTTCACCCCGCTCTGACCAGTATGAAAAATAAAATGAGGCATCAAGCTTGCTGTTAATTGGAGCTAGCCCCAACTCTTTAAAGGTATCCGCAATTTTTTCCCATCGAGATGGATTGATGTGTCCAATTGGGACATAATCCGGCATGATCAATCCTTTAGTTACCGCAGCCTCAAACAAAAGATGCGCTCGATCTTTTTTAGACGCTGGACCCTGATGTAAATAATCTACCGTATCTGGAATATTTGCCAGGGCGTATGCCCACCCTTTTATAGAGGCTCTGGTGAAACGCTTTACTGTCTCGGAATTTTTTTGAACATAATCTAAGCGTGAGAATAATGCATCTCCGTAAAAGTCAATTCCGTAATTAATTGGGTCAATCACTTCAAAAGGCACATTGCGCTTATTAAGATAAAAGGGTTCATTACTAAGATAGGCATGAATTGCATCTGCCTTGCCAGAAATAAAGTCCTCTAAAGGGTAGTTAATAGAAAGTACTTTATTTAAATCTCCAGGCAAGATTCCTTGTTTGTTAAATATTGCATATAACTCAGGATTATCTTGTAATGCTCTCAGAGCAATATTTCGCTGACTTAGAATTTCAATCGATTTTCCATAGCCTGGTCTAGTAATAAGCACTCCTGCAGAGCGTTGAAAGATATCCGCTAGCAGAACTAATGGCACACCCTGCATGAAACTGAGAGCTAACCCAGAATTACCGATAGCAAAATCAGCTCGATGACTGAGGACCTCTTCCTTCATATTGACGCCTGGGCCACCAGGAACAATTTTGACGTCAAGACCTTCCTCTTTATAGAACCCTTGGGCTTGAGCCATGTAGTAGCCGGCAAACTGAAACTGGGGCTCCCATCGCAGCTGCAAGGTAACGCTAGTCACTGCGTGCGCACAAATTGGCATCAGCCCAAAAAGGATGATTCCACATAAATATAACTTTATGTCGAGCAAAGTATTACGAAGGAACATATTTACCGAGCGCCTACTAAAACTAATTTTTCATTTAAGGATGAATCAAAATTACGATAGAGTCTATCTAAAATGGAGTCTACGTCATCGCTATCTCCCCCAAGGATCGTCGAAGTGAGAGATACAGAAATAGGCTCTACAAATTCTTTCGTCAACTGATGACATACTTTTTTTGTTTTTTCATGAAATTCATCTTCATTTTTACCGCTGTAAACTACCACATAGTTTTCTTCATTTAATTCGATAACAAAACAATGTTCATTCGGATCTACTGCCTTATCTAACTTAAGAGCAAATAAGCTTTTCAATTCATATAGTCTTTTATAACCATACTTACTACTGTAATCGCTTGCTCCACTGAGGCGAAATAAAGCAATATTCAATGGCGTTCCTAAAACTAGAGCTTTTTTTAAAGTAAGCTTGAGTTGGTTTAAACCAGCTTTAGCGAGATATATGCCCGTATCCTTCCTAAAGGTATCGCCTATGGTCAATTGGAGTTGCTTGCGATCCAAGATTAATATAACCATTCCTACCCCAAATATTGGGAGTAAAAAAGTAGGCATTCCGAGCACAATAGTTTGTATGGGTGATGGCGAGATGAGGTTAATTGAACTCTCACCGCTAAGGATGTTAATGACTAATCTAGTCAGTCGTATGCTTAAGAAAGCAAAAAGTGCGGCAAGAACCAAGCTTCTTGCGAAGGAAGTTTTTTCATATTTCCATAAAGTCTTAAATTGATCCCCAAGTAAAATGAGGCTTACTATGCTGAACAGTCCAACTCTAATAGAAAAACTAGGGTAGATGTAATGAAACCAGGCGAAAGCAGACATATACAGTACAAGCAAAACACATTGGACTGTAGTGCTGATGAGTGTTTTTTGCTTGCACAGTTTTCTAATGCTAGTGGAGCTCAGTAACAGGCTGTAAAACGCAAATCCATTCGCAATCACAATACTCAGAAAATCGGGTATGAGCCCCCGTCCCAGTAATAGCGCTAATGAAGTAGCAAGAAAGAGCATGGAAAAAGCTTGCTCAATAGCGCCATCGACTACGTTTTCTGATGAGCTGAGAACATAAAAAACAATAAAAAAGAAGAGGCTGATTGCTCCTGCAGAAACAAAGTACATGGAAAGGCTATTCACAATGGAATCTCCATATTTACAGCTCGCTAGAAAAAATTAATTATTAATCATAATAAACAATAGGTACCACTGAAAACCTGATTTTTATAGTACTTTAGTACTAATATTCTGGGTATTTGATGATTATGGTGACTAAATAGAGCTAAACCTGGCGAGGCCTAATGGAATGACGCTTTACTTGTCCTTAGCACTATCTGCGATACACCGAAAGCCGATGTAGACGACGGCAATATCACCCGACTTGGATTCCACATCGGACTCTTGTTGTCTCTCAGGGCCGTACCACCAAGAAGCGCCTCGCGTAATAAATCCGCCAGAGCGTTCTGTTGTCGTCCACTCCCAGACATTGCCACCCATATCGTATAAACCATTGACTCCACGTTTGGTACTGCCAGCCAGTACGTGGCCGGTACCTCGGTTTAAAGCGCCTGCTGGAGCGAGTCCTTTGTAATCACCGCAACCACTTAAGCAATGAGAAACCATTGGGGTTGTACCGCCGGGATACGGGTAACGTTGCCCCTTGATGTATCCAGTAGGCGCTTGATTGCGTTGCTCTACAAATGCAGCACTTGTCCACTCTGCATCGGTAGGTAAACGTTTACCAAAGTAACGACAAACAGACTCTGCCTCTTTAACATTGAGATGAACTGCAGGCTCTTGATCTTTAGCAGGAACACCATAAGGGGTTTTCCAAGACCAGCCCGGTTTTTTAACAAAGCCTCCTTCATAGGTGAGACCACCACCATTTTTTTCTGCCTGACTGATAAAGCTAGTAGCCACAGCAAAAGTTTTGACATCGGCAATCGTCATTTCTGTTTGATCCCACAGCACATTACCAATTTGAATAGTAGGGATAGTAGAAGCAGTAGCGATGGTGGATTGAGTAGATGGGGGGTTACTATTTGCAGCCGAGGATCGCAGCATGAAGTACCCGGCAATGATGGACAGTACAACACCAAACAGAATGGGTAATATATCGAACTTTTTCATGAACAAGCCCTCTAATGTAAAAGGCTCCACGATGGGAGCCTTCCAATACTATCAATTTTGGGGCGAACGACGGGGCTCGAACCCGCGACAACCAGAATCACAATCTGGGACTCTACCAACTGAGCTACGTCCGCCACTGAAGATCTCAGATTATAGCTTTTAGGCCCAAAACCTGTCAAAAATAGCCTAGGGGGACTATTAGGCTGCCTCAAACTCAAAGGCCGCCCAATCCCCTAGGGTGAGGCTCGCATCTATGAAAAAATCCACAATGGCCGCCTTACTCTGCACCTTAGCCAAGGCATGGTGATCAGACAGTCTTTGGCGCCAATAGCGTGACCCTGCCCTACCATGTGCCAAACCCAATATATGCCGTGTAAATGCGCCAATATAAAAAGGTTTTTGCTTCGCTTGGCACTCATCAAACCAGGCCTGTACCTGCTTTACTAATCCAATCTGAATTCGGTGCCATTCTGTCTCGCTAAATAAATACCCAGCAGCCTCGCCATCGGTATGGATAAAGTCATCCCAGCCCAATAGCATCGCCGGAAAATGATAAGCTGCCCTACCCACCATAAAACCATCAAAGTCATTCCAATGACCTGCAATCTGCTCGTTACTGTCTAAGCCCCCATTAAGCAATACTTTGAGATTTGGGAATTGCTTTTGCGCATCTAGGCGAAGCTTTGCCGCTACCTCATAACGCAAAGGTGGTTTGCTACGATTCTCTTTGGGAGACAAGCCCTTGAGTACAGCATTACGCGCATGAATGGTCACTTGACTAGCGCCTGCATCGGCAACTGCCAGAATAAAGTCCAGTGCAAATTGATAATCTTTTTCAGAACTTGCAGCATCCATTGAATCAAGACCCAGTCGATGCTTTACCGAAATCGGTATATCCACAGCACGCTTCATGGCTTTAACGCAATCGGCAACAAGCTGTGGCTCTGCCATCAGGCATGCACCAAAGGCGCCACGTTGAACTCGCTCTGAAGGACAGCCGCAGTTCAGATCAATCTCATCGTAAGCCCACTGTTGTGCTAACTCCGATGCTTTGGCTAAATCATTTGGCTCAGAGCCGCCCAACTGCAATACCACTGGATGCTGATCTTGGGAATAATCTAAATGTCTTGGCACATCACCATGCATTAGAGCGCCCGTCGTCACCATCTCGGTATACAGTGTCGCTTCTTTAGTGAGCGTCCGATGAAAGGAGCGACAGTGACGATCAGTCCACTCCATCATTGGGGCGACGGCTAGGCGCTTTTTATTAATTGGGCTCATTATGCGTTTTTATTCAGGCTTATCTTGGCCTAAGAGATGCTTGATCACTTCCAAACCTGTCGAGGTAAATGCAACTCACGTGCGAGTAAATCAATATTGCTCCATATCTTTTTCGCTGTAATGTGGCTACGCAAAGCAGCCTGCTCAACAGCGGCAACCAATAAGGCTAGTGGGGCCTCATCTAAAAGAGTAGCAATGTGGGGCAAAACCTTTTTTGATAGCTTTCCTGTCACCAATACTTTTTCTAAGTCTGACTTCAATATTTTTGTTTTATAACTAACGCTAGCCGTCCTACTAGCAAGCTCAAGGGCATTTAAAGTTGTTCCCCTTACCTTGGCCTCTAGCGACAGATTTAAGATCTCTAAAAGCGCTTCGAGTTTTTTTACCCCCAAATCACTAAGAGAGCCATTTTCCAATTGATTAATAGTGGACCTAGACAGATTGCAAAGCTTACCTAGCCGCTCTTGGGTTAAGCCCAAAGCAGTACGACGCTCGAAAACTTGCTGACCAATAGATCTTAAATTCATATACCCATTATGAGGGAAGAATATAAAAATGT
Source organism: Polynucleobacter antarcticus (assembly GCF_013307245.1). NCBI lineage: Bacteria > Pseudomonadati > Pseudomonadota > Betaproteobacteria > Burkholderiales > Burkholderiaceae > Polynucleobacter > Polynucleobacter antarcticus. Next base: position 406,875 of record NZ_CP028941.1, read on the forward strand.
CGAGTATATTCGACATTTAATAGAAATCCTCTGTATTAATCGATACGAGGGTAAATGCACAGATCAAGCTGCCTTCGAGTCACAAAAGACCTCGCCTGGCTAGTAATGGGATCTTTAAACTGAATTTCGCTTGCCAAGAGTTGTAAGGGTTTTGACAGGTCCAAGTCGTACTCCTGATAGGGTGTCAACACTGGATAAATCTGATCATGCCGGATCGGAATCCCTAGGGCATTGAGGTGGCAACGCAATTGATGTTTTTTACCAGTGATGGGCTTTAATCGATATCGCGCCCATGGCCCCATCACCTCTAACAATTCAATGGTAGTTTGCGCGTTTGCATCACCTTCCACCTCTTGCATTTGTAAGAAATGCGCAGACTCTTCCAGTCGACAAGAGTAGGTCAAAGGTAGTTTCTCGCAGAGTTCTTCTGAATAGGGTGCAATAGCTTCGTAGATTTTGGTGACTTCTCGATCTCTAAACAGATTTTGATAATGAGCACGCTCGCAAGGCAAAATTGAAAAGATGATGAGTCCTGCAGTATCTCGATCAATCCGATGAATTGGACTTAAAGTCTGTAAACCCGTTTTGAGTTTTAAACGATTAAGTAGGGTTTGATGTAGGTAAAGTCCACTTGGGGTCACCGGTAAAAAATGGGGTTTATCTGCTACCAAAATATGCTCATCTTGATACACAATCTGCTCTTCGAATGGAATATCGGGCTCGCGCGCTAAGCGTCTGAAATATACTAAATGGGTATTTTCCTGATAGGCATCTTCTGCAGCAACGGCTACCCCATCCGCAGTCATCACCAAGCCCTCTCTGAAACGCTCTTGCCACTCAGCAATATCAATATGCGCAAAATGACTAGTAAAAAAATCTAAAAGGGTACTATGAGTGAGCCCTATAGGCAAGAAGACGCGTGAAGAAGAGACTCCCTCCGAATTAACATACCTAGATTTTGGTATTAAAGCCATAGTTTTATTTTAAAGGATGCTCTCTCGGGCCACTGATTTAGAATAGGGCAGCATTCATTAAAGAATAATAAAAATACCTATGTTTGAACTTTCCGCTTTTGATCTGAGTCTCTTACTTACCCTTGCCCTCTTAGCTGGCCTAGTTGACTCTATCATCGGTGGTGGTGGCATGATTCAAGTGCCGGCCTTATTTGCCGCTTTACCTGGCTTTCCACCAGCTACCCTACTATCGGTGAATAAATTTGCCTCAGTGATTGGTACGATCGGCGCCACCATACAGTACGCTAAGGTCAATAAAATCCCCTGGGCGCTAGTGATGATGTCTTCATCGGTGGCCTTCTTTGCTTCAGTTGGCGGCGCTTATTTAGTCACTCAAATTCCGACAGAGTGGATCAGAGGAGCTTTACCGTTTTTACTCATGGCATTGCTCATATTTAATATCAAATCTAGCGCTGGATTGGTACACCAACCTAAGCACCAACACCATCAGCAAAAAGCGATTGCCTCGACTGGCGCTGGAGTGATTGGTTTTTATGACGGCTTTCTTGGGCCTGGTGCAGGTGCTTTTTATAAGATGCTCTATACCCGCGTGCTTGGCTATGACTTTCTACGCGCTGCAGCACCGGCTAAATGTTTAAATATTGCCTCCAATTTGGGCGCGCTTTGTGTCTTTCTCTTCTTGGGCTTCTTTGACTGGAAAATCGGCGTTGCCCTGGCTGTTGCCAACCTGATGGGCAGCCAAATTGGTACCCGTATCGCCATTAAACATGGCAATACCTTTATTCGTAAGGGATTCTTCATCTTAGCCACAGCATTAATCATCAAAACTTTTTACGATGCTTTTCTGAAGTAATGTAAGCAAGTAATAACCTAATGAATTACTAGGCTATTGATAGATTTATTGTGGCTACAAGAGTACATTGAATATATCTAGACGCAATCTATCTACTTCAGAAAATAGGTGAAAAAATTGAAAATACTATTACCGGTGGACGGCTCTAAGTCTTCATTAAATGCTGCTAAATATGTTGCTAAATTAGCGAAAGATTTGCAAAGCAAATGTACGGTGACTTTAATTAGCGTCCATGATGATATTGGCCTGGGTCACGTAAAGGAATTTGTCTCTAGCAGCGTGATAGATGACTACCTGAGAGAAGTCAGTGAGAAAGAGCTTAGAGGCGCTCAAAAAGTACTGGCTGCTGCAGGTGTTAAACATAGTATGGTTATTAAGCGCGGCAATGTTGCTACTGAAATTATTACCTTAGCCAATAAGGAAAAGTCTGACATGATCGTCATGGGATCTAAAGGTAGATCTGGAATCTTGGATACCGTCATGGGCTCTATTGCACAGAAAGTAAGTAGCAATGCAAAGCAACCCGTGCTATTGGTGAAATAAGTGCGTTGTTGGGTCTCCCTTTAAGCAATACCAGGCCGTCTATTCGACGGCCTTTTTCATTGGATAAGACATGAGTATTTTTCTGCTGATACTGGCGCCAGGGCTGATTGGGATCTACTGGTTGATTCGACTACAAATCTGTCTGTCGCGGATGCGCTACCTCATAGATACTTATGGCATGGATCGTAAGAAACTTCGTAAGCTCAGTTGCAAAGAAGTGAAATTACTACGAAATTCGATTGACGAGCGGAGACATACGAATGATTCAATGGGATTAGACACACTCATCAAACCCTTTAGGGCCTGAGCTTCTTGCTAAAAAAAGCTGGGTAGATCACATCTTTTACGCAATCGCTTTTTCTACATCCACTAAATCTGATCTCCAGCCCTTATTACGAACCTCTCGAACCACAATCTTTTGATGAATGAGTCTTTCTACTGTGCTGATTCTGGTAATGACGGATCGGATGGTTTGATTGCCATCGGCATGGTCGGAGTATAAAACCCGTAACATTTTATCGGCCCACTTTGGTACTCGGCCATGTTTTTCCCAGCGAGCAACAGTTTGGGCATCAATCCCCATCATTTTTGCTAAACCAGCCTGAGATAAGATCATTCCACCGCTACGCAGATACCGAAATTCAACCCCGGTAAGTGCGCTCGATTTATTGATCAGGGCCAAGCAAATCACCTTGATTAAGCCATCAATATCATGGATAGCAATGCCCTTGCCATAGGGAGTCTTGCGAACCTCAAAGCCATTTTGAAGCCAGACGTTTTTTAGGCCGCCATCAGTGTAATGAAGCATTTTATTTTCCATAAAACCCTAAATACTGTTATCACAATCACTCCATTAGATGGAAAATCGACATTGACCACCACTGATATGTTGCTACCGCCACAATATCGCTCCATTTGACACTGCATACCGCGATGCCTGAGGTCCGTCTCTGGCTCTCGCTTAAGTAAGCCATGCCGTAGTACATCAAATACCATTGCATTGGTAATCTTGCGTTCACGCATTCGAATACTGGCGTGAAGGGTAATCGTTACGTTAATGGACTCTTCTGCTGCATGTCGAATTTGCATTTGAATTTGGCTCTTACTGAGCTTACTCACTTGCGCTACCTATCAATTTGATAGGCCTCCATAATATATCATTTTGATAGGGCGTGTGCATTAGGTTCCATTGAGGCGATGAGAAAAATTACGCTATATAGGTAATTTTAATGAGGCAAATAAGCCTCATGCCTCAGTGGGTAATAGCTATTCGCATCCGTCAAAAAGGTTAATGACTTTTTTGATAGATAACTTGAATGCTTTCAAGACTTCAATTTACGCAAAGCTTCAGCCATAGCATTATTGATAGGAGGCGTAATTCTTCTATCCTCCTGAGGTCTTCTTAGCTCAGGATTTTTTGAGGGCTTTGCTTTATGAGACATGTTTTGCATTGGCTTTGAGCCGCTCGTCTTTGGCGCTTCATCTGAGAGACGCATAGTCAAGGCAATCCGCTTGCGCTGTTCATCGACTTCAAGCACTTTGACTTTAACAACCTGCCCTGCCTTCACAACTGTGTGCGGATCTTTTACAAAGGTATTTGCTAAAGCAGAGATATGGACCAATCCATCTTGGTGAACACCAATATCCACAAACGCCCCAAATGCAGCTACGTTGGTCACTACCCCTTCTAGAATCATCTCCGCCTTAAGATCGCTGATTTTCTCAATACCCTCTTTAAACGTAGCTGTTGTGAACTCTGGCCGCGGATCACGTCCTGGCTTTTCTAATTCTTTAATGATGTCAGTGACTGTCGGCAGCCCAAACTTGGCATCAGCGTATTTTTCCGGCTTCAGACTATGCAGTATTCCAGCATCACCAATCACCTCCTTGACCCCTTTCTGAATATCTTTCAGAATCTTTTCCACTAAAGGATAGGATTCGGGGTGAACCGCTGAGGCATCTAAGGGATCAATGCCATTCATGATGCGTAGAAAGCCAGCGGCTTGCTCAAAGGTTTTATCACCTAAACGCGGCACACTGCGTAATTCTGCTCGAGATTGAAAGGCGCCATGCAAATCCCGATAGGCGACAATGCCTTCCGCTACCGTAGCACTTAAACCCGATACTCGAGCTAGCAAAGGGGCTGATGCCGTGTTCACATCTACCCCGACAGCATTGACACAATCTTCCACAACAGCTAATAAAGACTTCGCTAACTGGGTTTGCATCACATCATGCTGATATTGACCTACCCCAATCGACTTAGGATCAATCTTGACTAATTCTGCTAAAGGATCCTGCAACCTTCTTGCAATCGACACTGCCCCACGTAAGGAGACATCCATATTGGGCAACTCCTTTGACGCATATTCTGAGGCAGAGTAGACGGATGCCCCAGCTTCAGAGACCACAATCTTCGTTAACTTGAGCTCTGGTTTAGCTTGCATTAAGTCCTGCGCCAACTTGTCGGTTTCTCGCGAAGCCGTGCCGTTACCAATCGAGATAAGTGTCGCTTGATGCTTTTCTGCCAACTTAGCCAGAGTATGTAAAGATCCGCTCCAATCATTTTTAGGTTGATGGGGATAGATCACCTCTGTATCTACAACCTTACCAGTAGCATCGACTACCGCGACCTTGACGCCGGTTCGCATCCCCGGATCTAAACCAATCGTGACTTTGGGGCCGGCAGGTGCAGCCAAGAGCAAGGCCTTCAAGTTACGAGCAAAGACGTTAATTGCTTCAACTTCAGAGCGTTCACGTAAGGCGCTCATCAACTCAGACTCTAGATGCATAGAGCACTTAATACGCCAAGTCCAACGCACAGTCTCCCCCAACCACTGATCAGCAGGGCGGCCTTCATTTTTTATCTTAAATTGATTGGCAATGCGGGATTCACATGGATTGTGAGGGGCATCCCACCTGGGTTTTTCTGCTTCGGTATCTAGGCGAAGATTGACCATCAACATTTGCTCGCGACGGCCTCTAAATAAAGCTAGGGCCCGATGCGATGGAATTGCGGAGATGGGCTCAGAGTAATCAAAATAATCTGAGAATTTTTCACCCTCTTGCTCTTTGCCGGCAATCACCTTGGACTCTACAACGCCGTGCTCTTGCAAATAAGTTCGAAGCGATTGCACCAAACCAGCATCTTCGGCAAAGCGCTCCATCAAAATTTGACGGGCACCTTCAAGAGCGGCTTTAGCATCAACTACGCCAGGGTTCTCACCCTGATCAGAGGTAAATGCCTCTTTGAGATATTTAACCGCCTCTACTTCTGGCTCAAGCATAGGATTAGCAAGTAAATCATTAGCCAGAGGCTCAAGCCCGGCCTCTAAAGCAATCTGTGCCTTAGTCCGCCGTTTGACTTTATAGGGCAAGTAGAGATCTTCTAAACGGGTTTTATCTTCTGCCAGCATGATGGCTTTGAGCAACTCAGGCGTCATCTTGCCCTGCTCTTCAATCGATGCCACAATCGCTTTGCGTCGCTCCTCTAGCTCCCGCAAATATCCCAAGCGATCTTCCAGCAAACGTAACTGAGTGTCATCCAAACCTCCCGTAGCCTCTTTCCGATAGCGGGCAATAAAGGGAACAGTAGCGCCCTCATCCATCAATGCTATGGCAGCCGCTACCTGGGCGGGTTTGGCGGATAACTCTTGGGCAAGACGTTGTTCAATAGAGGGCAGCATATGGGTATGTATTGGGGAATATTTATTATTTTGACAACTACATAGATAAAAGCCACCCGAAGGTGGCCTCTATCTCAGCATCATTTCTGATGTACGCAATTACTCGCGAGATGCCTTCTTGCGATCATGCTCTTTCAAGTAACGCTTACGCACACGCACACTCTTAGGCGTGACTTCAACGAGCTCATCATCACTAATGAATTCCACTGCGTACTCGAGAGTTAGGTCGATTGGAGTAACTAAACGCACTGCCTCATCCGTACCCGATGAGCGCACGTTAGTTAATTGCTTACCTTTAATTGGATTGACTACCAAGTCGTTATCACGACTATGAATCCCAATCACCATACCTTCGTACACGGGGTCACCGTGTTTTACAAACATACGGCCACGATCTTGTAATTTCCAGATGGCATAAGCAACTGCCTCACCATCGTCTTGACTAATCAGTACACCGTTATGACGCTCGCCAAAAACACCATCCTTAGCAGGCGCATAACAATCAAAGGTGTGACTGAGTAAGCCATTGCCACGGGTCATTGTTAAAAAGTCGCCTTGGAAACCAATCAAACCACGTGCCGGAATACGGTACTCTAAGCGCGTACGACCTTTACCATCACTCACCATATCGAGTAACTCACCCTTACGCTTACCGAGCTCTTCCATCACGCTGCCTTGAGTCGCATCCTCTAGGTCAACCGTGAGGTTCTCGTACGGCTCCATCTTGACACCGTTTTCTTCATGGAAGACAACGCGTGGACGGGATACTGCCATCTCATAGCCTTCGCGACGCATGGTTTCAACCAAAATCGTCAAATGTAATTCGCCACGACCTGAAACCTCAAAAACAGTATCGTCATCAGTTTGACGAACACGCAGAGCCATATTGGCTTTTAATTCGCGATCTAAACGCTCACGAATTTGACGGCTCGTGACAAACTTACCTTCACGACCCGCTAGAGGACTCGTATTCACCATAAAGTTCATAGTGAGTGTAGGCTCATCAATCTTCAGCATTGGCAGTGGATCTGGTTTATCCGGTGCACAAACTGTCGTTCCAATTGCTAACTCTTCAATACCGTTGATCAAGGCAATATCACCTGCATAAGCCTCTTCAACCACCTCTCGCTCCAAACCTTTGAAGGTGAGTACTTGATTAATACGGCCCTTAAATGGAGTGCCATCAGGACCATTCATACACACTACTTCCATACCGGCTCTTAATTTGCCGCGATTGATTCGTCCAACACCAATTTTTCCAACGTAACTGTTGTAGTCAATCGAAGAAATCTGGAACTGTAAAGGACCATCGACATCATCCTCACGCACGGGGACGTACTTGAGAACCGCATCAAATAAAGGACGCATATCACCAGAGCGGACATCATCAGTCATACCTGCATAGCCATTTAAGCCAGATGCATACACTATTGGGAAATCTAACTGCTCTTCAGTTGCACCCAATTTATCAAAGAGCTCAAAAGTAGCATTAATCACATAGTCAATTCGTGCGCCTGGACGATCTACTTTGTTAATCACAACGATTGGCTTGAGGCCCAGTGCGAGTGCTTTCTTAGTAACAAAACGGGTCTGAGGCATTGGACCTTCGACCGCATCTACCAAGAGCAACACGCCGTCTACCATAGAGAGCACACGCTCTACTTCACCACCGAAGTCAGCATGTCCTGGTGTATCTACGATATTGATATGCGTACCGTCATACTCCACAGCACAGTTCTTAGACAAAATAGTAATGCCACGTTCTTTTTCTAAGTCGTTTGAATCCATGACCCGTTCAGTCATTTTTTCATTAGAGCGGAATGTGCCAGATTGACGCAAGAGCTGGTCAACCAAAGTAGTTTTACCGTGGTCAACGTGGGCGATGATGGCAATATTACGGAGTGCGCGTTTAGTCATGTGAAGCTTCTAAAGTTAAAAAATAAGGTTAATAAAAAGTGATTAAGGTGTTTGTGAAATCAAGCGCTTCGGGTGCAACACTCCAGAGCGCCAATCAGCAGTGCCAATAAAGTTATGGGGAGCAGCAGTAGCCCGATAAATACGTACAAGGGCTTCTATCGAAGGAATACCCAAAGGAACGCGTTGACCGAGTCCGAGGCGCTTCGCTTGTTGCTCATCAATCGTAATATGCGGCAAAGTCTGCAAGAGGGCATCGACCGGTAAGATATAAGTAGAGCTATCCTGCAAGCCTTGCTGAATACTTTCCAACGCAAAGGACTGCTCCAAGCTTAAGTGACCGACTTCAGTTCGACGTAAGCCCACTAAATGGGCGCCACATCCTAATGCCTTACCGAGATCTTCTGCGATCACCCGAATGTAAGTACCCTTACTACAACGCACTTCTAAAGTAGCCTCAGGCCAATTAATCTGCGTCCAACGAATTGCATGGATCGTAATATTGCGTGGAGTACGCTCTAATTCAACACCTGCGCGGGCATATTCATATAAAGGTTTACCATCGCGCTTGAGCGCTGAATACATCGGTGGCACTTGAGAAATTGGGCCCATAAAATTGGGTAGTAAAGCATTTAACGCTATAAGAGTAGCAGCCTCATCAGCAAAGCTAGGTAAGGGCAGCTCTTCGATGACTACACCTTCAGCATCGCCCGTGTCGGTACGTTGGCCAAATTTGACCTGCGCAATGTAGGTCTTATCTGCCTCTAGTAAGTCTTGAGAATACTTTGTGGCCTCACCTAAACAAATCGGCAGCAAACCAGTAGCCATGGGGTCTAGTGTGCCGGTGTGGCCTGCTTTGTCTGCATTAAAAGCACGCTTCACAGCTGTCACAGCACCTTGCGAGCTCATGCCAGCAGGTTTATCAAGCAATACTACGCCGTCGATACGTACAGACATCTTTATACGTTCTCGTCTTTGTGATCGCTACGGTCATCACTACGCACTGCTTGATCAATGAGTTGGGACATTTCAATACCGTGCTTTACAGAGACGTCGTAATGAAAATGTAATGTCGGCACAGTATGAATATGCAATCGCTTGAACAATAAAGAATGGAGGTAGCCTGCTTTATCCTGCAGCGCCTTTAAGGCTACTTCGGGCTCGGCACCTAACACTGTAAAGAACACTTTTGCATGTGCCAAATCCGGGGTGAGCTCAATACTTTGCAAGGTAATTAAACCCAAGCTAGGACTACGTAACTCACGGGGAATAAGCTCGGCCAAGTCTCGCTGGATTTGATCAGCGAGACGTTGGTTGCGATGCGGACTGGTTTTATGCATTAACTCAGGAACGCTTAGAGTGTTCTAGCCACTTCAGTGACTTCAAACGCTTCCAATTGATCGCCTTCTTTAATGTCGTTATAGCCTTTTAATGACAGGCCACACTCCACACCAGCGCGCACTTCTTTGGCATCATCTTTGAAGCGCTTGAGAGAATCCAATTCACCTGACCAGACAACAATATTGTCACGCAAGAGACGAACACTCGACGTACGCTTGACCACGCCATCGAGCACCAAGCAACCCGCAATGGCGCCAACTTTGGATACCAAGAAGACTTGACGAATCTCCACCATACCGGTGATTTCTTCTTTCTTGTCTGGCGTCAACATACCGCTTAAGGCTGCTTTCACTTCATCGACCGCATCATAAATAATATTGTGATAACGAATCTCCACGCCATTATGTTCTGCTAGCTTACGTGCTGCACCATCTGCACGGGAGTTAAAGCCAATGATTGTAGCCTTAGAAGCAACCGCTAAATTGACGTCCGTTTCAGTAATACCACCTACTGCTGCATGAACAATTTGCACCTTCACTTCAGCTGTAGAAAGTTTTTGCAGTGACTGCGATAAAGCCTCTTGTGAACCCTGAACATCAGCCTTGATGATTAACGGTAAGAGTTTGGCTTCAACAGCGCCCTCTTCCATATTTTCCATCATAGTTTCTAGCTTGAAGGCCTGTTGTTTTGCCAACTTCACGTCACGGAACTTACCTTGACGGAAGAGTGCAATCTCACGGGCCTTACGCTCATCTGGCACTACTTGAACAGACTCACCAGCAGCAGGTACTTCAGATAAACCTTGAATCTCGACCGGAATGGAAGGGCCTGCCTCATTACATGGCTTACCATTTTCATCTAGCATGGCACGAACACGGCCGTAGGTAGATCCTGCTAACAGCATATCGCCTCGCTTGAGAGTACCGGACTGAACAAGTACGGTAGCTACTGGGCCACGACCTTTGTCTAAACGCGCCTCAATGACCAGGCCTTGAGCTGGGGCAGCTTGCGCTGCTTTGAGCTCCAAAATCTCTGCTTGTAACAATACGTTCTCGAGCAAAGCATCAATACCTTCGCCAGTTTTAGCAGAGACGGGAATAAATGGCACATCGCCACCGTATTCCTCAGGCACTACCTGCTCAGCAACCAATTCAGTTTTAACGCGCTCAGAGTTCGCTTCGGGTTTATCGATTTTGTTAATAGCTACAACAATCGGTACACCAGCCGCTTGCGCATGATGAATCGCTTCTTTCGTTTGCGGCATCACACCGTCGTCAGCCGCCACTACCAAAATCACAATATCTGTTGCTTTAGCTCCACGAGCACGCATAGCCGTAAAAGCCTCGTGACCTGGAGTATCGAGGAAGGTAATCATGCCACGCGGTGTTTCTACATGGTAGGCACCAATGTGCTGAGTAATACCACCCGCCTCGCCCGTTGCTACTTTAGCGGCACGAATCTTATCGAGTAAAGATGTTTTACCGTGGTCAACGTGACCCATCACCGTGACTACAGGTGGACGTGGAAGTAACTCAGCATCATGACCAGCGGTACCCAGATCTAAATCTGGATCCTCTAACTTAGCAGCATGGGCTGTGTGGCCCATTTCTTCTACGATGATCATGGCTGTATCTTGATCCAAGATCTGGTTGATAGTGACCATCTGGCCCATACCCATTAAGAGCTTAATGACTTCTGCACTCTTCACAGCCATGGCATGCGCTAGCTCGGCAACCGTAATGGTTTCTGGAACCTGAACGTCGTGCACTACTTTTTCTGTAGGAACTTGGAAATTGGTGTCTACGTTCGCTTCAGCAATTTGACGTTGCTTTCTTCTGCCGCCGCCTGAACGCCAACCGCCTACACCACCTAAGTTATCACCACGGGTCTTAAGGCCAGTGGGCTTCTTAGCGCCTTCTTCTTGCCATGTTGAAGAGGTTTCAGCAGACTTAATCGTCTTACCGCCCACTTTAGCAACCGCTTTTTTCTTATCTTCTGCACCTTCAACTTTGGCAGGCTTATGTAATGTGCCCTTCTTCGCTTCCTCAGCGGCAATTTCACTCGGCGCCTTGAGCACACGCGCAGGCGCACTCATCATGTCACGAATGGCCAATGCTTCAGCCTCAGCGGCAGAGCGGCGCTTGGCGATCTCAATTAACTGTGCCTTACCAGCTTCTGCCAATTCTTTAGTAGCTTTGTCAGCAAGTGCTTTTTTCTCTTGAGCAGCGCTATCACTGGCCTGCTTTGCTTTACCCGGTGCAAGCTCAGCAGCACTAGCAGCATCCGCTTCTTTTTGACGAGCATCTACTGTCGCCTTCATTTCTGCTTCTTGACGAGCTAGCAACTCTGCTTGGCGAGTTGCTTCAGCAGCACGTTTTTCTAGCTCTTGAGAAGACAGGATTGATGTAACCGGTGCTTGAGTAGCAGCCACCACTTCCGGAGCCTCTTCCACTGCAGGAGCTGCAGCTTCATCGCCACGTTTGACTAAAACTCGCTTCTTACGCACTTCCACCTGAACTGTACGAGTACGTCCAGCAGAATCCGCCTGACGAATTTCAGAGTTCTCGCGCTTAATCAGCGTAATCTTTTTACGATTACCCGTATCGGCACTGCCGTGCGCTTTTTGCAAATGCTCGAGCAACACCGTCTTATCTTTTTCGGTGATGCTGTCGTCCTCAGAACCTTTTTCAACACCAGCAGCTTTTAACTGCTCCAAAAGATCTGGCGCGGTACGTTTTAATTCTTTAGCGAGTACTTTTACTGTTGTTGCCATGTACTACTTCCTCTCATGAAGTAAACCAATGTTCGCGCGCTTTCATGATGAGCGTTTTCGCAGTTTCTTCGTCAATTTGTGTCGCCTCAACCAGCTCATCAACAGCTAGTTCAGCTAAGTCGTCACGCGTGTTCACTTGATTGTCAGCAAGCTTAGCAATCAATTCAGTGGTCATTCCCTCGAGGGAACGTAAATCTTGTGAGACTTCGCCAACACGCTCTTCTTTAGCCAACTCCATAGTCAATAAGGAGTCACGTGCACGAGTACGCAGTTCATTGACAGTATCTTCATCGAAAGAATCGATTTCTAACATCTCAGAAAGGGGTACGTAAGCAACCTCTTCTAAAGTATTGAAGCCTTCTTCAATCAAGATATCAGCCACTTCTTGGTCAACGTCCAGTTTGTCCATAAACAATTGACGAACAGAAGAAGCTTCTTTCTCGGTTTTCTCTGCAGACTCTTCGGGAGTCATGATGTTAATTTGCCAACCGGTTAAGTCACTCGCCAAACGCACATTTTGTCCGCTACGGCCAATTGCAATCGCCAAATTCTCTTCATCTACTACGACATCCATCGCGTGACGCTCTTCATCCACCACAATGGATGACACTTGAGCTGGGGCCAATGCACCGATCACAAACTGAGCAGGATCTTCAGACCATAAGACGATGTCTACCGCTTCGCCAGCCACTTCGTTACGTACCGCTGTAACACGGGTACCACGAACGCCAACGCAAGTACCGATAGGATCAATACGCTTGTCATAAGTAATGACCGCAATCTTTGCGCGGATTCCAGGATCACGAGCTGCACCTTTAATCTCTAATAAACCCTGTTCCATTTCAGGGACTTCATTCTCAAACAACTTGATCAAGAACTCTGGGCAAGTACGGGAAAGCTCAATCTGTGGACCACGGGCTTCACGATCAACTTTTAGGATATAAGCACGCACACGATCGCCAGAACGTAAGTTCTCTTTCGGAATCATCTGATCACGGCGTAATAGGGCTTCTACACGGCCAGACTCAATGATCAAACCATTCTTATCGGCACGTTTGACTGTACCGGTCATGACTTTTTCGCCACGATCTAGGTAATCATTCAGAATCTGCTCACGCTCAGCATCACGAATACGTTGCAAGATGACTTGCTTAGCCGCTTGGGCACCAATACGGCCAAAGGCTAAGGATTCAATTTGCTCTTCGATGTACTCACCGACTTCCATATCGGTAAATTGCTCTTGAGCCTCGAAATGCAGGATCTCTTTATCTGGCTCTTGCAGACCGGCTTCATCGGGAACCACCAACCAACGACGGAAGGTTTCGTATTCACCGGACTCACGATCAATCAACACCCGAATATCTACATCTTCTGTTGTATAGCGTTTTTTAGTAGCTGACGCCAAGGCCATTTCTAGTGCCTCGAACACAATTTCAGCATCAACGTTCTTTTCACGCGCTAAGGCGTCTGCCAACATGAGAACTTCTCGACTCATGACTTTCTTCCTTTGAAATCAATAACAGGGACTAACCGAGTCTTATCGACCTCGGCTAAAGAAAACTCCAATTGAGACTCGGCACCATCGGTGCCTTCAAACAACAAACCAAACTTCGCATCTGGTGAATTCAACTCACCACTTAACAAGCCTTGCAACACACCACGAAAATTCTTACGATTACCAGCGGCAACCCGCAACTTCAAATCTACTTCCATTCCGGAGAAACGCTCAAAGTCAGCCGCCGACTTCACCGGACGATCTAGCCCTGGGGAAGAAATCTCCAAGCGCTCAAAAGGAATGTTCTCGACTGGCAATGTGTAGCTCAGTTGATGACTCACTTTTTCGCAATCCAATACCGTAATCAAACGCTCATAATCTGGGTTTTCAATTGTGACACGCAGTAAACCCCCCGCTTCGCGCTCAATCTCTACTAGCGCGTAACCTAAGTTTTCTACCTCCGCAGAAATAATCCGCTGATCTTTCACGACAACCCTTCAATACAAAACGGCAAAAAAAAATGGGCTTCAAAGCCCATATTCTCGAAATTCAGAACAGGCCGACTTACGTTGATCGCAACATCAGTCGGTAACCACTCAAAACAACAGCAAACTACTAACAGTCCAAAATTATAGCCGATTTAGAGGAAAACTCATCAAAATCAGAAGCTTTCGCCCGGATCTCGAGGTTTTCTGGGGCCTTTATTGAAGGGTTTGCGCCCTTTTGGCACCCCCCGCTTAGGTCCATTTCCGGGGCTTTGGGGGCTTGCAGTCACAAAAGCAGACTGTCCATGATGGACTTTGTTGCCTTTATTGCGATTTTGGCCTTGAGCTCCCTGACCACCGCCTTGACCACCTGCACCGGGTCGACCGCCCTGCGTACGACCTCGGAAAGGCCCTCGTCCTTCTCCAGATCCACCACTGCCATTGCCATTGCCGCCCCCTGGTTTACCGCCTCTTCCCTGATGAGTCAGGCTGTGATGGCCGCTCGCTTGGGTTAAAGCATCTCGCGAGCCCCAATAAGACACCGAGGTTTGCATGGGGTCTGGCTGGAAATCCCCTGAGGGAGCAGTATGTCTATCACGACCTTGTGCATTTGGGTTACGGTTCTTATCCGTAGGTTGAGGCATTCTTAAGCCAGCAGATTTCATCAAGTTAAAGATGCCACCTGCTTCAAGCTCTTCCCATTTACCCCGTCTTAAACGCGGGGGGAGCAAGAAAATACCATAACGAGTTCGCAGCAAACGCGAAACGGTGTGCCCTACTGCCTCAAACATCCGGCGTACCTCGCGGTTACGACCCTCTGTTAAGGCAACGTGATACCACCGGTTCGCACCGTCACCGCCGCCCATCGAAAGACGTAAGAATTTTGCTTGGCCATCATCTAAGGTGATGCCGCTTTTTAATAGCGCCGTATTTTCTTGGCTCAATTCCCCTAAAATGCGAACCGCGTATTCACGCTCCACTCCATAGCGCGGATGCATCAGGCGATTAGCTAATTCACCGGAAGTAGTGAACAACAACAAGCCTTCAGTATTGAAGTCCAAACGGCCTACCGCAATCCAACGACCTTGGCGCGGTTTAGGTAAGCGATCAAATACCGTTGGGCGACCCTCTGGATCCGATTGACTGACGATTTCACCGGCAGGCTTGTGATACAAAATAACGCGCGGTGGTTTTGTCTGAATCTTGCGGTGTACAGGTTTGCCGTTAATTCGCACTTGATCCGTGGGCCCAATGCGTTGACCAATATGCGCAGGCAAACTATTCACCGAGACGCGCCCTTGAATAATCAGATCCTCCATATCGCGACGTGAACCCATCCCGACATCAGCTAGTACTTTGTGCAACTTGACAGTATCTTCGTCATCCGCATCGTCATCTAAACCATCAAGATCAGACCACACTTCATCACGCAAACTCAGCGGCAAATCATCTACGTTTGCAAACTGCAAACTACTCATCTCATCTTCACTAGGTACATCAGCATCTTCATCATGACGTACACGCTGCGCACGGCGCTCAGCACCCGTTTGATGAGAGATCTCATTCTCATTCATGCCATCTGGATTCTTTTGCTCTTCGACTTCTGGAGCATCTAAGGCGGCATCAAATTCCCCAGAAACTACGGAAGCAAACAAAGCTTCGATCTCCGCTGGGTTGGGTGCAAGCTTGACTACCGCATTACCACCGCCTTCGCGAGGGCCATTCGTATCACCACCTTCTCTGCGTGGGCGATCTTTATTAAAAGGACGTTTTTTGTTAGCCGGATGCCTACCCGTACCTGTACCTCCGCCTGCACCAGGCCCAGAACCTTGGCGACGTGGGCGGCGTGGTCCGCCTTCGCGACCCTCTCGTCCATCTATCTTTGCTCCTTCGGCTTGGGGAGCAGCCGCATCAACACTAGCAGCGGATTGATTCGCAGAAGGCGGAATGGAAGATGGATCGTTTTTGTTAGAGCTTGTCATTAATAATTATTTTTGTTCATCTGTGGGTTTATCTTGTAGCTCTTCTATAGAGATATCAATGATTTCTTGGGTTGCATCTTCAGCGATCACGACTGTCTCGACAGTTGCTGATGCGTCAAACTCCATCACTGCTTGACCTAAGTGTTCTGCAGCTGCCATGGGTGCTGCATCTTCTAGCATCGGCAAGTTTTGTAAATTCGTGAGGCTTAAGTCATCTAAAAACTGTTTGGTGGTGGCATACAAACCCGGCCGGCCCACTGTCTCTTTATGACCAATGACTTCAACCCAGCCACGATCTTCTAATTGCTTCATTACATTAGTGCTCACAGTAACACCCCGAATTTCCTCAATCTCACCACGTGTCACGGGTTGACGATAGGCAATGATGGCCAAGGTCTCCATCACTGCACGCGAATACTTTGGCGGCTTTTCTGGGGTAAGGCGATCAAGATACTCACGCATAGACAAGCGACTCTGAAAGCGCCAGCCCGTGGCAATATGCACTAACTCCATACCTTTATCATCCCAAGCTTTTTGAAGCTCAAGCAAAGCATCATCAATTTCACTAACAGTAATGTCCTCAGTAAATAAACGTGTGAGGTCATTTACGGTCAGTGGCTCTTGCGCGCACAAGAGGGCTGTTTCAATTACGCGTTTTTTGTGATCGTCCATAAAAGTCGGGTTATCAGACAACTGTCTGATGTGGCTTTAAAAAATGTAATGCGCTAATGGGTTGGTAGTGTTCGTTGGTGGTATTTTTTAGCTTCTACGGGCATTTGATCTCTAAAGTCATGTGGAGAGCTAGCCGCACTAAAACGAAGTCCTTTTCGTACACCTGCTGTCATTATAGGGGAGGCTCAATACAATAGCTATATGTACGAAATAACACCCCAATCCCCGCACCCCCCTTTTGAGATCGAAGAAAGACGCCGTTTTTTAAGTCTAGGGCTTGGTTTAGGGGTATTAATCAGCGGATCTGGACTGACAGGCTGTAGCCTCATGAGTAGTCGCAAACCCGTCATTGGCCTCGCTTTAGGTGCTGGCGCTGCCCGGGGTTTCGCCCATGTTGGAGTGATTAAAGCCCTAGAGGCTCAAGGCATCAGACCCGATATCGTGGTTGGCAGCAGCGCAGGCAGCATGATTGCCGCCCTCTTAGCCTCTGGAGCTACCGGCAGTGAATTGAACCGTTTGGCTCTCAATTTAGATGAAGCCACTATTGCAGACTGGGGCCTGCCTTTCTCCGGAAGATTTGGCGGACTCATCAAGGGGGATGCCCTTCAAGCGATGGTCAATCGAGAGGTGCAAAATAAACCCATCGAACAAATGCGTATCCCACTCGGCATTGTCGCTACCGAATTACAGTCTGGCAAAGGGATTTTATTTAGATCTGGCAATACCGGATTAGCAGTTCGTGCCTCTTGTAGTGTTCCGGGCGTCTTTCAACCAGCCGTGATTAGCGGTAAAGAGTATGTCGATGGTGGCTTGGTTGCTCCAGTGCCCGTCAGTTACGCAAGGCAAATGGGAGCGACTTTCGTCATTGCCGTCAATATTTCCTCAGAACCAGGCTACCAAGATGCTAGTGGCACATTCGGTGTCATGCAGCAAACCATCTCCATCATGCAGCGAAGTATTAACCAATATGAATTAAAAGATGCAGATATTGTCATTACCCCGCACCTAAAACAGATGAGTGCGAGCGACTTTAAGTCCAGAAATGCGGCCATCTTAGCCGGTGAAGTGGCAGCTCAAGAGCAAATGACGACCCTAAAAGAAAAACTCAAAGGATAGTTTTATAGTATCGGTTCTCCATAGTTTGCCCATGAAATTCTTTCATCTCCTTTCAAAAATATATTTAGCACTGGCATTACTTCTGCCAGCCCAGTTTGCACACGCACAGTTTTCAAGCGCAGTAAATAGCTACCTCAAAAAGCGCACGGATGCGTTCATGACGATTACAGCTTACTCGCTCACCCCGGATGTCACGACCGGCTCCTTATCGATCAAAGATAAGGGTGGTGAAAACACTAATCTTCAAATGATTTCATTAGGTGGCGGAGATCGTATCAGCGCAAACTTTCCGCTCTACCTCGAAGGCACCATTGCAGTGAATCGCTTTAATCCAACTTTTACTGATGGAATTGGTGCAAGCAATGTCACCGTACCCGTTCATTGGAACATTATTACAGGCACCGGCGGTGTTGGCTAGGACTTTCCATTCACTGATAACTTGCGCATTAGGCCTATCGCCAATGTCATGTTGGGTCACGTGGAAAGTGATATATCGATTGCCTCTCGCTATCTCAGTAATCAAAAAGGAGTGGACTTGCAATTTTTGGATGGTGGTCGAATGAATGCCTATGGATTGGGGGGCTCACTGATGCTGGACTATGAAGACTACAAGCCCGAACGCGAATATGACGCTGAACTGCGTTACACCAATATTGCAATGAATACGTTTGATACCTCAGCAGCTGTGAAAGGCTCAGCAGATTCTCAAAGCTTAGGACTCTGGGCACGCACGAGAATTCCGACACCCCTCACAGTATTGGAGCGGCCGTTGCGTGCCGTATTTGAAGTGGCTCACACCGAATTTTTAGGCAATCTTCGGGGTGCCTTAGGATTTAATTCACTCTCTTCAGTGGGCACCGGTTTTGAAATCGATCGAAGTGCTTCAGACCCTATTTTTAGCAGAGTCAGAGTCGTATTTCGGTATCAATTTGGTCAGAATATCCGCGGGACATCGATCGGCTTAGCTGCCAGTTTCTAACAGTGCTGCAGTACGCAGTACCTTAATTACAGATTGCGAGACTTGCGCTTAAGTTTATTGACTTCATTGAGCAACTCTTTGCGCTCTGCATCACCTAAGTTATCACTACCATCCAAACGACGGGCACCATCAAAGCGTTTGTCCCAATAGAGACTGCTGAGATCATCCACACGAACGTTCGTACCTTTTGATGGAGAGTGAATAAATTTATTGTCGCCTACGTAAATCCCTACATGGGAAAAAGTGAGGCGCATCGTATTAAAAAATACCAAGTCGCCGGGCTGTAATTCTTCACGATTAATCGGCTTGCCCATACGGCTCATTTGAGTTGACTGACGCGGCAATAAAAAGCCCAACTTATCCTTAAAGACATAGCCCACAAAACTACTGCCATCTAAACCGGATTGCGGTAACTCTGTATCCCAGCGATAACGAACACCAATGACTTCCATCGCACGATTAATTAATTGGTCCGATTTTCCTGTTACAGAATCCGCTAAACGATCAGATACGCGAGCAAAGTAAGAGACACCCGCCTGAAACATGGTTTCTTTAGCAACTTCTACGGAAGTCTCTTTGGAAACATCCGCAACTGGATCCACTGCAAAGGTAGAGCCTGCACTCAGGACAAGAAAAGTAGCGAGCGCTGCTGGCAGCTGCTTTGCTAAGCGCTTTACAGAAATCCCTTGGGGGTTGAGGTCTTTAAAAAATGACATTGCTCGAGTTTAACAAAGAAGCGGCATTTAACCAAATATCCCAATTAAAGCTAAGTACTTGTTTTTGTTGGATTATTTGCAGTAAGCGCTTATAAATAGCCCTATATTGGTGCCTTTGTGGCAACTTCGTGGCATCTTCGTGACAACTTCGTGCTTTGTTAGCTGAGCTCTGCAGCCGCAAATAAGGCTTTGGTATAGACCTGACGGGGATGATGAATGAGTGTTTCTGTATCACCAAACTCGACCACCTTACCTTCCTTGAGCACCATCACTTCATGAGACATAGCACGAATCACTGCCAAATCATGACTAATCATCAAATAAGCCAAGTTGTACTTCTTTTGCAGCTCCGTTAGCAAGGCAAGCACTTGCTTTTGTATCGACACATCTAAGGCCGAAGTCGGCTCATCCAACACCAAGATCTGTGGCTTCAAAATTAATGCGCGTGCAATTGCAATACGCTGGCGCTGACCACCAGAAAATTCATGGGGGTAACGGGTGAGCGCAGAACGATCAATACCCACTTCGCGCAAGATATCTACGACGCGCAATTCACGCTCAGTAGCGGATAGATTGGGGAAGTGCACATCCAATCCCTCCACAACAATATCCATCACACTCATACGAGGAGAAAGTGAGCCAAAAGGATCCTGAAAAATCACCTGCAAGCTTGAACGCATCGCGCGACGCTCTACAGGCTTCAATCTCTGCCAGTCACTTCCAAGGACATCGACTACGCCAGTAATCTGCGCAGCAGAATCTCCCAGCAAACCTAAAACCGCCATACCTAAAGTCGTTTTACCAGACCCGGACTCCCCAATCACTCCGATGGTCTGACCCTGCTTGAGTTCAAAACTGACCTTACGCAATACTTGATGGCGTGGTGCAGATTTGAACCACGTAGTAGACTCAGTGCCAGGATAAGAAACGGATAAGTTATCGGTCTTTAATAGTACTGGCGCCAAAGGCATCACCGGCGCAATGTCACGCACTGGCTCGCTATTGACTAGGGCTTTGGTATACGCATTTTCCGGATGCTGGAACACTTTTTTGGTGGGGCCCGCCTCCATCAAATTGCCTTGATTGAGCACCGCAACCCGTTGCGCAAAATGCTTCACTAAATTAAGATCATGTGTAATCAATAAGATAGCCATACCGCCATGGTCTTTAGATTCTTCTTGAAGTTCTTTTAATAGATCCAATATCTGTAATCGTAAGCTCACATCCAAGGCAGTAGTCGGCTCATCTGCAATTAAGAGTCGTGGCTTACAAGCCAAAGCCATAGCAATCATGGCACGCTGGCGTTGACCTCCAGATAATTGATGCGGGTATGCATGAAAGCGTTTCTCAGGCTCTGGAATACCAGTCTTCTTTAGTAATTCAATCGCGGCAGACATCGAGTCTGCTTTAGAAATCAGTGGCTGATATACCTGCACAGCCTCAACAATTTGATTGCCAACTGTAAACAAGGGATTGAGAGCAGTCATCGGCTCCTGAAAGATCATGGCAATCTCCCGCCCCCGAATCTCTCGAATATCTTGCATTGGCAAGGACAGTAAATCACGAGGAGCGCCGTCACCTTGCCCCCCTTGTTGTGCGCTACCACTCCACAAAATACGGCCTGATGCTTTCGCGCTCTCCGGTTCGAGTCTGAGCGGCGCCAATGCAGTCAGCGTTTTGCCTGAACCTGATTCGCCCACCAAAGCAACCCGTTCACCCACACCAATGTCTAGATTGAGGTGACTGACTGCAAATTTCTCGCGACGGCCTGCACCAAATGAGATTGAGAAATCTTCGTAGCGGAGCAAAGGGGAACTCATGAGCGCCCCCCACTCATCCTATTTGCCTTACGAGAATCAAAGGCATCGCGTAGGGCCTCACCCATGAACGTCAGTAGCAGTAAGGTGGCCACTAAGACAACAAAGGTCGATAAAGAAATCCACCACGCATCTAAATTACTCTTCCCTTGAGAGAGCAATTCGCCCAAGCTAGGCGTCCCCGGGGGGACACCTAAACCTAAAAAATCTAAACTGGTGAGCGACAAAATAGCAGCACTCATTCTGAAAGGAAGGAAGGTAATCACCGGAGTCAAGCTATTAGGCAAGATATGGCGGCGCATAATTTGCAAATTAGTCAGACCTAATGCTCGCGCAGCCCGCACATATTCCAGTGCGCGGTTACGAAAAAATTCAGCGCGCACATAGTCCGATAAACCCATCCACCCAAAAGCAGCAAGCAAAATTATCAGTAGCCAAATGCTGGGGTTAAAAATAGAAGCAAAAATAATCAGCAGATAGAGCTCTGGCATCGCTGACCAAATTTCAATCAATCGCTGAGTGATCAGATCAAACCTACCCCCAAAGAACCCCATTAAAGAGCCGGTAATGATGCCAACGCTCACGCCCACAACAGTCAAAGCCAAGCCAAATAGGATAGATAAACGAAAACCATAAATGAGTCGGGCTAGAACATCGCGCCCACGGTCATCGGTACCTAACCAATTATCAAAAGAAGGTGGCGCAGGATTGGGTACTTTGGAAAAGTAATTGAGCGTCTCATAACTATAAGGAATGGGCGGGTAAATGGCCCAGTTTCCTTTGGTGGTGATGTTCTGCCGTATATCTGGATCTAAAAAATCGGCTGGGGTGGCGAAGTCACCGCCAAATACTCTTTCCGCTTGGGGTTTGATAATCGGGAAGTAAAACTTTCCTTCGTAACGGACGATCAAAGGCTTATCGTTCGCAATCAACTCAGCGCCCATGCTTAAACCAAATAGGATCATAAAAATCCATAGGCTAGCGTAACCCATGCGACTGTTTTTAAATCGCTGCCACCGAGTCATGAGCCACCCCCAGCACCAAACTGAATACGGGGATCGATATAGACATAACAAAGATCAGAGATGAGCTTCGTAAACAAGCCAATCAGGGTAAAGAGATATAAGGTGCCAAAGACTACTGGGTAATCCCGACGCATCACCGATTCATAAGCAAGTAGCCCAAGGCCATCAAGCGAAAATAATGTTTCGATCAGCAATGAACCGGTAAAGAAGGCGCCAATAAACGCTGCCGGAAATCCAGTAACTAATGGCAGTAGCGCGTTACGAAATACATGCTTCCACAAGACCTGTTTCTCGGTGAGCCCTTTGGCTCTGGCAGTCAAGACATACTGTTTACGAATCTCTTCCAAAAAAGAGTTCTTCGTTAACATCGTGACTACTGCAAAACTACCTAAGACCGAGGCGGTAATCGGCAGCACCAAGTGCCACAAATAATCCATGACCTTACCCATCAAGGTCAGCTCACTCCAATTATCTGAGGTGAGGCCCCGTAGTGGAAAGATCTGTAAGAAACTACCTCCCCCAAAAACAACCAGTAGCAATACGCCCAATACAAAACCAGGGATAGCGTAGCCCACCAAAATCATGGTGCTCGTCACCGCATCAAAACGGGAGCCATCACGCACTGCCTTGGCAATTCCTAACGGGATCGAGACGATATAGGTGAGGAAGAAAGTCCACAAACCAATGCTGATAGAAACCGGTAATTTAGAAACCACTAACTGCCACACACTTTGATGTTGGTAATAGCTCTGTCCTAAATCAAACTGGGCAAAACGTTTTAGCATCATGAAATAACGCTCTAGGGGTGGCTTATCAAAACCATATAAGGCTTTGACTTGAGCCAAACGCTCTGCATCGATTCCCTGTCGACCGCGATACGTACTACCTCCGCCCGATGACTCGGCACTACTTACAGCAGCATCGCCCTTCCCTTTTAACTCTAAGATGAGTTGCTCGACTGGACCACCCGGTACAAATTGCACCACGGCAAAAGTCAACGTTAAAACACCCAATAAAGTGGGAATCATCAAGAGCACACGCTTGAGAATATATGACCACATTTGCCCTTGCATTACTTGGCCCCCGCTTTCCACCAATTGAGCAAAATCCAGGATTCAGCGGTGTAATACAAAGGAGGCTCGGGATAGCGCATCTCCTTACGATACGCGATGCGGTGGGTAGGGTTGTACCACTGAGGAATGACGTAATAACTATTCCACAGCACGCGATCTAAAGCCCTGGTGGCAGCACGCAATTCTTCTCGGGTTTGCGCTCTGACAATCGCCTCTACTAGAGCATCTACTACAGGGGATTGCACCCCAATGACATTGTCAGATCCCTTTTCTTTCGCGGCTTGACTACCGAAGCGATCCCACAATTCATTTCCGGGGCTTTGCGAGTCCGGGAAACGAATCGTTGTCATGTCAAAATCATATTCATCCATACGCTTTTGATGCAAAGCAAAGTCACTAGTTCGGATATCTACCTGGATACCTAACTTTTCTAGATTGCGTACATAAGACGAGATGACCCTTAAAAAGAAAGGGCCGTCTTCTACCATTTCAAAACGAAAGGGTTCATCCTGCATATTCCGCAAGGCACCATCGCGATATTGCCAGCCTGCTTGGGCTAATAGGTCACGGGCTTTACGTAAATTTTGACGCAAACTCTCTGGCGACGCTGTAGAAGGTGCAGCAGGCATTGGCCCAAAGACAACGTCAGGTACCCACTTGGGATATTGCGCCTTTAGTGGTTTGAGTAATTTGAGTTCAGCCTCAGTAGGCTTTTGAGGGCCATCAAAATTAGCACTGAGATCACTGTTCGTAAAGTAGCTATTGATACGACCATATTGTTCAAAGAATAATTGTCGATTGAGCCACTCAAAATCGAGTGCATATCCTAAGGCTTGGCGCACACGCGCATCTTGAAAAATGGGTCTGCGCACATTCATCGCAAAACCTTGCATGCCCGCACCATTGTGATTGATGAATGCCTTCTTTAATAAGGTGCCCTCATTAAAGCGCGGACCAACATAACTTCGCGCCCAGTTTTTAGCGCGATACTCCACCAAGGTATCAAACTCACCCGCCTTAAAAGCTTCTAAACGCACCGCATCATCGCTGTAAAGCTTGTAGACCACTCGGTCAAAGTTAAAAAAGCCCACACGTACATTTAAGGTCTTACCACCTTGATCAGCCCAGTAATTGGGGTTGCGCTTAAAGACCATGGTCTTACCCGCTTTGTAAGAATCAATCACATAAGGGCCACTACCTAGGGGATGCTCAAAGGTCAACTTATCAAATGGGGTCATCGTGCCATCTGGCTTCTTACCCCACTGTTGAGAAAAGATGGGCAAAGTACCCACCATGACTGGCAACTCCGGATTGCGATTCTTAAAATCAAAACGTATTACGCGATCGGATACAACGACTGCCTGCTTCACATCGGCATATACCGTCTTAAATTGTGGATTGGCTAAGGGACTCATCAAAGTATCAAAACTATGCTTCACATCACTAGCCAGAATAGGACTGCCATCCGAAAACTGCGCCTCAGGACGAATCCGAAATACCACCGACATCTTGTCCGCTGCCACAGCAATATCTTCTGCGATCAATCCATAGGCGCTAGATACTTCATCAGCACTCCCCACCGCTAAAGACTCAAACATGAGCTGAGAAACCCCAGGGGCTGTCACACCACGTAAGGTGTATGGATTGAATTTATCAAAACTGGTGCGACGATCCGGATTTGGCAGGGTCAGCGTGCCGCCCCGCGGTGCATTGGGATTAACGTAGTCGAAATGGCTAAATCCATCGGCATATTTAGGTTTGCCATATTGGGCTATTCCCTGTCCGGCATGGCCTGCAGTCGCCATCAGCCCGATCAAAGAGGCCAATAGCAGTAAAACAGGGATTTGCCGGTTAAGGGAGAACATAGTCATATGTGCAACAATTGTAGATAGCAAATCATATTCGAAGCAAAGGACACATCATGGGCTTTCTCACTGGCAAAAAAATTCTTATTACCGGGCTACTTTCTAACCGTTCCATCGCCTATGGCATCGCCAAAGCATGTCATCGTGAGGGGGCCGAACTAGCCTTTACCTATGTAGGAGAGCGCTTTAAGGACCGAATCGTTGATTTTGCGAAAGAATTCAACACTGAATTGATTTTTGACTGCGATGTTGGCAGTGATGAACAAATTTCTGCACTATTTAAGGATTTGGCTAAATCTTGGCCTCAGTTTGATGGTTTTGTCCATGCGATCGGCTTTGCCCCCCGTGAAGCGATTGCTGGCGACTTTTTAGAAGGCCTGACTCGTGAAGGCTTCAAAATTGCCCATGACATTTCCGCCTACAGTTTTCCGGCGATGGCAAAAGAAGCGCTGCCGATGCTGCGTGACAAATCTGCTTTACTCACGCTCACCTATTTAGGTAGCTTGCGTAACGTTCCTAACTACAACACCATGGGTCTTGCTAAGGCATCCTTAGAAGCATCTGTGCGTTATCTAGCCGGTTCGGTTGGGCCAAAAGGTATTCGTGCGAATGGTATCTCTGCAGGTCCTATTAAAACGCTTGCTGCTTCTGGCATCAAAGGTTTTGGCAAAATTTTGGAAGCCGTCGAAGCAACTGCACCACTGCGTCGCAATGTCACGATTGATGATGTCGGTAATACTGCCGCCTTTTTGATGTCAGATTTAGCCAACGGTATTACTGCAGAAATCATCTACGTCGATAACGGATTTAGCCAAGTCGTTGGTGGGATGAACGAAATTTGAATCTGACAGGGCAAAAGTCTGAGACTGCGCCCTCATTAGGGGAGGCTCTCAAGTTTTGGGCTAAGTTGGGCTTTATTAGTTTTGGCGGTCCCGCAGGACAAATCGCCATTCTTCATGAAGAGTTAGTTGAGAAGCGTCGCTGGATTTCTGAGCGGCGCTTTTTACATGCTTTGAACTATTGCATGTTGCTGCCGGGTCCAGAGGCTCAGCAATTAGTAACCTACATCGGCTGGCTGATGCATCGCACCTGGGGTGGTATTTTGGCAGGCAGCCTATTTGTCCTGCCTTCATTAATGATTTTCATTGCCCTATCGTGGATATATCTCACCTTTGGACAAGTACCTTGGATTGCCGCTATCTTCTTTGGCATCAAACCTGCAGTGGTAGCGATTGTGTTGCACGCAGCGATGCGTATTGGTAAGCGTACGCTACACAACGCATTACTGCGATGGATAGCAGTCATTTCATTTTTAGCGATCTTTATCCTCAATCTCGCCTTTCCAATCATTGTTATCTGCGCGGCCTTGTTGGGTATATGGGCTGGTAAACGCTACCCTGAATATTTTCAACAAACCTCATCATCCTCCCACATCAGTGGCTCAGGAAAAGAGAGTGTTCGCAGTGCAGCATGGATTGACGACCACACCCCCACACCAGAGCATGCTCAGTTCACATCCAAAAAATTGATGCGGCATAGTCTGATTACCCTTCTACTATTTTCTCTGCCGTTTTTAGGTCTGGTTTTATTGTTTGGCTGGAAGACCCTCTACCCGCAAATTGCCTGGTTCTTTACCAAAGCAGCCTTTCTCACTTTTGGTGGTGCATATGCCGTCTTGCCTTATGTATACCAAGGTGCGGTAGATCAATTTCAATGGCTCAGTGCAGGCCAGATGATGGATGGACTTGCCCTGGGTGAAGCGACTCCAGGACCGCTGATTATGGTGGTGGCATTTGTGGGTTACTTAGCCGGTCATATTCAGCATCTGATAGGTCACAGCACCGTGTTCTGGTTTGGGGTATTGGGAGCTTGTGTTGCTACCTGGTTTACTTTTTTACCTTCTTTTTTCTTAGTATTAGTTGGAGGGCCGCTGATTGAGTCCACTCATGGCAAGCTAGGCTTTACCGCGCCTCTCACGGCCATCTCTGCTGCAGTCGTTGGAGTGATAGCCAACTTGGGCCTATTTTTTGCTTATCACGTCTTTATTCCGAGTGGCTTAGGCGGCTCCATTTCTTGGATTTCTATTGTAATCTGCCTAT
This sequence comes from Polynucleobacter antarcticus, assembly GCF_013307245.1. Lineage (NCBI taxonomy): Bacteria > Pseudomonadati > Pseudomonadota > Betaproteobacteria > Burkholderiales > Burkholderiaceae > Polynucleobacter > Polynucleobacter antarcticus. The sequence continues at coordinate 434,283 of NZ_CP028941.1, forward strand.
TTGCAGGTCTCGCCCTGTTTAAATTTAATAAAGGCACTATTACGGTCCTAATGGGCTCCGCTGTGGCAGGCCTTCTCAGCTATCTCTTGAGCAGTTTATTAATCTAAGCATTGCTATAACAACGCCTTATTACACATTGACATTGGCATAATAGAATTTATGCGAATCGAAACTCACACCATCACTCACCTCCAAGAATGGCTCGGCAAAACCGAGACTCTTCAAGATACCGTTACTGCTGCGCCAGTACGCGCCCTATCAGCTACCCTAGATCGAAATGATGCTGCGCCCAGATCGGGAAGCCTTTTACCTGAGCTGTGGCATTGGCTCTATTTTTTACCGCATGCCCGTCAATCCGAAATTGGACCCGATGGCCACCCCAAGCGTGGTGGTTTTTTGCCACCGGTGCCCTTGCCCCGTCGTATGTGGGCAGGCAGTCGTGTGCAGTGGCTTGCACCACTAACAGTTGGTGATGAGATCGAGCGCGTTTCGACTATTGAATCCGTAAGCCATAAAGCAGGACGTACGGGTGACCTCATTTTTGTTTTAGTGAAACATGAAATTTCTAACTCAAGGGGTTTGGCAATCATTGAAGAGCATGACATTGTCTATCGTGATGCGCCTGGGCCAGACGATAAACCAGTAGCACCTAGTGTGGCAGCTACTGCGGCGCCAACAGATGCACAGTGGTCCAAAGTCATTACACCGGATGATGTTTTGCTATTTCGTTACTCCGCCTTAACTTTTAATGGTCATCGCATTCATTACGATCGTCAATATGTCACTAAAGTAGAAGGCTACCCAGGTTTAATTGTTCATGGGCCTTTGATCGCAACGCTTTTAGTGGATCTAGTACGTCAAAGCATTCCAGACTGCACTCTGAAGTATTTTGAGTTCAGAGCAATTCGCCCGACTTTTGATATTCATCCGTTTAAAGTCAATGCGAAGCCAGATCTTGAAAAAGATCCTTCTGGAAAAACCATTTCTATTTGGGCGCAAGATCACGAAGGCTTGCTCACTATGCAAGCTACTGCAGTATTAAACTGACTTTATTAATCACCGCTTCACAAGATTGAATTAATATGCCTACCTCCCATTTATCTAAAGAACTTGCTACCTTCGCATCTCAATTAACAATTGAAGATATTCCAAAGGCGGTAATTGATCGCGCAGAAGACTTATTGGTGGATTGGTTTGGTTCTGCAATTGCAGGCAAAGGTGCGCGCCCTGTAGAAATCATGACGCAATTTGCCCAGCAGATGGGTGGCTTTAGCACTGATCACCTTGGCTCTGCTGAGATTCTGATTCATCGCACTAGCTCTAGCCCTTTTTTAGCAGCACTAGCAAATGCAGCCGCTTCACACGTTGCTGAGCAAGATGATGTGCACAATGGCTCGGTCTTTCATCCAGCGACAGTAGTGTTCCCAGCCGCACTTGCAACAGCGCAGACGATCGGCGCTTCAGGAGAAGATTTTTTAGTGGCCGCCATCGCTGGCTATGAAGTCGGTATTCGGGTAGGAGAATTTTTAGGTCGCTCTCATTACAAAACCTTTCATACCACTGGTACTGCAGGCACCCTTGCTGCTGCTGCGGCTGTTGGTCATCTACTCAAACTCAATCCCGATCAAATGCTCCATGCTTTTGGTTCAGCAGGAACACAGTCTGCTGGTCTTTGGGAATTCTTACGCGATGCGGCAGACTCTAAGCAGTTACATACTGCACATGCTTCAGCAACTGGACTGATGTCCGCCTATTTGGCGCAAGCTGGCTTTACGGGTGCACAGCATATTTTGGAAGGTAAGCAAGGTTTAGCCGCAGGCATGTCTAGTGATGCCGATCCTAGTAAGCTGGTTGATCGATTAGGTAGTCGTTGGGCACTTGCTGAAACCAGCTTTAAGTACCATGCGTCCTGTCGTCATACTCACCCTGCTGCAGATGCTTTGCTGCAGGTGATGCTCAAACATGATCTCAAACCAAGCGACATCGCTAAAGTAGAAACATTAGTACATCAAGGTGCTCTCGATGTGCTGGGGCCAGTAGTTGACCCCACAACCGTTCATCAATCGAAGTTCTCCATGGGTACTGTGCTCGCACTCGTTGCACATTATAAATTTGCTGGTCTTCAGGAGTTTGATCAACACTTTCGTGATGTAGAAGTCTGCGCTTTCCGTGATCAGGTCACGATGACTCTAGATCCGGAGGTAGATAGTGCTTATCCTCAACGCTGGATTGGCAAGGTAAAGGTACATCTAAAAGATGGCAGCGTATTGGAGGGTCGAGTAGATGAACCCAAAGGCGATCCTGGCAACACACTGAGCCGAACTGAGATTACGGACAAGGCTATGCGACTTGCCGCCTTTAGTGGTGGTGCGACCCCTGCTGAAATGACACTCGCTATCAATACCTTGTGGAATATCCGCAAGCAAGTCAAGATACAATTTTTGCTTTCTTCACACTAAGACATCAGAACCCTTTGCATATGAACCCACTCGATACTCCCATTGGTTTTAGTAGTACCTTTTTATTTGTTCCAGGCGCGCGGCCAGAGCGTTTTGCCAAAGCCCTTGATAGCGACGCCGATGCGGTCATCATTGATCTAGAGGATGCTGTTGCACAAGAGGATAAAGAGATGGCACGCGGAGCAATTCGTAGTGCATGGCCCAGCTTTAGTGCTGAGCAAAAGCAACGCTTAATCATCCGCTCCAACTCACCGGGTAGTGCGTTTTATGCGGCAGATCTCATCTTGCTTCAAGAAATCGCAGCAGCTTGTGTTCTGATACCCAAAAGTGAATCACTAGACCAAATTAATGGTGTCGCACAAATTTTGCCGAACACCGCCATCATTCCCATGATTGAAACAGCGCTGGGATTAGATCGCATTCATGAGATTGCGAATTCAGAGCAGGTGCTCCGCCTGGCTTTAGGTAACCTCGATTTGCAGGCCGACTTGGGTATGGCATGCGATCCCCAAGAAACAGAATTGCAAACAGCGTGTTTTCAGCTTGTACTTGCCTCCCGATTGGCGCAAATTGCCCCTCCAATTACTGGAGTTACTACTTCAACTGATGATCTTGAGCGAATTTCTGGAGATGCACAGCGTGCAAAAAGAATGGGGTTCGGTGGCAAGCTCTGCATTCATCCAAAACAGATCGTGCCAGTGAAGACAGCGTTTCAGCCATCGGAGCTTGATATCTCTTGGGCACACCAAGTGATTGAGGCGGATGAGGTATCAAAAGGGGGCATAGCAAAACTGAATGGTCGAATGGTTGACCGGCCAGTTGTTTTATTGGCTCAACGCATTTTGGCGAGTGCTGGTAAACCCTAGGCGTTTCTCTATTGATTCATGGCAAAATCTTTACAGTATTAAATCAACGGAGATATGAATGAAATTCAAAAAAACTTTATTCGCTGGAATTGCCGCTATTGTTGGCGCCAGCACATTATTAGGTAGCAATATTGCGTCCGCCCAAAAGGACTGGCCAACTAAGCCTATCGCATTGGTCGTACCATTTGCAGCTGGTGGCCCTACAGATACGATTGCACGTCTGATTGCTGTACCAATGGGTCAAGCATTAGGTCAAACCGTTGTAGTTGAAAACACGGCTGGCGCTGGTGGCACGATTGCTTCTACCAAAGTAGCTCGCGCAGCACCCGATGGATATACGATTTATATTCACCACATGGGTATGGCAACTGCTCAGGCCTTGTACGATAAATTACCGTACGACCCTATGAACAGCTTTGAATATATTGGCCAGGTTGCAGATGTACCAATGGTATTGCTCGGTAAAAAAGATCTGCCTGCTAATAACTTTAAAGAGTTAGAGGCTTACATCAAAGCAAACGGCTCTAAGGTCACCATGGCTAATGCAGGTCCTGGTGCAGTATCCCAACTTTGCGGTTTATTGTTTCAGAGTCGTATGGGCGTCAGACTCACCAATATTCCTTACAAGGGAACTGGTCCAGCGTTAACTGACCTCCTTGGTGGTCAAGTGGATCTCTTATGCGACCAAACAACCCAAACCATTCCTTACATTAAAGATGGCCGTGTAAAAGCATTTGGTACAACTACTATGAAGCGCTTACCAGCGATTCCGAATGTACCGACATTAAACGAGCAAGGTCTTAAAGGCTTTGAAGTGAAGGTCTGGCATGGTGTATACGCACCAAAAGGTACGCCTCAACCTATCCTTGATAAGATCAATGCTGCTCTGAAAAAAGCCTTGAGCTCACCTGATGTTGTTAAGCGCTTACAAGATGCAAACATCGATATTGCACCGATGGCTAAGGTTTCCGCTAAAGGTCTTAAGGATCACCTAGAAAGTGAAATCAACGTTTGGGGTCCAGTAATTCGTAAAGCAAATATTCCAGATTAATTTTGGAGTAGCACCCAACAAAAAAGCCAGCGCTCTGCTGGCTTTTTTTGTTTCCACAATGTAGTGATAGATTCTTGCTCCCTGCTCACCGCTCACTGCTCACTGCTCACTATTTCTTTACACACCCATTACTACCCCGCTCTAAAAAGATATCCTGATTGCGCCTTCTCGCGACGTTTTTGATAAATTCCTTGAGCGATTGCATACAGCGCCCAAATTGCTAAGAATGGATCTAGGAGGTAATCCCATAAATTGGCAGACTCATGCCAATGCAAAGACCACGCAACAATCGCCAAAGAGATCATCCAAACCCCCTGTGTCCAGCCAGCCAGTCCACAGACTATCGCAAATACAATCACTGAGGCATAGAAAGGCAGTGATCCATAACCCCAAACATAGGGATCAAACATCCCAAATCCTAATACCAAGGGATAGAACATCACCGCAATCAAAGCGATAGCTACCTTAAATCCAAAAGGGCTTTTTCGATCGGGTGAAAGTAAAGTTACCCAAAGTAAAAGCATGGTGACAATACTGAGCTCACCAGTAACCCCTCGTACATAAGCAGCCAAAGGTAATTCAATCGGCAGACCCAGCGGCCAGAAAAATACATTACCCAGGATCAGCAATAAGCCAATACGGACTGGCGTAGGTAACTCAGCGTGGAATAACTTCTGTAAAAGGTAAATAATTAACACAGCGCAGGTTATAGACATCTCTACTACAGCAATGATCTGTAAATAGGCATTCATTATTGCGCCTCCTGCAATCCACGTTGGGCCTGTTTAAACCATTCAGGAGAGAAATAGATATGACGAATTTTTTTTCTATCCCAGGTGTAAACCAAGTGGGCATCTTTACCGTTTCCACTAGCCAGATAAGGATAAGAAAACTCCCGGTGCAGGCCATTTGTTAAAGATTGATCATCCTCGATAACTTGAATAACTTTCCATCCAGATGCATCACCATTATTTATCATCATCACCAAACGATATCGGGCGGCTTCAATGTCATTCAATACCATTAAACGTTCGCCACTCTCCAAAGTTAAAGCAGCAACTGCTGCATTTGGATTGGGAATATCGAGATCTTGAGTAACGCTCCATGATTGACCGGCATTCTGCGTTTCACTCACAGGGATTTTCTTGGGCTGGCCACCTGGTCGTGTTTGGCGAAAGAAAGCACTCGCATCTTGAGCATTGCTGGGAAATACCACCGGCTGAATCGCATTTCTACCAGAGTTCATACGGCGCTTATCAATGACCTGATGTGCTTCTACCCTCAAGAATTCACCAAAGCGACCGATCCACTCATGATAGGCAGGTAAGCCTAAGCGACCATCTGCAAACTGTAAGGCAGGTGACTTCACTAAAGTACTCAGATTGATCAGCGGCGAGGTAATCAAGCGTGCAGGCTGACCCCAAGTTAAACCATCATCATCTGAAATCATGCTGGAGATTGAACTACCCGCCCAACCGCCAATCGAGACTGTGACAAAAAATAACTGCATACGACCATCTGCCATTCTGGCAGGAACAGGGTTACCTAATTTTTTAATATAGCGAGATAAGCCCTTCTGGGCAGCCACGCGATCTAGCACCACAGTAGGTGCACTCCACCTAGCAGACTGAGGGTCATAAACAGAGGTATTAATCACAACATCTTGCGCACCCTCTCGGCTACCAGCAAACCAGAATGCTCGCATTGCCCCATCATTCAAAGCTATTAACGAAGCAGCATGGACTGAAGCAGCGCCGGTGTCAGGCAGCCAATCCGATAGAAAAGTCAGTGGAATGGCTTTAGCTGTAGTCCTATTTTTTAAAGTGCTCTCAGAGAGTTTTTCTTGGGAGTCAGAATCAGTGGATGAGGGGGTTACTGTTATTGCAAATGGGGCCCAAACCGGGCGGCTATCAATATGTAAATAACCGAATACTGTTGCTAGCAATAAAACACAAAAAGCGATCACACGACTCATCGACAAGCATCCTTGGTAGCTAAGGGCAATGAAACTGTTGCCGGGGTAGTAATTAAATATTCATTCACAAAAAGATGCTCACCAATGTTCCCCATGAGCATCGATTGAATTTGTGCATCTGTATGCCGAGCACTCATTTCCATCCGCTTGCCGAGTATCTTACAAGAGTCACACAGAATGGGCTCAACCCCTATAGGGACCTGAACAGCGACTAAGGGGTATGTGCTACTAAGGGGTCCAATATCTTGTGCCTCTTTAGAATCGTAGCCATGTAATATCGCCCCAGGCAATAACAGTCGGTACTCCTCATCTTTGGCACGATAGTCACACGGGACCCACATATCTTGAGCCCTGACCTGGTCAATTGTTGCTTGGTCATATCGACCCAAAGCACCCTCAAGAGGACTAAGACTGCTTGTCAGAGCGCAGTACGACAGAAAGCAGCCTGTGAGAGCTAGAGTCTTACAGTAATCTCGCTTGATGAGGCCCAGCAATATCAACAAGAGAGAACCTCCCATTAGGATCCAATGCCAGTAAGCGTATTCCCAGATACCAGGACGCCCTAAGAACTCGGACATTTGCAAGTTTGTACCAACCCAAGTGAGGGCACCGACCAATATCAACTGTAAAACTAAAGCAATGCGAAATCCCCATAAAGGCAAGCGATCCCAATAGATTGCAATTAAGGCAGCAAAGGCGGGCATCACTGGCAATAGATAGCGGCCAGAACGCTGACTTGGCAAACTAAAGACCATAAAAAAGGCCAAAGCAAAAAGTAATAGCAAGCTCTCTTCTAGAGAAAGGAAGCGACGTTGACGCCAACATACCAACAATGCAGAAATCAATACGAAAAAGAATAGGCCGGCATTAGCTAGACTCGTCAGCACCAGCATCCAAATACTGTCACCGCCTCGCACTAAATCTAATAAATAATTGGAGCTACGCGCCTCAAATTTTCCGACATTCTCACCTAATACAAATTCTTTCCAAACAGCCTCGGGAAATGGATCTAATAGGAACCACAGCCCAAAAATACCCAAAGCCATTACGGTAACGAGGATGACCTTATACAAATCTTGGATGACAACTTTAGGAATACTCCACTCACGCCAGCGCCAATAGAACAAACCCAAGGCAAATGCTGCAGGGGCAATATAAGCAAATGACTTAGCGAGTAAAGCCATTCCAAAACAAGCGCCTGCCAATAAGGGAAATAAGATCTTCGAATGAAAAGCAGCCTTCCCCCAATATAAAAGCGCAAAAAATGGCAAGCTTATCCAAAAGACTGCGGGCGGATCGGTCAGAAAAGGTCGGCCGTAACGATATGTTGCAAAAAAAGAGAGCCAGACTAAAGCTGCTAACAAACCCGTCTGCTTTCTTCCACTAAAACGACTAACCGCCAAAAATAAGAAAAAAGCTGTTAGCCCTGTGTACAGCACGCTGGGCCAACGTAAAGCGCTGAGCGTCCAATCACTACCCCAAGTGGTACTGGTAATGCCCTGCCAAAAAACTAAAGGAGGTTTGGTATTTTTAATACCGTCCATCTCCGATTGCAGTGGCAACCATTGACCTGCATCTGCAGTCATACGGACAATATGCATATAGGGATATTCATCTCCGTTCTTTGGAGCAAAACGGCTATCTAAACCATAAAGATAGGTAAATACCCCTAGAAGTAGGATCAAAATTGCACTACGGTAGATAAAAGAGCCTCGCATGTCGATAGTTTATAGGTCTTAAGGGAAATCACTCAAATTGAGAATGGGGCTGCCTACTTTTTGTTCTGAGCTTATACAGAATCAATCTAGGTAAAACTACCATTTTGAATCACACCTGATTAAGATAGACTTAAGAAGTATTTCCCTTACAACAGTCGTATGCAAGATGGAGACCATTCCTATGCCAATGCAGTATTTAAAACCTATTTTTATGGCCAGTGCCCTCATCGGCCTAAGCCAATGGAGCATCACAGCGTCTGCTCAAAATGCGGATGCGACCAAGCTGTATAACCGCAGCCTTGCAGCAACTTGCGCAAACTGCCATGGAACCAATGGTATAGGCGTTCCTGAGGCTGGCATGCCGCTCATCAACGGCTATAACAGCGAACAACTCTTGGCAAGCTTAAGAGCTTATAAATCTGGCGCACGTGAAGGCACCATCATGCCGCAATTAGCTAAAGGCTATACGGATGAGCAACTACAAACTATTGCCAATCAACTTGGCAAAAAACAATAAGGGGGCAGCATGGATCGTCGACATTTTTTAGGTCAAAGTGCAGCCGGACTCGGCTTACTAGCTGGCTTCTCCACTCAAGCTAGGGCAAGCCTACAAAAAGCAGAGATTGTAGTGGTGGGTGGTGGCTATGGTGGTGCTACTGCTGCAAAGTACCTACGGTTGTTATCTAACAATACTGCGCGTGTCACTTTAATAGAGCCGAATGCATCTTTTATATCTTGCCCTATGTCTAACCTCGTTGTTGGTGGCTCGCGTACGCTTTCTGAACTGACCTCCCCTTATGACAATCTCAGTAAACGTCATGGGATTAAGATTATTCAAGATAGTGTCGCCAGCATTGAAGCCGATCAAAAAACCGTCAAGCTTGCCTCTGGGAAAACCTTGCGCTACGATAAATTAGTCGTTTCTCCTGGGATCTCCATGCTCATGAATAGCGTTGAAGGTCTGGTACAAGCGAATAAAGATGGGATTACTTTGCAGGCTTGGAAAGCTGGAGCGGAAACTGTTGCTTTACACAAGCAAGTGGCGTCAATGCCTGATGGTGGCACCTTTGTTCTCAGTATTCCTGAGGCGCCCTATCGCTGCCCTCCTGGTCCTTATGAACGTGCCTGCCAAGTGGCTAACTATTTAAAGCAACATAAATCTAAATCTAAAGTCATCATCTTGGATGCGAATCAAGACGTCACATCTAAAGGTGGTTTATTTAAAAAAGTTTGGGCAGAACAGTACCCAGGCATGATTGATTATCGCCCGAAACATAATGTCGTTGGAGTGGATGCGAAAACGAAAACGGTAAAGCTTGAAGTTCAAGACGATGTCAAAGGTGATGTACTCAATATTTTGCCAGCGATGAGTGCTGGAGAGATTGCCGTGAAAACAGGGCTCGCGAACTCTAATGGGCGTTGGGTCAACGTAAACTATCTGAACTTTGAGTCTACTGCTCGCAAAGATATTCACGTGTTAGGTGACTCTATTCAGGTTGCACCCCTGATGCCAAAATCAGGTCATATGGCCAATCAGCATGCTAAGGTAGCGGCAGCGGCAATTGTGGCAGAGTTAAGCGGCTGGGAAATCAATCCAGCACCAGTTTTGACTAATACCTGCTACAGCTTTGTCAACACAAGAGATGTGGTTCACGTCGCCAGTGTGCATCAATACAATGCGGCCGAGAAAACCTTTAAAACTGTTCCTGGTTCCGGTGGACTATCTCCAGAGGCATCAGCACTTGAAGGCGTGTATGCATGGGGTTGGGCACGTAACATTTGGGCAGATAGTTTGGGTTAATGTAAAGCAAGAAATGTCAGTATTAAAAAAGAGGCCTCGGCCTCTTTTTTAATACCTAAGAATTCTTCACTATCTTATGGATTTTATTGCGCCTATACCGACTAATGAGGAAGAAGAAAATGGCAACTACTGGAGCGGCAATAGCAGCAACGATTTCAGGATGAATATTCCAGCCCGCCTCTTTACCCCCCTTAGCCATGTAAGCCAATAAGCTGACGGCGTAATAGGTCAGCACTAAAACAGAGAGACTTTCTACTGTCTGCTGTAAGCGTAATTGCAAACGTGCACGCTGATCCATACTGGCCAGCAATTTCTGGGTCTGCTCTTCATTCACAAACTCAATACGAGTTCGCAACGTTTGCGTTGTTCTCGAAATACGATCCGACAATTCTTTCAACCTGCGTTGCGTCCAAATACAAGTACCCATCGCTGGTTGAAAACGTCTTTCCATAAACTCAGAAAGAGACTGCACGCCGGGAATAGGTGACTCAGCTAACTCTAGTAAATTTTTGAGTAAAAGCTGACTGTAGGCTTCCGCGGCAGTAAAACGCAAGCCATAACCTGAAATCCATTGCTCTGCTTTGGATGCTAACTGTGAAAGCTCCCCCAAAAATTTTCCATCTTTTTCTGTTTGGACACCTGGCTCTGTTTGCAATTGTGCAATTTGTTGAGAGAGCTCTGCTAATTCAGATTCAGCAGTTCTCAGAGGTAATGAGAGACTCTTCGCAACGGGAAAGGCCAGCATAGCAGCCATTCGATAAGTTTCTGCTTCAGCAATGGCGCGGGCAATACGGCCAGCCTGTCTTGAGCCAAGAACATCATGCGGAATAAAGCAAGAAGTAAAGCCATCGTCGTCTAAGCGTAAATCTGTCCACAACTGCGCTTTCTTGCTGGATAAGATGTAACTCCCTAAAACGGTATTTCCACTAAAAATAGCTGACACCTCTTGGGCTTCATTAAACAGAGGGCGCTGTTCGAATACCAAATCAAGAGCGGAGATACGCTCACCACCCGCCTCTACAATTTTTGGACAGCCCAACTTTTCAAATAAGGCGTCTAGACTCTTCTCAAGAATAAGCCGTGATTCTATTAAGGGCCCAGAAACTTTGACTGCATTATGAGTAATCGCAGCAATCGTTGCAAACTCGCCGTGTAACTCCCATTTAATAACTACTCTACGAGGCTCAGGCGTCAAAGTAAGAAATTTAAAGGAGTGATCCTGAGCAAGATCATTCGCAACTCCTAAAGCTTTACTTAATCCCTGAATCCACTCTATATGTTTTTGACGAGAAACTCCATCGAGCAAGAATGACTGCGACAACACACGTTCATTTGGCCAGAGGGCAATCGGGGGCCTTGCATGCAGCTCCTCATGGAGCAGCTTTCGGGCAGGATGATCATAAGATCTCATAAATAGCGTTCTTTAGGGATACTCAGTCATTGATGATTAATCATATGTCACCAGCATCCTCTTGAAGACGATACGGCTGAACTCCACGACCCAAACAATTACGCACATAGTCGATACTCGAACGCAAGGAGTAATAGTCACTAGATAAACCTTTTGGTACCTTTAATTGAAGTGTCTGATATTCCAATAAGTCTAATTTTTTAAGGTATTCACTTAGCATCTCTGGTTGAAAATTTTCTGTCAACTCTTGCTCATACAGTCTTAATATTCCATAAAGTCTATTTATTTTTCGCCGTATTCGCTTCTCTCGAAAGCTAGGCAGTGTAAGTAATACTGGATAAGCTATGACACAAAAAGGAAGGAATACAAAAATGAGACGATTAACCAATTCTGCTAGCCAAAATGGGAGATAAGCCATTAATAATGGCGAGCCATTTTTTTGATAATGCACAGCTACTGGACTTTCTGGCAACCCTGAACTGCCAAACAGCGGGAACTCACCCCGCTTGGCAAAAAAACTTGCTTTGCCATTAATTTCGCGCGCTGCCTCTAAAAATAAAAACTGGAGCGCTGGGTGCATGTGATCATCAATTAATAAGTTCGTGGTGGTCCCTAAAAGCTGTATATCCTTATCCGGGAAATTACGAATCAAATTAAAGCCCCCCATAGGAACTTCCAAAATATGTAAAAAAGGCAAAATACGCGATAACGCTTGGGCTCGCTCAAAAGCAGCGATATGAATATTAGGATCTTTCAAGAGTGTCTGTACGTTTTGGGACTGGTAACCGTCTACTAAAAAAGCAGCATCAATTCGACCTTGCTGCAAAGCCTCAACAGCCTCATGATTAGATAGGTTAAGAAAGTTGACTCTATTAGCTTGACCTGTAATCTCTAGCAAATGCATGGCCTGAACATGGGTTCCACTTCCTATAGCTCCCACTGAGACTTTTTTTTCTATGAAGTGCTCAACCTGATTACTCACTCCTCTAAAATTGCTAGCCTTCAGTTGAGAGCCGCGATAAAAAAACCAGATTGGCTCGTAATCTACCGCGCCCAAAGTGGCAACTCCCTTAATACCTTCATGATTAAAGATTCCCGCTTGGACAAAGGCGGCCTGCAAAGGATCCTTACGATCCACTAAACGCTGCAAGTTTTCTTGGGCACCCTTGGTATTAATAAGCTCCAGAGTGATGCCTTTTTTCTCAAAGTAATCCACATACTTTTTTGCCATTACTTCATAAGAACCACCGACTGAACCAGTGGCCATCTGAACGTTTCTCGGGGGAGGTGGATCGGCATACCACCAGATGCCTATTAATACTAGTAAGAGAAATAGCAACAGCGGCCAAGCCTCCTTCAAGAACAAAGTAAAGTCCGCCCATTTGTCTTGAGCGGTTTCATACAGACCTAGGCAGGTTTCATGAATGTCTTGTTTGATACTTCCCATTTAGGGCCACTTAGCATTTGTCTTAAAAGCTAATGATAATAGGCTTATCTACCTTTTGAAAAGTACTCAAATTATGATAACCCTCAGAGTATCCCAAGATCATGGCTATGCTGGGCATAGCTGGCTATCACGACCCTCAATTTATGGGCTGGGGCAATCTGAGAGTCTTTAATAAAGATTGAATAGCAGCATCACAATAAACCAAAAAATACATTAAGTGAGGTACATATGAGCTATGTTGCTGTCATCGGAACCGGAATCATGGCCGCAGGAATTGCTGCGGGATTTATCGCCCAGAATATCCCTGTTGTTATTCTTGGTAGAAGCAAAGAGAAAGCAGATGCCTGCCTTAATAAGGCAATAGCACTGGCTGTCAAGATTGGAATGGCCGGGGATAATGCTACGAAAGACGTAGCCTTAGTTAAAGCTGACCAGACTTCTGAGGTATTAGAGGGATGGTTTGACTGGAATGATTGCGAATGGGTAATCGAAACTGTCGCTGAGGACCTAGGACTCAAACAAAGTATCTTTAAGTATCTAGATGAAAAAGTGCCTTCACATATTCCCATCGGTAGTAATAGCTCTGGCTTTCCAATCTCTAAAATTGCTATTGGTTTAAAAACGGCGCATCGTATGATAGGTGCTCACTACTTTATGCCCGCTGAGGTGGTCCCTTTAGTAGAAATAGTTATGGGTGAAAAAACAGAACTACCGTTTGCGGAAAGCGCTTGTACTCTGTATAAAAAAATTGACAAGAAGCCGGTTCTCGTGAAAAAAGATATTCCTGGATTTTTGGCCAATCGCATTCAGCATGCTCTGATGCGTGAAGCTCTATCACTTGTAGAACAAGGTATTGCCAGCCCCGCTGATATTGATGACGCAGTGAGATACAGCTTCGGCTTTCGTTATGCTGCAGTTGGGCCAATGACCCAAAAAGAAATATCAGGATGGGATGGGATGGCTAATGCGGCAAAAGAAATCTACCCCTCTTTATCGAATATCACTACCTTACCCCCGAAGCTAGCCAAGCTGATGCAGGATGGAAAAACGGGTATGAAGGCAGGTGAAGGCTTTAGGAAATGGTCTAAGGAAGAAATTCAGGAGACCTCCGATGCTTACTCAAGGAGGCTAAAGGCTGCTTTTGACGTACTGAATATAAAATAAAAGCATGACTGAACTGAAAGATATCCATGATTGAAGCTTCTGAAAAAAAATTAGCGGGCTCAGTAATTCGCTTGCACCCTAATGACAATATTGTTGTTGCTCGTGTAGATATTGGGATTGGAGAAACAGTAGCTAGCGAACAACTTACAAGTCGAAGCCAAGTACCTGCGGGCTACAAAATTGCGGCTAAGAAAATCCTAGCTGGTCAGCCCATCTTGAAATATAACGTAACCGTCGGGTTTGCAAATGCAGATATCGAACCAGGCATGATGGTGCATAGTCACAATACTGAGTTTCGTGAATTCGATCGTGACTATGCCTATGCAAGCGAATACAAACCCACCACACTCCTACCAGAGTCTGAGCGGGCCACTTTTCAAGGCTATGTAAGAGCCAATGGCAAAGTCGGCACTCGAAATTTCATTGGCATATTGTCTACGGTGAATTGCTCAGCAACGGTTGTCAATAAGATTGCTGCCTGGTTTACACCTGAGAAGCTAAAAGACTATCCGAATATCGATGGTGTGGTGGCATTTAGTCACGACATTGGCTGCGGTATGGAAATGAGTGGTGAGCCTATGCAATTACTCCGCAGAACTATGGCGGGATATGCTCAGCACCCCAACTTAGCAGCAGCCCTTATTATTGGCCTTGGTTGTGAGCGTAATCAGCTCAAAGGTTTAATGGAGCAAGAAGCGCTAAAAGAAACCTCCACCTTACATACCTTCATCATGCAAGAAACCGGTGGCACACGAAAAACGATTGAGGCTGGTATTGAGGCAGTCAAAGCCTTATTGCCAGAAGCCAATAAAGCGAAACGAGAAACCGTATCTGCTAGCCACCTTACCGTAGGCTTGCAATGTGGCGGCTCAGATGGGTTCTCTTCGATCACCGCCAATCCCGCACTCGGTGCAGCAGTAGATATTCTTGCGCGCCATGGTGGCACTGGCATTCTCTCGGAGACCCCGGAGATTTACGGTGTGGAGCATACCCTCACCCGTCGTGCGGCAAGTAAAGCTATTGGTGAAAAGCTAATTCAACGTATTCGCTGGTGGAAAGATGAATACTCTGTCGGCCGTGACGTGCAAATTAATGGGCAAGTGAGTCCTGGTAATCAAATTGGCGGTCTGGCAAATATCTTTGAAAAATCGTTAGGCTCTTCTATGAAAGGTGGAACGGGGCCTTTGATGGAAGTGTATCGATATGCAGAGCCGGTTACTACTAAGGGTTTTGTATTTATGGATACCCCTGGCTTTGATCCAGTATCAGCCACCGGTCAGATTGCTGGTGGCGCGAATTTAATTGCCTTCACCACGGGACGGGGCTCAATGTTTGGCTCTAAGCCAGCACCCTGCATCAAACTAGCAACCAATACCCCGATGTATCAACGACTCACTGAAGATATGGACATTAATTGCGGAGAAATCCTGGAAGGGACGGTCTCAGTGCAAGAGATGGGGCAGCGCATCTTTGAGCTTTTCTTAAAAACGGCTTCAGGCCAAGCCTCTAAGAGTGAATTATTAGGTCTTGGGGATTACGAGTTTGTACCGTGGCAAATTGGGGTGATGAGCTAAGGCTTCTTGGCAACCCCAATTTAGAACTCAGCGGGCTTCATGCCCGCTTTTTCTTTATCCTAATGAACTGTAGAATGAGTTCTATGAATTTAATTGAGATTTAAACAGGGTATATTCTGAATTATGAAATTTAGAGATTATTACGAAACGCTTGGAGTAGCGCGTGGCGCTAGCGAAGCAGAAATCAAAACAGCCTACCGAAAGTTAGCGCGCAAATACCATCCAGATGTGAATAAAGAAGCGGGTGCAGAAGATCAGTTTAAAGAGCTTGGTGAGGCCTATGCCGTCTTAAAAGATACTGAAAAGCGAGCCGCCTACGATCGCATGGGCGCTAATTGGAAAAATGGTCAAGACTTTACGCCACCCCCAAATTGGAATGAAGGGTTTGAATATTCAGATAGTGGCTTTGGTGGCGGTCAGAGTGGTTACGGCGGCGGCTATGAAGGTAATCAAAGTGAGTTCTTCGAATCCCTTTTTGGGAGAGGTAGAGCGCAGCAAGGAAGTCAGCGCGGAAATGCTCGCCAAGGTATGCACTTTAAAGGCCAAGATCATCGCGCTAAGATATTGATTGATTTAAGTGATGCTTATAACGGTGCGAAACGGACTATTTCATTACAAATGCCAGTGCAGGATCCTAGCGGCCATGTCACTAGCCAAGAACGTAAGCTAGATGTGAGTATTCCAAAAGGTATTAAAGCAGGGCAAAATTTACGTCTTGCAGGTCAAGGCGGTCCAGGTGTAGGCGAAGGGGGTGCGGGGGATTTGTATTTAGAAATTGATTTTCACCCTAACCCTATTTATCGCGTTGATGGAAAAGATGTCTATCTTGATTTACCGTTAGCACCTTGGGAAGCAGCGCTAGGCAAAACAGTGAACATTCCTACCCCTGCTGGATCTACTCTAGAGTTAACAATCCCCGCAGGCACTGCAGCGGGTAAAAAAATGCGTCTCAAAGGTAAAGGTATTCCAAGTAAAGAGGCGGGAGATCTTTATGTTGTCCCCAGCATTGCATTACCTAGTACAGATACAGATGCGCATAAAGAGGCGTATCAAGCATTTGAAAAAGCATTTGATTTCAACCCCAGAACACACTTGAAGGGATGATGAATATGACACAGACCCAAATTACCTGGATAGAAGGCACTGTGATTGAAGATGAGGTGCATATGAGCATTATCGAAATTTCACAAGCTACACGGGCACCTCAAGATCTGATTATGGCCTGGGTATCCGAGGGTGTTCTAAGCCCTGCGGGCTGCTCACCTGAAGACTGGCGTTTTAGCGGAGATGCACTCAAGCGAGCAAGAACTGCAGCTCATCTAACACACGATCTTGAGCTCAATGTTTCCGGAGTCGCTTTAGCACTGGATCTGCTAGATGAAATTACCCGTTTACGAAATCAATTGCATCGCGAAAATCGGGACTAAAAGATCTCCAAGGCTTTAAGATTCAGAGCGACTTAATAGCAATTCCCAACGCTGCAATTTGAGCTCTAGATCAGCGGTCAGCTCTGATAAACGGGCCTGCATGCCAGCTGCGCACTCTGGCTCATTTTTATAAAGATCTGGATTGCTCATAGCAAGTCCAATATTAGCCTGCTCAGTCTCCAAAGCTTCAATTTGCAAAGGTAAAGTTTCCAGCTCTTGACGCTCTTTCCCATTGAGCTTTTGGGCTTGGCTCTTAGGTGCAACCGCCTTCACTTCCTTAGCCCCTGGTTTTGGCTCTGTCTTTTCTATGGGTTTGGATCCGCCATTGGCTGCACGAATTTTGTCTGAGCGTGCTTTTTGAATCTTCCAGTCCTCGTAACCACCTTCATACTCACGCCAGAATCCTTCGCCCTCATTCGCAATAATACTGGTCACTACGTTATCTAAGAAATAGCGATCATGACTCACCAAGAATACGGTACCTTTATATTCTTGTAGCAATTGCTCTAGCAAGTCCAATGTATCGATATCTAAGTCATTAGTTGGCTCATCCAAAACCAACACATTGGCTGGCCTTGCAAATAGGCGGGCAAGCAGCAATCGATTACGTTCACCACCAGATAAAGTACTAACAGGTGAATTAGTACGCTCGGGTGCGAATAAGAAATCACTTAAATAACTCTTCACATGCTTTTTGTTGCCATTAATCTCAATCCACTCACTCCCAGGACTAATGTAATCCTCAAGGGATGCATTGAGATCTAGGCCCTCGCGCATCTGATCAAAATAAGCCACTTCAATTCTTGTGCCCATGGTTGCAGTGCCAGAATCCGGAGCAATAGTTCCTAAAATTAACTTGAGTAGCGTTGTCTTCCCAGCACCATTTGGGCCTAATAAGCCGACTTTGTCGCCACGCAGAATCGTTGCTGTGAAATCTTGAACAATCGGGCGGCCATAAGACTTAGAAACATTTTGTAAGTCCGCCACAATCTTGCCGCTTCGGTCGCCAGCAGATACTGCTAGCTTCACCTGGCCCATCGTATCCCGTCTTTGCGCACGGCTGTTGCGGAGGTTTTCAAGGCGCGCAATACGGGCAACACTTCGTGTCCGCCTCGCCTCCACCCCTTTCCGAATCCAAACCTCTTCTTGAGCCAATAATTTATCCGCTCGTGCATTCGCTAAGGACTCAGAGTTGAGTTCTTGATCTTTAAGAAGCTCATAGGCAGAAAAGTTTCCAGGATAGCTTCGTAAAATTCCACGGTCGAGCTCTACAATTTGTGTGCAGACATTATCTAAAAAAGCACGGTCATGGGTTACCAATATGACAGAGCCTTGATATTCTTTAAGAAGCTCTTCCAACCAAGCAATCGAATCTAAGTCCAAATGGTTAGTCGGCTCATCCAATATCAGTACGTCTGGCATTTCCACTAAAGCGCGTGCGAGTGCTACGCGCTTTTTAGTACCGCCGGATAAGGTGCTAATTTTGAGGTCATCCTGGAGATGTAATCGATCCAAGGTCTCATGCACACGCTGCTCCCAATTCCAACCACTCAAGGCTTCTAATTGAGACTGCACTTCATCCATACGATGTTGAGAAACATCATCCCATTCCCCTACGCTCAGCGCCTCGTATTCTTCTCTGAGAGACTTCGCTAAAGCAACACCTTTAGATACAGCCTCAAAGATAGTCTCTTCAGCCTCAAATAAAGGCTCCTGAGGAACGTAAGCAATACGAAGCCCTTGTTGATATTGCAAGAGTCCGTCATCCAGTTTTTCTAGGCCGGCCAAAATCTTTAATAAAGAAGATTTACCAGTGCCGTTTCGGCCAATTAAGCCAACCCGCTCCCCGGATTCCAGGGAAAAAGCCGTGTTTGCGAGGAGGTCAACGTGGCCAAAAGCCAGTTTTGCATCAGTGAGTACGATTAAAGCCATGGCGACATTATCGCTACTTCGGACAAAGCGGGATGATTTTCAATCAATATGGGCTTGAGAGGTAGAATTTATTGGTAGGCTATAGGCAATCACACTCAATAAAAAATCCATGACCTGTCAATTAAACCCCGCCTCACCGCGCCTTATTCTCTTTGCCGGCCATGCCGGCACAGGTAAGTCAACCTTAGCTAAAAAAGCTTTGCCCTTAATCATTGAAAAAACAGGGGAGACTTTTTTCTTTCTTGATAAGGATACAGCTTACGGTGCCTATAGCTCGCACGTGATGGAGCTCACAACCAACAATCCAAACGATCGTGACAGTCCCTTCTATCTCAAAAATATAAGGGACTGGGAATACGCTGGCCTGATTGCTATTGCAAAAGAAAATCTCCAGCTTGGGGTCAATGTAATTCTGGTGGGTCCTTTTTCCACTGAAATTCAAAGTGGGAGAATGTTTAACCCGGCCTTATTGGGAGTACCCCCAGAAACCAGCATTAAAGTTGCTTGGATTGATTTAGACGAGGAGGAAGCTAAGCGACGCATAGAAAAGCGCGCAGACCCTCGCGATGAGTGGAAGTTACAGCAATGGGATCAATATATTCAACGAAGAATTAATCCACCGAGTCATCCATATATCAAGCGCTTTGATAACCTTCAGTTTGACCAAAATCATTTTAATCAATTAATAGATTATCTTATTCAATAAAAAACCCCTGCGTGCAGGGCCTTACTTTAATACTCTTAGCTGTTGCACCATTAAAACTTATAGGTCACTCCAACCGCCGGCATCCATGGGTTTAAAGTTAACTTACCAATATTAGCGCCATCAGATACTGTAGTGATATTAGTGCTCATGGTTGCATACTTGAGATCAAGGTTAACGCCCCAGTTTTTGTCCAACATATAGTCCATTCCAAGCTGAGCAACAAAGCCAAGGCTAGACTGGTCGATTTGTATACTATTGCCATAAGCTGGAAAATTAGATCGATTACCAAAAATCGTATAGTTCACTCCTGCGCCAACGTAGGGCTTAAATGCGCCTAAATCAGTAAAGTGGTACTGAAGTAATAGCGATGGTGGCAGCGCAGTAATTTTTCCTGCATTACTGCTTCCAGGGCCTGAAGTAATATTTACTTGCTGTGGATATGTCAACACTAATTCAGCTGCAATATTTTTAGTAAAAAAGTAAGAAATATCTAACTCAGGAATCACTTGATTTTTAGCTTTAACATTTTCAGTCGATGCTACCCCTGATTGACCGTTCTGAAATAGTAGGTCTACGGCACGAACTCTGATCATCCATGGATTATCAGTAGTAGATTGGGCATGAGAGACGCATGGAATAAATGATGCAAAGGCTACCAAGGTTACGACTAAAGTTTTAAAACGCATCATATATTTCTTTTCTATTATCAATTTGCTCAAGCTATTTTCAAATCGAATCAAGAATCGTTAGTTGATATATATCAACTGTGACGACTGTGTAGATTTTTTATGGGTTTAAAAACTACAGTGTTTTAATGTGTTTTTGATTTAGATCAAATGAGTATTGATTATTTAGATAGGTAGTCCAGTGCGAGCGCTTCGGCTACCTTAATTCCATCTACGCCTGCAGAGAGTATTCCGCCAGCGTATCCAGCACCTTCACCCGCAGGATATAAACCCTGAATATTTAAGCTCTGAAAATTAGGGCCTCTCGTAATACGCAAAGGAGATGAGGTTCTCGTTTCAATGCCTGTCAGTACTGCATCTTTCATTGAAAAACCTTTAATCTGTTTTTCAAAAGCAGGTATTGCCTCTCGAATGGCATCAATCGCATAAGACGGTAAGCTATCTGCTAAGTCTGTAAGGTGAACACCTGGCTTATAGGACGGGATAACAGTACCAAATTCCGTAGAGGGCTTACCCACTAAAAAATCCCCAACCAATTGACCTGGTGCTTCATAGGTCGACCCACCCATTTCATAGGCCTTAGACTCCAGCTCACGCTGAAATGCAATACCTGCCAGTGGGCCACCGGGATAATCCTCGGGGGTGATACCCACTACGATTCCAGCATTGGCATTGCGCTCGTTACGGGAGTATTGACTCATACCATTGGTGACTACGCGATGCGGCTCAGAAGTAGCCGCAACGACTGTGCCGCCAGGACACATACAAAAACTATAAACGGAGCGGCCATTTTTAGCGTGATATACCAACTTGTAATCTGCTGCTCCGGTGTATTCATTACCCGCATGCGGTCCTAAGCGTGCCTTATCAATTAAAGACTGTGGATGCTCAATTCGGAAGCCTACTGAAAAAGGTTTAGATTCCATATAGACGCCCGCCTCATGCAGCGCCTCAAAAGTATCACGCGCACTATGCCCTAAGGCAAGAATGACATGATTGGCTCGTAGATCTTCATGACCTTCAATTTTGACTCCCTTAATCTGGTCATTTTGAATGTCAAAGCCAATCACTTTTTGGGTAAACCGAATCTCGCCACCGAGTGCAATAATTTCTTGGCGCATGCGTTCAACCACTCCAACGAGACGGAAGGTGCCAATATGGGGCTTGGCGACATAGCGAATTTCTTCTGGAGCACCCGCTTTAATAAATTCATGAATCACTTTGCGACCATAAAACTTAGTGTCTTTAATTTGACTATAAAGCTTGCCATCTGAAAACGTACCTGCTCCACCCTCGCCAAACTGGACATTCGATTCAGGATTTAGGACATTTTTACGCCAGAGACCCCAAGTATCTTGAGTACGTTCACGCACAGGTTTACCGCGCTCCAGCACAATGGGCTTAAAGCCCATTTGAGCCAATATGAGGGCTGCAAAAATACCGCAAGGGCCAAAGCCAATCACTACAGGACGCTGAAAATTGGCTGTCTGAACTTGAGTCTGAACCTGTAAGGCACCAGCCACCAAGTGATAGCTGGTGTCAGGAGAAGGTCTGACATGAATATCATTTGAAAACTTCTTGAGTACTTGATCTTCATCCTTAACTGATATATCCACCGTATAGATAAAAGCAAGCGCCACATTCTTCCTGGCATCGTAACTTCGCTTGAATATCTCGGTCTTTATAAGATCTTTGGCATGTAAATTTAAACGCTTGAGGATTGCCTCCTCCAATACCTCAGGGGCATGGTCAATGGGCAGGCGAAGTTCGGTAATGCGGATCATGGGACTCTACGATACACAGTAAATGAAGACAATTAACGAAATAATACGGAGATAGACATAGAGGACCATTTTAAAGGCGATAATGCGCCATGGCTCTTCGCGCAACTATCCACAAAGTCGACCTTCACGTCGCAGATTCTGACCGTCATTACTATGGCAGCCACTCCCTCACTATCGCCAAACACCCTTCGGAAACTGAAGAGCGCATGATGGTTCGAATCATCGCATTTGCGCTGCAAGCACAAGAGGAGTTAGCCTTTACCAAAGGTCTTAGCGATACCGATGAGCCTGATCTCTGGATAAAAGACCTCACCGATGCCATCCAACTCTGGATTGAAATTGGGCAACCAGATGAGCGCCGAATTCTGAAAGCATGTGGCCGATCTGAACAAGTCATCGTCTATTGCTATGGGGGCCACACCAGCAAAATTTGGTGGGATGGTACTGCCAATAAACTAACTCGGGCTCGCAATCTTCAGGTGATTTCGATACCAGCAGAGCAGGCTAAAGAACTTAATACACTTGTTGAGCGGAGCATGGTGCTGCACATCAATGTTCAAGATGGCGAAGCATACGTTTCTTCGGATCAAGGTCAAGTAACCATCACCCCAGAAATATGGCGCACTAATCCATAGCAATATTTATGGTGATGCCAGTATTCATGCCTATCGTTTTAGATACCAATATCTTGCTAGATATTTTTGTCTTCAATGATGCTAGTACTGTAGATTTAAAAGTAGCTGTCCTTAATCAAGCTATTCGAGCAATAGCTAGCCCTAAGACTCTTGACGAGTTCACAGAGGTGATCGCCCGCCCCCTCTTTCAGCTCAACGGCGAGTCACAAGCAGCAATCTTGGCGCAATGGCGATCGATGGCAGAGTTATATAATGACGCACAGTTAGATATGGCACCATGGATATGTGAAGATGCCGATGATCAAATCTTTTTGGATATTGCCTTTCAACTCAGGCCAAGCATCCTCATTAGCAAAGATAAAGCGATATTGAAGTTAGCGAGCATTGCTGCCAAAAACGAGGTTGTGATTACCTCACGCTACGAGGCATTTAAGCGCTAGAGCTAGGGTGTAGGCCTTTCGCAGCCTCAGCTGCAATCTCAAAAGATCGTAAGCGCGATTGGTGGTCGAATATTTGACCAGTAAAAACAATTTCATCAGCGCCAGTCTGATCGAGCCAATATTGCATCTGCTTTCTGACGGTCTCTAAAGACCCGACGGCTGAACACTGTAAGGTATTGCTAGCGCTGGCTTTTTCATGTGGCTCGCAAAAATCATCTAAATCGGCGATTGGAGGCGGCAACTGCCCCCGAGTATTGCGGCGCATACGAACGACGTGTTGCTGAAGAGTAGTAAATAGATGCTCGGCCTCTTCATCTGTATCTGCTGCTACGACATTCATCAAAAAAGCACAGTAGGGCTTCGCAAGCTTCTCAGATGACTTAAATGTTCTGCGATAGCTTTGCATGGCATCTAGTAACTGCTCTGGAGCAAAGTGTGAAGCAAATGCATAAGGTAAGCCAAAGTGCGCAGCTAATTGGGCGCCATACAAACTAGAGCCTAAAATCCAGATTGGCACCTCGGTATTCGCCCCAGGAATAGCTTTTACGGCTTGATTCTCTTGAATAGGGCCAAAGTAATCTTGTAGCTCCATCACATCCTGCGGAAAGCGATCATCACTGCCCTGCAAGTCTCGACGTAAGGCCCTTGCTGTTAGCTGATCAGTGCCTGGCGCCCGCCCTAAGCCCAACTCAATTCGACCAGGATAGAGGGAAGCTAAAGTACCGAATTGTTCTGCAATGACTAAAGGAGCATGGTTAGGCAACATGACTCCGCCAGACCCCACACGAATACGCGAGGTTCCTGAGGCAATATATCCAATTAAGACGGCTGGAGCCGAGCTCGCATTGCCGGTCATATTGTGATGTTCTGCCACCCAGTAACGGGTATAGCCCCACTGCTCAGCATGCTGAGCAAGGTCTAATGAGTTTCGCAAGGCATCCCCAGCAGTATGCCCCTGCGGAATCGGAGATATATCTAAAATAGAGTATGGGACTACATTGGTCATACCTAGATCATACTAAGAAAGCATTCAACCAAGATGAATAAACCAAAAATGGCAGATGCTGATCAAGGCCTGTTTAAACCTGGGAATACTCTCAGGCATAAGAAGACTGGTGGTTTTTATAAACTTGTTGTATTGGCTAATGTCGAGGCGAATTTAGAGCCCGCTTATGTTTATGAGTCAATGCAATCACACGACTTTTGGATACGTCCGCAAGCAGAAATGGAAGATGGTCGATTTGAGCTAGTCGATACATCAGAAAAGGAATCGAAATGACCGAAGATCGAATCACTAACCTCGAAATTAAACTGAGTTTTACCGAAGACCTGGTTGAGCAAGTCAATCAAACGGTCTACAAGCAACAGCAGCAAATTGAATTTTTGTACCGTGAACTGAAATCCATCAAGGAACAGGCTGGAAGTAGTGATGCTTCGATTGGAAACTCTCCAAAAGATAATATTCCCCCGCACTATTAATCACCTGATACGATTGAATAAAATTTCAACAATACCAACTAATACAGAAAGCTCATTATGGGTAACTTAACGCTTTTTCTAGTCCAGTGGGGATTAACCTCTCTATCACTCTGGGCAGCCAGTTATATTTTTAGCGGCTTGCGCTTTGCGGATGGGGGATCGCTACTGATTGCAGCCCTATTGCTAGGATTTGCTAATGCCGTTGTCAAGCCACTCCTCATTCTTCTAACATTGCCACTGACCGTCCTTACTATGGGCTTATTTTTATTGGTAGTGAATGCATTGGTGC
Source organism: Polynucleobacter antarcticus (assembly GCF_013307245.1). Lineage (NCBI taxonomy): Bacteria > Pseudomonadati > Pseudomonadota > Betaproteobacteria > Burkholderiales > Burkholderiaceae > Polynucleobacter > Polynucleobacter antarcticus. The sequence continues at coordinate 459,127 of NZ_CP028941.1, forward strand.
TGATGCTAGTATCCGCGCTTGTCAGCGGCTTTACGATTTCTAGTTTCTGGACTGCTTTTTTTGCCAGTATCTTTATTTCTTTATTCAGTCTTTTTATTGGCAACTTACTCACTTAAATCACTCTGCCCTTACTGCATCCCTGGATAAATATCAGCCCAGGGATGGAGCGCCTCTCTACAAGGCTGACTTTTCGAGCTGAGCGATTTAGCATTCTCAGCAAGTATGCTTGCACCCCCTGTCAAGAAACCAAGGCCGATAGAGACTGCACTACTCACTACTCCAGCTTGGTTAACCATTGCCTTAGGATTGGATAGTGTTCCACCCACCTTGACCAGACCAGCCAAATCTAGACCTGAAGTGAGACCAGATTTTTCCCGTGGTTCAATGGTGAGGTTAACCCCCTCAGTCTTCAGATTAATAGAACCTGCTAAAACCACATTTAAGCGATCTGTTTCAATGCCGATGGTATTGGCAATATTTATTTGACCGCTGTTGATCGGCAAATAGGCAACAGCGCATTCAAGCATATTTTCAGCTGTTTTCTTACGTAAGGGATTGATGGCATCCAGCAGAGTAATGACGAGTTCACCACCATCATTCAAAAAATTAGAGCCTATTTTGGCCTGACTAATATCTAATTGAATTTTTCCATTGGCATTTGATGCCATTTGGTGCAGACTTTTACCCGTCATCTTGAGATCAAAAGCCAGCTTCATATTGCCGCCACTCACTTTAGAGCTTGGGTCAATACGGGCCAATAGATCCTCTAATGTGAAATCCTTTGTAAATCCCTTTGATGTGATTACTGGAGAAGCGCTACCCAGGGCAGAAAACCCTAGCTGAATATCAGCCTGACCCTTACCCATCTGAAACATGAGCTGCGGAATATCGATCGAAGAGTCATTCATTTGAACGATGGCACTGAGGTTCTGTAGCGGCTTTCGCTTTGGCAAGCCTAACTCAGTAATCTTGATCACAATCTTGCCTTTTGCCTTTGGCAATACATCAAACGGCAATATTTCATCGCTCAATAAATAGGGTGATGATGGCTTTTTATTGGCTAATTGAACCTTACTTGATTGGCTTGATTTATTTAATAGATTGGTTGATCCCTGTATTGGAATATTGGGCGTACCACCTACTGAAGGCCAATCAAAAGCATCGGAGGTAAGTCGTAGATCAACTATCGGCAAGGATTTAGGGCTCTTGATCACCTCCCCTTGAATCATCATAGATTTTCCGCTCACTCCTAGCTTGAGGTCGAACGCAAACTGACTGGGAGAGACATCCCAGTGCTTTATCAACCCTGAAATAGAGTCTGTTTTACCTGCAAGACTAAGTACTAGACCTTGATAGTCCATGTCAAGGAGGATGGAGGTCTTTTTGCTGCTTTCGATCGAAGATAATCGTTTGATTTGGTAGAGGGAGTCTTGCCCTGAGGCATTCCGATAATGAATTGTGGCATTGGTGACTGAGATATTCCCCATAGTAATACCGCTCTCATCATGAGTTGAGGTAGCTTGACTACTTACGAGAGGCAGAGAGGAGCTAGGGGGGTCAATATTCATGTCCCAATTTACTTTGCCAGCAGCATTTTTTTGCAAAAATACCTCTAGGCCACTTAATTCAACCTGATGAATTTCAATACGCTTACTCAATAGCGGGAATATTTTTATATTTATGTCCATGCGTTTGAGAGTAAGCATATCGGCGGATGTGGCCCATGAATCATTACTCAAGCTCAGCTGCTCTGCCGATATAGTAATTTTAGGAAACAGGTTCAAACTAATAGGGCCAGAGATTTTTAAATCTCGCCCTGTAGCATTCTTCACCGATGAAGCAAGGACCTTAATTAGCTGCTCGGGCTTGATCATAGATGCTACATACCAAGCCCCCAAGCCCCCAAGAATAAGTAAGCAGACTAAAGAAATGCCAAAAATTTTGGCTTGTATCTTCATTAAAAGTGACGCTGTAAATGGAGCCGATTAAGCCAGAGCCAGATTTAGGCACTCGCCTTTTTTAAGACCGCATAGATTTGGTCTTTGAGCAGCAACTTCTCTTTCTTTAAGGTCTCAATTTCGTCTGGAGTACTAGGTTCGGCATGGGCCTCGAGTCTTTGAATATGCTGATCGAGCTTATTGTGCTTATCAAATAAGTGTGAAAAATGACGATCTGATGTTTTTAATTTACTAATAAGCTCGCGATATTCTGGGAACATGGTCTCTCTTCAGGTGGGGTTAGAGGTAATGCTGTCAGTTCAGTGTATCAACATGCAGCCTGAATTCAAGTCCCAGAGACCCTTTAAGATAAATATAGTTGGCGAGGAGAAAATACCCCTGATATTCCAAGGTAAATCCCCATATCAATATCAGTAAAAGCATGTTGAAATTGAAGTAATATTCATTTATGCAATTAGCATATTCACTAGCAAAAAGAAGGGTAATAAACCATGGCTACAAAGAAGTCACCAGCAAAAAAGAAAGTAGCTACTAAGGTGGTAAAAAAAGCCCCTGCAAAAAAAGCTGTCAAGAAGGCTACTTCTAAAAAAGCAGTGGCTAAAAAGACAGTAGCAAAAAAAGTAGTCAAGAAAGCTACCGTAAAGAAAGTTGCCCCAAAGAAACCGGCTGTCAAAAAACCAGCCGCCAAAAAGATTGCGGTCAAGAAGCCCGCAGCAAAAAAAGTTGCTAAAAAATCCCCTAAGGTCGCAAAACCTAAACCGCTCAAGGTAGACCAATATGGGCTAGAAGAAGATGATGAGTTTTACGGTCTGTACTTTGCTAAATCAACCAAAAAAGGGTTAGTTGAAGTAAAACCTTGCACCTTCTCCTTAATGTACTGGTGGAAGGGCTTGCTGGGCTACCCCGACATGATTGAGATTTCAAAAGATAGCAATACTGCCATGTTGCAATTTGAATCCACTTTTGGCGGTGGCGATTCTGGAGAAACTGAATTGACAGAAAAAGATGTATTTGATGTGGATCACATCATTGAAGTAGATGAAGATGAGCAACTGCTTTCTCTTTACTCTTACATCCCTATCCCAGTTCCAGAGAGCCTAATCGGTGCCCTAGGCCTCGCTATTTTGAACATCAACCCAGAAACCCGTTATGGCAATCTAGAAATCTGCTCTACGGATAATGAAGATGGCAAGAATGAGCACTTTTTGCGCTACCGTGCTGCCACGTATTTACGAGGCATTAAATCGGGCAAGGTAGAGGCTATTGAAAGCATGATCACCAATGGATCAGAATTCTTTGGCCTTGCTTTAGATGCCATGTGTGTCAATAAGTCTATTAAGAAATGGTTGCTAAGCTAAAAGCTAGTACACCTAAATATGTAAGTCATAGGAAAGCGGTCGTTAACAGTTGTTCGGGTTTCGACAATACTGGCGCCCTGCTTTCCTAGTTTTTTACATTCCAAAACTGCCGCAGCCTGCGCCTCAGTATCTTTTGCAGATTTAGGGGCATGCACCCCAACCGTGCCATCAGATTGACGATAGACTCCAAACTCACTTTGTGGGGTGCCACAACTGAGCATAGTCATACCTAGACTCAATATCAAAATACTACGAATGTTTTTCATGGGCAAAAGTCTGTGCGTGATGTAAGAATATTTCATTTTAACGACCTTCCAATGCAATGCCTCTGACTTTCAATTACGATTACTACTTAGGTAATTTCATTATCAATGAGAAAGATGCAAATGATCCAGGTACTTTTAATCAATCCCAATACCAAAACAGTCAGCTACGTAGATATTGCCGATACTAAGGAGGCGCTTCAAGAGCTGATTGGCTTTACCAGTATTGACTCAGACGAAATTGACGATAACGGAGATAGATTATTTTTTGATGAAGATTGCTTTATTAGACAGCAAGCTAATATAGGCAGATTTAAAATCGATAGCCTAGCGCCTGTTGCTGGCATTGGTGTGATCGTGAATAATAAGGATGGGAAAACATATCAATCTGCTGCCGTTGATCTCGAGGCATTAGTAAAGCGAGTAAGTTTTTTATAGTCCTTCTTGCTTACTTGTAGCCTACTCGATCCAAAATTCGCTGGGCTGCAATTTGATTTCTACCAATAGCGGCAATAGAAATATTTTCAGCCTTAAATGGTCCCAACAATTTGAGACCTTCATTCTCAATTTTCACAGACTTGACTACAGGCCACTCATTATTACCGTTGGCAAAGTACTCTTGCGCTGAATCGCTAGCCAGATATTCTAAGAACTGAATGGCTGCCTGCGAATGCGGTGCATTTTTGGCGACTCCACCACCCGCAATATTGATATGCGCGCCACTAGTTTGTTGATTAGGCCAAATAAATCCAATCTTTGACACTATCGCTTGATCTTCAGGCTTAGTAGATCGCAATAACCGCACCAAGTAATAAGAATTCGTGAGTGCTACCCCACATTCACCTGAGGCAACCGATTTAATTTGATCCGTATCACCGCCTCTTGGAGGGCGAGCCATATTGTTCACCATGCCTTTAGCCCATGCTTCTGTAGCAGCCTCGCCGCGGCGTTCAATCATTGCACCAATCAGGGACAGCATATAAGGATGAGCGCCAGAGCGAGTGCATACCTTGCCTTTGTTTATGGGCTCTGCAAGCTTCTCGTAGGTATCAACGTCTTGTGGGTTTACTTTCGCTTTGTTGTAAACCACTAAACGTGCTCTCGTTGAGAATCCAAACCAAGTAGAACCTTCGGGATCTGGTTTGGCGCGCAAATTTTCCGGAATCCGACTCTCCAGGTACTTAGACTCAATAGGCTTAAAGAAGCCATCTATTTGGGCACGCCACAGCCTCGCAGCGTCTACCATCAAAATCACGTCGGCCGGACTGTTAGCACCCTCGCTTTTTAATCTCTCTCCCAGAGCATTGTCATCCGCCTCAATACGATTAATTTTGATACCTGTCTTATTGGTGAAGTTCTTGTATAGCGCTTCATCCGTTTGATAGTGGCGAGCCGAATAGAGATTGAGCTCTTTGTTGCCACCACCCTCTTTGATGGACTGCGCATTTACAGAAGCCAACGCGGAAACCATGAGTCCGCACATAGTGACAATTTTGAGAGCTTGTTGAGTAGTCATGATCGCATTGAGAATGAATATTAGATGAGACCCAATATATCACAAATACGAATGATTATCAGTTATAAAACAGGGTGATTACAGATTTTTAGGACTTGGAGATCACTCTAGAAAGTATCAATACCGGAAAAAGCCCAACTAAAACAATGGTTAAGGAAGGTAAGGCGAGCTCCGCTAAGCGTTCATCCGCAGCCAATTGATAGGTGGCCACGGCCAAAGTATCAAAATTAAATGGCCGTAATAACAAGGTTGCCGGCAACTCTTTCATCACATCCACAAACACAAATAAGCCTGCAGTAATAAGGCTGCGCTTTAGGAGTGGTACGTGCACCCTACGCAATATTTGTATTTTAGAAAGCCCCAATAGAGCAGCAGAACCATCCATAGAGGGCGTGATACGAGTCAGCCCAGCCTCTACGCTTTGCAGGCTGGATGATAAGAATCGGACTAAATAAGCGTATACCAGGACCAACATACTGGCAGACATCCACCAAGCCAATTGGAAGATCTCTAAAAAAGAAAGGATACCAATAGCCAGTACTGCTCCAGGAAGCGCATAACCAAATCCTAGCAATCGATTTACCCATGCCAACTGGGCATTGAGCCTCACTGCGTAAGCAAAAAATAGAGCGAGCACTACAGAGATGATTGCGGTCACCATCGAGACAGATAAAGAGTTTCTTAACCAATCAAAATATCGAGCATCCACACTAAAACCTTGCTGATACAGTAATTGCAATAATGCAAACGCAGGTAATAAGAACCCAAACAACAAGGTCAATCCGCAAAAAGCAAATGCAATATATGCGGCTTTACCTCTCAATACTTTAGGAAGAGGCTTACTCTGTGAAGTAGCTGCATAGCGTAATTTTGAGCGACTGCTTTGCTCCATAAAAAATATCAGCAATACAAAGCTCAGTAATCCAAGTGCTAATTGAACTGCTGCCAAGCGGTCTCCAAAGGATAGCCATGCCTTAAAAATACCCGTGGCGAAGGTTTGTACACCAAAGTAAGAGACTGCTCCAAAGTCAGCTAACACTTCCATCAGTGCCAAAGCCATACCAGCAAAGATTGCTGGCCTCGCCATGGGTAATACTAATTTAATGAACCCTTGTAGTGGACTATAGCCAAGGGTTTCTGATACTTCGATCAGACGACCACTACGCTCCAGAAAAGCTGTGCGTGTAATGAGATAGACGTATGGAAATAAACAGAATGAGAATGACCAGATGGCACCACTCATAGATCTAGGATCAGGAAAGAACCAGAGAGTATCTGCTCCAAGCAATGTTCGCAGAGCACTTTGTAAGGGCCCAGAAAATTGCAGTACATCGACAAAGAGGTAGGCCATCACATAGGTAGGTACTGCTAAAGGCAGAATCAAAGCCCATTCAAATACTTTTTTTCCTGGAAAATCATAACTGGCAATAATCCACGCATTACCTACACCTAGAATAAAAACGCCAAGCCCTACCCCGAAAATCAACACTAAAGTAGAGGCGATATAACCCCCAAGAACAAAGTTCCATAAATGGCTGAGCGTACCGGATGCCATGAGATCCGTATGGGTACTAAAATTGGGAAATAGGAAGGGCGCTGCCAGACCAAATAGGGGCAAAAATAACAACAAGGCAAGGGGCACCACAATACGATTCATCAAATCGGCATTCCGTTTAGACTCTAGCTATGTATTAAACCATTAGCATTGATGAGAAAATTATAGGGATGAACTTAGTAAACACACTGCTTTCTATTCAGGGACTTGAAATCGACTACCCCGGTCGAGACAACAACGACCGTGTTGTCGCGGTGAAAGACCTTAATTTAGATCTTGAAGAGGGTGAGATTGGCTGCCTCCTAGGCTCTTCTGGCTGCGGAAAATCGACTGTTCTGCGTGCAATTTGCGGTTTTGAGCCAGTCAAGGCCGGCCAAATACGTCTGCGCGATACGCTGGTTAGCTCTCCATCGATTCATCTGGCGACCAATCAAAGACGCATTGGTATGGTTTTTCAGGACTTTGCACTCTTTCCACATCTGAATGTCTTAGAGAATATTGCATTTGGCCTGCGTTCATTCCCCAATACACAAAGAGCCTCTGTAGCTAAAGAATGGCTCAAGCGCGTAGCACTCTCAAACAAAGCAGATGCCTACCCACATGAGTTAAGCGGTGGTCAGCAGCAGCGAGTTGCCCTGGCTAGAGCTATGGCTCCCGAGCCAGATTTAATTTTGCTAGATGAGCCCTTCTCCAGTCTGGATATTGATCTTCGCGAGCGTCTTGCTACGGAGATGCGCGATATTCTTAAAAGTAATAACATCACCGCTCTGCTGGTAACCCATGATCAATTTGAGGCATTTGCAATTGCAGACAAAATAGGTGTCATGGCAGAAGGGAAAGTAGCTCAATGGGATGCGCCCTATGAGCTCTATCACCAACCTATTAATCGCTATGTTGCCGACTTTATTGGTCGCGGTGTTTTTGTTAAAGGCATTGTTCAGCCTGACAGAAAAGTAAAGATTGAACTTGGTGAGCTTGATCTAGATGAAGATCAGGTCTATACCATTGGTAAAGAAATTGATGTTTTGCTGCGCGCCGATGATATTGTCCATGATGATCACAGCGCAATGCAGGCAGAAGTAGTGAGAAAGACTTTTAGAGGAGCAGACTTTCTGTACACCCTCAAACTCAATTCAGGAATAGAGATTTTTGCTTTTGTTCCGAGCCATCATGACCACGCAATTGGCGAAAAGATTGGCATTCATTTAGTAGCAGACCACGTAGTAACTTTTAGCGGCTAATTGATCCCGAATAGACTGTTCTAGAAATTAAATTAATAAGACGCGGTACGTGTTAATCAAATTTTAGTTTCATCTTCAATAGATGAATCGCGTGAAGAAAACTAAAATATTCACTTTCGTCACCAATAGGAACGTGATGTTGAATCGCATTGATATTAATAATATTCAAACGCTCAAAAATTTTCTTTTTATCTTCATCACTCAGATTCTCATGGCATATCCTATTTTCAATCGCAAGCATTTCTTCATAATAAGGTCGCTTTCGAATGCTAAATCTAAATTTTCTAATGTGAAGATTTAATTTAGATAAAGGATAAAAAATTGCAAATATCGTCAATAATAAAAGCCAAGCACGATCGACAAAACCCGCCAACCAAAATGGCAAATATCGCATCGCTTGTGGCGGGCCATAGTCATAAAATCTTGCTGCTACTGGGCTTAATGGAATAGTTGGGTCCATGTAGGCGGGAAATTCGTTACGTTTGGAAAAGAATAGATCCGTAGAATTCCTCAGCATATCTTTTCCAGCAATCAAAAGCGCCAATTGTAGGTCTGGATGCATATCTTTTCGAACCACGAGGCTAGTAGTTGTCGCAAGCAGTCCTACATCTTGATGAGGTAGTTTTTTATAAACATCAATTGAGCTAGCTGGTAATTTCAAAGCCACAAAAGAGTTAAATACTTTCTGAAAGCCGGTAGCATACTTAAAATCAAAAAGCTCTACCCCTGGCTCGCGCATTAAGGTTTGTATGATTGGGTCAAGGTGAGAGGAAACACTAATTAGTACATCGAATTCACCTTTTAAAAACTTTTCCTCAGTGGCTAAAAAGGAATTAGATTTGATATTTTCCAATTGATCAATGTTGATATCGTAAGCTTGAAATAATTTCTTAGCAATAATGTATGAGCCACTCTTAGTTGGACCAAGCCCAACCTTAAGCTTAGCTAAATCAGCGATGTTTGTGATAACACCAACCTTACTTTTTCTGTAAAATATCCAAATAGGCTGGTAATCTATACTCCCCAAGGAGTAAATTCCTTTTACTTGATCAGCATTTAATGCCGAGCCATAAGTAAAAGCCACATTCACATTATCGACATCATTTTTTAATCTAAGAACATTTTCAACAGCGCCATCCGTATTTACAATCGAGACATCTAGCCCCTCTTGTTTTAAATACTCGCGGGCAGTCTCAGCATAGATCGACCAATCAGAGCCTGCATAAGATGTGGCAAATGCGAGCGTCTTATCTGGAAACGGTTTGAGATAAATTAATAATCCAATAATTGCGACGATAAAGGCAATAAGAACTAATTTAGATTCCTTAAATTGTTCTTTAATTGCTAAATACTCATCAATGATGATAATTTTTAAGTAGCTATGGGCATTCATCAATAAACCTTAAGTTAAGCTTTATAAATTAAATTAATAATGTAATTTATACAATATTACTTGTTCAGAAATTATGGTGAAGATCTTATCAAACATTTATATATCGATTTAATTTCCAGCGCCCTGTTTTGATGCAATGAGCTGCTTTATTAAAACAATACTGAACTAGCAGAAGCTCAAGTTAATATGTTCTTTATGCACTCCAAATTCTATGGAGGGATGATAAAAGTGAGATAAAGTCAGCTAGAACACCCATCTATATTGACTCATTGGCGGAGAGGGAGGGATTCGAACCCTCGGTACCTTTGACAGTACGCCTGATTTCGAGTCAGGTACATTCGACCACTCTGCCACCTCTCCGAACCGAAACGCAATTATACCGGGAGCAACCCTTGCGACTAAGTATGAATTTCTGCCACACTTAATCTCAGGCCAACCGAATGCAAAATTCTATTCACAGTATCTAAAGTTGGATTACCACTTTCTGCTAGTGACTTAAAAAGCGTTTTTTCACCTAAGGAGGCGCTACGCGCTACCTCGGCCATTCCATTTGCTTTAGCTACCTGTCGCAATGCAATTAACATTGCGCCTTGATCCTCTAATTCCATTACCGCATCTAAATATGCTGCAGCCTCTTTAGGGTCTGTAAGTGCCTCAAGCAAGCTAGTTTCGTAACTTTTATCTCGTTTACTTGTTCTCATGGCTTTCCTCGCCTTTTCCAATCTTCCAAATATTTAATTGCTTCTTTAATGCTTCGCTCTTGATTACTCTTAAAACTACCGCATAAAAGCAGAATCCATTCGCTACCCTGTCTACTTAAATACACTCGAAAACCTTGAGCATAGTCCAGCCTAAGCTCTTGCACCCCCGAGTGCAGCGGCTTGCAATCACCTAAATTTCCAGCCTGAAGCCTAGTAAGACGGGCTCTAATTTTGGCCTTTGCCAAGGGATCTTTTAATGCACGAAGCCAAATCTCGAATGGGGCACTTCCATTTACATCTGTATAAATCTTAAGGTTTATTATAGTATCTTTTAGAATACTATCAACTTTACTGCCATTTCCCATATGACAAGGTCCTCTATAAATGCCCCTGTCAATTTCAGAGGCGGATAGGGATTGTCTTGGATTGGGAAAGGCATGAAGCTAAGATGGGATAGTCCGATTGCAAGACGAGGCTAGGAATGAACTTGGTACTACTCAGTTATTGCGATGCTTTATTAGGTAGGCCTAAGCACCTCTAAGCCACCCATATACGGTTGCAATGCTTTGGGTATCCGAATACTCCCATCGGCTTGTTGGCAGTTTTCTAGCAAGGCCACACCGGTTCTACCTACCGCTAAGCCAGATCCGTTCAAGGTGTGAAGTAACTCTGGTTTATTGCTACCCACCTTATACCTTGCTTGCATTCGCCTTGCTTGGAAATCACCCATGCTAGAGCAAGAGCTGATTTCACGATAGGCATTCTGTGATGGAATCCATACCTCTAAGTCATACGTTTTAGTACTACCAAATCCCATATCACCTGTACACAGTAATACTTTTCTGTACGGCAGCTCTAGTAACTCCAGAATCTTTTCTGCATGAGCGGTCAATTCCTCTAAGGCCTGCATAGAGTCTTCTGGCTTGGTCATCTGCACCAATTCCACTTTATCGAATTGATGCTGACGAATCATGCCACGCACATCGCGCCCGTAACTTCCTGCTTCAGACCGAAAGCAAGGGGTATGCGCCACAAATTTCATAGGTAACTTATCGGCATCCACGATCTCATCACGCACCAAGTTAGTCACCGGCACTTCAGCTGTCGGAATGAGGTAGAAATTCTCCACTCGCTCTTCCCCGCCCGCATCAGATGACTGTGGGTCGCCGCCCATTTTGCGAGGAACCTTAAAAAGGTCCGCTTCGAACTTAGGTAGCTGACCGGTACCCCGCATAGAGGCCGCATTCACAATATACGGCGTATAAATCTCTTGATAATCATGGCTAGTGGTGTGGGTATCCAACATGAACTGTGCAAGTGCACGATGCAATCTTGCAGCCGGGCCCTTCAGCACCACAAAGCGGGAGCCGCTGATCTTTACAGCCGCTGCAAAATCCAATCCTAGAGGAGCACCCAAGTCAACGTGGTCTTTAATCTCAAAATCAAATGTTGGAACTTCACCCCAACGTTTAATTTCTTGGTTTTGATGCTCATCTTTTCCGACTGGCACAGACGTATCCGGCAGATTGGGGATGCCCATTAAAAAATCAGATATCTCCGTTTGTAATAAAGCAAGGCGAGCAGCACCGGCCTCCATGTCGATATTGATTTGGCTAGCTTCTGCCATTTCAGCAGCAGCATCTTCGCCCTTCCCTTTTTTCATACCAATAGCTTTGGCTAACTGGTTACGCTTAGCTTGCAGCTCTTCTGTTCGAGTTTGTAAAGATTTACGCTCAGACTCAAGGGTATTAAATTTCTCAACATCTAATTCAAATTTCCGAGTGGCTAAGCGTGCCTCTACAGCAGCGATATCTTTGCGAAGTAATTGTGGATCAATCATATATTGCTCAGTGTAAAATATTCGGTATTAATAAATAGCGCGATTAGGTTTATGGACTCTAGTTTAAGCGCAAGACTTCAGCACCAGCAGGCGGACTAAACGTAAAGCGGTTAGCAGGTAAAGAAATATTTAACTGTATCTTATCCAAGGTAACGAGCACGACGCTTCCCAAGCCATCTATCAACTCCAGGGCTTTAGGCAAATTGTTGGCCATGCCCACTGAAATTTTAGTGTACGGCAAATCATGGGCTTTTTCGTTACTGGTATTTTGTTTCCTCTTAGGGATGAGTGCAACCCACCTCATGCCTAAACGCTCTTCACCCTCTACGAGATCAAAGTGTTGGTCTAAAGAAGTTTCACCAAATAGAATGGCTGCTGGCGTGCTTGCCAAGGCCTGACCTGATGATCTAAAAGTAGCTTGATTTAAGTCTTTATCCCACAAGATGAGTTGCTTGCCATCCGCAATCAGTGTTTGCTCGTAAGGTTTTTGGGTGTCCCATATAAATCGTCCAGGACGCTGAAATACAAAACGACCCTGAGTTTGACGAACCACTTTTAAACCCTTATCTTGCGGTTCATTGGCTTTGGGTGCCCGCAATTGTTGCTGCACAAACTCACCCTCTGCTGTTTTAGAGTTGCGCACAAACTGACGTAATTGCTCTGCACCACTATCACCATCCGCAGCCATGACAGGCCGTATGATGCTGGCAGAAACCAGAATGGTTATTCCGAGAACTACTCTAGATAAAAATATATACGCCACACTTGCCTTACTCAGGCGAACGACGGAGAATCTCGCGATTACCACCATTACCCATCTTAGAGACGAGTCCTGCTTTTTCCATATCTTCTAATAAGCGTGCTGCACGGTTATAGCCAATACGCAAATGACGCTGCACTAAAGAAATCGAGGGACGCTTGTTCTCTAAAACAATCGCTACTGCTTGATCATAGAGCGGGTCTGCCTCACCACCGCCTTCTCCAGTCAAAGCATCCATCGTGGATTCATCGGCACCCTCGAGCACGCCATCAATGTAATTGGCTTCGCCTTTTTCTTTTAACCACTCCACGACCCGATGAACCTCGTCATCCGATACAAATGCACCGTGCACGCGCACTGGTAGCCCAGTGCCTGGGGCCATATACAACATATCCCCCATACCCAGTAGCGCCTCAGCACCCTGCTGATCTAGGATGGTTCGACTATCAATCTTGCTGCTTACCTGGAAAGAAATACGGGTCGGTACGTTTGCTTTAATAAGGCCAGTAATCACATCCACGCTCGGGCGTTGCGTAGCTAATACGAGATGAATGCCTGCAGCGCGAGCCTTTTGTGCAATACGCGCAATTAATACCTCAATCTTCTTACCAGCGACCATCATAAGATCGGCCAACTCATCAATCACAATCACAATCACAGGCGCTTTATAAATCGGTTCTGGATCATCAGGCGTCAAACTAAAGGGGTTAGTGAGCTTCTCCCCTTTTTGCTCAGCCTCTAATATCTTTTTATTAAATCCAGCCAGGTTACGAACGCCAAACTTACTCATTAGTTTGTAGCGACGCTCCATCTCATTGACTGCCCAATTGAGTGCGTTGTTCGCCTCCTTCATATTGGTCACGACTGGACACAATAAATGTGGGATCTTGTCGTACATTGCCATCTCGAGCATCTTCGGATCAATCATGATCAAGCGTACTTCATCTGGCTTTGCTTTGAAAAGAATAGACAAAATCATGGCATTAATACCCACTGATTTACCTGCGCCCGTAGTACCTGCAACTAGGCAGTGCGGCATCTTTGCAAGGTCTGCAACCATTGGGCTGCCAGAAATATCTTTACCGAGAGCTAAAGTTAAGAGTGAATGATTGTCGTTATAGACCTGTGACGTCAAAATCTCAGAGAGATAAACGGACTGACGTGTTGGGTTCGGTAATTCCAAAGCCATGCAGGTTTTACCTGGAATGGTTTCCACCACACGCATACTGACAACACCTAGAGAGCGCGCCAGATCGCGTGAGAGGTTAACAATCTGACTACCCTTGACGCCGACAGCAGGGTCAATCTCATAACGAGTCACAACAGGCCCCGGGTAAGCAGCAATCACTTTGACTTCAACATTAAATTCAGCTAATTTGCGCTCAATGAGACGGGAGGTAAATTCCAAAACCTCTTCAGAAATCGTTTCCTTAGCCTCAGGCACAGGATCGAGTAAAGCCAACGGCGGCAGTTCTGAATCGGGGATATCCACAAAGAGAGGTTGTTGTTTCTCACGCTCCACGCGGGCGCTTTTTACAATCTCTGCTGGAGGCCGAACAATTTGTACTGGCTTAGCGATCTCTACGCGACCCCGGAACTCCTCAACAAACTCTTCGCGCTCTTCTGCAGCGACTTCACCAAGCTTGCGATCTTCCTCGCTATCACGCCGCTCGCGTAAGCGTTTATATGCGACTTCCAAAGAGCGGCCTACCTTTTCAGCGATATCTAACCAAGAAAAGTGGAGAAATAAAGACAGGCCTGCAAAAAAAGTAAACAATAAAACTAAGGTAGCGCCCGTGAAACCAAGAGTCATTTGGAGGGGGTCAGCAATCAACTCCCCCAAAATGCCCCCAGGCGGCCTTGGAAGCTCCCAAAGGAGAGAATGAAGGCGTGCGGACTCTAGTCCCATACTGCTGAGCAGGGTGAGTCCAAAGCCCAGCCAACGGATTAGCAAAGAGTCCGGTTTGATATCTGGGTCAATTGGCAATGGAATACTCCACAAATCACGCCAGCCACTTAATACTCGGCGACCAAAGAGAACCACCCACCAAAATGCTGAAATACCAAAGATATAGAGCATTAAATCGGCTATGTAAGCTCCAAAACGCCCTCCCAGGTTCTTAGGCGACTCAAAACTGGCATGGGACCAAGCAGGATCCCCCTTGGAGTAAGTCAACAAAATAGCCAATAAACCCAAGCAAAGGGCGCAGGAGATAAACCAGCGGGCCTCCAGCAAGAGACGAGGCATCCTACCCTGCCCTTCCTGCTTTGGGGGCTCTTGGTTTAAAGGGGTTTTAGACTTCGGATATGCGGTTCTGGCCATGTTCCTCCGATTGTAATCAAGCAATCCTATAATTTGGGTATGACGACAAATACCCCAAAACACTCCAAAGTACTTATTCTCGGTTCTGGCCCTGCAGGCTACTCAGCTGCGGTGTATGCAGCCCGCGCCAATTTGAGCCCCACTCTCATTACTGGCATTGCCCAGGGGGGTCAACTGATGACCACAACCGATGTTGAGAATTGGCCAGCAGATCCCGATGGCGTTCAGGGCCCAGAATTGATGGATCGGTTTTTAAAGCATGCCGAGCGCTTCAATACAGAGATCATTTTTGATCATATTCATACTGCCGCTCTAACAGAAAAACCGATTCGGCTTGTGGGTGACTCTGGCACCTATACCTGCGATGCCTTAATTATTTCCACAGGCGCCTCCGCACAGTACCTTGGACTACCCAGCGAAGAGGCATTCATGGGACGCGGCGTTTCTGGTTGCGCTACTTGTGATGGGTTCTTTTACCGCAATCAGGATGTATGCGTCGTTGGTGGTGGCAATACCGCAGTTGAAGAAGCGCTCTACTTAACTGGCATCGCAAAAAAAGTAACGGTGATTCATCGTCGCGATAAATTTCGTGCAGAACCTATTTTGAATGATCGCTTAATGGCTAAAGTTGCCGAAGGTAAAGTGGAATTGAAACTCAATGCCACATTAGAGGAAGTGCTTGGCGATGAAAAAGGAGTGACTGGCGTTCGCATTAAAAATCAAGATGGAGGCACAGAAGATATCGCTGTGACGGGCGCCTTTATTGCGATTGGTCACAAACCCAACACAGACCTATTTATTGGCCAACTAGATATGAGCAATGGCTACCTAAAAACACATTCTGGCTTAGAGGGCAATGCCACTGCCACCAATATCCCCGGAGTATTTGCAGCGGGCGATGTGCAGGACCACATCTATCGCCAAGCAATCACCAGTGCCGGAACAGGCTGTATGGCTGCCCTCGATGCTCAGCGTTATTTAGAGACTTTGGATTAAGTAAGCCTTGCGTTTAATCCAATAAAAAACGCCTAGCATTGCTAGGCGTTTTCACTTTCTAATCCTGAATACGTGTTTTATTTTTCCATCTGATTAATTAGCTCATTACTGGTAACAATGGCACGATCAGCAATGCGACGATATTGATAATCTTAATCAGGGGATTCACGGCAGGGCCAGCGGTATCTTTGTAAGGATCGCCTACGGTATCGCCAGTGACTGCCGCTTTATGTGCCTCAGAACCTTTGCCACCAAAGTTTCCTTCTTCGATATATTTTTTGGCATTATCCCAAGCTCCGCCGCCAGTACACATCGAGATCGCTACAAATAAACCCGTTACGATGGTACCCATCAAAAGACCGCCCAAAGCAGCAGGACCAAGAATCAATCCAACCAAAATAGGGATGACCACTGGCAATAAGGATGGAACAATCATTTCCTTAATGGCAGCTGATGTCAACATGTCCACAGCCTTGCCATATTCAGGTTTAGCTGTACCTTCCATAATCCCTGGGATATCACGGAACTGACGGCGCACTTCTTCAACGACGGCTCCAGCGCAACGTCCAACTGCTTCCATCGCCATCGCACCAAATAAATAAGGAATCATGCCGCCAATAAAGAGTCCGATAATCACCATATGATTAGAAAGATCAAAAGACACTTGCTGGCCAATAGCCTCCAAAGCATGGGTGTAATCAGCAAAAAGTACTAAAGCCGCTAGGCCAGCAGAACCAATGGCATAGCCTTTGGTCACTGCTTTAGTAGTATTGCCAACTGCATCTAATGGATCGGTAATGTCTCTCACAGACTGTGGCAAACCTGCCATTTCAGCAATACCACCTGCGTTATCAGTAATCGGGCCATAGGCATCGAGTGCGACAACAATGCCTGCCATAGAAAGCATTGCAGTTGCGGCAATAGCGATGCCGTAAATTCCAGCTAACCAATATGCGGCATAAATTGCTGCGCACACAAAAAGTACTGGGTAAGCAGTCGACTTCATTGAGATGCCTAAGCCAGCAATGATGTTTGTACCATGGCCTTTAGTAGAAGCCTCTGCAATATGCTGTACAGGCTTAAATTGAGTACCTGTGTAGTACTCCGTAATCCATACTAATGCCGCCGTTAACACCAAACCAACTACTGTCGATCCAAACAAACGCCACTGGCTTCCCACGATCCCCAATGCATCATCAGGCATGATGAAATTGGTTACAAAATAAAAGGCTACAAGTGATAGGCCGCCAGCAACCATTAATCCCTTATACAAAGCAGGCATGACATTTTTCATACCAGGGGTAGCTTTTACAAATGAGCAACCAATGATCGATGCAATGATGGAAACACCACCAAGGACCAGCGGATAAATGACTGCCTCCACTGGTGCTCCTGTAATCATCAAGGAACCCAATACCATGGTTGCAATTAAGGTGACCGCATAAGTTTCAAATAAGTCCGCTGCCATACCAGCGCAGTCGCCAACGTTATCACCCACATTGTCCGCAATCACTGCTGGATTGCGGGGATCATCTTCTGGAATGCCAGCTTCGACTTTACCGACTAAGTCGGCTCCAACGTCAGCACCCTTAGTAAAGATCCCACCCCCTAAACGGGCAAAGATGGAAATCAAGGAGGAGCCAAATGCCAAACCAATCAGTGGATGTAAAACTGCAGTCAGGTCCTGTCCAGCACCGACTGAGACAAGGAACATAAAGAATAGTCCGACACCGAGAAGACCAAGGCCAACTACTAGCATGCCAGTAATAGCGCCTCCTTTAAATGCGACATTCAGGGCTTCATTCATTCCCTTGGTAGCTGCCTCTGCCGTTCGCACATTAGCTCGTACGGATACATTCATACCAATAAAACCACAAGCACCAGAAAGTACTGAGCCAATAACAAATCCTATGGCGGTTGCGAAGTCCAAAAAGAAGGCAATCAAAATGGTGATCACCACCCCAACAACGGCAATCGTTTTGTATTGGCGGGATAAATACGCTGCCGCACCTTGCTGAATAGCCTCAGCAATTTCTTGCATCTTGGCATTACCCGTACTTTGTCTCAAAATCCAGCTACGCATTACAAAGCCGTAAATTACAGCCAGAACGCCACAGGCTAGGGCAAAATACAGGCCTAAATTGACATTACTCATGCTTGAACCCCTTAAAAAAATGGATCTACATTGCTGCTACTGGATAACTACTCAGTCCAACTCCCTGAAAGCGATAAAATAGAGAGAATTTGCTACATCAGTATGTAACAGAATAACTGCCCTGAACCCTTCCTTGAGTCAGGGTATTTACTAATCATCACCCGGAGTATGTATGAGTTTAGACAATGTAAAGCCAGGCAAAAAAATCCCAGAGAATTTCAACGTCATTATTGAAATCCCTATGAATGCTGACCCTATTAAGTATGAAGTAGATAAGGAAAGTGGTGCCATTTTCGTTGATAGATTTATGGGTACTGCTATGCACTACCCTTGCAACTATGGCTATATTCCTAAAACAATTGCTGGCGATGGTGATCCAGTTGATGTTCTTGTCGTTACGCCATTTCCATTAATTCCTGGTGTTGTCGTGAGTTGTCGTGCCATCGGTGTTTTACATATGGAAGATGAAGGTGGTCAAGATGCAAAATTGCTGGCAGTTCCAGAAGATAAAATTTTATCTATTTATACCCACTGGCAAAAACCAGAGGATGTAAATCCATTGCGCTTAAATCAGATCCAACACTTCTTCGAACACTACAAAGACCTTGAGCCAGGTAAATGGGTAAAAGTAAAAGGTTGGGGTGGCGTTGCGGAAGCTCATAAAGAAATTCTGGAGGGTATTGAAACCTATAACAAAGAACAACAGCAATGAACGTTGTTATTAACCAAGGTCTGTGATTCGGAGTGAGCTCGCAAAAAATCGCCTTAGCGCAAATCAATCCTTTATTGGGTGATTTGCGTGGCAATGCTCAGCTCATTGTCCAAGCGGCAGCGCAAGCGTATGCGGAAGGCGCTTCGATAGTACTTACTCCAGAGCTTTCGCTTACCGGCTACCCCCCCGAAGATTTATTACTCCGCCCTGCTTTTATTGAGGCTGCAGAGTTAGAACTCAAGCAATTAACTCTAGAGCTCAAGCAATTCCCAGGCCTAACCGTGATTGTGGGTCACCCCAAAAAAACAGCGGATGGCTTACAAAACTTCGCCTCTGTATTGCGCGATGGAAAAATCATTGCGGCTTATGCCAAACAAAAATTGCCTAATCATGAAGTATTCGATGAGGTGCGCTATTTTGTTCCCGGCAATACTCCCTGCGTTTTTGAATCACATGGCATTAAATTTGGGCTCATTCTCTGTGAGGATGCTTGGCATATCGAACCTGCTCAGCAAGCGCATGCAGCTGGTGCAAATATTTTGTTAGTACTAAATGCTTCTCCTTATCACTTACAAAAAGAGGTATTGCGAATTGAAGTGCTACGCAAACATATTGTGATCACTAAGATGCCACTTGTTTATGTTAACGCCGTAGGTGGGCAAGATGAATTAGTGTTTGATGGTGGTTCATTTGCATTAAACAGCACCGGTAAATTAGTGATGTCGATGCCTCAATTTGAGGCGGGCTTAGGATTTGTAAACGTGAATAGTACAAGTGACCTAGAACCGGGATCATGCACAGCGGCTCAAAGTGTTGAGGCTCAAGCCTATCAAGCCCTTGTCTTAGGCGTGCGCGACTATGTGCAGAAGAATCACTTTCCAGGTGTCATCATTGGTCTTTCTGGAGGGGTGGACTCAGCCCTAGTGCTGGCCGTTGCAGTAGATGCCTTGGGCGCCGACAAAGTCCGTGCGGTCATGATGGCCTCGCGCTATACCGCAGATATATCTTGGATTGATGCCAGAGAAATGGCTCAAAATCTACATGTTCAGTATGACGAAATTCCGATTAGCGTACCAGTAGATGCGCTAGAGCAATCCTTAGCAGAGCAATTTAAAGGCTTAAAGACCGATGCCACTGAAGAGAATCTCCAGGCCCGAGTACGTGGCACTCTACTCATGGCCCTTTCTAATAAGACTGGACGATTAGTACTCACGACAGGCAATAAAAGTGAAATGGCTGTGGGCTACTGCACCTTATACGGTGATATGGCTGGTGGCTTTGCAGTCATCAAAGACATTGCCAAGACTTTGGTCTACCGCCTGTGTACCTACCGAAATAGTATTGCCCCAATCATTCCCGAGCGCATTTTGACGCGCGCCCCTTCCGCAGAGTTGCGCCCAGATCAAACGGATCAAGACAGCTTGCCCTCCTATGAAGTATTGGATGGCATTGTGGAGCGTTACATGGAACAAAACCAATCTATTGCGCAAATTATTGCGGCTGGATTTGATGCTGAAAGCGTAGAAAAGGTTACTCGCTTGATTAAGCTTAATGAATATAAGCGCCGCCAAGCGCCGCCTGGAGTCCGGGTTACCACTAGGGCATTTGGACGTGACTGGCGCTACCCGATCACCTCTCAATTTAGGGCCTAGAGTACTTTTTAAGCGCTCACTGAGCATTGGATTTGAGTTCTAGGTATGATTGATGTAATTACTATATTGAATGCATCCAAGGAAATATATGAAACTTATTACATCTGTTATCAAACCATTTAAGCTGGATGAAGTACGCGAAGCTTTAGCTGAAGTCGGTGTTACTGGTCTTACAGTCACTGAAGTCAAAGGCTTTGGTCGGCAAAAAGGTCACACCGAGCTTTATCGTGGTGCAGAGTATGTGGTTGATTTTTTACCTAAAGTAAAGGTAGAAGTGGTTGTTTCAAGCGACCGCGTAGATGCCGTCATTGAAGCCATCACAAAGGCAGCGCGTACCGGAAAAATTGGGGATGGCAAAATTTTTGTTAGCTCGATTGAGCAAGCGATTCGTATTCGTACTGGCGAAACAAACGACGCAGCCGTTTAAGACAACTACACGCCTAGGATGCTGCTAATCAAATTGGGTTAGCGCAAACGGGAATCCGTCGAATCAGCAGGTGGCAGTGTAACTACCTCGCTCGCTTCCAATACCAATGTCTTGCTGTTGGGATTTTCTATTCGTGCCTTATACCCCTGGAAATAGACATCCACTTGGGCGAGACCCCCAGTGAGCACCTTAAATGGTGGTTTACCATAAAAGGATGTCCCCATGCCGGATTCCAATACTTTATTTTGGGTCTTGCCGGAACCATCAACAACACATACCACTTGCTTGGATTTAACTTGCACGTAGACCATGTCACCAGATTTGCGAGCGACCTCCGGCTTATAGCTGACCAGTACATCTTCTGCAGGGCAGCTTAGCGCAATATCAGAGCCAGAAACTGGCATAACTGAAGATGGGGGGACAGCTGTAGTAGGTGCTGTGGCGGTAGTTGTAGTTACAGGCGCCACTATTCCAGCTGCTCCCACTGCCCCAACTGAATTAGCCTGGTCCGTGGGGAGATTGCTAGCCTGTGCCGGAACAGGCTCAACCAGCTCTTCCTTAATAAGGATGATGGCCTCTGGTTTATCTGCAAAAAATAAGGGGCGTAGATTAACGACGGCAAACAACATTCCTACGATGATGAAAAAACCTAGAAACCATTTTTTACGCGGCGCTGATTTTGATTTGGATGCAATTGAGTCAAAAGGAATAGCTTGTAAATGCGTTTTTTTAGTAGCTTCTTTTTTCTCGCTCACCACTACTTTTGGCGGATCAATTACTTCAAGTGGCTCTTGTATCTGAGTGGGAGCTTCTTTTACAGGCGTTGATTTTTCAACTGGCTTTATCTTAATATCCGCGTCAACAGGCACTTCAATCGTTTTAGCTGCTGCTTCTGGTGCCGCAATATCTTCTGAGCTTGGTGTAACTGCCTCTGCTGCTAGCCCATCAAAAGCCTCTGCATCAGTTAAATTCAATAACTTCGCTACTTTCCTAGCAGCAGTCAACTTGATCTGAGCACCGTAGAAAGATTTCATCTCCCCATTCTCAATCTGCTCAATTTGACTTTTAGATAGACAGGCAAGACCCCCAAGCTCTTTTGTGGTCAGACTAAGCTTTTCACGCGCCTTGGTAAAGGCCTCGCTACGAATCTCTGGAAGTTTGGAATTAGCGATCAAAATTGCTCTTGAAATGTCTGTTTAAGGAAGTTGGCTATTAGCATAGTGATAAGTTGATCGTAAGCAAATTAGCCTCAAAGCTAGCGATTTTGCAGGTTCCCGAGGCTTGACTCAAGGTATTTAACTACTAATACTTGGACTGATTCCACATGTATTTTGTCCATCACTCTGGCCTTATGAACTTTAATCGTGGCATCAGTGGTGCCAAGTTTTACAGCAATATCTTTATTCAGCAAGCCCTTGACTAGCCAAAAACAAACCTCTTTTTCACGAGGGGTCAGTGTTCCGTAATCTCTTTTGGTTTCTACTTCTTTAGAAATACGTTTTAACTGACGTAAATCAAATTCCAACGCATCGGCAACTGCTTTCAGTAAATCTTCTAAATTAAAAGGCTTAAAGAGAAAATCCAGCGCGCCTTTTTTAAGACCAGTCACGATCTGATGAGGGTGACTTTGCCCACTGACAAAAATAATGGGCGTCTTACGACCGAGTTGCAGTATTTTTTCTTGGAGATCAAGGCCAGTCATATCGGGCATTTGCATATCCAACAGAATGACTGCTGGCGCTACCGGTGATGAATGGTCTAAAAATGTACGTGCAGAAGAAAAATCTTCGACGCCATAGCCAAGTTCCCGCAACATCCTACTTAATGAGGTGCGCATCGACTCGTCGTCATCAATCAGGTAAATATGGCCAGCTTTAGTCATTGAATTTAAAGGGAAAAGTAACAGATATGACAATTTACTGCAGCTTGATTTATAAGGATATTAGCTTCAAAGCTAATAATAGGGATAAATAAATTGCTGTAACAAGTATTTAAACTTATTGCAGCGCATCAAATAACCATAGTTCAAAGATCAAAAACCCCTGCATCTCAGCTAGTCTCACGGCACAATAGAGCCTTTCGACAACTACCCATTTGGAGTCTATATCAGCATGAAACGCCTTAATGAACGCTCACGTAATGTCACTGAAGGGGTTGCCCGCGCACCCAATCGCTCAATGTATTACGCCATGGGCTATGAGGACAAAGATTTCGTTAAGCCGATGGTTGGAGTGGCTAACGGTCATGCCACCATTACCCCTTGCAATAGCGGCCTGCAAAAATTAGCGGATGCGGCTGTTGCCGCGCTTGAGGCAGCGGGTGCTAAGTCCCAATTATTTGGTGTGCCAACCGTATCGGATGGCATCGGCATGGGCACTGAGGGCATGAAATACTCTCTCGTTTCACGGGAAGTGATTGCTGACAGTATTGAAACTTGTGTCAACGGCCTTTGGCAAGATGGTGTTTTAGTGATCGGCGGATGCGATAAAAATATGCCAGGTGGCATGATGGCAATGGCTCGCACTAATGTACCGAGTATTTATGTCTATGGCGGTACCATTAAGCCAGGTCATTTCAAAGGCAAAGAACTGAACATTGTTTCTGCATTTGAAGCTGTCGGTGAGTTTACTTCTGGCCGCATGAGCGAGGAAGACCTTAAAGGTGTCGAGCAAAATGCATGTCCTGGGCCTGGTTCTTGCGGGGGTATGTACACCGCTAACACGATGAGCTCATCCTTTGAAGCACTGGGCATGAGCTTACCCTTCTCCTCTACTATGTCGAACGTGGATGAAGAAAAAGTGGTTAGTGCCCATGACTCGGCACTGGTTCTAGTCGAAGCCATTAAAAACAATTTACGCCCCCGCGACATCATCACCAAAAAATCGATTGAGAATGCAGTCAGTGTCATCATGGCTGTTGGTGGCTCAACCAATGCAGTACTCCACTACTTAGCCATCACCAGCGCTGCAGAAATTGACTGGACAATTGATGACTTTGAACGTATTCGTAAACGTGTACCTGTCATCGCGGATATGAAACCGTCTGGGACCTATTTAGCAACGGATCTGCATCAAGCAGGTGGTATTCCACAAATCATGAAAATTTTGCTGGATGGTGGACTGCTCCACGGCGATTGCATGACCATTACCGGAAAAACCATTGCTGAGACTTTGAAGGATATTCCATCAGTACCACGTGCCGACCAAAAAGTGATTCGTACCTTAGACAACCCTATGTATAAGCAAGGTCACTTAGCGATTCTTAAGGGTAATATTTCTCCTGAAGGTTGCGTTGCCAAAATTACTGGTCTGAAGAACCCCTCTATCACCGGACCTGCTCGGGTCTTTGATTCTGAGGATGACGCAATGGCCGCCATCATGGCGCAAAAGATTAAAGATGGTGATGTCATGGTGATCCGCTACGAAGGCCCCAAAGGCGGTCCTGGCATGCGTGAAATGCTCGCCCCTACCTCTGCCCTTGTAGGTCAAGGTTTAGGTGAGACAGTGGGCCTGATAACTGATGGACGCTTCTCTGGTGGTACTTGGGGAATGGTGGTGGGTCACGTTGCTCCTGAAGCATATGTGGGCGGAACCATTGCCCTCATCCACGAGGGTGATTCTGTCACTATTGATGCACATCAGTTGCTGATTCAACTCAATGTTAGTGATGAAGAAATTGCTAAGCGTCGCGCTGCTTGGGTACAACCCAAGCCACGCTATACCCGTGGACTGCTAGCGAAATACGCCCGCCTTGCAAGCTCAGCCAGTAAAGGGGCCGTCACAGATCTGAACTTGGATTAAACACAAGCAATAAATCCTCAGCAATAAAAAAAGCCCCTAAGTAAAACTAGGGGCTTTTTTAATACCTATGCTAATTGCAATAAAAGTAGCTACTTAGTGTTTCATGGCTCCACCATGTCCACCAGTAGGTTTACCCATTGCATTGACCGGTACCTTTACTTCGACTTCACCTGCTTTGGCAAACTTGAGCTTGACCGGCACTGTCTCACCAGCAGTAAGGGGTGCTTTGATATTCATGAACATCAAATGTAAGCCGCCGGGTTTTAATTCAACAGAACCACCAGCAGGCACCGTAATGTCTTTCACTTGCCGCATTTTCATGACATTGCCTTCCATTGCCATTTCATGCAACTGCACCTCACCTGCTACAGGGGAACTCGCGGAGATCAATTGATCAGCAGCTCCTTTGTTTTCAATCTTCATAAAACCACCAGCAACTTGTTGGCCAGGAACAGTAGCACGGGTATAGGCATTTTCAATTTGTACACTACCAACTTTAGCGTTTTGAGCAAATGTCATATTGCTCATCATCAGCGTTAATGCCGCAATGAGTGATGTAGATAGATAGGATTTCATAATTATTCCTTTAAAAAAAATAGGTCACAAGCAAAATGATTTCCCTCAATAAGGGAGCAACTAATGCGTTGCAATGCTGCGAATAACATAGCTTTTGCTATGTACTCTTTAAAAATTTAGGCTTTTGTGGGCGGTGCCGCTGCGGGCGGCGATAGCCACACAGACATTGGTTGAGGTGATTGATAAAACAGCTGGGGCAAGAATGCAAAACTTTGTGGCGCCTGAAATGTCAGGCTTGTATTAAAGATTGGAGTAATAAGGCTTTGAGCCACACAATCGGGGCAAGACTGCATCCCACTATTCTGAGTGCCCTCTTGGGCTTGTTGATCGGCCCGAACCTCAATCGGTGTCTTATTGCTATCAGCAGAGCAAATCTCCATAGTAAAGCCTTGACCATGCTGTGCCAGTGACGCTGCTTGAGATATTACTGGAGCAAGCGCACTCATTGCAATTGCAAATGCAGCAATCCAGTGAATAAGGAAATTTTTATGGCGATTCATGATGGGGTGATTCTATCGGATTTTTGAAATCCATCGATGGAATAAGAAAGGGGGCTTACGCCCCCTTCTTACTAAGTCTTGTTTGTTTTTAATCCTTAAGCAGCCGCTGCCTTCTTCTTACCAATAAACTTGCCAATTAAAGGCCAGAAGAGCAATAACAGAGCAAGGAAAGTGATGCCGCCTACTAAGTAGTTAGAGAAGAAAATCTCTAAGCTACCTTGGGACATCAACATGGACTGACGGAATGAGTCCTCAGCACGGTCACCCAATACCAAGGCCAAGACCATAGGTGCCATTGGATAGTCTAACTTCTTAAAAACATATCCAAGTATGCCAAAGCCCATCATTAACCATATGTCAAACGTAGCGTTATGAACGGTGTAAGCACCAACCGCACAAATCACAATAATGACAGGAGCAATAATCGAGAAAGGGATTCTCAAAATGGAGGCAAACAGCGGAACGCAAGTCAACACCACAATCAAGCCTGCAATGTTGCCCAAGTACATACTCGCAATCAAGCCCCAAACAAAGTCTGGCTTTTCAACGAAGAGCAATGGACCTGGTTGTAAACCCCAAATCAACAAGCCGCCAAGTAAAACTGCTGCGGTTGGTGATCCTGGAATACCCAATGAGAGCATTGGCAACAAGGCTGCAGTACCTGCAGCATGTGCGGCGGTTTCTGGAGCAATAATCCCTTCCATCTCACCCTTACCAAAGTTCTTACCGTCCTTAGATACGCGCTTTGCAACACCGTAAGCCATAAAGGAGGCTGGGGTCGCTCCACCTGGGGTGATACCCATCCAGCAACCAATTAAGCAGCTGCGCAATGAAGTTGCCCAATACTTTGGCAATTTCGCCCAGGTATCAAGAACAACCTGACGGCGAATCTTAGCAGCGGCACCTTTAAATGATAGGCCCTCTTCCATTGAAAGGAGGATTTCGCCAATACCGAATAAGCCGATCACTGCGATCAAGAAATCAAAGCCGCGCATGAGCTCAGGCTGACCAAAAGTCAAGCGTAACTGTCCGGTAACAGTATCCATACCTACTGTAGCCAGTGCAAAACCGAGCATCATTGCAGAGATAGTCTTAAATGGCGAACCTTTATTCATCCCCACAAAACTACAGAAGGTCAGAAGATACACAGCGAAGAATTCAGGCGGACCGAACTGCAGGGCAAACTTCGCCACAAGCGGGGCCAAGAAGGTAATCATGACAATCGCAAAGAACGCACCTACAAAGGAAGATGTGAATGCTGCAGTTAAGGCTTCGCCAGGCTTACCATTGCGAGCCATTGGATAGCCGTCAAAAGTAGTTGCAACAGACCAAGGTTCACCCGGAATATTGAACAAAATCGAAGTAATCGCACCGCCAAATAACGCACCCCAGTAAATACAGGAGAGCATGATGATGGCGGATGTTGGAGGCATCGTAAAGGTGAGTGGTAACAGAATAGCAATACCATTCGCACCGCCTAAGCCGGGCAATACGCCAATAATCACACCAAGTGTTACGCCTACAAACATTAACATTAAGTTAAAGGGGGTCATTGCGATGGCAAATCCACCGAATAGGGCATTAATTTCTTCCAACTCGTACTCCTTCTTTTCTAATCTTTTTGTATCGTTATTTTGTATTCGTTATGTTGAATTAATTCACGCCGATAAATTCAAGCGGATTAATCAATGAGCCATGAGGCAATGGGATCTGAAACCAGAACTCAAACATCATGTACAGGGCAACACTCACTCCCAATGCAACAGCAAGCGCTTTCAAGAGTGGGTATTTACCCAACCACACCATAAAGATAAAGATATATAAGGTGGATGCAACGTAGATGCCAATTAATTGCACACCCAGAACGAAGATAATAGCTGGCAATAGCACGGCCAATACCTGCTTGAGAGACTCTTTGCCGACGAAAGACTCTGTCTCTTTTTTCTTGTCTACTACCACCGCCTGATACAGGGTGATAGAACTGGAAATAATGAAAATTAAGCTAATGTAGAAGGGAAAATATCCAGCCTCCGGTCCATCGCTACCCCACGAGGCTCCTAGCTTAATACTACCGATGACAACCACCAGGCCAAGCGCAATAAATAGCAGCGCAGTAATGATATCCATCGCGCGTACGCTGATGGCTGATTCTTCTTGGGGGCTGTTTGTATTTTCAGACATAAATTGATTCACTAATAAATTGGGTTAAACAATGTCACTGCTGTTAAATCAAGTACTACCTTTTAAAAAGTGAGGCCTCCTTTTGGAGGCCTCCTTTAATACTGTTACTAATTACTTAGCCAAGAAACCTGCTTCAGTCATCAACTGCTTATGAAGGGCTTCATTCAGCGTTAGCCAGTTAGAAAACTCTTTTCCAGTCATGAATGTTTGATTAAATGCACCATCAGCCATGAACTTTTTCCACTCAGGTGTCTCGCGTACTTTTTTGAACAAATTGACGAAGAAATCAACCTGCTCTTGAGTCACTCCAGGCGCCATAAAGATGCCACGCAACATTACGTAGTCAGTGGGTACGCCAACCTCAGCACAAGTTGGAACATCATTCCAAGATTGAGTTGGAGTAATCTTTTCTTTGTAAGGCATGCGCGTGTCATCAAATACGCATAAAGCACGTAACTTACCGGCGCGCCATTGTGCAACTGCCTCAATGGGGTTATTTACAGATGAATCAATATGATTACCCACTAACTGAACGGCTACATCACCACCCCCTTTAAATGGGATATAGGTGAATTTAGCGCCAGTTGCCTTTTCTAGAGCAACGGTAATAATTTGATCTTCTTGTTTAGATCCCGTACCACCCATCTTAAACTTACCTGGGCCTGCTGCCTTAGCAGCATCAATGTATTCCTTAGCAGTTTTTTGTGGCTTGTCAACGTTATTCCACAATACAAACTGATCCAGTGCCAACATCGCAACTGGCGTAATGTCTTTCCAGTTAAAAGGAACGCCCGTTGCTAATGGCGTAGTAAACAAGTTTGACAAAGTAATCACAATTTTATGTGGGTCGCCCTTGGCTTCTTTCATCGCTAAGAAACCTTCAGCACCGGCACCAGCGCCCTTATTCACAGGGATGATTGCCTGCTTCATCAAGTTATTTTTAGTAACAATTCCTTGAATCATGCGAGCCATTTGGTCAGCACCGCCACCAGGGCCAGCGGGGATAACAAACTCAACCGACTTGGTTGGCTCCCATGCAGCAAAAGCAGGTGAAACTCCAGCAACACCGAGGGCTAATGCGGTGGAAATCAGTGCCCCTTTTAACTTCATTTTCATGAATGCTCCTCCTTAGATTTGGAATACCAATATTACTTTGGCTTCTAATTGTTGTGTATTGATTTTTATCTAATTTGGGGCAGCAATACTTGATGATCATCAATAATCACCAAATACTTCGCTAAGAAGAATCCCTAATTAGTATTAACCCTAATAAGAACATTTGGTGCCGCTTGCCGGAATCGAACTGGCGACCTTTTCATTACGAATGAACTGCTCTACCAACTGAGCTAAAGCGGCGATCTGTTTTGACTTACTAGGGTAAATTTTAGCGGAACCGATCTAAAAACTTTTTACTTAACTTATCGAGCTGAGTCGAGTCCTTAATCAGAAATTGGAGGCCATTTGCATCAGCGACTAATAAGGTATTGCCAGCAACCCGCCGAATATCCTCTTCCGCCTTAAGGCGAATTCTCGTAGGTCCGCGGTCTGTCTCAATATCCCAAATACTGGGAGTAGCAAAAGTGGAGACCTTCGTAATTCTTTCAATCACCGGCATGAACTCACGTGCAGCTAAATCCTGTTCAATCAACTCCATCTCAAGCACTGGAATATCTTCAAGACGATCAAACCAACAAAGTTCTTTGCCTGCTGTATCCATCAAAGAAATCCCTGCACTTGGAGCGGTAATGGGGTAGGCTCTGACGGGATAGACCCCTTCGTGGTGATTCCCAGCATCATCGATGAATACAAGACAACCTAGCGCATCTCGCTCAAGAGAATAAGGCTTGCGATGCGTACTCATATTTTGCCCCCTACTTTGATCTCTGAAACGCCCTCTACTTTTACATCTTGGAGACTTTCACCAATAGCGCCGCCTTCCACCAAGTCTGCAGCTTGGCGAAGTTGCGCTTGATATAAAGCGTAGTAAGCGCCCTGCGCCTCCATCAATTGATCATGAGAGCCAATCTCTACAATTTCACCTTTATCTAAGACTACCAAGCGATCTGCTTTCCTGAGCGTAGATAGACGATGTGCAATTGCAATCGTAGTACGGCCTTTCACAAGATTGTCTAAGGCACGCTGAATTTCTTTTTCAGTTGTGGTGTCGACAGAGGAGGTAGCCTCATCCAAAATCAGAATACTGGGATTAATCAGTAAAGCACGCGCAATGGAAATACGTTGACGCTCTCCACCTGAGAGAGATTGGCCGCGCTCACCTACTAGAGAGTCGTAACCTAAAGGTAATCGTAATATGAATTCGTGAGCATGGGCTGCACGCGCTGCTTCAATGATTTCTTCTCGAGTAGCCTCTGGTTTTCCATACGCAATATTCTCGGCAATCGTGCCAAAGAATAAAAACGGCTCTTGAAGCACTAAGCCAATACGCTTGCGATAGTCTGCGATCGCAATACTACGAATATCGCGACCATCTAAAGAAATAGATCCCGCACTCACGTCGTAAAAGCGGCAGATCAAATTCACTAAAGTACTTTTGCCGGAGCCACTATGGCCCACAAGCCCAATCATTTCTCCGGGCGCAATATCCAGATCAATACCTTTAGAAACCGCACGGTTACCATAGCGGAAACCGACACCTCTAAGAGCGATATGCCCTTTCACGTTGGTCAGGGGGGCTGGATTAATCGGTTCAGGAACGCTAGAGACATGATCCAAAATATCGAAAATCCGCTTTGCCCCTGCCGCTGCTTTTTGGGTATGAGAAACAATTCGACTCATTGAATCTAAGCGAAGATAGAAGCGTCCGATATAAGCTAGGAAAGCAATTAAAACACCCACCGAAACTTTTTGATGCGCAACCTGCCAAATTCCAAAACCCCAAACCACTAATAGACCTGTTTCCGTTAAGAAAGTGACTGTGGGGGAAAATAAACCCCAGATGCGATTAACCCGATCATTAATCTGCAAGTTATGCTTATTCGAATCAACGAAGCGTTTAAGTTCGCGGTCTTCTTGAGCAAAGGCTTTCACTACCCGAATACCTGGGATGGTGTCTGCCAAAATGTTAGTCACTTCAGACCAGGTGCGATCAATCTTTTCAAAACCAAAACGCAACTTATCTCTGACTGTATGAATCATCCACACAATGAATGGCAGTGGTGCCAATGTGACCAAAGCAAGCAAGGGATCAATCGAAATTAAGATCGCTGCTGTCATTGTGATCATAATCACGTCGGTAATAAAATCTAAAGCGTAGAGCGAGAGAAATACACAGATGCGATCAGTTTCAGCGCCAATGCGCGCCATTAAGTCGCCGGTTCTTTTTCCCCCAAAGTACTCCAAAGATAACTTGAGCAAATGTTCAAAGGTTGTATTGCGTAAATCGGCACCGATCCGCTCACTGACTAATGCTAAGAGGTAGGTTTTCCACCAACCTAAACCCCAGGCAACCACAGCAGCAGCAAACAAGGCCACCAGATATTGGCTAGCCAAAGCAAAATCAATCGGATTGCCTTTTTCGTAAGGGATCAACACATTGTCCATTAAGGGCATCGTCAGGTAAGGCGGTATTAAAGTAGCGCCCGTGGAAAGCAGAGTTAATACAAACCCCAGCAATAATTCTTTTTTATAGGGACGAGCAAAACGCCATAATTTAAATAGAGTCCAGGTAGACGGTGGTATATCTCCTTCTGGATCACATGTTGGGCACACATCTGAATTAGCTGGCTTAGGACTCAAACAGGCATGACAGATTTGCTGATCATATTCAGATATCTCAACAATCTCAGTAGGCTGATCCCCACGCGCAAGCTGCCTAAAGCTACTTTGCAAACGCAGGATTTGCGGATTTACCGCTAAAGTGAAATGCCAAACCCGCAATAGGCTGTCATCTGTTTGAAGTTTGAGATACCCGACCCCAGATTGATCGCCATGTAGAAGATGCGCTGCAGGGCTAATAGGCCAGAATTGGGAATGGTCACGATCCACCCAAAAAAGCCCTGCATCAGTGAGACACAGCAGACTTTTACCAAAATGCATGTCACTATCAAGATCTAGCTCAGCCCACGCTAATATGGAGTCAAGATCCTTGATAGGGAATAAAGCGGATCCCAAAATGCCCACCCAATTACTTGGTGGTCGTGTGTTGGATAGGGAAATTTCTGGATTCATGAATCCTAAAAGTATAGTGGAGCCTACTTTTTTCTATTTATATGTTTTGTCAACTTTAAAGGCCAGAAAGCCGTTAAATTATCAAATTGAAGCTTTTTATGTAATTTTGCTAATTTTGTGGATTTTTAATAATTATTAGAAACAGAGAGACAGTTTGAAATATCCCTGCCCTTATCGCTTGCGGTAGCAGAGATCATCCTATTCCACACATGCCCCAATTACTCGATAAAACGATTGAGATTCTCAGTCATAGGCATCTTCGTGGCCCCAATATGTGGAGCTACAACCCAGCACTCGAAGTGTTGATTGATATTGGGGATTTAGAAGATCATCCGTCAGACTTAATCCCAGGTTTTTACGATCGTCTTAGCGCCTGCCTTCCTAGCCTGTTTGAACATCGTTGTAGCTATGGAGAACCTGGTGGGTTTTTAAAGCGCGTCGAGGAAGGTACCTGGCCCGGTCACATTCTTGAGCACCTCACCATTGAATTACAAAACCTATCGGGAATTCCGGGCGGCTTTGGAAGAGCGCGTGATGGCGGTCGAAGAGGCGTCTACAAAGTAATCGTGAGCGCAAGTGAAGAGGCGGTCACACTGCAAGCCTTTACGTATGCACGCGATCTTTTACTGACTTTAATTAAAGATAATGGCGATGCTGTTGCTCAAAAAAACCAAATCATTGAAGCTTTGAAAGAGTTGAGTGATGATCTGTGTTTAGGTCCCAGCACTGCTTGTATTGTGAATGCTGCAACTCTGCGCGAAATCCCGCACATTCGGCTTTCCAGCGGTAATCTCGTTCAACTGGGTTATGGCTCTAAGCAACGTCGTATATGGACGGCAGAGACAGATCAAACTAGTGCAATTGCAGAAACCATTTCTCGTGATAAAGATTTAACGAAGAGCCTATTGGCAAGTGCTGGTGTTCCAACCCCACAAGGTAGAACTGTCACTAGTCCTGATGACGCCTGGGAAGCGGCGCAAGATATTGGCTTACCAGTTGTTGTCAAGCCGATTGATGGCAATCACGGTCGTGGGGTCTTCATTAATTTGCATACCCAGCAAGAAATTGAAGCTGCGTATGCAGTAGCAATTCACGAAGGTAGCGAAGTCTTAGTAGAGCGTCATATTCAAGGCGATGAACATCGACTATTAGTGGTTGGAAACAAAGTGGTTGCAGCGGCGAAAGGTGAAACGGTTTGGATCACTGGAGACGGCAAACATTCTGTACTAGAGCTCATTCAAATTCAGATTAATTCAGATCCACGTCGTGGTAATACCGAAGAGTGCCCTCTGAATCCCGTACGCATTGACTCAGCTGTTGAACTTGAGCTCGCCCGTCAGCAGCTTACTGGCTCTGGCATTCCCGTCAAAGATCAAAAAGTTCTTATTCAAAGTAATGGTAATGTTGCGTTTGATGTCACTGACTTAGTACACCCCGATGTAGCTAGTCAAGTTGCTTTAGCTGCCCGCGTAGTAGGGCTAGAGATTGCAGGGGTTGACTTAGTAGCACAAGATATTAGCCAACCCCTCGCAGATCAACACGCAGCCATAGTTGAGGTGAACGCAGGGCCAGGTCTGTTGATGCATCTGAAGCCTGCCAGCGGCAAGCCGCAACCAGTTGGCGAAGCGATTGCCGAACACCTATTTCCGCTCGATGTTGATTTCCGCCTACCGATTATTGGGGTCAGCGGAGCTAGTGGAAGATCTACAGTCGCTCAAATCGTAGCGCATTTTATTAGACTTACTAATTTACATGTTGGGCTTTCTTCAAGCAAAGGCCTCTACTTTGGAAATCGATCTATCCAAAGACAATCGCCTTCGTATTGGGAGAATGCGCGACGCACATTACAAAATAGAGCAATTGAAATTGCTGTACTCGAGAGCGATAACGCCTCCTTACTACTTGAGGGCTTAGCTTATGATCATTGTCAAGTCGGCATCGTTCTGAATGTAGACCCTCTCCAGCTATTCCCGGAATACTACATTAGCGATGAAGATCAGCTATTTAATGTGGTTCGTACTCAGGTTGATGTTGTCGTGCCTACCGGCTTTGCAGTGCTGAATGCAGACGATCCTATCGTGACGAAAATGGCAGAACTGTGTAAGGGCACCGTGATTTACTTTACTCAAGATGCTGCATCTCCAGTAGCTCAGGCCCATCTGAACAATGGTGGCCGTGCAGTCCTTATAGGCCAACAACAAATTACACTGATGAGCACGGGGCAAGATTCAAAAAGTATTCCGATTCCACGCCATGCAGAAGCAAGTGCCAGCACACCGTGGAAAGTCATCAATTTAGGAGCGGCTATTGCCGCGGCGTGGGCGCTAGATATTCCATTTAACGTCATCGAAGCTGGTGCTGAAACTTTTGTTTTCGAGCCCAGTGTTCCAGTAGGAGCTTAATTGGAAATTACCCGTATCCGCATGTTGCGTGGCCCTAATTTATGGAGCCGCCATACCGCCCTAGAGGCGATTGTTTCTTGCGATGAAACCGAACGCTCGATTGATTCCATTCCGAACTTTGAAAATAAGATTCGTGAGCGCTTTCCTCAATTAGGAAGCATGCGTCGGGGTGCTCATAACGAGGTTCTGTCTTTAGCCCATGCTTTAGAGCACGCTGCCTTGGGTCTGCAGTCACAAGCGGGCTGCCCTGTTACCTTTAGTCGGACAGTGCAAACCATTGAAGTCGGTGTATATCAAGTGATTGCAGAATATACCGAAGAAGTGGTTGGGCGTATGGCATTTGATTTTGCCTTTGCACTGATTCAAGCAACGCTAAGCGACGTGCCATTTGATCTTGCTGCGGCACTTGCTGAATTAGAAGCACTATATGAAGATGTTCGCCTCGGTCCCAGCACAGGCTCTATCGTCGATGCCGCCGTCCAAAGAAATATTCCCTATCGCCGTATGACTGAAGGGAGCATGGTTCAGTTTGGCTGGGGCAGTAAGCAAAAACGTATTCAGGCTGCAGAAACCAGTGATACCAGTGCGATTGCCGAGGCAATTGCACAAGATAAAGAACTCACTAAAAATTTACTGACTGCTGCAGGGGTGTCCGTTCCTGTTGGCGAAGTAGTGACTACAGCCGATGAGGCATGGCATGTGGCCCAAAAAATGGGGGGTCGTATTGTCCTCAAGCCGAAGGATGGTAATCAAGGTAAAGGGGTGGTAGCTAATATTCAGAGTGAAACTGAGGTACGTGCCGGTTTTATTGTCGCGCGAGCCCATGGTCGGAAAATTATTGTGGAGCGCTACTTACCAGGTGCTGACTATCGCTTACTAGTAGTTGGCAATCGCCTCTCTGCAGCAGCCCGTCGTGAGCCTGCTCAGGTAGTAGGCGATGGCAAAAATAGTGTCGCCCAATTAGTGGAACTAGAGAATCAGAATCCCTTACGTGGTGATGGTCATGCAACCGCCTTAACCAAAATTCGTTTTGATGACATTGCACTGGCACATTTAGCCGGCAATGGCTTAAACCCTCAATATGTGCCCAAAACGGGTGAACGGGTGTTATTGCGAAACAATGCCAATTTAAGTACAGGCGGTACCGCAACAGATGTAACGGATGACGTGCATCCCGATGTTGCAGCTAGCGCTATTGCTGCAGCACAAATGATTGGCTTAGATGTTGCTGGCGTTGATATTCTTTGTGAAGCTATTTATAAGCCACTGGAAACTCAGGGTGGTGGGATTGTTGAAGTCAATGCAGCACCAGGTTTACGTATGCACCTCAAACCTTCGTATGGAAAAAGTCGCCCTGTTGGAGAAGACATCATGAACATGATGTACCCCCAAGGTGATGATGGCCGCATTCCGGTTGTGGCCGTTACTGGTACCAATGGCAAAACAACGACAGTACGATTGATTGCACACCTTATTAATGAAACTGGCCAGCGTATCGGCATGACCACTACTGATGGGGTTTACATTAATCATCGCCGCATTGACTCTGGTGACTGCAGCGGTCCGAAAAGTGCGCGCAATGTCCTTATGCATCCTGACGTTGATGCCGCTGTTCTAGAAACTGCCCGTGGCGGCATGTTGCGCGAAGGCTTAGGCTTTGATCGCTGCGAAGTAGCGGTAGTGACCAATATTGGTGAAGGTGATCACTTAGGCTTAAATTACATTGCTAGTGTTGAAGACTTGGCGATTCTCAAAAGGGTGGTGGTGCAGAACGTAGCACCAACAGGCGCTGCAGTACTCAATGCAGCGGACCCGATTGTCGTCAAAATGGGTGATGTCTGTTCGGGACGTGTGATCTTCTTTGCCCAAAATCAACATCACCCTGTGATTGCCGCTCACCGAGCTAAGAATAAAAAAGTCATTTACTTTGATGGTACTTATATTGTGGCATCTAAAGGCGCACGGGTGGTCTATCGCTTTCCAGTGAGCGAGATTCCTGTGACCCAAAATGGCGTTCTAGGATTTCAAATTGAAAATGTGATGGCCTCTATTGGTGCTGCCTGGGCTCTGAATTTGGATGCAGACCATATTGCTCGCGGCCTTCTTTCCTTTGAAAGCACTACCAATGCAGTACCAGGTCGCTTTAATCAGTTTCAGCATAAAGGTGCAACGGTGATTGCTGACTATGGTCATAACCCAGATGCGATGCGTGCCCTAGCGAATGCGATTGAAGCGATGAAGCCTAAAAAGAGTCATGTTGTGATTAGCGGTGCTGGTGATCGTCGAGATGAAGATATTCGAGATCTCACTCGCATTCTGGGCAATAGCTTTGATAACGTCATCCTGTATCAAGACCAATGCCAACGTGGCCGTGAAGATGGTGAGGTATTAAAACTGTTGCAAGAAGGTTTGGTTGGCACGACCAAAGCTAAGCGTGTAAAAGAAATTACTGGTGAATTCTTGGCTATTGATACGGCTTTGGATGATCTATCTCCAGGTGATATCTGTTTGATCTTGATTGACCAGGTTGAAGAGTCTCTTGCCTATCTCAAAGAAAAAGTACAGCCCTAAGTACGACCCCAAGTCCTTAAACTTGTGCATGGTAGTGCTGTAAACGCTCAATCTCTTCTTTAGAACCCAACATGACGGATACGCGCTCATGTAAGTCTGTAGGAATTAAATCCATAATGAGTTGATCGCCGTTGGTGGAGGCGCCGCCCGCCTGCTCTACCAAAAAGCTCATAGGATTAGCCTCATACATTAAGCGCAACTTGCCTGGCTTGTGGGGCTCACGTTGATCCCATGGGTACATAAATATTCCGCCGCGGGAGAGTACACGATGTACATCTGCCACCATAGAAGCAATCCAGCGCATATTAAAATCTTTGTCACGCTCGCCACTGACTCCAGCCAAACACTCCTCGACGTAACGACGAACAGGTTGTGCCCAATGTCGCATATTTGACATATTGATGGAGAATTCTTTCGTTGAATGGGCAATCTCTACCGCATGCTTAATGAGTACAAACTCACCAGTAGTCTTATTCAAGGTAAACATCACCACGCCATCACCTAGTGTCAAGGCCATCGTAGTCTGAGGTCCATAGACGACATAACCAGCAGCCACTTGATGACGCCCGGATAATAAAAAGTCTGCTGTTTGTAAGGGTGCCGTTGGATCTTGTTTCTTCAACACAGAAAAAATAGTGCCGATCGATACGTTCACATCAATATTAGATGAGCCATCAAGCGGATCAAATAAGAGCAAATAGTCGCCAGTACCTTGAACGGGTAATGGCAATTCCATCTCTTCAGAGGCTAAGCCAGCAAGGGATTGACAGCCTTGCACCCCCTCAATTAATAAATCGTTCGCAATTACATCTAGCTTTTGCTGAACCTCGCCCTGCACATTGCCAGTCCCTGCTGAGCCCAATAAGCCAATCAAAGCACCTTGCGCTACTTCATGACTCAGAGTCGTACACGTATCAGCAACCGCAATCAATAGTTCTTGTAGGCCCACAGGAATAGCGACGCCCTTGACCTTGGTGGACTCTAGGTACTGCTGAAATGGGGTATTGAAGTTGGCTGGGGCGGTCAAATGGGTTTTCTCCAAAAATCTAATGAAGCAGGATATGAATGGGGTCTATTTTGCCTTGATATATTTAAAACCTCTGGCTCTATGCCTATTGATGCTGAATTTGATGTTAATATACATCATTATTGATGATGTAATCACAATAGTATCGTAAAGACAAAACCAGAAGGGTAGTCCTATGAGAACGACTGTAACGATAGATGACGATCTTTACCAAAGAGGCTTAGAGCTTGCAGAGCCGGGGATGGATAAATCCGAGCTGTTTCGGGAGGCAATGACTGTTTTTGTCAGAGTGCAGATCGCAAAACGCTTAGCAGCTCTGGGTGGTGCAGCCCCTAATATGAAAAGCATCCCTCGCCGTAGATCTAAGCATGAGGGGCTTTAATGACGATGGTGTTAGCCGATACCTCGGTATGGATTGCTCATTTCAGAAAAGCCAATCCATCACTGCAATCCCTCTTAATTAATGATCAAATTCTCTGCCATCCACTGGTCTTGGTAGAGCTCTCTTGTGGATCCCCGCCCTCCCCCAGAGTCAAAACTTTAGATCAGCTGAAATGCTTACGTCAGGCAACAGTAGCGACTCCAGATGAAGTAATGGCATTTGTAGAAAAGCATCAGTTTTATGAATCAGGTTGTGGAGCCATAGATGTCTCTTTGCTCGCCTCAACGCTGCTATCAAAACATGCCCTCATTTGGACTTTTGATAAAAAGCTAGAGGCACTCGCTAGGCAACTGGATATTGCTTATGAAGAGAGCATTCACTAATAGCTTGTGCTATTGCTCAATATTTCCCAAAGCCTTAGACACCACCTCTTTCACATCTGGAGAGAGTGTTTCGCAATCACTTACCAGCTTGAGGGCTGCCTGCATTTGAGTGCGATAAGGTTCGGAAAACTGCTTCCAGCGATCTAAGCCTCTTGCTAGGCGTGCTGCTATCTGAGTGCTATCTGAGGGTCTAATGGCATCTAAGGCGAGCACTGATTCTGCCCAAAAAGCATAGCCACTACCATCTGGCTGATGAAAGCTGGCAGGGTTATTTAAGCAAAAAGCATGAATCACGCTACGCACACGATTGGGGTTATTCATTTTAAAAGCGGCATGATCGCGTAAGCGTTTCACCTCACTTAAGGTGGAGTCTGCGTTAGCAACGGGCGGTCTACTTGACTGCAAGCCAAACCACTTATCAATGACCAAGGGATCGTCTGCAAAGCGAGTGTAGAAATCTTCTAGGCACGCTGCGGCAGATTTCGAGCCATGGACAACCAACCCGGCTAAGGCCGCATATCGATCTGTCATATTGTCGGCTTGCTGATATTGACTAACAGCCATAGTTGCCCAGATCAAAGGATCAGCCTCAAGCAACATACCTAATGCGAAGTTCTTTAAAGCCCTTTTACCAGCGCTGCTTGCATCTGGATTGAATGGTCCAGGAATTTGCATTTGCTGATAGAGCGCGGCCCACTCTATTCGGAGCTCAGTAGCTATAGCATGGCGGAAAGCACGACGTGCTGCATAGATTTTTTGAGGATCTATACTCGCACACTGCTCATATAGATAAGTCTCCGCTGGCAAGGTCAGTGCAAGCTCTTTAAAAGCCGGGTCTAAATCTACATCCGTCAAGAGTTGGCGATAGGCATCAATCAATGGAGCATCAGGTAAACGATTTTGCAAAATCATCTGCATCGCTAACTTTTGACCAGCTTCCCAGCGATTAAACGCATCATCATCCCCAGAAAACATCGCTAACAAATCTGACTCACTTTGATCAAAATCTAAATTGATCGGAGCAGAGAAATTACGATTAATAGACAGTACTGGGCGGCTTGCTAAATGATCAAAGGTCCAGGTTTGACTCTCTTGAGTCAACTCAAGCAATACCTCTTCCTGCTCGTCTGCTTCAGTCAGTAGGCGCATCTTTAGGGGAATATGAAATGGCTTATATTCTTTATTAGAAATATGCTCTGATGGACTTTGTGTCAAAGTAATTTGATACTCTTGTTTCGCAGCATCATAAGACTCTTTGACGATGACTTTTGGTGTTCCCGCTTGACTGTACCAATTTCTGAACTGGGTTAAATCGCGCCCATTTGCATCGGCCATCGCTGCTAAGAAATCATCACACGTAACGGCTTGGCCATCATGGCGCTTGAAATACAAATCCATTCCCTTACGAAAGCCATCGACCCCCAGCAAGGTTTGATACATGCGTACCACCTCAGCGCCCTTTTCATAGACGGTGACGGTATAGAAGTTATTAATCTCTTGATAGGCATCAGGACGAATAGGATGGGCCATCGGACCAGCATCTTCAGGAAACTGGAGTTGACGTAAGAGGCGCACATCTTCAATACGCTTCACTGCCCTGCCAGACTCACTGCCCATTTGGTCTGCTGAAAACTCTTGATCACGGAAAACGGTTAAGCCCTCTTTGAGTGAGAGCTGAAACCAGTCACGGCATGTCACTCGATTGCCGGTCCAATTATGAAAATACTCATGCGCTACGACGCTTTCGATATTAGAAAAATCAGCATCGGTTGCCGTCCCAGGCTGCGCTAAAACAAATTTTGTATTAAAAATATTGAGGCCCTTATTTTCCATAGCCCCCATATTAAAATCACCCACTGCCACAATCATGAAACGTTCAAGATCTAATTCAAGGCCATAACGCTTTTCATCCCAATGGATGGATGCAATTAAAGAATTCATGGCATGACGGGTCTTTTTTAAATCATGTGGTTCAACCCAAATTTGTAATAACTTTTTTGCCCCACTACTAGTGGTGATTGTCTCTTCGATACATTCCAACTTACCAGCTACCAGCGCAAATAAATAGGAGGGCTTTGGAAACGGGTCTTCCCATACTGCGCAATGCCAGCCATTAGGAAGCTTTTCAGAACTAAGTAAATTTCCATTCGATAACAAGACGGGATACTCAGCCTCACGGGCACGCAGTGTCACCCGATAGCGCGCCATGACATCAGGCCTATCAAGAAAATAAGTAATTTTTCTAAATCCCTCAGCTTCACACTGGGTAAAGAAATTGCCATTAGAAACATACAAACCCATCAGGGAAGTATTTTTCTCGGGCACACAAACACAAATAATTTCAACAACAAAGGGTTTGCCACCTTCATGAGGTAAAGCATGAATAGTTAATGCTTCTGGATTTAATTCAAATTGGCGATGTGCTTCACCATTAACTCGCAAACTCACAAACTCCAGATCATGGCCTTGAAGTACCAAAGATGCTCCCGCCTCATGACCTGGCCCAGGTAGCACCTCTAATCGGCTTTTCACAATGGTCCGAGCTGGGTCTAAGGCGATATCGAGCTCAACCTGACTAAAGGTGTAATTCGGGGCTTGGTATTCGAGCCTTTGGAAGCTTTGTGGCAGATCAGTTTTCATGGAGTAATTTTAAGCCTTCAACAACTACTTTGCTAACCCCAAATGAGCGTTGCTACACCAATAGCAATAAAGGTAATAGCGGCAACGGCATGTATCCATCGGATAGGCATACGCTTAGTAAATTTCTGCCCAACCCAAACTGCTGGAGCATTCGCTAGCATCATGCCTAAAGTAGTGCCTATCGTCACCGCAATCACATCAGGATATTTCGCCCCCAGGGCAATGGTTGCAATCTGCGTTTTATCACCCATCTCCGCCAAGAAGAAGAGTCCAACAGTGAGTATAAATACCTGAAGGGCCCGATCAGCTACTTTAGAGCCTGCTGCATCATCAATATGGTCAGGGACCAATAGCCATAGTCCGATGCCCAAAAAGCTCAAGCCCAAGATCCACTTGAGTAAGTCTGGGCTCATGAAGGTAGTTAACCAGTGGCCTAAAAACGCAGCGCAAGCATGGTTTGCAATTGTCGCAATAAATATGCCGCCAATAATCGCTAAGGCTTGCTTAGGGTAACGGGCAGCTAACATTAAGGAAAGTAGCTGGGTTTTATCACCCATCTCTGCCAGGGCTACAACACCAGTAGAAAGTGCTAATGCAGAATAATCGAGCAATTTAATCTACAAGGAGTGTGTTATTCATCTGATGATAATAAATGAACTCTGCAAATAGAGCCTCAATAAAGACTTAGGAAGATGGTGGCGTACATTAATAGTGAGTTACGCCACCAAACTCTTACACCGTGAGCAATTCTTCGGCAGAGGTATAGGCCTGCTTTTGAGCTTTGGCTACAGGCTCTGAAGTGAGGACACCTTTATGAACACTTAAGCCGTTTCTCAAATGACGATCCTGCGTTAAAGCCATCATGCCCCCTCGATTTGCTAAAGCCTCGACATAAGGATAAGTTGCATTTGTCAAAGCAAAAGTTGAAGTGCGTGCTACAGCTCCCGGCATATTGGCTACGCAATAGTGCAGTACACCATCTACGATAAAAGTAGGATCGGTATGCGTAGTTGGCATCGAAGTTTCAAAACAACCGCCTTGATCAATGGCCACATCGACTACTACTGCTCCTGCCTTCATTTTACGAACCATCTCTCTGCTGACTAACTTCGGTGCAGCAGCGCCGGGTAATAGCACAGCGCCAATCACCACATCTGCCTCACATACTTCGAGCTCTACTAACAGCGGATCTGCATAAAAGGTGCGTACGCGATTTCCGTAAAGCATGTCAATCTGCCTTAAGCGATCAATATCCCGATCAAAAATACATACTTCTGCACCCATGCCAACCGCCATTTGCAGAGCATTGCGCCCCACTACGCCAGCGCCGAGGATGACTACTTTTGCAGGCATCACTCCAGGCACACCCGCCATCAATATGCCTGAACCGCCATGCGTCTTTTCAAGATGGATAGCAGCAGCCTGTATGGACATCCTGCCAGCCACTTCACTCATAGGCGCTAAGAGTGGCAATCCACCACTCCCTGAGGTGACGGTTTCATAAGCAATACAGGTCGCCCCTGATGCCAATAGCGCTTTTGTCTGTAATGGGTCTGGCGCCAGATGTAAGTAGGTAAAGAGCATTTGGTCTTCGCGCAACATAGCGCACTCCTGAGCTTGAGGTTCCTTGACCTTCACGATCATCTCAGCTTTAGCAAAAACCTCCGCAGCACTATTAATTAAAGTAGCGCCTGCTAAGCGATAAGACTCATCTGTTAAACCAATTTGCTCACCGGCACCACGCTGAATTAATACTGAGTGGCCATGTTTACATAAACCCCGCACATTTCCTGGGGTTAAGCCAACACGAAATTCATTATTTTTTACTTCTTGAGGTACGCCAATAATCATTTAAGTCTCCTTATTGAAATTTACGATTCAGTTTTGTTTTGTGATGCAAGCCAGCGAGATAAAACATGATGAGATACAGACCTAACAAACAGGGGCCTAATACCAAGGCAATTCGCGCATCTTCATGAAAGCCCATCATCACTACTACTAAGCCAATAAAGGCCAATGCAAACCAAGAGGAATATGGCCACCATGGAGCGCGGTAACCCAATTGCTCAACCTGATCTTTTGTCAGAGAACGACGGAATTGAATTTGAGTAACAAGAATGGCAATCCACACCATCAGGCCAATAAAAGTCACTGCTGCCATGACGTACTGAAATGCCTTATCTGGAACAAAGTAGTTCAATACCACTCCCGACATGCATACCGCAACGGTTGCTATCACGGCACGATGAGGAACACCATACTTAGATAGTTTGGCAAAGGGGGATGGGGCATAGCCATTTGTTGAGAGTGCATACAACAATCGACCACCACTAAAGATGCCGGCATTACAAGATGACAGCGCTGCTGTAATGACCACAAAGTTAATAATTCCAGCCGCTTCACGCAAGCCAATACGCTCGAACATCACTACAAATGGACTGCCTTGCTGACCTACCTCATTCCAAGGAAAGATCGCTAAGATCACTAAGATGGCGCCCATATAAAAAATCAAAATGCGCCAAGCTAATGAATCAATTGCCATCGGAATAGTTTTGCGTG
This sequence comes from Polynucleobacter antarcticus, assembly GCF_013307245.1. Lineage (NCBI taxonomy): Bacteria > Pseudomonadati > Pseudomonadota > Betaproteobacteria > Burkholderiales > Burkholderiaceae > Polynucleobacter > Polynucleobacter antarcticus. Next base: position 503,186 of record NZ_CP028941.1, read on the forward strand.
GGTTCTCTGCTTCACCAGCAGATAAGCCAATCATCTCTATACCAACATAAGCAAACAAGACCATTTGTAAGGAAAGTAGCATCCCTGAAATACCATTCGGGAAGAAGCCGCCATGTTTCCATAAATTACTAAGGCCAATCGGAGTCCAGTCATTGGTAAATCCAAATAGAATCACTGCAGCACCTAATGCAATCATGGCCACAATCGCAACGACTTTGATTAAGGCAAACCAGAATTCAAATTCACCAAACACCTTGACAGCGATGAGATTAATTAAGCCCATCATTAAGATCGAGGAAAGCGCCCAAATCCATTGTGGAGTTTCAGGGAACCAGATGCCCATGTAGATACCAACGGCAGTCACTTCAGCAATACCCACCACAATCCAATAGGTCCAATAACCCCAACCCACCATATAGCCAGCCAATGGTCCGACATAGGTATTGGCATACGCTGCAAATGACCCCGCTACAGGCTCATGTACGGCCATTTCTCCTAAGGTTCGTAGAACAATGAAAGCAACAATGCCTGCCAATAAATATCCCAAGAGGATGGAGGGGCCGGCAATTTTGATGGCACTTGCTGAGCCAAGAAATAGTCCGACACCAATTGTTGACCCTAAAGCCATCAGACGAATATGCCGTACTTTGAGATGACGCTTTAAACCAGTGTGTTCAGTCTGCAAAAGAGACCTCCTTTCGATTTGTCATTGGCAACTCACCAATGGAGCAAAGTCTAGGGAGGAGTTCTCATTAGTACTAGGGGACCAAAATACCCAAATTAACCAAATGAACAAATACGATACGAGGAAAAAAGATCCAGCCCTATGAATAGAGGCTGAGAGAGAAATGCTTCATTGAGGGATGACAGCAGAATACGTACTTTCCTACAGGGATTGCCCTTAAGGGTTTAGCAATACTTTTTGAAAATGACTACTTACTCTGAGGTAATAGCTTGAGCAGCAATGAGATTTAATATCTCAGCCGCAGCAGCTAAGCCACAGGCTGCGGTCACCATCACCGTAGAGCCATAACCAGAACATGCTAAGCCACCACTCGCTGCGCCAGCCCGCGGCTCATGGGAATAGATAGCGCGAATACCGATCTTCCTCTTAAGATTTCTGGAGAAGCCGTGATCTTGTCTCAGCCCTTGGCGTACCTTTGCTAGCAATGCATCTTGCTCAGTACGCGAGAGATCATCACAACGTACCGAGGTGGGATCTGACTTGCCACCAGCTGCGCCACACATCACTAAAGCACGTTGATGCTGCACGGCCCAGACTGCGAGGGCAATTTTTGTTTGTACTGAGTCGGTAGCATCTAAGACCAAAGCATTATCTGGAATCAATTGATCAAGATTTGTGGGCTCTAAAAATGCATCGTGTGTAGTCAGAATGATTTCAGGGTTGATCTGTCTAATGCGATCCGTCATGGCCTCTACTTTTGCTTTGCCATACTGCCCCTCAAGGGCATGCAATTGACGATTGGTATTACTTTCTGCTATGTGATCAAAGTCCACTAGAACCAAATGACCAATCGCAGTCCGCGCTAGAGCTTCAGCCGCCCAAGATCCCACGCCCCCCAAACCAGCCACTACCACGGTGGCATGACGAAAGTGTTCACGCAGCTCAGGGCCATATAGACGTGCTACACCCCCGAAGCGACGATCATCTGCGCTGTCTTCTAACTTGTCTTCTGCCATAGCTTCTCTTTATACTGAATAAATGGATCCTATTGCTCAACTGCGTAAAAACTATACCTTTGGTGAACTTTCAGAAACCGAAGTACCAGTCAATCCCATGACGCTGTTTCAGGTCTGGTTTGATCAGGCTGTCAAAGCCCAATGCCCCGAGCCAAACTCCATGACCTTAGCGACTGCGGATCAAGCAGGCAACCCATCAGCCCGTATTGTCTTACTAAAAGGCGCTGACCAGGATAGCTTTAGCTTCTTCACTAATTATGATAGCCAAAAAGGGAAAGAATTAGCAATACGCCCTCAGGCAGCATTACTCTTTCACTGGCATGAACTTGAGCGTCAAGTGCGTATTAAAGGGCTAGTTGAGCGTATTCCTGCAAGCGAAAGCGATGCGTACTTTCATTCTCGTCCTGCTGCCTCCAGAATCGGAGCCTGGGCATCCCCACAAAGTACCGAGATTCCAAATCGCCAGTTTCTTGAAGAGGCTGAAAAACGCTTTGCTGCGCAATTTGGTGACCAGCCACCGCGCCCCGAGCATTGGGGGGGATACAGCTTACAGCCAACAGAGATCGAGTTTTGGCAAGGCAGACCTTCTCGCTTGCATGACCGCATTCACTATCAATTCACCGGCTCTGGCTGGGATATCCGCCGCCTTGCGCCCTAGCGAAACGCTGGGGCAATACGAGACTGAAACTTTGTCCTGAATTTTGCTAATTTAGGGGCCACTACGGCCATGCAATAACCCTGCCCGGGATGCTGACGGTAATAATTTTGGTGGTAGTCCTCAGCAGGGTAAATGACGGGTGCGACATCAATTTGAGTCACGATAGGGTTGGAATAGATCTTTGCATCCTGTAATTCTTGAACGACCTCATATGCGATGTTACTTTGCACATCGTTGTGAGTAAAAATCACCGATCGATACTGCGTACCATGATCATTACCCTGATAGTTCAACGTTGTAGGGTCATGAATCACAAATAAGATCTCTAATAAATCCCGATAAGTAATAAGAGTAGGATCAAAGTAGATGTCTACAATTTCTGCATGCCCTGTTGTACCAGTGCAAATAGATTCATAGTCTGGATTAGGCAAAGCCCCGCCTGCATAGCCCGACACCACAGCGCTTACTCCCGTAATTTGCTGATAAACCGCTTCGAGGCACCAAAAGCAGCCACCCCCTAAAGTCGCACGCTCCAAGGTTGGTAGATTTTTCTCAATGATTTCGTTCATGGCCTTATGCTAATGCCTTATTCAATCATTTGCTTGCCATTCGTAGACCCCATGTCAATAAACCGCTTCACCCTTCAATTAGATGAAATCAGAGCAGCTTATGCTGCAGAACCCAATCCAAGCCTTGAGGTTCGACTAGAACGCATTGGGCGTATTGAGAAAATGGTACGCGCTAATGAAGAAAAGATCTGCAAAGTGCTCGAAGCAGATTTTGGTATTCGTCACCCTATTGAAACAAAGCTTGCTGAATTTCAAATGGTTTATCAGGCATGCAAACATGTGCATCAACATCTCAAAACCTGGATGAAGCCCCTTCTAGTTGACACCCCTGGATTCCTAGGCTCTTCTAATGCTTGGACTCAAAGCCAATCGATGGGTGTAGTTGGCATCATGAGTCCTTGGAACTATCCAGTTCAGCTGGCACTGGTTCCAGTGATCTCTGCCTTAGCAGCGGGCAATCGAGTTTGGCTTAAACCTTCTGAGAGAAGTTCGCGCACCTCAGGATTCTTGGCCCTATTGATTGAGGAATATTTCCACCCGAGTGAATTTTGTGTGACCACTGGCGGGATCGATGTAGCCGAATCGTTTGCGGCACTACCTTTTGATCATCTATTTTTTACTGGCTCAGAAGAAACTGGCAAAAAAGTGATGCGTGCTGCCGCTGACCACCTCACTCCTATCACTCTCGAGCTGGGTGGTAAATCACCGGCCATAGTCGACTTCTCAGCCCAACTTCCTGAAGCTGCTGCCAGCATCATTTACGGCAAGCTGATCAATAGCGGTCAAACTTGTATCGCACCAGACTACGTACTGATCAGTCCTAATCAATACGATGCTTTTGTACAAGCATTGCAAAGTGCAGCTCAGAAGCAATTTTCTAATCCAGCTGAGTGCACAGGCCCAATCGATAAAGCCCAATTAGAGCGCTGGCAATACTTGGTGCAGGATGCAGTGGATAGAGGTGCTACTGCTATTCCTTTAATTACCTCCATATTTTCCAATTCATTTACTCCTGTTGTGCTCGTAAATGTTTCTACTGATTCCTTGGTGATGCAAGAAGAGGTCTTTGGACCCATCCTGCCGATCATCACCATCAGCGATATCTCAGCAGCGATCAGCTTCATTAATAACAAACCTAAGCCTCTGGCCTTGTACTGGTTTGGCAAAGACAAGCAGTCGATGCAACGTGTTCTCAATGAAACCCGCTCAGGTGGCGTAACGATCAACGACACCCTATTGCATGTGGCAGTGGAAGACCTTCCTTTTGGTGGCATCGGTGCAAGTGGCATGGGCGCATATCACGGTAAAGCAGGGTTCGATACCTTTAGTCATTGCAAATCGATTCTTCAGGTACGCGGTCTCTTAGGATTAAATATCTTACGTGGCACCGCGCTTGCACGACCACCCTACGGAAAAGGCGTAGAGCGTTTACTGCGCTGGCTAAAGTAACAAGTTCACTGCAAAGCCCAGAAGCAATAAACCTACAAATCCCCAAAGCAAGGCTGCATGATCAGGATGCCTCTTAAAGTATCCTAAGAAAAAATATCCTGCAAATATAAGGCTGGCTAAGTAGCTCATGCTCACTATTTGCAGCACAACTGCTAAGTAGAGAAATGCATGTAGGGGTTGTGTATATTGCGGATCAATAAATTGCGTAAAGAATGAGACAAAGAAAAAGATGGCCTTAGGATTTGTTAAGGACAGCGCTAAGGCAGCAAGCGTGGGATGTAGATTATCGAAGTAACGCACACTATGCATCGTCTCTTTTGCATTCTCGGGGCTACGCCATCTCTCGATTCCGGTCCGCAAAAAACTTATGCCCATCCACCCTAAATAGGCTGCGCCCAGTAAGCGCAGAACATTAAAAATGACTGGTGATGAATTCAGTAACGTGGCGGCACCTAAAATAACGCCTAAGATCAAAATAGCATCGCCAATAAAAATACCTAAGGCTGCCCCAGCGCCAGCACGCCATCCTTTTTGCGATGTGATCGCTAATACATAAAGAGAGTTTGGACCCGGGAATAAAATCGTGAGTATCGTTCCCAGCAAATAGGTTGCGAAGTGAACGATGCCAATATTCGAAGGGTTTGTGAGCCAATCCATGACAACATCATAATTAAATTCGGGAAAACCCTTGTAATCGGACTACGACACTGTCATAATAAGAGGCTTTTTTAAGCAATTTGATTCATCGCCCCCCAGCTATATTTCAGCGATTCGTTTAGAAGTTATAAACACACAACGCTGCCGCCTGCCTGATGGTCGATGCCTTTGACCATCACACTCGATAAAAACAATGAGTGTCCATACGGAACCGTCCCTTCAAGGGGATGTGTAATAGCATGACTTTTTCTAAAGAAACGAATCACGAGCCTAAAAACTCACAGCCGGCCGGAAATGAATTCCAGTCCTTTGCCCTCTCGGCATCACTCCTTAAAAACGTTGCTGAACTTGGATACACCCAAGCCACTGAAGTGCAAGCTCAGGTTATTCCTGCAGCACTTGCTGGCGGAGATCTATTAGTTAGCAGCCAAACCGGTAGCGGCAAAACCGCCGCCTTTTTATTGCCTTTGATTAATCAATTGATTGAAGACAACCCAAATAACTCTCCTGTGCCAGGTCGCGCCCAACCTAAGGTATTGGTACTTTGCCCTACTCGCGAACTAGCCCAACAGGTCGCTGCTGATGCAGTAAACTTAGTACGTGGTCTCAAAGGGATTCGTATTGCTACTGTAATGGGCGGCATGCCATACGGTAAACAAATTCAAGCCCTGAAAGGTGCCTTACTCGTAGTTGCCACCCCAGGTCGCTTGCTGGACTTGACCGACAGCAAAGCCATTCGTTTGGATGATGTGAAGCAACTCGTAATCGATGAAGCAGATCGCATGCTCGATATGGGATTTGCTGATGACCTCGAAGCTATTGATAAGCGCTGCTCTGGTCGCAATCAGACCTTAATGTTCTCTGCTACTTTTGCACCAAAGATTATGTCTTTAGCAAATGAGTTAACTACCAATGCCATGCGCATTGAGCTTGCTCATGCTGGTGAGAAGCATGCCAATATCGAGCAAAAGTTACATTGGGCCGATAGCATGTCACACAAGCATAAATTGCTTGAGCATATTTTGGCTGATGCCACCTTAGATCAAGCAGTGGTATTTGCAAGTACACAAATTGAAAGTGAAAAAATCGCTGACACCTTACGTGCAAACGGTTATGAAGCCAGTGCCCTGCACGGTGCAATGCCACAAGCGGTTCGCATGCGTCGTCTCGAGTCTTTACGTAAAGGTCACACTAAAATTTTAGTGGCGACGGATGTGGCGGCACGCGGTATTGATGTGCCCCGCATTAGTCACGTGATTAACTTTGGCTTACCCATGAAGCCTGAAGACTATACGCATCGCATTGGTAGAACCGGGCGTGCTGGTCGTAATGGGGTAGCAATTACTTTAGTAGAGCATCGTGATCGTGCAAAGATTCGCAACATCGAACGCTTTACACAGCAAGACATCGTTGCATCTGTGATTGCCGGCTTAGAGCCACAAGCCAAGCCTAGCTTTGGTGGTGGAGGTGGTGGTCGTCCTGGTGGCGGTCGCTCCGGTGGCGGTAATCGCTCTGGCGGCGGTGGTGGTAGCGGCGGTGGCCGTTATGGATCTGGTGCACGTTCAGAATCACGCTTTGGTGGCGGTGGTTCAGGTGGCGGAGCTGGCGGTGGAAACCGCTCTGGTAATCATTACGAATCTCGCTCTGGCGACTCACGTCCTTCAGGCGATTCCCGTCCAACTGGTGATTCACGGCCAGCTGGCGGTAATCGTTTTGCGGATTCACGCCCTGCACGCTCTGGTGATTCACGTCCAACGGGTGGCAGTCGCTCTGGTGACTCGCGTCCTTCAGCAGGCCCCCGCTTTGCCAAACCCAAAGTAGCTGGTCAACGTAGAAGTTTTAGCGGCAGCTAAATATGATTCACCGTCGTCGCCTCCGTTCTGCATGGGATCGAGTCGATTCTGGTGAATTACATCGCGCGCCACGCAAGTGGCAGCCTTGGCTCAGTGATACGGGCTCTCTGACGCAAAAAATTGAACTCGCCATTGGCCAAAAGCTAGAAGTCATTGTTTTGCGAGATTGCCGGCAAAATCTGAATAGCGACGAGAGTCGCTATTTTCATTTCAAGATTAAACGTTGCCGAGTTCGAGAAGTCCTTCTCTGCGTCAACAATATTCCACTCGTCATGGCGCATAGCATCATTCCTAGTGCTAGCTCTAGCGGCAGCAACCATGCAGTACTACGTTTAGGGAAAAAACCGCTTGGTGCCGTATTATTTTCAAAAAAGCGAATGCACTCTTCAGCTCGACCACTTCGAGAAATCGCTCGCCTTGATCGACACAGTGCGTTGTGGCAGAAGTGTTTCAAACAATATTCAGCATTACCCAAAACTGTCTGGGGAAGACGTACTTTATATTCTCTTAAGGGGCATCCGCTCTTGGTGAGTGAAATTCTATTGCCAGCTCTACAGCACTATTGAGTAAGTAACCAGGTGTGAGTTGCACGCATTAATGCGTCATCACCTGCTTCACAAGTCAGCACTTCCCCAAAGCCAATCTGCCGAGCAGCATCAGCAATATTGCGATGTGAACACAGAGCGCTAGCGCTTGCTATCGGCAACTTCACTTGCCCTAAGTGACGAACTGCTTCAGATGAAGTTAATAACCAAAGAGATTGTGCATAGTCAATCTCACGAATGTCATGCCAAATAGGGCTTTCAAGGTCTAGAGGTATACGTGTGTAAACAGAAATTGCCTCAAGCTGTGCACCTGCACCGATGAGGGTATCGGCCAACCACTCACGGCCCCCTTCTCCTTTAAAAATCACTACTTTTTTATCGGCCCAGTTCCACTGCAATTTTTGCAACTCATGCCATAAGCCTTCTGAATCCCAGTGCGCAGTATCTGAAGGGACAATGATCTTGCTTGGGGCGTCCGCCATAGTCATGCCATGATTTTTTAAAGCATGCAGACTGCTACCCCCCATCACACCAATTAAAATTGGCTTATCGGATAGCACTTGCCAAGACTTCTCAAGCAAACGCATCGTGCACTCAATCGCATTGGGGCTCACAAAAATTGCTAGGTCGGCAGTGTGTAATGATGTCGCTATTTGATTGGCTAAAGCATGATCACTCTTAGGGACAATGGTCAGCAAGGGCAATGAAATCATATGGGGCAAAGCTACTTTAGCAATTCCGCTAGTACGCAAATTTGCCTGCAACATTTCTGACAATTGCTGGGCTTGCCCACTAGGGCGAGTAATAATAATCGTCTTATTACTCATGATGGCTAAGCTGAATTACTTTGGCAAACCATTTGGCAGCAAGCTCGCTGCACCCTGAGCAATGAGGTCTTGGGCTACTGCGAAGCCGAGGGCTTCAGCCTCCTCCATATTCTTTACGGGTCCTTTACTACTCGCTAAGCAGCTTGCTTGTCCATCCACACTGGCTACAAAAGAACGAATGTGCAGATGATCTTGATCCCAAGTAGCATGGGCGGCCAATGGCACTTCGCAAGAGCCGCCTAACTGGCGCGAGACCATGCGCTCAGCTGAGACCGCAAGCAACGTAGGTAGATCATTTAAAGGGGCAAGCCATTCTTTAATATGGGGGTTTGAAGATAGCGTTTCGATTCCCAAAGCACCTTGACCGGCCGCAGGGGTATAGGGGTCATATGGCAACAAAGCCTTAATACGACTGCCAAGGCCCAAACGCTTTAATCCAGCAGCAGCCAAAATGATTGCTTGGTATTGCCCACCATCTAATTTACCCATGCGGGTATCTAAGTTTCCGCGCAGAGGCTCGATGACTAAATGAGGAAAGCGGGCTCTCAAAACGGATTCACGGCGCAGGCTTGAAGTCCCCACCACTGCTCCCTGAGGGAGGTCTTCCAGACTGGCATAGTCATTCGAGACAAAGGCATCACGGGCATCTTCACGCTCCATAACGCAAGTGAGGTCAAAGCCAGCGGGCATATCCATCGGCATATCCTTTAAGGAATGCACTGCCAAATCGGCTCGGCCGTCTTCTAGAGCGGTTTCCAGCTCTTTCACAAAAAGGCCCTTACCGCCCACTTTAGAGAGGGCTCTATCAAGGATTTGATCCCCTCGGGTGGTCATACCCAAAATCTGCACATCGCAGCCTGGGTAACACTGTTTAAGGCAATCTCGGACATACTCAGCCTGCCACATTGCTAGGCGGCTCTCTCGAGAGGCAATCACGAGGCGTACAGGGGGATTAGGGTGCTGGGACGGGGAGAAAGAAGTTTGTGACATAACATTTAAAATAATTAAAGACTGACACCAATATACTGCGTTTATGAGCTCATCGAAAAATTCCCTTGCCAACAAAGCCCAAGCTTGGTCGGCCCGCTTTAACGAACCCGTTGACGAACTTGTGCAGCGCTATACAGCCTCAATTGGCTTTGACCAGCGTTTTGCCTTAGTCGACATTGCCGGTTCTTTAGCCCATGCCGAAATGCTGGCAACCCAAAAAATCATTAGCGCCCAGGATTTGACGGATATTCAGATGGGGATGGCGCAAATTAAGGGTGAAATTGAAGCCGGTGAGTTTCGTTGGCAATTGGCTCTTGAGGACGTTCATCTCAATATTGAGGCGCGCCTTACTCAATTAGTGGGAGATGCGGGCAAACGCTTGCACACAGGCCGCTCACGCAATGATCAAGTGGCGACTGATTTACGTCTCTGGTTGCGTGGCAGCGTAGATGAAATCGCTGGCACTCTGAAGTCACTGCGTTCTGCCCTATTAGATCTTGCAGAAAAGCATGCTGCTACCATCATGCCCGGTCACACCCATTTGCAAGTGGCGCAGCCGATTACCTTTGGTCATCATCTGATGGCCTACTATGAAATGTTTAGTCGCGATGCGGATCGTCTAGTAGATTTGCGCGCCCGTTTTAATCGCCTCCCATTAGGTGCTGCAGCCTTAGCTGGTACTACCTACCCGATCGATCGTGAGCAAGTAGTCCGTACTTTAGGCTTTGACGGTATTTGCAATAACTCTTTAGATGCTGTCTCGGATCGGGATTTCGCGATTGAGTTCTGTGCCTTTGCCGCTATTTTGATGATGCATATCTCACGCTTGTCTGAGGAATTAGTGTTGTGGTTGAGCCCCCGCTTTGGGTTCATTGACTTGCCAGACCGTTTTTGCACTGGCAGCTCAATCATGCCGCAGAAAAAAAATCCCGATGTCCCAGAATTAGCACGTGGCAAAACCGGTCGGGTATATGGGGATTTAATTTCTTTATTAACTTTGATGAAGAGCCAACCTTTGGCCTATAACAAAGATAATCAAGAAGACAAAGAACCTTTGTTTGATGCGGTGGATACGGTCCAAGATACCTTGCGTATTTTTGCAGATATGGTGCCCCATATTGAAGTCAAGGCGGATGTGATGAAGGCTGCAGCAGAAGAAGGTTTTGCTACCGCTACCGACTTAGCCGATTATTTGGTTAAAAAAGGGTTGGCGTTCCGAGATGCTCATGAGGCAGTGGCTCATGCTGTAAAAGCCTGCGTTGGTCGCAATTGCATGCTCACAGATCTCAGCCTGTCGGAATTGCGCTTTGCCTGTGGTCTAGATGATCGCCCCGAACTCATGAGTGACGATGTATTTGCCCTTCTGACTGTAGATGGATCTGTGAACTCACGCCAACATGCGGGTGGCACTGCTCCCGCACAAGTACTCGCCGCAATAAAACGGGGTCGCGCAGATCTCTAGATCCAATGGCTTTCTGGGGAACACTCTGCACAGGAATTGATCGCTTAAATCAGCTACTGGGCAAGGCAGCAAGCATCATGATTTTGCTATCCTGCATCGTATCGGCTACCAATGCTTTACTTCGCTATGGTTTAGATATCAGCAATAACTGGCCTCTTGAGTTGCAGTGGTATCTTTTTGGGGCTGCAGTCATGTTGGCTGCCTCTTATACGCTCAAGCGTAATGAGCATGTTCGCGTGGATTTGATCTATTCGCAACTATCGAATCGTGGACGTCTTTATATTGATCTTTTTGGCTTGATATGTTTTCTCATGCCTGCCTGCCTGCTCTTTACTTGGCTCTCTTGGACCAGTTTGTTTTATCCCTCTTGGTTGGTGCTTGAGCACTCTCCTAATGCAGGAGGGTTAGCACGCTATCCCATTAAATTCATTGTCCCGTTTGGATTTTTTATGCTTAGCCTACAAGGGCTTTCTGAAATCATTAAACGTATCGGCATGCTCAAAGGAAATATTCCTTTAGAAGCTGTAGATGTCAGTTATGAAAAGCCGATGCAATGATCCCACTTGAATGGATGCCGCCGCTGATGTTTGGCGGACTCATTGTGTTTATGTTGATAGGCTTTCCGGTGGCTTTTTCTTTAATGGCCGCAGGACTCTTCTTCGCTGGTATCGCAATCAGTGAAAACTTTTTTGGATTCTCATTTTTGCAGGCAATTCCGCAACGAATTTTTGGCGGGGTTCTCGCCAATGACCTACTCTTAGCCATTCCCTTCTTCACCTTTATGGGCGCCATCTTGGAGCGTTGTGGTCTAGCAGAAGAAATGCTGGACTCGATGGGTCAACTATTTGGACGCATTCGGGGTGGGTTGGGTTACTCCGTCATTATTGTGGGCTTCATCCTTGGCGCCATTACCGGCACAGTAGCCGCCCAAGTGATCGCTATGACTATGATTTCCCTACCAGTAATGATGCGTTATGGTTACAACATGCGCTACGCTACGGGCGTTTTAGCGGCTTCCGGGACCATTACTCAGCTCGTCCCTCCGTCCTTAGTTCTGATTGTGTTGGCGGACCAACTCAAGACCCAAAGTGGTAGCGCAGATGTAGGCAGTATGTATCTGGGTGCTTGGGGGCCATCACTACTTCAAATTGGTCTGTTTGCGCTCTATACCTTTTTCTTATCCCGCTTTCGGCCAAGCTACTTACCTGCCGCACCTGAAAATGAACTCACACTCCAGGGTTGGGCACTTCTAAAAAAATGCCTGCTAGGGATCATTCCTTCGGCGGTATTAATTTTCTTAGTACTTGGGACCATCATGACTGGTATCGCCACCCCAACAGAATCTGGAGCGATGGGGGCGATGGGGGCACTGCTCTTAGCCTGGCTCCGTCGTGCTCAGATTCCGAATCTTAAGGGCCTGGTCAAGGAGGCCTATCAAAACACCACACGCATTACGGCCATGGTGGTATTTATTTTGATTGGCTCCACTTGCTTCTCAGTCGTTTTTCAAGGGGTAGATGGCGGGAACTGGGTTGAAGAACTATTTGCCCAGCTACCCGGAGGTTGGGTTGGTTTTTTAATTGTTGTCAATCTCTTGGTATTTTTCTTATCTTTTTTCTTAGACTTTTTTGAAATCGCATTCATTATCGTGCCCCTATTGGCACCGATTGCTGTCAAATTGCTTTCACCCATACTCTTAGATTCTATGAATGGCAATCCACAAGCAGCTGCAAGTGCTGCACTGGTCTGGTTTGGTGTCATGCTGTGCGTAAACATGCAAACCTCTTTTATGCATCCTCCTTTTGGATTTGCCCTCTTTTATCTGCGCAGCGTCGCACCCAAATCAGTTAAGAGTAGTGATATCTACTGGGGTGCCTTACCTTGGGTAGTATTGCAACTCATCATGGTAGGAGTAGTGATTGCTTTTCCAGCGCTCGTGACTACGCTCTTGGATAAACCCGAAGCAATTGTGCAAAGTCAGGAATACAACTTTCTGAGCGACGAAGAATCCAAAACAGATAAGCCAGCGGGTAAGATCGATGAAGATGCGCCGGTGATCTTTCAGCTGGATAAGCCAGTAGCGAAATAGTCTAATTGCACTAATAAGAAGTAAAAAAATACCCCGCTAAGCGAGGTATTTATGAGTAAGTTCTGTGTTTGGTTACTTTAAATTGCTGTCACACTCTTGTCTGACGCAATCAACGTAATACTGGCTACGGCCATCAATATCGGCTTTTACCAACCCATGGATATCAGTTTCAAATCCCGGGAATTGCTCATTGAAGTCACGAGCAAAGTACAAGTAATCGATGATGCGTTTATTAAACCGCTCTCCCGGAATGAGTAATGGAATGCCTGGGGGATATGGGGTGACCAACATCGCTGTGATGCGATCTTGCAATTGATCCAACGGTACACGATCTACCTTTTTATGAGCCATCTCAGCCCAAGCTTCTGAAGGCATCATTGCTGGCACCATATCTGAGGTGTACATCTCGGTAGTCATACGCGCAACATCACGGCCCTTATAAAATTCATGAATTTGCTGACAAATATCTTTAAGGCCAACACGCTCATAGCGGGGATGCTTCGCAACAAACTCAGGCAAAACTTTCCATAGAGGGGCGTTTTTATCAAAGTGATCTTTAAATTGTTGTAGCTCAGTTACCAAGGTATTCCACCGGCCCTTAGTAATACCAATCGTAAACATAATGAAGAAGGAGTACAGACCGCACTTCTCCACAATCACACCATGCTCCGCTAAATATTTAGTCACAATGCTGGCAGGAATACCCATGGAACCAAAGTTACCTTCAACATCCAAACCAGGCGTCACAATGGTGGCCTTAATGGGGTCCAGCATGTTGAAATCTTTTGCTACGTTGCCAAAGTCATGCCAATTAGCATTGGGCTCCAAAATCCAATCAGAGCGTTCACCAATGCCTTCTTCGGCCAGATGGTCTGGGCCCCATACCTTAAACCACCAATCAGCTCCAAATTTTTCATCTACCTCACGCATGGCACGACGAAAATCCATCGCTTCTGCAATTGACTCTTCCACTAGCGTCGTTCCGCCTGGAGACTCCATCATCGCCGCAGACACATCACACGAGGCGATGATGGCATATTGCGGACTAGTAGAGGTATGCATCAAGTAGGCTTCGTTAAAGCAATCCCGATCGAGCTTGGTATCTTCAGCATCCTGCACCAATACTTGCGATGCCTGAGAGAGACCAGCCAACAACTTATGGGTTGATTGGGTCGCGAACATCAAACTCTTTTTAGTGCGTTGTCGATCTGCACCAATGGCATGCATGTCCTTATAAAAAGGATGGAACGCAGCGTGCGGTAACCAAGCCTCATCAAAATGCAAGGAATCGACTTTGCCATCGAGTAGCTCTTTAATCATTTCAACGTTGTAGATGATTCCGTCGTAGGTACTTTGGGTCAGGGTCATGACACGCGGCACAACATTTTTATCCTTGATGAAGGGATTAGCATCAATTTTCTTCTGGATATTTTTCCATTCGAATTCTTCTTTTGGAATTGGACCAATAATGCCAAAGTGGTTCCGGGTTGGCATGAGAAAAATCGGTATCGCGCCCATCATCGTGATCGAGTGAATCACAGACTTATGGCAATTACGGTCTACTACTACTACGTCACCAGGGGCAACTGTCGAGTGCCAAACAATCTTGTTCGAGGTTGAGGTGCCGTTCGTCACAAAAAATAAATGGTCGGCGTTAAAGATGCGAGCAGCATTACGTTCGCTCTGCAATACCGGACCCGTGTGATCTAAGAGCTGGCCTAATTCTTCTACGGCATTGCAGACGTCGGCGCGTAACATGTTCTCACCGAAAAATTGATGGAACATTCGCCCTACTGGGCTCTTCAAGAATGCAACGCCACCGGAATGACCAGGACAGTGCCACGAATAGGAGCCTTCAGAGGCGTAATTCGTTAAAGCACGGAAAAACGGAGGTGCCAGTGAATCAAGATACACCTTCGCTTCGCGAATAATATGGCGTGCAACGAATTCTGGGGTGTCTTCATTCATGTGAATAAAGCCATGCAACTCACGCAAAATATCATTGGGCATATGGCGTGAAGTACGAGTCTCACCATACAAAAAGATAGGGATATCTTCATTACGTTTACGCACTTCAGTAATAAAAGCACGGAGGTTATTTAATGCCGGTAAATCATGGTCTTCCGAATCAGAAATAAATTCCTCATCATCGATCGAGACAATAAAGGAAGATGCTCTTGAGGCTTGCTGAGCAAACGAAGTTAAGTCGCCGTAACTCGTTAGGCCAATGACTTCCATGCCCTCGGTCTCAATTGCTTCCGCTAAGTCACGAATACCCGAGCCTGAAATGTTCTCAGAGCGAAAGTCCTCATCAATAATGATGATTGGGAAGCGAAATTTCATGATTACCCTTTACGGTTGCCAGTAAGGCAATTAAATAGATTTAAGTCTTTGGCAGAGTGACGCCAACTTGACCTTGATACTTGCCACCGCGATCTTTGTATGATGTACCGCAGACTTCATCACTTTCAAAGAACAGTACTTGTGCACATCCCTCATTCGCATAAATCTTGGCAGGCAATGGTGTGGTATTGGAAAACTCTAGAGTGACATAACCCTCCCACTCAGGCTCGAATGGGGTCACGTTCACGATGATGCCGCAACGCGCATACGTACTCTTACCAACGCAAACTGTGAGTACGGTACGAGGGATCTTAAAATACTCGACGGTTCTCGCCAAAGCAAAAGAATTAGGAGGAATGATGCAGACTGGGCCTTTGAAATCAACGAAAGACTGCTCATCGAAATTCTTCGGATCCACAATGGTGCTGTTGATGTTGGTAAAAATCTTAAACTCATCGGCACAACGTATGTCATAGCCATAGCTCGAGGTGCCATAGCTCACAATTTTTTGCCCAGCGGCATCTTGGCGAATCTGCCCAGGCTCAAATGGGCTGATCATGCCTTGTGCGCCCATACGGCGGATCCAGTGGTCTGATTTAATAGTCATGGCGGAATTGTAAAACCATCGCAGGGCCTACGCCCATGAATTTACTGAGGGGCAGCTGCTGGGGTAAAAATGACCCTCTCTGGGGCATTAAAAATCTCAAAATGCTTACCTGAGCATCGCGATAGCAAGGTGAGATTGGTTTTACGAGCCAACTCTAGGCCCATCAATGTCATACCCGAGCGGGTCAAGAGAAAAGGAATGCCCATCTGAGCCCCTTTGATCACCATCTCTGAAGTCAAGCGCCCCGTGGTAAAAAAGATCAGATCTTTGCCGGGCTTATCAGCCAGCCACATCAGACCAGATATAGAGTCAACCGCGTTATGACGCCCGACATCCTCAATAAAATGCAATAGGCTGACTTTGTCATTGCCATCCCGCTCAAACACCGCACAAGCATGCACTGAGCCCGATTTTTTATAAATGGTGTCATGACTGCGAATACTGTCTATCAGGCTGACTATGGCCTCTTGGGTTAACTGTGGCCCCTCTGGCAAACGAATCTGGTCCATCTCCTCAATTAAGCCCCCAAACATCGTGCCTTGACCACATCCTGTTGTCACCACGCGCTTGCTCGTCAAGGCATCGATATCTACCGTATTACGATGGGTCTTCACTGCGGCGGAGTCCGTCTCCCAGTCCACCTGAATACTGGCAATATCGTCTGGCGACTCTACGAGGCGCTGATTGCGCAAATAACCTAGTACCAGAGCCTCAGGGGCGCTTCCTAGCGTCATCAGCGTGACCACCTCACGCTTATTTAAATAGATTGTTAAAGGTCGTTCACCGGGGATGAAGGTAGTTTTTAGGCGTCCCGCTTCGTCCAATACCTCCACCTCGTGCACTAGGGGCACGGATGCATGAGACATTTGAATACTGTGTGACAAGGCCATGAAGCATCTCTTTAATTTGGTTCAAATCGATGTTTACTTTAACCGCAGACTAAAATTGGTGCTCAAATAAAATCCAAGCCCCATAATTCAGCATTCCCATTTATTTTGATTAAAGCCCGCTTTTCATGAGTAGCCCCAAACGCCGCCTCCTAGTAACCTCCGCCTTGCCTTATGCCAATGGCCAGATTCATATTGGTCATCTCGTGGAATATGTCCAGACCGATATTTGGGTACGCTTCCAAAGAATGCGGGGGCATGAAGTGCATTACATGGGTGCTGACGATACGCACGGTACCCCCATCATGCTCCGCGCTGAAAAAGAAGGTATCACCCCTAAAGAATTAATCGCTAATGTTTGGAAAGAGCATAAGCGTGACTTTGATGATTTCTTAATTTCTTTTGATCACTACTACACCACCGATAGCCCAGAGAATGAAACGCTTTCGCAAAGCATTTACCTCAAGTTGCGGGATGCAGGTCTAATTGAAAAGCGTGCTATTGAGCAAGCCTACGATCCCATTAAAGAAATGTTTTTACCAGATCGCTTTATTAAAGGTGAGTGCCCGAAGTGTGGCGCTAAGGATCAGTACGGCGACTCCTGTGAAAAGTGTGGTGCAACCTATTCATCTACTGATCTGAAAAATCCGTTCTCAGTAGTGAGTGGTGCAACTCCGATTAAAAAAGTCTCTGACCATTATTTTTTCAAATTGTCTGATCCTCGTTGTGAAACCTTCTTACGCGATTGGACTCAGGTCAGCACTCCGCTTCAAGCAGAGGCTCGCAATAAAATGAAAGAATGGGTTGGTCAGCCAGGAGATAGCAAGCTAGGTGACTGGGACATCTCACGTGATGCCCCCTACTTTGGCTTTGAGATCCCGGATGCGCCGGGCAAGTACTTCTATGTCTGGCTCGATGCCCCGATTGGTTATTACGCTAGCTTTCTGAACTATTGCCAGAGTAAAGGCCTGAACTTTGAGGAATGGGTTAGGCCAGATACGACTACTGAGCAGTATCACTTTATTGGTAAAGACATTTTGTATTTTCATACGCTTTTTTGGCCAGCCACTTTGCACTTTGCTGGCTATCGCACCCCTACGAATGTATTTGCCCATGGTTTCTTGACGGTCGATGGTGAGAAGATGAGTAAATCGCGAGGCACTCTCATTTCTGCGCATAGTGTCATCCAGTCTGGATTCAACCCCGAGTGGTTCCGCTATTACTTCGCTACCAAATTAAATGCCAGTATGGAAGATTTAGATCTCAATCTGCATGATTTTGTAGCGAGAGTAAATAGTGATCTTCTGGGGAAGTACATCAACATTGCCAGTCGTAGCGCTGGATTTTTAGTAAAACGTTTTGGTGGCGTGGTGTCTGATACAGCCATGAACCATTCACTATTGGCAGAAATTACCGCTGCAAGCGACCCTATTGCCGAACTGTATGAAGCACGTGAATACGCTAAAGCCTTACGTACCGTGATGGAGCTGGCTGATAAGGTCAATGCCTTTGTAGATGAAAACAAGCCTTGGGAAATTGCCAAGGATCCGACCCGTGAAGATCAACTCCAAAACGTTTGTAGCGTGACCTTGGAAGCATTTCGCCTACTGAGCCTCTATCTCAAACCTGTCTTGCCTCAAGTTGCTGCTGGAGTAGAGGACTTTCTCTCACTATCGCCAATGGCTTGGAATGACGTTAAAACGCCTCTTTCTAGCCAAACCCCAATCAAGGCATACAAGCACCTCATGACTCGAGTAGAAGCCCCTCAAATCGATGCTTTATTGGCGGCTAACCTCTCAGGATGAGCTCCGCTGAGGCTGATTTCTAGGAATAAGCCAAAAAGTTGATAGGTCTGTAGGAAAAATCGTTAATAATGATGGGCTAGACACTTCGGTGCTAGCCCTTTATTTTTGCAAGCTATTGAATTAATTCAGTATTTTAGGAAACATCATGGCAAGGTATCAGTCCGAATTTACCCAGTTCTTAAATGAGCTGAAAACCGAGCAGCCCGATCTGGAGGCTGGTCAACAAGCAGGACGTGCACTCCTCTGGGATAAGCAGCCCTTAAGCGTTGAAGATCAGCGCCGTGCAAAAGAGGCGAGGTTAAAACAACGTCCTTACGTCTATTCAAATGACTGATCCTCGTACCGAGCCAAATGCCCAAGTCCAAGCGATAGGGGATTTACTCGATAGCACCCCAGCGGTCACGGATGGCATGTCTGCCGCCTTTGCCAAGTTATATGGCGAGCCGCTATTCAAGCTCCCCAACGACCTTTACATTCCGCCTGATGCACTTGAGATTTTTCTCGAGGCATTTGAAGGTCCTCTAGATTTATTGCTGTACCTCATTCGCAAGCAAAATTTCAATGTACTTGATATTCCCATGGCTCAGGTTACCCAACAGTACCTCAGTTATATCGATCAAATTCGTCATCACAACCTCGAGCTTGCAGCCGAATATCTTTTAATGGCAGCCATGCTGATTGAAATTAAATCCCGCATGCTCTTGCCGATGAAAAAGGCAGATAGTGATGAAGAAGTTGAAGATCCTCGCGCAGAACTCGTGCGTCGCCTCTTAGAGTACGAACGTATGAAGTTGGCAGCACAAGAGTTAGATCAAATTCCACAACAAGGTCGTGACTTTCAGATTGCACATGGGCATATTGATACCACCGTTGCTGTTACTTGGCCGGAAGTCAATCTGGATGATTTACAAATGGCTTGGCGTGATGTTCTGCATCGTGCAAAACTCAATCAGCACCACACCATTACCCGTGAAGAATTATCCGTGCGTGATTTTATGACGCGCATCCTGCGTCGTCTGCAAAACACGCGCTTTGTCGAATTCGGGGAATTATTTGAAGAGGCCATTAAATCTGGCAAGGGTATTTCAGTAGTTATCGTGAACTTCATTGCGATGCTTGAGCTTTCTCGTGAAGCCTTAATAGAAATTACTCAGGCAGAACCTTATGCACCGATTTATGTGCGCCTCGCCTATACCCCTGTTGCATGAAGATCATCAGTGACATTCAAGAGCTACGCGATCATCTACGCGGACAAAATCGCGCGTCCTTTGTGCCGACGATGGGTAACCTGCACGAGGGCCACCTCTCGCTCATGCGCTTAGCCAGGCAGCATGGGGACCCTGTGGTAGCCAGCATTTTTGTGAACCGACTGCAATTTGGCCCCAATGAGGATTTCGATAGCTACCCACGCACGATGCAGGCAGATATTGATAAATTAGAAAAAGAAGGTGTCTACATTTTATTTGCGCCTACAGAGCGTGAGTTATATCCACAGCCGCAGGAATACCGCGTAGATCCACCGCAACAATTGGGCGATATTCTTGAAGGAGAATTTCGTCCTGGTTTTTTTAAGGGAGTCTGTACTGTAGTCCTTAAACTCATCTCGTGTGTTCAACCTAAGGTAGCGGTATTTGGCAAAAAAGATTACCAGCAGCTCATGATCATTCGCCAAATGGCAAAGCAATTTGCCTTGCCTGTTGATATCATTCCAGCAGAGACCATCCGCGCTGAAGATGGCCTTGCCCTCTCTTCACGAAACGGTTATCTCTCCATCACAGAGCGCGCTGAAGCACCGACTTTGCAACGTACGCTACAAGAAGTCCGCGAACAGGTGTTGGACTTAGGCCCCAATAAGATGAATATGTCTGCACTGGACGCTATTGAGAAAAAAGCATTAAGTGAGCTGACTCAACGTGGCTGGCAGCCAGATTACATTACGATTCGTCGGCAGGCAGACTTAGTACCCGCTTCCGATGAAAATCTTCAGGCTGGTGAGTCCTTGGTGATTTTGACAGCAGCCAAGCTGGGCAAGACCCGCTTGATTGATAATCTCGAAATCTAGAAACGTGAATGTGACGTTACAGTGGATTTATAGCGTCAGAAATTGACCTACTTGTAAGTTCAACTCTTTAGCCAATTGGGCACCACTGACTTTTCCGTTAGCGCCCTTTGCCTTCAAGACTTCTATCTGCCCACCATGGCAGGCAACAAACACTGAATCTAGAGTAATTTGGGTGATTTCACCTGGCTTACCTTTGACGGATCCGAAGGTAGCAGCAATATGCTTATGAGCATCATAAATCTGCACCTTTTGTTCGCCACACATAGTCCATGCACCAGGTGCAGGATTGCAAGCGCGAATGAGGTTGTAGATTTGATTAATGTGACTTGACCAATGAATGCGCGCAGCATTCGCATCAAACCAACCTTCGTAATTTGCTTGTGACTCGTCCTGAACAATCTCTTGATGTTGATTGGCTACCACTAAATCTGCCGCTTCCAACAGAGCTTTTACACCGAGGGGAAATAAAGCATCAAAGTAGACTGTACCTAAGGTATCGTCCGGCCCAATCGGCACTTCTTTTTGCAAAATAATTTCGCCTTCATCCAAACCATCTGAGGGTCGGAAGATCGTCAAGCCGGTCTTTTCTTCACCTAGAGCAATCGCCCAATTAATAGCGCTGGGGCCTCGGTACTTAGGGAGCAAAGAAGGATGGTATTGAATAGTGCCATGCTGCGGTAGCTTAGCTAACTCTTGCGGAACAAACTGTAGGACATAAGCCATCACACATATATCCGCTTTACTCTCGATCATCGCCTGTGCTGCTTCAGGACTCTTTAAAGAGGCGAACTGCAAAGGAGTTAAGCCTCTAGCCATCGCCGCCTCTTTCAGGGCTTCAGGTTTAGTTGACTTTGGATTATCTGGTGGACAAAACACGGCAACCACCTCATCACCACGATCTAAAAAAGCATCTAATGCCGCTTTACCAAAATCCGCACTCCCAATCAAGGCGATTCGCATCTTAGATCACCTTATCGTGGCGTAAGGAAATAAGTTCATCAGTCGTAAAACCAAGCTCACTGAGAATTTCATCGGTATGCTCACCTAGAAGGGGTGAACGCTCTACATCCGTAGGGCTATCAGATAGTTTGATAGGATTTCCGACAGTGAGATATTTTCCACGAATAGGATGGTCTACTTCCACTACAGTACCTGTTGCACGCAATGAGGGCTCTTCAGCAATTTCCTTCATCGACAGAATGGGTCCACAAGGAATGTCGTATTTATTTAAGGTGTCCATGACCTCAAACTTCGATAAGGTCGAAGTCCATTTCTCAATCTCTGCAAAGATTTCCATGAGACGCGGTAAGCGAGCCATAGCGGAGGCATAATCCGGATCCGTGATCCAATCTTCACGACCAATTACTTTACAGATCGCCTCCCATACGGGAGCTTGAACAACCACATAAATATAGGAATTTGGGTCTGTTTCCCAGCCCTTACACTTTAAAATCCAACCTGGCTGACCGCCACCAGAAGCATTACCAGCGCGGGGCACTGAGTCGCCAAAGGTGCCATTGGGATATTGTGGGTACTCTTGCATCGTGCCATTACGCTCTAAACGCTGTTGATCACGCAACTTCACGCGACACAAGTTGAGTACCGCATCCTGCATAGCGGCCAATACTTTTTGACCACGACCAGAGTGAGTGCGTTGATACAAAGCAGTCACAATTCCTAAAGCTAAATGCAAACCGGTACCACTGTCGCCAATTTGGGCGCCCGTCACCATAGGAGGGCCATCATCAAAACCTGTTGTGGAGGCAGAGCCACCAGCACACTGCGCAACGTTCTCATAGACCTTACAGTCTTCGTATGGACCAGGACCAAAGCCTTTAACAGAAGCCATGATCATCATGGGATTGAGCTCCTGAATACGCTCCCAAGTAAAACCCATGCGATCTAATGCGCCGGGAGCAAAGTTCTCTACCAATACATCGCACTCTTTAATTAGGCGCTCTAAAATTTCTTTACCGCGAGGCGTTTTGGTATTCACAGTAATTGAACGTTTGTTATGGTTCAACATCGTGAAATACAAACTATCGGCATCAGGTATATCTCTCAATTGACCCCGTGTTGCATCCCCCTCACCTGATTTCTCAACCTTGATGACATCAGCACCAAACCAAGCAAGTAATTGAGTACATGTTGGGCCGGATTGAACATGCGTAAAGTCGAGAATTTTTACACCGTCTAATGCTTTTGCCATGATGAAAGTCCTGATAGAAATGAAATTTTAAGTAGTAAAGATTCTACCAGCGAGAAATAAGGGCGCAAGAGAGCATGCCTATTTTTTGGGCATATCTGCCTCTACTGACTCAAATTTGCTATTTCAATTTAGGATTTGGGATTTTCATAATCTGCCAAGCGCTTCTTTAAAGCCTTCTCCAGCGCAAAACGCTCCGTTTCATCCCGAATGATAGCTGCTACTCCGCAAGCCTGATGTTGATCATCAAATAGCATTCCGACTGTAAAAGCAATCGATAGCGTATGGCCATCTTTATGCTTTGCAGGCACTTTCAATACGGAACTGCCATAACGCGTAGTTCCTGTTTCCATGGACTTGCTAAAACCGTGTTGATGGGCTTTCAGTTGCCGCTCAGGAGTAATTAAGGCCAAAGTCTGTCCAAGCGCCTCTTCTTCTGAGTACCCAAAAATCCGCGTGGCTGCAGTATTCCAAAGAACAATTTTTTCATGCGCGTCGGCAACAATCATGGCATCACCAACACAATCAAGTAATTTAAATAAATCTATATTTGTTTTCATGTGGGGTGTCTCAAGACTTTTACTAATTACTGGGGATAAAAAAACGCTCACAAGGAGCGCTTTTAAAAACTGCAATGTAACCCATTACACCGCTTTTGCAGCGTGCAGCTTAGTAATGTCATCTGCACTATAGCCAAGATCGGCCAACACTTCATCAGTGTGCTCACCGAGTACAGGTGATGGCTTTACTTCGATCTCTAGGTCAGAGAACTTAATAGGACTGCCGATTGTCAAATACTTACCACGTACTTTGTGGTCAACTTCAACAATAGAGCCGCTCTTACGCAGATCAGGTGATTCAGCTAGCTCTTTCATGGAGAGCACTGGGGCACAAGGAATATCAAACTTGCGGAGAATATCCACAGCTTCATACTTAGTCTTGTCCTTCAACCACTCTTCAATAGTTGCGAAGATATCAAAAATCTTATCTTGACGCGCTTCCGCTGTCATATACGCTGGATCTGTTGCCCACTCTGGACGACCCAAAGCCTCAGTAATAGGCTTCCAAGCATGGCCTTGAATAGTGAAGTAGATATAGGCATTTGGATCCGTTTCCCAGCCCTTACACTTTAATACCCAGCCTGGCTGACCGCCACCGCCTGCGTTACCGCCGCGTGGAACAACGTCAGAGAATGTACCGTGTGGGTACTGTGGGTACTCTTCAAGGTAACCAATTTTGTCTAAGCGCTGTTGATCACGCAACTTCACACGGCACAGGTTCAATACGGCATCTTGCATAGAGCAAGATACTTTTTGACCCTTGCCAGTTTTTTGACGCTGCATCAATGCAGTCAAAATACCAATCGCCAAGTGCATACCCGTATTACTATCTCCCAGTGCAGCAGCAGAAACAGTAGGAGGACCATCCCAGAAACCAGTAGTAGAAGCAGCGCCGCCAGCACACTGCGCAACGTTCTCATACACTTTTAAGTCTTCATATGAGTGGCCATCGCTAAAGCCTTTTACGGAAGCCATAATCATTTTTGGATTCAATTCTTGAATGCGTGCCCAGCTAAAACCCATACGGTCTAAGGCACCAGGGCCAAAGTTCTCAACCATCACATCAGAAGTCTTAATCATCTTCTCTAATACTTCTTTACCTTCAGCAGTCTTCGTATCTAAAGTCAAAGAACGCTTGTTACCGTTGAGCATTGTGAAATACAAAGCATCAACATCTGGGATGTCGCGTAACTGGCTACGGGTGACGTCACCAGAACCTGGACGCTCTACTTTAATCACATCAGCGCCATACCAAGCTAATAACTGAGTACATGCAGGACCTGCTTGTACGTGTGTGAAATCGATGATGCGAATACCGTCTAATGGTTTAGTCATGTTTGATTCTCCTTAAAGTATTACTTGTGTATTTATTGTGAGTTAACTGTGAGTTATTTATTAGCAGTCGATGGGTTTAAGTTAGTTAAACGGCCACTTTCTGTACCAGCTGTTTCATCAATTACTGCATTAATCAGAGCTGGCTTGCCTTCAGCAAGAGCCTTGGTGAGTGCCGCTTCCAATTCTGCTGGCGTAGTGACGTAATAACCAACACCACCAAATGCTTCAATCATCTTGTCGTAACGCGCGTTCTTCACAAACACTGTTGGCGCAACATCAGCTCCGCCTGTTGGATTGACATCAGTACCCCGATACACGCCATTATTGTTAAATACCACAGTGGTGATCGGCAAGTTGTAACGGCAGATCGTCTCTAATTCCATACCGCTAAAACCAAATGCACTGTCGCCCTCAACTGCAATGGTTGGCAAACCACTCGTCACTGAAGCACCAATCGCATAGCCCATACCAATACCCATAATGCCCCATGTTCCAGAGTCAAAACGTTTACGTGGTTTGTACATATTTACGATAGCGCGGCAATAATCGAGCGTATTCGCTCCTTCGTTCACCAAGTTCACATCTGGGTTGAGCCTAATCACCTCACGAATGACGCGCAAAGCGCCATGGAAGTTCATGGGTGACGCTTCTTTGGCAAGCGTTTCTGCCATTTTCGCTATGTTCTTGACCTTTTTGTCGTCAATCGCTTTGATCCACTCGGCACTTGGCTTAGGAACTGCTGCGATACCCTTCAAGAGCTCACCAACACAAGAACCAATATCGCCGATTAAAGGCGCATCAATTTGCACGTTGCTATCGACTTCGTTTGCCTGAATATCAATCTGAATAAATTTCTTCGGATCTTTGCCCCAGGTCTTACCTTTACCATGGGCTAGCAACCAGTTCAAACGCGCACCGATCAACATTACCGCATCCGCCTCAGCCAACACAAATGCACGTGCTGCAGAAGCAGATTGTGGGTGGATATCTGGCAACAGGCCTTTAGCCATCGACATCGGCAAATAAGGGATGCCAGATTTTTCAATCAACGCACGTATATCTTCATCTGCTTGGGCATACGCAGCGCCCTTACCCAACAAGATCAATGGGCGCTTAGCACCTTTCAATACATTGAGGGCACGCTCAACCGCATCTGCTGCGGGGATTTGACGGGGTACTGGATCAATGACTTTAAAGATCGATTTTTTAGCCTCTTCAACTGGCATGGTCTGACTCAACAGCTGAGCAGGTAAATCTAAATACACACCACCTGGACGACCGGAGACTGCTGCACGAATAGCGCGCGCAAAACCAATGCCGATATCTTCAATATGGTTAATACGATAGGCAGCTTTACAGTAAGGCTTGGCAGCATTGAGCTGATCCATTTCCTCATAGTCGCCCTGCTGTAAGTCAACGATTTCACGCTCACTCGAACCGCTAATTAGAATCATCGGGAAACAGTTCACAGTTGCATTAGCAAGCGCTGTCAGGCCATTCAAGAAACCTGGTGCTGAAACTGTCATACAAATGCCTGGCTTTTGGGTCATAAAGCCCGCAATGGCTGCTGCATTACCTGCATGTTGCTCATGTCGGAATCCAATAAAACGAATTCCTTCAGCTTGGGCCAAACGACATAAGTCGGTAATAGGAATACCAACAAGACCAAAGATAGTGTCTAAATCATTTGCTTTTAAAGCATCAATGACGAGATGGAAGCCATCAGTTACTTGGGTATTTTGATTATCTGTTGTCATAGAATATTGAGTTAATTACGCCACCGAACAAACGGCATTTACGCTGTAATGTAGCTTTCGCTCACTGTCTCCAATTAAAGTTATTAGTAGTGCCACGGGTATCGCTCGGGGCCCTCGTTGAGGCTGTTTAAATCTTAGGCTCAGGAGCCCATATCATCATTGACTTTGGTCAATTTCCCCCTGAAAACTATCAAAAACAGGGTTTCTATCTAAATAAATAGGTCTTTATGCTTGGTTTTCAGACGACTCAAAGTCTCTGGGGATAGATTGAGATAGGCGGCCAGCTCTTTCTTAGGCAAAAGCTCGAATAAATCTTGATATTTGCGCATAAAACGCTCTACTCGACCTGGGGCATCGAGCATATGAAGGGTAATGGTGTGGGCCATGATTTCACTCATCAAGCGCATCACCTCGTATTCAAAACTCTCTTTTAGAGGCTGATGGGCGTCCAAAAATTCGGCCCATTGCTTTAAGGGCATTCTGGCGACGCGGGCTTTAGTCACCGAGGCAATACTGTAGGGCGCAGCTTTTTTAAGGCGCCAAGCAGCATAGCTTGTCTCAATATCTTTCTCGATAGCAAAGCGCAAAATCATCTCTTTTGCATCTGCGCTGGAGACAATGCGCTTTAAAATTCCATCCAGCACAAAATACTGCTCCATCTGATGATCACCCTGATGAAGCAAAATTTCTGACTTTTTGAGATCTGAAATCTCCAGGTGGCGCTCTAAATCGAGCATAGCCGCCGAACTCAAGCTTTTCAGCACTGAGTTTTGACTGA
Source organism: Polynucleobacter antarcticus (assembly GCF_013307245.1). Lineage (NCBI taxonomy): Bacteria > Pseudomonadati > Pseudomonadota > Betaproteobacteria > Burkholderiales > Burkholderiaceae > Polynucleobacter > Polynucleobacter antarcticus. The sequence continues at coordinate 530,326 of NZ_CP028941.1, forward strand.
GCTGTAAACGAATCAGGTTCTTTTCAGGGTGTTTATCTAATACGGTCATGAATCCTTCATCCTAGACCCATTATTGTAGGCTTCTTTGTTTTTTATTCGAATAGAAACTGCACTGTGTGATAGAGTCCACTAGTCGTGGTGCTTTATTGCAATGCAATAAAGTTAAACGGGAAACACTAAACGTGTGCTGCCCCCGCAACGGTAAGTAAATACATCCTTACTTTTTAGGATGTCAGGAATCTGATTCAGCCACTGTGCGCGTCAATTGCATGGGAAGGCCAGCTTCTGAGATTTACTAGCCCGGATACCGGCCAAGACAGGTGGAATTTTGCGGACGGGGATCCTTCGCGCGCCAGTAAGACGCTTTTTTGTCGACAAGGCAGGGGCGTCTAATTGACGTTCGAACTCTCAAAAGTGAAATTCTGTTCGACCCAGCTTACGGGGAAGTGAGCTAGGTGACTCGAAGGCAGAAGGTTCATCATGAAACAGCAGTTCAGTAGTAAAACTATCGCCGCATTCTTTTGCGGTGCAGCCATCACATTTAATTCAACAGCAGCATTTGCCCAAAGCAATCAATCGACTGTCATTGTTACCGGCTCACGCTTTGAAGAAAACTTAAATCAGGTTCCAGCCAACGTCAAAGTCATCACGCGTGATGAAATAGATAATTCTAGTTCGAACACTATTCCACAAATACTGTCTCAAATTGGTGGGCTTCTGGTGAGGGGCTTAAATTCAAGCTCATTAAATTTAGATGCCTCCCTTGATATGGGGGGATTTGGTCCATCAGGCAACAGCACAACCGTGGTGCTGGTAGATGGAATACGGGTCAATCCAATTGACTCAGGGAGTGTTGACTGGCAATCGATTCCGATCGATTCCATCGAACGCATAGAAATCCTTCAAGGTGGTGCCAGCGTTCAGTACGGCAATGGTGCAGTTGGTGGTGTTGTCAACATCATCACCAACGGTAGCAAGAAAAATATTAATCAAGCCTCCTCTACCTATGGAACGTGGGGAACATTAATTAATAATGCCATTTTTAAAAATACAATTGAAAAAACCACCTATCAACTTACTGCAAATACCTCCAACACAAATGGCTGGAGGCCGAATACTGCAGCGAATACTTACTCAGTAGATGCAAAAATATTGCAAGATCTCGGTGGAAATGATCGCATCTTTATTGATGGGTATTATGGTTATACAAATTCACAGATAGCCAGTCCAGTAGTTGGCTTAGTCGGATCTGGAAACCCTTTATCAGTGAGGCCACAAAATGCAGGCAATAATTACACGGTCAATAATTCTGGATTTCGCCAAGGGCTCACAAAAACTCTAAGTGAAGCTTATGTAGTGGAGCTTGATACTTCATACAACAATAAGACTGCTTTCTTTTATACACCCCAAGCGGACTATTTCACATCCTTAGATCCAAATAACCAAAACTATGGTTACGCCGGAAGCGCAATGAACAATAAATTGCAAGGCTGGCAATTGGCTGTGTCTCCTCGAATGAAGGCAAATTTCGCTGGAATAGGCACCACGATCATTGGATATGACTTCTCCAAAGCAAATCAAGCAGGAAGCAATAGCTATAGTTCCCTCTCGCAAGGAATTATTAATGCCAACGCATATGGTCAGTACTACAACAACCTGACTAGCGATTCTCAGAGTGCTACGCAAATTAATAATTCTGTATATGTAATGCAACGGGTGCCACTTGGGACTATTGTTGAGGCAAGTGGAGGTTTTCGCCGTCAAGTTCAGCAAGCCTCCACTAGTAACACCTCAATCAGCGCAGCTAATGGCACAGTGAACAATACGCAACAATTTGCGGCAAATGCAGTAGACCTTGCTTTAAATCTCAATTACCTGCCCGGCCAGCGAATATACGCAAAATGGAATCAGTCCTTTAGATTTCCAAATATCGATGAATACTGGGGATTTGCATACGATACAAATTTCGTAGGTAGAACTGTATTTAATGGAATTTTGCAACCTCAAACCACTCAAACCTATGAGATGGGGGGAAATTGGACGATCTCGAATTTAAGACTTACCTCTTCCATTTTTAAATCGACAACTCAAAATGAGATTAGCTATAACCCAACAACGGGGTATAACTACAACTCCATTTACCAGACAAACAGAGGTGGCATTTTGTTTGATGTGAGCTCTAACATCTCATCCTCTCTCAATATTGGGGCTGGAGGAAAATACCAAAAGTCCTACTATGCAAATGGACCTTACGCTGGAAACTCTATTCCAATAGTCCCAGACACCACACTCAATGCTAGAGCTAACTACCTCATTTCAAGTAAATGGGCTGTAGGTGGTGTGGTTAATTACGTAAGCAACCAGTATTACGATGCCGGACCCAATAGTTACAGTGCAGCTCCCGTCATGCCCTCATACGTTATAGGGGATGTGTTTACCTCTTATAAATTCCAGGCAATCGAAACTCGATTAACGGTAAAAAATATTGGCAATGCACAATACTCAAGCTATGGAGGGGTTAGCGCATTTAGCGGGACTAACTTTTATTATCCGAGCGAACCCAGATCGGTTTACCTAACCCTGAAATACAACCTTAATTAATGCTTAGAAATTTCGGAAAATCATCAACCTGCTCACGCTATTTGGCGGTTGGCTCCCTTTTATTCATACTAGGATCTTCCTTAGCTGTTTTTGCTGTGCCAGCTTCAGTGACTGATGACCGAGGAGTTGTGGTGGTTTTTAATCAGCCACCGCAACGCATTGTGAGCCTCCTGCCCTCTCTCACTGAGTCTGTTTGTGCTTTGGGTAAATGCAGCGCATTGGTTGGAGTAGATCGATTCTCTAATTGGCCAAACTCGATTCAAGATTTACCTAGGCTTGGCGGAATGGGTGATATCAATATCGAGCGTATCGTTCAACTAAAGCCGGATGTCGTTTTACTCGAGAAAGCCTCTCCTGTGATCAAGCGTTTAAATGGTTTGGGTGTGAAAACTTTTGCTCTTGATATTAAATCTATGAGTGATGAGCATCGCGCTCTTGAGAAGCTAGATGCCGTAATGGGAACTAGCGAAAGTGCGCGCGTATGGAATCAAATTCAAAAAGAAATAATGCGCGCTAATAAGCAGTTATCAGAAAATCATAAAAATATTCGCGTGTACTTTGAAGTCAATCCAGCTCCCTTTGCAGCCGGAAATCTATCTTTTATTGGAGAAATCCTGACTCAATTGAGCTTAATCAATATCATCCCGAAATCGCTTGGACCATTTCCTAAAATTAACCCTGAGTTTATCGTTCAAACCAAACCCGATATGATTCTCCTTGCCGAATCGACGCTATCTGATATTCAAAAGCGCCCGGGATGGGATTCAATTCCTGCTGTTGCTAAAAATCGAATTTGTGTATTTACTGGAAATCAACATGATGTCTTGGTGCGCCCTGGCCCGAGGATGGGAGAGGCAGCGCTCATTATTTCTCAATGCATACAAGACAAGATGTCATCATCTCGGTAATGCAAAAAAATCACTTTCTTGGCAAGTTATCAGGCCTTCTCATTTTGAGTGCAGTCTTGGTACTACTTGGGACTCTACTCGGAAGTATGGGTACCAGCTGGAATATATCGGGACCTGATGAAACCGTTTTATTTGAAATTCGACTTCCGCGATCATTGGGTGCCTATCTTGCTGGTGCTTTATTGGGGCTTGCTGGCGGTATCGCACAAAGCCTATTTCGCAATCCATTAGCAGACCCTTACTTATTAGGAAGTGCATCAGGTGCATTGCTTGGTGTAGGCAGCATTCTCTGCTTTACTTACCTTGGCAACTCTTGGTTAGAGCTAATTGGGCTTAATGGCGGAGCTTTTCTTGGGGCGTTGATCGGCGTACTAGCCTCGCTTCTATTAGCCGGGGGTTACCGCAGCTCCTTGCGCCTCTTGTTATCTGGAGTAGTGATCAGCGTGATCTTGGGGGCAGCTAATTCTTTATTTACATATATACGCCCTGATCTATTTCAAAGTATTCAGTCTTTCATGCTTGGCAATACAACCCTTCTGAACTGGTCTGGGGTAGGCATCATGGCTATTGCTCTAACGCTTTGCCTTCTCATCACCCTCATCATGAGCCCCGTACTAGACGCTCTATCTCTTGGTGAAAATACTGCTCGTACCCTAGGGTTGCCACTTGATCAACTTCGTCTGGTCTTGATTGGTACTCTAGCACTTGCAACGGGTTTTGCGGTTGCACAAACAGGCCTAGTGGCTTTTGTCGGTCTAGCTGCTCCACACCTAGTTAGAAAGTTTTCTGGTGGGCGACAACGAGCCCAGCTCTTATTCTCATGCCTAGGCGGCGGAATTTTATTGCTCTGCTCGGACCTGATAGCGCGCACCCTCTTTGCGCCGACCGAAATTCCCGTTGGTATTGTGACGGCCGTCTTAGGTGGCCTATATTTATTACTACTTCTTAGGCGTACTCCTTTTGGAGCTCATTCATGAAAACCCGCCAGCTCACAGTATTTAGAGGGCCCTGTGCCATTCTCTCGGACTTAAATTTAGACATCCCACATGGCAAATGGACCAGCATTATTGGCCCCAACGGTGCAGGAAAATCATCTCTTTTACAAGCAATGGCTGGCTTATTAAAGTGGGATGGGTTCATCACGATCAATGAACTTCATGTGTCTTCCTTTGCCCGCAAAGATCTAGCAAAAAAAATAGCTTGGCTTGACCAAGGATCCGCCTCGGCAGACGAGCTTGGCGACTCCCTGAGTGCATATGACACCGTCATGTTGGGGCGCCTCCCTCACCAAGGATGGCTGCATCTTCCCTCCGAAGTCGATCACATATCAGTCAAAAAAGCCTTGCAACAGGCTGATGCCTGGCATTTACGCCATCGCCCATTGCAGCAACTATCTGGGGGCGAGCGCCAGCGAGTGCTATTAGCCCGCCTTTTCACTGTGGAGTCTGACATTCTCTTAATGGATGAACCACTGGCCTATTTAGATCCACCTCATCAGGCTGATTTTTTACAATGGCAAGGTAACTTACTTTCTCAAGGCAAGACTTTGGTAACTGTTTTGCATGAAATTCATTTAGCCTTAAGGGCAGATCACCTCATCATGCTTGATAAGGGCAAGCTGCATTTTCAGGGGTCTAGCCAAGATCCCAAAACCCATCAAGCTCTGATAGCCCTATTTAATGGCCGGATTCGCCTAGAAAAGCTCGGGGATGACTGGGTAGCCTTACCTCATTGAGCCCAATATCAGGAGTTTCACAAAGCATTTTGCTGAGGCTACAATGCCTATATGAACGAGCACTACCCCAACACTACTGTTGATTCTGATCAAGCCGATACGATTGCCTTGTCCATTCAGAGACTTGCTGAAAAAATTCAGCAAATTACAGAAGCCGTCAAAACATTGAATCAAGAGCGGTTGGCACAAGAAACTAAAATTGAGGATGCTCAGAAACGCATTCAGCATATATTGAGTCGTTTGCCAGAGCAAAGTGATGGCCGTCAAATGAATTTACTCGGTGAGCCTGTCACACCAACAAACCCAGAGGATGACAATGAGCCAACAACGCATTGAAGTAACTCTCGCTGGGCAAAAAATTACTTTAACTACGAGTACAGAGCATGAGCCTCTGCTGCGTGCCGCCTGCACACTCGTAGACGAACAAATTCAGTTGGCAATTAATGGTGGCAACCGTAGTATTGAGCGTGCCAGCATGATGGCTGCTCTTAAAATTGCTGGTGATCTGATTGCTTTACAAACAAGTCATCAAGCGCCTACCGCACAAAGTACTGCGCTCAACAGTAGTCCAGAAGAAATCACTCAACTTCAAAATGAGATTCGTGCATTAGAAGATCAAGTAGATACTCTGATGCAAACTCTTTCCCTGCCTGGTTCGCCAAGGCCAATAGTTCCTTGAACCGATGCGCAAGCATCAGGAACGATCTTTACTTTGTGGGCGTGAGCGTTTCGATTCTTCACAGTGGCAGCTCGAGCTGTTTACTCCCTGAGTATCTTAATGCACCCAAAACAAGGTAGCCGTTCCACCTTGAACCTTAGGGTTCAGGATGACGGCCTAGCGGCTAAGGCGGGGAATTCATGTCACTAATTGATATTGCGATGCTGATGCTGTGCGGCAGCATATCTGGATTCTTAGCTGGCTTACTTGGCATCGGCGGCGGCATGATTCTTGTGCCATTTATGATCTTGGTATTTAATAACTTGGATTTTAGTCAAAATATTATTGTGCATATGGCGATTGCTACTGGAATGGCAACCATCTTATTTACAACCACCTCTGCTATTTGGGCGCATCACAAACATCATTCCATCGACTGGAAATTAGTCGCTGCATTGAGTCCGGGCTTAGTAGTAGGTAGCTTAGTTGGCGGTAGCGAAATCTTTGAAGCCATTAATACCTCTTGGCTCTCCTTATTCTTTGCCATATTTATTGTCTACACCTCGATCCAAATGATCATTAATAAAAAACCCACTGCTGGCCGTGAACTGCCTGGCAAAGTAGGTTTATTCTCTTTTGGGGCATTTGCGGGTGTCATCTCTAGTCTCATTGGCGCTGGTGGGGCATTTATTACGGTGCCGTTTATGCTTTGGTGCAATGTAAAACCCCACACTGCGATGGCAAGCTCTTCAGGTCTAGGCTTTCCGATTGCTGCTGCAGCTACGATTGGCTATATGTATGGCAGCTGGGGTAATCCTAACCTTCCTGCCGGATCTCTTGGTTTTGTCTACGTGCCAGCAGTACTCTGTATTGTGGTCATCAGCATCTTCACGGCTCCTTTAGGAGCAAAGATGGCCAGGAAACTGGATGTGGCTCAGCTAAAGCGGATTTTTGGCGTCATGCTGTTTTTACTTGCGGCTTTCATGTTTAATGAAAGTCGCAAAGCATTTGGTTATTAATCCAACGCCTAGGTTAGCTTTTTAAGCTGTATATTGTTGACGCAGAATGTTCTTCTGCACCTTACCCATTGCATTACGAGGTAAGTCCGAAACAATCTCTAGGCGCTTCGGAATTTTAAAGTTAGCAATCTGCGTTTTAAGCGTTGCGATCATAGCCTGCGGATCTAATGTCACTCCTGCTTTTGGAACGACTACTGCCATCACTGCCTCACCAAAGTCTGGATGCGGAATACCAATCACAGCGCTCTCATCTACGCCATCCATGTCATCAATAAAGCTTTCGATTTCTTTTGGATACACGTTATAGCCGCCAGAGATAATTAAATCCTTGCTACGGCCAACGATACATAGGTAATCATCAGGCGCATTGCCGCCATTAGCAGCACCGCCCCAACGACCAACATCCCCTGTTTTAAACCAACCATCTGCAGTAAATTCTTCAGCAGTCTTCTCGGGCATACGCCAGTAGCCCTTGAAGATATTGGGGCCCTTCACCTGAATGCTACCGATTGCATTCACGGTGCAAGGCTTATTATTTTCATTGACAACGCGTACCTTAACGCTTGGCAAAGGCAACCCGACAGATCCCCCTACGCGACTACCTTTATAGGGATTGGAAACCAACATCACGGTCTCACTCATGCCGTAACGTTCCAAGATAGGCTGCCCAATCACCTCTTTGAAACTATTAAATGTTTCTGTGAGGAGTGGCGCAGAACCAGATACAAACAGGCGCATATTGCGTGCTACTGTTTTATTAAATTGCTTATCAGCTAAAAGACGGACATAAAAAGTAGGTACACCCATCATCACTGTCGAATGAGGCATGTGATGAATCAATTGCGCAGTATCTAAACGTGGCAACCAAATCATTTTGCTGCCGTTGATTAAAGCGCCATGAGCAGCGACAAACAAACCGTGCACATGAAAAATGGGGAGTGCATGTAATAGAACATCATTCTTTTGCCAACCCCAAAACTGTTGCAATACCTGCGCATTGCTGCCTAAGTTTTTATGGGTCAACATAGCCCCTTTACTACGGCCAGTCGTACCAGAGGTATACAAAATCGCTGCTAAATCATCTTCTTTAACAGCGACCGTTTTAAATTGGTCACTCTGACTTCCTGCACGATCTAGCAAGGTACCCTTGCGATCCTCATCTAGAGTGAAAACATGTTTAGTGCCAGCCTTAAAAGCGACCTTGGAAACCCAAGAAAAATTCTTGCTACTGCAAGCCACGACTGCTGGTTCAGCATTTTCCAGAAAGTACTGAATTTCTGCAGCTTGATAGGCGGTATTTAGTGGCAAATAAACATAGCCTGCTTTGATGGTGGCTAAATACAGAAAAAGTGCTTCGGGTGACTTCTCAACCTGGACTGCAATGCGAGAACCCGCTGGCAGTTTGAGGCTCTTCAGAAAATTCGCTATCTTGGAAGTCGCACGTTCTAGATCACTCCACGAGTAATACAGTCCATCATGTGTTTCTAGTGCGCACGCTTGTTTGTCTTTTGGAAAACCTTTTTCCAAGAGCGAATATAAATTCATTAGAGCCTCAAAACCAATCAAATAAATACTATTACAAATTAATCTAACTGAGCGCCAGACTTCTTCACTACGCCAGCCCAACGCGCAACGTCAGCCTGCACTTGCTTACCAAAGGCTTCGCCATAGAGGTTCGGTGTGTCAGAGCCATTCTTTTCCCAAATTGCTTTCAGCTTAGGCGTATTTAAAGCCTTCTGTACTTCAGCGATCATTTTATCTACGATAGGCTTTGGAGTTCCTATAGGCGCATGCATTGAGTACCAAGTAGATACGACATAGTCAGGTAAGCCTGCTTCAGCAAATGTTGGCACATTAGGAATAGCAGTGGAGCGCTTATTTGCTGCTAAAGCGATCGCTACTAGTTTGCCAGCATTAATTTGCGGGGCTGAAGTTGCAAGGCCATCAAACTCTAAGTCTACTTGACCAGCCAAAAGATCTGTCATTGCTGGTCCAGCACCACGATAGGGGATGTGAGTAATAAAAGTGCCTGTTTGAAGCTTAAATAATTCGCCAGCCAAGTGATGCACTGTACCGCTACCTGCACTCGCGAAATTATATTTGCCTGGATTTTTCTTCATCAATGCAATGAAGTCCTTGGCATTACGCGCGCTCACCCGATTTGGGTTAACCACGAGAACCTGAGGAACGTTCGCGATCATAGCAACAGGAATAAAACTTTTCTCAATATCGTAATCAAGATTTTTGTACATCGAAGGCGCAATAGTATGGTGGGAAGCACCAATAAACCAGGTATAGCCATCAGGCGCTGCTTTGGCAGCAACCGAAGCACCCACAGTTCCGCCAGCACCGCCGCGGTTATCGATGATGAATTGCTTACCTAATTGCTCGGTGAGTTGAGCAGCTAAGGGTCTAGCAAAAGCATCTGTTCCACCGCCAGCTGGAAATGGATTTAAAAATGTGACCGTTTTGTTAGGCCATTCTTGAGCTACCACTGCAAGAGGTGCAGCGCAGGCTAAAAATACAGCTTTCTTTAATGTGCTCACCGAAAATATTGATGATTTATTCTTACGACTAAACATCTTTGTCTCCTTTTTATATATTTAAAAGTTCGTTACTTCTTTTTGCAAATCTCGCTACATTTTAAGGGTACTTATGCAGTAATGTATGCGACAAACCGAGGGAAAACACTAACTAAGGCGTCATCAAGCGGCCGACTGCCCTTGAGAACACGATTTCGCCATTAGCAAAGCGCTCATGATTGTCTTCGACGCTTCCAAGGTCATACAGGTAGTTCACCATAAGACCGGCAGATTGGCGCAGGCCCTTACGTGACAAATCGCCCGCCCAGTTAATCAAATGCAACTTAGCGCCATTACCCATATGGAACCTAGCTACAGGGTTCGCGCTACGTCCAGTCGAAGCAAGGCCTAAATAAATACTCGCTAAGGACAATAGTGCTGCTTTTTCTTGTTCGGAAACCAGATCGGGGTGCCAGCCAGCTGCCAAGCGCTCGCTCCAAGATTGGCCCTTTAGATTCAACAAGGTCAAAGCGGCATCTCTTGCTGCTTTCAGGTTCGGTTTCAGGCGTTCTACAGGGACACCGGCACCTAATTCGCCGCCAGCAGTAACCCAATCCATAAAACCAGGAATAGGCGACAAGGTAACAAAGGTTTTGATCCCGGGGAACTCAGCATGTAATTGCTCTGCCACCCGCTTAATTAAAAAGTTACCCATCGATACACCGCGAAGACCAGGCTCACAATTACTAATGGAATAAAAAACAGCCACCTTATATTGAGATACTTGCTCTACTGTCTCCGCTCTTTTGTCCACTAAAGGTGCGATAACTGTGGCAATTTCAGGCAGTAGTGCGACCTCCACAAAAATTAAAGGCTCGCTCGGCAATTGGGGATGGAAAAAAGCGAAGCAACGACGATCAGGCTGAAGGCGACGACGTAAATCATCCCAACCATCAATCGCGTGTACAGCCTCATGCTGAATCAGCTTCTCTAACACTTCAGCCGGGGATTTCCAATCTACCCGATGCATTTTTAAAAAGCCAGGATTAAACCAGGAAGAGAGTAAGTGGCGCAGATCAAAATCAACCGCAGCGAGTTCTGGTTTTTTATCCAGTAACTCCAATAAATCGCGACGCATTTCTACTACTGCGGCAGTGCCTTGGCTAGCACGGTTTAAGCGTCGAAAAAATTCCTGACGAGGAGATTCGGCAACCTTTTGCAGTTGAATGTAATTACGCGCACTGGCATCAGCAACAAAATTTTGTGCCGCCTTTAAAACATCGTTTGCCTGTGGGTTGAGCTTCTCAAATAGAAAGGTGAAAAAAGCAACATGCTGGTCCTTGGCCAACTTACGATAGTGATTCACTACATCGTCTGCCATGCTCAATCCGTTGGACTCACCCCGCTCCGATATTAAGCGCTTGGCTGCATTGTGGGCCTTAGATAAATTTCTGGCTTTGGTGAGCTTTTCCAGCATGAATGACTTTCGAAAGAAGGGAAACTAGTGAGAAATGGGGGGAATCTACGGAATTAGGGTCATTACAAGATCAAGTTGAGCTAATTTAGAAGAATTAACTACAAAAGACCTAAAAAAATGACTTTTTAACTACTGATAACTACCTTTTTCGTATTTACTCTCACTATAAGGTAAATTCCAAAAATGATCATTGGGATGGATAGCCACTGACCCATAGAAAGCCCTAGTCCCAGTAGGCCTAAAAACGCATCAGGTTCACGGGCGAACTCAGCCAAGAAACGGCAAATGCCATAGCCCAGTAAAAATAGACCTGAAACTTGACCCACTCGACGTGATTTACCGGAGTACAACCAAAGCAACACCCCTAAGCAAAGTCCTTCACCAAAGAACTGATAGAGCTGGGAGGGATGCCGTGGAATGGCATCCACCATCGGAAAAATCATGGCCCACGGTAAATCAGTAGGCCTTCCCCAAAGTTCGCCATTGATAAAGTTACCTAAGCGCCCAAATGCTAAGCCAAACGGTACGAGCGGTGCCACCAAATCACTTACAACAAAAAATGACACCTTACGGCGTTGAGCGAACCAAAGCAATGCAAGTAGAACGCCCAAAAGCCCCCCATGAAAAGACATGCCGCCTTCCCATATTTTGAGAATACTGAGTGGGTTTGCAAGGTAATAGCCGGGCATATAAAACAAGGTGTAGCCTAAGCGGCCACCCAGCACTACCCCCAAGACTCCTGCAAATAAGAGATCTTCTAGATCTTTGTAGGTCCAACCCAAAGCTTGGTATTGAGAACCACGAATACGTAGTCGTCCCAATAATAAAAATTGAGCAAAGGCCATGAGATACATCAAGCCATACCAATGGATCGCAAAAGAGCCTATGCGCAGTACTGCAGGATCAAACTCAGGATGGATCAACATAAAAAGAAGGTGTGTTACTGCGTTTTAGATTGATCAAAATTGTGTAGTTCATGGCCCAAGTCGCGATAAGCTTTATAGCGCTCGCGACCTGCTAAGCGCTCTGCCTCGTTTACAGTGACTACTTCCACAATTCGAGGAAAGCGAGCTGCCAACGCAGGTACATCTTGCGGCATCCGCATCCCCAGATGAATCATGACATCAGCATGAGGAAGAGTGGCCAAAGAGGGCGAATAAAAGTCTTCGGTTAATACGATGGGTGTTTCAGCTGCGGCTTCATCATCAATAAAACAATGCGGTAAAAAATCCAGCGCGCTGAATGTCCATAACAAGGCATCTAACTTTTGCAGATCCACTTGCTCACCGACCATCACAATATTGCGCACCGGTTGGCCAGCAGCAGTGGCACTCCAAATCTTACGGGTGAGCCGGCAAGCGTATTCGAGCTTATCGTGGACATTGCTGTGAAAATCAATCCGCGCCATGAATTACTTTTGTTCGAGTAAGTAATTTACCAATAGCGGTACTGGGCGACCCGTAGAACCTTTTGCAGCCCCGCTCTTCCAAGCAGTGCCTGCAATATCTAAATGCGCCCACTTATATTTTTCAGTAAAGCGCGACAAAAAGCATGCAGCAGTCACACTTCCTGCAGGGCGGCCACCTATATTGGCTACGTCTGCAAAATTTGACTTGAGTTGCTCATGATAGGCGGCATCCAAAGGAAGTCGCCAAACGGTATCAAGAGAGGCATGACCCGCTTTAGTCAGAGCATTGATTAAATTCTCGTCATCAGAAAATACCCCACTATGTACATGCCCCAGAGCAATAATGCACGCACCCGTCAAGGTAGCCACATCAATCACTGCCTTCGGCTTGAAACGCTCAACATAGGTTAAGGCATCGCACAAAATGAGACGGCCTTCTGCATCAGTATTGAGAATCTCTATAGTTTGACCAGACATACTTTTGACAATATCGCCTGGGCGAGCTGCACGACCCGAAGGCATATTTTCACAAGTAGGGATCACAGCAATGACATTCTTTTTTAACTTCATCAAAGCCGTTGCGTACATGGTGCCGATAACAGACGCAGCGCCACACATGTCATACTTCATCTCATCCATTGCCTCGCCTGGCTTTAAGGAGATGCCGCCTGTATCGAAGGTGATGCCTTTACCAACTAGTACGATAGGCGCTTCTCCCGCCTTGCCACCTTGATGCCGCATCACAATAAATTGAGGAGGCGTTTCTGAACCCTGAGCTACCGCTAAAAAAGAACCCATGCCCAAAGCTTCTATCTGCTTACGGCCCAGTACTTCCACTTTTAAATCTGTTTTTTTGCTCAAGCCCTGTGCTGCTTTACCCAAATAGGTCGGCGTGCAAATATTTGGCGGTAAATTACCCAAATCTTTAGCGAAATGCATTCCCTCTACCATCGCAGCACCTTCAGCAACTGCCGCCTTGAGCTCCTTAGCACAGGCATCATTGCCAGCAAAGATCAGCTGATTAAAAACATCTGCCTTGTCTTTCGCTTTAAATTTCATTGCGGGTTGGCGCACTCCAAAACGATAGGCTTGGTCACCCGCATATTGAATAGTCAAACGTACTTCTTCTGCAATCCAATCAGCACGATGACCTAGCGCAAAACTAGGAATAAACCAGAGCGCATTTTGAATAGACCCACCAGTCAGTTGCTTTAAGGCTGCACGCGCAATTTTTGAATAGGCCGTCAAGCTACGGGCGCTGGCGGTAGAGATATCGCCCAAAGACACCAACAATATCCGTTTGCTCTTAACCCCAGCTGCAGCCCAAGACTTTTCAGCACGCAATAAACAAACCGATGCCGCTTGTGCATCTAGATCCCCAAGAAGATTTGCATGACTGACTGCGCCACCCAGTAATCGATCTAATTCGATCAAAAGGCCAGATTTTGCTTTGCCAGCTCCTAAAGCATCGAAATCCGCTTTGGAGTAGGCCAAAATTAAACAATCTGAGCCCTGGGAGAGCATCGTCACCAAGCTTGATTTCAGTTGCTTAGGGTTATTAGTGTCTGCTTGGGCGAAAATCTTACTGGTAAATTGAATAGTCATGATCTCTTGCGGTATTTTTAAGTCAATTCAAAGGGAAAAATAGGTATTTATCCATTATCCTCCGACATGAAGGTTCACATCTTGAGTGAACTAATATAAGCCAAACCGAATACCTATCCATGATTTTCAAGCAAGCCCTTCGCCGCGAGCTCAGTTTTACAACTGGCGGGGTATTTTTGGTCTTAGTCACGATCATGATTACCACCCTCGTGATCCGCATTCTGGGATTTGCTGCTAACGGGGCTGTCAATCCAGAAGATGCATTGGTATTGATCGCCTTAGCTACCCTAGGTTATATGGGAGTCCTATTAACTGTCTCCCTATTTGTATCCATCCTGATTGTGCTGGTACGCTGGTACAAGGATTCTGAAATGATCGTGTGGTTTGCGAGCGGGCTTAGTATTGCCAGCTTGATTCGCCCCATCCTGTATTTTGCGACCCCCCTCATTGTCATCATTGCTTTATTGGCTTTATTCGTATGGCCATGGGCTAATCGAGAATCCACCCTTATCAGCCAACGGTTTCAGCAACGTAGTGACGTTTCGATGGTAGCAGCGGGTCAATTTAAAGAGGCTGCCAAAGCTGAGCGCGTCTTCTTCATTGAAGAGCTGGATATTGACAAAGGTGAGGTCAAAAATATCTTTGCCGCAGAAACTAAAAATGGTCGGCTCAGTGTTGCAGTAGCGTCCACTGGATTCATAAAAAACGAAGCAGGCGGTGAAAAAACAATTGTGCTCAACAATGGCCGTCGATACGAGGGGCTTCCAAGCCAAGCTGATTTTCGTATTTTAGAATTTGATGAGTATCAGACCAAGATACAAAGAAAGACGATCTTAGATCCGGTACCGCGTGATCGTGAGAAATCTGTATTTGAGCTGATTAATGACACTAATCCAGGGTCGCAAAATGCTAACCGTGGAGAGCTACTCTGGCGTATTGGTCTACCTTTCATGGCCTTGGGGCTGGTGCTCATTGCTATTCCTCTAGCCTATGTCAATCCAAGGCTTGGTAACTACACTGCTATGTTCTATGCAGTACTCATTTATCTCATTTACAGTAACTTACTCAATCTTACGCAAAATTTTGTTGCTCAAGGCAAGGTTGATGTCTTCATGGGAGCTTGGCCCATACATACAATTGCGTTTTTCATTGCTCTTGTGTTGATTCGTAACCGTATCAATCCATCACTAAAGTGGTGGCGCCGTCAACTTCCCGCCTTCCTCTCAAGTAAATGAAATTCTTTTTTCCTTTTATTTATGAGCGCTATTTAGCCAAGCAAATCTATGCTGCCTTTGGTTTCATTTTGTTTGCATTGGTAGCACTATTTTTATTTTTCGATACGCTTAGTGAGCTTGGATCCGTTAAGGGTCAATACACTCTGCCTCTAGCATTTCTTCATGTCTTGCTAAAGGCGCCTAGTCGGATTTCGGAGATTATTCCGATTGCTGGATTAATTGGCAGTATTTATGTTTTTGCGATGTTAGCGAGTCAATCAGAATTTACTATTTTAAGAATTGCGGGGCTAGACATCCGGAGAGCCTTGACAACCTTAGCAAAAATTTCCTTACCCCTGATTGTCCTCACTCTCATCATGAGTGAATGGTTAGGGCCCTATACAGAAAGCCTGTCTGAAAAAATTCGCATGAAGGCATTAGGCTCATCATTTAGCTCTCAATTTAAAACAGGTATATGGGTCAAAGATCGATTACGCGATGAAGATGGTAGTGGCCCCATTCGACCTGGAGTGCGCTATGTCAACGTTGGCAAAATTGAGCAGGATAATGAAATCAAAAGTATTCGGATGTATGAGTTTGATGATGCCTATCGGCTGCTCTCTATTCGCAGCGCTGTATCGGGGCGATTTGATCGCAGCGGCACCTGGATTTTGGATGAGGTGACAGAAACACGCTTTAAAGAAACAAAACAATCCGATCCACTCAATCCCGTGTATTCAGCAAACACCTTGCAATATCCAAGCATCAGCCTTAACTCCGAAGTGACGCCACAGATTTTAGGCGTCCTCTTAGTAAGCCCTGAAAAGATGTCAATCTTTAGTTTGGGTCGTTTTATCACTCATCTTCAAGGCAACAAACAAGATACTCAAAGGCACTCCATCGCCTTTTGGAAGAAAGTCATTTACCCCTTCACTATTTTTGTGATGCTCACCTTAGCCCTTCCCTTTGCTTATCTAAAAGTGCGGGCAGGCAGCGTTGGCATCAAAGTTTTTGGCGGAATTATGCTAGGTATGAGCTTTCAGCTCTTCAATTCGCTTTTCTCAAATGTAGGATTGCTAGGTTCATGGCCTACCTTACTAACAGCCCTGATTCCGCCAATGACTTACTTTATCTTGGCTATTGTTGGACTGCGCTGGGTATCTAAAGCTTAATACCAAAAAATCATATAAAATTTTATTTATATATCTTTAGCGATATAAAGAATGGAATGTATATGAACTTGCATCAATTTCGGTTTGTCCGTGAAGCAGTCAGACAGAACTTTAATCTGACAAGCGCTGCTAAAGCCCTTTTTACCTCTCAGCCCGGAGTTTCAAAAGCCATTATTGAGCTTGAAGATG
This sequence comes from Polynucleobacter antarcticus, assembly GCF_013307245.1. NCBI lineage: Bacteria > Pseudomonadati > Pseudomonadota > Betaproteobacteria > Burkholderiales > Burkholderiaceae > Polynucleobacter > Polynucleobacter antarcticus. The sequence goes on from NZ_CP028941.1 coordinate 546,834, forward strand.
AGCTGGGGGTAGAGATCTTTCGTCGTCATGGAAAGCGCATCCGCTCTCTGACCGAGCCTGGTAAACGCATTCTTGCATCAATTGAGCGTATTTTGGATGAAGTAGAAACCCTGCGGCGCGTGGGCAAAGATTTTGCTAATCAAGATCAAGGTAATTTTGTGATTGCTACCACCCATACACAAGCGCGATATGCGCTCCCAAAAGTCCTTACAGAATTTACCAAACGTTTTCCTAAAGTACGCGTGAGTATTCAGCAAGGAAACCCAGGCCAAATCGCTGAGCTCCTCATTCATGATCGTGCAGACATTGCGATTGCGACTGAGGGAATTGCCAATACCCCTGGTGTCTTAGCTCTACCTGGCTATCAATGGCAGCACGTAGTGATGATTCCACTGAGTCATCCCCTACTTAATCAAGCGGCTATTTCGCTTGAAGAACTCGCCAAATACCCGCTGATCACTTATGACAAGGCCTTCGCTGGTCGTAGCAAAATTGATGCTGCTTTTGCACAGCGCAACTTAAGCCCAGATATTATTTTGGAAGCCATTGATGCCGATGTCATTAAAACCTATGTAGAAACCGGTATGGGTGTTGGAATTGTGGCCGGCTTAGCTTATGACGCCGACAGGGATCGTAATTTGCGCGTGATTCCAGTGGGGCACCTATTTGGTAACAATGTGACACACCTAGGCGTAAAACAAGGTGCTTATTTACGTTCTTTTGTTTACACCTTTATTGAACTGTTCTCACCTACGCTGACTAAGAAAATTGTCGAACAAGCCATGAGTAACAACTCTGATACTTACGAAATTTAACCCATCATCTCAAGAGCTAATTTTCAAGAGTACGACGCCCAAGAGAATGCAAGCAATTCCGAGCCATCTCAGCGGAATATTCGGATCACCGAATATGAGAACCCCGATCACAAAAGTGCCGACAGCACCGATGGATGTCCAGATAGCATAGGCTGTACCAATCGGAATTTCTTTTAGTGAGTACCAAAGTAAGAACCCACTCAAGCTCATACTGAGTACAGCGATCACAATTCCAGTGAATTTCAGATTGGGAAGATCGGCTATTTTCAAGCCAACGGCCCAGCCCATCTCACACAGGCCAGCTAGAAAAAGAGAAATCCAATAAATACTCAACTCACCCCGCCCAATTAAAGAAAACAATAAAAAGAGTGTAGCCGTCCACAGAAATACTAGGCAACGGTATTGAAGGCTAAGAGATAATTAACTATAGGGAAGATGGTGCCCCGGGGCGGACTTGAACCGCCACGCCTTGCGGCACCGGATTTTGAGTCCGGCACGTCTACCAATTCCATCACCGGGGCAGGTGTTTGCAGTGGAGAAATGAATTGAAGCTTATCGTGCTAGTGGACGGTAAGCATGTTTTAGCCTTAGCGACCAGCCAAGATCACAAACGCCTACTTATAAAATCTAAGTCACTGAGCAAGCAGACTAGTTTGTGCTAATCTTTGCTAAGTTAGTTTATGTACTTTTTTCAACAAACAATTGAGTTTTTTATGAAAAATTATCTGATATCAATATTAAAAAAATGTGCAGTTCTTCTGATGTTGGCCAGCTCAGGCTTTGGCTTTGCACAGACCGCTTACCCAAATAAGCCTATTAAGCTTGTTGTACCATTTCCACCAGGCGGACTAATTGATAACGTTGCCCGCCTCATTACCCCCGCACTTTCTACCGATCTTGGGCAAGCTATTGTTGTAGAAAACAAACCCGGAGCAGGAGGTAATCTGGGCGCCGCTGAGGTTGCAAAAGCAAATCCAGACGGATATACACTTCTAATGGCCTCTCCACCACTTTCAATCAGTCCTGCAATTTACAAGACTCTTCCTTACAGTCCCAGCAGCATTGAGCCAATTGCTATTTTTGGACAGCTACCCAATGTACTTTTAGTTAACCCTGACTCCGGGATTAATTCAGTAGCCGAGCTAGTAAAGCGTGCAAAAGAGTCCCCGGGTAAGATGAACTATGGCTCCAATGGGAACGGCACCTCACTCAACTTGAGCGCCGAGATGCTAAAAAGTCAGGCCGAAATCTATGTAGTTCATATTCCCTATAGAGGCTCATCCCTAGCAAACGTAGCACTAGTATCTAAAGATATCGACTTTATGTTTGATAATCTCCCGCCAGCGCTTGGCTTAATTAAGAGTGGGAAATTGAAGGCACTTGCTGTGACTAGCACTACTAGAAATCCTGCGCTCCCCCAAGTTCCAACAATGCAGGAAGCAGGCTTTCCTAACTTTCAGGTGTCAGCCTACTTTGGAATTGCTGCACCCAAAGGCTTGCCGCCAGACATTGCTATGAAATTACAAAATAGTATTCAAAAGACCGTATCTCAAAAGAACGTGGCTGAGTCACTCTCCAGGCTTGGGGCTACAGTAGATTTTATGAATGCAAGCAAGTCGGCTGAATTTATTAAGGCCGATGCACTAAGGTGGAAAAAGGTGGTTGATTACGCCAAAATTGAACTAGATTAATTTAATCAACATTCAGCAATTACCAGCGGACTGCAAATGCAGTCCGTAATTCATTTAACTGAACATCGGTGAGAGGCTTTATCGGGGCATTTTTGAGATAAAAAATTTTTGCTGTTTCTTCCAACTCTTCCAAAGTAGCCATTGCTGAGCTAGGTGAATTATTCCATGCATATGGCCCTAAGCGTGACAGCATACAAGCACGCAGAGGCGTTCCAGCCACCCCATACATCTCAATTGCCCTCTCTATGAATTCAATCGTTTTTACAGAACCAGGACTAGCGTAAGGAATAGTAGGTACATGTCCTACCTTCATTACAAAATATGGTGTGATTGCGGGCAATAGCTCGGGAAAAATCTCATCTCTTTTTGCATCATTGGGCTCCAGCGTCAAAGTGACACAGTGCGAACTATGCGTATGAATAATGCAAGATGTATCTGGATCAAATTGGCTTGCTTTGCTGTAAATGGCAGCATGCAAAGCCATTGTCTTGCTGGCCTTGTCACCGCTGAGCTGCCGCCCATGAATATCAATCTTAGCCAATCGATCGGGGTCAAGGAATCCCAGGCAGGCATCTGTGGGAGTAATTAAAAAACCATCCTTAATACGAACGCTAATATTACCTGCAGTTGCATGAACGTAGGAGCGATCAAACAAACTTTTTCCAACCCTACAAATCTCTTCTCTTGCTAATTGCTCAATCATCATTCTTCTCACAGTTTTGAGAAAGCATTTGTGAAAAAATCAGGCGCTCCAAAATTTCCAGACTTTAAAGCAAGATGTAGAGGCCTACCCTGAACCAAAGCGTAACACCAGGGTACACCTGGGTCAATTTGCTGACCGATCTGCATTTGATCGATACCCAAAGCCTTCACACATGCGCCAGAAGTTTCTCCGCCAGCAACCAATAGCTGACCAACTCCAAGGGTAATGAGACCTTTGGCGACTAATCCTAAAAGGTTTTCTATAGCGCTACCAGCAGCCTGAACTCCAAGCTGTGATTGCACTTCCTTAACTTGCTCAGGACTTGCTGATGAGTAAACCAAAACGGGGCCAAGCAAGAGTTGGGGTTTTGCCCACATCAAGATCTCTTCCAGTAATTGCTCTTCAGATTCCTCACTTAATTCAAGTGGATTCACAACATATGCTGCACCACCCAAACTTTTAAAGCTTTCAACCTGGAGATTGGTGGCCTGAGAACAACTACCCGAGACAATTGCTTGAAATCCCTTAGCGGGCGGAAGTTTGCTGGATGCCGGATGCGGATGCAAACCAAAGTTAGCAGGAAGTCCAATTGCAATGCCAGAGCCCCCAGTAATCAAAGGGTGGTCTTTTAATGCGGGTGCAATCCGATACAAGTCATCATTAGTTACAGCATCAACAATCGCAATTTTGATGTTGGATGCTTTTAAGTGGGCAATCTTAGAAGAGATTGCATCGGTACCAGCAAGAATGTCTTGATACTCAATTAATCCTACATGATGTTGACATTGAACCTGCATAACCCTAACTAAATTGGCATCAGTCATCGGAGTTAAGGGGTGGTCACGCATCCCAGATTCACTTAACAGCTGATCACCAACAAATAAATAACCTTTATATACACACCGCCCATTATCTGGAAAGGCTGGAGTCGCAATAGTAAAGTCTACCCCCAAGGCTGCCATCAGCGCCTCCGTTACAGGACCAATATTTCCTCTAGGGGTGCTGTCAAATGTAGAACAGTACTTAAAGAAGATCTGCTGTGCTCCTTGATCAAGAAGGTACTCCAACGCTTCCAATGACTGAGCTACTGCATCCTCAGGTTCAAGGTTTCTGGACTTGAGCGCTACCACTACTGCATCTAACTCGGTATTAAAGGGGTGTTGCGGAATACCTATTGTTTGAGCAACGCGCATTCCATTGCGAACCAGGTTATTCGCCAGATCGGTGGCGCCTGTAAAGTCATCCGCAATGCAACCCAAAAGAATACTCACTTTGCAGCTTTCGGCAATTCGATACCCGGGAAAATTTTAATTACAGCGCTGTCGTCTTCCTTGGCAAAACCAGCGGTAGATGCTTGCATAAACATTTGATGCGCAGTAGATGAAAGAGGCAACGGGAATTTACTTGCACGAGCCATATCTAGAACTATCCCCAAGTCCTTAACGAATATGTCTACTGCTGATAAAGGCTCGTAATTAGCGGCAAGTACATGTGCCATTCGGTTCTCAAACATCCAACTATTACCGGCACTATGGGTAATGACCTCGTAAAGCGCGCTTGCATCCACACCCTCCCTCAAACCAAGCGCCATTGCTTCCGCAGCAGCTGCAATGTGGACTCCAGCAAGAAGCTGATTAATGACCTTGACCTTGCTACCGATGCCCGCCTTATCACCCAAACGATAAACAGTGCCTGATATCGAATCCAGAATGGGATTAACCCGCTCATATGCAGCAGCACAAGCCGAAGTCATCATTGTCATCTCACCAGAGGCGGCTTTAGCTGCTCCGCCAGATATAGGAGCGTCTACATAAAGAATATCTTTTTCAGCGAGGCGGGACTCAAATTCAATCGAAATATTGGGGTCAACGGTAGAGCACATCACGAAAACACTTTGAGGCTTTAGCGAATCTATCAAGCCAGGACTGGTTGGAGAACCAAACAATACCTCTTCGGTCTGAGCAGCATTCACAACGACTGAGATAACTACATCACAGATTGAACCAAGCTCTCTTATAGATTCACAGGCCGTACCACCAGCTACACAAAACTGACGAGCATGCTCCAAACGCACATCAAATACGTATAGATCAAAACCTGCCCTTCGGAGGGATGCAGCCATCCCGGAACCCATTGCACCTAGGCCAATTAATCCTACTTTTTTCATTATTTGATCTCGTTTGGTTTACTTTTTGTGCTTGCTAACAGCTTTTAATGGCAACAATCATAGCAAAAGCTGTCGAAGCACCCAGTTGGTAAATGCTTGCAAATAGTATGAAGGGGGGTGGTGCCCCGGGGCGGACTTGAACCGCCACGCCTTGCGGCACCGGATTTTGAGTCCGGCACGTCTACCAATTCCATCACCGGGGCAGGTGTTTGCAGAGGAAAAACTGCATTGAAGCAAACTTCGAAGTCAGAGTGTAACAAAAAAGTGTGGTGAAGGCCGTTATTGAACAGAGAAGCCCTTAAAATGTGGACTTCAAGCCAAATTATTCAAAAGGACTTACCCGTATGGCCGGCCATTCGAAATGGGCCAATATTCAACACCGCAAAGGACGTCAAGACGAAAAGCGCGGAAAGATTTGGACCAAACTCATTAAAGAAATCACTGTTGCCGCCAAATTAGGCGGCGGAGATATTGCCACCAATCCCCGTTTGCGTCTCGCGATTGATAAGGCTAAAGATTCAAATATGCCGAACGATAACGTTCAGCGGGCAATTCAACGAGGTACTGGTTCGCTTGAGGGTGTCAATTACGAAGAAATTCGCTACGAGGGTTACGGCATGAACGGGGCAGCAATTATTGTTGACTGCTTAACTGACAACCGCACTCGCACTGTTGCAGAGGTGCGTCATGCCTTTGCCAAAAATGGTGGCAATATGGGTGCTGAAGGTTCTGTGGCGTTTATGTTTAAACATTGCGGTCAAATGTTATTTGCGCCAGGCACCAATGAAGACCAACTCATGGAACTAGCCTTAGATGCTGGTGCAGAAGATGTCATCACCCATGAGGATGGCTCGATTGAGGTGTTAACTCCGGTACCTGATTTTTCTAAGATACAAGATGCCTTGAGCAAGGCAGACTTAAAGGCTGAGCTTGCTACCGTTACTATGCGCCCAGAAAATGAAACTGCCCTTGAAGGTGATCATGCTGAAAACATGCAAAAATTGTTAGATGCGCTTGAAAACTTAGATGATGTACAAGAAGTATTTACTAATGCTGCACTATAAGTACGCATTGACTTCATTTACTAAATTTCCTTCACCTTTTAATAGCCCTACATGAAAATTCTTTTAATTGGATCTGGCGGACGTGAGCATGCTCTCGCATGGAAACTAGCGCAATCCCCCGATGTACAAACCGTATTTGTAGCACCAGGCAATGGTGGCACTGCTACAGCTAAGCAAACAACGGCCAACATTCAAAATCTTCCCATCTCCGATCTTCAAGAGCTTGCGGACTTTGCGAAGCGCGAAAAGATTCACCTGACGGTTGTGGGGCCCGAAGCCCCACTCGCTGCGGGCATTGTGGATGTTTTTCGTATAAATGGCTTGCGTATTTTTGGGCCTACTCAGCTAGCCGCCCAATTAGAGTCTTCAAAAGATTTCTCTAAGGCGTTTATGAAACGTCATGGCATCCCAACGGCAGATTATCAAACCTTCTCTAGTGCCTTAGAAGCACATGCCTATATCGATGCTCAAGGTGCCCCTATTGTGATTAAAGCCGATGGCTTGGCCGCTGGGAAAGGGGTAGTCGTCGCTATGGATCTACATGAAGCGCATGCGGCAGTAGACATGATGCTGGCAGACAATAAATTTGGTAATGCTGGCGCACGGGTCGTTATCGAAGAATTTATTATTGGCGAAGAAGCCAGTTTTATTGTTTTAGTAGATGGCAAAAATGTATTGGCTTTAGCTACTAGCCAAGACCATAAGCGTTTATTAGATGCCGACCAAGGGCCCAATACGGGTGGTATGGGCGCTTATTCTCCAGCGCCAGTTGTTACTCCAGAAATTCATGCGCGGGCATTACGCGAAGTGATCATGCCCACTGTCAAAGGTATGGCGGCAGATGGTATTCCCTACACTGGTTTCTTATATGCCGGCTTAATGATCGCACCAGATGGAAACATCAAGACATTGGAGTTTAATTGCCGCATGGGTGATCCAGAAACCCAGCCAATTATGGCGCGCCTGCGTAGTGATCTTGTGAACGCTCTCGATCATGCAGTGGATGGCAAGCTTGATGAAGTGGAGTTAGATTGGGACCGTCGCACTGCCTTAGGCGTAGTGCTAGCAGCCCATCTGTATCCAGATAGCCCTCGCAGTGGCGATGTCATTACTGGTATTCCGGCAGACACAGATAATCAACTCACGTTTCATGCTGGGACCATATTCAAGGATGGTCAGCTGCTCACCTCAGGTGGTCGAGTCCTCTGTGTTGTTGGACTATCTGATACTGTTCGCGGCGCACAACAAAAAGCCTACGAGGCTATTTCTCAGATTCAATTTGATGGCATGCAGTATCGCCAGGATATTGGCTATCGCGCTCTGAAATAATTAATATAAACATCTCACACTTAAAGGTCGCCATCCTTGTCATCCCCTCAATCTAACGAATCTACCCAGCACACGCACATTGATATTGCTGCTCTCAAGACCTATTTTTTAGGCTTGCAAGATCGGATTACGACTGCAATGAGTGCCATAGATGGCAAAACATTTTCTGTGGATGCCTGGGACAAGCCTGAGGATAGCAAGCTGAAGGGTTATGGCCGTACCTGCACTCTTGATCAGGGCAATATTTTAGAGAAGGGGGGCGTAGGCTTCTCTCACGTCCGTGGCGATCAAATGCCACCCTCCGCCTCACACCATCGCCCCGAACTTGCCGGACGCAGTTTTGAAGCGATGGGGGTTTCCTTAGTATTTCATCCTCACAATCCTAAAGTACCCACAACTCATATGAATGTGCGCTGTTTTATTGCACAAGCCCCAGATAAAGATCCCGTCTGGTGGTTTGGTGGCGGCTTTGATCTCACCCCTTACTATGGTGTCGATGAGGATTGCAGGCATTTTCATCAAAGCGCGAAGGATGCTCTAGATCCCTTTGGTACAGAGCTCTATCCGCGCTTTAAAAAATGGTGTGATGAATATTTTTATTTAAAACACCGTGACGAACCTCGTGGCATTGGCGGTGTTTTCTTTGATGACTTTAATAGCCTAGGCTTTGAACAAAGCTTTGCGATGACACGTGCTGTAGGTGATGCCTTTATCAAGGCTTATATACCGATTGTGGAGCGTCGCCACCAAGATAGCTTTACACCTGAAGAAAAAGCATTTCAGGAATATCGTCGCGGTCGCTATGTTGAATACAATTTGCTATTTGATCGTGGCACTATCTTTGGTTTGCATTCAGGTGGTCGCACTGAATCCATTCTCATGTCAATGCCGCCGGTAGTGCAGTGGTGGTACAACTGGCAACCCAAGCCAGGTACGCCTGAAGCGAAGTTGTATGACTACTACCTCAAGCCACGAGACTGGTTAGTCTAAATGGCTGTTCAAGCTCAAAACGCATCACAAAAAATCGGTATTCTTGGTGGCACCTTTGATCCACCACATTTAGGGCATATCAAGCTTGCTACGCATTTTTCAAAATTACTGCATCTCGATCAATTACTACTCATACCCAGTGGTGAGCCCTGGCAAAAAGGGGTGGATATTACTCCGGCAAATATACGTCTTCAACTCACCCAAGCTGCAGGGCTAGATTTAGCGCAGGCCTTTATTCATTCAAAGATAAATACCGCTATTACGGTTGATCGAATAGAAATAGAACGTTCTGGTCCGAGCTATGCCATTGATACTGCCAAAGCACTTAGAGCGCATTGGGGGATGGATGCAAGCTTAATATGGCTTATGGGGGCCGACGCCTTCAATCAGCTTCCCACCTGGAACTCCTGGAAGCACTTACTCAATTACGTCAATTTGGCTGTAGCCAGCAGGCCAAATCATCCGATGGGCACGGAGATTCAACCTGAATTGACTGAATTTCTCAATCAACATCTATGTATCGACCCAGAGACCCTTGAAAATAGCCGATTTGGCCGCATTTACATAGATGACAGTCTTGCAGTCGACCTATCATCCACCCATCTGCGAAATCAACTCAACCGTGCTGATCGGAGTCTCATCACACCTGAACATATTCCCGCTCGTACTTTAGAGCGTATTACAACACTAGGCTTATACAAACAATCGAGCTAAGATCACCCTAACATCAGATATCTTAGAAAACATTAAAGAATAAATATTAAAGAAAATATGGACTTAACAAAATTACAACGGGTCGTCATTGACGCACTAGAAGACGTAAAAGCACAAGATATTCGTGTATATGACACTACGAAACTGACTGATTTATTTGATCGCGTCATCATTGCCACAGGCTCAAGCAATCGGCAAACGCGCTCATTGGCCATGTCTGTTAAAGAAGAGGTCAATGCCAAAGGTGGTGAAGTTATCTCCGTTGAAGGCCTCGAGACCGGTGAATGGGTATTGGTAGATTGTGGCGATATCGTGGTACATATTTTGCAACCGGCATTACGCGCCTACTATCAGCTAGAAGGTATGTGGGGCGCAAAACCTGTACGCGTGAAATTGGCGGCGGATAAAGGTCTTGTCAAAGCTAGTGAGTCTGAGGACGACGAAGCGTAGTCACTAAAAAATGCGTTTAACCATCGTTTCAGTTGGCCACAAAATGCCAGACTGGGTTGCTACTGCTACTCAGGACTATGTAAAACGCATGCCAGCTGATTGCAGTATTGATATAAAAGAGATTAAGCCCGATCTCACTCCGGCTAAGGAAGCTACCAAAATAGCGGCTGCGATTCCAAAGGGTTCACGGGTCATTGCACTTGACGAACGTGGCAAAGATCAAAGCACCCAAAATCTTGCAACTCAACTAGCAAGCTGGCGCCAGGAGGGCTTTGACATCACCTTTTTGATTGGTGGCGCCGATGGATTAGATGCCAGCTTGAAAGATAATGCGCACGCTATGTGGCGCCTATCGAGCTTAACGCTACCGCATGCCATGGCAAGAGTCTTATTGGTAGAGCAACTCTACCGTGCATGGACTATTCTGCAAGGCCATCCATATCATCGCGAGTAAGTCCGTTTTTATGTTCAGCTATGTTTATCTTGCATCACAAAGCCCAAGACGCCAAGAGCTACTTAAGCAAATAGGGGTTCGCTTTGAAATGCTGACGGCACAAGCAGGTGAAGATACCGAAAGCATTGAAATCCCCCTCTTCCACGAAAAGGCACGTGACTATGTTGAGCGTGTAGTGCTTGCCAAAAGTGCTGTGGCATTGGAACGCTGGCATCAGAGTGATAAACCATGGGCGCCAATTTTATGTGCCGATACGACAGTCAGCTTGCCTGGTAGCCCAGATGGAGAAATCCTTGGTAAACCAAGCGATGCACAAGATGCAGCACGTATCTTAAGTATGTTGAGCGATAAGACACATGAAGTGCTTACCGCGGTTGCATTGACAATAGACCCTGATAGCCAGCCACTATATCTAGTGCAGGTATCTGAAGTGCAATTTGCCCGCCTATCCAAAGAGCACATTCAGGCCTATATCGCTAGTGGCGAACCTTTTGGAAAGGCTGGTGCCTATGGAATTCAGGGGCTTGGAGGTGCTTTTATTCCCTCAATCAAAGGTAGCTATAGCGGTATTATGGGACTACCGCTCTTTGAAGTTCAGCAATTGTTAGATTTTGCCAAAGTCACTAAAGCCACTCGCATATGAATGAAGAAATTCTCATTAACATTACCCCCCAAGAAACCCGGGTAGCGCTCATTCAACATGGTGCGGTTCAAGAGCTGCAGATTGAGCGCACTCGCCAACGTGGCATTGTGGGCAATATCTATTTAGCAAAAGTAGCCCGGGTACTACCGGGTATGCAATCTGCTTTTATTGAAATTGGTCTGGAGCGTACTGCTTTTATGCATGTAGCTGACATGGCACAGAACAATCCACAAGCCCAAATAGAAAAGTTGCTCTTTGAGGGGCAGAATGTATTAGTACAAGTCCTCAAAGATCCATTGGGTACCAAAGGTGCCCGCCTCACTACGCAACTAAGTATTGCTGGGCGTAATTTAGTCTATTTGCCACCAGCAGGCTCTGACCCCGCCTCTGAAAAATATATTGGCGTATCCCAAAGAATTGACCAGCCAGAAGAGCGAGAAGCTATCAAAGCGCGACTTGCAGGACTCATGCCTACAGATGAACAAGGTGGAATTATTGTGCGCACGAGCGCTCAAGATGCCAGTGATACCGAGTTAAAGCATGATTTGCACTACCTACGCACTACTTGGGAGAAGATTCGGGAGGCAGTCAATCACAGTGCTGCTCCAAGCTTGTTGTATCAAGACCTCAGCCTAGCTGAGCGAGTACTGCGCGACGTTGCCAGCGAAACCACAAGCCAAATTCGAGTGGATTCTGCCGAAAACTTTGAAAAGCTCAAAGGATTTGCTGCTTTGTATATGCCCAATCTTTTAAACAAACTGACATTGCATCGTGGTGAGCGTGCCCTATTTGATTTATTTGATGTGGATACTGAAATTAATAAAGCACTTGGGAGAAGAGTGGATCTCAAATCCGGTGGCTACCTCATGATTGATCAAACTGAGTCAATGACGACCATCGATGTCAATACTGGCAGCTATGTTGGCGCCCGAAATTTAGATGACACCGTTTATAAAACGAATTTAGAGGCTGCCCACGCGCTGGCACGTCAATTGCGTTTACGTAATTTAGGTGGAATCATCATTATTGACTTCATTGATATGATTGGAAAAGATCATCAAGAGTTTGTATTGAACGAGTTGAATCGGAATTTAGAGCGTGATCATGCCCGCACCTCAGTCAGTGGATTTTCATCTTTAGGATTAGTCGAGATGACGCGTAAGCGCACACGAGAGTCACTTGCCCATATCACCTGTGAGCCCTGTGCTACCTGCCAAGGCAAAGGTGAGATTAAAACGCCACAAACCATTTGCTATGAAATCCTTCGCGAAATTGTGCGGGAACATCGCCAATTTAATCCACGAGAATTTAGAATTGTGGCCGCACCAGATGTGATTGATCTCTTTTTAGAGGAAGAGAATCAATTCTTGGCTCAGCTTGGTGACTTTATTAACAAGCCCATTAAGCTCCAAGCAGAGGGTAGCTTCCGCCAAGAGCAATACGATATTGTTTTAAGCTAATTACTAATAGGAGGCATTTTTGAATATTCTATTAACAGGTGGAATGGGTTATATAGGTAGTCATACGGCTACATTGCTCGCAACTGCTGGTCATCAGGTTCATATTTACGATAATCTTTGCAATAGTAATATCGAGACTCTAGCTCGAATTAAAAAAATCACATCTAAAGATATAGCTTTCACTCATGCAGATATTCGTGACACTAAAAAGCTGACTCAAGTATTGCAAGATGAAAATATTGATGCAGTGATTCATTTAGCGGGATTGAAGGCTGTTGGTGAGTCATCTAAAAATCCCATTGATTACTACGCCAATAATGTACAAGGTAGTATTAGTCTAATTCAGGCAATGCAAGCTTCCAATATCAAAACCTTGGTCTTCAGTAGCAGCGCAACTGTCTATGGCGACCCCGTATATCTTCCTTACGATGAAGATCACCCTACTTCTCCCACCAATCCCTACGGTCAGAATAAACTGCATATAGAAGAAATGCTTCAAGATTTAGCTGTAAGCGATGCTGCCTGGAAGATTGCCTGCCTCAGATACTTTAATCCTGTCGGCGCTCATGAATCTGGCCTGATTGGAGAGGATCCTAATGGTATTCCTAACAATTTAATGCCCGTGATTGGCCAAGTAGTTACTGGAAAATTGTCATCTTTAAATATTTTTGGTGATGACTATGACACACCCGATGGTACTGGTAAGCGCGACTATATTCATGTCGTCGACTTGGCTGAAGGTCATTTAGCAAGTCTCAACTGGTTAAATAGCCACGCAGGTTGTCATGCCTTTAATTTAGGGAGTGGCGATAGCTATAGTGTTCTAGAGTTACTTCACCATTTTGAAGCGGCTAGTGGGCAAAACATTCCTTATCAAATTGTAGGTCGACGCCTAGGTGACCTTCCTGAATATTATGCTAAAGCAGATAAGGCTCAGAGTCTTCTGGGGTGGAAAGCAAAAAGAGGTTTAGCGGAAATATGTAGCAGCTCATGGCTTTGGATCAAAAATACTAGGTCACATTAAGCGTTTGCAAACTGAATCCTATGTAAGTTGGCATATAAACCATCCTTCTTAATAAGATCAGCATGGGAGCCATTCTCAATCACGTGACCATGCTCTAGTACTACGATTCTGTCAGCATGCTCAATCGTTGATAAGCGATGCGCAATCACTAAAGTAGTTCTACCAGCCATCAATCGTTCCAGCGCATCTTGCACCTGACGCTCTGATTCAGAATCCAAGGCAGAGGTTGCCTCATCCAAAATTAAAATAGGTGCGTCTTTATAAATTGCTCGAGCGATAGCTAAACGTTGACGCTGCCCACCTGACAGGCGATTGCCGTTATCTCCAATGTGGGTATCAATACCCTCTGGAAGTTCTTTCATAAGTGCAGTTAAATTAGCCGCCTCTAAAGACTCCATTACACGCCCACGATCAACGCCCTCGGCACCCACTGCCCCATAGGCTACGTTTGCTGCAATGCTGTCATTAAATAAAATGACATCTTGACTCACAAAAGCAATTTGCTTACGCACATCCGATAAAACAATATCCTCAAGCGGCACATCATCTAAGAAAATATGGCCGCTCGTGGGCTTAAAGAACCGAGGTAGTAAATTAACCAAGGTTGACTTACCACCACCAGAAGGCCCCACAAAGGCCACTACCTCGCCCGGTTGAATATTCAAATTCACACTACTTAGGGCGTCTTTACGACCCTCTTCTTGTTGATAGGAGAAGCCCACCTCCTCAAATCGTATTCCACCCTTGGCTTTATCGAGGGATTTCATATTTGATTTACGCGGTTCATCTTCTTCAAAGGGTTGATCCATTAAAGCAAAAATCATTTCTGCAGCAGTTAGTCCGCGCTGTAAGGGCTGATTAATATCTGCCAAGTGCTTGATCGGTGAAATTACCAACATCATGGCGGTGATGAAGGCCGCAAAACCCCCGACCGTTGTGCCTTCTGTAGCGGACTGCATCAAAGCAATGACTAGCACAACCGACAGTGCCATAGAAGCAATCAGTTGTGTAATCGGTTGATTTAATCCACCAGCCACTGCGGCTTTCATTGCAAACCGACGTAAGTTTTCCGCTTTTTCCATAAAACGGCGCATTTCATATTCCTCAGCGCCATGCACCTTCACAATCTTGTAACCCGCAGCAGATTCTTCAACGATATAAGCAAGTTCACTGGTGAGACTCTGTTGCTGACGATTAAGCGAGCGCAAGCGCTTATTAATCTTGCTCATCACAAAAGCAATAATTGGAAAAATAACCAGCACTACTAAGGTCAGCTTCCAATTTAAATAAATGAGATAGCTAATTAAACCGATCACCGTGAGTGAATCTCTCACCAAACTAATCAGCATGCTACCCATAATAGACAGTACATTATTTACCTCAAAAACAACCGCATTAATTAAGTTAGATGCCGAGTTCTTTTGAAAGAAGGTGGTACTCGCATGGAGCAGCGTTTGAAACATTTGCTCACGTAATTTAAGAAGCACAGCATTAATCACTCGGGTTAGCAAATAGCTAGATAAAAACTGGGCTGAGCTGCGAACTAAAGCCAGGCCTACTAAAAATACGGGTACTAGCCATAACTTGCCATCCATCTGACCAGTAAAACCTTGATCAAGTAAGGGCTTCATTAAAGCTGGGATAGAAGTTTCAGCACCAGCAACCAAAGCCATAGCCAACAAAGAGCCAATAATCATGCCTTTATGAGGTTTGAGGTACTGAATTAAGCGATTTAGGGCGGTACGGTCTTGAGCATTCATATAATGAATTATGCCCACCTTATCTGTCATACTCATTACCCGCAATGAAGAGGCCAATTTGGCCGACTGTTTGGCATCCCTAGAGGGGATTGCCCAGCAAATTGTGGTGGTAGATACCAACAGCACCGACCGCACCCTAGAAATCGCTAAATTACATGGTGCCGTGGTAAGTCAGCCCCCTGATTGGCCGGGTTTTGGCCCCCAAAAGAATAGGGCCTTAGAGCTAGCAACGGGTGACTGGGTTCTTTCTCTGGACGCGGACGAACGACTCACACCAGCCCTCAGAAGTGAGATTCTGACTGCTATCAACCACCCAGCCCAGATCGATTGTTTTGCGATTCCTAGGTTGTCTTGGTACTGTGGCCGCTTTATTCGCCACTCTGGATGGAACCCAGACTATGTAGATAGATTATTTAAGAGAGGCACTGCCCGTTTTTCTACTGACTTAGTGCATGAACGTCTTTTGCCCGATAGTCAAGTCGCTAAATTAGAAAACCCGATGTTGCATTTTAGTTTTATGAATTACTCTCAAGTGCTCCAAAAGATTGATCGCTATTCGACAGCATCAGCAGAGCAAGCGTTTGCAAAAGGTAAAAGAAGCACCCCCCTGAAAGCGATATTGCATGGCTTATGGGCTTTTTTCAGAACCTACTTCATCAGAGCTGGATTTTTAGACGGCTCTGAGGGTCTTGCATTAGCGCTTTCTAATGCAGAGGGTAGCTACTATCGATATATGAAAATATGGCTTCTTCAACGCCAAGAAAAGAAATGAAGATCAGCGTTATTGTTGCTACCTACAACAGAGTTGATGCCCTCAATTTCGTATTGCAGTCTCTAGAGGCTCAAACAGATCATGATTTCGAAGTGGTGATTGCTGATGATGGATCAAGGGCAGACACCAAAGAGTTTATTGATACCTTTAAAAGTGTATCTAAGCTAACCATCAAGCATGTTTGGCATGAGGATCTTGGCTTTCGCCTATCACTAATCCGAAATCTTGCGAGCGCCCAGGCCTTAGGAGAATATTTAATATTTCTGGATGGCGACTGTATTGTGCAGCCTGATTTTGTCAGTCAGCATAGAAAATTATCAAAAAAAGGGTATTTGATTACAGGCAGTAGAGCCTTATTAAATGCGGTGCTCACCAAAGAGCTACTCTCTTGGTCGAGCTGGGACTTTAAGCGTTTCATGGCGAGCCTGCTGCGTTATCGCCTTAGCGGCGGTATCAACAAATTCTGGCCGCTGACTATCAAGTTAGGTGATGGATCATGGCGAAATTACAAAAAATTTGTATGGCGCCGTATTAAGGGTTGCAATATGGCATGCTGGAAGGTGGATGCATTAGCGATTGGTGGTTTTGATGAAACCATGACAGGCTGGGGGCATGAGGATGCAGATTTTGTTTTTAGACTTCAAAACATGGGTTTGATTCGTAAGTCTGGCTCTTGGTCCACCGAGGTCTTACACCTTTATCACTCTATCAATGATCAGTCCAATGCTGCAGAAAATGCCCGGCGGGTACGTGAAAAAATTCTGGCTAAAGCCAAATAAAATTCAGAAATCAATGTCATGAGCTCATTTTCAAGCTACAAACCTAAAAAGGTCTTGTTCATTGCGACCCGCCAAATTGGTGACGTCTTGGTGACTACCCCTTTAATTTCTAAAGCCCGTGAACTTTGGCCTGAGGCTGAGTTTCATTTTATGGGTTACCGCGGCAAGCTTGATATGCTCAAAGGCAATCAAGATATTGCCAAGATTATTGAAACTTCAGATCGCCCAAGTTTTGGAGAGTACCTTACTTTATTTTTCCGCCTTTTCCAACGCTATGATCTAGCCTTCATCACGCAGCCCAGTGATCGCGCCTATTTTTATGGCTCTGTAGCAGCTAATAAAAGAGTAGGCGTGCTTGGCGGTCACCCTCAAGGCCTTACTGAACTGGATCGAGCTAAAAAAAGTAAAAGTGACAAACAAAATGCTTGGAAGAAAGCGATCTGCTTGCATACCGTAGCAGTGGATTACTTTCATCAACATGTCATCACTGAAAAGATTCGCCTACTTGAAGCATTTTGCAAAACAACGGCAGATCTATTTAGCAAGCCCATCTCTGTCACTCCACCAAACGGGGAAGCCATCACCCCCAGTATTGCCAGTAAGCTACAGACGACCTATGTCGTAGTGCATCCAGGTCCATTAACTGCCTATAAGCGCTGGCCACTTGCCTACTGGCAAACCTTAATTACTTGGATGGTTGCCCAAGGTTGGCAAGTTGTTCTCAGTGCATCACCAGCAAAACAAGATTTGCAACTCAATCAAGACATTCTCTCTTTGCTTGACGATACAACCAGAAAAAATGTAATCGATACTGCCGGTCAATTAACTATTCCACAGGCAGGTACACTCATACGGACTGCGCTAGCTTATGTAGGCGTTGATACTTCCATTACCCACTTAGCAGCAGCCTGTAATACCCCAACCATCGCCTTATTTGGACCAACACCACCAAGTAACTTTGGTCCGTGGCCCAATGGCTTTATAGGCGAGCAGCCATACCAACTCAAAGCGCGTTCTCAAACGGTTGGTAACATCACAATTTTGCAAGGGCCAGGAGAATGTGTTCCTTGTCGTAAGGCAGGATGTGATGATCATGTCAATAGTCATAGTGAATGTCTTGACCAACTAGAACCTACCCAAGTCATTGAAGCACTTCAACGCATCACGCAGAAGTAAACTGCTGACTTGGTTGTTTTGTTATTTTGTTGATTTATAAATACTGAACTTGTACTACGTTCGATTGCTTAGCAGCTAAGATTTGATTAAGGCTATGTAAGCAAGCATCATCCGGATAGATTCGCAGATCCTCTGGAAACTGCATGAGACAAGCCCCTCCGCTAGTAGTGACGGCAGCAGTCAGCATGAGGCCCTTCATTCCTTCATTACCCCCCGACATCGTACTAAGTGCAGGGCCTAATTTAGGATCGCGTACTCGAGCACTCATTAAATAGGGGCTTAATTGGCTTCGCAAAGATCTCAAATCAATCGCAGAATCAATACTGAGGTGGAGATTACGTGCAAAGCGCATACGCGCCCCTGTGATATCCATCACCGCCTCTGAAATAATCCGCATCCCACCCGAAAATTTATCTGGTGTCACATTTACTTTAGCCACTAATAGTTCATCCTCCTTAAGCCAGGAGCGATTGGGTTCGTACACCTCACCGTATAAGGTGATTTCTAGAGCGGTAGTGCCATCATCAATCGTGGCAATCATCATGCGACCACGTTGCCCTGTGAGCATACGTGCGGAGGTAATAATGCCTGCGATCAGCTGGTCTTTGCCTTCCGTCACTTTTACAAGCGGTTGCCGAATAAAGTGGGCCGTCTCTTCGCGATAAGCATCAAACATATGGCCGCTGAGACAAAGACCTAAGGCAGATTTTTCTTCTTGCAAACGCTTCTTCTCTGACCATGCAGGTTCACGAACCAATTCTGGTAAGTGCAGGTCTGCCTCGCCTGCTGCCTCAAATAAGCTCACTTGATTAATGGAGGCTTCTGCTTGCTCAGCAGCCTCAATTGCCCGTGCCAGAGAAGCTAATAAAGTCGCACGAATATCATAAAGATTTCCGCCAGCAGGCATGGCGTCTTTATACAGACTGTCAAACGCACCAGCACGCATTAATGCTTCGATAGCGCGACGATTGACTTGCCTACGATCAACCCGTGCGCAAAAATCAAATAGGTCTTTAAATGGGCCGCCCGACTCACGCGCTTTGATGATCACTTCAATAGCAGCTTCACCTGTGCCCCTTACGGCACCCAAACCGTAACGAATATGACTCAGTGGTGCATCTAGTGGCGCATTGGGCGCGCGCAATGGTGTGAATACATATACGCCCGTATTAATATCAGGCGAGAACACCCGAATTCCATTAGCCAAGCAATCGTCATACAGAATCTTCACCTTATCGGTGTCATCCATTGCAAGCGATAAGTTGGCCGCCATAAATTCAGCAGGGTAATAAGCTTTTAGCCAAGCTGTTTGATAGGCTAAGAGTGCATAGGCGGCTGCATGAGACTTGTTAAAGCCATAGCCTGCAAAGCGCTCCATCAAGTCATAGATTTCGTTGGCTTTATATTCAGTAATACCGCCCAGTTTGGCGCCATCACTAAAAATCTTACGATGTTGTGCCATTTCTTCTGGTTTTTTCTTGCCCATTGCACGACGCAGCATATCTGCGCCACCCAATGAATAACCACCAATCAGCTGCGCCATCTGCATCACCTGCTCTTGGTACACCATGATGCCGTAGGTTTCTTGAAGAACAGGTTCGATACGAGGATCGGGGTACTCTACCTTTTGACGACCATGCTTACGCTCAATAAAGTCTGGTATCAAATCCATGGGGCCTGGTCGGTAAAGCGCTACCAGAGCAATAATATCTTCAAATCGATCTGGCTTAGCATCACGCAACATACCTTGCATGCCGCGACTCTCTAGCTGAAAAACGGCGACCGTATTGGCGTTCTTGAGTACTTCGAATGCTTTTTGATCATCGAGTGCAATTTCACCGATGTTCCAATCCTTGCGATCGGTATGTAAGATTTTAATCCACTTCTCCGCAGCGGCCAGAATGGTCAGGGTTGTTAATCCTAAAAAGTCAAACTTGACCAGGCCAATTGCTTCAACGTCATCCTTATCAAATTGACTAATGACTGAATTACTATTTTGATCTTTAGAGTCTTTTGCTTCTTGGGTATATAGCGGACAAAAATCCGTTAAACGGCCAGGGGCAATGAGCACACCACCGGCATGCATCCCCACATTACGGGTCATACCCTCTAACTGCTGCGCCAAGGATAAGAGTTGGCGCACCTCGTCTTCATTTTTCTCCCGCTCAGCTAATTGCTTTTCTTCTTTCTTCGCCATTTCAATAGTCATATATTGACCAGGCTTATTCGGAATTAATTTAGCAATTCCATCAACGAAGTTATATCCCTGCTCCAGCACACGGCCTACATCCCGAATGGCCGCTCTAGCTGCCATGGTTCCAAAAGTCACAATCTGACTGACCGCATCCTTACCGTACTTATCCTTTACATACTGAATCACGCGATCACGCCCCTGCTGACAAAAGTCAATATCGAAGTCAGGCATGGATACCCGTTCAGGATTCAAGAAACGTTCAAACAGCAAGTTGTAACGCAGGGGATCTAGATCCGTAATCCCTAATGAATACGCCACCAGCGATCCTGCACCAGAACCACGGCCCGGACCTACTGGCACGCCATTATTTTTCGCCCAGTTAATAAAGTCTGCCACGATCAGAAAATAGCCTGGGAAACCCATTTGCCCGATAGTTTTCACCTCAAATACGAGACGCTCTTGATAGCGCGCTTGTTCTTTGGCGCGTATTTCAGGATCAGGAAAGTTGCGCGCCATATGACGCTTTAGCCCAATTTCAGATTGCTGTAATAAATAATCATCCAAAGTAATGCCCGGTGGTGTCGGAAAATCCGGGAGGCGTGGCTGACCCAAAACCAAGGAGAGATTACAACGCTTGGCAATCTCTACCGAATTAGCAAGGGCTACTGGTAAATCAACAAAGCGTTTTTCCATCTCCTCTTGAGAGAGAAAATATTGCTCATCATTAAATTTCTTGGGACGACGTGGGTTACCTAAGAGTTCACCTTCAGCGATACACACCCGCGCTTCATGGGCTATGAAATCACTCTTTTTCATGAACTGCACGGGATGGGTTGCGACTACCGGCAGATCGAGTTCACTGGCGAGATGACACGCCAGTTGTAAGTGTTTTTCGTCTTGTGGGTGACCACCGCGCTGAATCTCCATAAAAAATGCATTAGGGAATAATGTAGCCCAGCGCTTAGCAGCCTCTTTCGCTTGATCTTCTTGGCCAGCCAAGAGTGCCGTACCAACATCACCCCAGCGCCCACCAGACAGGGCAATTAAACCATCGGCAAGAGTTTTCTTCGCCGCCTTATCTTCTGCTTTGGATGCAGGCTCTTTGAACCACTTCGGGTCGACCTCAGCCCGACCACGAGACTGATTATCTAAAGAGGCTTTGCTGAGTAACTGACACAGATTGAGATAGCCGGAATGATTTTGTACCAGCAGCAGTAAACGATGAGGTTGATCAGGGTCTTGCGGATTACTAACCCACACATCAGCGCCAGCAATGGGTTTTATTCCACCAGCACGCGCTGCAGTATAAAAACGTACTAAACCAAATAAATTACTTAAGTCGGTCAGGGCTAAGGCGCCCATGCCATCTTTTTCAGCTGTGGCAACTGCATCGTCAATACGTACAATGCCATCCGTGATAGAAAACTCGGAATGGACGCGCAGATGAACAAAACGGGGTAAAGGCATGAGATCATTTTAGCTGTGCCGAACTTAAAAAACCCTTCCTCCCCAGCCAAGGGCTATCGCGGGCGATTTGCCCCCTCACCTACTGGACCCCTCCATGCGGGATCCCTAGTTGCCGCCTTAGGAAGCTGGTTGGATGCCAAAAAACAAAGGGGTCAATGGCTGCTCAGAATCGAGGATCTGGATACCCCCAGATGCATTCCCGGGGCAGATCAAGAAATCATGCGCCAGCTGCTTGCTTGCGGCCTATCTTGGGACGAGGAGCCCAGTTGGCAATCTGAGCGTAAGGAGGGCTATCAAGAGGCTCTAGAATGCTTAAATGAGCGCAGCCTGGTGTATTCCTGCATATGTTCTCGTCAAAGCATTACCAGCACTCTGGAAGCTGATGGGCTCATTACTCCCCGCAATCAAGAAATAGTCTACCCAGGCACCTGTCGCCCTAAGGCTATCCAACCCCAACAAGCAATACAAGATCCATCGATCAAAGTCGCCTACAGATTGGCCTTGCCTCCAAACCAATCTATTAAATTTGAGGATTTAGCTTTGGGAACACAAAAGCAAAATCTCAATACCGAGGTTGGGGATTTTGTTTTGCGCAGACGGGATGGCCTATTCACTTACCAACTGGCTTTGGTTGTGGATGATGCTCTGCAAGGTATTACCCACGTTGTGCGTGGCCAAGATTTGCTGAGCAATACAGCACGACAAATTCATTTACAGCAGGCGCTTGAATATTCAGTGCCTGAATATCTACATTTACCGCTGGTACTGGATGAGCATGGTGAAAAACTGAGTAAGCAAACTTTAGCAGTAGCGGTTCATACCGAGGATGCAAGTCAATCCTTAACAGCATTACGTCAAGCGGCGATCCACTTAGGTTTACTTGACTTGCCAGATAGCCAGCACATTTCCATTGCTGAGTGGCTTTTAGCGGCCACTCACGCTTGGAATAGAAAAACTATTTTTTCTTAAGGCCGCCGAGTAAAGCGCCGACAGCCGACTTAGCAGGCGTAATGCCTACTTTTTTCTCTACTGACGATCCATTCACGGAATCAGCGCTGCCCGTCTTCGGTGTTGCTGCTGCCTCATAAGGCTGATAGAAAAAGGGGTCTGCATGTTGCTTAGGGGAAGATGAACGCTGACTTTGGCTCGAACTTTGACTCGAACTCGGGATGGAGATAGCTGGTAAAGGCATGACATCTAACTTGCGCTTCATCAACTTTTCAATATCATCTAACAAACGCTTTTCACTATCGTCTACTAAAGCAATAGCATCGCCTTTGCTACCAGCGCGACCAGTACGGCCAATGCGGTGAATAAAATCTTCCGCGTTATAGGGTAGCTCGTGATTAATCACACAAGGCATTGACGGAATATCTAAGCCGCGTGCCGCAACATCGGTAGCGACTAAAGCTTCAATGGCCCCTGATTTGAATGCATCGAGTGTCAAGGTACGCTCACCTTGGCTTTTATCGCCATGAATAGCGCCAGCCTTAATGCCATCGCGCTCTAAGGCTCGTGCTAATTTAGCGCAGCCCAAGCGGCTATTGGTAAAAATGATGCACTGACGTGATAAACCTTGACGGGTACGAGCTTCTAATACTTTGATAATCGCGCGCTGCTTGTCCGCACTCGACACCATATGCACTACTTGCTTAACAGTATCTGCCGCAGCATTTTGCCGTGCCACTTCAACAGTCACCGGCGTACGCAAATAACTTTGTGCGAGCCTCTTGATCTCAGGTGAGAAGGTTGCTGAAAATAACAGGGTTTGTCGCGCTGCTGGAATGAGGTCAATGATGCGCTGAAGATCTGGCAAGAAGCCCATATCGAGCATGCGATCTGCTTCATCTAAAACGAGAATTTCTACTTGAGAGAGATTGGCTACTTTTGAACCCAAGTGATCAAGCAAACGTCCTGGGGTAGCAATCAAAATTTCTACGCCACCACGCAATGTTGCAACCTGTTCTTTCATATCCACGCCACCATAGACAACCGCAGACCGAAGATGTGTGTGACGAGAATAACTCGCAGCATTTTCAGAGACTTGAACTGCTAATTCTCGGGTGGGCGTGAGTACTAAAGCACGAATCGGGTGGCGCGCAGGAGAAGAGCTACTGCTAGCGTGACGCAAAATCTGCTGAATAATCGGCAGTACAAATGCGGCCGTCTTACCAGTACCCGTTTGGGCAGCACCCATCAAATCACGCCCAGCCAGAACGTGGGGAATCGCTTGTGCTTGTATCGGGGTGGGTATGGTGTAACCCTGCTCTAAGACCGCTTTCTGAATCTGTGGGTCTAAACCAAAGTCAGCGAAGGTGATGGTTGCTTGGGGGGCTGCAGAGTCTGCTGCCTCCGTGGGGGTATTTATTTCAGGAACAGTATTGATCAAAGTAACTTACAGAATAGCTGCAATGCCGGCTTTTGCAGTTTCGGCATCCTCAGTTGATTTAACGCCGGAAACGCCGACTGCGCCGATGGTAAAACCATTTACATCGATATTGACACCACCTTCTAACATGCCTGAAATATGGGGGGCAGATAAGAAGGAGGTACGTCCGTTATTAATAATTTCTTCGTAAACACGGCTCTCGCGTTTACCCATGGCGGCAGTGCGTGCCTTCTCTTGAGCAATATAAGAAGAGACAGGCGCACAACCATCGCGACGAATTAAACCCATAACGTGACCACCATCATCACAGACAGCGATCGTGACTGCAAAATTATTTTTAGCCGCATGCTGATTTGCAGCGTCCAAAATCTTTTGCACATCTGCTTGAGTTAAATAAGGTTTAGTCGCTAACATGGGTATTCTTTCTGTCTCTAATGCTGCTGGTATATATAGTGAATTATAAGTTGAGTCGAGTAATGCAGGCTTATTTCAGAAACTCCTGCGCTGCAACCACCCCACTAGCCTTAGGTTTGTAGCCCATAGCCCCTAGGCTCATTTCCACCCCGCTCAAGGCCGCCATCAAGCTCAGCTCATTGCAATCGCCCAAATGGCCAATACGGAAGGCTTTCCCTTTAATTTTGCCTAAACCAGTACCCAAAGAGAGATTGAACTTCTCTAAGGCATGTTTACGTAACTTATCGGCATCCATCCCTTCGGGCACCTTGATGCAGGTCAATACGGGTGAGCAGCAGTCCTGATCTTGACTTTGATTCTCAAGACCCCAAGCATCGACTGCATGACGACAGGCTGCTGCCAAACGTTGATGGCGGGCGAAGATTGTTTCTAGGCCTTCTGTCATCATCATATCCATCGCTTCATGCAAGCCGTACATCAAATTAGTACTGGGTGTAGTTGGCCAGTAACCTGTTTTATTAGATTCTAAAATTTCATCCCAAGCCCAATACGATTTAAATGATTTGTTCGTTTTACTCACTTCAATAGCACGTGCAGAGAGTGCATTAAAGCCAATCCCGGGGGGGAGCATCAAACCTTTTTGCGAGCCAGAAACAGTGACATCTACACCCCAGTCATCATGGCGATAATCCGCTGAACCCAAGCCAGACACGCTATCCACGATTAATAAGGCAGGATGATTGGCAGCATCAATTGCTTTACGTACTGCAGCGATATTAGAGGTCACCCCGGTAGAAGTTTCGTTATGCACAACACAAACTGCTTTAATGGCGTGCTGTGTATCTTTCATTAAACGCTCTTCGATTACCGCTGCGTCAACACCCCAACGCCAGGTGTCTTGACCAGGCTTACCAACAACCTCTACATTTAAACCAAGACGTTGACCTAAGGTACGCCACAAATTCGCAAAATGGCCAGTTTCATAAAAGAGGACATGATCACCAGGATTTAATACATTCACTAAAGCACCTTCCCAAGAGCCTGTGCCTGATGCCGAATAAATCATGACGGGTTGTTTAGTCTGAAAAATCTTCTTAATGCCCTCTAAAACCTGAAGACCAAACACACCAAATTCTGGACCACGGTGATCAATGGTTTGGTAGCTGATGGAGCGCAGCACCCGGGATGGCACTGGACTAGGGCCAGGAATGTGTAAGAAATGACGTCCAGAAAGGTGGTTATCTAGTTTTAGCATGCTCAGTCTCGCGTAGTTTGGTAATTAATCTTGGACGTCAGTGTAAGCGAATTTTGTGAAATTCTCAATTTTGTATACAAATTTATTTAAAATAATCTAAAATAAGCTTGTTTTAAAGGGCTTTAGTTGCCTAAAAATCATTTATAGTTAATTTGTATACAAAATTTAGCTAATGGACATCGTGCTTACAACGCAAAATCATACCCAAAACCTGCATGAAGCAACCTTTCAGAAGTTGAGAGCCCTACTAGTGGAAGGTGCCATCACTCCTGGCAGCAAACTCAATGAGCGGGAACTGGCAGAACAACTAGAGGTATCTCGCACTCCTATTCGAGAGGCGATTCGTCGTCTGGCTGCGGATGGCCTAGTAGAGCTCATCACCAATCGTGGTGCCATTGCAGTACAACTAAGTAGAGAAGACATTCTTCACACTTTTGATGTGATTGCAAATTTAGAGGCTTACTCAGGAGAGTTGGCTGCACAGAATATTAGTGATCAAGCACTGATTGAATTAGAGGCCCTTCAGTATGAAATGATGGCATCGTATGCCCGCAGGGACTTATCTAGCTATTACCGCTTAAATCTGCAAATTCATAAGGCCATTAACCAAGCCGCGAATAATCCCGTATTGAGTCAACTCTTTACGCAAGTGAATGCACGTATTGAAGCGCTCCGCTTTCGATCTAATCAAGATGGTGTGAAGTGGGAGAAGGCCGTTGAAGAGCATCAAGAAATGCTCGATGCTTTAAAGGCGCGCGATGTAGCACGGATACGAAAAGTCATGATGCAGCACGTAATGAATAAGCGCAACGTGGTCGTCCAATTACTTGATTCAGAAACTTTAACGAAATCCGCCGCATGAACAAGCCTCTTGATATTAAAGCATTAGTCGCTGATCAAACAATATTAGCAAAACGTCTACGTCAAGAAACCTCTGGCGAAGTCATGACCGATATGGCGAGTCGTGGACGCTACGCTACGGACGCATCCATCTACCAAGCAATGCCCGTTGCCGTATTAGTACCTAAGACTGCTGAAGATGTTGCTACTGCCATTCAAATTGCAGCTGAGCTTAAAGTGCCAGTCCTTCCCCGCGGCGGAGGTACGAGTCAATGCGGGCAGACAACCGGTACTGCACTCGTGATTGATAACAGCAAATACTTTCGTAAGCTGCTGGATGCGGATCCAGTCAATGCTACTGCAGTGGTAGAGCCCGGCATGGTTCTAGATCATCTAAATGCTGCCCTGAAACCCCACGGGCTCTGGTACCCCGTAGACGTCTCTACAGGTGGACAAGCAACCATCGGTGGCATGGCTGGTAATAACTCTTGCGGTAGTCGTTCCATTGCCTATGGCAATATGGTGCACAACGTATTAGGTATTGATGCTTGGCTAGCCAATGGCCAAGTTGCGCGCTTTGGTAACTATGCCAATAGCACTGGCGCTGCAAAACCCCTAGGCGATTTTGTGAAGCAGCTCTCAGACAAATTACAACCTGAAATCGAGGCGCATTTTCCGAAAGTATTACGCCGCGTTGCAGGCTATAACTTAGATGTCTTTCATCCCCAGAGTGAACTTCCCTATACCACTGATGGTAGCGTGAACTTAGCCCACCTCTTGGTTGGTAGCGAGGGTACCTTAGCGTATTTCAAATCGCTTGAGCTCAAGTTGGCGCCATTGCCACAACATAAAGTGTTGGGGGTTGTGAACTTTGCTAGCTTCTTCAAAGCCATGGACAGCGCACAACATATTGTCAAACTCGGTCCTACTGCTGTAGAGCTTGTTGATCGCACCATGATTGATTTAGCCCGTCATAATCCGAGTTTTAAGAAAACCATTGAAACTGGTTTAATTGATCCAAGCAGTCAAACTCCAGAGGCGATCTTGCTGGTAGAGTTCTCTGGTGAAGCCCATGCGTCCTTGCTAGATAAATTAAAGCTATTACAAAATCTTATGGGTGATTTAGGGCTTCCCGGCTCAGTAGTGCTCATGTCAGATGCCAGCCTGCAAAAGAATTTATGGGAAGTACGTAAAGCCGGTCTTAACATCATGATGAGCTTAAAAGGTGATGGCAAACCTGTCAGCTTCATTGAAGACTGTGCCGTACCCCTTGAAAGCCTGGCTGAATACACTCAAGCCCTCACCGATGTATTTGCCAAGTATGGGTCGCGTGGGACGTGGTATGCCCATGCCTCAGTAGGTACTTTGCATGTACGCCCCATCTTAGATATGCGTCGTGATGGCGCCCAAAAAATGCGGGCTGTTGCTGAGGAGGCTTCCGTCTTAGTACGCAAGTACAAAGGTGCCTATAGCGGCGAACATGGTGATGGTCTTTGTCGAGGTGAGTGGATCTCCTGGCAATTTGGTCCAAAGATTACCCAAGCATTATCAGAAATCAAACGGGCATTTGATCCTAAGGGCTTATTTAATCCTGGCAAGATTATTGATCCACCCAAGATGGATGATGCAAATTATTTCCGCTACCCTCCTAGCTATCGAGTCATTCCGTTGAAGCCTGCATTAGATTGGTCTGCTTGGAACGTCCAAAATGATCCTGTTACCGAAGCCACTACCGCACCAGGTACGGGTGGTGATCCAGCCCTCGGTTTAGCTAAGGCAGTCGAGATGTGCAATAACAATGGTCACTGCCGTAAGTTTGATGCTGAAGTGATGTGCCCTAGCTACCGCGTTACTAGAGATGAGAAACACCTTACCCGGGGCCGAGCCAACACCTTGCGACTAGCCCTGTCTGATCAGTTAGATATTCCTAATAATAGTAGGGCCTCTGCTTCGCCTTTAGCGAGCGATGCCATCAAAGAAGTGATGGATCTCTGTGTGAGCTGCAAAGCCTGCCGCCGTGAATGCCCTACTGGTGTAGATATGGCAAAGATGAAAATTGAGTTTTTATCTGCCTACAAAAAACGTGTAGGTCACTCCTTGCGCGATCTGGCAGTGGCGTATTTACCTAAGTATGCCTCCATCATCAGCGCTATTCCGGGGCTACCAGCCCTACTGAATCTACGTAATCACATTTCCATCATTGCTCAATTACAAGAGCGCTTCATGGGAATTTCTGCGCAACGTAGCCTACCCATTTGGAAAGCCAAAACTTTTTGGAATAAGCCGCAGGCCATTGCCCCCTATCAATTTACCGCAGAAGAATTATCCAAAGAGGATGTAAACGGAAATAAAGGCGTTGTCTTACTGGCCGATACATTTAATGCTTATTTTGAAGATGAGAATTTGCAAGCAGCCCTTCAGGTTCTCAAACATGCCGGTTATCGGGTGCATATTCCTCAAAAATCAAAAACGCCAGACGTTAGTACTTTAAACAACACCTGCTCTAAAGAATTTTGCTGTGGACGCACATTCTTAGCAGCCGGTATGGTGGACAAAGCAAAAGAAACCTTAGGGGAGTTAGTAGATCATCTCAGTCCGTATGCGGAAAAAAATATTCCGATTATTGGTCTTGAGCCTTCCTGCTTATTTACTCTTAAAGATGAAGCTTTGGTGATGGGTTTCGGTGAGCGCGCCATTAGTGTGAGCAAGCATGCTCAACTCTTAGAGGAATTCTTAGCCCAGGAATCAAAGGCAGGTAAGCTTAAGCTGACCCTCAAAGCGGCTACGCGCCCAGTTCTATTCCATGGGCATTGTCACCAGAAATCATTTGCCGCGGTCACGCCAGCTTTAGAACTACTCAAGCTCATCCCTAATGCTGAACCTAAGCTAATCGAAACCTCTTGCTGTGGCATGGCAGGTAGTTTTGGTTATGAGTCTGAACACATTGATGTGTCTAAGAAAATGGCGGAGTTAAGTCTTTTACCCGCTATTCGTAAATCACCGGATAGCTGGGTAGTGGCCGATGGTACGAGTTGCCGCCACCAAATTGCAGATGGTACACAAAGAGAAGCCGTGCATATCGCTAAGATCTTGGCAGCGCATCTCTAAACTTCTCCTCTGAATGCCTGCCTTAGCGCATCACTCCATAAGAGACCATCAAAATCGTTCCAGTCAATAAGGCTGGAACGAGGCGACGTGCCGGTGTGGAAATCATGACACCCACACTCAAGACACAAATCAATATCCGTATCCATACGGGAACGGTGGCAAGTAAGCCAACGGGCATCAAGATCAAACGTACGGTGAGTGAAGCCACCATAGCGTAAGTGACTGCAGCTAGCCAACGAAAGACTTCACTATCTTGATTAATCCGACCTGAGACTAAGACACCGATGGCTCGACAAATATAGGTTCCAACGCACGCCCCAATCAGCGCAATCCATAGACCCCAACCTTGAAGAACATTATCCATTAGCCCATCACTCCTGCTCTTTTGCGTAAGACTTTTCGATCAATCAAATACGCAATCGTTCCGGCTACTAAGCCCGTAGTGAGCAAGCTAGTATCGCGATCCAAGATATAAAAAACGGGTCCTAATAAGCAACCTAAAACGATGGCAATCCGATTACCCCAGGGTTTGATTTCTGTAAAGGTAAGGAGAAAAAATAGGGGGTTAATAAAGATGAGGCCAAGTGTGATGGCCTGCGGAACAAATCCTGCCAAAAAATATCCCAATACCGTTCCTGGAATGGAGATCAGCCAGCACAACATGCCTAGCCCCAAAAAATAACTCAATCGATGCTTGGCTTCAATGGAGTGAAACTCGCGCATGGATACTGCCCAAGCAGTCATCGCCAGTAGATGCACAGAGGCATACAGCCCAAGATTGCGATCTTTTTCATGAAACTGGGGGAATAGTGTGACTGTCATCGTAACAAACCGAGTAGCCGTTAAGCTCACTGCTAATGCAATGGCGACAGCAGATGAGCCCGTGAGAGCCATCTCCATCAATACCACTTGTCCGGGTAACGCAAACATAAAGAAGGTACTGAAGGTCGTGAACCAAACGTCAAAGCCATTGGTCCTACCCATCGCACCAAAACCCACCATCCCTGCAAATAGCACCATAGCAGGCGCTCCGGTTGCATCACGAATTCCTGACCAGAAAGCCTCTTTACGATCTTGGTATCGTTGGACACTTTCCGCTTGAGGAGGCTGTGGGGAATTCATAGGGTGATTGTAAGACCAGAATAGAAGCTGGCTTTCATTCAGGCGGATGGGGGCATCAGTGCCCACTGAATATGTTCGGACACCAGATCATCGGCCTGAGGTAATGATGTTTTGAGCGCTTTTCTAACAAGCTCTTTTTCAGAATCCGATATGTCGCTGGCTGTCAAACTATTCCCCAAGGCTACTGCCAAGTTTCTACGCCATCGCGCATAACCTATCCGACGAATCGCACTCCCCTCGTGACGCTTCTCAAACTCAGCCTCGGTCCAAGACCAGAGATGTAAGAGGCTCGATCCACCTAAACCATGACGCTCAGCAAAATCAGGTAGCGCAGATCGCTGTGCAAATTTATTCCAAGGGCAAATCAGTTGGCAATCATCACATCCATAAACACGATTACCCATCGCTTTACGAAACTCTAGAGGAATCGCATCCGGGTTTTCAATGGTTAAATAAGAGATACAACGGCGGGCATCTAATTGATAAGGCGCTGTAATTGCTTGGGTAGGACAAACATCGATACACGCTTGGCAGGTACCGCAATGCTCTTGAACCTCTTGATCCATCGGTAAAGGAATATCTACCAAGATCTCCCCCAAGAAAAAAGTCGATCCGGATTCTCGATTCAATAAGAGGGTATGTTTGCCACGCCAACCTAAGCCTGCTTTGCGGGCTAATTCCACTTCCATCAATGGTGCAGAATCCGTAAATACACGGTAACCAAAAGGGCCGATACGCGCTTCGATTAGTTTGGATAAGGCCTGCAGGCGATGACGTAAGACCTTGTGATAATCGCGCCCACGGGCATACAGAGAGACCATTGCCTGACGCGGGTCTGCTAAACCTTGCCACTCCTGATCGATATCGATTTGAGGAGAAAGATAATTCATGGTGACACAAATAACACGCACTGTGCCAGGTACTAAGAGCGCGGGGTCAGATCGAACCTCGGCATGCCGAGTCATGTACTCCATCTTGCCATGGCGCCCTTGTGCCAGCCACGCATGCAGACGCTCACTAGCGGGCCCCACATGGGTATCTGTAATCCGCAGCGCATCAAAACCTAATTTGCACGACTCGGCATCGAGCCATTCTCGAAGAGCGGACGGGTCAAAAGTCAGTGGCACTACGAAAGAAGTCATCAGGAATGCGGAATGAAGTTCAATAATTGAATAAACTAAGGAAATGGCTCAAAACATCTTTATTCAACATTGTAGGCAGGAAGCAGAAACTACTGTTGTTTCCAAAAGATTGGCCTTGAGTATCCGGCAGTTTTTCAAGCTAAACCCTGCTACCCATTTCAATATCTCCCTTGTAGGCAATCTGGGGGCGGGTAAGACCACCTTTGCTCGGCACTTTATCCAAAGCTTGGGATATGAAGGTCCCGTGAAGAGCCCTACTTACACCCTATGTGAGCCCTACTCGATTGAACCCGCGATGTCAGGCGGTCTGCAACATCCCATGTCAGTACACCACTTTGACCTGTACCGCATGCAAGATCCTCGGGAATGGCAAGAGGCAGGTTTTGTGGAGTACTTTGATGAACCAGGCTTGTGCTTAGTAGAGTGGCCAGAAAAGGCTGAGGGTACGCTGCCTGCATTTGATCTTCAGATTTTCCTCTCTTCAACGGAGGATGAAAATGAGAGAGTGATCGAACTCACCGCCCTCTCACCCACTGGCATCGTAGTATTGCAAGCACTTCATCTGCAGACTTTATGAGTAAGCTTTTAACAAATCTCTCTAGAAGAAGGCATCTGCAGGCTTCTGCAAAGCTTCTGGGCTTTGTTCTTCTGTTAGGTGAGATGGAGATCGCTTGGGGAGCGAAGATTTTAGGTGTGCGCATTTGGCCAGCAGAAGACTACACCCGTATCACACTGGAGTCTGATAAAGCACTCCCCATTACCCAGCAACTACTCAGCGATCCCAATCGCTTAGTAGTGGATATCCAGGGCATGGAACTCAATCCTACCCTGAAGGATTTAGTCGCTAAAGTCAAACCGAATGACCCGTATGTCTCACAAGTTCGGGTGGGGCAATTTCAGCCAGGTACGGTGCGTTTAGTCTTCGATCTCAAAGAACCCATTAAGCCCCAGCTTTTTACCTTAGAGCCTGTGAGCGAGTACCAATACCGGATGGTCCTCGATCTCTACCCCAGCACTCCTCCAGATCCTTTGATGGAACTGGTCAAAAGCAGTGCGCGTAAAGAGAGTGCACTTGGAAAAGCCAATGAAGAGATTGATCTGATTGCTCAATTTGCTACTAAGAAAGAACTTCCTAAAGGCCCTGTTGCACAAGCCATACCCGAAGCAAAAGAAAGCCCTGCCCCAGCCAAATACAGACGCCTCATTACCATTGCGATTGATCCGGGTCATGGAGGCGAAGATCCTGGTGCGATTGGCAGTATGGGCTCAAAAGAAAAAAATATTGTCCTGTCTATTGCCAAACGCTTGCGTGACAAGATTGAAGGTGAAAGCTACATGCGCTCATTCCTCACTCGGGATGGTGATTATTTTGTACCACTGCATGTTCGAGTACAAAAAGCACGCCGTGTGGAGGCTGATTTATTTGTCTCGATTCATGCAGATGCGTTTATTGAAAAAAGAGCGCGGGGGGCTTCCGTATTTGCCTTATCCCAGATGGGAGCTAGTAGCACGACAGCGCGCTGGATGGCTAATAAAGAAAATGCTTCTGATTTAATTGGTGGCATTAATATTAAGACTCAAGATAAGCAAGTTGCCAACCTCTTACTAGATATGTCGACTACCGCACAAATCAAAGATTCACTACAAGTAGGCAACTCTATTCTGAAGCAAATTGGTGGCTTTGCACCGCTACATAAGCCCCAAGTGGAGCAAGCCAGCTTTGCCGTTTTAAAGGCTCCAGATATCCCATCGATCTTGATAGAAACTGCCTTTATTAGCAATCCTCAAGAAGAGGCTAGGCTCAATGATGATGGCTACCAAGACCGAATTGCTGAGGCGATTTTGAAGGGAATTAAGGACTATTTCTCTAAAAATCCACCTGTAGCAAGACGGACAAACTCGTAAAACTCTTGTAAGTAGAGGGCATTAGGGAGGCACTACCCCAACCTAGGTATGTTGATCGGACTTCTTGCTATAATTTCATTCTTTACTGGGTCGGTAGCTCAGTCGGTAGAGCAGCGGACTTTTAATCCGTTGGTCGCGAGTTCGAATCTCGCCCGACCCACCAAGCTATATGGATAAGCGCACGAAAGTGCGCTTTTTCTTTTGCTACACACCGCTTACACACTTCTTGCCCATTTTCACTACCCCCTTTAAGCTATTGGCTTAGAGAGCGATAAATGAGCCTACAAAAGCCCACTACACATACCCTCATAGAAAAGCTTTCTCAAGTAGTGGACCTAAATTGACAGCATTTCACCTTTACTAATAAAAATAACCACAACATCAATAATGCCAACAATTAATAATGAGTCAATTTCTCTTTGATGCGGGCTTACGCCCTCCTCTACATGGCACTCTTATAACCTTATAGATGCACCATAACTTACTTTTTTAACGCTGACTTTGACTATTCAGCCGCCTTTTGCTTAGCAGTCAGGTTTATTGCGGTTTATTAAGTTTTGTGAAGGAAATTAGACAAGCATCTCTTGTAAAGCCGTTTTTTGACTGAAACTAGATTGCATGGTGGGAATGCTAAGAAACCATTTTATTTGTGGTGATCGTAAGGCAACATATTGAATTAGTTACAGATCAACTTGGTCAATAAAACTAATTGGGCAAGACTGAGTGATTATTTGCTTTGTAAAACAGAATTCCAACTTACGCCAATTATTTTCTTTATACCGAGTACTCCATACCTTTAGATCCATAGGCCGCTGAGTAGGCTTATTGGACTCTAAAAAGAGCATATCACCTACTGAGTAAGTGGTCTTATATCTATTAAAACCTCTGTATATTTCAACGTTTGGTACGAGAACCTTTACTTCAAATGCATGAGGCTCTTTTTTAATAACAATAGACTCAATAAAGCCTTCTTTTGTGAGTAATGCGATAAATTGTGAGTAGCTCATTTTAAATATGGTCGGGCTTGTAAAACAGGGGCATATTGTGACCAGTTTAGGGTGTATTCCGCGTGGCGCGATAATGAATATATGCAGTACGGGCCTCAAGCCATGCTGTCCAAAGGTTATTTATAAGGGATTTAAAGGCATTCAAAATTGATTCTTTCAAGTTGTTAGGGTAATTACTTAGTTAGTATGGACCAAATGAACAGCTCTTGCAGTCGAAGGAGTGACCTCTTTCTTATCAGTGTTTCTCGAAAAATCTGTTTATCGAAACCCAAACATTGACGCGAAAAACCAGTTGCAGTGAAGGGTTACTAGTGAACAAAATTGCAAGATGACAACACTATTTTTAATGAAAAATTAAAAAATAATCGCAGCCAAAAAAGGAAAGATTAAAGAAAAAATTTATGGAAATAGCCTAAAATGAATCTTTAAATAATAGTCAACAAAATGCAACCACTTATGTTCTAGTCAATTGCTTTTCAATAAAATACATAAAATATTTTAAAGGGCATGATCTTGAATCGGCCTAAGGCTCAATATGTATAAAAAATTAACATTCAAACACCGTTTTAAAGGTTATTACTTTAGTCATTTAATCAAAAAAAAATTATTTATGCAAGTATTTTTTAGTAGTTTGTTGGTAATAGTAGTCCTAACATCATCTAATTTAAGTTTCGCTCAAGCCATATCCAATGACTTCCAAAAAAACTGTGCTCGTGAACAACTCAAAGAACATCGAGGAATAAAGGGAAAAGCTTTGACCGAGAGTGACTTTGCGGAATATTGCACTTGCCAAGCTGAATTTATTTCAAATAACGCAACTAGCCAACAAATTAATGACCTAATAAAAAGTCCTAAGATCAAACCACAATGGTTAATAACAGTTGAGCAAAAAGCAATGAATTTTTGTGTCTCATCAGACTCAAAAATGCGAACTTGATAGGTGATACTCGCTACACCAACCCAGGTTCAGCACTTGAACTTATTGTTACTTAACAAATGACTAATTAATATTTTTAAATGTGTTTTAGTTGGAGAGAAGAATGGAGCTTACACAAGAGGCATTGATGTTTGTAATTTATGGTTCTGGTGCAGTTATTTTAATTATGTTGAGCATCATTTTTATAGATCGCGTACTTTTAAGAGGCCGATAAAATGTGTTTTCTAATTACAAATTTACAATCCTACCAATTTTTTAAAGGCATCTGAATGTTTACTATTTTGAATTTCTTCTATAAATCTATACTTTTTTTCTGGCGTGGTGGCTGGAAAATTATTAGCCCTAATCTCAATCCTTTAAAAAATGCCCCCATGTATGTGAAATATTTTTTTACAATATTTCTTGGATTAGGTTGGAGCTTAGCTTTTTCACTCTACACTGCACAATTCTTCATAATTGGCCTCAACATGTTTGCACATTTAGCAGTGATTTCAGCAGCTTTTGTCACTTGGATCACTTTTAAAGGAATAAGTCGTCGTTACCCAGGTACATATCCCCTTATGCGTGATCCAACTGGTAGTCCCAAATGCTATGAAATGACAGACAACGAACGGCTCGCGGCTTCTCAACAAGCTGATTTGATAATGAAACAAAAACAATGAAACTGCAGCTCAAATTTACTATATTGCGATGTAGTTGATTAAAGGTTAGACGCTCCAATTAAAGACTGGTCACCACACTGTCCAATACGGATATGTCATTTCACAGTAAATTTTAAGTGTATTGGCCAGCGCTAATGAATGGCTGATAAGCAACTTGGGCACAATTTAAACCCACTCATTGATATACATTTGCATTGATTGCAGGGTAAATTAGGCTGCCTCTCTTTCAGACATAATTTGTTTCATTCTATCTGCGCAACAACTAGCAGCAAACGCATTGGGTTTAACCAGTGGCGTCACATTGCACATGCCACGAATATATCCAATAGCTTCATTAATGATGCATGATGAACCATTGATAGGGTTTGGAGAGATATCTAAATGAATTTCAACTTCTCTGTCTTCTAATATTTCTTGCATCTTTAGATATAGATCTGCAATCTTCATGACTTCGTTCATGAGACGCATACGTGGTCTGTCTTTTTTATTGTCATAGTCTCTCTCACGAGAAACTTCCCCAAAAAGTTTACATCCATTGTTACCGTTGATGTGAATAACAATAGCTAGTGTGTAATCAGCATACCAAGTATCACCAATCAACAATCGCTCAGAGTCACCCCCAATGTAGATCTTTGTTTCAGCACTCTGCGCTTCAATGAATGTTTTTACTTCATCGATATTGATAGGGTTCATGAAACTACTTTTTTTATTAGAAATTGTAAAAATTATAGATGAATGGAAAACAAGAAATAAGGTATCTTAATTTTTACCATAAAATTAAAATTAGTATTTCCTTAAGTGTTACAGTTTTTACTGCCAGTAAACTACATAAATACTGTTGTTTTAATCAAACCCCATAATTTCTTTTCACATTTTGGGAAAAAAGCCCGAATTAAAAACACTATCCCTACTAATATGAATAAACTTAATCATCGGATTTTGAAGCCTCATATTTTGCAGCTAATTTAGTCGGCTTAAAGTATTTCTTACGACCACCTTGACTACTTATACTAGTTTTCAAATAATTTAAGCTTATCAGGTGTGTAATACGACCATATATCGTTTGTCTTGATCCGATCCAAGTTAATTGGACTAGGTCATTCATTTCGACTTTTATACCAGCGTGATTAGCTTGTAAAATAAAATCCAATAAATTTCTTTCAATGTCATCTAAACAATTTTCTGGGGTATTAGCAGTCATATTATTGATACGATATAAAAACTCTAAAACAAATAAATTAAGAAATTGTGGTCTGCAATCCTAAATTTTTTATAAGGCCATGAAGTTAATGCACGTAATCACAACAACGAAGTGACTTTACTAAGATGATAAATAAAATTTGTTAGAAACTTTGAAATTCATCATTTTCTTAATTAGTCTTAAATAAATGAATTTGAAAATAAATCTAATTATTTTTCTTGAAAGCCTAGATAGGTATTTAATTAATTAACACCAAGTCCTTATGAATAAAAACTCGATCCTCAATTTGGTGAACAAGAAAATGAGCAACACTTCGACGGGAAATAATTCCGTTACGCCACTCTAGAGGCGTTTCAAGAATTTTATAATTTTTAGTTAATAAACCCGGACTCAATACGCCTGGTCGTACAATTGTCCAATCAAGAGAAGATTCCTTGATGAGCTGTTCCTGCAAAGTTTTATCTTGATAAGCATGCCCAAAAACTAACTTAAAAGGTACACGTTGCAAGCAATGAATACTTTTTTTACTTTCGCCAGCACCAAACCCAGTAATTGAAACTAAACGTTTCACATCTTTTACTGCCATAGCAGCAATTAGTATTCGGGTAGCATTAGAAAAAAGATGTACTGGTCTAATCAAATCACTAAATCCCACCCCAACACTTTGAATCACGACATCCACTCCATCTAAAGCAGTTTCTATATCCTGACTTAATAGTGCATCGCCCCTTATTTTCTCTAATTTTGAATTTGAGATATTGATTCTGTCAGCTGACCTTGAGAAAGCGCGCACATCATAGCCAGCTTTAAGAGCTTGTTTAGTTGTCTCTAATCCAATTCCTTTACTAGCACCAATTATTAAAACCCGTGGCATATGCAACCTCAATCTTTTAGAAAAAAATTTAATAGAAAAAAGCTAGTAATGCTATATTGAAAAAGTTAAACATATTGACAAAAAAAGCCACCCTTAATACGAGGGTGGCTAACTGGACAGTTGTCCAGAGAGAGACATCACAACGAAACCATTAATTTGAAAATTAGCAGAACATTTAACGCATCAATAACTTGATTAAACAACCATTTTTACTATTAAGCTTTAACCTTATAGGATTCCAATACTATCAACAAGGTCATTCAAGTACTCCGCTGCAAATCATCAAATTTCCTCAAAATACATCTGTAAACCAAAAGTTCGCGCTAATCGAATTTATAGCTGAAAAAAATCCTAAGCTATTTGAGATCCATTCTTAACACTAGCTTATCGATATAAATTACTAGGGTAATTGACAACAATATTTTTATTTCTAACTTATGATGATAATCAGTTGATAGTAAATTTGGATTTAAACAATTAATATGCCAATTGAAAATACTGATTCAAAATTTTGTCCAAGTTGTGGACGACTGACTTCGATTGCTGAGTTAACACGACGCGTTTCAAGAAGCGGTGGCAAAGAGACCGTCACCTGGAGATGCAAAACATGTGTCAGCTTACGACAGCCAAGTACAAAAAATAGTTGATCTCAATGCAGGGTCAATTCAGGATTGGGATGCTCCTACCTATACGTATCGACAAATACCTACAGCTTTCTTAGAACCATTGCCTACGAGATAAACCCAGATCCTTAAAAAGACATTAGCTTGACCACTCCAACGTGCACGTGCATCTTCCCGGTGATGCACTTCATCCATTTGACATTCGACCAACAAGGCCCGTAAATTTTGAAGAGAGGTTTTTTCTTGGGCTGTCGCTTGTAGATGCGTATTCTGATTGTCAGCATCTGCTAATAGCGCATCGATCATATTTACTTGCAAAGCATAGTGTTGATCTACAAAGGTCTCAACAGCCTGTATGGTTGCATACACTGATCGGGAACCAAAAAAAGCAGGTACTGCACCAGTTAGCCAACCAGCCATTTTCCATAATGGCAAAAGTCGACTTCTCCAGCGAGTAGAAACTAATTCTTCCATTAAGGATAAGTGGCGAAGTTCAGTTTCAAGATGCTGAATGGCAAATTTACGTACATCAACATCACGTGAGATAGCTAAAACACCTCGATAGATCATCAAAGCACCGGTCTCCCCTGCATGATCGGTTCTAAGCTCTCGGAGTAAATTTAGCGGTAAGGTGGTCATTTGTAAGTAGATAAATTAGAGTAAAAATTTAATTTAAACAGCAGGAAGTAAGATATTTAAATTTTAAAACAGATAAGTTATTGATATCGGTCTATCAACAAATAGATAAACTATAATAGAACTACAAAAAAAGTCAGACACCATAATGATACAAATACAAATTTGGGGAGATTTTGAATGCCCTTATACATATTACCAAGTACTAGTACTTTCGAAATTAAAGAAACAATATTCAAGCAATATTGATATTTTGTGGAGAGCACCAAAATTACCCATCAAAAAAGGGTCTTCAGTGCCAGATCAGTCTTATATTGATAATTTTCAAACTGCAGCACTCGATTCAATCGTAGATGAAAACCAATTAAAAATGCGAATCCCAAAATTACTTAGAGACACATGGCTAATTCAGGAATGTGCCTTATATGCCAACACACTAGATAAAACTTTACCCTTTACAACCAAAATATTTGAAGCACTTTTTAAAAAGGGTACCGATATAAGCCTAGAAATAGAAATTCTTAAAATTGCAGAAAAAGTTGGTTTAAACCCTGAAATTCTTCGTGGGATACTTAACACTGGTACGTACACTAAACAGACTATCCTTGATGCTAATGAATATCAAACATACGGATTCCAAGGAATCCCAGCTATGTTGATAGGTGAAAAAAACTTTTCACCAAGGAGTTTCTCACCAATTACAGGCTATAAGACATTTGAACAACTGCTCAAGCTTATACCAATAAGCTCACTAAATGGAGGCGGAAACCTAGAATCGAACTAGGGTACACAGCTTTGCAAGCTGCAACATAACCACTCTGTCATTCCGCCATGTAATGTTTATATCTCAATATAATTAAATATATATCTAGAGCTTTCCTAATTTCCATCCAGAAAAACGTATTCGCTCAATTACAAGCATATGCGGAACAGTCAATCCTGCCAATCCAATAAAAAGTAATTGCGCAAGACGCGCTTCAACAGATTCACCGGTTGATAGTGCCATAAAAATTAATGCAAAAGCAACAACAACAATCATAGGCAATAACGTAGTCTTCATTAATATTGAAAGTGATTTGATGTTCGCGTAATCCCGGGTTCTCAAAATATGTCTTGCGCTATGCATAAAACAAAAATAAATTGTGAATCCTAATAAGGGTGGAGTAAAAGTAAGTAAAGAAACCATGGAAATTAATTCAAATCCACGTATAAAGTTTGTTCTAAAATAGAACAATCCTGCTAAAAGTGACATACCTAGCCATGGAAACGATAACCATTCTAAATAATTTACAAGCAGCGTAGCAGCTTTTATCCCAGATAGAAAAATAAATATTTCAAGTACATCTCTTGAATAAAAAACAAAGGGGCTCAAAATAACTGCGCATCCATATAACAACCTAAACCATTTAGGTACATTATTTTCAGGGTCTCCAGAAAAATGAATTGCAGAGATTAAAAGAAATATAGCCAAAGCAAATCCTGGAAATAACCACCAGATATAAACCACAATTGCTGCGATTAATAAATATAAAAATACTACAAAAATTTGACGAGTTAAAGTTTTGATGTTGATTGTTTGACGAATAAAAATAGTATCAAAAGCGCCGTGAGGAACACCAAGTAAGAGGATTACCGGGGCAAGTATTATGAATTGGTAATGAATATTTAGAGTGGGCAATAAGTTACTAAGAGCGATTACACACCAAGCTAATACGCTAAACAAAATGCCTTGAGTTTTTAAACTCATAATGTGCTGCGCAAACTTAATAGCCTCGATCTACCGCTTCTTAAAAAAAGTAAAAATGCAGATTTAATAAACGGTAAGTAAGGCATTGCATAAACCACTGCAAGGCTATCAAATAGTCTAGCTTTTCCTCTTAAAAAACGAATAACACTAGCAGTTTTTGCGCCACTAAATAAAGAGTAAAAAATAATTCCTCCTTTTAAAGGCTCTCTGCGAAGAACATCTAAAAAAATCTTATCCATCGTTTGCAAAATGTAAGGATCTGACTTGTGACCAAGAGGAAAACCAGAAATAGATATTTCGTTTGCACACTCTTTAGCCCAAGCCTGAATTCGTTGAAATGCGTAACCAGTACTTGGTCTTGCTCCACCAGCCATAACTCCTGCATTAATATAACTTCGATCTTTAATCATCGGCAGATTTTGCAGTCCCATGGGCAAAATACCGTGTTCGCTTCGTATAACCTTAAATGATGATGTACCAACGCGCTTGGCGATTGCAACATCAAGATCAAACTGTAAATCTTGCTGTTCTAATGGCGAAGCCCCAAATACGGTAACTTCAATAACAGCACGAGTTTTAGACGTGGGCAAGACATAAAGGAAGGAAGCGCCCCGCTCATGTGGTGGCAAAAAATTCATCAAATCAAGTATTTCTGGATTAAAAACCGGCTCAATACATTCAATTTCTTGACCATAAAATGATTGCCATAATGTGGATCCATCTAAACATGGCTTTGATCCAGGACGCGTGTCTACGATGGTGCGAGTTTTAATGAAACCATTATTTGTACTAATATTCCAAATTTTGTCTACTAA
Source organism: Polynucleobacter antarcticus (assembly GCF_013307245.1). Classification (NCBI taxonomy): domain Bacteria; kingdom Pseudomonadati; phylum Pseudomonadota; class Betaproteobacteria; order Burkholderiales; family Burkholderiaceae; genus Polynucleobacter; species Polynucleobacter antarcticus. The sequence goes on from NZ_CP028941.1 coordinate 589,163, forward strand.
TTTAGGCTCTCCGACAACAAAAGAATTCATCTCGATATTGATATTTTTCTTTAAATTAATCATTGCTTGAGCAACTGAATAAAAATCTGTAGCAGATACCATGTGATACGGAGTTTTACCGCAGTCAAGTACAACGCATTCATCTAAATTTGAGACAGTCATTTTTTGCCAAATATGTTGGCTTGGATATGCAGTAGTAACTTTCTTGTCGCTCCAAAAGCACCATGTTCGATCATTTTGATAGTATTCACGAGATTCTAAAATTAAAGTATCTGGGCATTTACTTTTAATTTGTGCAAGCTCCATTGATAAACTTAGCCCAGCACAACCACCACCAATAATTACTAAATCATAAATGGTGCTCATATTTTTTTCATGCTAGATCTTTGCTTTTAAAAACATAGTAAGGGCACCATGTAATTTTGTATCGTGAGAGGCGCATTTAAACCAGAAATAGTAGTTAAAAGGTAGGAAGATTAAAGTCCTAAAGGATATTAAAAACTTTGATAATCGAGACACTGTAACTCTTCCCCTCCAGTAGAAATCTTTTTGATTAATAATTTTGATGCCTATTGCAGAGTAAATTCTTGATGCGAGTAATATACTAAATCTTGAATCAAAGGATAGATAAGATAAACCATTTTCGCCACTCTTATAGTATGTGTCCGCAGTTTTAAGTAAGCTATAAATGCATTTTTCAACTATTAGCTTAGATTCTGGACTAGGCTCTACTAACTGTGCAGGCTTTAAATGATTGATTAATGTTGCCGGCAAATAACATCTTCCAGAAATAGCATCTTCGACAACATCTCGAGAGATATTTGTTAATTGCATTGCTATACCAAGATCAATTGCATGGCTGATAGCAACCCGATTGTGGCAATCTAACACTTTACACATCATTGCGCCTACAGTACCAGCAACTTGATAGCAATACTGTATGAGTGACTCTTCATTAGTTATCAGTACATCACCCAAATCCGAAATGATACCCTCAATAAAGGATACGACTAAGGACTCTGAAATATTACACTCACGCATTAAATTTATAAAATCAGCTGTTTTAGAGTCCTTAGATGATCCCATCAAGATATCGGAAATAATTAAATTTAAAGCTAAATGTGGATCAATAACTAAATCCCCTTCATCAGCAATATCATCAACATAACGACAAAAACCATATAAACGTGTAGCTCGCGCAGCATGTACTGGTGTCATCCATTCACGAGCCCAGTAAAAAGTCTTTCCTTTAGCTGAAAGTACTAAGTCTGCAGCCTTTAAGGCTTTCAATGCTTTCTTATTTTCTAAGGCTTCTTTAACAGTTTTAACTGATGGTACAAGTGAGTCAATTACTTTAGCTGAACACAGCACACCTGGTAATCCAGCACCAGGGTGAGTGCCGGCGCCTACTAAAAAGAGATTTTCAATTCCTTCGGCTTTATTGTGAAAACGAAACCATGCAGATTGACGAAATATAGGCGATACAGAAAATCCTGCACCAAAGGCACTTAAGTAATCAGTTCGAAAATTCTCAGGTGTCATAATGAAATCACTAGTGATAGTGTCCCTCAAACCTGGCAATATAGTCTCATCTAAAGCCCTAACTATTCGTTCTTGCAAGAGTGGCCCTTGTAAGTCCCAATCTATGGCTCCCTTTAAGTTAGGTACTGGACAAAGTACATAAAAACTATCGCAACCGGCAGGTGCGAATGATGGATCTGTAGCAGTAGGCCGATGGAGATAAAGAGAAAAGTCTTGTGACAATTTTTTATGATCAAAAATATCAGCTAATAATTCTTTATAACGCTCTCCAAGCCAAATTGTATGATGAGCTACATCTGGATATTGACGAGTAGTCCCAAAATATAATACAAATAAACCCATCGAGAACTCAGCATTAGCAAGTTTTAAGCGAGCAGATTTTGCCTGTTTCTCCTTTTTTATCATCGATGTATAAAGATGTGCAGGGTCAGCATTTGACACAATTAAGTCTGCTGAAATTATTGTTCCATCCTCTAGAGTTACGCCTGAAGCAACTCCGTCGTCAATATTAATTTGACTGATAGTAGTGTTTAGTTGGATATTTATACCTTGCCTCATCATCAAATCACCTAGGGCGTTGGTAATTGAAGAGGTTCCGCCCATTGCGAAGTGAACTCCATGAGCACGTTCTAGATAATGAATCAAACCATAAATGCTTGTTGTGTCAAAAGGATTTCCACCAACCAACAGGGGCTGAATAGAAAAAGCTTGGCGTAACTTGGGATTTTTAATATAACGAGCAACAAATTTCCAGACAGTATCTTGACTTCGCAATCTAAGTAGAGCCGGTATTTGCTTTAGCATAGTGCTTAGTCTATGAAAAGATACCGCTGATAGCTTTATAAATCCAACATTAAAGATACGTTCGGATTGAGCTAATAAATTTCTATATCCGTTACAGTCATTGGGCTCAATACGGGCGATTTCTGCCATTGTTTCCTCAAAAGTACCCCCATAATTAAAATAAGAGTTATCGGAAAAATGAAAGCGATACCATGGTGTTAATGGAACCAAACGTACATAATCATCGAATTTTTCATTAAACAACGAAAATAACTCCTCAAATAAAAAAGGAGCTGTGATTACAGTCGGTCCAGCATCATGCTTAAAACCATCTCGCTCAAATATTTGAGCTCTTCCACCCAGACCAGCGCAACGATCAATGAGGGAGACTTGATAGCCTTTTGCACATAAACGAAGGGCAGCTGCAATACCTCCAAAACCGGCACCGATAACAATTGCCTTCATTTCTAAAATTCTTTCAATTTTTTACTTAGTAGATAAAGTTGAACAAAGGTGAGTACACGTTTGAAAGGTAGCCAGAAATCACGCTTAATTTTTTAAGAATTCATACGTAAACTAAATTATTGACCTGAAGCTGTATTTAAAACAAAAAAACACGGGATGATAAATCCCGTGATTTTTTTATTAAGCTTTTAAGCTTTTCTCAGACTCGCTTACAGCAACGGACCAAATAATTAATCCGAAAGCGATTTTATTGAGTACATCAGCTGCGTTATAGATAATATTTAATGCATTTGCACTATCTGCAGGACTGGCGCCTGTCAGATATCCAAAGAAATAACCTATTGGATAAATAGCCCAGCCGAAAGTAACAATCAAACGCATCGTACTAAAAGCAGACTGAACTGATTTCGGTGCGGAAGCCGCATTGATCTTACTTGCTTCACCAGCGAATATCTCGTAAAGAATGTAGAACCAACCGACCATTCCTACAATAAATGCAATCCATACATCTGCGTATCCAGCCTCGCCTAAATAACCACCAATTAACATTACTAAGGTGCCTATCATTAATCGCCAAAAAACGCCTACTGGCACTTTGGCAATTGCGGAAAGGATCAGATAAAACTCGATCATCAGTAAGGGCACTGTAATTAACCAGTCGATATAGCGAAAAACCGTTGGTGTAGATCCAGTCGCAACCCACACGTCGCGCATATAGAAATAGTGAACAGCAGCTATGAGTGTTACTAAACCAGACACAGTTAAGGATGTTTTCCACTTAGGGGAGACTCGATCTCGCTCCAAAAAGAAAAATACAGTTGATGCAATTAACGCCATGGAAATTATCCAAAACGATATCCCTACAAAGTCATCCTGCCTCAATGCTTCAGAAGATGCATTGGCTTGGGACGTAATTAACAGCAAAGTACCAAACAATGAAGTACTACCTATCCACTTTTTTAAATGCAACAGCATTTTTAACCTTCTATTCTATTAAACTACATTAGTAAAAAACAACGCTTTACTTTAAACGAAAAATAGCAAAATTGTTTTTTGATATTAGCCACACTGAGAGTAGTCTTTTTAATAACCCTTTAAATTAAAAAATTGCTTGTTGTCCTGCTACACACAAGCTGTAAAAATTAAAGGGTTTTTAGTAAATTTATTTCTTTGTTGATGGGTATTGCATCAAAGGTAAGACCTATTTTTTGGGGGTTATTGATGAAATTATGTATCCAGGAACACAAGCATTTATGCGTTTTGAGTACCCTTCAAGATTGCCGAATGCGGTTCAGGATCGAGCCAAAGCTATTACCCAAAAAGTACTTGAAGGAAATGATAAATAAAAAAGTCGCCCGAAGGCGACAAGGGGATCTGGGTTACAGATCCCGAGAGCCGAAATATTTTCCGCTGTTTCAAGTTTCAACGCGTGAAATTATATTTAAAAGGGTCTTTTGCAGGGAGGGCCTGCATCTTTTCTGTATTTTTTACTACGAGTTTAATGTGTACCGTTTGTGGCAAAGTGAGTAAGTTACCGTGTGTATTTGGCTTAAGTACCAAGACTTTTTAGACATTATGTATCTACAAAGGCTTTCTCAAGCACAAAGTCTCCAGGCTTTCTTAGACTGCCCTCGGTCATACCCTTCTGTTCACACCAGGCAGCTACCTCCCGATTAAATGCCATATTGCCGCACAACATCACGCGGTCTTTAGCACAATCGATTGCTAAGGCACCGGATGCTAATTGCGCAGTAATCCTGGCATCCCCCGCACCAGTCACAATCGCTTGATAGTGCAATATTGGCCTAATAATGGAATGTAGATGCTTTGTTTCAGTACACGTTGAAAAGGCTGTTGTTAATTGATCTTGATAAGCAAGATCTGTAGAGTCCCTCACGCTATGAATCACATGTATACAACTCCATGCTTCTAAGATTTCCAAATCACGAATTAAACTCATAAATGGAGCCAAGCCAGTTCCTGTAGCCAATAACCATAAATTAGCTCCTGGTATTAAAGCTGCGTTTCTCAATGTACCCGTTGTTTTGGTAGCAATTAATATTTCATCGCCTTCCTTAATATACTGAAGTCGGCTTGTTAATTCACCGTCTGCAATCTTGATGCTAAGGAACTCTAGCTCATCACTCCATGGAGGACTCACTATGCTGTATGCGCGCAAAATAGGCTTACCCGCATGTCTGATACCTACTAGTACAAACTCTCCCGCATTAAATCTAAATGCTGGGTCACGGCTAGTACAGAAACTGAAAGTTCGATCACTCCAGTGGTGCACTGAAGTTACTGTTTCCCTGAACATTTCTGAATTACCTAGGTAATACCGACGTACCCATTAGATATTCATCAACAGCACGGGCACATTGACGGCCTTCTCTTATTGCCCACACCACAAGACTTTGTCCACGGCGCATATCGCCCGCTACAAAGACCCGAGGTACTGATGTTTGATAGGCCTTAGCATCCTCAGTTGATGCCAATGCATTACCCCTTGTGTCCTTATCAACACCAAATGCTTCCAAAACCTGCCGACTTGGGCTGACAAAACCCATTGCTAACAACACAAGGTCTGCCTTGATTTCAAATTCACTATCAGGCACTTCTGTCATTTTTCCGCCTGTCCAATTCAGCTTTACACCAATTAATTTTTCTAACTTACCATCCTTGCCTTCAAAACGTTTGGTACCCATACTCCAATTTCTGTCACAGCCTTCATCGTGGCTGCTACTAACGCGCATCTTATTAGGCCAAAAAGGCCATACCAAGGGAGTGTCAGCTTCTTCAGGCGGCTGTGGCAGTAATTCAATTTGCGTAATGTGCGCCGCTCCGTGACGATTGCTGGTTCCCACACAATCAGAACCGGTATCACCGCCACCTATTACAACAATATGCTTACCCTGGGCACTGAGCGGATTTTTCCAATCGCCAGCGTTCTCTTTATTTTGTGGAATCAAAAACTCTAAGGCGTAATGAACGCCTGCCAACTCTCTACCCGGTACCGGTAAATCACGGGGTTGCTCAGCACCGCCAGATATAATCACAGAATCAAAGTCTGCCAATAGCTCATCTGGATCTATACGCTGTTGTGAGTAGTCCTTAATAACAGCATCTGCGCTTTCACGTCCCACAAAAACACCAGTTTTAAACACTACTCCCTCTGCCTGCATCTGCTCGACTCTTCGATCAATCAGAAACTTTTCCATCTTGAAATCTGGAATACCGTAGCGTAATAGTCCACCAATACGATCATTCTTCTCAAATACTGTTACAGAATGCCCTACTCGAGCCAGCTGCTGTGCTGCGGCCATGCCCGCCGGACCGCCGCCTATGATGGCTACTCGCTTGTTGGTTTTGATCGCGGCAGGTTGAGGTATCACCCAGCCATTTTCCCAACCCTTATCAATAATGGCATGCTCGATACTCTTGATACCTACTGCTTTAGAGTTGATACCCAGAGTACACGCTGCTTCACAGGGAGCTGGACAAATTCGTCCAGTAAATTCTGGGAAGTTATTAGTGCTGTGTAGTACGTCAAGTGCCGTTCGCCAGTCGCCTGCATACACTAAGTTATTAAAGTCAGGAATAATATTGTTGACTGGGCAACCTGAGTTACAAAATGGGATACCGCAATCCATACATCTGGCCGTTTGTTGCCCAACTTGAACATCATCGAGTGTAATGACAAACTCTTTGTAGTTTTTTACACGTTCTGCAACAGGAACATAGCCTTCTTCAAGACGGTCATATTGCTTAAATCCCGTTATTTTATTTAATACTGTCATTAGAGTTCATCCAAATTATGGTCAAGGAGGCTCGCAATAAGCCGAAAAAGAGGGTGTTGTAATCAAAACACTAATACCAAATACTGGTGTTGGTATTTTCACCTGTAAAGTATCCGGTACATAGTTTCCGTAAGCCTATTTAAATACAAATAACCACGCCAATTGGAAGGTTTAACAAAAGACTTAACGAAGGTCTCAAATTAGTAAGCTTTACCACGTAAAAGGCTCAAATTCTTAGAAAATCACTAAGATTTATATCCCCAACACGCATGATGTAAACAAAGAAAAATAAGGAATATGAACTTATCCCACTATTACAAGCAACGGACACAAAAAAAACTTCCGTATTGTTAATTAATTTTCTACCTTAGTTTTATCGAGTTCCGTGAATTTATGCCCACATATGATTCCATTATGGGTAGCGCTACAAATGTCGGGACTGATTCTCCAAATCTTACCTTCAGAGATTGCGTTACATTTACTACAAACTAGTCTCCAGCCCTTAACCACTCTGAATACTCTATAGTCTGAAAACTTCAGTAAATTAACAACTAAATTCACATTTTCTGCTTGTTGCTGAGGGCTGTCGATGACAGTTACGCACTTACTAGCTCCATTGATGACCATTTTTGTTTTAAAAAATATTGTCGGATTACTAATAACATCAGGAACAGGGTTTGTTGAGTAAATAATAATAAAATCGCTTATTGAAGAACTTAAATGGACTTCCAGATTTACATCTTCTAAAAGGTCTTGAATTAATTGAGGGTAGAAATCTGTATTTTTATCAATCATATGTTGCTACTTTTAGTATTGCTAGTTATTCAGTTGATTCAATTAAATATGCACTTAAAGGAGTAAAATCAAGGCCTATAGCAGCTTACCCTTATTGTATTAAATTTAGAAATTGGACAAGAACAATGCTGGAAACAATCTGCGATGTAATGCTTGATGCTTATAAACGCAACTGGATCACTAGTCGCGACGGTAACGTCAGTATTCGCCATCATGATAGAAGTCACTTTTACATTACACCAAGCGGTATTCGTAAACAAACCTTGCAACCCGATCAATTTAAGAAAATTAATATTATTAAGGCCTTAAATTCATCTGAATATGCATGGGAAGAGATGGATCACACTGCTATAAGTAGCCAACTTTCACCATCAGGAGAAATTCCTCTTCATTTTGGCCTCCAAAAAATGATGGGGCAACATCAAGATGAAGTTCGTGTAGTTGTTCATGTACATCCTACTTACTGTATTGCTGCTATGCATGCGGGAATTGATCTTTCATCTATTAGCACTGCATTTCCAGAATTAAATCGTTACACAAAAGTTGCTCCTAATGTAGGTGATGTTCCGCCTACAAGCCAAAAGTTAGCAGATGAGTGCTTCAAGAAGTTAGAACTCGATTCTATGGGCAATATTAAGTATGACATTGTAGGAATAAAAGGACATGGCGTTGTGGCGATTGATGCTAACCCATGGAGCGCTTACGAACATATTGAACGGCTTGAACATATTTGTAAGATTGTTTTAGCAAGTAAAAACTTTTAAAAAAGTCTTTTGCTTAGTAAATGGATGTCTCTCAATAATGGGATTTTGTGAAAAATTTTGATTTAATCGTTATCGGTGGTGGATCCGGTGGTGTACGAGCCGCTAGAATTGCAGCGAATCATGGCGCCTCTGTTGCTCTTATTGAGGAATATAGACTGGGCGGTACTTGCGTTATCCGAGGCTGTGTACCAAAAAAGCTCATGGTGTACGCTAGTCGTTTTGCTCATGAGTTTGAAGATGCTAAGGGCTATGGCTGGAGCATTGGAGAAACCCAATTTAATTGGGCTCAATTAAAACTTAAAAGAGATCACGAAGTTGCACGACTTGAGGAAGTTTATCGAAAAAATCTCCTTGCTGCCGGGGTATGCATCTACCAAGGACACGCAAGCTTTGTCGACTCAAAAACTATTCTTTTGTCAAATAACGAAACATTGTCTGGTAGTCATATATTAATTGCCACGGGTGGAACGCCAGTAGCCAATGATGACTATCCAAATATTGAATACACAATTGACTCCAATGGATTTTTTGACTTAGATCATCTGCCCAAAAAGGTAGTCATTCATGGGGCAGGATATATTGCTCTAGAGTTTGCTTGTATTTTTAGATTATTAGGCTCTACAGTAGATATTATTGTTCGCGGAGACAATATCCTCAGAGGATTTGATAGTGACATTCAGTCTCAACTTAAAAAAGAATTGATACAAAGTGGTATCAATTTTCATTTTGGAAAAAATATTCAATCCATAGCTAGGCTTAATGACCAATTTTTGGTCACCTTAGATGACGATACGAAATTAGATGCCAATTGCGTTTTAAGAGCTGTTGGACGTATCCCAAATACCCAAGATTTAAATCTAGAAAAAGTAGGGATTCTTTTAGACTCAAAAGGAGCTATTACAGTCAACGACTACTCACAGACTAATATCGAAGGTATTTATGCGGTTGGTGATGTAACAAATAGAGTCAATCTCACGCCCATGGCTATACGTGAAGGTCATGCTTTTGCCGATACCGTATTTGGTAAAAATCCTCGGTTAGTGAATCACTCCCTTGTACCCACTGCTGTATTCACTTCACCAGAGGTAGGTGTTGTAGGCCTTACAGAGGAGCAAGCATTAATCCAGTACCCAGAGCTTGATGTTTATATCGCCCACTTTCGTCCGATGAAGGCAACCTTATCGGGAGCACAAGATAAGGTGCTTTTTAAACTTTTAGTAGATCGTGCTACTGATAAGGTTCTTGGATTTCATTCTATTGGTCACGATACTGGAGAAATGATTCAACTGCTTGGCATAGCTCTTCAGATGAAAGTAACTAAAAAAGATCTGGATGCCACCTTAGCAGTCCATCCTACCGCTGCTGAGGAATGGGTTACTTTTAGAACTCCAACAAGACAACACAATATTTAATACCCATGATGCTTACGGACCCCATTCAAGTTCAAACTTCCATATTTTAGATATTCGCCTATGTATGAGTAATGATTACTCTAATCCAAGCTTACTAAATCCTAGCCTGCCAGAGCCTCATGTGGTTCAAGAAGGTTTTGATTTCTTAAAGCCATCACATGCAATTCATATCGAGCGCTATTTGTATCTTACTAAGAGTGTCATGCCAACATTGGCTAAAACTACTCAAACTGACTGGCCGGTTCATAATGATCACTGCTTTCAGCGCATCGTACTAGACACTATTTGTGGTGGACCCTGGCATAACAAAATTATTCGCCCTGCATACCAGCACCTTAGCGAAACACAAGCGATACAAGCTGCACAACTTTGCGAAGAGATTATTAACAATAAGGTGGATCTTAATTCTCTAAATCGTCAGTCATTAATATGGCGGCATAAGACGGATGCTAATTGAATTAGCATCTACGCAACTAGTTGTGCAGTTAGGTTGCGAAGTTAGGTTGTGCGATTAGGTTTTAAAGCGTCGGCGAATGAGTTTCAAAGCGATTAGCCAGGCCCCCAATGAATAACTGCCGATGACTAAAAAGGGTATAAGCACCTCAGTGGGCCATTGATCTAAAAATAGTGGTCTCACTAAATTAATAGCCTGGGTTAATGGTAGCCACTCAGAGGATGCTCGCAGCCAGTCTGGTAGCTGATCCCGCGGGAAAAAAACACCACTAAGAAACATCATTGGCGTAAGAAAAAGAGTGAAATAATAAGAAAAGAAGTCATAGCCCTTTGCAAGCGCAGTAAAGATCAGTCCGATACAACTAAACATCACTCCCACTAGGAGCAGAATCGGTAAAACTAATATCAACTTATACGAGTGACTTACTCCCAAAGCGAGCATGACTAAAAGAATCGCAGTTACCGCAAAGAACGATTTAAAAGCGGCCCACAGCATCTCACCAAGTAGTACATCGCCTATACGTAAGGGTGTGTTTAAAATACCGTCCCAAGTTTTTTGTACATGCATCCTTGAAAATACAGAATACAGCGCCTCAAACGACGCGGCATTCATAGCGCTCATACAGATTGAACCACTTGCAAGAAACACCAAGTAACGAACAGTCTGCCCGTTGTATATCACCTCACCCACCAAGGCTCCCATACCATAGCCAAAGGCAAGTAACCACATCAAGGGCTCTGCAATATTCGCTATCAGACTAGGAATCAAAAGCTTACGCCAGACTAATAGATTTCGTAGGAAAACAGGCCAAGCGTACATTAGCTGCCCTCTCGCATCTGTCGCCCAGTCAACTTTAAAAACAAATCTTCTAGATTCGCTGGTCTATGTAGTACTTTTAAACGCGGCTGCAATTCAAGTGCTTCTAGAAGTGGGTGTACTGCGTGGGTGTAAAAGAAAACAGTCTCACCACTTACTTCTACCCGCTCAGCTAAATCACGCAAACCGCTCTTTAATAATTCTTGCGGATCTGCGCCATACACTTCAACGACATGCGGTTCAACATGAATTTCTATTAAATCCCGCGGTTTACCCTCAGCGATCTTACGACCATGATCTAGCACCAATAAGCGATCACAAAGCCGCTCTGCTTCATCCATAAAGTGGGTCGTCAGCAGGATTGATTTTCCCTTAGCCAATAGTTGCTGTAACCGTTCCCACATCAAGTGGCGCGCCTGCGGATCAAGCCCGGTTGTCGGCTCATCTAACAGCAACATCTGAGGATTATTGATTAGCGCTCGCGCAAGACTAAGGCGCCGCTTCATGCCACCAGATAACTCTCCTGGTTTGGAGTGGGTTTTATTACTTAGAGCGGCAAACTCTAGCAATTCTGGGATACGTTCTTTCATAGTCTGATTCGACAGACCAAAATAACGGCCGTAGACAAGTAAGTTCTCTGCGCAGTCAAAATCAGGATCCAAAGTATCAAACTGGCTCACTACACCAATACGTGCTTTTATTGCCTGAGCCTTTGAAGGCATAGAAAGCCCAAAAAGATTAATCTCACCTGAATCGGGCTCACTAAGCCCTAGGCACATTCTTACTGTAGTGGTCTTGCCAGCCCCATTAGGACCAATAACGCCCAAACACTCACCTGGGTAAAGCGCAAAAGACAGCTCATCAACTACTAAAGAGTTCCCAAATCGTTTGGTGACATGTACACACTCCAGCTGGGGATTAGGCAATTCGCTCATCAACTAAGCTGCAATCTAGCAAAGTGTGCACGAAGTCTATTTTGCATTTTCAAATCTTGATGCTGATCCTGCTCTACCACCCGCCTAACCTCACTTATCTCAAACGTATTTTTAGTAATCAAGCAATAAACGGCGTTGCGGACAAAAGTAATGCAATCTACCAAACAACACGCAATCATTCTAAGGATACGTAGTTTGCTAGGGTCAAACTTATTTTCTGAGAAAATGTTTGGCAGGCATAAATTAGCCATATTCCTAAATATTTTCTTAGTAAACTGCATAAAATGGCTCGTAGTAATAATCTTCATTAGAGTTTCAATATAAACTAAAGTTTATGTATCGTTAACATAAAATAGTCAAGTCATCCATTAATGATGACGGTTTTTTACTGGTGATTCGCTAAAATTTGAAATCTTTTATAGTAAGTCCTATGAGCCACACCGTTACTTTAAGTAACGGTCACTCAGCTCTGCTTTGAGTCGAGTCAAACCAACACCACTAGAGCACCCCCCCCTGCTGGCGGATCAAGCTTAATGACTTTACAGTCTGGACTAGTCAATCCACTCCTCTTGAATAGCTGGTTTGTATTCAAAAAGCAATATTCTTCAAACTTTTACTCTTTTAGGATCTTGGTAATCGAACTAATAAATGGACTGATTCTGATTTACAAACATAGGCCATTAACTTTGCTCCGATACTGTCAATTGGAATAGGCACCCAATCGATGAAGGGCGCCTGCTGACTATAGTTTTGAATACCTTTCGCATCCGCACCTGAAAATGACTGTAATTGCTTGGCTGCCAATTGGGAGGTACGACAGTCAATCATGCTCTGGCTTTTATAACTGGAGTTGCCGTATTGATCTTTTGGACTGAAATTTTCAACAGTCCAAAAGGTGACTATAGTTCCGCTGCGCTTGATTGACGCAGTATCGAGCTTGGTGCTGTTCGCCCCACTACCAGCAATCAATATCCAATCAGTAGCAAATGACGTTAGCGGCAGCAACAAAAGAGCTAAGAGTAGTTTTTTCTTTTTTATCATTGAACCATATTAAGCTATGTATGAGCTTGCACTTAACTCCAATGCTCTACGATTCGAACCAGCGCACTTGGCCTCAGAAGAAATCGTGACTGCTCAGAAGCCCCACCGTTACTTTAAGTAACGCTTGTGCCGTACTTGAAAGTTACGAATCTGAGCCTGAGATTCAAACTTTACGCCAAAAAGCAATCGCACACTCAATCGCACACCAGTTTTACACGCTTGCAAAGCATTGATTTATATAAGTTTTTGAAGAGCCACTTTTACTTTTAATCCGTTGGTCGCGAGTTCGAATCTCGCCCGACCCACCAGCATCACTAAGCCTCGCTTTTGCGGGGCTTTTTTATTACCTGCACTATCCTCTCAAATACCTCTTCAAACCTTTTTTGGGTTATTTTTTGACTAGGAAAACAGCACAAAACCATTAGAATAATCACATGCCCTCTAAGTTTGCTACCCAGTCCCAAGCACGCCAATACAACGTTTCTAACGCCGTGGCTTCGGCTCGAATTGAGGGCATTGTTCCAACCAAGCAGCTTGAGCAAAGCCTCACTGATTACGTTACCGGCAAAAAGACTATCGCGCAATTGATAGAAGAAACCAAAGAACGTTTTGATATAAATCGCCCTAAATGATGTCCGCACAAAATAAAAAAATTATCATCATTGCCGGACCTAATGGCGCCGGCAAAACTACCTTTGCTAAAAACTTCTTGCCGCAAGAAGCGCATACATCTCGTTTCATTAATGCCGATCTTATAGCCGCTGGCTTGGCACCCTTTAAGCCTGAATCCGTTTCATTTAAAGCTGCGCGCTTAATGCTAAATGAATTAGATGAATACACCAAAGCTGGTGAGAGCTTTGCTTTTGAAACAACTTTATCCGGAACTCATTACCTACAACGTATCCAGGAGTGGAAAGATTTGGGTTACATCGTCAAACTTTGGTTTATCTCACTAAGCTCCCCTGAGTTAGCTATTTCTCGTGTAGCGGAACGAGTGGCACAGGGAGGACATAATATTCCTGAAGATGTCATTCGTAGGCGCTATAAAGCAGGTTTGGAAAACCTCTCGAAATATCAAAAAGCTGTAAAATCTTGGGTATTGTTAAATGGTGATAAAACACCACCAGAACAAACTGATCAAGGTTAATTATGACTATTCCAAGCAAAGATATACGTAATTCTTCGGATCCTGATATTTCTGGATCCTACTATGCCATGCAACGCGCTGGTCAAGCGGCAATAGACTTAGCAATTCAAACTAATACCGCAATCGTGACCACAGTTAACGGCAAGATTGTTCGGATTCCTGCTGCAGAACTCATTAAGCAGCGGCAACTTACGGCCTAAACATCCTTGGTCGCGAGTTCGAATCTCGCCCGACCCACCACTGCTTACATTACGCGAACTTAGACTTTCGTTATGCGTCAGCAGTTCTCAACAATGTACTACAGTGCGCACATTAGTTCCATGCTGCTTAGTTTAGTACTGTGAAAAATCTCATACATCTCAAACTAATATACACAGCAGAAAACACCTCACCTACAAAAACAAGCAAGAGCACTGTATCAATGTCGTTACGAATCAGCAGGAAAAAAATGACTACTTTTACCTTATTTAAAATTAGGGAAGTTCGTTACCTATTGAGGTAAGATTGGCTTTTAAACAGTGCAAATACAAGGACCATAATGCGATTCATTAACCTCTTTACCGCAACTCTGATGACTTTTTTTGCAAGTCAAGCTATTGCTGAGTCAACCATCGTTGTTACTCATCCTGCTATTCCAGCGCCCACTTTCTTGGACCTAGGTAAAACAGGCCAATCCATCGGCGATATTCGTATCTGGCACTTCCCAGCAAAAGCAGATAATGGGGGAGATTTAATGACCGATTGGATTATGACTACTACTGGCATTGTAGAAAATAAGAAAATTGAATATCGAATCATGAATGCGGTTTTTTCTTTTGGCGATGGCACAAAAGATCAAATTACAATTCAGGGAATTGGGCAATACTCAAGCCTCAAGGAAGCCTTGGATGAATCTGCTGTCACCAGAAGGGCAATCACTGGTGGCACAGGAAAATTTGCAAATTCAATCGGTTGGGTTGAAACCATGCACCTTAAAGATGGCTCTTGGAAGCACACTTTATATCTTAAATAGCCACTTATGCACTACTCAGTTTCGCTGAGCAATGAACAAGCATTCATCAGCGAAATTTAGATCTAAGCCTAATAACGTAATGTGGGCTTAGATCGACTCACCTTTGCCTACTGCTGTATTTTTAAGATTACCACTCCAAACGGGTTTTCAATAAATACTATTTGCTTGAAGTAAATTCATCGCACCAGGCACTAGTCATCGTTTTAATCATTAATTTTTTCACTCGGCCAACACCACATCCAGACATTTTTTTGCCATCAATATGGTAGGTGCCAGCGCCATACTGATATGCTATCTGAAGAGTTTTCCCATCCACAGATAAAGTCCCGATTTCAATCGACTCAAACTCCGGTGTCTTAAATAGAAAACGTATATGACTACCCTCTTGCGAAAGAATTTCTATAGAAGCTGACGTGTCTAGGTATGTTAAGGGTGCATTCTTTTTAGATAAATCAGCTGTGGTTGCAGAAACAGTCCCTGACCAATGTTTTTCAAGAACGGGAACGGATTGTGCAAGTGAAGTTACGCTAAAAAAAAGTAGCTCCCGTCAATAACACTAATGAAGCTTTTTTTATTGGAATAAACATTTATAGTCTTAGTAGTGTCATAAATTTACGATTATCAATTCTCTATGTTTTGACTAGGCATGATCTGATTAAATTTAATATCAAGCTTTTCGATCATCGCCAACATCATGAGATTTTGACGCTCAAGATGAACTAGCATTACTGCAATTTCTTCTTCAGCTCGAACATTGATCTCAAGGTCATGCTCAGCACGCAATTCAGCATGTCTGCCAATGACGTTTTGCCCAACCATAATAAGGGGCATTAGTAGAATTTGAATTACATTAGAAATAAATAACCAGAGAACAAAACCTGTTGCTGGATCAAATCGCCAAGGCAATGGGGCTAAAAAATTCCATCCAAGCCACAATACAGTCCAAATCAGTATCAGCAAGAAAAAACCCATAGTACCAATTCGATTGGTAATCCAAACTGCAGCCTGATCTAAGGAAGAAAGATTATCATCGTTTTCTTGGTTGATATTTCTTAAGGGTTTTCTTTGCTGCAGAAGTTCAGCAAGAGTTGGAGTGGCTCCCTCTGGTATCGATGGCATTTTCGTATTTTCTAAAAAATATCAGCAAAATTTTCCTACAGAGAAAAGCGCCTAACCCCCAACATAATAAGCGCTACCTCCCCCTGCAACCCTATCCCACTCCAAATGATCGGATGACATATTTGCCGGATTGGGGGGGGATAACTAAGGTAAAAGTAGTGATTGTATTTTCCACAACCCTAACAACAGTACCCTCAGGAGGATGCATACCAACCGCCTTCAAAACTTTTTCTGGATTTGAAATCAGTTCGTTTTTAAAAACATCATCTTTCCAGCACAACTCTATTAAATGCTTGTAATGATCTGCTTCGAACATGTCTTCACTCCATTTTAAAAGCGTATTGCAACAGTTTGTAAACTAGATTAGCCGCCGTAAGGCTTCATTTCTTCAAGCGATAAAGATCCGTCACCGTCTTTATCCCATTTCTTCCACTCTTCAGCTGGAATGCCATAAGCAGTAGCCTCGTCTTGGGATATTTTGCCGTCTTTATTAGCATCAAGCGCTAAGAATTCATCTTGACCAATCTTGCCATCGTTATTTTTATCCAGCTTTTGCAACCAGGCTGGCTTAGAAGAAGCAGTATCAGGGCTCATAACTCTTAAACCTATATAAAGAGCAACGGCAATAATAATTAAAGCGATTAGAATTTTAGAAAATTTCATAATAATATTTCTCCTAGTATTTAGTTATCTTTTTTATATAAACAATACATTAACAAGCTTGGTAAGACAGTTGCAAAAAATATAACGACTTGATGCATATATGAATTACCTTAAAACTCACCATCTGTGATTAATATAACATGGATGGTGAGCTAGAAATACTACTTTTGTAGGTAGTAAAGCTTACACGCTTGGCTTCATTCGATACAGTAACTCAAGGTCATTGCGATGAAATGGCTCCGCTAATTCGCCTGCAACATCAGCCATAAAACTGGCAAAATCAGTCCCATCCTCTAAATTGGCAGCGTGACTCGCATTTTCCCAAATACCAAAACCTTCAATAATGTTTTGAGCGGGGTTACCAATAATGATGACGTCGTGTAGATCTGAGTGGTGTGACATGACTTCATCCGCAAATTTATGAAAACGTTTACAAACTTTTTCATATGATCCAGGTTTAGTTTTAAGCCAACTGTGTCCGACATGTGCCATTTCAATCTCCATTTTCAAATTGTTGAATTGTTTTTTTACTTCTATTGCAGAAACTACTTACAGCATTACGATACTTTTAAATATTAAGTTTTTTCCCTAACAGATCATTCATGTCCTGAATTACTGTGCATTACTTTTTCAGATAAAGCAAATATTAAGCCGGTAAAAACAAAAGTAATATGTATCCCAACCATCCAACCTAGATTATCTTTATTGACGCCTTCAATCTCTAAAAATGAAGCTAAAAGGTTTATGCCAGAAAGCGCAACAATAGAGCCAATGAGTTTAAGTTTTAAATTAGCAAAATCAACGCCACCCATCCATTTTGGTCTATCGGGATTAAATCTAGCGGTACCAATAATCGAGACAAAGTTTTCATAACCAGAAAAGATAATCAGGATAAGTAAATTTCCTAATAAAGTTTTATCAACAATTTGCAAAACCCCCGTTACAAATTCTGCATCGCTTGCGCCCCAAAACGTCGTTGCTAGATGAAAAAATTCTTGTAAAAACTTAATGCAAACTAATAGCAAGGTAGCAACTAGTATTAAATAAAAAATTGATAATATCCAACGGCTTCTAAAAATAATTTTTTCTATCGCTGTTTCAAGATAACCAGATGGGTCACGTTGGTTATCTACATGATGATGATTCGAGGACATTATTGAACTTTCCGATAAAAAATTCTGATGGTAGGAAACATACTAATCCGGATCTTAATACTACAAGTAATCGTAAACTACTTCTCCCATGCCTAGTGTCAAATCAGCAATAAAATGTTTTGCTGAAAGTACCTCTATTACAGGCAATTTTGCAACATCAGCCACAACATGAGAAAAAAGCTGTAAATCTCCTGGCGACGTCCATGCCCTTTTAACTCTTATATCCTGCAAAAAATAACGCACTAACTCACATATTCTAGGATTTCCATCTACATGAGGAATAATTTTTAGTACAAAGTTTGGCTTTTTCAAAGAGGCCTCAACAGCGGCTTTATCAAGTGCCTTATGCTTAAACCCCATTGTCATAGTAGCGCAAAGGACGCTACCAAAATGTAACTTGCCTACGATTACTTCACCCTCATGGCTTACTTTTGGATTGGCCAGCTTTTTAGGAAAACCCCAAATTTCTCGTCCGCCAGAGATCGGTGACTCATCATCCAAGTACATTGAATGAATGTAAGAGCCGCTTTCTCCGTTTAAAACTACTGGAATAACCTGACCAGATTCTGTGTAGTCTCCAAACCCAGTTGAATTCGGCATCTTAATGAATTCAAACATCACAATGGGATCTGGAGCAATTAATGGCTCAGGAAGAATTTATGCTAAGGCTAATGGATCCGTACGATAAGTAACAATAAGATACTCGCGATCCCGGAATTCATAAGGGCCTCTTGGGTAAGCTGGATTAGCCAAAGGCATTGCAAAAGCATTTTCTTTGATGTCTTTAATATTCATAATTAACAATTAGTTATAGATAACGATTTCCATTAAGCCTGGCTTAAAACCTAGCTTCTTCCAACTAGCAAATGCGTTCGTATTTCGCCCAAGCCTTTACATTCCATCAGACCGCCATCTTCAAAGATAAAGATATCTTTTAAAGCCTCATAGGTAGCCGGCGATACCTGAATTCTGCCATGCAAAGACGTTGACTCCATCCGACTTGCCACATTGACAGTATTACCCCATAAATCATATGAAAACTTTGTAAAACCAATGACTCCAGCCACCACTGGACCAGAGTTCATACCAATACGCATATTTAATTCAGCATTATTTTCTTGATTAAAATTAGTCAAATCTTCAAACATCCCAATAGCCATATCAGCACAAATTTCAGCATGATCAGAGCGAGGGATAGGTATCCCGCCAACAGCCATATAAGCATCACCGATTGTTTTAATTTTCTCTAAACCTAATTTTTCTGCACGAATATCAAACCGAGTAAATAAATCATTTAACAACTTGACTAAATTGGTTGGCGTGGTTGTAGAGGACATCTTAGTAAAGCCGACTAAATCGCTAAATAAAATAGTGACGTCAGGATAACTACCAGAGATATTTTTCTCACCTTTCTTTAAGCGCTCAGCAATAGGCTTAGGTAAGATATTAAGCATGAGCTTTTCTGTTTTCATTTGCTCAACTTCAAGCAATTGCTTCTCTTGATTTAACATTTCTAGATGTTGGCGATCAAGATCACGTAAATGCTTTTTTTCTAAAGATGAGAAAATCCGAGCCCGCAATAAAATAGGATCAAATGGTTTCGGTAAGTAATCCTCGGCACCGATTTCAATACATTTAATTGTCTTTTCAAACTGCTCTGCCCCAGAAATAACAATGATTGGCAAAGATTTATAAACAGGGTCAGCTTTTAGCTCAGATAAAACGCCTAGACCATCGAGCTCAGGCATTTCCATGTCAAGCAACATCAGATCAACTGCCTTAGAGCGAACAACTTCGATGGCTTCCAGCCCATCTGCAGCCTCTAAAATATTATTGAAACCAAGTGTATTGAGTTCGCGAATAAGAATTTTTCTGAGGGTGCGACTGTCATCGACAACTAATATATTGAAGGCGGAAAAAGTAGAATCAATCATTGAGTAAGGAGTTCCTGAGAAATTATTTCTGTTTCCATGCCAAGCCTATATTCATTTATTAGCCTTATAGTATGTAATTTTTTCAAGTGACTGCAATCTATATAAATCGTCAGCATAAATTGATTCAGCAGCCCCTAAAATTAGTATTCCATCAATTGGCCTGAGTTGCTGTTTAATTTTTTTCAAAACATTGTTTTTTACTTCTTGATTAAAGTAGATCAATACATTTCTTAAAAGAATCAAATCAAATTTAGAAAAAGATGGCCATGCCCCTACTAAGTTATGCGCTGAATAATGAATCATCTTCTTAATAGAGGGCTCAATTTGAAAGTTACCATTTTCAAGTTTAGTAAAGTACTTTTCTGTATAAATAGGATCAAGTCCACGACGTACTTCCATTGCGTTATAGATACCAGACCTTGCTTTTTCTAAAATTGATTCTGAGATATCTGTAGCATTAATAACAATATCCCAGTCATATAGCTCCGGAAAAGATTCCCGAATCAGAATGGCTATGCTAATTGCTTCTTGCCCCGAAGAACAGGCACAACTCCATATTCTGAGAGTTTTATCTACGCGACGCGATTCAATTAAACCCGGAAGAATGGTTGATTTGAGGGCATTAAAGACATGGTTGTCTCTAAAAAAAGAAGTTTCATTAGTTGTCAATGCTTCAAATGCCTGGCGATGCAATGAATCCACTGGTGATTGAATTAATTGCTTGATAAAGCTATAAACGTCGGCATGGCCGCCCTGCTTTGCTAAGGGTTGCAGTCGAGACTCTAATAGATATTGTTTTGTATTATCTAAAGCAATGCCAATTTGCTTCTCTATGAGCGTAAAAAACTGCGGCAAGCTTTCTTTAGACACGTCCGAGCATCCCCACTTTGCGTGCTCTGAAGTTAATCTCTTCAGCCATTTTATCGATTGGTAAAACAGCGTCTGCAATTCCAGCCTGAACTATAGCTCCAGGCATACCCCAGATAACACTGGTTGCCTCATCCTGAACAATTATCTGACCGCCTTTAGATTTGATAACTTCAGAACCTTTAAGCCCATCGTAGCCCATACCCGTTAATATCACTGCCAACACACCATCCCTGTATACCTCAGCAGCAGATCGATACAAAACATCTACTGCTGGGCGGCAAGAATTTTCAGGGGGCTGCGTATTTAAATGAATAATCGTTTTTATGCCCGGCCTTGCCACAGTCATATGAAAACCGCCTGGAGCAATATAGACCATACCAGGCAAAGCAACTTCTCCTTCTTCGGCTTCTTTAACAGTCATTACGCTAGTTGCAGTTAAACGAGCTGCGAGTAATGCCGTGAAATCAGCAGGCATGTGTTGAACTATAAAAATAGGAACATCAAGCGGGGCTGTAAATGCGCCAAATACTTGCATCAAAGCCATAGGCCCACCAGTAGATACACCAATGCAGACTGCTTGCACTGGTTTATTGATTTGTCCTGTG
The DNA here is from genome assembly GCF_013307245.1 of Polynucleobacter antarcticus. Classification (NCBI taxonomy): domain Bacteria; kingdom Pseudomonadati; phylum Pseudomonadota; class Betaproteobacteria; order Burkholderiales; family Burkholderiaceae; genus Polynucleobacter; species Polynucleobacter antarcticus. The sequence continues at coordinate 610,471 of NZ_CP028941.1, forward strand.
GGCTTATGATTTATGGGAGACAAGGTAGTCTGCACATACGTATTTTTTATTGGTGAATGAGCCTTTGAGGACTGGACCATTACCGGGCTAACTTGAGAGCTAATGGGGGTAGAAATTTCTTTGAGAGCCTCCTTAGCAATACGGGTTTTTGCCCGCTTAGCTAACCCAATAATTTTAGGAATTAGTTCAGCCTCTAAAACTTGAAAGGCAATATCCACACTACCGCCTTTTGAAGGCTTTGCAACGTAATCACTTGCTCCAGCTGTCAACGCCATTACAGCAGCTTGTGCTCCCTGATGGGTCATAGAGCTAAACATAATGATTGGTAAATATTTATGTGTCTTACGAATTTCTCTCAATGCAGTCAGCCCATCCATTTCTGGCATCTCAATATCTAAGGTAATGATATCGGGGCAACAAGTAGCAATAGACTCAATTGCTTGGATTCCGTTATTAGCAAAACCAGCCACTTCAATATCAGGATTTTTTTGCAAAGCACTAGCGATAATCTTACGCATTACCGCAGAATCGTCAACTATGAGGACGCGAACTTTATCCAAACCATTCTTAATAGGAATCAAGCTCATCAGCTTTGCAAAAGCCGAGCGCTAGAGATAATCTTATTTGCATCTAAGACGGACAACAACTCATCAACCAGAGTATGAGCCCAAATAATTTTCTTCTGAGCGTTAACAACTAAATTACCAGCTAACTTTTCAATGCAAACTTTACTTACTTTACTTACTTCCATAGAATTGTTCACTTGCTCCACCAATAGAATAAGTAAGCAATCTTGAAACAGAATACTAGGGGCTGTGTTTGCTTTAAGCTGCATTGATAAATTCAATCTCATCCGAAAATTAATTACAACAACAATTTGGCCTCGAAAAAATCGGTGAGGCTCACGTTAAAATGACCGATTGATATACAAATTAAAAACACTGATACAAAACATCACATATTGCTAAAAGCCCATGAATTTCTTAACTTACTATACCAAATTATTAACAACCTATATTCTAGAATTCCCGAAAAAGGGCATCTTCCTAACCAAAGTAATTTTTACGTAAATTGAAAAAATAGGCTAGCAAGCTAAGGTCTGCTGCAATGCCATAATCTGGTTTTCTGCTTCAGACATAAAAAGAGCCTCTAAACTCCCAATTCTTGTCAGAGCTTATTAAAGTGAGAATTTTTTAGGGGGAATTGGCTTACTGCAGACCAGTAGTAGCTGATCGTGCATTAGCTTTCTGAAAATGTAATAGCGATAGTAGCTAAAAACCTTAAATAGGCGATTAAACGAGCAGGGAATGAGCTCCACTGATGCTATGGATACTAGGATTTTGGGCATTGTGAGCTAATGCTGACGTACTCAAGATAATCAAAAGGCCCTCAGTTAAGCGAAAGGCTCCCAAAATAGCCTCTTCAAACTGTCCACTGGAATCGGCTGGTGGGAGAACAAGCTCATCCGTCTTAAAGGTCAAGATATCTCCGATAGAGTCCACCATTAGGGCAATAAAGTTATCTTGAACTTTTAAGATGATACAAAACGACTCAGATTTTGCATCAGCAATCTCTAAATAAGCTCCTATATCAATAGCTGGCATGATTAAGCCACGTAAATTTAAGATACCCCGAATCATTTTTGGGCTACCGGGTACCTTAGTGCAACTTAAATTTCGATTCACTTCAATCAGCTCATCAGAGGGGATTCCTAGATGGTAGGGGCCAACTTTAAAGGCAAGGTAAGAGCGCTCAATCATTAATTTGGGACGTACATATCAATAATATTGGGATATTGAGTAGCTTCTTCTTGCATATTATGCATAGTTAAAATCTCTTCTAAATCTAACATGTTGATTACCAGATCGTTATAAATCACGCTTCCATTCAGCCCTTTTTGTGGAGACGATAATTCATACAGTTTTGCGGGCACATCTAAAATATCCGTCGCATGTTTTACTACAAGCCCATAAAGGCGGCCACGATAATTGCAGGTGAGCACTGGAACCTTGGTATTTAATAAATTTAAATTTTTTGCCCCCCCACTTACATAGCGCTCTACACAGACTAAATCCATCAACTGATCATTAAAATAAATCACCTGTCTACTACCATTTTGCTGAATTTGTGTAGGATCTAGCATAACGATATGCTCAATAGCGTCTAGTGGTAAGGCTATTTTATTCAGGCCTGGAATTTCAAAAAGTAATACTGCGAGCATCTTTTCAACAGTAGGTATATAGCTTTGATCCTGTCTAATAGGATTGAGCTTCAAGCGCTCAACTAGGCCAGATTTTCTAGCGATACCGTCCACGTCGAGTATTAGGGCTACCTGGCCATTTCCCATAATGGTTGCCCCGGCAAAATTCGACATATCCCTTAATAGCTCACCCAAGGGCTTAATAACTACATCTTGAATATTCAAAACTGTTTCGACCACTAAGCCAAAAATAGTGCCATTAAAATCAAGAACCACAACAAATAGTTTTTGATGTGGCTTTCTCAAAGAGCACTCTAGGCCCAACTGCTCGCTTAAAAACAAGAGTGGAATTAACTTATCCCTCAAACGATAGGTGGGCGTTCCATAAAAGTCCTCAACACCATTATTAGCTTCATTAGGGGCAAAACGTACTAGCTCTAAAATACGATTTTGAGGAATCAGAAAAATTTCGTCTGCAGAGCATACGAATAAGGTTGGCAAAATTGCTAAGGTAAGAGGTATTTTTAACTTAACATGCGTTCCTTGGTGCGGGATACTGGTGATTTCAATACTACCGCCAATATTGTCAATATTGCTTTTCACAACGTCCATGCCGACACCCCTACCGGAGAGATTGCTTACTGTATCCCGAGTAGAGAATCCTGGTAAAAATATTAAGTCGACTAACTCTTGATGAGTAAGAGCGCTTGCCTTATCTGAGTCAATTAACCCTCTAGTGATTGCTCTTTGTCTTACGCGCTCGTAGTCAACCCCCGCTCCATCATCAATGACCTCAACAATGACAATGCCATTTTGATGGGAGGCACGTAATACTAAATATGCTACCTCTGATTTGCCTTTTTTGAGGCGATCTGAAGGCATCTCGATACTATGATCAATACTATTACGTATTAAATGAATCAGAGGATCACGAATACTATCGAGCAAAATACGATCTAGCTCAGTTTCTGCGCCCTCTTGTAAAAGCCGTACATTCTTTCCGCATTCAGCGGCAACGTCACGAACTAAGCGCGGAAACTTAGTCCAAATATGTGAAATGGGCTGCATGCGCATTTTCATCATGCGCTCTTGTAGCTCCAGAGTCAGAAGGTCAATACTTCGGACAGCACTAGTGAATAACTTATCACTTAACTGGTGAGAAAAAGGTAAAAGTCGATTACGAGCCAAGACCATTTCACTCGCGATATTCATCAGCTTATCTAAAACCTCTGGATTAACTTTCACAGGCACTACTACCTCTTGCCCTGAAGCGCCTCCAGTCAAAATATCCGAAGGCTCTTGAGGCTGGATCAATACCTCTAGAGACTCGACTTCTTTAACTTCCTCATCCAGATCTTTAGCTTCAATTACTGTAACTACTTCATCTACGTATGTTGGAGCAGCTTCATTAACCTGAGGAGTTTTGGCATGCGCCTCATTCAACAACATTGCTATTAGCTCTTGATCATCTCCAGCGGGCTCCGTATGGTTCGTTTCTAAATCCTCAATAATGAGTCTTAGAATGTCATTCATTTTTAGCAATAGATTAGATTGAGTGGTATCTAAGGTTGTTTGACCTGAGCGAATTTCTCCCAATAAGGTCTCACCCGCATGAGATAGCTTTTCTAAGCGCTTCAGAGAGAAAAAGCTACTGCTACCCTTGAGAGTGTGTAAACCCCGAAAAATATCGCCAATAAGAGGGGAGTTATTCGGGTTTTCCTCCAGTCGGATAAAGTCTACATCTAGCCGGTCGATAATTTCCCGAGCTTCAAGAATAAACTCCACGAGGATTTCGTCGTTAATTCCCATGAAAACTCATAGTGATAGGCATTTATTTGAATTGAGCGGATAGAATGTGGATTATCGAGATATTAGCCTATATTGATGGATAATTGCACGATTAGTACTGCATCAAGCCCCAGCTTTAGTAACGTATGTATGCCCTTAAGGAAGTCATAACGAATGTTCCGCACCCAATTAGACCGATTTGAAAGAAAATCTACAGTTAGAACCAAATTGCAAGTCAGTTTTGGTCTGATCCTGTTTTTTACTGTTGTAGTCGGTGGTATCTCCTTATACGGCTATCAGGTAATGGGCAACAGTGCGAGCCAAATCTACTTGCAAGGTGCGCAAGGCGTAGGAGATGCCAAACAGCTTCAGCTAGAGGCAGTAGAAATAGATAACCAATTGGGCCGCTACCTTCTAGCCTCTAGCTTTGTTGATAAAGCTGAAGCATCGCTACAGCGTGATGATGCGATGGCCAAAATTGAAAAACTGCGTACCGCCCTAGAGGAAACTAAAAAAAGGGTTGAAGTTAACATCATACGGTCTTCAACACGTATTGAATTTAATGAAGTAGTTGAAGATTTAGAAACATATTTAACTGCCATTGAGCAAATTCTGATTTTGGATAAAAGCTCCTCAACGAGCTCCATAGGAATGTTTTTTGGAGAAAAATATCAAGGCTTTAAGCCACGCATCAACAAAAATCTTCAGGATTTTGTAGCGGCCAAACTCGAAGGCGCACAGATATCCTATGACAAGGCAATTGAAGCTAAGCATACCGCTATATTAACAACCGTCATCACTATTATAGTTGCCGTTTTACTGAGTATATTTATTGGCATACGTTTAAGAAGTTCTATTATTAGTCCTTTGAATAAGACTAGAGAATCACTAGATGCCCTAGCTGAATCCAAGCTGAATAATGAAATAGTGGGATTAGATTATGTCGGGGTAACAGGTCAAATTGCAATCGCCGTCAAAACTCTGCAGAATAATTTACGCAATGCCATTCAAGAGATTAGTGGCAATGCCCTCATGATAAGCGCATCCTCTGAAGAGCTGGCTATGGTCAGCGCTCAGCTAAGTGCTAATGCAGAGGAGACCTCCTCACAAGCTAATGAGGTGGCACAATCATCAGAGATTGTGAGTCAAAATACCCAATCTGTTGCCACAGCAGCAGAAGAATTCAGCGCCAGTATTCGTGAAATTTCTATTAATGCCATGGAAGCTTCCCGTGTTGCTAATCAGGCAGTGACCATCGCAAATAATACAAATCAACAGATGTCTAAACTCAATAGTAGCAGCATTCAAATTGGTGAAGTAGTAGCTGTGATTGCTGATATTGCAGAGCAAACGAATTTATTGGCCCTCAATGCAACGATTGAAGCAGCTCGCGCTGGTGAGCTGGGTAAAGGTTTTGCTGTTGTTGCTAATGAAGTCAAAGAGCTTGCGAGATCCACTGCGAAGGCTACCAATGAGATTGGTCAATCGATTAATGCTATCCAAGCAGACGCAAAGGGTGCGATCGAGTCTATTAATGAGATTACACAGATTATTAATAGAATTGATGACATCTCTAGCATTATTGCAACCGCAGTAGAAGAGCAAGCAGCAACAGTGAGTGAAATCTCTCGCAATATTTCTACTTCCGCAGATAGCTCTACCAGAATTACAGAGACCATTGAGAGTGTTGCCATTGCTGCAAAGGGAATTTCATCAGGCTCATCTGATATTCAAAACTCATCTGCTGAGTTAGCTAGAGTTTCCGCAACATTGAAAGATTTAGTTGCTAAATTTGAATGCTGAGCGCTCGTTAATTAAACTAGTGTTCTGCTTTAGCTAGATCTTCACCAGGATCGCGATTTAGATCTGCCTCTAAATATTCAGGGGTATGGGGTAAATCCATTACTACACTATCAATGGCTTGTATTTGGATAGAGACTTTCTCTGTCCTGCAATGAAGCAGGTGACCCCCCGATTTTTTATCATCACTGATAAAGTGTAGATGAAAACCAGGAACAGTGACTGAATGCATAAAGTTTGGCGTCCAAAAACCTACCAAAGTGCCACTGATGTCAGTAAATTCAAACTCCTGTTGCCCATGAGTAACATCAAGTAGCGTCTTATATGCGCTTTGTTTTTCAACAGAACGTGTCTTGAGGTAAGTAAATTTACCATGAACACAGATAGCAAAAATCAGGTTTTTTGATATCAGCATGTTCGATAAAATTTTTAAAAAATTATCGTAGCTATTTTCACCGACGAGAATATGCTCTTGAGTTGGATAAAACTGAGTAACACAAGCATAAGGCGTCAATGTATCAGGAGTATTCACAGTCACGGCACCATCACCATGAATTTGATAAGAGATGCTATCTAACAAAATCATTTCACCATCAAAATCGTTGATCGTACCTATCCCAAAATTGCCATGATTTAGTAAATCTTGAATTGTCTTATCCTCCCTAAAAATGCCCTCTACCAAAGCATTGACGGGAGAGGATATATATAGGGAAGTTGGCATAAGATTAGATAATGAAATTCAAGACTTTTATAGTAAGTGCTCTTCTACAGTTGAGGGTCGAAAAACGAATGTCTCTTATTATTGATTAAGATAACATTTTTACCACATTGCACAAGTGAATCAAAAAATTCTGCCCCATATCCTTAAGAGCTCTTTTTAATCCTCACCCGGGCTTCGGCAATATCACTGCCTCACAAAAGAGCAGGATCAAATATCGGGTTCAGACTCATAAAGCCAATATTACATAGGCTAGTTTAAACGACATGTCCCTTAGATTCGCTTAAAGGCAGCCCTAATTGATACTTTCAAGAAAAAATACTCATAATTACATTCAAGTAGTGCTAATTGAGTGGTGGCCAGTTTCAACATCTTCAAATCAAGGAACTGGTTAAAATAAAGTTTGATCCATTTAAATGTGAATTCTAAGTTAATCACTATGTCCAGTAACACTTCCACAATTTTTCAATCGACTATCAACAATTTTTTAGACACTAAGCACACAGTGCGTGAGTTTAAAGAAGTTGAGTTGATTCAAAATGCAGTGGAAATACATTCAAATAATTTTTTGGACTTTATAGATGGAATACTAAAATCGCCATTATGGATTCAATGGGATTTTCAGAATAATCCTCTTAAGCAATTAGCACTTGATTTGGCTGCAGAAATTGATCGATTATCTACACTCCATCCAGAGCCCGCCTTTCACTCACGTAGGCACTTTATGGATGTATGCATGATGTTGTCCTATTTGCTGATGCAACAAGAGCGCTGGTGCGATCAATCCCAATTAACCAGTCCCTGGTATGCATGTAAGGAAGAGAAATGGCTATTACTCATTGCTGCAATTTCTCATGACTTAGGTCATCCAGGATTAATCAATAAAAAGCCTTATGAATTAGAAAAAGGAAGTCTTGATTTACTCGATACATTTTTATCTCAATCAATGCATTTGGAGATAGGAATCAGTGATGTCCTGGGACAGATATCGCCTTGGATTTTGGCAACTGATCATGCGTATTACAAGGCCTTGCTAGAAAAAGTATCTAAAGAATCAAGATCGCATGTTGATTGTATGTCGATGCTTTTAGTTGAGGCAGATTTAGCATCGAGTGTATTGCCAAACCATGGGTTCACTTTGGCTCAGCGTTTGGCTGAGGAATGGCGGATTAACTACCCTGAAAAATCAATGGCTCTGACAACGCATGCAGGCTATCTACAATTCTTAAAAAGTCTTTCTTTCGTTAGTCCACAATCTATAGAGGCGCGTATCCCCCAGGCTTTACAAATCACCCTCTCCACACATCCATAGATAAAATAACAAAATGACGGATTTATCATTTCACCACTCCCCAGACATTAAGCTTAGTGATCGTCAAGTTATTTACTTTGCTCTTAACGGGCAGCTGCCTGCCTTTAGTGGTAATTATCTTGTAACGAGGAATATTAAAGCGCGTTACAGTAAGCTCCAGAGCTTCATCAGTAGCATATTGGTAATTAGCATCCTGCTTGCTGCCAGCACACGAATTTTTCAGTCTGAAGCTTGGTCGATCCTGTGGATAGCCGATAATGTGAAATTTTTGCTTATCCCTATTTTATTCATTTTTATTCTTGAATATCTCTTGCGCCTGTGGACAGCTCCTGATAGCTGCCCCGATCTGCCAGAAAATAATGCAGAATTTGAGCAATACATTCGTACTCATCATTACCGCCTATTTTATGGAATATCCTTTTTAGGGTTGATTGATCTTTTAGTTATTTTAAGTGGGCTATTTACTCTTATAAGCGGTAATTCAAGCGCCTGGGAAGGCTATTTGATTGTCTTTGCACTCCTTAAATTGAGTCGCTATATCCACGGCATTGAGATTATTGCAGCAGTCTTAAAAAAAGAGCGCCAAATACTAAGCGCTACCTTCATAACATTGGCGATATTGATCGTAATACTGTCGACAATACTGTATCTAGTAGAGCGCAACGTTCAACCTGAAGTATTTAACTCCATTCCCTCTGCATTGTGGTGGGGAATTGTAACAATGACCACTACTGGTTATGGCGATATTATTCCTATGACTTCTATTGGTAGAGTAATTGGCGGTGTTGCAATGTTAGTTGGAATTGGTACGCTAGCTATACCTGCCGGTATTCTTGCAAGTGGCTTTGCTTATGAACTGAAACACCGCGAACAATTAAATAATTGGCACATTATTTCCAACTTAGAATTATTTGCAGGCCTTGATGCGAATTGCATAAAAGATATTACGCATTATCTTAAAGCAGAGGTCCTACCAGCTGGAGCCACAGTATTTAAAAAGCATAGTGCGCCAGATGCTATTTACTTCATAGCCGATGGAGAGGTAGAGATTCAGATCTTTCCAAAACCCCCAACTCCCATCCGACTGAGATCAGGGGACGTATTTGGTGAAGCAGGTCTTTTAGAAAATCGCAAGCGTAATGCCAGCATCAAGACAACTCAAAACTCACGATTTTTAGTTTTAGATTTACATGACTTCCATACTTTAATCTCTAAACATGTTGATCTAAAAAATAAAATTGAATCTATCAACAACCTACGCAAGTCCTCTTCACCTGATAGCAACTAGATTCTCTATTCATTAAAGAAAAATTTAAGAATTAATTTACTAAGAGCCTTGCTTTTGCTATGTGAGGTTAAGCCTTGTTCACGAGTATTTTTAACTAATTCGTTTTGAGCTTGGCGCTCTACTAAGATATCTGAAATAAGACTGATTAACTCAGGACGACTTTCTAAAATCGGAAAAATATCATCTTTCTTAACCTCTATCATCAATGCAGATGTAAGTGCAAAAACATCTGCTGAACGTGGTGCACCAGTTAGAAGCGACATCTCACCAACAATATCACCTGGCCAGACTGAGGCAACAGTAACTAAGATGCCATCTGCGTTTAATATTTTGACCTCTAGGCAGCCCTCAAGCAATAAGAACATGCTTTGAGCTTCTTGTCCTGAAACGATTAATTGCTCATCTTTTGCAACACGCTTGAAGGTGGATTTTTTTGCTAAATAATCCAAATCCTCTTCGTTGAGTACCACTAAAAATCCAAGCGATGCAAAGGCTAAAAGGCGGTTTTTCAAATCTAAATCAGCACCGGCTTTGCTAGGATTATCAGTAAAGTCTACTGCACCAGCTTTTAGAAAACGCATGATGGTATTGAGTACCAAGCTGTTGGTAAAGTCTTTGGGCAAGTCAGTTCTGGGGGAACACTCATAGCGTACCCGATAAGTAACTTGGCCATGATTAATCTCTGTCGCAGCACAAAGGTGCCAAGGCTGGAAAAAAGTATTTTTACTTACAACGCAATCCATAGCGAGATTTAAAATTGAAGTTACTTTTTCGCAATCGCAATGTGCACTTAAGGCAATCGTGAATTCACGACGAAAACCGCGGCCCGGATCCTGCTTGGTTGCGTTAATGTAATCTAAATCTAAAAATTTATTGTTATAAAACTGTTTAATGAGGCCATGCGTAGTATCACTTAGGGTGATCAGTCGATGCTCCATCTGTACCACTTGATAAGTCTCTGGAATACGATTATCGCCTTCAAAAATAACGATATGATCACCCAAGCTTACAAGTCCATCAATTTGTAATGAACTACTAGCGACAATATCTTTGATGCGATCCTGAAAGATATATCCCAAGCCAAGACCAATTGCCCCTGAAGCGGCAATTAAACTTGTAAAGTTTCGATCGAAGAGAAATATAAAGCCAGCCAATCCAACTAGGGCGAGAATAATAATTGAACCAGCAGTCACAACAATAATAGGTATCTTTTTCTGCGGATTGACACGATTTAAGTTAACGATAGTGCGACGAAAAGCTTGATCTAAAGTTACTGCAATCAATGTAATTTGCATTAAGCCAACAAGATCTATTCCTATGGAATCAAATCCATCACTAAGGTCAGCACTGACAAAAGCAAATACTTTGCCTAAGGTATAGGCATACATTGCTAAGGCGATATTAGCAATAATAAGAAGAATTAAAGCCCATTTTGGAACTGCTGTAATTTTCTCGTGTGAAAGGGTCATAGCTAGTGAATTTCTTATTTAATTGACAGTTGGGTTGACATCATCATAATAATCAATAAGTTACAGTTTCATGGATTCAAGCACAAAGTGCAACCTAGTGTACGACTGGTAACGCGCTTCACTGAAGGGTTTAAATCCTGTGCCCTGATGATGTCGGCTATTTAGCTTCCATTTACTCATTTTAAGCCCCTATCATGCATGGTAGATGACCACTTTTGGGATGTATTGTCGCAATAATCTATTGTTTACAGCGCTGCATCAATTCGTGAGTACCATGTAGTCGCCTGTACCCAATAATTTGCTATTAATTGAAATAGTTTAATGAGAATCTCAAGCATGTTCTTAAATTCATGGCCGACAAATTGAGATTTTGCAAAATTCAATATTTTGATCGCGAGTGAGTGCCTTACCCAAAACACTATTACAAGTGATGAATAATTTAACCTCATAAAAAGCATGCTGGCAGCCATCGGAAATTGACTTCATTGAATTTTGGCCTTACTGAGCATTTTTAAATAACTTTTAGTAAAAAAAATTAGATTCGGTAAGATAGAGTTAAGATTTATTAGCAACTATTAGGAGGTACTCATGCTACAGAGCTATCCATTACTGGCCCGCCTTTTGCATTGGCTTACGGCTTTTTTTATCCTAATCTTATTTATTCTTGGTATTTGGATGACTGAGCGTTCCGGTGCAAATGTATGGGATGCACTCACGAACACGCTTTATGCATGGCATAAGTTCATTGGGTTCACTCTTTTATGCCTAGTAATACTGAGATTTGCTGTCAAACTAAACTCCCAACGACCTGCTTATCCCAGCAGTATTTCACCGGCCAACATTAAACTAGCTTCAGCTGTTCATGGCATTCTCTACCTTCTTTTATTAATCGTACCGTTAATGGGATGGGCTGGAGTAACAGCATATCCCGCGTTAATTACGGTTGGAGGCTTTGAACTGCCAGCCATGCCTGGTATCCCCACTGATGAGGGTCTCGCTAAGCAGCTTTTCCAGATACACGGCTACCTTGCTCTTCTATTAGTGGGAATAGCTTCGGCTCATGCCACTGCTGCACTTACCCATCTTTTGATTAAGAAGGATGGGGTCTTTCAGCGAATGTGGTTTAAGCGGTGATCAATACACCTTGCTTTGTTTAAAAGAGATGTCCGCTTTTGATAGCTTTTGTCTGAAGGTATAAGTCATTGTGCTTATTAGAAGGGTAACTATGGGATATCCGCTCTACTACCTCGATACCGTGCTCGGCTAAGGCTGTCACTTTAAGGGGATTATTAGTGAGTAGTTTGATGCGGTGAACTCCTAACTTATGCAACATTTGTGCAGCAGGTAGATAGTTCCGCTCATCAGAATCAAAACCCAATTGCAGGTTAGCCTCTACCGTATCTAACCCAGCATCTTGCAATTGATATGCGCGCAGCTTATTCGCTAAACCAATTCCTCGTCCTTCTTGAGCAAGATAGAGCAAAATTCCACTTCCTGCCCGAGACATTTCTGTAATAGCCCCTTTGAGCTGATTGCCACAATCACAACGAAGGGATCCCAGTAAGTCCCCTGTAAAACATTCTGAGTGCAATCTGACTAATATGGGCTCCAAAGGATTAATGTCGCCAACGACAATAGCTAAATGCTCAACTCCGCCATCACGAGGACGAAATGCAAGCACTCGAGCATTTTCTGCATTTTCTAAGGGCACTTGTGCATCACTGACCTGCATCAGCGATTGCGCAGCATTGGTTAAATAAGACCGTATAGCTTCAGCACTCACTTCAAGGGTATCTTTCGGCACAATAGCATCCTCGAAAATCAGTGCTGCAGGTAAAAGACGGGATAATTTACACAAGAGAACTGATGCTTGTTCTATCTCACTAGCATCACTAACAACCAACCCATCTAATGCTGGATGAGTCATCATGGACACAAGCGGATTAGCCAAAAATTCAATCACATCGATTGTGAGACCCTGAGGATGAGAGATGGCACTCATCAATCGGTTCTTAGCTGGATCAATTTTAAGTGCGTGAGCACGTGAGCCCGTAATAACGAGCGAAGGGGTACCTCCGGAACGCATCAGCATTTCCAGAGAGTCCGGGTTTAGTGCCTCTGCAGCAACAATAAGAAGGCTAGTTTTTCCATCGACCAAGGCAACCGGAGCGCCACGGCGCAACTCAGATATTGCGCGGTCAACTTCAATGAGGGGGTCGGAAATTGCCACGGTAGGCTTAACTAAAAAATCTATAAAAGGGTTTATTGAAAAAATTGCTTTTCTTGATTACATCAAAGCAAATTATGACACCATATGGTAAATTATTCTTGACAGGCAGTTGCTTCACTAACCATAACCAGGGTTTTTACGCCATGGCCTCACCTCCCCCCTACCCTCCTCAGGTACAAACTGCTCAACCCTCTGGATCTGAGGAAGCTCATGATCATTGGAATAATTTTTTAACCACTTTTTTTAGTGCTGATGTTTTACCTCAATCAGCACTGCAGACGATTTTTGAACCGATTAGGGCCCCCTCTTTAGATTCCATGACAGTGATAGGTCAAATTGGACAAACTATGGATGGACGAATTGCGACAATAACAGGTCAATCTAAATACATTAATGGATCATCTGGCCTCAGTCATTTGCACCAATTACGTGCTTTAGTTGATGCAGTAGTAATCGGTGTTGGCACAGCGTTAACTGATAATCCTCAACTCAATGTCAGACTAGTGAGTGGCAAGAACCCAACTCGGGTTGTGATTGACCCCCAAGGAAGATTAGGATGTGACGCACAAGTCTGGCGTGAAGATGGTACAAAAAGACTCTGGATTATTGCAGAGGGTAAAAAGGTCTCCGCCCCATCAGGAGTTGAAGTGCTTACTTTACCTATGGTGGATGGTCGCATCGAAGCGGCAACAATCTTAAAAAGTCTTCGAATGCAGGGTCTCAAACGTATTCTCATTGAAGGGGGTGCATTTACCTTATCCCATTTTATGCAAGCCGGCTGCTTAGATCGTCTGCATATCATCATTGCCCCCATCATTATGGGATCTGGTCGACCTAGCTTTGAACTACCTGCTATCGAACATATGGACCAAGCTACGCGCCTCAATATACAAACGCATGTATTAAATAATGAAGTGCTTTTTGATTGCGACCTGAGTAGTCAAAGATTAAAGCTAGATTAATTCTCATCAGAGAATGCAAAGCTGTAAATGATTTCTGAAAAGCGTTTAGCTGAATCTTCCCAAGTAGATTGTTGAGCAGCTACCTTACGCGCCCCTTGCGACAACTCAAAACGATAATTTCTGTCTTGCATCACCTTTCGTAAAGCAGCTGTTAAACTTTTTATATCGTCTGGCGGTACGAGTAAGCCCGCCCCAGCGGGTACTGTCTCAGAAATAGCTCCTGCATTCGTACCAATAACGGGTAGGCCTCTAGCAAGAGCCTCTGCATAGGCCATCCCATAACCCTCAAATCGTGAAGCCAGAACAAAAATATCTGCCTGACCATACAAAAGTTCCATGTGCTCCGCAGTCACGACTCCAAGTACGTGGACACGATCTTTGAAACCAAAATAGTGGATATCTTCCTGAAGCTTTTTTAAGGCGACATCATCACGGCTTATATCTCCTGCAATTGACAATGTCCAAGGTAGGTCTGCCAGTGGCTGTAATGCTGCAATGAGTACATCGAAGCCTTTTCGGTGGATCACTGATCCGACCGATAGAAGATGCAGTCCTTCTGAGGGGCTGAGAGGGGATATTTCAGGGGGGTTTATGAGTACCGGTCGATCAGTACCCGGAAAAACCACTTGAATAGACTGTTCTTGCACACCGAGAAATTTCGCTACATGTTGCGCAGTTGTTGGGCTATTGACGATCACTTGTTTAACATGCCTAAGAGATAAAGCCTCGCTCGCCTTTAATATGTCAGCTTGCTCAATACTCAATCCTGTCTCTAAAGCTAAGGGATGATGAATCAGCGCAATGATGGGATGACGTGTTGCTAGCTCAGCAACGATCTCGGGCAAGACACCTAAAGCTAAGCCATCCATCACTACTGGAATATCTAGCCTAAGATTCAGTAGCAACTGACGAGCTTTGGCAATAGTCTCTTGACTAGGATAAGGAAAGTCGTACCCTAAACTTAATAACTCAATCTGCCAACCTAGATCTCTCAGCCCCTCGATAATTCGTCGATCATAGGCGTAGCCACCGGTAGGCGTTGATAAATCCCCTGGAAATGCAAAGATAAGTTGTTTTGGTTTAACGCTAGCACCCAGTTTTAATGAATTGCTGCCTCATACCAGGCTCGTGCTACGTGCGATTCAGAGATAGTCACTCTAATTGCATGTAATTCTTTACCATCACGACCTAAATCCCCATTACGTGCGGCAGTTGCTAGATGATCAAAAATATACTTTGTAAGAAATTCAGTAGTGGTGTTGATATTCTTAAACTCAGGGTTCTCATCTAAATTTGAGTAATTTAACGGCTGAAGCGTCGCTTTAAGTACGTCAAGCGCCCGACCAATATCTATCACGATGCCATTAACATCCAATTCTTTTGAAATAAATGCAGCATCAACTATAAACGTTGCGCCATGTAATGCTTTGGCAGGCCCAAAGACATCCCCACGAAAAGAGTGGGCAATCATGATGTGATCTCGAACTTCAACTGTAAACACGGCTAACTCCTTAGGGGTAACGAATCAGGCAACAGAGGGAATCACTTTGTTGCCCAAGGATTTCAGGTAAGCGACTAGGTAGATTATTAAACTCTATTGCGGGAGTTAACAATACATCAAGACGTGGATCATTGAGCATTTCAAGGGCCGCACTGAGTCGACGGTGGTAGTTCCAGCGTGGACGTCTACTTGCGGAAATATGTCCCACCTGACTGGACTGTAAGCGGATCTGTCGACTATGAAATGCCCCTCCCAGAGGCACGCTCACTGAGGCTGATCCATACCAACTGAGCTCAAGAACGGTAGCTTCGTCGCCTGCGCACATAAGTGCAGTAGCCAGTCCAGATGCCGTGCCACTGCAATGAATCACAACATCACTATCTACCGGAGCTGATGTGGGCAAGGAAAATTGTGCGCCAAGTGCATGCGCCACGGTGGCGCGCTCAGAGTTAGTATCAACAAGCGTTACCTCAGCGCCAGGCAAATGAGCACATAAAAAAGCGACCAGGCAGCCTATGACGCCCCCACCAACCACCACCACTCGATCTCCTGGGCCTGGCGCTGCGTCCCAGACCGCATTAAGCGCCGTCTCCATATTGGCTGCTAGTACAGCCCGCTCTGGCTTAAGCTCGCTTGGAATCAAACATACCGAATCGGCTTTTGCCTGATAAAGGGTTTGATGTGGCATAAGGGCAAAAACCAATTGCCCTATGAGAGATGGCGGCCCTTGCTCGATACGACCCACATTGGAATAGCCATATTTCACTGGAAATGGAAATGTGCCATCCATGAAGGGTGCACGCATACGGGTGTACTCGGTCTCAGGAACGAGCCCTCTGTAGACTAAGGATTCCGTTCCACGACTTAGCGCTCCAAATAGAGATCGCACTTGAACTGCATCATCAGCTAATGGCCCAAGGACTTCCGTACGCAACTCCGCACGCTCTGGAGCAACATACCAAAGTGACTGACTGACCAGTGTATCTGGAGAATTACTTGAAGTATCTGCCACGAAAGAGTCCTAGGTATTTGTAAGTAAATAATATCGACACTTTAAGTGTAAATTAACGCCCTATCCTATACTGCACATGCTGCCTATGCTACACAAGTCACTTTTACAGTATAAGTGAGCCTCAAACTGTCATTTACATTCCATCATAAACACTACTATTGCTACCCTCTTGAATCACTCGAATCATCTTCCCACCAAAGCAGTTATCAGGATACGTCGTTGCATTTTTGCTGGACTCTCGATCAGCACATTTTTTTTCATGATTTGGCTGATGTATACAGCGCTCTCAACCCAAATACCCTTAACGCTGCGTATTACATTCGTCACGTTATTTACGGTCACCCTTCCCTGGATGGTTATTGGCTTTTGGAATGCGGTCATTGGCTTTTTCTTATGTCAGATCTATCAAGACCCCAGTACTATTATTTTGCCAGCAGAAATGAATCCCTCGGATGATCGAGCAATAACATCATCAACCGCTATTTTGATCTGCATACGCAATGAGTCACCCGAAAGAGTGACGCGAAATTTGGAAATTACGCTACAAGGGCTGATTTCTCATGAGCCAAATACAAGCCCTGCCATTAATAAGCACTTTCATGTTTATATCCTCAGTGACACTGATGATGAAACGATCGCTCAGCATGAAAAATCGTGCTTTGAAAAAATTAGGCAGCGCTGGCAAGATTACTGTTCGATTACATACCGCTGCCGTACGGAAAATACCGGTTATAAGGCTGGAAATATTGCTGACTTTTGCAAACACTGGGGTGGTCAACATGAGTTTGCCATTACTTTAGATGCAGATAGTTTAATGACAGGCTCTGCCATGAAGCGTCTTGTTCGCATGATGCAATCAAACCCTCATCTAGGTATTTTGCAAGGTTTAGTTGTAGGGCTGCCCTCAACAAGTGCCTTTACGCGCTTATTTCAATATGGCATGCGACTAGGTATGCGGTCCTATACCATGGGCTCAGCATGGTGGCAGGCCGACTGCGGTCCCTACTGGGGACACAATGCCATCATCAGGCTGGCTCCATTCATAGCGCACTGCGATGTCTCTAACTTACTTACTCACAAGGGTAGTGATCACACTATTTTAAGTCACGATTTAATTGAAGCAGTACTGATGCGCAGTGCTGGATATGAAGTACGTATCTATCCACAAGAAGATCAAAGCTGGGAAGAGAATCCACCTACCTTGACAGAGTACATTCGACGGGATTTACGTTGGTGCGAAGGAAATCTGCAATACATTCATTTACTCACATTGCCCAATTTAAAGTGGATGAGTCGCTTACAACTTCTCCTGGCAATATGCATGTTCTTAGGCTCTCCTGCTTGGATTGTCCTCATGATTGTCTTTTCTACTGCAATTTATATTAGCAACACACCAATGGATGTTATCAACAGTAATCCATTGTCCCTATTGGTAATCGTTGCACTATTCATGTGGTATCTCCCAAAAATTGCGGGTGCGCTTAATGTCATATTGCGTAAACAAGAACGAGAGCGTTTTGGTGGGGGATGGCGCTTTACCTTAAGCTTCACTATTGAGATGCTATTTTCTCTCCTAATGACACCGATCACCTGGCTTAATCACAGTATTTTTATAGTGGGACTCCTGTTTGGTAAAAAACAGGGGTGGATGGGCCAATCCCGCGATGATCACAGCATCGCTTTATTAGACGCAATAAGACAATTTTGGCCGCATACGGTGTTGGGTATCACGCTAGCAGTTATGATCTTCGTATCCGACCCCAAAATACTGCCCTACGCTCTATTCTTTTTAGGTGGCCTCGTTTTGGCCATTCCTCTAGCAGTTCTAAGCTCACAAGCTTGGCTAGGAAAGCTGATGCAGAGCTGCAAACTGCTATCTTTACCAGAAGAAATTTCACCTCCTGAGGCATTATTAGCATTGAAGACATCAGCACTAAAGACAAAAGTGCAATAACCTTAGTAAAAAAGCCACATCACTTCGATCAATGAAATTTTTTCAACTATATTTGCGTGCACTAGATAAGCTAGGGTCGGATCGTCGGCTTGGCTGGACCTTAGCATTCGCAAACGTTGCGCTTGCAATGGCATTATTTGCAGAGCCAGTATTGTTTGGACAAGTGATTGATAGGCTATCAAGCGCAACAGGCAATCAAAAAGATGTAGTCTGGGATCAAGTGTGGCCCTTACTTCTACTATGGATAGGCTTTGGCTTATTCACGATTATTTGCTCAGCCCTCGTAGCCTTATTTTCAGATAGACTAGCGCACCTTCGTCGTCATGCAGTATTTCGTGAATACTTTGAGCATGTTCTTCATCTACCCCTCGCTCAACAATCACAAATACACTCTGGGCGCCTGATGAAAATCATGCTTCAGGGGACGGATACACTTTGGTGGCTTTGGCTCAGTTTTTTTCGAGAGCATTTAGCTGCCATCGTTTCTCTTATAGTGCTCATTCCATTATCGCTATACATTAATTGGCGCTTAGCAACAGTATTAATTGTGCTCTGCGTCTTGTTTGGCATCCTGACATACTTCATTTTGTACAAAACACAAAAATTGCAACACCAAATTGAAGAACATCACTCGGATTTAGCAGAGTTAGCATCTGATACCTTAAGCAATATCGCCTTAGTTCAAAGTTTTTCTCGTATACAAACAGAAGTGAAGGCATTGCATCACATTAGTCAGCGGGTTCTAGGTGCTCAGCTTCCAGTTCTCTCATGGTGGGCGGTAGTGACCGTACTGACCCGCTCAGCTACAACTCTGAGTATTTTGTGCATTATTACTCTAGGAGTTTGGCTATATACCCAATCACTCGTTACAGTTGGCGAAATCGTCACATTTATTGCATTTGCAGGCATTGTTATTGGACGCTTAGAGCAAGTCATTACGTTTGCGAACAAGCTGGCGATGGATACGCCTCGTTTAAAAGCCTTTTTTTCAGTTCTCGATACCGACCCCGAAATTCAAGATTTGCCAAATGCAGTTGAATTAGAAAGATGTGAAGGACTTGTCGAGTTCGATCAGGTCAGCTTTTCTTATAACGATCAGCATCAGGCTATTGACCATCTGAGCTTTACCATCAAGCCAGGACAAATGCTTGCTCTTGTAGGGGTATCAGGCGCTGGAAAATCTACCGCACTGAGTCTTTTATATCGGGCTTTTGATCCACAGTCAGGTCAGATTAAGGTTGATGGGCTCGATATTCGAACGCTGCAATTGACCTCTCTTAGGCGCAATATTGGAGTGGTGTTTCAGGAGCCACTATTATTTAATCGATCGATTGCAGAAAATCTTCGAGTCGGATCGCCAGAAGCCACTGAAAAAGATCTGCGCGAAGCTTGTTCACGAGCACAATCACTCGATTTTATTGAGCGTCAAGCAGAAGGATTTGATACGGTTATTGGAGAGCGAGGACGCAATCTATCGGGCGGTGAACGCCAACGTCTAGCAATAGCACGCGTGCTCTTAAAAAATCCCCCAATTTTAATACTGGACGAAGCCACGAGTGCATTAGATAGTACAACAGAGAATAAATTACTTGTGGCAATGAAAGAACTTATACGCTCCCGAACTACGCTGATTATTGCGCATCGTCTAAGCACAATTCGTCAGGCAGATCAGATCCTAGTCATGGATGCTGGTAAGGTGATTGAGTTTGGCACTTATGATTCTCTCTATCAAAAAGGGGGCCATTTTACTGAAATCGTAGACCAGCAATTTGGACCATCCTCGAAACATATTCCCTCTTAACAATTAGTAGCCAACTCAAATATCACTTTCATAAACTTATCATGACTTCATTTTCATCAGATTGGCTAGCACTAAGGGAGGCGGCAGACCACCGAGCACGTGATTCATTGTTGCAAGCACAGGTTATTAGATATCTAGATACGATTGCAGCAACCCAAACAGAACCCCTACGTCTTATTGATCTGGGCTCTGGAACAGGATCTAACTTACGTGCACTTGCTCCATATTTACCTATTGCTCAACATTGGACTCTGGTGGATCACGATCCAGCTTTGCTTCATGCGGCACGTATAGCATTAATCGGCTGGGCTGATGAGCAAATGCATACTAGTGAAAGCCATAATCAAAAAACATTCATAGCGCTAATAAACCCATTAGCCATTTCTAAAGGGCATAAGCAGATTACGGTTGAATTTCTGTGTACAGATTTGGCTAAAAATATTGAATCGGTATTAGCCCTGCCTGCTGACATCATTACGGCTGCTGCTTTCTTTGATCTCGTTGCAGAGGATTGGTTATTTCGTTTTTGTAACGCACTATCAAAACCTCTCTACACTGTTCTCAGCTATAACGGGATTGAAAATTGGAGCCCGCCTCTCGATAGCGATCCAGCGATCTTAAAAGCATTTCATGCCCATCAGCAGACCGATAAAGGTTTTGGGGTAGCAGCAGGTCCAAATGCGATTAATATTATGCAGAAATTGTTAAGTCAAAGACATTTCCAGACCATCTGTGCATCAAGCCCTTGGGTACTAAATGCGCAAGACAGATTACTGATTGAAAGTCTGGCAAAAGGGAGTGCAGCAGCAGTTCTAGAAACAGACTTAGTGAATAGTACTGTCGTGAATCAGTGGATGGACAGTCGCTTACAAGCTGACAACTGCATCATTGGGCATACTGATTTTTTTGCATTTAAAGAACATGAACATCATGTCCCTAGCTCAAGTTTGTAATCCTATGCTGGATATGTCCAGCCTAGCGCAAACGCTCAACATAAAAGGTCGCTTTTTCAAGTGCGTCCTCAGCATCCACTCCGACCATATCAGCGCCTAAACCCTCTACTAGTTCAGGAGATTGACTGAACACAGGACTGCCAATGATGACGCCAACGTGAGGATTTCTGGAATGCAGTTTAATTTGCTTGATCAAATCCTTTAACTGCGGGAGCTGCTCTTTAAGGCTGGCAGATAGTCCTACAACATCAAACCACTCTTTGGATGCCATGGAAATAATATCTTTCTCAGTCGCAGCTAATTCGCCCCAAATACGCCACCCAGCTTTTGCAAAGAACTCTGAAACCATAAAGAGGCCCAAGTTGTGCTGAGAGCCTGGTAAGGGCACAAGCATGATACTGGGGCCAGCTGTATTGTTTTCCGCATATTGCTGAAATATAGGACTGAGGTCATACATCAGCTGCTTGATACGCCATAGTGCAATCGTGACATCTGTAAAGCTAGACTGATCTTCGTCCCACATTTCCCCTAGCTTGCGTGCAACAGGGGCCAATAAAAGTAAGTAAATATCTTCTAAGCTCACTCCGGAAGCATGAAGTGCTTTTACATATTGAACCGAAGTGTGAGCATCCTCTTGAAGTACTAATGTAGTGAGCTCTGTAATGACCTGCTGATTTAATTTTTCTTTTGAGCTAATCGAAGGTTGCGCCAAAGATTCAAGATGCCGCTCCATGATTAAAGGAAGAATATTTCCCTCAATCGTCTTGACGAGTGAATCAAGGTACTCAGTCTCGGTAGCAGCCTTTTGAATGAGATGCGAAGCTTGCTCTTGATTGAATGTCGCCTCAGATGGCGCATTTTCGACTAAACAGTCATCCCACATATTGTTGCTCTGTTGAGCTAACTGTTGTTGGCTTGAACTAGACTCAGATTGATCAGATCTCTTCTTGGATTTTGTAATACCCACTAACCGAGATAAATTCATGAAAATCACTAGTCTTGCTAAGGCCTCAAACTATTTTTTTGAGAAATCCTTTAGCTGCCTAAGCGCCTTTTGATTGGAATACCTACTTTATAAATTCTTTAGTAAGAATCTACAACCAATAAATGTTAGGTACTTTCCCTAAAAACCTCAGATTCACTATTTAGAGCCTCCAAACCGCAGCTATCGACTCATTGATGAATACTATCGGGGAGCCATCTGCTAAATTTTGTGCAGCGCAATAGTAGATTTGTAAACAGCACTAGGCCGACAAAGGAATCCTTGTACATTGAACCCAGCATGCTTGATGCTGACTTCAGTGATGAAGCAGCTTATTTGACGCTGATTTTTGAGGCCAATAAATCCGCTAATATTTTTGTCATCGTATCGCCATCAGTAGCATATGGGTCAAAATCTGAATTCTGCAATGCGACGGATACCTCCTGAGAATTTAAATCCACCAGTGCCATTGACCAATCCGGAAACTGTCTTTTAGTAATGTACTCATAACTCAATAACTCAACACGACTATGTCTAGGGTCTCTCAATATTTGATTGTATAAATCATTGACCTTATCTCGGGTGCCCTCTAAAACTTGAAGATAGATTCCTCTACCCTGACACAAAATACCGCTGATATTTTGATTTTGATTATTGCCTCTTGAAGACACAATAATAGATTCTGAGACAGTGGCTGTCTGTGGTCCAGCAGCGGTGCTCACGTAAAATAGTCGCACTAGCATGATGAGTTCTCCTATCTTTAAAGTTCAATTCTAGAGACGCCTAAAAATGGAGTCAAGGCTTATCCGTTTTAAGTGATCTCTTTTGAGCTTTTCATTTCATCACTCTGCTGCTTGAGTCCATATTTTTCGACCAATCGCCAAACATTATCTGGAACCATATTCTTCACTTTGTGCGGCATCGTATTTCGTAAATGGATAATGGACTCAATGGCTTTCATCTCTACCCTTGCTTTTGCAAACTCAATACCTCGCGGTCCAAATCTTGGCATTACCCAAGCAAAAATACTTCTCATAAATTGAGGCATCCTTTGAAGCGGTAATCCGCCAGCAGCTAACTCGACATTTTTCATGAAACCCTTAACAGGGCCCAATCGATTACCAGCAGAACTCAAGGGCTCCAGCGCCAATTCTGCAGCTAACAAGTCAGTCATATCTTGACCTCTTGCATTACGAACAATTAACCACTGCTCGCCTGTGCCCGCCATATAGCCAACAGTAATGTCCGATAGTGAATTGACGTAATCAACGCATGTCTTACAAGTAGTAGGGAAAAAATCTGCGGGTAAATTAGATAGCGGAAGTTTTAAAAAAGGAATCTTCTGAACCCGACCATCTACAAACCGTAACTCGACATGGTAGTCCGCTCTAAATTCTAAATAGGTAATATCCTCTGGCTTATCGGATAGAAGCCCTAAAAACTGATGAAAATTTTCTGTCGTGGTGTTGTCTGAGCAAGGTGATCCAATAATGAGTAACTTCTCAAAGCCTAACTCCTGCTCAAGCGCCCTTGCCGCATATACCTGACAAGGAATACCCACCATGGCGACTTTTTTATAACCCAGTTCTTTAGCCTGCTCAAGATATTGAATGATGGGGGCATAACCCATCTTCATTCCTCTACAGCTTGCCATATCGTCTGCTTTAGTGATGATCACAGGATGCGGCTTCCAACGGTCTTGCGGATCTGAGCTCATCGTAATGATGGCCTCCACCACGCCCTGCTCTAGCAATACTTCACACAACCTCGTAATGATGCCGGTCCACTGAGCGCCTACTAATGGCTTCTTGAGCTTAGCCCTAAACATCTGAAGGTAGGTGCCAAAAAATACTTCATCTGACTCCTGTAGATGGCGCTCTCTTCCATGCGTTGAGCGTTCAAACTGAGGGTAATTGGGCTGAATGAACTGGCAAGCCGTTGCACAGCGCTTAGGCTGTGAAGTGCGAGAAACGCCACAATCCGTACACAGCTCCCGAAAGGGCACAATCTCAATCGACTGCATAAGCTGGTAGGGCTCAGTCAAAACGGGACAATACGCGTTGCTTTATTTTCTCTGCAGAAAGTCCGTAATAGTTTAGTAAGAAACTGACCTCTCCATGCTCGACGTATTCATCTGGCAAGCCTATTTGCAGAGATTCAATTTGGATATTCTTCTCGGCCAATACCTCAAGGCATGCGCTACCTGCGCCGCCCTTGACAGAGCTATCCTCAACGAACACCAAGGCATCGTGGGTAGCAGCAATCTGCACTAACAGCTCTTCATCTAAGGGCTTCACGAAGCGCATATCGACTACTGTCGCATTTATCTCTTCTCCAACAGAGAGGGCGCTATACAGTAAGGGTCCAAAACAAATAAAGGCTATTTTTTTCTTTGGCTGTGCTAAACCTTCTTGTCTAGTACGCACTACATGACCTTTGCCGAGTGGAAGGGCTTGTAAAGGCTGGCCTGTAGTTTCAAGGCCAATTCCAGCGCCGCGGGGATAGCGAACCGCTGCAGGGCCATTATGCATAAAGGCAGTTGTTAACATATTTCGGCACTCTTGCTCATTTGCAGGCGTCATCAATACCAAATTGGGTAGGCATCTTAAAAATGCAACATCAAACACACCGGCATGCGTCGCACCATCCGCACCAACAATACCTGCACGATCAATTGCAAACACCATAGATAAATTTTGTAAGGTGACATCATGAATGAGTTGATCGTAGCCCCGCTGTAAAAAAGTCGAATAAATAGCAACGACAGGTTTAAGGCCCTCACAAGCAATACCAGCCGCAAATGTCACTGCGTGCTGCTCTGCTATACCTACATCGTAGTAACGATCAGGGAAACGTTGCTCAAACTCAACGAGCCCTGAGCCCTCTCGCATAGCGGGAGTAATAGCGATCAGGCGCTCATCTGCTGCTGCCATATCACACAACCATTCCCCAAATACTTGGGTATACGTTTTCTTACCGGGAGTCGAAGGCTGTATGCCTTTTGCAGGATCAAATTTACCTGGACCGTGATAAACAATCGGATCATCTTCGGCTAGTGCATACCCTTTACCTTTTTTGGTAATAACATGCAAAAACTGAGGGCCTTCAGTTTGCGCCAGGACTTTTACATTCTCTAAAGTAGAAATTAAACTTTCTAAATTATGGCCATCGATTGGACCGAAATAATCAAAACCAAACTCTTCAAAAATAGTAGCAGGGCCAACCATTCCCTTCGCATGACCTTCTAATCTTTTTGCAAACTCCCGGATGGGTGGCGCTACTGACAATACCTTATCGATACCGCGTTTAGTAGCCGCATACATTGATCCAGAAATCAGCTTCACAAGATAGCGATTCAACGCACCCACCGCAGGGGAAATCGACATCTCGTTATCATTCAAAATTACAATGAGTGGTACTTTTTTATTGTCGCAAGCGTTATTCATGGCCTCAAAGGCCATACCTGCGCTCATTGCACCATCCCCAATCACGGCAATGACATTGCGTTTCTCATTCTTGGTTCTTGCAGCTACGGCCATCCCCAAAGCAGCAGAAATACTGGTTGAAGAATGCGCTGTTCCAAAGGCATCATATTCACTTTCGCTACGTTTCGGAAATCCAGAAATACCGCCATACTGCCGCAGACCCGACATCGCCTCTCTTCTACCGGTCAAGACTTTATGGGCATAACTTTGATGGCCTACATCCCAAACAATTCGATCATGCGGTGTATCAAATACATAATGCAATGCCAAGGCTAATTCCACCGTACCTAAGTTAGAAGAAAGGTGTCCACCTGTACTCGATACAGAGCCTAAAATAAACTGGCGTAACTCTTGTGCAATTTGTGGCAGTTTAGATGCCTCATAAGACCGCAAATCTTCTGGGTTAGATATCGTCTCGAGTAGGTTCGTCATCTTCAGCATAAGTACTCACTTCGTAGAGTAAATGGTCGAAATCACCTTCTTAAAATCTTCAATATTTTCACTTGAGGAATTTTGCAAAGCATGGATCGGGGCATGCATAAATTTATTAGCTAGGGCAGTGGCCATACTTGCCATCACAGACATAGGGTCTTCTCCGTTGGCAATTCTTCTGCTGGCTTTTTCTAATTCAATCTTTTGAAATCTGTCCCCAACATCTTGGATCGATTTAATAATCGGAACAACCGCCTTCTTTTCTAGAATTTGATAGAACTCCGTAACACTCTTTTCGATGATTTTCTCTGCTTCGCCCATGGATTCTAGACGCCGACTTTTGCCAGCATTCACAATCTCACCTAGGTCATCAATAGAGTACAAATAAGCATCTTTTAAAGTTTTGATTTCAGGCTCAAAATCTCTTGGAACCGCTAAATCGATCAGCACAATGGGCCTATATTGACGGGACTTCAGAGCAGTCTGAATCATTCCTAAGCCAATAATGGGCAAAGAACTCGCAGTACAAGAAACCACCACATCATATTGATGCAAGTGCTGCGCTAACTCACTTAAGGAAAATACCTCAGTCTGTAAATTCTGTACTGTAAATGCATTAATTAAGTCACTGCCTTTATCTACAGTGCGATTGGCAATAGCGATCTTTTTAGGCTTTTTACTAGCAAAGTGATTGGCGCACAGCCCAATCATTTCTCCTGCGCCAATAAATAAGACTTTGCATTCACTTAAGTCGCCAAAAATACGTTCTGCCAACTTAATCGAGGCACCTGCAATCGATACAGAATGGGCTCCAATCTGGGTATTACCGCGCACTTCTTTTGCTACAGAAAACGTTTTATCAAATAAAGGTTTTAAATAAGCACCCAGAGTGCCTACTTGGTTGGCGGACTCAATCGCTTTTTTCATTTGTCCAAGTATTTGGGTTTCACCCAACACCATAGAATCTAAGCCACTACCCACTCTAAAAGCATGCTTTACGGCATCACTCTCTTTAGCTGAATAAATATAGGGACGTAATTCATTACTACGAACGTTATTCTGGGCTGCTAACCAATCAAAGGCACGACTTTCTAAATGATGATCTTCATACCCTACATCATTTGCCGCACAATAAATCTCCATACGGTTGCAAGTAGATAAGATAGCGACCTCTGGTCGGCAGTCCGGATTTGATCCCTGCAGATACTGACGTAAATCAATTAACGAATCTTGCAATACCTCAGGCGCTACGGCAACACTCTCACGAATATCGATTGGCGCTGTATGGTGATTAACACCTAGATTAATTAATCTCATGCTTGGCATATATTTAGTAAATCCCTGGATTAAGAACCAGCGTTTCCCAATTTAAGCGCATAGCAATCGTGACCCAAATGAGATAAGGCGCCATCAGATAAGCAGCACTCTTTCGAATAGGCCACATCACATAAATAATGGAGAAGACAGAGCCCCAAAGAAAGAAGGCTTCTATAAAAGACCAATCTGGGCGATGCATTCTGAAAAAAAACACACTCCACAACACATTCAAGAAGCTATTGAATACGAACAATAAGGTCAGCTTATTTTTTTGTGCCTGTGAAGTGCTATAGCGAATAGCGATTAGCCAGGCCAGCCCGGAGAGCGCAAAAATGGTGGTCCAAACCACTCCAAATGCCCAATCAGGCGGTTTCCATGCAGGCTGCTTGAGGGAATAATACCAAGGGCCAATCTCTGTCGCCAAGCCGCCCAATAATGAAGTCGTGATAATCCACGCTCCAATGAGTAGCATGTACTTCGGCTGAGCAACAAGCCTCATACTTTAGCAAGACCCAACAGATGTCCCATATCTTTTAGAAAGATTTTGACGTGCGCCATTGGCTTTTTGCGTACCAGCTTTTTATTCATATAAGACTCAAATGTCAGCCTTTGTACATCTTTATCTTCACACATCTTGACAAAACTTTCGCGCCGCTTATCAGTGGTGTACCAAAAATATTGCATGATGCCTAACACAATGAAGGTCAAGCGATGCTCTTTCATGAATCTTTTCCGTGCTAGCTGGAGCTTAGCGGGATTATTGCTTTCTACAAATTCATATACTGCTTCACCTGCAAGCTGACCACCTAACATCGCGTAATAGATCCCTTCACCAGAAGCTGGTGCAACCACCCCTGCGGCATCGCCTGCTAGCACTACTTGCTTGCCATCGTCCCACTTTTTCAAGGGCTTCATCGGTAAAGGTGCTCCTTCATGGCGTATCAGCTCTGCCTGATCCAGACCAATATCAGCACGCAACTTCGCTACCGCATTTCTGAGGGAGAAACCTTTATCTGCACTACCCGTACCAATACTGATGGTGTCACCGTGGGGAAATACCCAGCCATAAAAATCTGGGGAAATCGGCTTTTGATAAAGCACGTCACAGCGAGTCGCATCGAATGAGAGCGGCCGATCAGTAGGCGTCTTAATAATTTCGTGATAAGCAAACACATAGTTTGCTTCAGCACATCCCTTAACCCCTGCACTTCTTCCTACTTGTGACTTTGCGCCATCAGCACCAATCACTGACTTTGTTAGCACGCTCTTTACTGCGCCATCTACACCATCACTCGGGCCTCTAGACCGATAGTAAATTCTGGCATAAGGTCCTTCTCTTTCGAGGGACTCAAATAATCCATCCTCTCGAATGGCGCCGGCTTCCTGCGCACGGTTTCTTAACCACTCATCAAATTGGGCTCTGTCAACCATACCCACAAAACCATTTTCAATTGGAATATCTACTGTTTTACCTACGGGGGAAACCATTCGCGCTGACTTGGCTTTGGCCACCAGTAAATTATCTGGAATATTAAAATCCTTAATCAGCCTTGGCGGAATCGCGCCACCACAGGGCTTAATTCTGCCGCGCTTGTCCATGAGAAGCACTTGCTTGCCTTTAAGTGCGAGCGTATGGGCTGCTGTAGAGCCAGCAGGACCGCCGCCCACTACTACTGCGTCATAGATTATTTCTGCCATGATTTCCTCACTTTTTCTTTCTTTCAACCTGAGATGCCATATAGGCTGCTGCAATAAAAAGAACCGCTTCAATAAAAAATACCGATGCATAGGCAAAAGCAGGGTTAGCAAAGATTGATCTAGCAACATCACTAGCGCTCGCTCCTAATAGACCACCCATACCAAATGCAATGGCTTGTGCGCCACCCCATAAACCAATACGGACGCCCTCTTTACCAGGGCCGCCCTTTACCGCTAAGCGCATCATCGACGCAATCGCCGCAATCGAAAATGCTCCATTTGCAAGACCTAAAACATAGACATTGAGTTTTAAAGGCCACTCACCCTCAAAGATTCCCGCCATCACTAATCCAAACATGGCAAGTGCTGAAGCGAGACAGCCATAAATCATCCACAGTCTTAAAGAGCCAAAGTAATGTCGTAATCGACTAGAGCCGCAGACAGCTACCAATAACATTCCTGTTAAGACACCAGAGTGCTGAATCCCGGAAAGACTGGTGGTCTCGCCCAAGGAATAGTTAAAAATCATTCCTGCGAATGGCTCCAGAATCAAGTCTTGAGCACTAAAAGCAAACATGGATAAGAAAATAAAGATGCTAAATTTTTTAGTATCGTCATCTGCCCAAATATCACTTAAGGCTTTTCTAAAAGGGACTTTTTGACTGTCGGCTAACTTCTTACTCTCCAGGTTGCTACCTTCTAGCTTGTATAAAGCTAGAAAAGTAATCGCCACTGCAGTCATAGAGATGATCCCTGAAACCAGAATGACTCTTGCAGGACTATAGGGATCTAAAAAGTTTCCTGCAATACCACTGGTGAGTGCAAAACCAAAAATCATCATCAGCCAAACGGTAGTGGCTGCAGCAGCACGGCGCTCATCACTCACCCCTTTAGCTAATAAAGCGAGTAATGAAGTGCCGCTCATACTCACACCAACACCAATTAGGAAAAATGCAAACATGGCGCAGATAATTCCCAGCACCAATTGAAACTCCATCAGCGTGGTAGCTAAGGCTGCACCGAAGCCACCGATGGCCAAGAGCACCAGGCCGCCCATGATCCAAGGTGTTTTCTTTGCTCCGCTGTCTGACTCGAAGCCCATCCGCGGTCTAATGACTTGAATAAAGTAATGGATTGCTACCAGCAAACCTGGCAGACTCGCGGGAAGCGCTAACTCAACTACCATGATGCGATTTAGGGTAGAGGTAGTCATCACCACGATAGCGCCAATAGATGCCTGCACTAAGCCCAAACGAACAATACTTAACCACCCAAAGGTAGAGGCTGTAAACATGGGCTGACTGATTGCAATACTCATATCTCACCCATGCCTTGCACTGCAAATGCCGCAACCATCATTCCTGAAACCAATAGGGGCACACCAAATCCGCTATAAAACAAAGCCTTCTCAATAGGCCGCTTTAAGAAAATTCTGAGTAGGATGATTTGCCCAATCATTAACAAGCCAATGGTCAACGCAAATATTTCTTTTCCCCATATCCATAGCAAAGCCATCACTATCACTTGCGGCATTAACATCATGGCTGCAGAGACTTGTGCCGCTTTGATTGCACCTAGCTGTACTGGAAGAGACCGCACTCCCATTTGGCGATCTCCCTCAATTGCTTTGAAGTCATTTAAGGTCATGATGCCGTGGGCACTGACACTGTAAAGACCCGCAAGAATCAAAGAAGGTTTGCTCGGAATCGCTCCTCCAGAAATTAAGGTCGCTCCGGTCACCCAAGCCAAACCCTCATAACTGATTCCACAAGCAAGATTACCAAGCCAGCCGTTATTTTTAAATCGTATTGGCGGCATGCTATAGAACCAAGCCAACACCAAAGCCAACAAGGTAGCTAGAAATCCAATCAAGCCTAAGTAAGTAGCCACCAATATTGAAATAAGCGACCAAAGGATAGCAATACCTAAACCCCAGTAACCCGGAATCCGACCGGACGGAATCGGGCGTAATGGCTCATTAATTGCATCTACATGGCGATCAAACCAATCATTGACTGCCTGGCTGGCAGCGCAAACCAGGGGGCCAGTTAACACTAGGCCCACCAAGAAAATGGGTAAATTGTCTGCAATTTTTTCACTGCCGGTAATGGAACCACAGGCAAAGGCCCACATTGGTGGAAACCAAGTTATAGGCTTCAAAAGCGTCAATATTGCTCTGGGTTGAGGCAGATTCATGAAGTCAATTTTGTCATTGACATCAAAAAGTGTCAATTAAATTTGACACTTTTATCTAAGGATTTTACTAGTGAAAACCCTGATTCTATCCTCCTAGGAGGGGTTTCTCACCCCATCCTCTAGATTTTGGCTATTTCAAAACCGCATTAGTGGTTGTTCTTGTAGCCCCACTTCCAAAGCAATTCGCTCGGAAATGGCAGGATAAGGAATAAATGCTCCAGTAAGCCTAAGGCCAACAAAGTGGCTAGTAATGCAGAGGATGTCATCTCAAACTGCGAGGTGTCACCGGTGAATTGCGGCCAAATCAACACCAATAACAAGACCGATAACAGAATTGAGAATGGCATTAATAAGTTCATCGCCCTCCGTCTAAAGTAAGTCACTAGATACTTTAGATGTTGCGGCAAGAATGATTCATTAAAGTTCAGTACACCTAAAAAAACATTAATCTTTGTACTTTGACGCATGCCCCACAAAATCAGGAAAGTCCAAAAACCAGTTTGATTGACTGCATCGATATTGATAAAAAATAAGATCAGCCCGAGACTCACTAAGGCTAACTCATGATAGTTAATGGTTTGAAAAGCGTACCATGCTCGCTTTAGGCCCGACACACCCATGGGACATTCAGAGCGTCGTGAACCGGTGATATAGCCGAGCAGAAAAGCCAACTCTTGCCAACCCCAAATGAGAATTGCACAAGTAAAGGAGCAATACGCCCCAGCCATGGTGGCTTGCCCACTGGAGATTTTTAACCCCCACAGCGCTAGCAGCAAAACCAGTACCGAGACACCAAAGATGGCTTGATAAGACGATCTAGGTAGGCTGTGTAATTTGAGAATCAACCCTGTACTCAACCACCAAATAAAGATGGTGAATAGTAAAGGGGCGATCCAAAGGTAGGTCATGACTACCAGACGGGAACCAGTCGGATATCTTTAGGCAGTTCGTTTGGCACTACAGGTAAGGTATAAAGGCGCACAAAAGTAGCCGTCGCAGCCAGGACTAGCGCGCCCCGCTTAATGTAAGAGAAAACGCCGCCCGCTTGCCTGAGCCGATCTGCTTCATCGGAGATTTTGCGAAGTGTCTCAAAACTTTCCCATATTCTTGGATCATCTAAATTGATCGTAAATGGGAATACTTGCTTCGTAATATCTGAAGTGATTTTTAATACCTGTTTGTCGTAATCTGTCGGCGATATTCCAAGCGCTTTATGAAATTCTGGTCTGGAATGATCCCGCACATACATCGTGGCGTACACAGCCAATAAGAAAAAGCGAATCCAGAGACGATTGACACCAGTCAACAACTTAGGCGTAGAGCGCATCAGTAATGCAAATCCCTCACCATGACGGAACTCATCATTGCACCATTTTTCAAACCACATAAAGATAGGATGAAAACGCAGCTCCGGCTTATTTTGAATAATGCGATAAATCATGATGTACCTGGCATAACCAATCTTTTCTGAAAGATAGGTCGCGTAAAAAATAAACTTAGGCTTAAAGAAAGTATATTTTTTGGTTCTTGCCAAAAACCCAAGATCCACACCAATACCAAAGTCTTTTAACCATTGGTTGATGAAACCAGCATGTCTACTTTCATCCCGAGCCATATAGGTGAAAAGATTTTTCAAATCAGGATTGGTAATCGATTTTTTAATCTCGGAATACAGTACACAGCCAGAAAACTCAGAGGTAATAGAGCTGATCAAAAAATCCAAGAACTCTTGATATAGGCCTTCTGGAAGATGAGAGTAATCTTTCGACATATCCTCAGGACGCTGAAAATGGGCCTGATTAATGTCCTGTTCAAATTCCTGCATCAACTTATCCCACTCAGGCTTGACTGAACTTATATCAAACCTATTCATCTCGTCAAAGTCAGTCGTATAAAAACGAGGACTTAAAATGGTACTTTCAAGAGCACGATCGGTAGACTCATTGATTGGGCGAGACGCTTCAAGCGTAGCCGTTTGGGTACTCATGCTTTAACCCCTTCATGCAAGGTAATCGGTGTAATGGCTTTATACGGCTTAGCTCTTGGATAGTGCTTAGATTTGCTAAAGCGGGTAGTCGAAAAACTCACTTCGTAAAGCATCGTCAGTTCTAATCTGGCCGTTAGGTAAACCCATGCACGTGACAACAGACTCGCTTTTGACACTGTGGCAGTACGCTGATAGCTGAGAACTTCTCCAAAAGAGATTTCTGTAATAGGGTCATGCACTAAAACCTGATCGCCAGGGCCTACTTGCACACCATCTAAATCCACATGCGCGAACAAAAATTCGGATGTATTGGACATGTCTACCTGACAATTTACTAGTTGTTTAGTCATCACTATCTCGCACTCTTTAAAAACACAGAAAATTCTGCTGCATTGTCTTTACCAAAAGACTCTAGGTCAATTCTATTATTAGTCGCTGTATCGATCAATGTTAACCTGCCATCCGAATGGCTGCTTAACTCAAAAGGTTGATCGCTGCTAATCTTCCGAATACGGCGTTCACGGGCCATAGCCCTTAATATTCCACGAATAAACCCTGCCTGCCCCTCGACTTGCGCAATCATTTGACCATTGCTGGCCAAAATCACCCCTACAGAGCCATCTGGAAGATCCCTGAAGAACAGACTCTGCTTTGCAATCACTTGCGCATCCTCTTGTCGCTCCATTTTTCCAGATTGCACATAATTTGCCACCAAAAAAATAACCGTGGCTAATAACCCGCAAATACCAATTGCAATGTAATTCTGCATGCGGATGGGGTTTAATCGCAAGATCATGCAGCCTCTATCTCTGAATAGCGAAGATGGTGAGTTGCAACACTTGAATCTGGAGTTTGCACTACTTTTGCTGAGGTATTATTTTCCTGTGCCCATGCCTGAACCAATAATTGTGAAACAGCTGCACAGTCACGAATACATCTTAATGCAGGTTGCGGAGCAGCCCATTGACCCGGTCTTGCATGCGGCCATAAATGAAAAATAGCAATCTTGGTGTCTTGGTTGAGTTTCAAGTAAATATCACCAAATCCTTTTTTCTCCACACCACAATCTGCTGACTCGATCATCTTCAAGGGAAAATTAAAGGTCATATTCAACACAATCCCAATACGCATCACAACCCGCTTATTGGTAATCGTGTAGACCGTAGTCGAAGCAATCAAGTACCCAAGAAGCGCAATTAAGCCCAAGCCTAAGCCTGAAAAAGCAGCTACTCGAACTCCCGAAAAAAAGACCGCTGTTGCAGATTCGCCATCACTAAAGCCCGTGAATACTTGATACCCTAATAGCAGGCCAAAATACAGTAATAGCGCTTTGAAACGAAAGACTTGTAGTAGCAAAACCTTCAAATCCGGAGAGCCCTGCCATACAATCTGCTCTCCCTCCGGTAATTTTTCAGGAAGTCCGTATTCAGGCTCCAACTCATGCTCAGGAGCGCTATGGATATTGAGACTCATATCAGCGGTTCCTGACGATCTGGGGTAGCGTACAAGGTACCGGCACCGTAGTAAGCCATGACTTTTTCTTCTTCAAGTAAGGTGATTTCTTCAGGATGCTTCGTCTTAGGAACTGCTGAAAATTGACTACCTAAGATTGCTTTTACTTGAATATCGATTTTGCCGATTCTGCAGAAATTGATTGGTAGTAATACGACATTGCTACCCGTATTGATTTCTAAATAACGAATCAGCATCTCCATATGGTCTACCCATACATCGGAAACGGTTCCTGCTTTCTGTCCATCTGCGCCAATCACACTCATACCAATCGGATTGGTATCCAGTTTTGAAACTGAAATGTGGTTCAGCTTTCTGAGTGGGCGAATACGCGCATGACCTTCTAGGTCGTAATCCACATGATCAGCACGATTGGCGAAAGATCCAGGTCCAACTCCAGCTAAGAGGGGATTACCAACAGGACTCAAGGGGGCGCCATTCCATGGATGGATTGGTACAGCAGATACCTGCTCCGTTTCTGGGGGCGTCTGCAAAGGCGCATAGTATGTTTTCCCAAACTCAGTGACATACTTTTTGACTTTTGGCATGCCTAAAATGCCATCTTCGCGACGGATCTTCCCAAAACGCTCAGTCTCTAATGGAAAGCCTTCTCTCTTACCCTCTAATGTGAGGTAAATAACCAGCCCCACAAAGAAAATCAGAAATAGATAAAACACGACTTGAGCGACGTCGATATATTGTGTAATTGCACCAGTACCCATTTTTTTCTCCTTCAATAAAAACTAGCTTGGAAAATCCGCTAGGCCAAACTTACTTATTTTTGAACTACCCAATTTTGGTTTTTTAGCCACCAACGGCCCTAAAGCAATCAACGTAATAAACAACAAATAAATTTCAATGTGATAAACAAAACTATAGCCAGTAGCTGGACTTATTAATGCTGTACCTAGCGAACCACTCATTGCGAGTTCTGCGACAACATCCCGAATAACGCCACCTAATGACATACCAATACCTGCGCAAGTAGCGGTCACCGCACCCCAAGCACCAATGACCATACCTGCCATATGATCACGCTCCATACTCATCGCAATGGTTAAGGTACTCACCGCAAAGAGACCCCCACTAAAGCCAATTAAGAGTGCGCCAAGCCTAAATAAATTAGGGGAATTAAGTGGCTCTGAAAAAATGACCGTCGTAAAAGCAATCAGACCTAGTAAAAGACCAATGGCCGCTATTCTGTAGGCGTTGTAACCTCGGCTTAGCCAGCGGGCTGAGAGTGAAAAAGCCAATAAAGATCCGCAAGCAATTAAAGCTGTCAATAAGCTAGTAGCCGATACATCCAGGTTCAGTATTTCACCACCGTAAGGCTCCAAAATAATATCTTGCATGCTAAATGCAGTAGTTCCTAATCCCAACATAATCAAAAACCGAACAACCTGTGGCCCCTTAATAAATTCACCCCAACTTTGTGAAAAAGTAGGGCGAGGGATAGAGGGCGCAGTCAATTTCGGCTGCCGTGCTTCCTGTTTCCAAAGTGCAAACAAATTGAGTAGTAAGGTCATTAATGCCACGCCTTGAATGACGCGGATCAGCTGCATTTGACTAAATGAAGCCAAAAAGACACTAAAGAGAATGCCACTCACCACCATACCGACTAACAACATGACATACATCATGGCAACGACTTGGGGTCTATTTTTATCATCCGCCAAATCCGTCGCTAATGCGAGACCGGCTGTCTGGGTAGTTTGCATCCCAGCGCCTACTAATAAAAATGCAAGACCACTTCCTAAATAACTAAACCACGTTGGCCAATGCGTATCACCGGATAGCAGAATCAGGGCAAAAGGCATAATCGCCAAGCCTCCAAACTGCAGCCAAGTACCCATCCAAATATAGGGCACCCTTCTCCATCCCAATACCGATTTATGAACATCCGATTTATGCCCAATCAGCGCTCTAAAAGGCGCAAATATTAATGGTAGCGCGACCATCAACGCCACAATCCAGGCATCCACCTTCAGCTCAACAATCATGACACGATTTAAGGTACCTACCAGCAATGCAGTAGCCATACCTACCGATACTTGAAACAAAGATAGCCTGAAGAGCCGACCTAAAGGTAAGGTTGCGCTTGCTACATCAGCAAAAGGCAAGAAACGCGCAGGAATCTGCGTCCATGCTTTAACCATCTTTGACTGCTTCCTCATGATGTTTTTTTCAGCTCCATCAATTGAGATTTATAAAATCCGCTAGAAACTAAATTAGTAAATGGAATCTCCCAATCAATAAACCAAGGAGATTCTTTAATCAGTGTTTGTAACTTGACATGACTAATTGGCTCAATGAACGGCGCACGGTCTTTTCTTGGAAATAAACGGCCTACACGAATCATGACTTCTAATGGCAAGGTGCTCGGTGCAAAAGTAAAGAGGATCTTTTCAGATACTCTGGAGGATAACTTTTCCAAAACAACCAGCATGTCGCTCGCACAGTAATGAATCATAGAGTCCATGCCGACCACATAATCAAACTCACCCAAATTTTCATCGAGCATATCGCCAGCAAGAAAGTGAATATTGCTTCGCTCATTTTCCGGAATACGCTCTTTTGCCAATTCAATCAAATTGGGTGACAGATCTACCGCAGTGACATGGGCACCTTTTTTAGCCAGTTCCAAAGCCAATGCCCCTGTGCCACAACCAGCATCTAAGATTCTCTTACCTTGTAAAGACTCGGGAAGTCGAGCAATGATGTCCTGGCGCATCTGATCGCGCCCTGCTCTGACGGTTGCTCTAATACCACTTACCGGGGCATCTGAAGTCAGCTTAGCCCATGCATCATTCGCAGTACGATCAAAATAGTCCTGCAACTTACCGCGCCGATTTAAATAAGAAATACCACCCATGATTAATCGAACCCTAACAAGTCAAAAATTTCACGGTCTTTAAGAGACTCGGTGAGCAATGGCTCATCATCCAAGAGCAAGCTAGCAGCAAGGCGCATGTACTCTGCTTTTACTAACTCAATTTCAGGAGTAGATTCCATTTCAAAGATGGTGCATTTTTTCAAGCGACTTTTTCGAATCGCATCTAAATCGGGAAAGTGCGCCATTTTCTTTAGACCTACACGATCATTAAACTTGTCGATTTGATCTGTATCTTGGCTGCGGTTCGCAATCACTCCGCCTAAACGAACGTTGTAATTTTTTGCTTTAGCGCTGATGGCCTGGACAATACGGTTCATCGCAAAGATGGAGTCAAAGTCATTGGCCGCCACAATGAGGGCACGATCTGCATGCTGGAGTGGTGCTGCAAATCCACCGCACACAACGTCACCAAGCACATCAAAGATCACGATATCGGTATCTTCTAGCAAATGATGTTCTTTTAGCAGCTTGACTGTTTGACCAACAACATAGCCACCACACCCCGTTCCTGCAGGAGGTCCGCCAGCTTCAACGCACATAACCCCATTAAAGCCTGTGTAGACAAAGTCTTCTACGCGGAGTTCTTCAGAGTGAAAATCTACTGACTCCAAAATATCAATGACCGTAGGAACCAATTTTTTAGTTAAGGTAAAAGTAGAATCATGCTTAGGGTCACAACCAATTTGAATGACTCGCTTACCTAATAAAGAAAATGCTGCTGATAGATTCGAAGAGGTTGTACTCTTACCAATCCCCCCTTTTCCATAAATAGCAAATACTTTTGCATTTCCAATTTTTTCATCGGGATTCAGATGCACTTGCAAACTACCTTCGCCATCTGTTGGTTTAGCCTTCGTTCCAATGGAAGATAAGGGCACACTTACTGTATTCATTAAATTGCTACTCCTTCATATACACCTTCAAGCCGATCTTCAAAGTCATCTACTACGCTGCGAAGCGTCGCTAATACAGATGGCTCAGGAGTCCAATAATTTCGTTCTGATGCTTCCAACAATCTACTAGCCACCTTGACGGAAGACGCTGGATTAAGACTCATTAAACGTTCCCGCATTTCGGGGTCCAAAATAAACGTTTGGGTTAAATGCTGATAGACCCAGGGTTCCACTTGACCGGTAGTGGCAGACCAACCTACCGTATTCGTCAAATGACTTTCAATCTGACGGACGCCCTCGTAGCCATGCTTGAGCATGCCCTCATACCATTTTGGATTGAGCATCCGTGAACGGGTTTCTAGCGAGACTTGCTCATTCAAACTTCGAACTACGGCATTGCCTGTAGTTTGATCGCCAATGTAAACGGGTGAGGCCTTACCGCCTTTTGCTCTTCTCACAGCCCGACTCACACCACCTAAGGTATCAAAATAGGTATCAATCGTAGTCACGCCTAATTCAATCGAATCAAGATTTTGATATGTCAGCTCTACATCCGCCAAGATGTTATTGAGCAATTCACTTTGTAGGACGGGCGTACCGCTTCTGCCATAAGCAAAACTTTTACGGCGGGTATAAGTTTCAGCTAATTCGTTTTCATCTTTCCATAAGCCGTTATCAATCATCATATTGACATTGGCTCCATAAGCACTTTCCGCATTACCAAAGACACGTAATGAAGCGGTCTCTAAATCACAGCCATTAGCAGCTTGATATGCCAGTGAGTGCTTGCGAATAAAGTTTTGTTCTACAGGCTCGTCTGCAGATGCTGCCAAGAAAGCAGCTTCTGCCATAATTCGAATTTGCAAAGGCATGAGATCTCTAAAAATACCGGAGATCGATACCATCACATCAATACGAGGACGTCCCAATACTTCCAAAGGTACTAATTGAGCGCCCGCCAATCGACCAAAACTATCGAAGCGTGGCTCTGCTCCCATTAAGGCAAAAATTTGCGCAATCGGGCCACCTTCTGTTTTTAAATTATCGGTGCCCCATAAGACCATTGCGACCGACTCTGGCAAGGCATTTCCATCAGCCCGAAAACGTTCTAAGATTTTATTTGCTTGTAGTAGTCCATCTTTCATAGCGAATTTGCTAGGAATTCTGAATGGATCGAAACCATGGATGTTTCGGCCGGTAGGCAGGACTAGAGGGTTTCTCAGCACATCCCCACCTGGAGCGGGACGAATGTAGCGACCATCTAAAGCCTTGAGGACACCCTGCATTTCACTATCAGACTGCAACTCACGATACATATTCAAAACCTGCTCAAGCTCAACAGTTAGGCTTTCTGTCAGCTCCATATTCTGGCTCATAGCAAATTCTTCCAGACTTTCAGCTTTCACAAGGGCTAGCAAAGCATCGCGCGAGATATTCTTGAGCTCGCCCTCTTGCACTGTGACAAAACTCAACAACATATCTAGGCTGTGCTCCAAGCCTACTGGTGCGCCTAGAATATGCAATCCATAAGGAATCAAGGCGTACTCTAATTCAAGTATTTGTGCACTCAAATTCAGAACAATGGCATTCACCTCCACCACACTCATCTGATTCCATACCGGCTCAGCAGCAGCAAATTCCAATGCGACTGCTTGTGCTTGCAAGGAATCTAATATATCTAGTGAGCCTTGATCCCATCCCTGACTATTAGCCGATGGAGTTAATTTGCGCCAGTAATCCACTGCCTCTTTCAGCTCTAACAAGCCTTTGTATAAACCGGCTTGAGATACGGGTGGAGTTAAGTAACTAATCAGTGTGGCGCCTGCACGTCTTTTGGCAATAGCCCCTTCAGATGGGTTATTGGATGCATAAACATAAAGATTAGGTAAATCATGTATCAGACGATCTGGCCAACAAGCGCCGGACATACCAGATTGCTTACCGGGCATGAATTCAAGTGCGCCATGGGTTCCAAAATGCAGTACCGCATTGGCTGAAAAGTCTTCCCGCAGGTAACGATAAAAAGCCGAGAATGCATGAGTAGGTGCAAAGCCCTTCTCATACAGCAAGCGCATTGGATCGCCCTCGTAACCAAACCCTGGTTGCAGTCCTACAAAAATATTACCGAACTGCTTACCTAAAATAAAGATGGAGCTGCCATCACTCAGTAATTTACCCGGCGCAGAACCCCATTGACCTTCAATTTCTTTTAACCAAGGTTCCCGCTGAATATGATCATCGGTTGCGATGGTAGTGTGGACGTTAGCATCAGTGCCATATTGTTTAGCATTGCCGGCCAAGATTTGGGTTCTAAATTCATCTACAGAATTTGGGACTTCAACGGTATATCCTTCGTCCTTCAAGCTCTTCAAAGTATTAAAGACGGATTCAAAGACGCTTAAGTGGGCTGCTGTTCCTACCCTTCCCGCATTGGGCGGAAAGTTAAATATGACTAAGGCTACTTTGCGGTTCGATCGCTCTGATTTTCTTAGCGTGATAAGCTTGCTTACACGAGCCGCCAACATCGCTGTTCTTTCAATACAGGTATGCATGTCATGACGATTGATACTGGCTTCAAATACACAGCCTTTATGACAACCTTTGCACTGCACATCGGCTTCGCCAGCACGACCGCCAAACACCATCGGCACGGTAGCGCCATCTAGCTCTGGGATGGCAATCATGAGGGTATTTTCAACCGGCAGTAAGCCACGCTCTGAACTGCCCCACTCATTGAGCGTCTGAAACTCAAGAGGTTGGGCTGCTAAATAAGGAACATCCAGTGAGACTAAGACCTCTTCTGCTGCTTTCGCATCGTTGTAGGCTGGTCCGCCAACAAGCGAGAAGCCTGTCAAGGAGATTACTGCATCAACAATTTTTTCACCATCTTGGAAAAAGTATTGTTCAATAGCAGGCCGAGCATCTAGGCCCACAGCAAAAATTGGGAGCACTTGTAAGCCCTGCGCTTCAATCGCAGCAATCACTGAATCGTAATGCAAAGTATTGCCAGCCAAGATGTAAGACCTGAGTAACAGCAAGCCTACGCGACCTTTTGATTTTTTATCACTGACTAATTTAGGCAAATCAGATAAAGACTCGCTCATACGCCCTTTAAGGCGTGGATGATAAATCCCATTATCAGGATAGATAACGGGCTCGACTAATTCTTCTTTGCTTACGAGGCCTGCACGCTCACCTTTGGCATAACGGTTTACGAGGTTCACTACCATATGAAAGAGATTTTCTTCTGAACCACCTAACCAATATTGCAAGGTCAGAAAGTAAGCTCTAACATCCTGAGCACTGCCAGGTATAAAACGCAATATCTTAGGTAGGCGGCGTAACATCCGCATTTGTGCAGCACCGCCGGTTTGGGCTTTCTCTTTATTGCCTCTTAATTTTTTGAGCAGACCCACTAAACCACTGGCGGGCTTGCTCATATCAAAACCACCCATGCGGGTTAAGCTCACCACTTCCCCGGCTGACATGGCACAGATCATGGCATCACATTCATGACGCCGTGCTTTTAAAGCTTCGATCACAGGCTTGAAGTGATCTTCCATAAACAGCATGGTCACAATCAAGATATCAGCAGATTGAATATCACTAATACAGCTTTCTAACGCTTTGCTATCTACCGTCCAACTCGATGCAGCATGAATGGAGAGCTCTAAGCCAGGTAGCTTCTTTTTCAGTGCATAGCGCGCTCTTTCAGTCGCACTCGCTAAGTGCGTATCCATCGTCACAATCGAGACTTTAATCGGGATATGCTTATCTGCCATAGTGAGCCTTTGCATCGTAAAGTGTCTCAATAGTAATTCGACTGATTCCGTTCTCTACTGCAAATTTTTCTGTATTTCTGCGCGCTTTCCCTCTAACAAAGAAGGGGATTTTTCCTAATTCTTTTTCAGCGTCTGCTTCCCATGTATTTTCTGGCTCTACATCAGATAACACGGCTGTACTGATTTGCTCTGGATGGTCGACAGGCGCCACTGCAGCTACTTTAGTTTCTTGGGGCTTTTCACTTTCGGTAGGTCTTGCGTGACCTAAATGAGAAGGTGCTGCTTTGGCACTGAATTCAAAATCATCACGGAACATCATGAGTAGATGCTCTTCTAGACCCATCATTAGCGGATGAATCCAGGTATCAAATAAAACGTTGGCGCCCTCAAATCCCATCTGAGGGGAATAGCGTGCAGGAAAGTCTTGGACGTGCACAGGTGCTGAAATCACTGCACAAGGAACACCTAATCTTTTGGCAATGTGGCGCTCCATCTGGGTACCTAAGACTAAGTCTGGTGTGAGTTCAGCAACTTTTTCCTCAACCTCAAGG
This sequence comes from Polynucleobacter antarcticus, assembly GCF_013307245.1. NCBI lineage: Bacteria > Pseudomonadati > Pseudomonadota > Betaproteobacteria > Burkholderiales > Burkholderiaceae > Polynucleobacter > Polynucleobacter antarcticus. The sequence goes on from NZ_CP028941.1 coordinate 653,187, forward strand.
TAGTCATCTGTAATGAGTGCCTCAATTCCGTACAGCTTGGCAGCTTCACGCACTTCACGCGCAAATTCCCGACTGTAAGTGCCTAGACCTACTACTTTAAATCCGATTTCTTCACTAGCTACTTTTGCTGCTGCAATCGCATGACTAGCATCCCCAAAAATGAAGACCCGCTTATCGGTTAAGTAAGTAGAGTCCACCGATTTGGCATACCACATGGCTCTTTCATCTTGAGCGGCCAACATGGCTGTAGGGTCAAGCTGGGCTAACTGACATACTTCATGAATAAAGGCTTTAGTTGCTTTAGTGCCGACTGGAATTATCTTGGTAAAAGGTTGGCCAAATGTTTTGCTCAACCAAGTACAAGCCAACTGCGACACTTCGGGATACAGCGACACATTAAAATCTGCCTGCGGTAATTTCACAAGATCTGCCACGCATGCATTGAGGGGTGCCACTACCCGAACTTCTATTCCAAGAGACTCTAATAAACCTTTAATTTCTTGAACGTCATCACGGTTTCTAAAGCCGAGTGCAGTAGGTCCTAATATATTGCAACTAGGCTTTTGAGTGTCGGTCTTGTTTGCAGTCCGCTTTTCTTGATACTGTTCAGCTGAAATTGACTTGTCTACTGCTACGAGTGCACGAATGACGTGATAGAAAGTTTCAGAAGCGCCCCAATTTTCCTTCTTTTGATATGAAGGTAAATCTAGTGGAATCACGGGAATAGGCAAGCTGAGTGCTCTCGCTAGACCGCCTGGATCATCTTGAATCAATTCTGCTGTGCAAGAAGCACCCACAATCATCGCCTTAGGCTCAAAGCGCCGATATGCCTCGCTTACAGAGTCCTGAAAGAGTTGTGCGGTGTCGCCACCTAAATCTCTCGCCTGAAATGTCGTATAGGTCACTGGTGGACGCTTTTTAGACCGGCCAATCATTGTAAAGAGGAGGTCTGCGTAGGTATCGCCCTGAGGGGAATGCAAGACGTAATGCAAGTCAGTCATCGAGGTCGCAATGCGCATCGCACCGATATGGGGTGGGCCTTCATATGTCCAGAGAGTCAGTTGCATAAATTCCCCTTAGGCCGCCAACTTCATGCTGCGGTTTAAAGGACGTGCAAAGAGCTCTGCTAAGTCTGCAGCCTGCTCATAACCATGTACTGGGCTAAACACCAATTCAATCGACCACTTGGTAGTAATACCCTCTGCCTCTAATGGGTTCGCTAAGCCTAATCCACAAACAACAATGTCAGGCTTATCGGATCTGCATCGATCGAGTTGCTTTTCTACGTCTTGACCCTCAACGATGCGCGTATTTTCTGGGAGCAATTCAAGTTCACACTCTAAGTGCTGCTTATGCAAGTACGGTGTTCCAATTTCTAAAACTTGCATACCGCATTCTTGAGATAAAAAACGCGCCAAAGGAATTTCTAATTGGGAATCTGGGAAGAATGAGATGCGCTTATTGGTCAGCATCGGCAAATAACGCTCTATGCTTTTCTTAGCACGCTCGATTTTGCTCTGAGTCACCGTTTCAAAATGGGTCGGATCAATTCCAAAAGAGGTTGCTGCAGCCTTTAACCAAGCGGTGGTGCCGTCTACTCCGAATGGAAATGGCGCTGAGATTCTTTGCCCGCCACGCTCTTCAATCAATCTAGCGGTTTCTGCTAAAAATGGCTGAGCTAACAAGTATTGCGTGTTGCTATGAATTTCAGGTTTTTGAGCGGAGTTTTTTGGCGGGAAAAACGATACATTGTGGATGCCAAGCTCAGTAAATAAGCGATGAAATTGATCTTCCACGACATCGGGCAAGCAGCCTACGACCAAGAGATTCTTTTCTATCACTTCAGCTTGCTTTGGACTCGCTTGAACCAAGGAGGCCAAGCAAGCATCTTCACCCTGAGTAAAGGTGGTCTCTATGCCGCTGCCAGAGTAGCTCAAGATCCGGCATTGATTGATCAATTCAGTACTTAATCTCTGTGCGGCACGTGATAGGTCCAGCTTAATGACCTCTGAGGGGCATGAGCCCACTAAAAACAGCATCTTGATGTCAGGACGCCTAGTGAGTAAGGTTTTTACAACCCTGTCTAATTCATCATTTGCATCGGCAATACCAGCCAGATCACGGTCATCAATAATGGCAGTTGCAAAGCGTGGCTCTGCAAAAATCATGACACCTGCAGCCGATTGAATCAAATGCGCACAAGTGCGAGAGCCAACTACTAAAAAGAATGCATCCTGAATCTTCCGATGAAGCCAAATAATGCCCGTCAGGCCACAAAACACCTCTCTTTGGCCACGCTCTTTATAAATAGGAATATTTTTTCCTACCCGATGTTGCTGCTCTACCGGTAAATCAACAATGGCGTTCATATAGAAACTCCATCACTCATTTGCATGCGTGCCATTCTGAGCTTGTAGAGGAACTGTCCTGCATTAATCAGGTATGCAGCATATGCAGTTAAAGCCAGATACATCAAGCCACTCTCACTCATACCGCCCGCTATCAAAAAGTAAAGATAAATAGTATGCAGAGCAATAACCAACATACTAAATACGTCTTCCCAGAAAAAACTGTCTGCAAAAAGATATTTACCAAACACCACTTTTTCCCAAATGCTGCCTGTCAGCATGATCAGATACAGAAAAATGGTCTTCACAATAATTGAAATAGTAGCCAATTCATATCCATTGCCAGTAAGCAAATAGCGCAAGACCAGGCCAACACTTATTAAACAGGCTAAAAATTGCAGTGGAGCAAGGATTGCCTGAACCAAAGTCCATACAGTGGCATCGCGTTTTGCGCGCTCCTCTTTGCTGTATAGAGACTTGGTAATTTTCATTTTTTGGAGGGCTGTTTTGTTTGTTGTGTGTAAACAAAACTTTACGCTATTTCTGGCCCACAAAAACTAGTATTTTCCCTAGTATTACTAGTACAAACCCTAGTTATTTGAATTATATTGCTTTATTTTCACCTTAAGTGTAATAATTAATTTACATTTAAAGAACAGCAGTTTAATAACTCTATCCTACAAGGCGTTTGTTGAATTCACTAGCTAAAAAAGGACTCATCAGAGAAGTATTTCAGCATCAATTACCTGGGTTAATTGAGGAGATTGAACGTAAAGTCGCCCAGAAAGTGGCTACAGTATCCTCCAATCAAAACTGGTTGCAAGCACCGATTCAAATAAAAAAAGAGGCCGTACAGGCACTCGAGGCTGATGAGGTTGATAAGATTGCCAATTTATTGCTCGATAGCAAAGAAGATTCGTTTGATTTAGCAATTACAGTACTTAAAACCCATGGGATCTCGATTGAATTTATTGTTCTAGAGCTCATCCCTGAAATTGCTCGAAGACTAGGCAAGCATTGGGAAAACGACAGTTTAAGTTTTGCAGAGGTATCTATTGGGGTCGGAAGACTAGAAAGAGTTATTCACAGACTGGATTATCTCTTTCAAGCAACTCAACTAGAGAAGCGTCAGAATAAATCCATTCTGATAACAACCTTTCCTGATTCACAACATACGCTTGGTAGTTTAATTTTTTCAAACTACCTCACCTTTTCCGGCTGGAAAGCATCTCGTCCTAGCAATACAAAGCTCGACACTATTGCCCTTGCGCTTTCAACACATCACTATGACGCACTAGCGATATCAGTATCCGCCTTCGAACAACTTGATGAGCTACAAAGTGTGATTGATGTGTTGCGGAGTAAATCCAAGAACCCCGCACTAGTGACTTTAGTTGGTGGAGCGCTTTATAAAATTGCTCCTGAAAAGTTTAAGCACATCCACGCGGATATCAAAGCATTTACCCCTGAGGAATCTGTTCGGCATTTAGAACAACACCTTAGCCGACTAGAAAATAATACAAAACATGTTGAAAAGAACAGGATACTGTGAATAAAATTTTCAACCTAGAATCATCCGTAGCCAGTGCCGTAGATATTGATGTTGCTGCCACCTTATTAGCTTGTTCAGTTGACCTAGTGCTAGTAGTAAATCACGCCGGTGTGATTGAAAAAGTCATTGATGGATATAAACCCGTCGCGAGCAACACAAAAGTTTTGACTGGGAAAAAATGGCTTGATACGGTAGCGATAGATAGCCAACCCAAAGTCAATGCCCTGCTTAAGGCTCCAGACGAGGCTTCGGAACAAAAGTGGCGCCAAGTCAATCAAGACATCGAGGATTTTGGATCTGTTCCGATTCAGTACAGCACTGTATTTTTTCCTCAACAACAAAAGTTGATTGCTGTCGGTAAAGATTTGAGCATGCTCTCAAGTCTTCAACAAAAATTAGTTGATGCACAACAAGAGATTGAGCGCGACTATGCTAATTTGCATGCCATTCAAAATCGTTATTTACAACTTTTCAATAGCATTGATCAAGCCTATTTAATTATTGATAGCCAATCATTCAAAATATTGGAGATGAATAAGTCTGCTGGCTATTTAACTGGCGATCTCAGAAAAATCCAAGGAAAATTGTTTACAAACTTATTTCCAGTAAAAGATCATGAAACGATTCAGAACTATTTATCAGAATCAAAATCTGGAATACTGCAATCCTCCATTCAATCATCGCTAGAAAATCTTCAAGAGCCCGTTGAACTATCTAGTGTCTTATTGCGTGAGGGCAATCAAAATGTCTGCCTAGTTTCTATTAAACCAAAATCACACGCTGTTCAAATTAATAGTTTTAGTGAGCAGACAACGCTTCTCACACAAGCTCTAGAGAATTTCCAAGACGGCTTCATTGTTTGTACTACCCATGGGATGATTTTATCTTCCAATAACGCCTTTGTTTTAATGTCGCAGTCTGCCCAAAAAGAAAATATTGTTGGTAAATCTTTAGAGCTTTGGCTTGGCAGAACGAGTGTCGACTTAAAGATTATTTTAGGCACGGTCCGAGAATATGGCGCTATCAAAGACTACGCCACAACCATTACTGCTGATGATGGTAGTTCCCCTTTTGATGCGCAGATCTCCGCAGTTCACTTTAATAGCGATAAACTTTCAGCGGTGGTGATTAGCATTCATCAAACAGCCAAAAGCAGCAGCCCCTCGATCCCCAATAATCCGGGTGTCGGCAAAAATGCTGTTGAACTCACACAGTTAGTCGGCAAAGTCGCGCTGAAACAAATTGTTACAGAGACCACCGATATCATTGAAAAGTTATGTATTCTCGCAGCGCTTGAGCTCACCATGTCTAACAGAGCTTCTGCTGCCGAATTACTAGGTTTATCCCGTCAAGGTCTCTATATTAAGATGCGTCGCTTTGGCATCATTGATAGTAACGCTAGCGATGATAGCGATGCCTAATTTCGGATGAGTCGGCAGACAGCAGTATTGGCCTTAGTTGATATTGCTTCTGACTCCAGGGGATGGGGTCTATTTCGTTACATTCTTGGTCCTCGTGTTTTCAAGGGTCAATCTGGCCTGCAGTTTTGTAAAGTACTCGGTTCTGGCTTTAATGGGGGCTTTAGTACCAAACCTAGCCTCTCAAAGCAGGGGTTTTTTTGTGTCTTTGAAAGCCCAGAGCAAGCAGATGCCTTTCGAGATGCTTCACCCATTGTTGATTTATATCGACAGCATGCGCATGAATTCTTTATTGCAACTGTACAAGCCTATTCAAGCCGTGGTTCTTGGTCGGGATTTTCCATGGCAACCACCACGGAAGACATTGCACAGCGCCCTATTGCCTCTTTAACCAGAGCCTCTATTAAGCCTACAAAAGCAGTCCGATTTTGGGAAAAAGCAAAGCCTGCAGAGCGGGCCATCGAGCTGGCTTCAGGAAAAATACTGACTGCGGGGCTAGGTGAAGCGCCTTATCTTCGTCAAGCGACGTTTACTATTTGGGAAAACACACAAGCTCTTGAGGATTACGCACAGCAAGGTGCACACCTTGCCGCCATTAAATCAGCTTATGGCAATGCCTACTTTTCAGAGTCGATGTTTACCCGCTTTATCGTCAAATCAGCCAAGGGTGTTTGGCAAGGTAAGCATGTCCAAATCAACTAAAGTCCTGATTGTTGGCGCAGGTATTGGCGGCCTCACAGCTGCCCTAGAGCTTGCTCATCAAGGGCTTGATGTCACTGTGATTGAAAAGAATACATTGCCTGGCGGCAAGATCCGCCAAGTCAATGTTGGCGATGCATTGATTGACTCGGGTCCCACTGTTTTTACCATGCGCTGGATTTTTGAAAATCTCTTTGATGCCTGTGGTGAAAGTTTTGATGCTGAACTTGAGCTCGAGCCTCTTGATGTACTAGCAAGACATAGCTGGGGTGAAGGTATTCTCGATCTGTATGCTGATAGCAAGAAAAGTGCCGATGCCATTGCGCAATTTAGTAGTCCTAAGCAAGCGCAACTATTCTTAGCGTTTTGCAAGACAGCGCGTCAGACATACCAAGCGCTTAAAGGGCCATTCATTGAATCGCCCCGCCCTACGATGTTTGGCATGATGAGCGCTCTCGGATTATCAGAAAGTAAAGCTTTATGGGATATAGGGCCATTTAGTAGTCTCTGGTCTTCACTAGGAAAGTATTTTCCGGATCCGCGACTCCATCAGTTATTTGGAAGATATGCAACCTACTGTGGTTCATCCCCTTTTTTAGCCCCAGCAACATTAATGCTGATTGCACAAGTAGAAATGGAAGGGGTATGGTCAGTTAAAGGGGGCATGGCAAAGATTCCTCAGATAGTCGCACGCTTAGCTCAAAAAAAGGGGTGTCACTTTCGCTATGAGGCTGAGGTGGAGTCCTTAAAACTCGAAGCCGGTAAGGTGACTGGTGTTACGCTTAACTCGGGCGAATATCTTGAATGTGATTATTTAATTTTTAATGGGGATATCAATGCCCTCAAACATGGGCTACTTGGTCAAAGCGCTACTACCGCCATTCCAAAAGCTCTTAAACAAACAGACTCACTTTCAGCCATCACTTGGTCTATGCGAGTAAAAACTTCTGGCTTTCCTCTGTTGCGGCATAACGTCTTTTTTAATCAGCCTTACCAAAGTGAATTTACGGATATTTTTACCAATCATCGTCTGCCAACAAACCCGAGTGTCTATATTTGCGCTCAAGATAGAACAGATTCTCCCTTGCAAGATAGTGGCTTTGAGAGGCTCTTGTGCCTCGTGAATGCGCCAGCCAATGGGGGTAATCCATCCTACGACTATAAGGAAATCGATCAATGCGAACAAAAAGCATTTTCACTCATGCGCCAATATGGCCTTCACCTTCAGGATGCGCAGATCACTCGTACAAGCCCACAGGAATTTTCCAAACTCTTTCCGGGTCGCAAGGGCGCACTCTATGGTCAAGCAACGCACGGCTGGATGAGCTCCTTCCAGAGACTCGGTTCGCAATCTCTCATTCAGAATCTGCTGCTCACGGGCGGCAGCACGCATCCGGGACCGGGAGTACCCATGGCGGCCATGTCCGGACGACTGGCGGCCGCCACGCTCATGGAGCGCCTCGGTTTGACCAGATCGTAGATCCAGGAAATTATCTCTGGTGGTATATCGATGGTTTAAGTGATGACGGGCAGCATGGGTTTAGCATCATCGCTTTTGTAGGCAGCGTTTTCTCGCCCTACTATGCTCTAGCAAATAAATTGGGGTCAGCTGCTGCTGATCATTATTGCGCTATCAATGTTGCGATTTATACGCCTAGTAAAAAGTATTGGACGATGACCGAGCGCGGCCGAAATGCTGTTACCAGAACAACGGATACATTCACAGTGGGTCCTAGTCAGTTGCATTGGGAGCATGACATGCTGAGCATTCAGATTGATGAGCGCGTGCCTCTATTAGGGCAAAAAGTACAAGGCACCATTAAAGTATTTCCAGATCAACTTTTTCACCATGTCGTGCCCTTAGATGATCAAGCAAAACATCGTTGGGGCCCTATTGCCCCCTCAGCAAGAGTCGAGGTGTCTCTCTCTAAACCGGATTTGAAATGGCATGGGCATGCCTACTTTGATTCAAATGAAGGTGATGAAGCCATTAGTAAACCTTTTAGCGAATGGGATTGGTCACGAGCACATCTGAAAGATGGCAGCACAGCAGTGATTTATGACGTCAGGCAAAAAAATGGTCTTGACCGCGTCATCACCACCAAATTTAATACCAATGGTACGACTGAACACTTCACTGCTCCTGAACGGGTTCCCCTTAAAAATACGGGCTGGGGTATTAAACGTAACCTACGCTCAGAACAAGGTGCTGGGGTTCAACTGATAAAGACTTTAGAAGATACGCCCTTTTATGCACGCTCTATTATTCAATCTACCTTGCTCAATGAGAATGTCATCTCAATGCATGAGACCCTCAATGTGAAGCGACTGGAATCCGGTATTGTGCAGTGGATGTTGCCCTGGAGAATGCCTAGAAACCCAACTCAAATATATTAGGCGGCTTGCTGCTTTGCCAGAGAATGATAAGAGTCTGCTTTTCTTCTCTCCACCCTCTCCATCAAACCAACCACCCAAATTAATCGGTCTTCTACTGACCCACTATAGTGAGCGTAATCTCTTTCAGGCTCAACTGCATCTACCAAAAATTGAATCGCCGGAATCTTACTAAAAACCTGCTTTGATTTAGCGCTATAGATAGTTGTACGAAGCGATTTTAAAATTAAAAATATTTTTTTCTTGCTTCGAGACGATCGCTCTTTTGGAGATTGAGTCCATTCCTTGGCGCTCTATTTGACGACTGATTTCTGAATACACTAAGCTCGCAGACGCTATTGCAGACCGGCAATTACGAGGTAAACCTGCGATACCATCAGAGGAACGCTCATAGAGTTGATCTGCGTATTCAATCAGCCTTTGCGTCACTCTCGATATACCGTCATTGAATATTGGGTTTTGTAACCAGAGATCAGGGTCGATATTTTCTGCTTCTAGCCACTCTCTTGGAAGATATAAACGCTGATTACGGGCATCTTCACCAACATCACGTGCAATATTGGTTAACTGCATCGCAAGTCCGAGCTCACAAGCGCGCTCTAATACAGCACGATCTCTGACCCCCATGATTAAGGTCATCATGGCACCTACTGTAGACGCAACTCTTGCACCATAAGTACATAAGTCATCAATGGTGTGATATTGACGACCGCTACGGTCCCATCGAAAGCCTTCTACTAGTGCTTCCAAGATATCTCGGGGAATTAAAAATCGCTCTACTACGATCGCTAAGGCGCGATCCGCTGGAATATCAACTGGATTCTGAGCATAAATACGATCTAAGCGATATTCAATTTGCTCAATCACATTATCTGGCGCATTGGGATCATCAACCATATCATCCAATAAGCGGCAGAAAGCATATAAGGCAATAGCGGAATCCCGAATCTTGCTTGGCAAAATTCTGGAAGCTGAAAAAAATGATTTCGATCCATCGCGCATCAAATTCTCGCAGGATTGCAGATCTATCTGAAATCCAAACTCTGTCGTGATGGCCCTATCATGCATGACTAGAAACCAATTTAGCCGGTTGAATCAAAGAATCTAAGGCTTTTGCAGAGGACAACACTCCAGGTATTCCAGCGCCTGGGTGAGTACTGGCACCAACCATATAAAGACCTTCAATATCCTCACTACGATTATGCGGTCTAAACCAAGCGCTTTGCGTTAATAGGGGCTCTAAACCAAAGGCAGCCCCTTTATAAGACAGGAGTCGATCTTGAAAATCATCTGGAGTCATAAGAAATGATTCAGTAATATTTTCTTGTAGCCCAGGCATGACAGTTGACTCTAGCATCTCTGCAATAGCCTTTCTATATGGCTCTGCTACTGTTTTCCAATCCGTACCACTATCTAGATGCGGTACTGGAGAAAGCACATAAAAGGTATCGCAATTCTCAGGCGCTAAACTAGGGTCAGTTGCCGTAGGGCGGTGTAAGTAGAGGCTAAAATCTTTTGCAAGATGATGCCGCTTAAATATGTCCTCGAGCAACTCTTTATAGCGCGCCCCTAATAACATCATGTGATGTGGAATATTCGGGTATTGTTTTTTTGTACCAAAATACCAAACAAATAAGCTCATGGAATAATTTCCATTTTCAATTTTCTTATCTGTCCAGACCTTCCTATGTTTGGGATCAATTAAATTTTTATATGTCCAGGCAGTATCTGCATTGGAAACTACTTTATTAGCAAACAAGACTTCGCCACTCTCAAGCGTGACACCGGTGACTTTATTCTCAACAATATTAATTTTCTTAACAGTACTGTTGTAACGAATGGTGACCCCAAGACCTTGAAGTAGGCCGACAAGGCCTTGAATAATGGCACCTGTACCGCCCATCGCCGAGTGCACGCCCCACTTACGCTCTAAGGAGTTTATTAATGCGTATACCGAAGTCACTGAAAATGGATTACCTCCGATTAAGAGAGGGTGAAAGCTCATCACTTCTCTTAACTGTGGATCTTTAATGTGTTTCGCCACCAGGCCATATAGGTTATTCCAAGCACGCATCTTAATGAGACTTGGCATGGCAGTAACTAAGTCTTTTAGGCTATCAAAGGCGACATCACCCAATTCTTCAAAGCCTAACTTATAGCAATATTCTGCTTCTTCCAAAAATCGCAAATAGCCCGGAACATCTTGAGGACTAAATTTTGCAATTTCTAGCTTCATTCTTTCCAGATCGCCGGTGTAATTAAAGATCCGACCATCTGCAAAACGAATTTGATAAAAAGGATCCATCAAGCGAAGATCCACGTCATCAGACATTTTTTTACCGCATAGTTCCCACAACTCTTCTATTAAAAATGGGGCAGTAATGATGGTGGGGCCAGCATCAAATGTATACCCATTTTTACGGTGTACATAAGCCCTACCCCCAGCGGAATCTAATCTCTCAAGAACCTGAACGTCGTAACCCTTCACCGCCAAACGAATTGCAGCAGCAAGTCCACCGAACCCAGAACCAATGACTAAAGCTCGCTCAGAATTCTTGACATTGCTATAGGCAACAACATCTTCCAGAAGTTTAAATTGATCTACTTTTTGGTCCATGTTGAATCCTGGTGATAAATACTCTCTTAACTTTTATTGTTAAGAGAGTATTTGTATTGCATATTTATTTCTTGGCAGTTTGCATACTATCTGCCGACGCTTTTTTAGCGGGTGCTGCTAAGTAGGGATAGTCTTTCAACATACTTTTACCTAACAGAGGTTTATTAACACCTTGGTGGCAAGTAGTGCAATTGGCTTTAGCAATATCACCATCCGGCCCCTTGTGATCTGCAGGATGTATTGAGGTCAGAGGGGTGATGTAACTACTATTCACATCCTTTAACATCTGAATACCATACCAAGCTTGAACACGCTGTGGAGTACTTTGCTCCCAGTTTGAGAATGCACGACTGTTATGGCAGTACGTACAGTTCACCCCCAACGAATTGGACATATGCATCATTACCCCATAGACATTTTCTGTCTCTTGTATCGATGCTTTATGACCTGTAGGCAAGGCTGTATCACCATTCACCCGTGCAGCCCTTGAATTTGCTACAAAGTAGTCCTTAAAAGGTTGATTGGGTAAAGAAGCATAGCCAACTGTTTTGATAGGATCGTTTTGTCCATTGGTGTTACCCAACATATTACCGCCCCGCTTTTCAACAGGATTGAACCAAACATTTTGGGGAACATTATTTCCACGATGGCAGGTATAGCAGGTCACCCCTGTTTCCTTCACGTGATCGCCCCAATTCGCATTGATCGTTTGATTCATCTGGATCATTCGACGCGATACTGTCTTTGTGTAGAGTGAATCGTCAGCAAAATTCTGCACATTATGACAATAGGCACAGCCTTCCTTAGGCGATACCCAGGCTGTCATTGAGACCATGAACGTCGTAAATTGCTCTTGACTCAGATTATTCAAGACCTTCACATTTTTATATACATCGCCTGCTCTCGGTCCATCTGGTGAGGCAGAAATACTAGCTGGCAATTGATTAATTTTTGCTAACTGTGCATCAGTACGTGGATTATTAATTTGATCCATACCAGTACCGCGATAGCCGGTTTGCTTTGCCTCAATGGGCGGCCGCTCGCATGCAGTAAGCGTCAAAATAGCTAGGGCACTTAGAACAATGGCGATTCTTTGACGGAATGAATTCATTATTTGTCTCCTCTCATCACTGGAGCTGCCGGTGCTATTAAAGCGGGATCAGCGACAGTTCCGTAGATAGCAGGGTAAGCAGGCGCAATATCGTGTTTAACGCCCCATAAGTACCAGTTATCTACTACGGTTCCGGTTAATAAAATACCAATGCCGCCAGTGATTGGAGTCAATATTGCAAACCACCATGCCCAACGGTGAATCGATTCCATCGTGGCATTAAAGCCCATAGTCCATCTCCAAAAGAGCGCAGCGCGATCAGATGCGGTACCGCGATCTACGATCTGCTCAATCTCTCTTTCGCCACCAAACTTACTGACAGCCAAAATGGTCGCACCATGCATAGCAAACAGCAGAACAGAGCCGTACAGAAACACAATAGACAGCATATGAAATGGGTTGTAGAACAGATTGCCATAGCGAATCGAGAATGCGGAGACCCAATCTAAGTGAGAGAAGATTCCAAAGGGAACAGCCTCACTCCAACTACCCATCAATACCGGACGAATAAAGCCCAATACTAAAAATAGCCAAATAGCAGCTGCAAATGCCCAAGGCACATGATTGCCCATTCCTAGCGCATGTGCACGCCGGAATGTTCTGAACCACCACAGCAAGATAGAAATCGTGGTGAATAGTCCTGCAATCATCCACCAACCCCCATCATTAAGTGGTGGAAAGCTCAGACCATACTGCGGAGCCGGTGCATCCAAAGAGAGCCAGAACAATTTCCTCACGAACTGCAATGGATTCCAGCCTACTTGGGCTAGCATATTCATGCCGATAATAAAAAATGCTGTCATTCCAAACATAATGGATGCGACACCCAAGCGCCCAAGATAGATTGGACCCAGCTGGGCATTACCTATCCGCCCTAGCAGATGACTAAAACTAATCGAGCGAGTTCGCTCCCGCATATCGTATGCGTTGATTGGCACCCCATGACTAGCAGGACCAGTTACTTGTGTTTGTGTAAATAAATTTTGATATTCCATGATGCTCTCCGCATTTTCAATTCAGCTGAAAACTACCCCCAGATTGGTAAATTCAACCACCATGTCCACCATTCAGGCCAACCCTTTGTCCAGAAAGGCCCGCTAATGACAATACATACTGCACTCCAAAACACTGCTGCTAACGCTAAAAATAAGCCAAGACGGTGTATTCCTAATGTTCCTACTGAATACCCAATAATGTCTCTAAAAAATGTGTCTTCATGCTCAGGTGTTCTAACTGAATGGCCAGACCTTGGATTGGTCGATGACAAAACTAATGCCCCATGCAAGGAAAGCGCTAGTGTTGTTGTAAAGAACAGAGTGACCGCAATCATGTGAGCAGGGTTGTAATGGAAATGAAGATACTGATATCCCACATTCGAAACCCAATCTAAATGGCTCAAGATTCCGTAGGGAAATCCATGGCCCCATGCGCCCATCAAGACAGGGCGAATGACTACTAAAGTAAAGTACGCAAAAATGGCCATGCCGAAGGCAAATGGCACATGAAGCCCCATGCCTAACTTTCTACAAATCTCTACCTCTCTCAATGCCCAAGAACCAAAAGCACCGAGAGCGCAAATAGTAATCAGTTGCCAAAGACCACCCTCCATCATGGGCGCCACACCCAAGCCATATTTAAGATCTGGAGGGGCAATATTAATTTGCCAAACATTCCAGACCCCTGCTTGAGAGGTTCCCCATAGGATCATCGCAGTACCTAAGAATGCGAAAAATAGGGTCGTGACACCAAAAAAACCGACGTAGAAAGGGCCTACCCAGAAATCAAAAAGATCTCCACCAATCAGGGTCCCCCCGCGAACGCGGTATTTCTTTTCAAAATTGAGCATAGCCATGAAGCGCTCCTTACAGAATGAGAATTTTTCTCATTTTTAATTAATCTTGCGTAGACGAATCCCTATTACTAGAAATTCGTCTACGGTTTGTACATCTAACTACTTCTTCGCTGCTGAAATAGCTGCTTTGTACTGCTCTTGACTCATACCATCCAACCATTTGTACTGAACAGTACTGAGGAGGATGAGGTGAATCATTGCTGCTAAAGCGAATAGAAAAACGCCCTGTGCAACCATCGCACGAAGTGGGTCGTATAGTTTCCAAATTCTCCACATAATATTTCTCCTAATTTAAGTAAGACATGAAACCGTAAACACCGGACTCAACAGATTTAAAAAACGATCCACTATCAGCCCCCGAAAATAACCAACCTTTTTGGGAAACAGGTAGCGCAACGAAAAAGAGTGCCACTATAAAAATCACTACATAACTAATTAAAAAAATAGATCTTGAACGACAAGATGTCGGTTAGGTCATTTTTATTGATTACATCTGTATTAGTTTTCATACGAACACTCCTATTTGTTGAGTCTGTTTACTTTGTACTTACTGCGACATCAAAAGAACCACGGACGCCATGCCCATACAAGTATGTGCGCGACGACGGCGATTGCAGTAAAGCCTAAAAGTCCTTGCACATAAAATGCATGGAATTCTTGAGCTTCTGCATCGGTAAGCCCAGATATTGATCTGTTTTCACTCATGATGACAACTCCTTGAAACTGACCTTACGGTCTTTTCTACATCGCCCCTGTAGATATGAGGATATGACTTCACTACGCCATATTGGTTTAGCCTGGTTACTAGGCAATATCTTTGTATTTGGCTCATACAGTCTCATCACTTGAAATAGAAAATGATGATGTTTGTACACAAGCCAATGTGACTCTTTCAATATTTTGATTGCGAGCGGCAAACTCAGCCTCTTCACGAATTTTTTTAGCTGCCGATATTTGCGTGAGGACCGGCTGGTTACTCACCAACTTATTCAAGAAAGCTTGTGCTTCCTGCTCCCAAGGCATCATCTTTCCGGACTGATGCAATCTACCTGGCGTTGCATCTACCTTGTCCATTTCGGTACCCAAAGGCAGAATATTAAAGAGCGTATCAAATAAGGCATTACATACTTCTTGCACTAAATAGACTGATCCTGAGTACCCCATAAATGGCGTACCGGTATGCCTACGAATAATCGCTCCCGGAAAGGATGCAGGAATAAAGGAAAAGCGTGCATTGACTTCACTGCCATACATGCGTTCGTTATAACTTCCAAACATCACAAGAGGTGCTTTCTTTTGCACTAATTCCCGAATTTCAATATTGTTTGTTTTGTTTCCAGGTAATCTTGAAACGGCGAAATTACACGGTAAGCCCATTTCCTCTTCAAGGAAATTTTTGACACCTCGGGTATAGGTTTCATTAGCCACAATTGCAAAGCTCGCAGTGCCAAAGAAATCCTGTGTCACCGAGCGCCATAAGTCCCATATTGGCTTAAGCGTAGTGTGCTTCTCTTTTTCAATAAAGGGCTCCACATCAAGTTCGCACATCTCGCCCAGCTTTCTTAAAAAAGCAGTGGTTGATTGCATGCCAATCGGAGCTTGTAAATAAGGGCGCTCCAAGGTTTCACATAAGAGACGGCCATATTCTCGATACATACAGACATTGACATCTGCATTCGCTAATTTAGGGACATCTTCCAAGTGGCTGCCCAGCGGGAAAACCATATTGACTTCTGCGCCGATGCCTTCGATAAGGCGTCTAATTTCAGCCAAGTCACTATATAAGTTAAAGCTGCCATATGCGGGCCCGATGATGTTGACTCTTGGCTTTTCACCCGCTACTTTTACTCTCTTAGGAACTTTTTTAGTACCGTATTCTGTCCACAACCAATTCATAGCGCGGTTAGCACACTGCCACTGATCTTCATCAATAGTTCTAGGTAGGAAACGCTTGATACCAGTACCTTCAGGTGTAACGCCTCCGCCAATCATTTCTGCAATGGAGCCGGTAACGACTACAGCGGGTAGATCACGATCCAATACTTTGTGAGCCCGTTTCATAGACTCTTCGGTACCTTCTCTACCTAGCTGTTCTTCAGCTAAGCCAGTCACCACAATTGGCAGCTCATGTGGTGGCAATGCGTCTGTGTAATGTAGAACAGACGTGACGGGTAAATTTTCACAGCCAACAGGACCATCAATCACGACTTGCAAGCCCTTGACTGCTGTAAATACATACACAGCACCCCAATAGCCACCAGCACGATCGTGATCAATAACGAACATTAGCCGAGCTCCTCTGCTTTTTGCTTTGCAACTGCTTTTTCTAATCTACGACGGACATCTGCCTTGAAATCTGGATGATCAACCGGCACGGATTCCCACACACCAGTGGCGTGATCTTTGCCAACACCCTCAAAGAAGTCATGCATCGTATTAAAGCGATCTTGATTACCTAAAGCCGCATTGATTACTTGAGCTAAGGAACCTGCGCCCGCAGCACCCATCAGGGGTCTTGCGGAGATCAGGTTTGTAAAATACAAAGAAGGGATGGCCAATTCTTTTGCTTTTTGCACCACAGGTGTCGTGCCAATAACCAAGTCTGGCTTAAATTCTTTCATGGCAGCCAGATCTTGCTCTAGTGAGGCGCGATATTGCACATGCACTCCACGACTCTCTAGCCAATCTAAATCAGCACTACTCCAGACAGTTTTAGGACAAGCCGTACCAACGTAACGCACATCTGCGCCACTTTCTATCAATAGACGTGCTACCAATAATTCAGAGCCCTCATAGCCGCTCATCGTAATTCTGCCCTTGATAGGCTTTGCTTTCAGAGCAGCTTGTATCAAAGGTAAAAATTGGGATTTAGCTTGACCAATTTTTTCAGCGCTCACACCGGCTGCAGCGCCAATCTGTTCTAACCAGTTTGCAGTCCCGTCGTAACCAATCGGTGCGGAACCCACGATCGTACGGCCAGCACTTTCAAATTCTCGAATACTGGCTGTATAAAACGGATGAATAGCTGCCACAATTTTTGAGTCTAGCGCTTGGTACAACTCGCGCCACTCTCTAGTGGGTACAACTGGGCCAACTGCTAAGCCCATCGGCTCGAGCATCATGCCAATGCTAATCGGATCAACTGGGAACATTTCTCCCAGCAAAGTAATTGTTGGTTTTTCTGAAATCCCGTTTCTAGGTGCGGATACTGGTCCTTGCTCTACCTCGGCACGGGCATAGCGCAGCATGGCGCTTGCTAAGACATCTTTAGCCTCGGCATGGGTAGGCACACCAAATCCAGGCACATCAATGCCGATAATCCGTACGCCATTAATTTCCTTAGGCAGTAGCTGCAAAGGCACGCCACTCGCTGTAGGAACACATAAATTAATAATGACGATAGCGTCATACAAGTCAGGATTGGCTTCTTTATAAACAGCATCCCGAATATCTTCGAACAACTTACCAGTAACTAATGATTCTGAATTAAAGGGAACATAGCCGACACTGCGACGTGCACCATAAAAATGAGAAGTAAAGGTTAAGCCATATACGCAACACGCTGAGCCAGAGAGAATAGTGGCGGTACGACGCATTCTCAAACCAACCCGCAAAGACCCAAATGCTGGGCACATGCTCTGCGGTTGATCATGCGGTCCTTTTGGATAATCCTTAGCGTATTGACCTAATATCTCACTCTTGTTTGCCGACTTAGCGGCAGCCAATATTTGCTCTGCACCAGAATGGCAAGTAATACCCGATCCATCAGGAAGTTCCGACTGTATTGGAATCACTTTAGTAGATTTCACTATGATCTCAGTCTCTATACTTTGTCGTAAACAACTTCAAGAGTGGGTTTGATCACTTCATTTTTACCAACCATATCAAATATGGTTGCTGGCTCTAAGACCACATTTCTGCCGACTTGACTAGCAGAAAAGAGTCCTAACAAATCATCTGGTGCCATTGGCTTTGGACGAACTGGAGGAGCTTCTGCCACATTGCTAGCAAGGCCTTCAAAGAGTGACGCCCACTGGGAAGTCGGTGTGCCGATAATTTCATAGCTGGCACTTTTTCTACGGATATCTTCATTCGCAGGAATCGCTGCCAGAACCGGAATACCTACTTTTTCAGCAAAGGCAGTGGCTTCACCTGTACCGTCATCCTTATTGATGACCATACCTGCTACGCCTACGTTACCGCCTAATTTTCTAAAGTACTCGACGGCTGAGCAAACATTATTAGCAACGTACAAAGATTGCAAATCATTCGATGCCACCACAATTACTTTTTGGCACATATCACGGGCAATCGGCAATCCAAAACCGCCACAGACTACGTCACCCAAGAAATCCAGTAACACATAGTCAAAGCCCCAATCATGAAATCCGAGTTTTTCTAGAGTTTCAAAACCGTGAATAATGCCGCGACCGCCGCAACCTCTTCCAACCTCTGGTCCACCTAATTCCATTGCATAGACGCCATCACGCTTAAAGCAAACGTCACCAATTTTGACTTCTTCACCCGCTAATTTCTTTTTGGAGGATGTCTCAATAATGGTTGGGCAGGCTTTACCACCGAACAGTAATGAGGTGGTATCGCTTTTAGGATCGCAGCCAATCAACAAGACCTTCTTGCCTTGCTGAGCCATCATGTAAGACAAATTGGCTAGAGTAAAACTTTTACCGATCCCGCCCTTACCGTAGATCGCAATAATCTGAGTCTCTTTTTTGATTTCACCGGTATGTACTGGGTCCGGCTCAATCGCTGCCTCTTTTTTTAAATTCGCAAATTGAATAGTCACTTCTTTTACAGCGGATGGTGCATTCATAATGCTTCTCTCCAATCTACAACCATTTTGAGACAACTAGGATCTTCAAATGCAGTCCGATAAACTTCATCTATTGAAGATGGTCTACGATGATGCGTAATCAGCCCACGAAGATCTAATCTTCCATAGGAGACTGCTTGCTTTACGTCTGCTAAGTCTTGAGGCGTCCACTGCGCCGCTATCCGAAATTTAGCTTCCTTCATAAAAGCTTTAGGAAAATTAAATTGAATATCTTTGTCGTAGAAACCTGCCAAAGTAATTTCACCGCCGTGCTCTAGCTGGCTAATCAACTGATTGAGAACGCCAACTTGTCCACTAGCATCACAAATATTTTTGTATTTTTTATCTTTATCGTCAGCAGGGTTTACAACTGAGTAACCCTCAGCACCCGTCATTCGATCTTCATTGATTTCCCAAACTACGGGTTGATGGCCAAGCATGACAGCAACTCTGGCGATCAATCTTCCTAAGACGCCATGCCCAACAATCAGATCAGGCTGCAATGCTTTTTTACCTTGAGTCACGTGATAAGCAGTTGCTGCTAATGCCAACAGAACGCCCTCTTCGCCGATCTCTTCTGGAAGTGTCACGACTCTATCGCAGGGGACCACGACATGTGATGCTGCACCGCCAAATAGGCCCTTCACATCACCAAAGCATTTAGCGCCAGGTACAAACACTCTTTGATCAAGACTCAATTTTGAATTTTTTCCAACACGAGTCACTCTGCCAACAGACTCATATCCAGGTACCAAGGGATATCCCATTCCTGGAAAATCGGGCATTGTTCCCTGCCATAGTAATTTTTCTGTACCCGTACTAATTCCACTCCATTCAATTTGCACTACGACATCTTGGTCGGTCGGCTCATCTAACAAAAGACGCCGCAAGCTAATCTCGCCTGGTGACTCCAGCAGAACAGCTGTGGAATGAAGTTGACTTTGCATATGTATATATTTATTTACTTTTAGTTATGTAAACTAATTTATACACATTTAAGAATCTACACATCGGTATTTACCCTAAATTAAGCACTAAGTAACAAAACTTGAGCATTAATC
Source organism: Polynucleobacter antarcticus (assembly GCF_013307245.1). NCBI lineage: Bacteria > Pseudomonadati > Pseudomonadota > Betaproteobacteria > Burkholderiales > Burkholderiaceae > Polynucleobacter > Polynucleobacter antarcticus. Next base: position 673,070 of record NZ_CP028941.1, read on the forward strand.
GGCATGTTGCAAGGCAGCATTTCAACGTTTTTAAACCCAACTGAAAAAGCCAATTTGCTGATTTCATCTATGGTTCTGGGTCTGCCCCTCCCCATAGCGAGCAAATAGAAGCCAAAATAAGCGTGGCCCATTGCAGGGTGATCCGGCGTATCCGCCATAGGCTCCGCTACCAATAACTTTCCGCCAGGCTCTAAGGCCTTAAAAATGGAACTGAGTAGAATTTTGACGCGCTCATCATCATGATCAAAAATGACTCGAATCAAAGTGATTAAATCTGCGCCACTCGGAAGCGGATCATTAAAAAAATCTCCTGCGTACACAGCAATATTTTGGTCTTCGGCATTCATAGCAAAACTGTCTTTTGCAAGATTGGCAACACCCGGTAAATCAAACAGCATCCTAGCTAATTGAGGTGCATTCTTATGCACTCTCTTGAGAAAAGTACCTTGCCCTCCACCCACATCCAGGAGGCGATGATGTCTAGAAAAGTCATAAGCATCGACCACTTGATCTGCTACCAAAGGTAGTGATGCAGACATCAAGTCAGAATAGTTTTTAACCCGTGCTTTATCTTTTAGCGAGTCTTGATCGTCAGCATCTTTTGAAACGTAGGGCCAAAATTTTTCTAATTGCTTTCTCTCCACAGAGCCAGATAAGAGCATGAGCGGATCTTTTAAATCTTCATACAGCACGGCATGGTGTTCAATCATGGCGGAGAGCGCCGTGTTACCAACCATGGGTGCACCAAGAGTACCCAGGCCATACTGTTGGTTTGAGCGTCGCTCTAATAAGTGAATGGATACAGCCGCGTCTAATAATTTTTTTAAAGCATCTGACTCCAAACTGCAGTGCTGTTTTAATTCGTGAACACTTAAGGGGCCATCCTTTAGTAGGTCAAATAGATTTAATCGAACACAAGCTAAAAGGATTTGTGAATACACAAAACCTGCCATCAAATCAAAGAGGGCATTTGCTCTTTTTTTTGCAATTCTTTTTAAGAGGGGAATTTTTACAACAGTGTTCTGAAAGCGCGCGTCTGCAATCAACTTATCTCGTAATATGCACAGCCTATCCCATAGGCTGTAACGGCTCTGAGCCTCTGGTATCGGTAGCGATTGTGATTGAGACATATGATTAAAAAGCGACTGAGTGATTAAGCGACTTGTCTTTGCGTAGCAATTGCAACATGTCTTTCACCACGCTCAAACCAACTGGATGGCAATAATCTTTCTGCCTCAAATGCAACCAATTTCTTCAGCGCCTTATCGCCATAACAATTTGGAATTGATCCGATTGCTTTACCGACTAAGAGATCAAAGTGCTCTACTGCACCATTCAAGCCCAGCTCTTTTGCTGAGCTAGGACGATGATGTTCTTGATCCTGACCAGCAGGCTTCCCAAGAAACTGAGCATCGCCTAGTACATCTCGAATATCGTCTGCTACTTGATAAGCCTCCCCAAGCCACTCACCTAAACTCTTCCAAGTATCTGCATCTGCACCAGCTGCCTGAGCGCCACTAGCAGTGGCTGCAGCAAACAGTGCACCTGTTTTTGCTCTTTGATATTCTGAAAGTGCTGCTTGTGGCTCACACTCCCAAGACTGCCCCGCAATAATTCCAAATGGCGCACCGACGCCTTGAGAGATCGTTCTAATAATTGGGGCTAAGCGTTGCGATGATCGTCTTGAGGCAGTAGCAATCGTTTCATAGGCCATCACAATCAATGCATCGCCAGTCAGCACAGCTAATCTCTCGCCGTACTCTTTATGCACGGAGGTTTGGCCTCGACGCATATCTGCATTATCAAAACAAGGTAAGTCATCGTGGACAAGGGATGCGCAGTGAATCATTTCAATCGCAATGGCGCTGGCCATCGATAACTGGGGATCATCATTTCCACAAGCATGGGCCACTGCCAATGTGAGCTGAGGACGGATACGCGCACCCCCTGGAAATACTGCATGTCTAATTGCTTTGCTCAACAAAGCAGGTCCTTTATCCGATTCATGGGACTTTAGTGCTTGCTCTAACGCTCTATCAAGATGTTTAATTGGTGACATGGCCCAGCTCCCATATTTGGAATACATTACTTGTATAAATTAAAATACAATTTACTATGTAAAAAAATATAGACACTATTTGTCGTGCTGTCAATCCATTAACTCAGGGTAAACCCTAAATTTAAGCCAATATTGAATAAGATGAACAGGATTCCCAATGATTGGCCCAACAAATCTTTTAGCCAAGAAATTCACGCTGGAGATTTGACCTGGCATGTACAGATTGCCGGTAACTCCCCTCAGCATCTGCTTTTACTGCATGGCACGGGTTCATCCGCACACACTTGGGGAAGCCTTTTTACAGAATTAGCCAAAAACTACACTGTAATTGCGCCAGATTTACCAGGACATGGATTCACCAAAAATAAGGGCAATAAGTCTTTGAGTTTGGATGATTTGGCCGACAAACTTACAGAGCTTAGGGAAGCACTCAAGATGGATTATTTTGATTGTATTGTTGGGCATTCTGCTGGCGCTACGCTTGCCCTTAGTTACACACTTAAAAATAAACAAGCAAAAACTATCGTGGGAATCAATCCCTCACTCCTCAGTCTACCTAATACCTACAGTCGATTTATTGCGCCACTCATTAATCCAATAGTGACATCGTCTTTTTTTACAGCCGTACTGAGTGATTTATTGCCCCATACCAAAATGATTGACAGCTTAATAGACTCCACCAAGACCAAGCTCAGCCCCGAGAAAAGAGAAAGATATAAAACAATCTTTAAAAATGCGGATCATCTCAATGGGTCCATGAGCTTCATGGCTGGCGCTGATATACCCGGCTTACTGGAGCGCTGCGACCAGATCAAATCTGATCTCACCTTTATCGTGAGTGAAGATGATGGCTGGATTCCGGTGAGGCCTCTATGTGAGGCCATTCAGAAGTATTTTTCTAAAGCCCAAGTGATCGAAGTAACAGGGGGTCACATGTTTCATGAGGGCAATGAAGAACTTGCTCTAAAATTAATTCATCAAGCATTAACTAAGGAATAAAAATTGTTTACGCTCATTAATGTACTGATGTTTATTGGCGTTATTGCCGGTCTAGGCTTATTTTTAAATGCCTATTACAAAGGCAAAAAAGTCTTAGGAAAACTCAAAGACAAGCATGCCCCTAAAACTTGGCCAATTGAATAGCAGACTGTGAAATTTGCTTGCCCGACCCAACATAGGGAAGCGGAAAATACTGGGCATCCATTGCGCTAGCTAATTGTTGCGCTAAGCTTTCAGGCTGTGGAGAGGTATCCACAAATAAGATCCGATGCTGTTGTAAGCGCAATTCTTTAGCGGTCATTAAGGCATCGCTATGCGCTCCTTGTCTACCACCAACCCCTTGCAGATTCACATTGGCTTTACCATCAGTCAAAATCACAATAATGGGCGTCAAACCCTTGCGCTGCAAAGAGATTGCCATTTCATTTGCAGTCCGTAGTCCCAATGCTAGCGGGGTGCCTCCCCCTCCCGGAAGAGTCGCTAAGTTTCTTTTTGCTCTGACTAGCGACCTGGTTGGCGGCAGTACGGTTTCTACCTTAGCCCCACGCATCGACAGCATAGCTACTTCATCTCTTCGGATATAGCATTGCGCCAATAATTCTTCTAAGGCACCCTTAGCTTCTGATAATCGCTGAGTTGCAGAAGAACCTGATGCATCAACCAAAAAGATCGTCACCGTTCCGCGTCTTTTAAGGTACTGCTTCATATGTAAATCTTCGGATCTAAAATAGATTTTATTAATGCGCTCAGTTTTACCTTGACTGGCATCACTCTGCGCACGTAATCGCTGCCATGGTATAGCAGATCTAATACTCTTTAAGATATCTAAGCGCCCACCATTTTTTGGTGAACCCTTACGCGAACCAAGCGGTCTGCCGCTCAACAGGTTTTTTTCAATAGCGCCTGACTTACCCGTGATGCCACTGCTTGACTTACTAGATCGGACATGTTGATTCAATTGCAACAAAAAGCTAGGGGGTAGCGAGGCTTGAACAGCTTCTACCACCATATCTTGAAGATCTTCTTCGGAAAGAGATGGCTCTTCATTCTGAGCATCTGAAGACTCGGCGGACTCAGTAGATTCAGCGTCATTAGATTCATCTGGCTGCTGCGCTTGGTCTTCGGCAGGAATATCAGGCTCATCCGCATTATCTGATGGGCTATCTTGCTGCTCATCCGGTGCCGATTGCACTCTATTGGTGTGGCTATACACTAAACGCGCCGCATCAATCACTTCATCTTGCCCAACCTGATTCAAGCCTCGTAATGCAGCTAAGGTCTTAGCAGCCTCTAAGACAAATTGATTCGCTCTCATAGAATCAATCCCTAAACTGAGTCCGGCTTTAGTGAGAACTTCTACAAACTCCTGGGCACAGCCCACCTGAGGTAATAACACTTTTGCTGCCTGAATATCCTCTGGCAGCACAGCCAAACATTCCTTGGTATCGCCTATTGCAAATCGGTCTAAGTGAATCTCAAAAGCCAATCTATCTGATAAGCGAAGACTAATACCCTCTTCCTCTCCCTGAGATTCATCAAAAGCAATCAGTCCAAAATAGGAGTGGGCACTTTCATGAGACTGTGTGAAGGTATTTTTTTCATCTAAAGCTTGAGATATCAAAGCCATGACTTGAACATCCATTCTTTCCGCCATGGGTAAGATCAGATACTGGCCCGCTATTCGATCTAAGATGCCTTTACTCATGATTAAGCTGCCAGAGAGTAAGCTAGATTCAATATCTAAGGATCCAAATAATTGCTCTGCTGATAGATTGGCTGGGGCTTTAAGAATTTTGCTCTGCGGTGAGAGTGCACTAGAGCAGAATGACAACCAGGTATCCCGCACGGGACCAAATTGACTTTTTACTACAACGCCTTTGAGACCCCGGGGATTAATCGCTAAAAGGATGGCGATTAAATTATTATCAAACCACGCTATTTGAACCGGATTCACTTTTCAGTATTGGTAAAGAATTCTTGCAGTGCACGATCAATGCGGATGTTTGAGCTGCTATCGTCTAGCGGGTTACGACGTAATCGGTGTCCTAAAGCCAGTGGTGCAATAGTTTTTAGATGCTTCAGAGTGGCTTTCTTTTTGCCTTCCAAGGCTGCTAAAGCCCTAACACCTCTGAGTAAGGTCAACTCACCCCTTAGGCCATCTGTACCTAAGTGTGCGCACAACTTAGTGGCTTGCTCTAATAAATGGTCATCTACTTCAACGGTATTCACTAATTTTTTGGATTTACTGATCTTCTTTTGTAATTCTGTTTCAGCTGCTTTCCATTGGGCAACAAAACGCTCTGGATTACGCTCAAACTCATCGCGTCTTTTAATGATGTCAATACGCTCTTTAAAGTCTGAGGGAGTTTTAACGGCGATGGATAAACCAAAACGATCGAGCATTTGTGGTCGCAGTTCACCCTCCTCCGGGTTGCCGCTACCAATCAGCACAAAGCGTGCAGGGTGACGAATACTCAGCCCTTCTCTCTCAATAATATTTTCACCGGAAGCAGCAACATCAATCAGTAAGTCGACTAAATGGTCTTCTAGTAAGTTCACCTCGTCAATGTATAAATAGCCGCGGTTTGCCTTAGCAAGCAGTCCAGGATCAAACGATTTGATACCTTGCGTGAGTGCTTTTTCAATATCCAAAGAGCCTACCACCCTATCTTCGGTGGCACCTAAGGGGAGATCGACTACCGGTATTGAAATGGATTCTGACTTGAACTTTTGGCCGCTATCTCTTCGCGCTGCACAGTCCGTACATAAGTTCTGAGACTCTGGATCACAGTGATAATGACAGCCATGGATGGACTTCATAGGGGGGAGTAAAGAAGCTAGCGATCGAATTGCGGTAGATTTACCCGTGCCACGATCTCCAAAAATAAGCACTCCGCCTATTAAAGGATCGATAGTGCACAGCGTAATTGCCAGCTTCATTTCTGATTGACCGACGATTGCCGTAAACGGAAAATTGAGAGACATTTTTACCCTATGTAAATGAACTAAATAACGCTAGAGGCTGGATAAACATAGTGTACCCAATTGTTCATCATGGCTTAAAAACTGACATTCCGACTATTAACTTGAGATTTCTAGCAAGTCTGGCTATAACGATCCCAGCCTTGAGGAGTACTCAGGTATTGGACTATGCCGGGTACAGGCAAATACAAGCTATCATTTTAGGTGAAGCCATTCTCATACGTTTTAGCCCAGAAACCTCCATTAGAGAATGCACTCTCACTCAATATGAATACTCCTAAACCCCTCCCCTTTCAGACGCTTAAGTCGTTTTTACCTTTCTTAAGGCCCTATAAAAAGTCACTACTCATTGCGGTGATTAGCCTCCTGCTTGCAGCATCTGCCACCTTGGCTGTTCCTTTATGCTTTCGTAGCATTATTGATCTGGGTTTTAGTAATGCCAGTACCACCCAGATTAATGTGACGTTTATTAATCTATTTGTAGTGGCGCTTGTTTTGGCATTTGCCAGTGCACTGCGCTTTTATATGGTCTCGCTACTTGGTGAGCGGGTGACCTGCGACATCCGAAAAGCAGTCTACTCACACATCATTGTTCAAAGCCCTGAGTTTTTTGAAACTCAGCAAAGTGGTGAACTCTTATCTCGTATTAATAACGATGCATCTCTGGTTCAAATCCTGGTGGGCACCAGTGTATCGATGGCCGTCAGAAATGCACTCTTACTAGTTGGTGGCATGACCATGATGTTCATCACAAGTATTCAATTAACGCTGCTGATTATGGCAACCTTGTTGTTAACCGTCATTCCAGTCGTTTTTATGAGCAAAAAAGTACGCTTGCTATCAAGAAACTCCCAAGATCAGCTAGCCCTTTCTTCAGCAATCGCAGGAGAAAAAATAAACGCTATCAATACAGTGCAATCATTTGCTAACGAGGTGAATGAAATGGCTATCTTTGATGCGTCCATCGAAAAATCATTTGTAGCCTCAAAAAACAGAAATATGGCACGTAGCAAGCTCACCTTTGTTGCGATCCTATTGGGCTTCACAAGCATCATTGCAGTACTTTGGTTAGGCGCATATGCAGTCAGTCAGCAAGCAATATCAGATGGTCAACTAACCCAGTTTTTCTTATATGCAGTTATCTGTGCTGGCTCCATCGCTGCGCTTTCAGAGGTAGCGGGTGATGCCCAGCGGGCTGTAGGCGCTGGGGATAGATTGCTAGCGTTACTCCGCGTTCAATCTCAGATACAAAATCCCAAACAGCCCCACATCCCAAGCTTTCCAACAACGAAGGCAATTACCCTGTGTGCTGAAAATATTTCTTTTCACTATCCATCTAATCAGAATTCGGTACTTTCTCAGGTTTCCTTACGCATTGAGGCGGGTGAAAAGGTGGCGATTGTGGGCCCTTCTGGTTCGGGCAAAACAACCTTATTCAAATTAATTCAACGCTTCTATGATCCACAGTTCGGAAAGATTACCTTTGATGGCGTAGATATCAAAGAATTTAATCTGGTGGATTTACGTCGCTTAATTGGCGTGGTACCTCAAGAAATTAGTATTTTTTCTGAGAATGCCTTAGAAAATATTCGCTATGGCAGATTGAATGCAAGTGATGAAGAAGTATTTTTAGCAGCCAAGATGGCGGCAGTAGATGAATTCATTCTCAAACTTCCTGAGGCATACAACACTTATTTAGGCGACCGTGGTGTGCGACTGTCTGGCGGCCAAAAACAACGTATTGCGATAGCAAGGGCTTTACTTAAAAATCCACCGCTACTACTTCTCGATGAAGCCACCAGCGCACTCGATGCCGAATCAGAGCGACTGGTTCAACAAGCCCTCGAATTAGCAATGCAAGGGAGAACCACCATTGTCATTGCGCATCGCCTTTCCACTGTGAAAAAAGCGGATCGGATTCTAGTCATGGAGCATGGGCAGATTATTGAGAGTGGTGATCATGCCAGCCTCGTCAATAAAGGCGGGCTTTATTCTCATTTAGCTAAACTTCAGTTCACGGATATCTCATCAAACTAGCGTGAGATTAAGTTAACTAAAGACCTTAGGTCAGATCAACGCAAGACAAACCAATTTCACCGAGCAGGCCTGATTTCTGACCATTCTCAGCAGCGTCTTTAGCATGAGCATTGCCATCAACTGCACGTTGCGCTACCCCATGCAAAATTGCTGAAATCCTAAAAAAGTTATATGCCATATAAAAATTCCAGTCCTTACCTACTGACCTGCCTGAGTGCATTTCGTAGGAGCGAATGTATTCCTCTTCCGAGGGAATGCCGAGGTCCACTAGATTCAATCCACCAATCCCACGCCACAGTGTTGGCGGTATACGCCATGCCATGCATTGGTAGGATATATCTGCCAAGGGGTGCCCTAGCGTCGAGAGCTCCCAATCTAAAACACCAATGACTTTGTTTTCAATAGGATCAAACACCATATTATCTAAACGAAAATCGCCATGTACTAAGGTAGTTTCATCATCTGTAGGGATGTGATGAGGTAACCACTCCATTAGCTTACTCAAAGCTGTAGGAATAGGAATACTGCTCTCTTGCACTTGTCGAGACCAACGAGCCACTTGTCGTGCAAAATAATTCCCGGGTTTACCAAATGACTCTAAGCCCAGTGCTCGGTAATCCACCTGATGAATGGCAGCGAGTACTTGATTCATTTCTTGGTAAATGGCGAGACGGTCTTTGCGATCTAGTTGGGGTAAGGACTGATCATTAAATACGCGCCCGTCCAAAAAAGACATCAGATAAAACGGAGTTCCCAAAATAGATGCGTCATCGCAATAAGCAAGCATATTAGGGACCGGCACTTCAGTTTTTTCAAGCGCTTGCATCACGCGGTATTCACGATCAATAGCATGTGCTGAGGGTAATAAAGTACCAGCAGGCTTCTTGCGTAAAACGATCTGCTGATTCGCACAAGTGATTTTGTAGGTTGGATTAGATTGCCCACCAACTAGTGGCTGTACTTCAAAACTCTGGGTGTCCCACCCTGTCTGCTGCAAATAAGACCGAAGCGCATCGGTGTTTAAAGTATTAGACACGGTGTGTAGCCATGCTCTACAAGGAACCCACGAGGTGTGCGCCGTCTACAGCAATCGTACTGCCAGACATTGCCTTGCCCGCATCTGAGGCTAGCAATAAAATAGGTCCATCCAAATCCCTCAGCTCACTAAAGCGACGACTCGGAATGCGCATGCGTAATTTTTCACCCAGCTCACTCTGTAAAAACGCTCGATTTAAATCTGTCACCACGTATCCAGGCAAAATAGCATTGACACGAATGTCATGACGCGCCAGCTCTAAAGCCATTGTTTTGGTAGTCTGAATGACGCCTGCTTTAGAAATAGCATAAGGTGCGACCCCATTAATTTGTCGCTCACCCAATATGGAAGCGATATTGATAATGGAGCCTGCTGTTTTATGCGCTACCATCCGACGCGCAGCTTCCGTAGCCACTAACCATACACCCTTGAGATTCGTATCCATGACCTGATCCCAGTCGGCTTCAGTTTGCTCTAGCAAACTCTTAGCAACGGATACTCCAGCGTTATTGACCACGATACTGGGTGTACCCCATGTTTCAATAGCATCGAAGCAGGCCTTGATACTCTCAGACTTAGTCACATCGAGAGAGAAAGCTTTTGCCAAACCGCCTTGTTGTTCAATCGCTTGAACCAGAGACTCGAGTTGATCGATGCGGCGGGAGGCGACTGCAAGCTTGGCGCCCATGCTAGCCAATAACATACTGCAGTGATATCCAATACCACTCGAAGCACCTGTGACTAAAGCAATTTGACCGTCTAAACGAAAGCGCTCAAGCAGAGTACTCATACTTTTTGATCCAGCAATTTTCTGGCCATACTCCAGCGATGTACTTCACTTGGGCCATCGTAAATTCGGAAGCCGCGCATATCGGTAAAGATACGCATGATGGCAGTTTCACCAGTCACGCCCTGGCCACCCATGATTTGTACACAACGATCCACTACGCGCCACTCTGCTTCAGAGCAAATAACTTTTGCACGACTAGATTCGTAATTGCAGCGCTCTCCTTGATCGAGTAGCCATGCAGTTTGAAAAATATGCAGGCGTGATGTTTGGAGATCCATATCGTTATCTGCCAACATAAAGCCAATGCCCTCATGATCACCCAAGCGTTGGCCAAAGGCCTGACGTTTTTGCGCATAGGCTAAGGCAATATCATGGGCTCGTCGTGCTTGACCAAGCCAACGCATGCAATGCGTTAAACGAGCCGGCGCTAAACGCACTTGCGCATAACGAAAGCCTTTACCAAGCTCGCCCAAAATACAATCTTGAGGTACGCGCACATTGGTCAAGCGCAACACACTATGACCACCAACGAAACATTGATCTAGCGAATCCATATTGCGCTCAATAGCGATGCCAGGCGCATCCATATCAGATAAAAACATGGTGGCTTGACCATCTTCGGTACGCGCCATGATGATGACGTAATCAGCGCCGTCAGCGCCCGTAATAAACCATTTAAGACCATTGATTAAATAATCTGCGCCATCCCTGACAGCCGTAGTCAGCATCATCGAGGGATCAGAACCAGCCCCTGGAGCAGGCTCGGTCATCGCAAAGCAAGAACGCAATTTCCCTTCAATTTGTGGAACCAGCCACCGTAGCTGTTGTTCAGGCGTTGCCACCTGCTCCATGAGATGAATATTGCCTTCATCCGGCGCATGAATATTCATCGCAGTAGGGCCTAATCGTGAGTACCCCGCCTCTTCAAAGACAACCGCCTTCTCAACGTGACTGAGGCCTAAGCCGCCATAGCGTTTAGAGGCATGCGGGGTGAGTAGGCCCGCTGTTTTGGCAAGTCCAATGAGCTCTTGACGAAATACATCCGTAGGGCCGTGAGGGGTTTCTCGGGGATCACCCTCTAAAGGAATAATCTTTTCGACAATAAATTGCCGTGTGCGATCTCTTAAAGCAATCAGCTCTGGGGATAGTGCAAAGTCCATATCTCATTGTAATAGCAGGCATTTCAAGAGAATTAGGAATTTTTGCGCCCTAAACCTTGGAAGTGCCTAGGGTTTTCACTATGCAGCGTAACTGTTTACTGCCATTATCCTTAGATGATTAAAGTAAATAAGGTTGTAAATTGTGGCGGCAGATGATTTCATATTAAAGACAAAAAACTTAAGCAAATCGTTTTATGGATTTACTGCAGTAAATAATGTCAATCTCAATGTTAAGCGAGGGAGTATTCACGCCTTAATTGGACCCAATGGGGCTGGTAAAACAACCTGTTTTAATTTGCTCACCAAATTTTTAGAGCCCACGGCCGGTCATATTGATTTTAATGGCCACGACATCACTAAAGAAAAGCCTGCGCAAATTGCCAAGCGCGGCATTATTAGATCCTTTCAGATTTCAGCAGTATTCCCCTACATGACTGCCTTAGAAAATGTTCGCATTGGCCTGCAGCAAGAGCTTGGAACTTCGTTTTTCTTTTGGAAAAGCGAATACTCCTTAGATATATTGAATGATCGAGCGATGGATGCTCTTCGCCAGGTAGGTCTTGATAGTTTTGCGGATGAGCTAGCCGTCAACCTTCCTTATGGGCGTAAACGCGCTCTTGAAATTGCTGCTACGGTAGCCATGAATCCTGAATTAATGCTGTTAGATGAACCGACTCAGGGTATGGGGCACGAAGATGTCAGTCTAGTTACCGAATTAATCCAACGGGTCTCTCACGGAAGAACCATATTAATGGTTGAGCACAATATGAAGGTCGTAGCCAATATTGCAAATACGATTTCTGTATTGCAGCGAGGCGAAGTGATTGCCGAAGGATCTTATGAGCAGGTCTCCAAAAATCCGCAAGTAATGGAAGCCTACATGGGTACTGCCGATACTGAATTGCAAGGGCATTGAACTCGTTATGACTGTACTCGCTTTAGAAATTGATCACTTGAACGCATGGTACGGTGAGTCCCATGTCTTGCATGGCATTAACCTATCTGTAAAAAAAGGTGAAGTGGTTTGCCTATTGGGACGCAATGGCGCTGGTCGTAGCACCACGCTCAGATCTATCTTAGGCCTCGTTGGTAACCGTACAGGCTCCATTAAAGTCAATGGCCAAGAAGTGATTGGCATGCCAACCTATCAGGTGGCACAACTCGGCATTGGATATTGCCCTGAAGAGCGCGGCATCTTTACTAGCTTATCCTGTGAACAAAATCTCATGTTGCCCCCTAAGGTAGGTGACGGTGTGGCAATGAGCGTAGAAGAGATTTATCAGATGTTCCCTAATTTATATGAACGACGCTCCAGCCCTGGCGGTAAGTTATCCGGTGGTGAGCAACAGATGCTGGCCATTGCACGCATTTTGCGAACTGGCGCGAGTCTCTTACTACTCGATGAAATCACGGAAGGCTTGGCCCCTGTCATCGTACAAAAACTCACGGAAGTAGTGCGCACTCTGAAAGAACGGGGATTCACGGTAATTTTAGTAGAACAAAATTTTCGATTTGCTTCAAAGCTCGCGGATAGAAACTATGTGATAGAGCATGGGCAAGTTGTTAAGACGGTCGAGAAGCATGAACTCGAGGCCAGCCAGGAAGAGCTCAAGACTTTATTGGGTGTGTAAGTAAAAAAATGAAAGCAGTTTACAAGGAGAAGTTCAAATGAAAAAAACGGCAATTGCAACACTAGTTGCATCTTGTTTTGTGGCAACTGCGCTTTCTGCGCAAGCTCAAACAGTTTCCGATAACGAAGTTCGTATTGGGGTACTCACCGACCTCTCTGGTATTTACTCTGCGATTGAGGGCCCAGGTGCACTGTTAGCTGCTCAGATGGCTGCTAAAGACTTTGGTGGCCAAGTACTCGGTAAAAAGATTGTGATTACCTCTGCGGATACACAATCGAAAGCAGACCTTTCCGGCTCAAAAGCCCGCGAAATGTTTGAAAAAGATAAAGTGGACATGATTGTGGGTAACGTATCCACTGCTTCTGCATTAGCAGCGATGGAAGTTGCTGAGCAATTTAAGCGCGTATCGATTGTGACTGGCGCAGCATCCCTGCCTATCACCAATGAAAAATGTACGCCATACACTGTTCACTACGTCTATGACACCTACGCACTCTCACGCGGCACCGGTAAGGCTGTGGTGGATTCTGGTAAGAAGACTTGGTTCTTCGTAACAGCAGACTATGCCTTTGGTCAAACGCTTGAACGCGATACTACTGAAGTAGTATTAGCAAATGGCGGAAAAGTATTGGGTAGCGTGAAGCATCCAATTAACACTACGGATTTTTCATCCTTTATTGCTCAGGCTCAATCATCCAAAGCGGAAGTAATTGGCTTGGCTAACGCTGGTGGAGACACAATTGGCTCCATCAAACAAGCGGCAGAGCTTGGCATCATGGGCTCGAAGCAGACCGTTGTTCCGCTCTTAATGTTTATTAGCGATGTGCAAGCTCTGGGCTTAAAAACTACCCAAGGCATGAACTTCACTGTAGGTTGGTATTGGGATTTCAATGACTCCAATCGAAAGTTTGCTGAGCGCTTTATGAAAGAATTTAAAGGCAAGGCACCAACCTCCGTTCAAGCTGGTGTGTATTCATCTACTATGCAGTATTTAAAAGCCATTGAAGCGACTAAAACAGATAACGCTGATGCAGTCATGAAGCAGATGAAGTCAGTTGAAATTAATGACGGTCTCTTTAAAGGCAGAATTCGTGCTGACGGTAAGTTTGAGCACGATATGTACTTACTTGAAGTCAAAAAGCCTAGTGAGTCTAAAGGGCCTAATGACGTAGCGAAGGTGGCGAAGGTGATTGCAGCAAAAGATGCAACTCTACCTTTAGCGCAATCGAAATGTAAGTTTGTTACTAATTAATTGAGGAATACTCTAAGCTATGTTTGAGTTTCTCGGAATCGCCCCACAAGCCCTTGTTTCTCAGCTCCTGATTGGACTGATTAACGGCTCCTTCTATGCTCTATTGAGTTTGGGCTTGGCGGTGATTTTTGGTTTACTCAATGTGATTAACTTCACCCATGGCGCGCAATATATGTTGGGCGCCATGGTAGCTTGGATTGGATTAACTCAAATTGGTGACTGGATCGGGATGCCAGAGTTTCAGATCAACTATTTTGTTGCTCTGTTCCTGGCACCACTGATCGTAGGACTTTTTAGCATCGTGATTGAAAAAACGATGCTAAAGCGTCTTTATCATCTAGACCATTTATATGGACTGCTACTGACCTTCGGTCTTGCCCTAGTAATTGAAGGCATGTTCCGCCACTGGTTTGGCGCTCTGGGAAATAGCTATCCTGTGCCCGAACTATTGCAAGGCGGCCTCCGAATTGCAGATCTCTTTTTGCCGTTTTACCGACTCTGGGTCGTCTTCTTAGCATTGATTGTTTGTTTTGCTACCTGGTACTTTATTGAGCGTACTAGCTTAGGAAGCTTATTACGGGCAGGCACTGAAAATCCGCGTTTATTACAGGCATTAGGTGTGAACGTCCCACTCATTGTGACACTCACCTATGGTGCAGGCTGCGCCCTAGCAGCGTTTGCTGGGGTAATGGCTGCCCCTATTTATCAAGTGACAGCGGTCATGGGTTCTAACCTGATTATTGTGGTGTTTGCAGTGGTGGTCATTGGCGGTATGGGGTCGATTGCTGGCGCCATTCTGACAGGCTTAGGCTTAGGTGTCGTTGAAGGGCTAACTAAGGTCTTTTACCCGCAAGCCTCTTCAGTATCTATTTTCGTGATCATGATCATCGTGCTCTTAATTAAGCCAGCAGGACTCTTCGGAAAATCCAACTGATGAAACTGACACTATCTCCTCTCGACAAAATTTCGATAGTCATCATCGGCTGCTTAACATTAATTCCATGGCAAGGCTTTGTCTACGACCTATTCATGATGAAGGTATTTTGTTTCGCCATTTTTGCAGCCTCTTTAAATCTGTTGCTAGGTTTTGCAGGATTACTCTCCTTTGGTCATGCGGCTTTTTTTGGTACGGGTGCCTACATCACTGCCTATGTCATGAGATCGTGGGGACTCACTCCTGAGCTAGGTCTGATTTGCGGTGTTCTATGTTCAACCGCATTAGGTTATGTTTTTGGTGCGCTAGCGATTCGTCGGCAAGGTATTTACTTTGCCATGATTACCTTAGCGCTAGCCCAGGTGGTTTATTTCTTAGCCACCCAAGTGCCATTTACTAATGGTGAGGATGGCATTCAAGGGGTGCCTCGAGGTCATTTCTTAGGGCTGATTGATCTCTCCAGCTCCACCCACATGTATTACTTTGCTTTAGCGGTGTTTACTTTAGCCTTTTTTACCATCAAGCGGATTGTAAGTTCGCCATTTGGCCAGGTAATGAAGGCGATTAGAGAAAACGAGCCACGCGCTATTTCCTTGGGGTATGACGTTAATAAGTACAAATTAATTGCCTTTACTTTATCTGCAGGCTTGGCAGGTCTAGGCGGCGGCTTAAAGAGTTTAGTCTTGCAATTAGCTTCCCTATCCGATGTGTTCTGGCATACCTCAGGTGAGGCCGTACTGATGACTATTCTAGGTGGCATTGGCACCCTTTGGGGTCCAGTAGCGGGGGCTGCAGTAATCATTAATTTACAAAACTACTTAGCCAACTTAGGCGGCTGGAGTACTATCGCAACCGGCGCTATTTTTGTGGTTTGCGTTCTGGCCTTTAGACGCGGCATCGTAGGTGAAATTGCTTACCGGCTCAAGATTAAGCTGTAATTCCTCTGCACTTCTGAGAAAGATGTTCATAAACAATCACAATACTCATAAGATAAAGTGGCTCCACAAGATATCGTTATAGTTGGCGCTGGATTTTCAGCAGCAGCACTCGTCATTCATTTATTAAAGCGCGGTTTCCCTGCTTCTCATTTGACGGTGATTGGTCATGGCTTATTGGGTGCTGGTAATGCCTATGGCTGTAATAGCGATGTATTTCGCCTCAATATACGAGAAGATTTACCCATCATTTTTTCTGAAGATCCACTCCATTTTGCGCGTTGGGCTAAAGTGCACGTTGATGACCATGACGCTAAAACCCATGCAGGATATTTTTATTTACGGCGAGATTTTGCAAAGTATATTAATCAACTCATTCAGGAATATGATCCTCAGAGACAACTAAGGCAAATTCCTGCTAACGTCATCAATATCCAACAAAACCAAACGCTATGGCAATTAGCACTAGATACAGGTGAGTCAGTACTAGCTAAAAACCTTGTATTAGCTACTGGCAATATGCCTCCTAAATGGCCTTGCCCTATTCATATTAATGCAAATAAAACCTCAGAAAAATTAGCAGCGTATTCTCTCGTTGAAAATCCTTGGTCAGGTGAGTGGGTTCAGACTATTAATCAGACTGACGATATTATTTTATTGGGCGGTGGTCTCACGGCCCTCGATACCATCAGTGCATTAGAAAATATCCATCATCGTGGAAAGATTTATATTGTTTCACCTAGAGGCAAACTTCCTCCGGAACAGGCTACATGGATTCGATCTCAAAAACCCCTATGGCCGAGCCAGCTTACCCCAAGAACTTTAGTGCGATTTATGCGGTCTTACCTACCTGATGCCTCGGTACATAGTGTGGAATGGCAATGTGCCTGGGAAGAATTAAGGCCTCAGCTAAATGAAATTTGGCAAGGGTTTTCAGCACAGCAGCGTGCAAAACTTTCGAAGCGATTGGGTTGGCTTTGGTCCTTATACCGGTTCAGGGCATCACCTCAAAGTATTGCTGCCTTTCAAAAACTGAAACAGCAAATAGATATTCAAATAGGTAGAGTAAAAGAGGTACAGGTAAATGACGATGATATTTCAGTCAACCTTAATAACGGCACCCGCATTACTGGTCATTGGGTAATTAATTGCACTGGGGTAGGTGTTGATGGATTAGCTGAAAATCTGATCATTAATAAAATAGCTATAGCCGATGCCTTAGGAATTTCAATTGCTGTTAATAAGCACTTTGAAGTGCTGCGTACAACATCCACGTCTTGGGATAATCTGTTTTTGCTTGGGCCAGGAACGATGGGAAGTTTAGGGGATGTGGTAGCCGCTAGTGCGATTGCTGCACAGGCAGAGAGGCTCTCCTTACAACTCAAAACCAGGGGACAGAGAGCTTCAATGGATAGACCTTTATCAGCCTAATGCTTCTAGATTAATAAATAGGCTTCACTTCTAGAGCAGTCTGCCTCTAGAAGTGAAGAATTAACTCAAAAATCTGAGCCTTATTTACGTAAACCTAAGGTGTTACCCAGTTTTTCGTATAGCTCTACCTGCTGACGAGCAAATACCTCAGTCTCAGCAGGAGATCGAATAGCAGCAATTGCGCCAGCCGTCTCATTACCCCTAGCCCACGCTGGATCTTGAGCGACTTTCTTTAATACCTCTACCCATTTATTAACGACTTCACTTGGCAAGCCAGGAGGGCCATATAAACCACTCCAGCCCATCACCTCTTCAAATTGGAGAAGGCCTAAATCACGGCCAGTTGGGACATCAGGAAAGTCTTTTAAGCGCTCAGGTGTGGACACCATCAATGCGCGCACTGTTCCCCCTTTAATTTGACCAGCAAGAGTAGGTAAATTATTGCAAATAAAATCCACCTGATTACTCAATAATGCTGTAGTGGCTTCACCACCACTCTTATATGGAATCATCAAAGCAGCCGAGGACGGGAGATTAGATGCATTGAGTGCTACCTCTACCGCCAAATGCTGAGTCGTGCCAGAACCTGCGGAGGCATAGTTCAACTTACCTGGCTCTGCACGAATAGCTGCTAGCAATTCTTTCATCGTTTTATATTTTGAATCACTTTTGACAACGCACGCTACGGGGTTCAAATCTAAAATCGCAATAAATGTGAAGTCATTCCATTTATACGGTGTTTTGCTATCTAGGGCTGGAGAGATCGCTTGCGAACCTCCGCGTGCGATTAAGAGGGTATAGCCATCAGGCGGACTGGTACGGACTTTTTGTGAGCCAATCGTGCCCGAAGCACCCACAATATTTTGGACTATTAAAGGCTGATTAATATATTTAGTAGCTACTGCAGCTAAATTTCTACCGGAGAAGTCACTATCACCACCAGCAGAATAAGGTGCAACTAAGGTGATGGGTTTATTGGGATAGGATTGCGCATTTGCAATCTTCATAACACTGCTCATACCTAAAAGAGCAAATATAAACATGGCGCATCTTCGTTGAATGCTTCTATTTTTCATATTGTCGTTCCTATTGAAATACGGCATGGGTAAAGGTTGTTCTAGTGAGGTTCAAGCTGAACCGTTGGCTTAGCTCCGGCAACAATAATCCCGCCCCGTTTGCCTGGTGTTGTTGAGATCCATCTAGGTTCATAGTAATTTGGAAGTGGCCGAGCATTCATTGGGGCTATCCATAGACGCAATAAATGTCGATGGCGCTCTGGTTCGGGCCAGTTTTCAAAATCACTTCGTGAATGTAAAATTTGGTGGTTATTTAGTATTTGAATATCCCCGGGCTCAAAAGCCATCGGCAAAACGATCTCACCTTCTGCCAAAATAGAGTCTATTAAATTCATTGCCTCAATTTGTGCATCACTGAGTCGCGGCACTTCAGGGAAATTACGTTGTGCAGCATCAATGTACTGTCGAATATAAGTACAAGTCAGTTGATTTTCATACCAAGTAAAAATTGGCATGCTGTACCAGGGATCACAGCCATCGGGTATTTCGCCTCGTCGATCTGTTGGAAAAGGAGTAAAGAGTGCCTCGATTAAATCAGGTCTACGCAGAGATATCTCATTAAATAAACTCATTGAACTAGCAATATAAGACTCGCCTCCTGCCTTGGCCTTTTGCAGACAAAGTAGTCCAACTAAATCGGCAGAATCTGTATGAAAATCGAGTTTTTTATTGGTTTGGTAAAAGCGCACATTCCTATTTTGAATATCAGCACCTTGATCTTTGACATGTCCTAGTAAGTGCCCTTTGGCATTGTTACTTCGTAAATTACCTAGATGTACTCCTAGCCCAAGATAAATGACTGCAGAAAGTTCAACACCAAATTTTTCCACAGGTAAGCCCTTGAGCAAAACAAATCCGCGCCCGTTGAGCAATACGTTGGAGATAGCATCAATCTGAGGTTTTAATTTGGGAATTGGAAATAAACTCGGTGAGATGTTCTCTAGGGGTTGATTTAATGACAGGAAGTATTTGCCCGCATTTTCCAGATCTGCTATTTGAGAGGATGTCCATGAGATTATCCAATTGCTCTCCTTGACTAAATCTTTACCCAGCCATGCGCTTGGACCAGTAAGCAGTTTAGGCACCTGATTTATGACCATGTTTGGCATTAACTTATTCAACTAAGCTCCCAGCAAATAGACAAATTCTTACGATGTATAACTTTCAGATTTAAATCCTAATGCTTGTATTTTATTTTTCTAAGGGGGTTAACCCTTAGTTTTGAAGATCTTCTGTTTTACCGCCATCATGCTGTGAGCTGCAAACTATAAAACCCCTAATAAATTGCAATCATTTAACATAAGTAAGGTGTCGACAAGAGAGCACCTTATTCGTCACTATAATTTTCTCTATCAATTTTTTACCTTCACACCCTATGATCCCAAAACGCGGCGCCGATTTTTTAGTTGAGGCTTTTGAAAAACAAGGCATTACAACTGTTTTCACCTTATCCGGCAATCACATCATGCCTATTTTTGATGCCCTGATTGGTCGTGATATTCAATTAATTCACACTCGCCACGAGGCATCAACCGTGCACATGGCAGATTGCTGGGCCAGACTAAAGCATGAGGTGGGCATTGCGATGGTGACTGGTGGACCTGGGCATGCCAATGCTGTGTCAGCCCTCTATACGGCACTGATGGCAGAATCGCCGGTAGTTTTATTGTCAGGGCATGCGCCAAATACGCAAATTGGTCGGGGCGCTTTCCAAGAAATGCGTCAAGCCGAGATGTGTGCCCCAGTTTGTAAAGCATCTTGGACCTGCGCAGGCCCAGAATTCTTGGCTGCTGATTTTAAATTGGCATGTGCCATTGCACTATCAGGCCGGCCTGGACCCGTACACCTGAGCTTACCGTCAGATGCCTTAGAAGATAGCTCCCAAAAAACCCAATCCACCATAGCGAGCCCAGATGCGCCCTCTCTGAATGTACTGAAAGTGAAAGAGCCTTCTGCAGCGGTTTGTGAAAGCATTACTGCTGCATTACAGAGCGCAAAAAGGCCGTTAATTCTGTGTGGGCCAAGTGGAGCACACACTTTTTCTGCAGAATTAGCATTGCTAGAAAATGCATTGCATATACCGACTATTGCAATGGAAAGCCCACGTGGGCTCGCTGATCCATCTTTAGGCTCGTTTTCCGAAGTCATAGAACAAGCAGATGTAATTTTATTGCTCAATAAACGAAGTGATTTCACAATGAAATTTCTGAGCGCGCCTCCATTTGCAAAAAATGTTTCTTTTATTCAACTAGACTCTGATCTTGACGAAATTGAGCGCACAAAAATAGCTGCACAAAATCGATTGCCACTTTCTGTACAGGCAGATTTACTACCTTCCATCAATGGGTTATTACAGGCAGTATCAGAGAAGAAGTCTACATCTCATAATGAGTCTGCTTGGTATGACTTTGTAAAATCCGCTGTTCGTTACCGTCCTGCGGAGTGGGCTACTCTTAAATCCCTGCAAGATAATGTAGTTCATCCAGTCAATGCCTTGTTACCACTGCAAGTGATTTTAGATAGCCATCCCGATTCGGTACTAGTATCTGATGGAGGAGAAATTGGCCAATGGGCGCAAGCCTGCTTGCACGCACCTAATCGCATACTTAATGGCGTAGCAGGCTCTATTGGTAGCTCCCTACCCTTTGCAATCGCTGCGGCCTTAGCCAAAAAAGATGTTCCTGTAGTCGCTGTTCTAGGGGATGGTACATTTGGCTTTCATAGCTCTGAAATCGATACTGCGGTCAGATATCAAGCCCCATTTTTAGCAGTCATCGGTAACGATGCTTGCTGGAATGCAGAGTATCAGATTCAGGTTCGGGAATACGGCACTGCACGCGCATTAGGTTGCGAACTCTTACCCAGCACTAGATATGATCAAGTTTGCATGGCGTTCGGTGGTGTAGGTGAGTTAGTAAATACGCATGATCAGGTATTACCTGCGGCATTAAGACTTCACCATGCTAAGTTACCTGCCTGTTTAAATATCTTAATAGAGGGTGCGCCCGCACCAAATTTAAAGCGCCCTAGTTAAGTCGAGAATGACAATACATATTTTGAAAGTCAAATCATGAAACAATTTATTAACGCCAACCAAATCAAGATGGCCTATCAAATCGATGGGCCGATTGATGGCCCGTCCGTATTCATGAGTAACAGTCTCATGTCTAGCCTTGAAATGTGGGATAGCAATATACGGTCATTAACAGATCGCTATCGCGTTGTACGTTATGACACTCGGGGTCATGGTCAATCTGAAGTGACTCCAGGCCCCTATAGCATCTCCCTGCTTGCTACCGATCTTGTCGCACTAATGGATGCCCTCAATATCAAGCAGGCCCATTTAGTGGGCTTATCCATGGGTGGCATGATCTGTCAGTACATTGGCGCGCATCATCCAGAGCGGGTTCTTTCTCTCAGCTTATGCGATACCGCCAGTGAAATGCCGCCACGTAGCCTATGGGAAGAACGTTTTGCGATCGCTAAAGAAAAAGGGATTGCAGGCTTAGTAGACGGCACTATTGGGCGATGGTTTCTGAAAGATTTTATTGAGCGCGAACCAAACCAGATTGAAGTAGTCAAAAAAATGATTTTAGGAACACCACTTGAAGGCTATCTCGGTTGCGCAAGCGCAGTGCGTGACATGGCTCAATCGACAATGCTTCTCAAAATCAAAGCACCGACCATGGTCTTGTTGGGCAAACAAGATCCTGCCTGTACGATCGACCAAGCCACGGTATTGCATCGATTGATTTCGCACTCCAGTATGACCGTGATTGATCAAGCAGCCCATCTTTCCAACATTGAAAAACCTTCAGAATTTAACTCTGTGTTGAGAAAGTTTTTAGACTCTGTGTCCTAGTTCAGTTGTAATTAAAAAAATATAGGAGATGTTATGCAATTCAGTTTTTATTCAAAGCTACTAGGCTCCCTCGCTCTTTTAGGAAGTGTTCTTACTTTACAGAGCAACATTGCTCATGCTCAAGCGAATGTAGCTAATTACCCTTCCAAAACAGTCAAAATGATTGTGCCGCTAACGCCTGGTTCCGGTGCTGATATCGCTGGACGCATTGTCGGCAAAAGCCTGACAGAAATCTGGAAGCAGCCTGTGATTGTAGAAAATAGGCCAGGTGCAGGTGGTCTGATTGGTACGGGTGTAGTTGTCAACTCCGATTCTGATGGCTATACACTTTTAGTACAGTCGGCCTCGTATGCCGCTAACCCAGCTATTTACAAGAAATTGCCTTATGACCTCAAGAGTCTTACTGATGTCAGTATTTTAGGTACGAGTCCTTATGCACTCGTTGTATCTGCTGAGAGTCCCTATAAATCTATTAAGGATTTAGTGGATGCTGCTAAAGCACAGCCAGGAAACATTCCCTTTGCTAGTGCTGGTGTTGGCAGCTCTACTCACCTTGCCGCAGAGTATTTCAATCAAACTATGGGCATCAAAATGTTGCATGTGCCTTACAAAGGCTCACCTGAAGCTATTCAAGAAACCATTGCGGGACGCACTGCCTATTACATGGCTCCTCTGCAAACTGCCATTGGCCAGATTCAAGGGGGTAAGGTACGCGTTCTTGGCCTGACTAGTGCTACTCGCTCGGAGATAGCAGCTGATATCCCAACGATTGCCGAACAAGGCTTCCCAAATTTTGAAATTGGTCTATGGGTTGGTGTCTGGGCTCCATCAGCTACGCCTAAGGGCATCTTGCAAAAGATCAATACTGATATCAATAAAGCATTGCAAGAGCCTGAAGTGAAAACAGCGTACGCTAAAGCCGGAATCACTATTAAGCTCATGAATTTAGCTGAAACTGAAAAATTTGTGCGTAGTGAAATTAATAAGTATTCCAAGATTGCTAAAGACGCTGGAATCGAACCTCAATAAGCATCCGCTTTGTCAGCCACCAGATCAGGTTCTAAAAAAACCTGATCTGCTTGTTGGAGAACATGCTACGGATTGTCATGCCCATATCTGTGGGCCTGACTCAATCTACCCCTACTCCCCAAATCGTATTTACACACCGCATGATGCCCTACTTCCCCAGTACATAGAGCTCCTAAAGTCCTTAGGCATCAGTCGTGCTGTATTAGTGCAACCCAGTATTTATGGCAACGACAACCGAGCACTGCTCAATGCACTACAAACAGATCCTGTTCATTTTCGAGGGGTTGCAGTGGTGGACTGGGATATTTCTGAAAATGAACTAGAGCATCTTCATCACTCCGGCATTAGGGGAGTACGTTGCAATATTGTGGATTTAGCAGAAGAAAAAGGAATGTTACCCATCTCAAAACTTCGCTATCTTGCAGAAAAGATTGCCCCACTGGGATGGCATATTGAATTTCTAATGCATGCAAATGAATTTCCTCATCTCTATGAAGACTTAAAAGATTTTCCTGTGCCTGTCGTTCTAGGCCACCTGGGTTATCTCAAAACAGAACTTGGTATTGAAGATATTGGCTTTCAGAATCTTTTGGCACTGATGCGTGAAGAGCGTGCCTGGGTAAAACTCACAGGTCCTTATCGAATATCATCGGAGAGCCAACCTCCTTATGCTGATACCAAGATATTTGCGAGGGCACTACTTGAAGCAAATGATCGACAAATCGTTTGGGGAAGTGACTGGCCCCATGTCATGGTTAAAGGCTTTATGCCAAACGATGCAGACCTGCTAGATATATTGCAAAGCTGGGCACCAGACCCAATACAAAGAGCGAATATTCTGAGTAATAACCCAGCGCGGCTTTATCAATTTATTGAGAGTATTAATAAGAAAGTTTAGATATATCATCATGTTTTTTATTTAATTCTGAGCTAGCGCTATAGATTGCTACTATTCAAACATGCCCAGATTTAGTGGGCTAACTTTATATAACCAATGAAAAAAGGACTGAGCAAAGCCCAGTCCTCTTGGTAAAACTCAACAAACGTTGAAATTACACGTTTGCCAAATGCGCTTCTAAAGTCTTAGTGAACTTGTTGGCATGACTACGCTCAGCTTTAGCCAAAGTTTCAAACCAATCAGCGATTTCATCAAAGCCTTCGTCGCGTGCAGTCTTAGCCATACCTGGGTACATATCAGTGTACTCATGTGTTTCACCGGCAATCGCTGCTTGCAATGCTTCTGCAACAGTCTTTGCTGGCATACCTGTACCTGGCTCGCCTGCGCCGCCTTCAATCAAATACTCCATGTGACCATGGGCGTGGCCAGTTTCACCTTCTGCAGTTGAACGAAATACTGCAGCAACGTCATTTGCGCCAGCGATGTCAGCTTGGTTCGCGAAATACAAATAGCGACGGTTTGCCTGTGATTCACCAGCAAATGCTTCTTTCAAAGACTGTTCTGTCTTTGAACCTTTTACAGTTTTAGCCATTTTGTGACTCCTAAGATCAATTGTTAAAAATAGGGTGAAAACGTTTCACCACGGGGTAATTATCAACAAAACTAGCGGACTTAATAATCGTATTTTTGTATTGAGTTGATAGTTAAAAACAACTGATATTCAAATATCGATTGATTTAATAAAAGTATACACATTGTCTTTTTAAGCCTGAAATCAAGACTTGAGGGAGATAAACCTCATTAAGTTAGCATTTACTATCAATAAAAGCTTTTATTTGTAATGATGTCTAGTTTTATTTGAAATGAGCCTCTTGAGACCTGTAACCAAAAGAAGGCTATCCCAATATAAGCAGAGATTTTAATGAATCTCCTCTTAAGACACATTTTGACTGCCCGAACCCTGGAACATAGAAATTAGTTTTTACCTATCAATATTGTTAATTAATACAATTTGGCTATCGATCGTTGAGACTCTACACTATCGCTATAGTTCGCCAAATAGATTGCATGGCGCAGATCTAAAGAGGAAAAAATGAGCATAAGCGAAGGTAGTTTAGAGGCGCCAACACGCCACCCCCTAGATTGGAAAAACCCGAAGTTCTACGATAAAGCCGATCTTGAGGCTGAAATGGAGCGAGTGTTTGATCTTTGTCACGGCTGTCGTCGTTGTGTGAGCCTGTGCGGTTCATTTCCAGCACTATTTGACTTAGTAGATGCCACAGCAGACTTAGAGATGGAGCAAGTCGATAAGGCAGACTATCAACAAGTCGTTGATCAGTGCTATTTGTGCGACGTATGCTACATGACTAAATGCCCTTATGTACCGCCACATCCTTGGAATATTGATTTTCCGCACCTCATGTTGCGCGCTAAGGCAGTCAACTTTAAAGACGATAAGGCAACCTTCCGTGACAAGCTGCTCTCCTCCACCGATAAGCTAGGTCACTTTGCAGGCATTCCGATCGTGACCCAAACAGTCAATGCGGTCAACAGTACTGGGCTCGCACGCCTAGTGATGGAAGGTGCATTAGGTGTTGATAAAAAGGCATGGATTCCGGAGTACGCACCCAAAACTTTCCCACAGTTGGCCGAGAAATCCCCCCACTTACCCGTTGTTGATGGTGCCAAGACACCTGGCAAAGTAGCAATCTATGCAACCTGCTATATCAACTACAACGAGCCTGGCATTGGTCAAGATCTCATCAAGGTGCTGCAACACAATCAGATTCCGTATGAGTTGGTGGATAAAGAAGCCTGTTGCGGTATGCCTAAGCTTGAGCTCGGTGACTTAGAGTCCGTTGCAGAGAACAAAGAAAAGAATATTCCTAAGCTCGCAAAATTAGCACGGGAAGGTTACGCTATTTTGACACCCATCCCCTCTTGTACTTTAATGTTTAAGCAAGAGTTACCGCTCATGTTCCCTGATTGTGTAGATACTCAATTAGTAAAAGAGGCCATGTGGGATCCATTTGAATACTTCATGGCACGCAACTCCGATGGTTTGCTCAAGAAGGATTTCAATACCGAATTAGGTCACGTCAGTTATCACATGGCATGCCATTCCCGGGTTCAGAATATGGGTCAAAAAACAGCGGAGACGCTGAGACTCGTTCCAGGTACTGAAGTGAATGTCGTGGAGCGTTGCTCTGGCCACTCGGGAACCTGGGGAGTGAAGAAAGAGTTTCATGACATGGCTATGAAAATCGGCAAGCCGGTTTTCAAAAGGATGGCTGAGGATGAGCCCAATTACATCAGCTCTGATTGCCAGTTAGCAGGCCATCATATTGCGCAAGGTATGGAAGAGTTGGGTTTACCTAGATCAGAGATGGCCCATCCCCTGACATTGCTTGCAAAGGCTTATGGAATATAAGCTCGCTTTATTAGATAACAGAATAGGAGTAGTACAGTATGGCAAAAATTACCCGCGATAGCCTCTTAAGTCTTGAGGCATACCATAAAGAGCGTCCCGCTTTTCGTGAGAAGGCGATTCAAGAACGTCGCATACGTACTGTGCATCTTGGTGATCATTTAACAATGATTTTCGAGAATGAATTTTTAATGCGCTATCAGATTCAAGAAATGTTACGCGTAGAAAAAACTTTTGAAACTGAAGGTATCAAAGATGAGCTTAATGCTTACAACCCTTTAGTACCAGACGGCTCCAATTTCAAAGCTACCATGATGTTGGAATACCCTAATGAAGCAGATCGCAAAGTCGCGCTTGCTAAATTAGTCGGTGTTGAGCATCAAGTTTTTATTGAAGTAGAAGGTCAACCACGCGTCTATGCAGTGGCCGATGAAGATTTAGAGCGCTCTACTGCAGAAAAAACATCCGCAGTGCACTTTATGCGTTTTGACTTAAGTCCCAATATGAAGATTGCCTTAAAAGCAGGTGCCCAGATCATGGTTGGCTGTGATCACAAAGGTTACCCTATGCATGTTGAAACGGTAGCCCCTGAAACACTGGCTTCATTAGTGTCTGATTTAAGTGCTTAAATACTTAAATAACGATTAATTTCGTAGCGGTTAAAGTTGATTAAATAAATGTCACACCGGGCAGATCACATTGGCGAATGACCTTCGCCAATGCTTCCATGGCCGGTGCACGTCGACATCCTTTACGCCAAACTAAACACACTCGTCTGGTAGGAACAGGTTCATCCAGAGGGATATAACGAATCAACTGATCTGATGCAGTCAAATCAGATACTGATGTTCTCGGCAGTACAGAGATGCCAATACCCCCTGCTACCATTTGTCGAATCGTCTCTAACGATGAGCCTTCAAAACTACGTTGCTCTCCAATCGTTGAGCCTGAACCTAAGCGGTTTAATTCTGGACACACCCCAAGTACGTGGTCCCGGAAACAATGTCCTGCCCCAAGTAGTAATGTGTTTTGTTCTTTAAGCTCGCGGTGCGGAATAATCGTGCGCATTTCCCAAGAATGGCCTTTAGGAACGGCTACCAAAAAGGGTTCATCGTACAACTCAATACTTTCTAGCCCAGTACTAGCGTAAGGGGCTGCAATCACTACACAATCCAAGGCACCTTGGCGCAACATCTCTAATAAACGGGTCGTGAAATTCTCTTCTAAAAATAAAGGGACATTAGGCATCTGCACTCTAGCCACTCGCACTAAGCTGGGGAGTAGATAAGGAGCGATGGTGTAGATAGCGCCCAGTCGCAGCGGCCCAGATAAAGGATCTTGCCCATGTTTCGCAAGATGCTTGAGGGAGTTAGCTTCTTCCAAAACGCGTTGAGCCTGACTCACAATTTGCTCACCTAAACTAGTCATCGTCACTTCAGAATTGGCTCGCTCAAAAATTTGCGTATTGAGCTCTTCTTCTAACTTCTTAATCGCCACAGATAAGGTCGGTTGAGAGACAAAACACGCTTCTGCTGCCCTACCAAAATGGCGCTCATGCGCAACGGCAACGATATAGCGAAGTTCTGTCAGTGTCATGCTCCAATTATCAGCCCTTTATCCGTTCCGTGCATAGCGGCCAGAGGGCTGATGGTTGACATAGAAAAGTGGTACGTTCTGCGTAATGCATATTGATCTGAACCATAGGAATAAATAAGACATGTCCGACGAAATCGCTAAACTTGAGAAAAAACTAAGGCCACTACCAAGATGGCTATTTATGACCCGTTGGCTTCAGGCGCCACTCTATATCGGCTTAGTCGTTGCTCAAGCTGTGTATGTATGGCAATTCTGGGTAGAGTTAGTTCACCTGATTGGCATGCTATCGAGCAAAACTCCTTCAGAAACTGAAATCATGTTGGTAGTCTTAGGCCTGATTGATGTGGTGATGATCTCTAACCTGCTTGTCATGGTGATTGTTGGAGGATGGGAAACATTTGTTTCACGTTTAGGATTGGAAAATCATCCTGATCAGCCCGAGTGGCTTTCTCACGTCAACGCTGGTGTACTCAAAGTGAAATTGGCAACTGCCATTATTGGAATTTCTTCCATTCATTTAC
Organism: Polynucleobacter antarcticus; assembly: GCF_013307245.1. Lineage (NCBI taxonomy): Bacteria > Pseudomonadati > Pseudomonadota > Betaproteobacteria > Burkholderiales > Burkholderiaceae > Polynucleobacter > Polynucleobacter antarcticus. The sequence goes on from NZ_CP028941.1 coordinate 701,726, forward strand.
TAAAGACATTCATTAATGCAGCTAGCTATGATGAAAAAACTTTAATGTGGCAGACCATCATCCACATTACTTTTGTACTTTCCGCTATAGCGATTGCCTATACAGAAAAGATCGTCGCTTCAGCGAAGCACCATTGATTGCACATTAGCTAAAACGACCTGTAGTATCTGAATAGCTATTAATAGTGCTAAGGGAGACAGGTCGAGCATGCCTAGTTTCGGTAAGGTATTACGAATTGGCTTTAATAAGGGCTCGGTGAGCGCTGATAAAAAATAGTAGGCCATTGAGCTTGCCGCAAACCAAGATAGCAAAATGCTGGCAAATATGGCGCCAATCACACCGGATAAAAATAAATTCACTATCTCAAAAAGACTCTGGATAAATACATAGCTCACGGCATTATTAGCTCCACTCAAAAACCAAAGTGTGCCAACCTGGATCAAGGCAATCAAATAAGCAGCTAAGAAGCTCGCGAGATCAAACCTTCCAAAACTCGGTAACACCTGACGTAAAGGCAAGATAATCCAATTGGTCAAACTATGAAGGTAGCCGCTAATTTGATAGCCAGCTGCTCGTCCTAAATCTATGTAGAAAAAACCCATATAGCAACGAATGAGGCAGGCGCCGCCAATGAGAACAAGGAAGACCTCTAGTAATAGGCTGGATATTTGATAGATCATGTTTAGATTGTAAAGCTGATTATTGAGTATCTTTAAATGCCGTCTGATTGCACCCTATTTTCTCTAAAAAGATGGGGGTAAAAAAGAGGCCCTCACGAGGAGGGCCCAAAGAGAGAACAGCAGGATAAAACTAAAACTAATTCGTCACAATCGCGACTACAGCGGTTGCAGCACCAGCACTCAAAGCCGGGACAGCCCAACGTTTCAATGGCGTAGAAGCATCTCCCGTAATCACTTCTACAGGGATATCACTAATTTCTAATAACTTAGCGGTGGTTGAATTTTCCAGAAATCTATTTAAAGAATTTTTCTTTGAGGCGCCAATCACAATACGGCTGCATTTTAAGCGCATTGCTTCATTCCATAAAGCATCACCTGCGCTACCACAAACATAGCTAGAAGAAAATTGTGCATTGTGTGTTTTAAGCAGCTCTGAAGCTGAAGCAAGCGCTAGACTTGCACGCTCTGCGTGCCATTGATCAATAGATTGCTTGCTTAAAAATTTGCTGATATGCCTAAATAATCTAGGCTGCACATTGCAAATATGAAAATTCCTATCTGATTCAGCCCCGTATACGTTTAGGGCATGCTTGACTGCTAAGTCAGAATTTTTAGATCCGTCAACTGGAATAAAAATGGTGTTCATTGCATTTTCCTTTGAATTAAACTGCTGCTGATTTTTTTGGAGATACTTTACTTTGGGCATAGCCTGCCACCAAAACACCTAAGATAACCACCGCTTGCACAACATATTCCAAACTCATGCTGACGGAATCTAACCACGCTTGAACCATCGGTTCGGAAGTCATCATCTTTCCAGCAGTAAATGCGAGCACAGCAGCACCAAAATAAATAATGGATGGATAACGATCAACCAGTTTTAGTATTAGTGTTGAGCCCCAAACCACAATTGGAATACTAATGAGCAGTCCGATGACAACCAGTAAATAGCTTCCACCAGCCGCTCCCGCAACCGCTAGGACGTTATCCAATCCCATGACAGCATCTGCAATCACAATGGTTTTCATAGCGCCCCAGAAGGTGTTTGCAGCATGATCTTGGCCAGCACCCTCATTGGCTGCAGGCTTTAATAACTTATAGGCAATCCATACCAAGAGTGCACCGCCGATAAACATCAGACCAGGAATACCGAGCAAATAGACCACGATGAGCGTCATGAAACTTCTGACTGCAATGGCGCCTACTGCGCCCCAAATAATCGCCTTCTTCTGCAGATGCGGCGGAAGATTTCTGGCGGCCATGGCAATCACAATGGCATTATCACCGGCCAATACTAGGTCGATGACAATAATGGCGAGTAAAGCAGATAAAAATTCAGGTCCAAAAAAGTCCAATTTCAATTCCTTAATAAATGGTGTGTTCGCAAAAAAAGCAAATTTCTATGCTCCTAATTTACAGGGAGTTGTATTAAGTTAAAAGAAGATATATATTGATAGTAATTTCGGAAATTACTGAAGATGACTATGTCCTATAACTACCGACACCTTTACTACTTTTGGGTAGTGGCCAAAGAGGGCAGCATGTCCAAAGCGGCCATACGCCTGGAAATGGCCATTCAGACGATTAGCGCCCAGGTGCATGAGCTAGAGAAGTCTCTGGGCTACTTACTCTTTAAGCCTGCTGGGCGAGGCATTACCCTGACAGAATCTGGATTTGCAGCGCTCGAGATAGCAGATCAAATATTTTCACTGGGGGAAAAGCTACCGGAGATTCTCAAGAGTGCCTCGAAATCTCCAAAATATAAAATTCATATTGGGGTATCCGATGGCTTGTCTAAGCTGGTAACAAGGCAACTACTAGACCCTCTACTAAAGATAGCCAATGTACAAATGATTGTGCATGAAGGTGAATTTGAGGACTTATTAGCTGACTTAGCATTACATCGACTCGATATTGTCCTGGCAGATCGGCCAGCTCCCAATAGCAAAAATCTTAACCTCTATAGTGAAGAGCTGACTAAATCTTCACTGACTTGGTATAGCCCAAAACAGTTCATTGAGGAATCCAAAAAAGCGTTTCCGGAATGCTTAAACCATCTACCCATACTGCTGCCCACTACTCACTCCACAGTGCGCTTCTTGATTGATCAATGGTTTACTAAAAACGGTATCACTCCAAACATTGTTGGAGAATTTGAGGACAGCGCTCTTCTTAAAACTTTTGCTGAAAGTGGCATGGGCGTCTTTCCTTCAGTTGAGATTATTCAAAAAGAATTAAAGCAATCCTATGGCATTGAAGTCTTGGGTCATTGTAAGGATATTTATGAGTATTTCTTTGCCATTCGATCTGAAAAGAAAATTGCCAATCCTTTAGTAGAAGCAATCATTAAACAGTAAATACTTAAAAGCTATCGACACATCACTGACAAGAACCTATGGCCAATTTTTTAGATCCCGCAATTTTATTTTTTATCTTTGGCATCTTTGCGGGTAGTGTCAAATCTAATCTCGAGATTCCACAGCCGATATCTCGCTTTTTATCGCTTTACTTGTTGATGGCGTTGGGACTGAAGGGTGGATTTGCCCTGAATAAATCCGGCCTGACTGCAGAAATTGCTTTATCTCTGGGTCTAGCAGTACTCCTTGCCACTATCATTCCTATCATTGCTTACTGGCTGCTTCGTAAATACTTAAATCCATTTGATTCAGCAGCGATTGCTGCGACCTATGGCTCAGTCAGTGCGGTGACCTTTATTACTGCGACCCAATCTTTAGACCATTTTGGTATTGCATATGGTGGCCATATGGCTGCTGCGATGGCTCTCATGGAATCCCCTGCCATTATTTTGGCAATCGTTCTAGCCAACAAGGCAAGAGTCGCTCATGCGGCTAATCAGATCACTACTAGCAAACCTCTGGAACCTCCAGCAACAGGGATGTCAAAAATATTGCATGAGTCATTTACCGATGGTGCACAACTATTGCTGCTTGGCTCGATGATGGTAGGCCTCTTTAGTGGTGATGCAGGCCAAAAACTGATGGCACCTTTTTCGATTGACTTGTTTAAAGGGATGTTGGCTTTCTTCTTACTGGATATGGGTCTGATGGCTTCGAGAAGTTTCAAGGGCCTCCGAGGCAAGCCACCCATCACCCTCTTGTATGCGATTGGATCACCACTTGCGCATGCGCTTTTAGCGCTAGCATTTTGTAAGCTTGTTGGCCTTCCTTTGGGCGATACCATCTTACTAATGGTGCTGGCTTCAAGCGCATCTTATATTGCTGTGCCTGCAGTGCTGCGTCATGCCCTACCCGAGGTCAATCCAGCGCTGTATATGGGAATGTCGCTAGGCATTACCTTCCCCTTTAATATCATCATTGGCATCCCGCTCTACACCTTGATTGCCGAACAGTTACTGTAAACATCACCCTCACTGACTTTAGCAATCATAGATATGGGCATCTTTTCTCATCGCATCGCTAGCTTACTTACAAAGCACGGTAAGGAAGCAGTGATGACGCCCGACCTCCTGGCACTCACAGGGTGTGATGTCAAGCATACAGATGCATATGACACTGATCAATTGGGTACCTTTACGCGCGAGATACCAAGACACGGCACACAATTAGACGCAGCACGTAAAAAAGCATTGATGGGTATGAAGTTATTAAATACTGATTTAGGGATCGCTAATGAAGGGGCTTTTGTAGGAGATCCCTACACGGGGATGCTGCCTTGGAATAATGAAGTGGTGATGCTGATTGATCAACTTCACCAAATAGAAATCATTGGTTTTTCTGGTGCGCCAGCTCAAAGTGCTAGTGGCTACTTTAGTCACTGGGAAGAATTAGAGGCCTTTGCTGAAACAGCTCTTTTCCCATCGCACCACCTAGTCATTAAACCCACAGATGAACATCACCCTGAATCTATCAAAGGGATTTACGATCTATCGGCTTTGCAAGAAGCCTTCCAATGGGCTATAGCTCAGTCTTCAACAGGGGTAGCTTTTGTTGAAAATGATCTGAGGGCATTTGCAAACCCCACTCGCATGGAGAATATTCACAAAGCGACTGTAGATCTGGCAAATAAGATGAACTCCGCATGCCCTCAATGTCAGACGCCAGGCTATTGGGTCAAAGACATTCAGCGTGGACTGCCTTGCAATGCCTGTGGCCTTCCTACGGAGCAAGCGATCGCAAAAATCTGGGGCTGCCTCAAATGTACCCACCAAGAAACTGAAGGGATGAAAGTACTCCAGTTTGCAGACCCCTCAAAATGCAGTTACTGCAATCCTTAGGCGGAAGTTACAGCGCTAATCTGGTGCTTTTCTAGTGCCGAGCATCATTCGCTTGATGAGCCATCTGCAAGAGTTCGGCCAAATGCTTTACCTTGCGACCAGTCTCTTGCTCAATTTGCTCACGGCAACTAAAGCCATTGCTCAGAATGATCGTGTCCTCTTGCGCGGCACGCACTGCTGGCAGCAACACTAATTCACCAACGGCTTTAGATATCTCAATATGCTCAGGATTAAAGCCAAAAGATCCTGCCATGCCACAGCAACCACTATCAATGTAATTGGCTTTTGCACCCAAGGCAGTTAATAAAGCGACATCGCCCTTTGTACCAAATAAAGACTTTTGATGGCAATGAGAATGGACTAAGACTGTGCAATCTAATGGCGGCGGTGTATAGCCCTGCTCATGCAAAAAGTCTCCCAATAAATAGCTACTCTCTGAAAGCAACTGCGCCCTAGGATCATCCGGGAAAAACTTTAAAAGCTCATCTTTGAATACTGACATACATCCAGGCTCCAGACCGACCACTGCAATCGGTGAATCATCACCTGCATCGATTTGATCGCCAATCGCGTCAAGGATTTTCTCAAGCTTTTGTTTAGCAAGATCTAGATAGCCAAAGTCATATAAAGGCCGGCCACAACATAAAGGTGTCTTGGGTAAGGTTGCTTCAAAGCCAGCATGCGCTAGCACTTCCACTGCTGCATTGGCGACTTCTGGATGAAAGTGCTCACAGAAAGTATCTACCCATAAGATCACTTTTTTTTGCTCAATACCCTGAGACTTGGCCAGAGGATGAGCTTGTTGACGTTTCTGAAATTGCTTGGAGAAAGTAGGATTAGCAAATTTTGGTAAGCTGCGCTCTTGCGCTACGCCACCTAACCATTTAGCAATACTGGATAAAACAGGTGTTTGCATCACGCCATTAAGCAACCAACTTACTTTGCTAGCGAATGGCGCCCAATCACCGATGCGGCCCATGGTGAGGGCTTGACGAGGTCGGCCATGTTTCTCATGAAAATGGGATAAAAATTCTGCTTTATACGACGCCATATCTACGTGGGCAGGGCAATCACTCTTGCAGCCTTTACAGGATAAGCAAGTATCTAGTGCCTCTTTGAGTTCCTGACTATCCCAGCCGTCCTTAATGACCTCGCCTTGCAACATCTCCCAGAAGAGTCTGGAACGACCGCGGGTAGAAAAGCGCTCTTCTTTTGTAGCGCGATAACTCGGGCACATCGTCCCCACTTTTTCACTGCGGCACTTACCCATACCAACACAACGCTCTACTGCTCTCTGAAATCCATTACCTTCTTGGCTTAGGAAATTTAAGCGTGTCTTGATATTGACTATTTTGTATTCTGGACCCATTCGCAAGTTTTCATCCACACGATAGGGGTGCACTACTTTTCCTGGATTGAGTCTATTTTCAGGATCCCAAATCCGCTTGAACTCATGCATAGCACCCATCAACTCTTCACCAAACATAATAGGTAAGAATTCTGCTCGGGCCTGGCCATCGCCGTGCTCGCCTGTTAAGGAACCTCCGAATGACACGACTAAGGTAGCTGCATCACGAATGAATGATCTAAAGTGCGCTACCCCTTCTGCTGTACGCAGATTAAAAGTGATGCGTGCATGAACACAGCCATCACCAAAATGCCCATAGAGAGAAGTGTCATAGCCGTAAGAGTCGACCAATGTCTGAAACGCCCGTAAATAATCACCCAAACGCGCAGGGTCTACCGCAGCATCCTCCCAGCCTACGACTGGGTCTGGAGTGTTCGGATCAACGGAGAGATGGGTTGCTGAGGCACCATTCTCACGAATAGACCAAATACGTTTTTGCAATTGGGGGTCTGGCACTAACCATGTTGATGGCTGAGGCCCCTTGGTTCTTGATTTAAAATACTGTTCTGCCCGCTCTGCCTGAGCCACAGCACCTTCAAGGATATCGTCACCAAATTCAACCATGACCCACGCTTTACCTGCGGGCAATAAATCAATTTCTGCTTTAGCCAAGTTGCGTTGATGCAAGCCTCGAATGATCTTGTAATCCAAGCCTTCAATAGCGATGGGGTTAAAAGACTGATACTCCGGGACGGCATCGCCTGCAATATAAATATCTTCAAAGCCCAATACCAACACTACCCGCTTAGGTGGACTTTTGACTAGCCTGACTTTTGCAGCCAAGGTGAGCGCGCACGTGCCTTCCGTTCCTACTAAAGCGCGAGCCACGTTAAAGCCATGCTCGGGTAAAAGCTGATCTAGGTTGTAACCAGATACACGACGCTTAATATTCGGAAAACGCGCCCGAATCAGATCGGCATAACGGTCACGCAAGGTAAGCAAGTCTTGATAGATTTGGCCTTTGCGACCACCTGCTGCAATAATCTCTTGTAATTCTTGATCGGAGGTAGGCCCTACCCAAAAGCGCTCGCCGTCATAGGTCAAAATTTCTAAGGCCTCGGTATTCTCGAGTGTCTTACCCGCCATGACAGAATGGGCACCACAAGAATTATTGGCCACCATACCACCCAAGGTGCAGCGACTATGAGTAGAGGGATCGGGAGCGAAAGTTAAACCATAGACTTCAGCAGCATCGCGTAAGGAATCACAAATCACACCCGGCTCAACTGTTGCAGCACCAGCGACAGGATCTAAATCCAAAATGTGATTGCAATACTTGGAGATATCAAAGACCACTGCGTTATTCACAGTTTGGCCATTCATAGAGGTACCTGCACCGCGCATTAATACCGGCGCCCTATTACGATGGCAAATCTCAATACCTTTAACAAACTCCTCAGTATTTTTTGGCGTTACTACTCCAATCGGAATTTGACGGTAATTGGATGCTTCTGAAGCGTAAATTGCCTGATGAGCCACATCAAAATGCACTGAACTACCTAAGGCAGCTGTCAGCTCGACATTTAACTGCTCCCATTGAGAAATGCCACCCATCATTCATCCTTGTTGTATGTAATTGCCCTCAAAGGGCCACGGGTTATTCTAACCATTCCTGATGATTTTCACTCGGTCGGTTTGACAAACAGGACTTCACAAGCAAGAATGGCTTCCATGAATACCTTACCGACAGTATTAGCATTTGATGTCTTTGGCACCGTAGTGGATTGGCATGGCTCAATCGCTAGCGAAGTCACTCGCTTAGGCTTGCAGGTCAATCCGGATGCATTTGCCACGGCCTGGCGTCAGGGATATAGGCCAGCGATGGCTAAAGTACGCTCTGGGGCCTTACCTTGGACCAAGATTGATGACCTGCATCGCCTAATTTTGAATGATGTCTTAGATGACTTCAATATCCAAGGGCTTTCTGAAAACCAAATTCATCATCTCAACCTAGTGTGGCATCGCCTCAATCCCTGGCCCGATACAGTAACCGGCCTCAATCGATTAAAAAAACAATTTACGCTTGTTACTTTATCTAATGGCAACTTGGGCTTACTAGCCAATATGGCAAAAAATGCTGCCCTACCTTGGGATTTAATTCTGTCAGCAGAAGTATTTCGTCATTACAAGCCAGACCCAGAAACCTATCTAGGTGTAGCACAAATATTTGATATAGAGCCCTCGGCTGTCATGTTGGTAGCAGCCCATAAAGATGACTTGGCATCTGCATATGAGTGCGGCTTAAAAACTGCTTTTATAGAAAGGCCGTTAGAGTTTGGAGCCAAGGTCACCCGCACAGATTTACATGTCGAGACCTACATTAACTACCATGCGAAAGACTTTATCGATCTAGCAGACCAGTTGGGTACTTAACTCCGAGTATCACTGAATACTTTGGAGTTAAACGTATTCTGCAACCTCAACTAGGTTGCTATCTGGATCACGCAAATAGACGGAACGAATCGGGCCTAAGGCACCTCGCCTAGAAACAGGGCCAACATCAATCGCAATCTGATTCTGGTTTAGGTGCGCAATGAAGTCATCTAAGGGAATAGACGCAATCAAACAAAAATCACCCGAGCCAATGGTGGGCACTCTAGCTTTGGTTGGAGTCTCGGTATCTTTGTCTTGAAGATTGATTTTGGATTGTCCAAAAAGTAAAGCATGACGTGGCTGACCCTCTGGTCCTTTAAAAAACTCGCGCTCAAATCCTAAGGCTTTTTCATACCACTGGGTAGTTACCTCAATATCAGTCACTGTTAGTACCAGGTGATCAACGCGGTCAATGATATTTTTCATCGTGTTCTCTATGTTTTGTTTTTTTATTTTGTTTTATTTTATTTTATTTATGGACTAATTTTTAGCAATAAAAAATGCTTTAGGCACTTCAGTGCACCAGACTACACCATCGCCTATTTGGGTAGTCTGACAAATGGCAACAATCCGATCCATGAGGATCTGAGCGACTTCATCATTGCAAACGATTTCGATCTTCACCTTCGCAGAGTAATCCGTTAACTCTTCTTTAATATTTGCTTTACTGGTGCGATTAGGGGCACTACAGCCCTCTACCTTAGTCACTGTCATGCCAGGAAATCCTGGGATTTCCATCAGCGCCGTTCTTAATAGCGGCAGTTTATTGGGGCGGATTACCGCCTTGACTTCCATCATGCTTCCACCTCTTTATCTTCAAACCATCTGTATAGGACAGGGAGTACTAATAATGTTAACGCAGTTGAAGTCACGAGGCCAGCAATCACTACCGCTGCAAGGGGGCGCGTGACCTCAGACCCCGGGCCGCCAGAAAATAGCATGGGTACCAAGGCCAGCATTGCCACAGAGGCAGTCATCATCACCGGTCTAAAGCGATGTCCACAACCATGCAGTAAGGCATCTTCCATGGTGTAACCATCCTCACGCAATTGCTTAATGAAGGAGATCAGCACCACGCCATTGAGTACGGCAATACCCCAGAGGTTAATAAATCCGACTGCTGCGGGTACGGACAAATACTCCCCAGCAAGGAATAGCCCGAATACCCCACCAATTGATGAAAAAGGGAGCACCAAAATAATCAAGGCAGCTAACCTTAAAGACTTAAACAGCATAAAGAGTAAGAAGTAGATTGCCAAGATTGTGAGGGGAATAATGACCATCAGGCGGGCCATTGCACGCTCCATATTTTCAAACTGACCGCCCCACTGCAGGGTATAGCCCTGAGGTAATTCGACATTCTTAGCAATCAATGACTGTGCCTCCGATACAAAACCACCTAAATCTCGGCCTTCTACGTTGACACCAACCACTAAACGTCGTTTGCCAGATTCACGTGAAATCTGTGCGGGGCCGTCCACTAATGTAATCTCCGCTAAATCACGCATCAAAACTTGCGCACCCTCGGGAGAATGCAAGATGATATTTTCAATCGCATCTACTTTATCTCTGTAGGTTGCGGGATAGCGCAGCATCAGTGGAAAGCGTCTCTCCCCTTCATAGACGATGCTCGCTTGTTTGCCCCCAATCGCGGTCTCAATCACCTCATTGACATCAGAAACATTAATTCCGTAACGGGCGATCGCATCTCGATTAATAATGATGTTGAGGTAATTCTGGCCAGAGGCCTGCTCAATCCGCAAGTCATTGCTGCCCTTCATCTTGACCAGAATCTGACTGATTTGAGCGCCGATCTTTTGTAAAGTTACCATGTCATCGCCAAAGATCTTAATCGCCACTTGTGAGCGCACCCCAGAAACCATTTCATCTACGCGCGCTGCAATCGGTTGTGAAATCGATAACTCGATACCTGGGAGTGTTTTGAGCTTATCCCGAATCTCTTGGGCAATCTCTTCCTGACTCAGCTTGCGATCCCCTAAGGGCTTGAGTGTCACGATGGGATCGGATTCATTAGGCTGACCAGGATCCGCAGGGGATTCGCCCTTACCCAAGCGGGATACTGCCATCTGCACATCGGGTATGGTCATGATGCGCTTGATGGCTTCAAACTCTAATTTAATAGACTCATCTAAAGAAATGTTCGGCGCCCGCACAATCACAGGCGTAATAGAGCCTTCTTGCATCACCGGTATAAATGCTTTACCGAGGAGTACAAAGCCCACGATACTCACTGCCAAAGCTATTAAAGATCGCTTCACTACTAACTTAGGGTTCGCTAAACTCCAGTGCAACCAACGCTCATACGGAGCACGCAAACGGGCAACCATCTTTGTATCATCTTCGCTACCGCCCTTAAGAATGTAGGAGCATAAAACCGGAGACAAGGTAAAGGATAGGATCAAAGAAATCGTTAAGGCAATGGCAATCGTGATCGCCATCGGCGCAAACATTTTGCCCTCCATACCCTCTAGCGATAAGAGCGGCATAAATACCAAAATGATGATGCCCACACCAAAGAGGACTGGCTTACCGACTTCAGTAGCCGCTTCTAAAATGATACGGCTCTTCGATTCACCAGATTTGAGTTTTTGACCCAACTTCGCGAAGGTATTTTCTACTACAACGACGGAGCCATCGACCATAATGCCGATCGCGATCGCCAGACCCCCTAAAGACATCAAGTTAGCGGAAATGCCATATCGGTTCATCACTAAAAAGGTGAGTAGTGGCGTCAAGATTAAAGTAGCTACCACGATTAGGGAGGAGCGCACATCCCCTAAAAATAGAAAGAGCAAGATGATGACCAGAATCACGCCTTCAACCAAGACCTTGGCAACGTTAAACATGGCTGCATTGACCAAATCAGTACGATCGTAAAACGGCACAATCTGTAAGCCATCTGGCAAAAGCTTGCCTTCGTTAATCTCTTCTACCTTTAGCTTGATGCGATTAACTACCTCGCGTGCATTACCGCCGCGGATCATCTGAATAATGCCGGCAACACTTTCGGTATAGCCATTTTTAATAGCAGCGCCCTGCCGAATTTCATTACTAATAGTCACTTCGGCTACGTTTCTGACGTAGACCGGGATACCCTTAACTTCTTTCAGAATAATTTTTCCAATATCTTCGGGCTTGGTAATTAAACCCACTCCGCGAATCAGGTAACGCTCTGCATAGGAGGGAAGCTGTCCACCACCGGAGTTAGCATTATTTCTAGCGAGAGCTTCGTACACATCACGTAAGCTGAGTTGGTAGTGTCGCAGTCTCTCTGGGTTAACTAATACTTGATACTCACGAGCATAGCCACCTTGCGTATTAATCTCAGCCACTCCAGAAATGGAGCGCAACATCGGACGCACGACCCAGTCCTGAATGGTGCGACGCTCTTGCAGCTCCTCAACCGTCAGCTCCCGCTTACCATCCGAGGGATGGTCTAGGGTGTACTGATAGATCTCCCCTAAACCTGTCGATGGCGGGGCTAAGACCGGAGTAATACCTACCGGCATTCTGGAGGACACTTCAATTAAACGCTCGGTAACCAATTGCCTAGCAAAGTAAAGATCTGTTTTTTCAGTAAAAACTAAGGTAATCACAGAAAGCGCATTGCGATTGAGTGAGCGCATTTCAGTTAAGCCAGGCAACCCTGTCATTGCTAACTCAATAGGTACCGTCACAAACCGTTCAACCTCTTCCGGAGATCGCCCAGGCGCTTCCGAAGCTATTTGCACTTGCACGTTCGTCACATCAGGAAAAGCATCGACGGAAAGGCGCTTGGTTGCCAAGAGGCCAGCAATCATGAGTACAAGACAAATGATGACTACTAGTAGTCGCTGCTGCAGCGAGAGCCGGACAATTTTCTCAATCATGTTGATTAATTAGCGGTAAGTTGGCGTTTACGTTCAGTGTTCAGATGAAAGGCGCCATTCACGGCAATCTCTTGCCCATCGCTGAGCCCTGATATCACAGGACGATAGCCCTTACCCTCTGGACCGAGTTTGACGCCCACCATACGATACCTATCTTCATCCTCACGCACAAAGACGTGATCCAGATTGTCCTCACGAATGACTGCACTCACAGGTACCAATAATCTCTCCGTGGGCTGACTTTCAATCAGCATGGTCGCTAACATACCAGGTTTAATTTGCCCTTCTTTATTAGGCACTTCCATTCTGACAACAACCGTACGGGTCTGGGGATTCACGATCGAATCAACGTGCGCTACCAGACCTTCTACTTCTGCATTTTTTAAAGCAGGAATGACTAAAGTTACTTTCTGACCCTTACGAATCAGATAAGCATTACTCTCCGGAATTTCTGAAATTGCCCACAAAGAACCCAGGTCAGCAACCGTAAACAGTGCCTCAGCAGGCTGAACTACCTGGCCTTTATTAATTTTTCTTTCGACAATTTCCCCAGGAATAGAGGCAATCACGTTATTCGTAGATTCAATCAAGCCCGATTTTGCGAGGCGGTCAATACTGGCCTGATCCATTCCTTGCACGCGCAATTGATCATTACTCGCAAGGTACTCAGCTTTGGAACTATTCGCTTCAGCTTCCCGTCTTTGCAATTCCGCCAGCGCAATCACGTCTTCTTTATACAGAATTCTGGCGCGGTTAGCAGCTTGATCTGCCAGTAGACTGCCACTCTTGGCTTTCAAGAAAGAGAGTTGTGATTGGGTCAACTCTGTCGAAGTAATCTTCGCTAAAATATCGCCTTTTTTTACCATTTGCCCAGGAATGGCCAAGATCTCAGATACGCGCCCTGTGACATTGGCACCAATCCGCGCTAAAAATTGTTCATTGAAATCAACCCGTCCTGATGCCCGTAGCTCCTCAGAAAACGAGGCTACTTGTGCACGACCGTTCGTAATCATATTACGCAAATCTGCATTGACTAAAACGGTATTGGGGTCTTGTACTGACTTAATAGTTGGACGAGGATCAAATACATTGAAGTAGTTCAAGATAATCAGAAACAGGCAAAACCATGGCAGGTAAAACAGACTTTTTTGAGTCCACGCAGGGCTACGGTCATATTGCCGAGCAATCACAGGGACATGCGCAGTAAACCACTCATGCGTCTGGGTGTACAAATGATTTTGAGCACTAATGGTGCTGGCAACCCATTCTTTTACATAGACTTGGGCTTTGGCCAGATACGGTGCATACCAGCCCTTTGCTATTTCTAGTCTGGAGATCAATTCTTTTTTCATTGCCTTCCACTCTCTATTTTTGCAACCCACTCTGGGGTTGCCCTTAAACGCGCAATTTCAGTCATCACTGAAGCCAAATCAAAGCGCGCTCTGATTAAGTCATTACGCGCCAATCTAAATGTTCTTTGGGCATCTAAATACTCCAACATCCCACGCTCACCATAGCGATACGACACTTCTGCAATCTGCCGTGCACTTGCTGCCAGTTGAACCACTTCCTCATCCAAAATTTTGACTTGGTAACTAGTGATTTGATAGAGCTTGTAGGCGGTTTCCATTTGCTGCTCTAGACTTTGGCTTTGGGCATTGAGCTGATTTTTTGCTTTAGAAAGATTGGCTGCGGCCTCATCAATTTGCCCGCCCTTAAAATCCCAAATGGGGATGCTAACTACTAAGCCATACAGCCGGTCGGTGAAATTCGGGTCATTGTATTGCTGCGCCTTAAATGCCAGTTTAGGCAGACGGGCATTTTGAGCAAAACTCAACCTCGATTCACTAGCCTCTACTTCTGCTTTGGCGCGCTGTAACTCTGGACTTTGCGATTGCAACTCACCCAGCAAAGTAGGGAGGGGAGGTAAAACCTCAGCCTTAAAAGACTGTGAGACCACTTCAAAATTAGCAGGCAAACGATGCCCTACGGCCTGTCGCAATTGAGCTTTAGCCTGATCGACTCTGAGTTTGCTCGATTCTGAATTAATTTGCGCATTCAGAAATTCTGTTTGAGAACGAATGAGCTCAAAGCGTGCTGTCTCACCCACGTCGTAACGTATTTGCATCCGATCCCGAATTTGCTTAGTCAAATCATAATCGGCTTCAGCGGCTTTTAATTCTGCATCTCGACGCATCAATTCAAAGTAGCGTTGCTGCACTCTAGAAATCGTTTCAATTTCAAATGCGATGCGCGCTGCTTCAGCCCCGCGCAGACTTGCCTCCGCAGCGTTGACTCTGGGAAAACGCGTATAGGGCATATCGAGAGGCTGCGTCACCGCCCATGAAGATACATTGCCAGTAGTCAGCGGTCCAGAAGCAGATCTTTGCTGACCAGAATTGATTTCAAATTCCGGATTCGGAATAGCGCGCGCAGAAGATAGTTGGCCTTTGACTGCTCTGGATTGATCTCTGGCTGCCAGGATCTGGGGGTTAGACTCCAGTGCAAGGGCAATTAATTCATTCACCGTAAATGCTTTTTTTTCCTGTGCATTTACTGCGCCTACTGAACTAAATAAGCCTGCTAAGGCTACTAAGCTCCACATGCCAACAGCAACAATATTCACTAATTTCGAAGGATTCATTACAGCAGTTTTTGGATTTCAAGATCATCTTGTAATCCACTACTCTACTACCTTTAAGGGGCTAGAAGCTCCCCAATTAAGGGATGGCAGTTCAGTTTTAGTGAGACATTACGCATATTGGGGCAAAACATCACCAATCCAATGCCTTCGGGACCGCTTAAGTCTAACTTAAGCTCAGCCCAACCGATCCCTAAACGAAAAAAGCTGCATGCTAAAAGCGGCCCTATTTCTTGGTAGCGCTCTTTTTAGCTGCACTGCCCTCTTTTTGGATGCCTGAGTAATCACCCATATTTTGTAAGCTCTTTTCAAAATGAGCAAAAGAGTCGGCCATTCCTGCACGAATCATCTCAAAATTTTGCAGGGTACTGTTAAAAGAAGTTTTAAATATCGAGGTGTAAGGCTCAGTTCCAGCCGGCGCATTCTGGGTAGCTTCATTCACAAAATGAATCAAATCATGTTGCGACTCTTTAATCATGGTTTCAGCAATCTTTGTTAATTCCTGATTACCGCTTGCTAAAGCTTCAAATAACTTCGCTTGATATTGAGCCACTTCTTTTGCTGCATCTTGTAATACTTGCGCGTGCGCATATTCGAAGGCAGCTTTAGGATCTTTGTTTTTCGTCAGCTCAGTAACTATATTATGCAGACGCACCGTCAACTCTTGGGCCGTTGCTTGATTAAGTTTAGCAATAGCCTGGGCACTAGTTAGTGTGGCCTCGCCCGCTGCTTTAGCAGCTTTGACAGCTTTAGCTCCCTTGGCCTGATCCGTCATCCCTTGAACATTGAATGGATTTTTACCCATTACCACCTCCTTAGTTTTTGAATAGCCTATTTAATCTACTCTTGATTTCATCATATTCAGATAGAGAAATACCATTAGAAAGAGAGAAGAATTGGGTTACTGAACAACGATGGTCGCACTGTTTCTAAGCTGGGAAAGAAATTCAAACTGCTTTTTCTGCATCATGCCATTCCGAATGGCGGGCTTAGCTTGCTCAAAAGTGGGTGGCGGACTCGTTTTTTTGTCTTCTAGCTTAATTAAATACCAGCCTTGTGGCATCTGGATCGGCGCCGGTGACACCTGTCCTTTGGCGAGCGTAGTCATAACAGCAGCAATCTGCGGCAAGGTTTGCCCAGCCTGAACCCAGCCCACTGCACCACCCTGTACTTTATTGGGTGCCAATGACACACTCTTAGCCACCTTATCAAAGGACTCCCCTTTTTTGATTCTGGCTAGGGCAGCTTGTGCATCAGTAATAGTCGCCACTGCAATATCACTCACCTTGTATTCCACAATCATGCCTTGTGGCCCCAAAGAAGCAATTTCACGCTGATACTCTGCTTGAAGATCAGCATCGCTTACCGGATTATTGGCAATAAAAGTTTTGATCTGTAAATCTGCTAAATAGTTTTGACGAATGAGTGCAAGTTGGCGATTCGCTCTCTCTGAATCAGCCAGGCCATCTCTGTCGGCCTGCTGAGATAAGAGGGAAATTTCAATCAGCTTGCCCAATACTGCTTTTCGTAAGTCGGGAGAATCTGCTTGACCTTGAGCTATCGCCGCTTGTATTCCCATCTCTACCGTGTCATTGGAAATAATGAACCCGTTTACAGAGGCTGCAGCAGTCAAAGGTAAAGTACCCTGAGCAAAGGCAGTGCCTACTAATACCGAAGAAAGTAGGAATAGCTGAAGAAATAATTTCGGAAATGACATCGATGACTCTTTTCTCTAAAAAAGGAATATTAAAACTTGAATGTTGCTGGCATTGGCTCAAATGGTGCAGCAGACTCCATCTCCTGCCCTTCAGCTTGTGCTTCACCAGCAGGTTTTTGCACATAACGCGCATCGAGGGGTGAAGGCTGCTGTGGATTGCCCGGAATAGTATTGGGATCTACTGGGCCTAAGGGACTCTCCATTGGAGAAAGCGGCTGACTATTGAGTTGTTTCAACTGCTCTGGCGTATATGGGGAAAAAGTTTGCCCTTGTCCAGTATGCGCAAAGAGCAGGCCTAAGGTAAGTATTAGAAAGTACTGAAAGCACTGAAAGCGATACGAGGGTTGTTTAATTTTTATCATCACACGTCTTAATATATACCTAAGCCAGTAATCCATCCGCAATCAATTTAATGCTAGCCACCAGTAGAAAGAATTGAACCACGATGTAATACCATTTGGCGGAAATTCTATCGGCCAAATAAAAGCCCAAATAAACGCCAACAGGTACTAACGGTAGCAACAAAATGGAAGTAGCCAGTTGACTTAAATTGAGTAAGTCTAAATATGCATAGGGAACAATCTTCCCAAAATTGATTGTTGTGAAAAATATTCCTAGCGTGGAGGTATAAACAATGGGTGAGACTTTCTTTCGAAGCATATATATTGTAATCGGGGGTCCCCCAATATGCGCTACAAAGGAGGTGAAACCTGATATGCCCCCCATTAACCCTCCCAGCCAAGGATAAGGTTTAGCTTTTTTATTTTTTAGACGCGACATGACAACATTTTGTGTCAAGAATAACAAGGTAAAGATGCCAATCGAGAGGGACAGTATTTTAGGAGTAATGGCTGCAAAGAACAGGAAGCCTAAAAGCATTCCCAGTGCTGCCGAAGGTATGACCAGTTTTAAGATGGTCCAATCAGCATTTTTTAAAAATCTCCGCAAACTCACCAAATCAATCGCAATTAATAATGGCAACAAAATGGCTAAAGCTTCAGCAATACTGCTTTGACTTGCCATCAAAGGAAGAGAGAGCGCTCCAAGGCCAGCACCAAAGCCACTCTTGGAGATACCAACAATAATGACGCTGAGGGTAGCAAGCACAAAAAAGAGGGTTGAGTGCTCGTGAAATGCCTGGACTAAAGAAATCATGATTCATTTTAAGGTCAACATATAGTATCTGGTCACATAAACAGGCTATCCTAGGTTATCCCTCAGTATGAAATGAGCGTTTTATGGCAAGAGCAGCAGCTTACCCAGACAAAATGAACCCCATAGGTAATAGTGTTGGCTATGATATTCGACCTATTCAGCCTGATGATAGGGATCGAATGATTGGGCTGTTTAATCACCTCTCCCCCCATAGTCGCTATTTAAGATTTGCCCATGCCGTTTCTCAACTGCCTGATGACTTTTTAGAAGATATTCTGCATTTAGACTACAAAAATGAGCTCGCCTTAGTCGCCGTCATTCAAACAAAAAATACTGTCAGAAGAAATCATTGGCATTGCACGTTATGTCAGTCTGCCTAGTGAGCATACTTGTGAGTTTTCACTTAGCGTCAGTGATGACTACACTCACCAAGGAATCGGCACCCATTTGATGCAGTCTCTGATACGATCTGCAAAAGAAAATGGCTTAAAAAAAATGTTGGGATATGTCTTACATAGCAACACTAAGATGTTGCAACTTGTTGTTGATCTCGGGTTTGAGATCCAACAACCGAAACTAGAAGCCTCTCCTGACTTTAAGACAGTTAGCATCCTATTATGAGAACCAATACTATGCAAACCTCACTCGTGATTGATTCAGAAACCTCAACCCTACTTCTGATTGATGTACAAGAACGCTTAATGCCGGCGATCGATCAAAGTGAGGAGGTATTACGTCAATGCATCCGTACTGCCAAGATTGCCCAACTATTACAGATTCCAATAATTGCTACTGAGCAAAGCCCCCAAAGTATTGGCAGTAATCTACCGTCTATTAAAGTGTATTGTGACAAAACTGTTGTCAAAGAACACTTCAATGCGTGCAAAGATGGTCTGATTGAAGCGCTGCCAGCGAAGCGCCATCAATTAATTGTGATGGGTTGTGAAACCCATGTGTGCTTAATGCAAACCGTGCTCACACTCTTAGAAAAAACATATGATGTCTCGATTGTGGTTGATGCAGTAGGCTCGCGCCGAGCATCAGATAAGCAAATAGCATTGGACCGACTCAAGTCTGCTGGTGCGAGACTCATTACTGCAGAAATGCTTGCGTTTGAATGGCTAAAATCTGCCCAGCATCCTGCTTTTAAAGAAATTTTGAATCTCATAAAAGAATAGCGCTGGGCTAGTGCGGTTTTATTTGCTATTCTGCAGAATCACTCTTAAAGGATCAATATGACAAACGATACTCAAACGCAAAACGATGAAGATTTTGACTATGGGTGCGAATGCGCTATGACCCTCTTAAATGAGCCAACGGAAGATTGTTTGAATGATCTGATGGATGAGCTCGATGAAGATGGCATGATTGCCACCGAAGTTGTCTATGGACTCTTAGCCACGATCCTGATGAGTATTACCTCAGAAGATGAGGATGAAGAAGCGCATTAATTTAGGTATTCGCTTATACCTGCAGGGCAAATCGATCCATGGCGCAAGCCATAGCAATGTCGAGCTCAGTGAGTGTCTTCATGGAATGCGTACTGAGACGCACAGATACTTTATTCCAGGTATTAGACCAATCGGGATGATGATTGATTTCTTCTGCAAAATTTGCAGATAGCGTCATAAATTGAAAAGCACCTTTAAAGTCCTTGAAAATAAATTCCCGTGCAAGTTGCGTTGATCCTTCGATACGCTGCCATTGGGGTACGGTAGCGACAAAGTCAAAGTGGTCTGGTATTAATTTAGGCTGTGACAACTGCGCTCTCCATACTTTTAGATAATTGTATTAAATCATTTGGATACAGCCAACGCCATTGGCCCTCTGCTAAATCTAATGGCAAGGTATATTGACCGATCTCGGTGCGATGTAGCTGGGCCACATGATTGCCTACAGCCGCCATCATGCGCTTGACTTGATGATAACGCCCCTCGACGATGGTCATGGCTAATACCCTATCACTCAGCTGTTTACAAGCTGTTGCATAACAAGGTTTGGGATCATCATCCAACACCACCCCTTTAAGTAAATGATCGATTTGCTTTTGGGTGATCGGGTCTGCAGTTGCAATCTGATAAACCTTACCAATATTTTTCT
Source organism: Polynucleobacter antarcticus (assembly GCF_013307245.1). Taxonomy (NCBI): domain Bacteria; kingdom Pseudomonadati; phylum Pseudomonadota; class Betaproteobacteria; order Burkholderiales; family Burkholderiaceae; genus Polynucleobacter; species Polynucleobacter antarcticus. The sequence continues at coordinate 721,945 of NZ_CP028941.1, forward strand.
TAGGTGTCGTCATCTTATGAATAAACTGACCATCATCCGAGATCAAGATCAAACCCGTTGTATCAAAATCTAAGCGCCCAACACACTGTAGGCCCCGTTCTACGAATGGCTTAGGTAATAAGCTATAAATACTAGGATGATGCGTAGTTTTATGAGAGCACTCGTAATTCATGGGTTTATGAAAGGCAATATAGGCTTTTTCATGAAACTCCCAATCCTGTCCCTCGACATTTAACAAGAGCCCCTCCGTCAGAATGCGCTCATCGGGGTCTTCGGCCAGTACACCATTAACTTTAACCAAATCAGAAAAAACGAGGTCACTACAGTAACGCCGGGTACCAAAGCCCTGGCTAAATAATATTTTTTCGAGTGGAAGTGGTTTAGCCATATCTGTTGCCGAGCATACTACAAAGCTAAGAAATAGGACCTGAATAAATAGATGACGTTATGATAGATGTTTCAAAGATTGTTCATCAATCTTGATTGATCTTAGCTTCATTTAACCCACCCTATTGAGGTACTGCTGATGCTTTCCAGTCCAGACCCGAGAAGCCCATTACACACTCGAGAAATTACCTTTCAGGGCTATGCGCGTGAGGATGGCTTATGGGATATTGAAGCCCATTTAAGAGACTTCAAAACCACCCCCTTCACCACTGGTGACAAAACCTGGGAGCCTGGTGAGGCTTTTCATGACATGTGGATTCGGCTTACAGTAAATCTGGAATTAGTGATCCAAGGAATTGAAGTAGCGATGGATAGCCACCCCCATCCAGAATGCCCTGAAGTGGTTCCGCCGATGGATGCCTTGATTGGAGCGCAAATAGGTAAAGGTTGGCGTAAAACTATTAATGAACATCTCGGTGGCATTAAAGGCTGCACCCATTTGCGTGAACTCCTAACCAGTATGGCTACAGCAGCATTTCAATCAATCCCCGGAGCGCTATGTGATCTTGATGCTACCCAGCCGCCACTCTATTTGGGTACCTGCAAGTCTTGGGATTTTGATGGGCCTGTAGTACTGCGTCAATACCCCAAGTTTTACCAATGGAAGGCTTAAGTTTTAGTTGCTGGCATCAACTCTAGTCGATTGATGTTCATATGATGCGGTAAATGGCTGACCCAAAAAATAGACTCTGCTACATCATTGGCACTCAATAATTCTTTCTCAGTAGCGATGGTATGAATGCTACTTACCCGTACTGCTGTGCCGATGAGATCAGCCCTTAAGTTCAAACTAAATTGCTGAAAGAAAGCCTTCGTACCTCCATAGACATCGCCACCCAAACAGGGATTTTGAGCTCCTACAGCTCCTACATTAATCACATGACCACATTGACGCTCAACCATCCCAGGTAAAAGTATTCGAGTCACATGGACTAAACCTTTAATATTTCTATTAATTCCCAGACTCCAATCTGTCTGCTGCGCCTCGCGTTGTTGCCCTTGGGTGGGTGTCAAACTGGCATTATTGACCAGCACTGTGACTGCAGAAAACTCTGGCAGTAGGCTAGCAATCAATTCATCCACCTGCTCAGCATCACTCATATCCAAAGATAGGGTCAGTATTTTTTGCTGCTGATCGACTGGAAGTGAGAGCTTCATGTCCTCTAATTGGCTTGACTCTGCATCCAATGCAATCACCCGATGGTCATGGGCTAAAAAACGTCGCACAGATGCCTCGCCCAATTCGGTACTTGCGCCTGTCACTAATGCTATATGTTGCATGCTCTCTTTGCCTTACATGTATGACTGCATATTAATCTAGGTTCAGCAAATAACCCTGCTCAATTTTGGCAGCATTTGATTTTACTAAAGCATGAGGTAACCACTTCTGAAAATCTTCCATACTCATTTGCAGTTGCCCCCTCATCTGATTGAGTATGGGCGTTTGTGCAATCCACTGATCTACTGACAGCATGTCCATACTGCGCCACTCTAGAAGCTTGAACTTAAGTAATACCTTGGCACCATGGCGTGCGTTACGATCAGGCTCACTAGCCAGATAATCTAAGCGAGACTTTGCGCTAGCAATCGCTTGCTTCACTTCTGTGAATGGTTTGCCATGACCGGGGATCACAAGAGCAATCGGCAACTCCTCAATCAAGTCAATGGTCTGGCCAACCTCAGTAAAACCCCCTTCCCCCCAGAGTTCTGGAAAGATCGCCCCAAAACCATCCTCCCAAAGTGCATCTCCAGAAATTAAGATCTGATGGTCCGCTTGATAGAGCATGATGGCGTGATGATCATGCCCTGGTGCGGCTAATATCTGCCATAAATAGCGACCTAATAGGATTTCTTGGCCCGGTACGAGTAGCTCTTGATAAGTGAAGCGCGGACATACTTGACCAAGCTGCTGATAACTTAGTAAATCGACATTCCAATCTAAAACTGCTTGGGCCTCTGAAGCAGGTATCCAAATCTCCGGGTGAAAAGTATCAGATAAGGCGGCATTACCGCCACAATGATCGGAGTGTAAGTGGGTATTGATAATCTTATGAAGCGTTTTTAAACCCTGTTGCTGTAAGGCATTAGCTACGAGATCAACGGTGAGCTGCTGATGGGCACAGTAGCCAGAGTCGACGAGCGAAACATCCTCATCGCCATACATAAAAATAGTATTTGCTGACAACCAACCCCGCTCAAATATTTCTATACCAGGGGGGAGTAGGTAATCTCCTATCCACTGTTTTGTCATCTTAAGGTTTCTGTGGTGTGAGCTCGAGCTTGAGCACATCAAACTGCTGCTGCTTTAATTTCTGTAAGAGTTGCTCATAGACTGAGAGATCTATCTGGGGCGTTCTCGATAAAATCCAGAGATACTCCCTCCTCGGATCACTTACAACAGCAAGTTGATACTGGCTATCTAAATCGATGACCCAGTAATCACCCCATACCATGGGCAAGAAAGAAAGCCACACAGGAGCAAAACGCACCTCTAACTTTGGTGAATCTTTGGCGCCAATCTGCCTAGCTTCCCCCTCCGCCGTAGAAATATCCCCATTACTTAATCTGCAGCTATTAAGTACCTGCAGATTGCCATCCGGTTTTGTTGAATAGACTGCTTTTGTATCACTGATGCATTTTCTCTGAAACCAGTTTGGGAACTTGGCAATCTCATACCAAGTGCCTAAGTAGCGAGAAACATCTAAAGAGGTAATCGTCTGAACGGGGGGCAAGTCAGTAGATTGCGCCTTAGCCTGGATCGTACTTAAGCTAAAAACCATAACAATGGCAGCGCTCAAGAGCGAAAGGTGTGTGCGTGTGCGTGGCATTGTTACATCATCATCCAATTAAGAACCTCTACTAAGGAGGCGGTTACGTATATAAGGAATTCTGAAACACAATAATACAAGTAGGATGACAGCATAAATACTCACGGTATCTAAATCATTCTTACTAGCTTTATGCCACCAGTAGTGCAAGATGGCTGTGCAGGCAATCACATAAACGAGGTAATGTAACTTTGACCAGCTACGACCCAACTTTCTTTGGGCCCAGTGATTCGATGTGAGTGCAAGCGGTGTTAGCAATACCAAGCTCGTGAACCCCATAGTGATAAAGGGTCGCTTCACCACATCTTTGAGCATATCGATCAAATCAAAGTTTTGATCTAGCCATAACCAAATTCCAAAATGCAGGCAGGCATAGAAAAAACTAAATAAGCCCAGCATTCTGCGATACCGAATCCACACTGTCGAATGCGTTATTAAACGCAGTGGCGTCATCGAAAGCGTGAGGCACAAAAACACTAAGGCCCAGGTTCCGGTGGAGCGAGTAATAAACTCAATCGGGTTAGCGCCTAAACCATCCGTAAAACCAAGCCATATCAAGCGATCAAGCGGGATGAGCGCTAAAAGAAAAATAACTGCCTTCATAAAAGCAGAGTAATCACTATCAATTAAATTTCTTGAGGTCCATGCCCGCATACATACTAGCTACCTGGTCGGCGTAACCGTTAAACATTTGGGTTTTGATCTTGGGTGCAAAGATGCCTTTGACATTACCAATACGACGCTCTGTCGCCTGACTCCAGCGTGGATGATCTACTAAAGGGTTCACATTGGAATAAAAACCATACTCGCGAGAATCAAACTGACTCCAGCTAATCTTTGGCATCTCTTCGGTCAAACGAATCGTAACCAGTGATTTGGCGCTTTTAAAGCCATACTTCCAGGGCACTACGATTCTTACCGGTGCACCGTTTTGATTGGGCAGCACCTCTCCATACAAACCAAAGGTTAGGAGTGTGAGAGGATTCATCGCCTCATCTAGACGCAAACCCTCGCGGTAAGGCCACTGAATCACTTGGCTTTTCAAGCCTGGCATTTGTTTGCGGTCCGCTAGAGAAATAAATTCTACAAACTTAGCAGAACCTAGAGGCTGAACATAGTTTAGTAATTTAGATAAGGCATAGCCATCCCAGGGAATCACCATAGACCAACCCTCGACACAGCGCATACGATAGACCCGTTCTTCCATCGGCGCCAATTTAAGCAAGGCGTCAATATCTAAGGTCACTGGCTTTTTCACCAAACCTTCAATCGATACTGTCCAAGGGCGGGTTTGTAAACTACCAGCATTCGCAGCGGGATCCGCCTTATCTGTTCCGAACTCATAAAAATTATTGTAGGTAGTGACGTGCTGATAACCCGTAGTCTCTTCTTTAGTAGAGAAAGCCAGGTTAGGCGTAGCGATGAGTTTTTGTGGAGATGCCAATGCCTCACGCGAAAACCAAGGTGCCAGTGCCATGCCAAAGGCGCCAGCTGCTGCCGACTTCATCAAGCTACGGCGATTTTCAAATACGGCCTGAGGGGTAATCTCACGGGCAAGTAACTTTTGATCATCAAGACGCATAGAGGAACCTTTTTAAACTAAATGATGAATACATCCGAATAGGAACATTCTCCTACGGAAGTCGATTTAGTGCAGGAGCATAGAATAGAGAGGCGGAAGATGGGGTATTTTTAGCCTTCTAAGCATGCTTTTTTTAAAAACTCCGCCCTTTTGAATGTAGTAAACAATATTGGCCCAGGCTTACTAGGATGTTTTGAGGTTTGCTGATGTTTATTTAATGGAAGGACAAAAAAAATGCAAACCCGAAAGTTTGCATTTTTATCGCGCATTTACCTCAGCTACTACATTAAGCTGCTGCCTTCAAGATCTGATTAAAGGTAGCACTTGGACGCATAACGGCTTCACACTTCGCGAGATCAGGTGCATAGTAACCACCAATATCGGCGGGTTTACCTTGCACTGCCTTAAGTTCAGCAATAATCTTCTGCTCACTATCTGCCAATGATTTAGCAATCGGGGCAAAGTGAGACTGCAACTCTTTGTCTTCAGTTTGTGTAGCTAAAGCCTCTGCCCAATACATCGATAGATAGTACTGACTACCGCGATTGTCTAATTCGCCAGTTTTTGGCGAAGGTGACTTGTTGTTGTCCAATAATTTACCAGTGGCTTCGTCTAAAGTACGCGCCAAAATCTTTACTTTGGGATTGCCAGTTTTGTCACCAATATCTTCTAATGACACCGCTAAGGCTAAGAACTCGCCCAAGGAATCCCAGCGCAAATGGTTTTCTTCCAGTAATTGCTGAACGTGCTTAGGGGCTGAACCCCCTGCACCTGTTTCAAACAGTCCGCCACCGGCCATTAAAGGCACGATGGATAACATCTTGGCACTGGTACCCAATTCCATAATCGGGAATAGGTCAGTCAGGTAATCGCGCAAAATATTACCAGTGACAGAGATCGTATCTTTACCCCGAATCAAGCGCTCTAAGGTGTAACGCATTGCGCGCGTCTGCGACATCACCTGAATATCTACACCCGTTAAGTCGTAGTCTTTGAGGTAAGTATTTACCTTCTTAATCAACTCTGCTTCGTGTGGACGGTACTCATCCAACCAAAAGACTGCTGGTGTGTGTGAGAGGCGCGCTCGGTTAACGGCTAATTTCACCCAATCCCGAATCGGTTCATCTTTGACCTGACACATGCGCCAGAGATCACCCTCTTCTACATGCTGTTCTAGCAATACTGTGCCATCTTCAGCAACAATGCGTGCTACACCAGCCTCGGCAATTTCAAAAGTCTTGTCATGTGAGCCGTATTCTTCGGCTTGTTGCGCCATTAATCCCACGTTCGGAACGGTGCCCATCGTTGTGGGGTCAAAGTTACCGTGCGTTTTACAAAAGTTCAGTACTTCTTGATAGATACGCGCAAACGTACTCTCTGGAATAACCGCCTTGGTGTCATGCAAACGGCCATCGGCGCCCCACATCTTGCCGCCCACACGAATCATGGCCGGCATGGATGCATCCACAATTACATCACTTGGTGAATGTAGATTGGTAATGCCTTTTGCTGAATCCACCATCGCTAAGGACGGACGGTGCTCATGGCAAGCATGCACGTCGTGAATGATTTCTTCCTGCTTGGATGCAGGCAAGCTCTTGATCTTGTCATACACACTGCTCATGCCGTTATTGGGATTGACGCCTAACTCTTCAAACAACTTCGCATGCTTAGCAAAGGCATCCTTGTAGAAAATCTTCACCGCATGACCAAACACGATAGGGTGCGAGACCTTCATCATGGTTGCCTTGACGTGCAGAGACAGCATCATGCCTGTCTTGTAAGCATCATCAATTTCTTGTTCATAGAATTCACACAAGGCTTTTTTACTCATAAACATACTGTCGATGATTTCACCAGCAAGTAAAGAGACTTTGGGTTTAAGCACGATAGTCTTGCCACTCTTCGTGACAAGATCCATCTTCACATCTGCTGCTTTAGTCATGGTCATAGACTTCTCACCTGCGTAGAAGTCACCACCATGCATATGGGATACGTGGGTACGGGAGGCTTGACTCCACACGCCCATCGAATGCGGGTTCTTGCGGGCGTAGCGCTTTACTGCATTGGGAGCGCGACGATCAGAATTGCCCTCACGCAATACCGGATTCACTGCACTACCTAAGCATTTAGAGTAGCGCGCCCGAGTGACTTTTTCAGCCTCATTCTTGGGATCATCCGGAAACTCTGGGAGTGCATAGCCCTTAGCCTGTAATTCTTTAATGGCGGCAAGTAACTGCGGAACTGAAGCACTAATGTTTGGCAGTTTAATAATGTTGGTATCTGGCAGCAAAGTCATACGACCGAGCTCAGCCAAGTTATCAGGCACTTTCTGCTCAGCGGTCAGGCAATCTGAGAACTCAGACAAGATACGTGCCGCAACAGAAATATCGCTCTGCACCACATCAACACCAGCCTGTGATGTAAATGTCCGAATGATCGGCAAAAAGGCAGCAGTCGCCAGGTATGGCGCCTCATCTGTCAGCGTATAAACGATCTTTGATTTCTCTACAGCCATGAATGTTTCCCCAATCTGGATAAATGATGATTCCGGCCCACACCATGACATCAATACATCTTCTTGCCAGGCTTTTGACCTTCTGATGGAAATGGGCTTAGTTCTCTATTTTAAATCATCGAATCGAGCTACTGAAGGGTAATGAAAGCCATGTGATGCCCTTTATCGGGGCAGTAAGCCATCCAATAAGCCGTAAACTGCTGAACATGACCGGTAAACACCCACTACTCAATAAAAATCTCGTCCTTCTGATTCTCTGTCAGGGCCTGTTTCTCACCAATAATGTGACGTTTATCGCCATTAATGGGCTGGTTGGCCTGAGCCTGAGCCCGGAAGCTTGGATGGCAACCTTACCCGTGATGGGCTATGTGGTGGGGGGTGCATTTTCAACTTCGATTGTGGCGAAGTCCCAAAGTCGTTTTGGTAGAAAGATCTCCTTCCAACTAGGCTTATTGGTTGCCGTCTTTTCAGCCCTGCTCTGCGCCTATGCCGCCTATTCCAAGAATTTCTGGCTCTTAGTATTAGGGACCTTTATAGCGGGGTACTACAGCGCCAATGGCCAACTGTATCGCTTTGCCGCTGCCGAACTGACGGTTGCCAGCCAGCGTGATAAAGCAGTCTCTTGGGTCTTAGCAGGAGGTATTCTTGGGGCCGTAATTGGTCCGAACTTGGCATCCTGGACTAGGGATATGTTTGATACAGCCTTTTTGGGGGCTTACCTCACTCTATCGATTGCAGGCGTGATCGGGGTTTTGGTGATGCAGTTCATTCACTTTCCCGATGAATTCAAAACCAAGCATGATCTTTCAGCTGGTCGGGATTTAAAAACTATCTTAAGCCAGCCTGTATTTATAGTGGCGATCATTGGCGCCTCTCTGGGTTATGGCGTCATGAATCTCTTGATGGCCGCTACCCCACTCGCCATGCAAATGTGTGGCATCGCATTCTCGGATACGGCACTGGTATTGGAGTGGCATGTCATCGGCATGTTTGCCCCTGGGTTTTTCACAGGGTCCCTGATTCAACGCTTTGGCACACTCAAAATTATGGGTGTGGGTGTCATCCTTAATCTCATTTGTATCGCGATTGCTTTAACAGGCGTCAACCTTCATCAATTTTTAATTGCCCTCTTTTTATTGGGTGTCGGATGGAACTTTTTATTTACTGGCGCTACTTCTCTTGCCATGACGGCTTACCGACCTGAAGAGCGCGATAAGGCCCAAGCTGCCATTAATTTCTTTGTGTTTGGCACCATGGCATTCAGCTCCTTTGGCTCCGGTGCCCTAGTCACCACGCAAGGCTGGAATTTACTGAACCTGGGATCGTTATTCCCGGTATTCGTTACCGGCGCAGCGCTAATTTGGCTGAGCACTCACAGAAAAAAACATGCCAAATCAGCATCTGTTTAAGGCGCCGACTACTAAGATACTTTGGCTAAGGGCAAGTTAAACAAAAGATTTTGGGGTTTAAGTTTGAGTTGCTTTTGATCATTCATCGCTATGCCCATATAGACTGGCTTACCCACCTGTGCCTGAGATACAGCTGCCTCATCAATAAAGTCTAAGCGAAATAAACAGATGATTTTTTCTAATTCATCTGGATCGACTGTCTCTTTGTTATAGAGTTTATTCAGAATGTCAGTAGCTACTGCATCCAAGCCTACATGCCAAGACCATTTAGCATCGGTAATTTGTTGCATAGGAGTGACACGCACCTTCACTCCCAAGAAATGCGCTATCCACTTTTCTAATAGGCGAGAGAAATGATTGATGGGAGGCTGGCCAAAGTTCAGTTGAATTGCAAATGCATATTCTTCGTTTTGCTCCCAATACAGATCCGCGTTTTCTTCATGCAAGACATCCAAATCAATGGATCGCATCGTCATCGATTTACCCTTGAGTAAATCCATGATGTCACCGTTTTCACCAGCCTTCGCATTGCGATCGACTACCTCTTCATCTGCACCCATCACAATACTGTCTTCCAGTACGCTAATTTTTTGGGTACGGAAAAAGAGTTCACCCATCCGCGCATCCAAAGGGTGGCAATCTTCACCCAAAATGTGTCTCACAAAGATTTGCGCTAAAAGCCCAATAAATAAAGGTGGCACATCCACGCCATCGCCCTTAAATAAACTCATGTAAAAGTTCTCTAAGGAGCTGGCGGCTAAGAGCTTTGCTCGGTACCTTAACCATACTTGGTAGTTCACCTGAATATCCACATCTGCCATTGCTGCAATTTCTGCATCAGCAATCTCTGCACGGGGATCATCACTTAAGCGTTTATGCAAAGCGCGTTCAGCATCACACGATTCAGGAACGAGATTGAGTTCGGGTCGCAGTAAATAGGTTCGCAAAAAATCATCTGTCACTTGCAGTTGATTATCAGGACCCACTATGAGGGTTTGATACGCAGATTGGAGCCAGAATGTAGTCATGTTGTTAATTGCACTGGTGAACTCATACAAAAGATAAAGCTCAGAATATACTAGCTGCTCAATGTGGGCCAAATAGGAGGATAAACATGACTGAATTGAACAAAATAGACACTGTAGTAGGAGATGGTACGGAAGCTACTGCCGGTAAGCACGTTGACGTGCATTACACAGGCTGGTTATATGATGACAAAGCGCCAGATCAGAAGGGTCAGAAGTTTGATAGCTCGCTGGATCGCGGCCAATTATTTAGCTTTGCGCTCGGTGCTGGCCAAGTGATTAAAGGCTGGGATGAGGGCGTTGCCGGCATGAAAATTGGTGGCAAACGCACCCTCATCATCCCATCTGAAATGGGTTATGGTGCCCGTGGCGCTGGTGGGGTTATTCCACCCAATGCCACTCTGATATTTGATGTGGAGTTGCACGGGGTCAATTAATGTTGATGTAACCTAAATGGAATAATGGCCACTCCCAGAGTGGCCATTATTTTTTATGCGTTCCTGCTGCAAATCTTAAGAGCGTAAATCCTTACCATTCAGAGTCAACTTATTCGATGGCACTGTTTGACACAGGGCAATCAAACGATCTCTTTCGGCGATCACCTTATCAGCGTAGCCGCCATCATGCTCAGCATTAGCAGCACCCACATAGTATTTCAAGCCATTGCGTAGTGAGCCGGCATTGGCGATTAAATGCTTCAAGATATATGCCCCCACCCGAATATTGACTTCTGGCTTAACAGCATCGCCGATGCCACCATACAAGGCGTACTTATCTTTATGAATTAAGGTCATCACTTGCATTAATCCCTCTGCTCCAGCGTGACTCTTAACAGCTGGATTGAAATTCGATTCAACGGAAATCACGGCCAGCAATAGTACGGGATCAATATTGACTTCGTTTGCAATGAATACCGCATTGGATACGTACTCTTCAATCTTCGTACGATCCAAGTTGTATTTTTTCTCAAAAAAGTCAGCAACAGCGCGTTGATTACGTACCGACACCATTAACTTAGAGTCTTGCGCTTGTGGATCTATTTTGGATGTGGGGATGCGATCTGACAGATGAGAAATGGGTCTGACTTGAGCATGGGCTACGGAGGGCATTAACAAAGCAATCTTCTGCTGCTGAGGGGTAGCTTCCTGGTATTGATCAAGCATGCCAGCGCCGCTTTGCCAAACTATCTGACGGGCTTCCTCGGGCACCAAGATTCTAGCGAGATCAAAAACACCTGCCTGTGTACCGTTTCCTGAAAGCCAAAACCCAACAACCATAAAAACCATTAAGGCCAGCAGGCCATTCATCACCCGATATATCGGAGATAAGGTGTGCGTCAGAAGTAACTTAGCGCCAGTAATTGCTGAATGCGATCCTGGAAAGTTGCTGACATTATTTAAAAAACATTTAATCATTCTTGGTCTTGCACCACTCCATAAATTAAAGAAACCAATCTATGTTGCACTGCAATAAGTAATAAACATGCGTCATCCTATGAAGGTTCTTATATCTAGTCAAGCATAAAGGAATAGATTTACATAACTTTTGGATCTTGTTACGGACTTTACCTTGTCACTGGATATCCAGCCACACATTTATTTGTTTATATTCAATTACTTAGGAAAGTTAGTAAGGACTTATTCCACACTATAAGAAAGACCTGAAAATCCGTCTTTTTTTCTATTTTGGCTCTCAAAAAAACGGTGCTTGACCCATACATCTAGTGTGTAACCTGTGCTTTATTTCTACCGGTAGTGTTTGATGGAGACTTTAGAGCGCATCTTTTTTGCCTTCTCATCAAGTCATTTTTACTCTCTATTAATCTTTGCTTTTGTCTCTTGTTTTAATCTCTAATGCGGTTAAACCCTGATGAGTACTAGCTTCACAGCTAATGTTTCCAAACTTGTTGAATGGCTAAGTCATTATTCAGAGAGCTTATTAAGAAAGCCTATTAAGAGAGTTAATTTGTAGTAACAGTGGGCCCAAGTTGAGTAACCACCCCCATGCTCCCCTACACTGTCATTACATGAAATGGCTCACCCACCCCCTCTTATTCATAGCGCTTAGCCTTCCCCTGAGTGCTCATGCACTATTTGATCAATGCAAGAGCCTCTTTCCAGGTCAGCAGGTTCCTAGTAGCGTCCAAGTAGGCAGAGACCTTTGTTTTGATGACTTTGCGATTTTGTACTCGCCCACAGATAAAAAACCAATCTATACCGTGGAAAAACTCAATGGTCGAGCGCTAGAGGGTCAGCGCCCAAGACGTACCAATCAGTTCTATGAGGAGGCAAGACTGCCCTTACGTGAGCGTGCCTTGCTCGCGGATTACCGTGGCAGTGGTTATGACCGAGGGCATAACGTACCCGCTGGTGATATGACCCGCGAACGGGGTATGGCTCAATCATTTTCTCTGGCGAACATGATGCCGCAAGCCCCACAAAATAATCAGGGCATCTGGGCCAAGCGGGTTGAAGAGCCTACCCGCATGTATGCCAAACGTGCGGCAGGGGATCTTTATGTCTTTACGGGTTCGTACGGAAGCTTAGGCAGCATAGGCATCAGTAAGGTCACTATTCCCTCTCACCTATATAAGTTGGTCTATGACCCCATTAAAAAAGATGCATGGGCTTACTGGATAGAGAACACCAATGAGGCGCAAGTCAGCCCTCTGATTTCCTATGCGGAGTTGATGCAAAAAATTGGGATTGATTTTCATTTGCTAATTGGATCTGGTGAGCCAGCAGATTCCAAAGACTCAACAGTTCCTTTAGTACCCACCAAATAAATTAGTCGTTTTCACGTAAACGGGATGTCATCCCATGCGCCTTCTGAATAGGTGCCAACAAGCCACGTAAACCATTGTGATCCAGGGTGTGCATCAGCTCCAACAATTGCCCTAGCTCGCTCTTCGGAAATCCCTCGCGTGCAAACCACGCTAAATAGTTACCAGGCAGATCAGCTAATGCGCGCCCAGCATGCTTGCCAAAAGGCATCTTCATGGTTACCAACTTTTCAAGGATATCTGGGTTCATAGCTGGGTTCATAGCTGTGCATCTTACAAGCTTGGCTGACATTAGACGTAAAAGGGTCTTACAGTTTAATTGATAATCATTCTTATTTACTGTATATTGAGAATCATTCTCAATTGAGAAAAACGATGTTCACATTCTGTTAGCTTCTTTTTCAACCCCTTTCAAGGCACCATGAAATTCAATATCAAAAGACTCATTGCTTTTAGCTTCGTATTGGCAGCTGCTCTCCACTTCTCTTTTGCCCATGCCGGTGAAGGCGTATTTGGTTGGATCTACACCTTAGACCTACAACCCAAAGGTAAGCTTGAATTTGAACAACGGCTGCAACTAAATAAACAACAAGCAGCGGGTTCTTACGATGCCTGGACTGCCAGAACGGAATTGGAATATGGCTTGACCAATGACTTGCAGATTGCGGGTTACATTAATTCTTATTACACCAATGCCAGTCAGAACTACACGAACCCTGAAGCCTGTGGAGAAAGCGCTAGTTGTACAGGGGGTTATGGCGTGCCCTCTAGTCATGATCCCGCCACCCCTTTTAGAAAGAGTGGCATCGAGGGCGCTTCATTGGAAGCCATTTACCGCATTACCAATCCGGTAACTTCACCCGTGGGAGTGGGGCTATACCTCGAACCGACCATTGGCAGAAACAAAAATGAGATTGAAGCCCGCTTATTACTGCAATCGAACTTTATTGATGATCGCCTCATTTTGGCCGGAAACGTGGTGGTCGCTAATGAGCGCTTGAAGTTTGTTGAGAATGGCAATGTGCCGGAGTCGACGTTGGATTTTCTGGTGGGGGCAAGTTATCGCTTTGCACCCAAATGGTCTGCGGGTGTAGAGGCACGCTTTCATAATGATTATTCTGAATTGAATTTACGCAATCAAGTGCAACGCGCTACCTTTGTTGGTCCAAATATGCACTATGCCGCTAAAGACTGGTGGGTCACTGGTGCGTGGCGCTACCAACTCAAAGGGGGCACTTGTATGGGTGGTGGTGAAGCGGAGTGCTCTAACGCCCGTGTATGGGATAGTCACTCTGTGAATGAGTTCATTGTCAAAGTTGGCTTTCCACTAAATTGAAACTACATAGAACAGCATGAACTGGAAACCCAACCCCTTGCTCATTACGGGGCTCGCGCTCGTGAGTGCACCCCTTGTGGCTCATGCCAAGATTTATGTCTCTATTGAGCAAGCACAAAAGCTACTACTACCTAATGTAGGCTTGGTCAAAAATCCCATTATCGTCACCGATAGCTTGCAGGACAAAATGCGGGCTGCCTCTAGTATTCGCCACCCATTTCAGGGCAATCTGATTTGGAGATCGGCAGATGGCAGCTGGTTCATCGTCGATGAGGTTGTGGGTAAACATGAAATGATCACCTACGCCGTAGCCCTCAGCCCTACGGGTACCGTCATCGGGGTAGAGATTTTGGAATACGTTGAATCCTATGGCTATGAGGTTGCTGAAGCGCAATGGCGCAAACAATTTATTGGTAAAACAGCAGCAGACCCCATCAAGCTCAAGCAAGATATTCAGAATATTGGTGGAGCTACCTTGTCTTGCAAACATTTAACCGATGGTGTGAAACGGGTTACGGTCTTATTTGACTTAGCCTTGAAGCAGGACACTCTAACCCATAAAACAGCAGTTGCAGCTACAGCAACAGCAACTACGAAAAAATGATCCGCTGTAAACCGCTCCTCGGTACCTTTGTAGAAATTACCGTTGAAGATGAAGCGGTCTGTAGCAATGCTATCGAGCAGGCTTTTGATAGTATGGCGCAGGTGCAGCTACTGATGGGTTTTCATAATCCTCATAGTGAGCTATATAGGATCAATCGAGACAGTCATGTAAAGCCTGTTCGCATTCATCCTTGGACGGCGCAAGTTCTCAGTACGGCACAAGCCGTTCATAGAGAATCAATAGGCATCTTTAATTGTGGTGTTGGGCAGCGCCTCGTAGAGGCTGGCCTCCTTCCAAAGCACTGCCATAAAGAACATGTGTTTGGTGGCATCGAACATATTCAATTTATGGAGCCCCACTTAGTTCACTCTGATTTGCCACTATGCCTTGACCTTGGTGGCATAGCCAAGGGCTTTGCTGTCGACGTGGCTGTGCAGACCCTACAAGCCCAAGGGATTGAACAGGGTTCTGTCAATGCCGGTGGTGATTTTCGTGTCTTTGGAAACCAAGCCCAAGCTATTCATATCAGAAACCCAGCGCAGCCCCATGAACTCTTTCACTTGGGTGCATTACAAGAAGGGGCGATTGCTACTAGCAGCTTGTACTTTGCAAGAAGAGCATCTCAGTCATTGAGTTATATGGTTCATCCCAGTAGTCAGCAATTAATTGATTTTTCACCATCGTATTCTGTGATTGCGAAGGAATGTATTTATGCAGATGCTCTCACCAAAGTCATTGCGATCTCTGGAAATACCACCCATCCTTGTCTAGCTAAGTTTTCAGCGCAGGCGATCGCAGTAATGGCACAGTAAAACTAGAGCTATATCCGTATGACTACCCGAAACCGCCTAGGAAAAATGCCGAACTGGCAAAGGCATTTTGTCTTAATAGGAATGCTGAGTTGCTCCATGACCGGAATTGCTTATTTATTGGGTCATGAGTTTTATATTCAGCGCAGTTTATTGGGGTCGCATGCGATATTAGCCTGGCACGGGGTCACCGCCATCATCGCTACAGCAGCTTTAGGCTCTGTCCTGCCAGTCCATTTGAAGGCTGGCCTCAAATCGAAGAAAAAGTTTTGGAGTGGCATGAGTCAACTGACTTTTCTAATGGCCTTATGTTGCTCTGGCGCTCTACTCTATTACGGCCCCGAACCAATCCGTGAATCTGTGACTACAAGCCACTGGGTGATTGGCCTTATATTCTTTACTATTTTTTTACTGCATGGTGTTTTTATCCGCAAAGATAAAAATACTAGCGCATTGAGCTCATAGAGACTCAATACGCTAGTTTCATTTCGGCTTCTTAATAGGGTCTTCTATTTACTTCGGGCAAGAACTCAGGCCCAGTAATGGATAGGCTGGGCAGAATCGAAAGACTCCCGTAGCCAAAGGAATTATCCCGAGCCATCCCCACCACCCAATCATCCCGCTTACTGCTAATGCAATCAGCAATAGTCCTGCTGCGATTCTGACAATACGATCTATACCGCCGACGTTACATTTCATCATGAACTCCTCTTTGTAAGTGATACTGTAAATATGTTTTACCGCTTGCAGTAGTGCTTATAGAGCAAGCTAATGACTGAAACCACTACCTGGCTAGCAAGTGAATAGTAAATTTGCTTTCCTTCTCTGCGTGTCTTGACTAGCTTTCCCTGACGAAGCACTGTTAACTGCTGAGAGAGGGTAGGTTGATGTATATCTAGTGCTGTTTCTAATTCACTGACGCATCTTTCCCCTTGGCCAAGCTCACATAAGAGCATCATGCGATCACGGTTGGATAAGACTTTCATCAGCTTGCAAGCCTCATCCGCAGAAGACTGCATCTTTTTAAGTTCTGTTTTAGAAATGGTGAGCTTCATATTGGTAGCCATCTATTGATTTTTATTATGTTTTTACACTGCGTTCAATGGAATTTTTAAGTAAGCAATTCCATTGCTCTCTGGCTCAGGAAAGTGACCCGCCCGAATATTTACCTGAATAGACGGCAGAATTAAGGTGGGCATCTCTAAAGTTTTATCTCGGGCGGTACGCATCTGGACAAACTGCTCTTCACTTACCCCATCCCGAACATGAATATTTTTCGCTTTTTCTTCACCTACCGTGGTCATGAACTCTGGAGGTCGATCTGCAGGTGGGTAGTCATGGCACATATAGAGTTTGGTTTGTGCTGGGTAGGAAAATATCTTCTGAATAGATCGATACAGCGCTGCCGCATCTCCACCAGGAAAATCACAGCGTGCGGTGCCCACATCAGGCATAAATAGGGTATCGCCTACAAAAATAGCATCCCCAATTTCATAAGCCATACATGCTGGTGTGTGGCCAGGTACATAGAGCGCTTTTAAGCTGAGATGGCCAAAAGGAAGGGACTCATCCTCCTTAAGTAAGCGATCAAACTGCTTGCCTTGGGTATCAAATTGCGCATCTAAATTAAAGACGCCTTTAAAGACACTTTGCACCTGGGTAATATGATCACCAATCACCAGCTTACCGCCTAATTGCTCTTGCAAGTAAGGGGCTGCAGTTAAATGATCCGCATGGGCATGGGTTTCTAGAATCCAACTGACCGTGAGCTGATGATGCTTCACAAATGTAATCACCTCGTCTGCTGAAGTCGTTGTAGTTCTGCCCGACTTAGGGTCGTAGTTCAATACCGAGTCAATGATGACGCAGGGACTGCCATCACCCTCATAGACAACATAGGTATAGGTCCAGGTTGCTGGATCAAAAAAGTGTTGAATCACTGCCAAGGCTGGGGTAGTCACAATCGTTCCTATGCTTCATGTTGAGGGAGTTACTTATAAGTCATTAATATTTTATATTGCTATATATATTTATATACTATATTAATATAAAATTACTAGCAATGGAAGCCTTACCCGCACTTGAATACTCCAACCTCATAGGTCCTGCACTAGGTATGCTGGTGGGGGTCCTAATGGGTCTCACTGGTGCAGGTGGAGGCATTCTCTCGGTACCACTACTGGTCTTTTTCTTAGATCTTTCAGTAGCCCAAGCTGCACCCATTGCCCTTTGTGCAGTTGCCCTTGCTTCATGCATCGGAGCCATCATGGGGCTTAAGAGCAAAACCTTGCGCTACAAAGCAGCAGGTTTTATGGCGATCTTTGGTTTAGCGCTCTCACCATTGGGCTTATGGATTGCGCCACAGATTCCGAATACGCCTTTACAGATTTTGTTTAGCCTGATTTTGCTATTTGTTGCTGTACGATTATTGATGCAAGCTCGTAATGACATCATGGGTATCGTCGAGCCACTCCGAAAGCCTCCCCCGTGTTTAGTAAACCCCGCCGCCGGAAAGCTGACATGGACTATGCCTTGTGCGCGCTCACTGCTATTTGCGGGTAGCCTTGCAGGCTTTTTGTCTGGCTTACTGGGCGTTGGTGGTGGATTTATTATCGTCCCCGCTCTGAAGCGTTATACCGACCTTCCTATTCAGTCGATTGTGGCTACCTCTCTTGGGGTGCTGGCGATCATTACAGGTGGTGGCGCCCTCTTTTCAGCGCTATCAGGTAACTTGAATATAGCCCTGGCTGCACCCTTCTCTATAGCTGCCTTATTGGGCTTATTACTCGGCCAACTTCTCGGGAAAAAATTAGGTGGTTCGCGTATTCAGCTGATCTTTGCTATCTTTACCTTCCTGATTGCTGGAAGCTTGCTTATTAAAGGACTGTTGGCTCTCGGCTAATTTAGGCTGAGATTTATCCAAATCTTCATTATTCGTAGTGAGTCCACATTCTTAAAATACGAACTATCTTTTCTTTACGAAAGATTTCATAAACCAGGCGATGTTGGATATTAATTCTGCGTGAGTATGCCCCTTTCAAATCACCTACCAACTTTTCATAAGGCGGGGGATTTTGTAGAGGGTCTACTTCTAAAATATCTAGTAATGCCTTTGCTTTATCTTTCAGGCCTGCGGCAGATAATTTTTTAGCGTCTTTTATAGCGTATTTAGAATAAGCCAAACTCCAAGTCACCACTTCAGTACCTTTTTGCTCTTAGCTATAGGCTCGGCCATGGCGTCTTTGATTGATTCACGCATTCCAGGAATGGCCAAAAGGTAAAGCGTCTCCTGAATAGCACTCCAATCCTCTTCGGAAACTAAAACAGCATTTGCCCGTTTACCAGAAATAACTATCGGCTTGTGTGACTCCGCCGCTTGATCAATCAAACGGTAAAGACCGGCTCGCGCTTCACTTGCGGTTAATGTAGTCATCGTCTCACTCCTTCACTATATAGTACGTAAAAGCGTACGTTTTGTCAAGTGCCACCTTCTGTCCGGCATGAGAAAGTACCCAGTAAAAGCGGGGCATTAGTTAAGCTCTTAGAAGCGTAGGGCTAAATCTAATCATATTTTAAAACACAATATTATCTTGCTCAATAGTAACAAATTTGTTATCATATACACATGGTCTATTCAATCCTTTATTACAGCCAAGAAGTTCAAGAAGACATCATGAGTTTGCCTGCAACACTACAAGCCCGTTATATTGGCTTAACTAATCGAATGATGGAGTATGGTCCTAATTTAGGCTTGCCGCATACTGATTCTTTTGGCGGTGGTCTATTTGAATTAAGGCTTAAGGGTGCCGAGGGTATTGCGAGGGTTTTCTTTTGCACAATGGTTGGACAAGAAATTATCATGCTCCATAGTTTTATCAAGAAGACGCAAAAGACCCCAGATAAAGAATTAAAACTTGCCAAGCAACGCATGAAGGAGTTGAGGAAATGACGATAAAAATCAATAAAAGCAGCAAAACTCTGACACACAAACAAATGGTCGGCAAGATGCTTAAGAATTCGGCCGTTAAAGCCGAGGTGGATAAACTCAATCGTGAGGAGTTTGCAATTTTGGATGAGATTCTTACCGCCAGAAAAGAAGCGGGGCTATCTCAAGCCCAAATTGCTAAACGTATGGGAACACAAGCGCCTGCCATTGCTAGATTAGAAAGTGCCTTAGCCACCGGAAAACATTCCCCAAGTCTAAGTACCCTCAGAAAGTATGCAGCGGCCCTAGGCAAGAGAGTGGAACTGCACTTAGTCTAGTAACTCTTCCGCCCAAACATATGAACATGTCCTGTAAAGACGAGACATTCTTTGTTTTGGCCTATTTGGAGCTTTACTCATGACCATTCAACCTAGCACCCTATTTAATAGCAAAGTGAGCGTACTTTCCGGAACAGTAAGTAAGTTAAATCATGAGCTACTAGAGTACGTCAATCCCGAGAAACCAATGAATGATGATTCAGCAATCTATTTTCAACGCTTCTATATTGCTCAATTTAATTTAGATGACCGTGCCATCGTAGCTCAATTTTCTAGTCCAATGACTATCCACCAAGGGGATGTGCTGGCTGTGTCAGGCTATCCCAAAGGAAATGTCTTTCAGGTACTTGCTTACGCCAATCAAACGCAAGATGTCCGAGGCGCTGAGAACTGGCTCATACTTGCCCTAGGTGCCCTCTTCTTTTTGGCAGTTGCAATTGGCTTACTTAATTCTGCGTTGGTGAGTGAAGGTAGTCTCGTTCCCAAACTCTTTCTGATGGGGTTTGTTGGTGTTGGCCTCTATATGGTCTATCGGGCTTTACTGATTCGTGAAGCAATTGCACTGCTTTAGGGATCTTAAATAGTTATGAGGCTTTTGCGCGCAGGCTAGGCCAAAAGAGATTCACCATCAGGCCGGTAATCACCAAACCTGCCGCCATTAATTTCCAAGCGGGTAAGGATTCATCTAGAAAAATGGTAGAGGCGCCCATGCCAAAAATAGGCACTAGTAAAGGAGCGGGTGCTACCAGTGCTGCAGGGTGTTTAGATAGCAGCCAAGCCCAAGCGGCATAACCAAACAGGGTATTGGCCCAGGATTGCCAAAACACCGCAATCCAAGCATTGAGCGGCGCAGTCAAGGTGACATCCCATAAGTGGGCTGCACCCCCTTCAAAGACTGCAGCCATAAGTAGTAGCGGCGGGATTGAAAACGCACTAGCCCACACCACATAAGACAGCATATTGATCGAGCCCGCTTTACGACTCACTGTGTTGGCAATCCCCCACGATAGTCCTGCAAATACCACCAAAGCAATACCTAAAACGGTTGTAGTGGCATCGGTATGAATAGCAATGATGCACAAGCCCGTCATCGATATAGCAACAGCGACTGCTTGATAGCGCTTAAGACCTTCTTTAGCAAAAAACATCGCAAAGCCAATAGTGAAGAACACCTGGGTTTGCACGACCAAAGAGGCTAAGCCTGGCGTGATCTGACTATGGACTGCGTAATACAGCACCCCAAACTGCCCCACTCCGGTGGCTATTCCATACACACAAAGATTGGTCCATGAGACCTGTGGGCGAGGCAGAAAAAAGATTAAAGGCAACAAAGCAAAACAGTAGCGCAGTGCTGCAAAGTAAAACGGCGGGAAAGTACTGAGGGCATTTTTCATCACAACAAAGTTGGTGCCCCACACTGCGACGATGACTAAAGCGAGTAGGAGGTGGCTGGCTGGCAGTTGATGATGCTGCTTTCTATGATGAGTGCTATCAGCTGGGAGATTAAGCACCGGTAATCAGTTCTGCTGCGCGCTGTGCAATCATCATCGTGGGTGCGGCGGTATTGCCGGAGGTAATAGTAGGCATGGCTGAGGCATCAACCACTCGCAGATGCCCAATACCTCTGACCCGAAGTTCAGAGTCCAGCACGGCCATAGGATCATCTGCTCGTCCCATTTTACAAGTTCCTACCGGATGAAAAATCGTCGTCCCAATATCCCCCGCTGCTTTAATTAATTCTGCATCGGTTTGGTACTGCTTACCGGGTTTGTATTCATCTGGGGAGTAAGGTTTTAATGCGGGGCTCTCCATAATCTTGCGGGTGAGACGCAATGACTCTGCAGCTACCTGACGATCTTCAACAGTAGATAAGTAGTTTGGGGCAATCACGGGTGGTGCCTTAGGGTCGGCGGCACTAATGTGCACACTGCCGCGTGAGGTCGGGCGTATATTGCAAACGCTGGCAGTAATCGCATTAAAGGCATGCAAGTCTTCACCAAACTTTTCAAGGGATAAGGGCTGTACGTGATATTCCACATTGGCTGAGGGCTGATCTGGCGAGCTATAGGCAAATGCACCAAGCTGTGAGGGGGCCATCGACATCGGTCCAGAGCGCTTGAACAGATACTCCAGTGCAATCATCAGCTTTCCAAAAAGAGAATTGGCTTTGGTATTGAGAGTGCTAATACCCTTGACCTGATAAATCATGCGTAATTGCAAATGGTCTTGTAAGTTCTCACCTACTCCCGGTAAATCTGCTATCACCGGAATACCTAAGCTCTGAAGATGGGCTGCAGCACCAATGCCAGAACGTTCTAAAACTTGCACACTGCCAATTGCACCCGCACTTAAGATCACTTCACCTTGCTGGGTAATATTGCAGAACGCAGATTGTGTTTTGCCATTTTTAATGTATTGCACACCGAGGCATTCTTTACTGACCGGATCAATCAGTAGCTTATTAACAGTTGCCTCAGTGAGTACCGTGAGATTGGGTCGCTGAGCAGCATCCCTTAAAAAGGCTTTCACAGTATTGAGGCGCCAGCCTTTACGTTGATTGACATCAAAATAACCCACCCCAAAATTATCACCTTGGTTAAAGTCATCTGATGCTGGTATGCCTGCCTCTATCGCAGCCTGCCTAAAGATATCCATGATGGGCCAACGTAAACGTTGTTTAGAAACAGTCCATTCACCACCCTTACCATGCCATACATTAGCTCCGCCATGGTAATCCTCAAATTGCTTATAGCGTTGTAGCGCATGTTCCCAAGACCAAGCCTCATCACCGGTTACCTTCACCCAAGATGTGTAATCACTTGCTTGGCCGCGCATATAAATCATGCCATTAATCGATGAAGATCCACCTAAAACCCGTCCACGAGGATACAAGAGAGAGCGGCCATTCAGGCCCTGTTCATTAGCGGTCTTAAAACGCCAATCTGCTCTAGGGTTATCGATGCAATACAAATAACCTACCGGAATATGAATCCAAATGTAATGATCATTTTTGCCCGCCTCAATCAAGAGTACCCGCTTACTGGGGTTCTCAGTCAGACGCTTAGCTAGCATGCAACCAGCACTACCTGCACCAATGATGATGTAGTCATAAACGCTAGGCTGGGCTGTACTAGTCATATATCTATTTGGAGAGCTGAAAACTGAGTACTTATTATTCACCATACTGCAAAGATTGGTAATTCTTGTCATATTTGTTGATTTGATATAGAATCAAATTTGATCTAATATTAGATCATGCAAATTAACTACAAACGACCTTTCACCCACTTTGTTAAGAAAGCAATTAAGCCTCTTAAACTCGCCATTAAAGATAATGTAACGAGGATAAGCAATAATCCTAATTTAGGCGAACCTAAATTAGGAGACCTAAAAGGAATTTTTATTCATAAGTTTCGTTTTGATGGGCAGGAATATTTAATGGCATATCGATGCAGAGTAAACAGCAAGATTGAGATAATTTGGATTGACTTTTATAAAGTAGGTAGTCACGAGAACTTTTATGATGACTTAAAACAATATTTACGCCAAGAATAGCGCGTGGGAGAAAAAAATGGGTTTGACAATAACAGCAAAAGATATGTTTAATCAGGTGAAGAAAATGCCCTCAAAGGAGCGCATTAAATTCTTCGCATTAATTGCTACAAATGCATTTAGAGAAAATGACTTTACGGATGAACAGGTTTTTGGCAATTTGAAGAATGACACTTTTACTGCGGAAGAGTCAGCTCAATATCTTGAAATCTCTATGCCAACTTTTCGTCGCCATGTACAGTCAGGAAAATTGATACCAAAAACAGTTGTAGGTAGAAGTCAGTTTTTTGCAACTGGTGACCTTCAGCGCTTCAAGCAAGAGCTAGACTAAGTTTAAAATTGATTATTGACGATATCCGTCTAAAATAGATTTATGCACGTTAATGAGAAAAACCGGACGCCCAAGAAAGAAGATTTGGACGCGGGCCCAAGCAAATCAGAGCTAAAGCGCCAGATGACGGAGCGTCAGAAACTAGCCGAGGTTCTGGCTTCGCTCAGTAGTGATGGTCTCAAGTCCATCCCTATGGATGAAGCTATCAAAGTAGCCATTGCAGAAACACCTAAAATCAAGAGTTTTGAGGCCATCCGCCGCCATAAGCAATATCTTGGCAAGCTCATGCGCTTTTTAGATGACGAAGAATTAGCGACTATTCAAAAACGTCTAGATGCCATTCAAGGAGTCAGTAAAGCAGAGACAGCCAAACTTCATTTTTTAGAATCCTACCGTGATCGTTTAGTAGCTGATGATGCCGCCTTTACGAAGATGATTGAGCAATACCCCGATATGGATATTCAGAACATGCGGACGATGATTCGTAATGCGCGTAAAGAAAAAGAAATGAATAAGCCACCTAAGGCTTATCGTGAGATCTTTCGTGTTTTGAAAGATATGGGTATTTAGCTAGGTGAGACTAGGCTTATTTTTTTAAACGAGATCTGCCACTCGCGGTTTTATTCATATCCACTAAGCTCTTAAATAATTCAAGAGGCAAAATATCTTTAGCGGGCTTAAAGAGCTTCAGGTCTTGGGCAGATAGATGTCTCACCTCGCCGTCATGGTTAATGATTGGTCTAGGTATTTTGATATTGTTTAACTTATTTTGCATTTGCTTTTCAAAATGAAACTACTCTCATTTTTTGAGAGCAAACTTGGCTGCATCCAGAATTAATTCTTGTTCATCAGCAATTATTTGAGCTGCAATATCTTGCTCTGAAGTGGTATCCACTCGCACTAGATCAATGTTGCCTTTTTTCAAAGAGCTCGGTTTTTCAGAATCAATATTTATTAGTACTATTGTCATAATTTTTAGGGTTGGTTCAAAGTCTGGTCTTTTGCGTAAAAGATTCAGATTGCTTCATCAAGAAGATCGCTGAGTTCTATCTCATACTTTACACCTTCGTAAAACCAGACTGAGGAGTAGGTTTTAGTATTAGATCTTTAAGCGCATCGCTGGTAACTCTATCCAACGATACAAATAGTTAGCTGCAACAGTACTGCAAATCAATACACCGATCATGAGCGCTATGGCGATACTGCCGCTTTCATAAGCATGCCATCCCAAAGCAATATAGATCGTATTGGCTAGTAAGATAAAAGCAAAGTGAATTAAGAAAGCACAGTAAGAACGTTGACTACCCCATTGCATCCCTTTTAGTAGTTTTGCTCGTAATGACTGTTTAGCGCTATTTATTACTGGGTAAGGTGTATTACCCCATATGAGTAATATCAGCGCTACAAACCAAGCTAAGTAATTGCGTAACCAGACTTCCTGAAAGGAAGAGAGTGCAATCAGAACACCAATGGCCATGAGGGCAAATTTCGCTAAGCGTGCAACTCTGAGGTCAGGGTAATTTTTGGCAAGATAAGCCAATACACCCAAGCTATAAGACCCAATGAAGTAAATAAAATAGGCTTCGTAAGCACTAGAGCGATTAAAAAATAGGAGTGAGGCAACAGCCACTATCGCCAATATCCAAATTACGACCTGATAAGCAGAAAAAGAAATCAGCAGAATGGCAAGAACAGAATAGAGTTGCCAATCTATAGCGACATACCAAGCTCCCGCAGAAATCGACTCTAAACCCAAGATACCTTGAATAAAGAACAGATGCGCTACAAACTGACCGAGTGTTTCAGTCTCACCCACAAACTCATCAGCAACCCAAAACCGAGCAAGCCAAGCGCAGGCCATTGTCAGTATGAGTGCAGCAATAAAGGGAGCAACTAATCTGAGATAGCGATTGATCACTACCCGCAATAGAGTCTTACTACTAAAAGCAATGGTGGCAAAACGGCTAAGGGATTGCGCTGCGAGATAGCCCGCTAGCACTAAAAATATTTGGACTGCGTAGCGCCCGTACTCAAACAAAAAGGACATGGTATTGGGTAGGACTAACATTGCATCTTGGGCTATCTGCCCATAATTCGACAGATGATGGGCAATGATCAGAACGGCAGCAAAGACCTTTAAAAAGTCAATTAATAAAAGTGAGGATGATGGCTTCAATTATTTTTAGCTTTTAATAAAACCATCTGGGTGCAGCTTACTTTGGCTTCGTAGTAGTTTTTGTCTTACCTATTAAAGAGGCGAGTAAGGGATTGGTGCTTGCCAACTCTTTCTTGGTCTTAGCTACCTCTTCTGCTGTTCCAGGCTTAGGTACTTTGGCAGCATTTTTCATCCGCTGAGCGGTTGCTAAGCCTAGGTTCTTATAGAGGTCTGTTTTTTTCATCTGTATAGCGTTTCAATTAGTTAGCATATGAGCGTTTTTATTATTTTAATGGAAACCTATCGCCTCAGGCCTTTACTTCTAATTCAATGCTGGTATCCCTACATCATATCCAGCCCATAAATCACATATGCCTCCTGAGGTGCATTCAGAGAAGAAATGAGATGAGGGGCAATAGAAAGCAATAAGAAGGCATAAGCAACAATAAGAACGGGCAAGCATCAATAATGGCCAAGAAGAACGAATAAGAACCGACAAGCATCAACAAAAACCATGATGAGTTGATAGGATGACTTTTAAAACAGGTATTCTTAGTTTTTGATGTAATCAATAGGCTAGCGAATAAGCCAAAAGAGAATGGGGTTTAAATGGATAACACTATGACAATTATTTTTGGGATTGTGGCGATACTTCTTCCCCTCCTCATTGGCCGTTATGTCTGGAAAAACTTTGATCGGTACTTTGGCAAAAATGATCAAGCCTATATGGATACCTTGGAATACTTTCTGAAGAAAATCGGTATCACTATCCTGGTGGCTTTTATTGTTCTCTGGATTGGTATGACACTGGTTTTTAATGGCAGTGCTGGCTGACTAGTTACATGAATCATCCACTCACCACTATCTTTAGCAAGGCAAAGCTCAATATTGCCGTGCTCGTCGCTATTTTGCTGTTTGCTGTTTTGGGAAAAATAATCTTTCCTGAATTTACAAATCGTGTTTTTGAAACTGCAGATCAACTCATCTCTGAGCTCATCTTACTGTTCGTGGCCATAACACTGGGGGCATTTATTCCCCAATTTAAGTGGGTGGTGCTGGGCGTCATTGCTACCTATATTGCCGCTGCAGTGGCAATTCAGATAGGTGTGTTTAGCGCGCTCCGCTTTTTCACTACGGATTATCTTCTAGCTGTTTTGATAGTGGTGCTAGGTTTTGCTGCTATTGCAAACCTGTATCGGCGTTATCGAGAGCTCGGGCTTTAAAGTATTAAAAATACTGAGGAAAGAAAAAATAGTATGGGAACCATTGATCTGAGTAAATTCTCATCTCAAGCAAACCCAGAGATTTTGAGTGCCCTACGCCAAATTGCCAAAATAGAAGGTCGTAAATTTCATTCAGTATTAGATGAAGCATTTCGCGATTTTCTAAATAAAAAAGGTGCCTCCACCCCGAATCGTCAAGCACTGGCCGGTTTTGCGCAAAGTCTCAATGAGTTCGAGGATCTATACAAAGAACTTGCTAAGTAATGCCCTTTATTGACACACAAGACATCATGTTTATGCAGAGTGTTCTGATGAAGCAATTTGGGGGATCTGCTGGCTTAAGAGATCAATCCGGCCTTAATGCAGCGCTCATCCGTCCTCATACTACCCGGATCTGATCTCTGAAGCAGCTGCGTTGTTTGAAAGCCTTATCGTTAACCACCCCTTTATTGATGCGTGATTGCGAACCATCTGTCGTTAATATCAAGAGGAATACTTTGCCTCGTATTTGTTGATAGGGCATCGCGTGACTATTTCTAAATGAACACAGCTTTTAACTTGCTAATTTTTAGCACTTTCATGCCAATAGTTAGCAATGTCTCTAGTCAAAGCCCTATTTACCAATTAAGGTTTGTTTATCTGACTTGGTTGAATAGATAAGCCAGTCTAGCGATATAGCTGCTCCAGAATTAATTTTCTATGAAATCAATGTAGCCAATTTGGCCAATACTTCATCCATTAGGTCGGCCGATACAGTCTCCAGTTTTTTGCTTTTCTTGCCACTAAGTCTAGCACCCTGAGTTGATCGCATCGCGCCACACCCACTGTTTTAGTGCCTAACTAGTCAACTGTATATCCAGCTACTCTTGCAAAGTTTGCACCTGTTGTGATCGGCAATACCATTGGCATCTTTGTTAAGTTATTAAAAGGTCCTGGCGAAACTACGAGCACAGGACGCATTCACTTTTGCTGATGCCCAGAAGTGGGATCCAGAGAAACTAAATAAATATCACCTCGATTCATTACAAGATCTCATTGCCAACGGGTGCAAAATCAAACCACTGCTTATCTCCTTTAGGCATTTTGGCTTATACATCACATTTTGCCAATAAATCAGCTAGTTTATATTTAGGTTTGGTGATGGGCTTTACTACTAAGCGCCCCTCTAATAGTGCAACATCGACCATTGAACCCGAACTTATTTTCAGCTCCTCTAAAAATGCAGGCGAAACCGCCATCATCACTGAACTGCCTACTTTTTTCAAATTTGTCTGTATTTTCTTCTTCCGTAAGTTATGTAAAAGTAATACACATAATCTTCTCAGAATCAAATTGTTATATAAATATATAACTCTAAAGAAAAGTTAAATATAGGTGAGGGTGGGATTTATTAATTGGCGCCAAGAAGGCTAATTTTTTGTAGTGGGCCTCCCTTTGGGGGCTTATTCATTGCCTCCACCCATTGAATCTACCCCTGCTACTCCCATTAAGTGCTCTATGTTTTGCCAAAGTATCGCTTTAGGTGTATCAATTCTCATGGTAGTCATACATCGTTCTAGAAGGCCCTCTGTTGTTAATACTCGGTCTATGGATTTGCTCAGGCTATTCAGAACACTATCGCCATAAGCTGGCCTTGCTTTTGCAAGTGCTGCTTGAAATTCTTTTTGACTCACCTTCATCATAGCCAGATCAAGTACATCCCGACTAAAGACACTGTCATCATTCCATCGGTCAGCATTGGCTAAGAGCTTGCTGGCCGTTAAGTCTACTCGTGTCAAAGTGGCGATATTGTCTATACAGTCCAGCTTTCCAGGAGTATCGAATTCAATACGCCCTTCTGAAATGATTTCAAATTTAATGTGGGCATCACCCACCTTAATGGCTGTCCGAATGCCGTATTGATCTGTACGAATTTCACGCGCTAAAACCAACTCTCTACCACTCTTGGTTATTGCAGCAATACCCTGCGGTCCCCTTAGTAATTCACGGAGGTCTCGATAATGCTCGAGATCTGAAACTAAGAAATCAATATCTACAGACTCTCGATATTCATCATGCATTAGTGCGACCGCCGTACCGCCACCAAAATAGCAAGCATGATCTCTTAATAACTGATCATCTAGTCTTTGCAGAACTTCTGAAATGCGTTGATGATGTTTTCGTCTAAACAAAAAAATTCTCCATTCCTTTTGACAAGATGAGTCTTTGCATTAACAACCTTTCATGATCATCTAGTTGATTGAGGTCCATGAATCGCTGATTACGCTCATAAATACCTATTACCTCTTCATCCGTGAGCAGAGCATTAGGATCCAATTGCCAAGCTAAAGCGGTCAATTGTGGATAATCCGCAATCCGCACATGGGAGCCATTCGATAGGGTTTCATGTTGGGGTTGCTGAGGTGTTAGCCCACCATTTACAGCAAGAATGCCTAAATGGAGTCCTAGTGCATGACACACCTTGACATAAGCCCCTAAGCTAACGGATGCCTCCCCCTTCTCAATTCGATGCAAGGTCACCCTAGAAATCCCTGCCGCCCTGGCAGCAGATTGAGCGCGCACCCCCAAAGCTTTTCTTTGGGCGGCAATTTTGGCACCCAGATCAGCTTGCTGGTCACGTACTAAGTCAGTCATAATGTTTCTTATTATATACAAAATTGCTTATTTGTACATAGTAAGAAACATTATTTAGTTTTTACCCAATAAGCTCTTTAGGTGCCATCCAAGCATCACTATTTATTACCACCCATCATCATCACCTCATCACCACCAACTGTAATTAGCATCATGCTTGTGAGATGCCTCAAATAATGGATCGACTTCTGGCTTACAAAGCCAATTTTTCATCGCTCGATTATTGCGGGTGCGTCGCCGATGATCAAATGACTTGCGGTACCAGCGTGGTGCCGCACCACCCATGGTGACCTCTTTATCAGAATGAAAAAGAGCAATGGCTTTTTTAGCTAAACGTGATTTGGGCTCATGACGAGAATATTGCCCACCCAGAGCAAAGTATTGCCAATTTTTTAAAACCCAATCATATTCATGAAACTGATTTTTTCTACGTTTTGTACGTGACATAACAAACTCCTTTTTGATAGTTACATCATGTCGATCTCCTTGTTAAATTAAATACGTAAATTGACTGGGCTATTTGCAAAACATAATTTTAACTAATAGAAAAAACCATCTTGAATACGTGGTTTGGTAACAATCAATCTTTGTGGGGGCTTTTTAAGAACAATGGAGCCAATCATCATCTGCCTTAAACTCCAAAAATGCATCCACTCTGAGAAGGATAATTCCTATGTTTTATTTACACTGCTCTAAACAATTACTGGACCGAGTGCCAAAAGGCGCTGGCACACCAACAATGCAGACAATCAATATTTTAGGGCTTGGTATGCCAAAGCGATTTTCTCCAAGCCCCAAGTTGCACTGTTTGTGAACGAAAGAACCCTTCTTCCTCTTGTGATTCCCCTAGCGCCTATATTAAACTTAGTCGATCTGTTTCCTGAGTACCTATTCAAAATCCTGCTCAATCAAGGCGTTAGTGAAAGCTTCATCATGCAAGAGTTAAATCACCTAGATGAAGTCACGTATTGCAAATCCAGCAATCGCAGCACCATCGGTATTTTGAATATGTTTAGTTATCATTTAGATGGATACCGCGCAATAAATTATGTTGATAATTAGTATTAGTTATCGATGATGATGGCCGATACACTCTGTGGACCGCTTTATAAAAGCACCGTTACGCCCGGAAACGCCTTGAGGGAATTTGCCCTAAGTGGGCAAATGCATTAAAGAGATCGCATTAATGAGATCGCATTAACCAGCTGAACTCACTTTTTTTTATAGTAAGGCCAAACAATCAAATGGGTGCACTACTAAGCAGCCATTTGAAATACGCGTACTCGTGACTTAATGTGCTGTTCTAATGTTCGCTGTGCAACACGCATATCGTATTCCGACTGCAAATTGAGCCAAAAGCGTGGGTCCATTGAAAAAAATAAGCCTAATCGTAAGGCGGTATCTGCGCTTATGGGTCGCTTGCCATGCACAATCTCACTAATTCGGCTTGGGGATACATCAATATCCGCGGCCAACTGTCGGGCGGTAATGCCCAGCGGACGCATAAAGTCCTCTAGGAGTATTTCTCCGGGGTGAATTTCTTCGAGTAGTGTTGTCATTGCATTCTCCTTAGTGGTAATCCACTATTTCGACCCCGTGAACGCCATCCTCTTTCCACAAAAAACAGATGCGCCACTGTGCATTAATCCGAATACTATATTGGCCATCTCGATCTCCACGCAAGGATTCCAGCCTATTTCCGGGCGGTATCCGTAAGTCCTCCAAGCGGGTCACTGCATGTAGTTGCAATAAGCGACGCCTTGCCACTCGCTCCACATTTTTGAAGCGATAGGACGCTTCGCTGTAAAACAATGCTTCGGTTTCTTGGCATCCAAAAGAACGAATCATAAGAAACTATATTCTGTAAAACAGAATCTGTCAAATGGAATTATTATTGCTTTCTGGCGAGCAAAGAGAACGTTTACAGAACTCGGAATCGCCAAGGCTCTAACGTGAATAGTCCCATCGCATGGGGTCAAGATATCTGCCACTAGAGATCTCCTAAAAGCGGGGTAGCCGCCATGCCAGCAGCACGTTCGCGATAACAGCAAACCTGACGAGACTGAGCTTGATCATGAATGCCCTAATGTATTGATGAATGTATTTGATAGGTAACATGTACTAAGCTCAGAGAGTTCATAAGCCAAGGTTCAGAATACGGTAACCCGCTAAACCGAACTATCAGACGAAGCGCAATTACCTGTAGGAAATCGCCTATGGTCTCTTAAAATCTACAATAAATTTAGACAAGCTCTCACCACGAAGTCTTGGGTAACTTATGTACCCTCGCTCTTTTTTTATGCTCTACTACACTTAGCATTTGTATCTGTATTTATGTTTTTGTTTTCTATTATGTATTGTGTTTACCTATTTTTTATAGGTACTGAAGCCTGAACGCTTGACTTGAACTGCCCTCGATATTTATGACCAGCACCTTCTTCTCCTTTACCCATTTGCTTGGCCAATCCTGGTTTATAGGCCTGATGGCAATTGTGTTGATTGGTGCTGTCTTAGCAGCGGTGCATTACGCCGAAGTGATTGCACATAAAACGGGTGAGCCCTATGGAACACTGGTACTAGCTATTAGCGTCACCATTATTGAAGTGGCTCTGATTGTTTCGATGATGCTCTCAGGTCAAGCCGGCTCTGAATTCATAGCGCGTGATGCCATCTTTGCTACCGTCATGATTGTGATCAATGGGGTAATTGGTTTATGTATTTTTATGGGTGGTCTCAAGCATTACGAGATGAGCTTTCGTAATGAAGGCACCAATTCCGCATTAGCAGTACTAACTGCCTTGGCAACTTTTATTCTGGTTCTCCCTTTAGTAACCGTCAGTAGCCCAGGGCCAGACTTTACTGAAAGCCAGTTGGCTTTTGCAGGCATTGCTTCCTTTGCTCTTTATGGGGCATTTATCTTTTTTCAGACAGTCAGTCATCGTGACTACTACCTACCATCGGTAGAAGAGCAAAAACTCGATAGCTCTATCCATGCAGAAAAACCAAGCAATCTCAAGACCGCTGTGAGCTGCGTTCTGCTCTTGATCTCACTCATTGCCGTGGTAGGTCTGGCAAAGGCCTTGAGTCCCGCGATTGAAGCAGGGGTCAATGCCGTTGGTGCTCCTAAAACAATTGTGGGTATTGCCATTGCTTTCTTAGTACTTTTGCCAGAAGGCTATGCCGCTGTCAGGGCTGCTAGAGCCAATCGATTACAAAGTAGTTTAAACTTAGCCCTAGGTTCTGGATTAGCCAGCATTGGCTTATCCATTCCGGTGGTGGCAGCCATTGCGATTTACTTTGATCTCCCCTTGAGTTTAGGCATCAGTCAACTCAATATGGTCCTGATGTACGTGTCTCTCTTTATTGGGGCGCTGACCCTAGCCATTGGTAGGACCACCCTACTGCAAGGCATCGTTCACTTGATTATTTTCTTTGCGTATTTGTTCTTGAGTTTGGTGCCTTAGCGCAGGCAATTCAATAAAAATCCGAAACATAATCTACTAGAGATATCCGTACTGCATAGTTACATTTGCATTTATTTAATAATCTTCAGACAGCGAAAGATTTAAAAGACTACAAGTAGCAGTAATAAGGCAGCAAGAACCATTGAGCCCAACTCAATGCGGAAGAATTTGACCCTTTTATAAACATATTCAATTGGTAAAATTACCTTTCTCCTGCCGCTTAATCGGAAATAATTTACCGAGATCAGCTTAGGCTCAAAGTCCATCAACACCTATCAGGAAAGGACTTTCAGCCCTTAGAAAGCAGTTACTTTAGTTGTCAGTCCTTACTTCAACGAGTATCGGGGCTATTTACTATCTCGACGAATAATCAGGTATTCAGGCACTTGATAACGCACAATAGCCCAGTAAATCCAAACATAGCTTATGGCAAAAACTAAAGCAAAGGCTTTTAGAGCTAAGTGGTAACGCCAAAATAATACTGCTGGAATCACTGCCATAAGACATAGCAACCACAGGTATGGCGAAGTCATGGCGTTGTGCTGAGTTTTAATCCAAGTTTCATCAGAATCTTTAGACCATTGCACTACTCTACGATAAATTAATTGGTGCAAATGCATGGCATCTGGCATACCAGGATGAACACGTCTCAAAACAACTCGACGATAAATTGTAAAGATCGTCTCAAAGATTGGATACATACATAAAAGGAGCGGAAACCATTTAGAAACTTCATCATGTCGAGCAGTCAAAAGTACAGATAACTCTGCAATCCAAAATCCAATGAGATAGGCGCCACCATCCCCCAGAAAAATCAATCCACGGGGGTAATTCCATATTAAGAAACCTAGTAGCGCACCAATCATAGCCAGCGATGCAATCATGATGTGGTAGTCCGACACCTAAAAAAGCGACATAAGCTATACCCGCCAAAATAATGACGGCCACCATACTAGATAAGCCGTTATAGCCATCAATAATATTGAAAGAATTAGCCACGCCACCAACAGCAAAACAGGTAATCGCAATTGCTACAACCGGATATGCCAATAAGAGATTATCAATCCCCAGTACCTGAACGGATGTAAGCCATCCATTAAGCAAGTAACCCGCACAGATAGCAGAAAACATTGTTGCCAATAGTCGAAACTTCACCCCTACTCGTTTAGTGACATCCTCAAGTAAGCCAGCTAAAAATGCAGGCAAGGCACTAACTAATAATAGTAGTCCAAAAGTACCTACGGATATATTTTCAAAATAACGCCAAACCAAGGCTACTAAGAGTCCGATAACAATGCCCACTCCACCGACTCTGGGTACTGCATTGAAATGGAACTTCTGAACACTCGTTACATCAGAA
Organism: Polynucleobacter antarcticus; assembly: GCF_013307245.1. Classification (NCBI taxonomy): domain Bacteria; kingdom Pseudomonadati; phylum Pseudomonadota; class Betaproteobacteria; order Burkholderiales; family Burkholderiaceae; genus Polynucleobacter; species Polynucleobacter antarcticus. The sequence goes on from NZ_CP028941.1 coordinate 756,267, forward strand.
TCTGCTGTGAGATGGCCATGCAAATGGTTATATCTCACTACCCATAAGGAGACCAATAAGGAGGCAAGAAATGAGAGCGCTAAAACCGACATGAAAACCCATCAATATAGAAATAATGATATTTTACCCAAGTAAAGGGCTTGCTCAGCTCGAATCTACTTACTCAGGATGCTCATGCTATAAGAGCTTCTCATCAGCTAAGTTCAGTTATCTTTCAGAATTTGGGCATCTTTTTCAGATCTAGCTGAATGGTAGCGCCATACTGATCACTCAGGCCAACTACTGATCGCAATGGAATGTGGCCTTTTTCAGAAAACCAGATTTCAAAGGTAGCATTGTCATCCTTAGAGGTAGTCTTGTAGTAGCGTACTGCCTTTATTTTGCTGCCATCAAAAGGAACTTCTAGGGACTCACCGCGCACTAAGGTGTAATTTTTAACTGAGCGTCCATCCGTAACAGGCAGCACTACTGACTTTGCGGGCAGCTCACGTCCTATAAATTGATAGCCCACCGTCAGCATATCTAACAAGCGACCAGTGTAGGGTGCTGTACCAACTGGTGGTGTACGTGAAGAGACTTTATAAAAGTTCACGATGTTTTTAGGGACTTCTACCTTGGCTAGGAGTAAATCCGTATTGCCGCGCTTCTCTTGATAGGTATTAGTCAACATACCTGTGGCACTCATAGTCCCTACTGAATCCCGAATCAAGTTCTGACCCCCTAGTGCAGTAGACATCCCTGCTAATAAGGTTCCTTTTGAGCTAATGTGGTACTTAGCACTATCAATCTTGACTTGATCTACTACGGTAGCAACCGTCATAGAGCCACTCACAATCTTATAGACTGATTCATAAGGACTAGGTTCTTCCTTGCTCCGGGCTAAATACGCAGAACGCTTTGAGGCATCCACTGTGACTTTGAGATCGTATTCAAATTGGGCGTTGATTGAACTAGCGGGGCCTGATCCAGAGGTACCAGCAACAGGCTTAGCCGAGCCAGAACTTTGCGCCCAAGATACACCTGAGGATATCGATACCAAGGCAAGCACTAAGACAACACCAGAGAGGCTATTACGCAACGTCAATGGAGATTTATTCATGATGGGGCTATTTAATGAGGGCTGTGTACATTACTTAATGTATTTCAAAATGATTATTATTAATATAATTAGTAGGTAGTATGCATTAGATAATGGGAAATAGGTAACTGACTTTATTGCTATGTATTTTTATTGCTATGTATTGATAGCCATATTATCAATTTCAAAGTATTCAACAGTATATTTGGCCAATTAATACTACAATCAAGCCGATTTTTTATGATCTTCTACTATTTTGAAGCATCTCAGTAGGCCACTCTTCCAATTAGCCACTTTTAGAATTTATAATGAATCATGATTGGTCTTTTAGCCGCCTTCTTCTCGTCATTCATCTTGACCTTGCTCATTATTCGCTTTGAGCATGTACATTCCCGTTTTTCTGGTGATACTGATTTGTCGGGACCTCAAAAGTTTCATACCAAATCCGTACCTAGAATAGGCGGTCTTGCAATCGCATTGGGCGTCTTTTGCGCCATCACCATCAAGCTCAGCACCAATCCTGAAGTAAGGCTTGAACTACTGCTATTGATTTGTGCTATTCCTGTCTTTTTTATTGGGCTATCTGAAGATCTCACCAAAAAGATATCCGTCAAGGTACGCCTTATCTTTACAGCAATCAGTGCACTACTACTTACTCAGCTGCTTGGCGCATCTATCAATCATCTCGATATTCCAGGCATTGATTATTTACTCTCGATTCGATGGATTGCAGTCGTCTTTACTATTTTTGCAATCACTGGCCTTGCCAATGCGTACAACATCATTGATGGGTTTAATGGCTTATCCAGTATGGTAGGTATCATTACTTTGATGGCCATAGGGTATGTGGCATTTATTGTGGGTGATCCCGCCATCATGTATCTGAGTTTTATTATGGCTAGCGCTATCTTAGGGTTCTTTATTTGGAACTACCCGCGAGGCTTGATTTTCTTGGGTGATGGTGGTGCCTATTTAATTGGCTTTTGGATTGCTGCTCTAAGCGTACTCTTAGTCTCACGTCACCAAAATATTTCACCTTGGTTTGCGCTCTTGGTAAACGCTTATCCCATCCTAGAAACCTTGTTTACTATCTACCGTAGAAAAATTCATCAAGGTAAAAGCCCAGGGCTACCCGATGGAATACATTTCCATACCTTAATTTTTAGAAGAATTCTGAATCCTTCCTGTGTTGCCACTGAGCGCGATTGGTTTAATGCGAATGCTAAAACAGCACCCTACCTTTGGATATTGGCAGGACTAGGGATTGCGCCAGCAGTGCTATGGTGGCAATCTACCCTCATCTTAATGGGCTTTGCATTGCTGTTTGTGATTTCTTATATATGGCTATATCGGCGTATTGTGGTTTTCAAGACCCCAAGATGGATGCACATTGAGTAAGTATGAATTGAATCATTATTGAATTCGCCTTGTTATTAAATACACCTTGTTATTTAATAATTTTCAACATACTTAAGATCTGCCAAAGCAGCATCAATACAATCAGACAAGCCACCACAATCAGGCTGAGTTCAACCCTAAATAGCCGCACACGCTTATGAACATATTCAATCGATAGCATCTTATTTCCTTTGGGTGAGTGAAAAAGATAGGCTAAATAAATAGATATTAAAGATCGATAGTCTAGGTTGGATTAGTTTGTATGAAATTTCTGAATAAGCTGACAGCACGTGGATAGCATATCAATAGGTTCTATATTTCAGAGCAATCTGACTGCTGTAAATGTATTTAGCTAGTGTTGCTATCTTACGCACTGAGATAGGATGGTTTAAAACACTCATAAGCTAACTATGAATCTCCATGATATTTTGTAAGACACGATTGTCCGTATAAAAGGTGTATATGCTCCCTTCACCATCAGAGCATACTCAAGTGACTTTGCTGCTTTTATTAATTTTTGTGAAGCGCGACATCAAGTAGCCATTCCGGCCCGCTCTCAATCGATAGCTGAGTTTTTTTTGACTTTAAGTAGTAGTGGGCGATCTTCCGCAAGTATTCGGCGGGCAATAGTCGGAATCTCCGCAATGCATCTGCTTAATCGCTTTTCTGATCCAACCAAAGAGCCAGAGGCTCTGCTGGAGATGAAGCGCATGCATCGCATCCTTGGGAGAGAATCCAAGCAAGCCTTTGGTATTAGCCAAGACATTCTTTCTCAATTACTGGCAAGTCTAGATCATTCACTTAGAGACCTATGTGATGCTGCTTTGCTCCAATTAGCCTACGATAGCCTAGGTCGTCGTAGTGAATTAGTCTCACTACAGATCACTGATTTACAGCAACTTACACAGGGTGGCAAAACTCGACATACTATCTTGCTTCGTAAAAGTAAGGTAGATCAAGATGCAAAAGGTCGTTGGATCACCTTACGACCAGGCACAGTCGATGCCGTGAAGCGCTGGACCACTGCCGCAAAAATAGATAAGGGGCTTATATTGCGGGGAGTTGATCGTAAGGGCGATATTAGTGATTTTTTATGCTGCGGGCAGATCAATCGGATCTTTAAGCGTATTGCCAGCCAGGCCAAGATTGATCCTGTACTTATTAAAAGAATTAGTGGTCATTCACTTCGAATTGGGGCCGCTCAGGATTTACTGGTTTCTGGGGCAAGCATGCCAATGATTATGAGCAGGGGTCGCTGGACAAAGACTGACACCGTGATGCGTTATCTTGAGCAGTATGGTGGAAGAGATCTCTAAAAAAATAGAGATTTGAATTCTGATCCCCCTACTCTCAAAATAGAAGTTTTTATTGCCATCGCAAGCAGTCAAACTAAAAGCCCTTTAGGGGCTTTTAGTTTATGCAGCCTTGGCTACCTTTTCTTTCTTGGGATGATTTGATTGATCCCTTAACTTTGATCTCGCTAAACTTTGCTTTTCCAAAGCCTCGAGGGCCACCATCTTCAGTTCACCATCGGCAAACCGCTTCAACGCCTCTCGCATTAGAGGCTGATAGCCCAATTGATACTTTCCACCCAAAAGCTTGAACATATCAATTAACTCCTTATCCAAGCGAATGGAGATCATTTGCAAACCAAGCGCATCATCTATGTCAGATACTAATTTACTTGGTGCCACGTTCACATGCTCTAGACTTTGCCCAAGTTCGCCACTCTCCCATGCTTCAGGAGAGTTTGTAATTTCCTTTGCAAGCTGTTTGGAGTTCATTTGCTTCCTCTTTTATAAGATTAAACTTACTATGTAGTGATTATTTAGAGTTTTTGTATATACTTAATTCTACTTCATTAGGCGGATAGATTGTTTTCAGGAAAACCTGTCCTTCCTTAAAAACACGAACCACTTTGAGCCCAACAGACTGATGATTTTCTGATATAAACCAATAGGTTCGAGGGTTTGTTTTGTTGTTCAGCCTTTTATCTTCAATGTATCTTGGGTTATTGTGGTTAAAAAAACAGTCCTCAACATCCACCCTCCTGAGATGGTGCTTTTCCTAAATATGATCCAAAACAACCTGACTTGTTATTAAATTTTTCATTTGCAGCCCAATGAAATTGTATATACAAATTGTATCGTATATTTTCAAATGGGTCAATACATTGAGTGGGGGTTTTATGCTTTCACTCTGATATTTATTTGCAGGTTTGGTAACACCGCGTAACGGGCTTATTACTTATCAATTGAGTTCATAAGCTCATCCATCTTTTCTTGAAGTTTTCTTTCAGATCTCTCCATTGACTCAAGCATAGCCAATACTCCAAGATTTGGATTGGTAGCAACGCCATTTGCAACATTAGCAAATGCCTCTGTCACTTCTGATCTGAGCTCACGAGCCGCCTTGTGATAGGCAGTCCATTGATCTAGGAGCTCATAAAACAGGTCCTGAGCTTTTTCAGTTTTCATAATTAATTACTAAAGCACCCAATTTTCTAGCGCTAAATTTGGAACTCTTTTAAATTCTCGTAAATTGTTGCTTACCAATATCAAGCCCTGGCCAATAGCATGGGCTGCAATATGAATATCATTCTCTCCTATGATTTCCCCTTTTTTTCCTAACGCAGCTTTAATTTGCCCATAGTGCTGCGATGCCTTGGCGTCATAAGATAGAACCTCAAGATGGCTGATGAAGTCTTCAATCGCTTCTAAATTTTTATCTACGTTAAGGCTTTTTTCTGCACCGTAAATTAACTCTGACAAGGTAATACTAGAAATTGCCATACGACTAGCATTGGCATTAAAAACTTCCAGCACTTCCTTAGGCCTACGTTTGAGTACGTAGATAACAATATTGGTGTCTAGTAAATATTTGAGCATTACAGCTCTTCTCTCTCAGCTGGCTTTTGTACTCCGCGCTCATTCAAAAAGTCATCAGATACTGTCGGGCCATTTAAGAAAAAGTTATCCCACGTATTTTCAATCGGCGTAATGATGCGTTCGCGACCTCGAATGCGAACGATCACCTTTTTCACTTCGTCGGGTAAACGCGCTTCAGCGGGCATTCTGACTGCCTGGCTTCGATTGTTAGTAAACACGGTTGTAATCGCTATAGTCATCACTTGCTCCCTATGTATATAGCATAAGTATATAGCATGTCACAAAATGTCGGTATATATTTATAAATACCGACATTTTGTATCAATTCAGAACTTGCTACATGGCATTAGCATCCCCATCTCCGCCATACCTACTTTCCTCTTACCCCCGCCCTACTATCGCCACCCCCTCCAAATGAGAATGAGTTTGTTTTGTAAAGCTGGGTAAATGCTCGACGATCCCCATATCAATAGATCCTCGGTCCTTGAGCCACGCTTCGTGACGACGATACTCCGCCAACAGCTTTGAGAATGATCTCCTTAAATCATCAAAGGCTCGGCTGGTGCCCGTATTTTCCATAAAGCTCATCAAGCGGCGATTGCGCAAAGCCTCGTACTCCTTGAGAATCTCATCGCGATGCGTACACAACCACTGACTTTTTAATAATTCTTTAATTACCATCGAAAGCAGCTCCCGAACAGGTGCACTTTCCCGACGATCCATATCTAGGTTCCTAGGTCTATCAGCTAAATTTTTAAAGCTAGGTGCCAGCTCATACTCCGCAACTTCTTATTTAGCAATGTATCAACCAGGGGAAGATAGGTAGCGTGGTGCAATATGTCTTCGTCCGTGAATTCAGGAAACTCGAGCAAAAGGGCGAACTCCAAAGCAAAATTAGTTTCTTTTAAACATTCACCATTAAATTGATCCACCACACTAATTAGATCTGCGATTTCAGAACGCCACAAATATCGAGTACCACGTGTTTCGTCAGACAGAATTGGCTTATCTAAAAGATCAGTCAATACCTTTTTCTCAATACGCTCTAAGCGCATGCGCTTCCACACCACTATCGCCATGTCGCGCACCAACTGACTGCCGACAATATCTTGTGGTACAAAGTCATCGATAAAGCGCTGATGATGTGCTTCAAATTCTGCCAGACTTTCATTGGGCAGCGCAATGTCACGCGCATACACGCCACTCTTTAATGCGTTTCGTGAAACGCGATTTTTACCTGCTTCGGTCTTAGGACCAGTTGATTTGTTGATTGCCATACACCCACCTAATATGAATGCTGAACGCAGTCATACCCTTACCTAGTTTTTTTGAATAGCGTTATTGATGCCCCCCAAATAAAGCGAACCAACGTAGTAAAGCAACGCATTAGAACACCTAAGGCAACCAGATTGCTCTGGTTGCCAGCCCACTTACTTCTTGGGCTTTACTTGCTTTAAAACAGTCTGTTTATAAGTCGTGCCAGGGTTCTTTTGCACAGTCTTTTGACTGACAAACTGACCAGTTACCGCACTTTTATTAACAGTTGTTGTCACTTTTTTGGTAGCCATGATGCGTTCCTTCAAAAGGGTTTTTCTTTACAAGACCCTTTACCAAATACTTTTTGGTTTAGACTAGGCAGACCTTGTTAAGCTTGCTTAAATCCAGGGGGCGGTGTTAGTGACAGCTAACGCCGCTTTTTTCTTGCGCCTCCAGGCCTAAATCCAACGAAAAACACTACATTTAGTGAATTAGTTACCTGTTAACACTAATTGTAGGAAATTAAACTAAAGTTGGTAAGCTTTATTTATGAAATTTGTAATTTTTTATAAATAAAAGCTAAATTGGCTATTTGTTGAGCCGAACGCCTGGCCGGTCTTCAGGAGTGCCGATGAACTCGATGCCGGCTTGCTCAAAGGCTGCCTTTATAGCCTCTAAGGTTTTAAAATTGCTGGAGGGCACACCATCAAATGACTCCAAACGCATCATTGAGGCAAAGCTAAGTCCTGAAGATTTGGCTAAATCTTTCCTAGACCAATCCAACATTCCTCTTGCAGCGCGAATTTGTGCACTTGTAATCATTAAAAGTTTAGTTTAAAATTAATCAAAATGACTAATTTAATAATTTATTTGACTAATTTAATAACCGAATAATTCAATAAAATGCTTAATAAACAAGATTTTGCACAATCCGAGCCCAAAAGTCCAGTCAAAAGAAGATTGGAGCTAGTTGTCCCCGCCAATCAATGCGCAGAAAAAAAAGTTGCGCCTTCCGATTCGGCTCGAGCATTCAAACTTCTTGAAGAAACTATCATCAAGATCGATGGCGCATATGCGCCTTCTACGATTCGAGCCTATCGCGCTGACTTTATTAATTTCATCAATTTTTGCCTGCGTAGATTCAAACACGAAGTGCAACACGGTTTAAGGACTGCATAAACACTTCATTCGGGGTTTTAAATCCCAACCTCTTGCGAGGACGATTATTCAGTTTAGTTTCAATCACTCTAAGCTCCTTGTCTGTCACAGTAGATAGCGGTCTCTTTTTAGGGATGTATTGACGCAGCAGACCATTGAAGTTTTCATTGGATCCGCGTTGCCAACTCGCAAACGGATCTGCAAAGTAGGTGGTTGATTGCAGCGATTCATCAATTCGGGCATGCTCGGCAAATTCTTTTCCGTTGTCAAAAGTCAGTGTTTTAACTAGTCGGCTTAAGGGATTCATTTTGGTAATGATGGCATTACTGACAAGCTCTGAGGTTTTATTGTTCACTTTGCTTATTAAGGCATAACCACTCTTGCGCTCGACTAAGGTCACGATGGCTTGCTTATGGGCAGCGCCAATGACGGTATCGCCTTCCCAGTGGCCGATTTGGGATCTGGCTTCAATGTGCTGGGGACGCTCGCTGATGGGCCTTCTACCGACGATCTGACCCCTCCGGTCACGGCCACTGGCATAGCGCTTTTTGCGTTTCTTTTGGCAGCGCAGCTGCTGATAAAGACTACCGCCAGCGGCCTTATCGGCGTACACATGGCGGTAGATGGTTTCAATGCTAATACCAACTCTGATTGGCAATTTGGACGGGGCTCCATTGGTCCTTTAGGCGCTCCACAGCCTGATCCCAATCAGATGGGGTGATTTGGGCGGCATTACGAGAGCCTTGGGAACGTTCCTCTGCTAACAGGCAGGCTTGCCTGGGACGGTAACCCCGATTACCCGTATTGCGAGCAAGCTCTCGGCTAATGGTCGACTTATGTCGATCCAGGAGCTGGGCTATCTGGCTTTGGGTTTTTCCGTCTTTCATAAGGATATAAATCTGATATCGTTCAGTTTGGCTAAGGTGTTGATAGGTCATGGCTACTTTGACTTACCGGCCCCTAAGCTTTGGATACTAAAACATCCTTAGCCACTAGCCCTAGTTGTTCAAAGTTGCACTTCGTAGTTGAATTCACCACTAATATAAAAGATGAGCAAGCTAAGAATCCTAGTCTAACCATTACCCTCAATCGGAGTGAATTAGAAAAGATTATGGGCGGCCAAACTACTTTTGAAAAATTATTGGCAGAGGGCAAAGTTAAATTCTTAGGCGATCGCAAGGCCTTTGATCAACTGAAAAGCACTTTAACTATCTTTAAGCCCGACTTTGAATTGATGCCTGGTACCAAGTCAAAAAAACCAGTATCTCAGCCTAAGCAAGACCCCTTTTCTGCTCAAGAAATTGCTATTAGTGCGGGACAGTAAGCTTGGCAAGATTTGATAGGCTGCTAGTCACTTAGGCGGAAAATGCACCGCCGTCTGTGAGCGCTTTGAGCTCATCACCCGCAATACCGAGTTCTTGCAGAATCTGATCGGTGTGCTCTCCTAAGAGCGGGGGGTGCCTGGTGACTTGCTGCGGCGTTCCCATCATCTTGACCGCAAAGCCAATATTGGGCACCTTACCTTCAATCGGATGATCAATTTCGATTCGCATCTGGCGATGTTGGCCATGCTCACTATCAAATGCTTGCGGATAGGTATTAATGGGTCCTGCTGGAATGCCAGCTGCAAGCAGAGAGTCAACCCACTCTTCACTGGTTTTACTAACGAAGGTCTTTTCTAATTCCTCTGCCAGCAATAGTCTGTTAGCTAGGCGTAAAGGATTGGTCCTAAAAAGTGGATCTTCAAACAATTCTGGGCGACCGATTTGATCGCACAATAATTTCCATAATTTTTGGTTGGTCGCACCCATTACAAAGTAACCATCAGAGGCTTTCATGGCTTGATAGGGCGCACTCATATGATTGGCTGTCCCCAATTTATAAGGCTCAACTCCAGTCCCCCAATACTGCGCGGTATCCCAAATAGAGAACGCTAAGGCAGAATCAAATAAAGAGGCATCAATAAACTGACCTTCACCCGATTTAGTTTTACCAATGTAAGCAGAAAGAATGCCGTAAACAGCAAAGAGGGCGCAACCAATATCAGCTACCGGGACACCGGCTTTTACAGGAGGACCATCGGGATAGCCTGTCACACTCATTACCCCTGACATGGCTTGTGCCATTAAATCAAAACCAGGTCGATCTGCCCAAGGACCTGATTGCCCAAACCCAGAAATACTGGCGTAAACCAAACCAGGGTTAAGTGTTTTTAGTGATGGGTAATCAATGCCTAAGCGCTTCATGACGCCTGGACGATAGTTTTCCACCAAGATGTCTGCAGTTTTAACAAGTTCAAAGAAAATCTTTTTACCGGCCTCTGTTTTAAGATTTAAAGTAACACTGCGTTTATTGCGATTCATATTCAGAAAGCCCATGCTATCTGAACCTTTCATCTTAAAACCCATAGCGCCACGCGTTTGATCGCCTGTGCCAGGAGGTTCAATCTTGATGACGTCAGCGCCTAGATCGGCTAACAACATGCAGCAATAAGGACCTGCCATGACTTGACTCACGTCAAGAACTCGGACGCCCGCTAGGGGAAGGGGCTTACTTGTTGGTGCATTCATCATGGTCTCAATTATTTTTTCTAGCTTGAATATAAATCAAAACAATCCAGGGCGCATAATTAGTCAGAACTTCAAACCACTTAAAACGTTTATTTTAATGATCAACTGAGATCAACTGAGGCATTTAAAATATTGAGATATGCTTGAGCTTGAGTAAGGGAAATGTATGACAGTAGAGAATAATCCGCAGCCAGAAAATATTGCACAGGTGCACTACGCATTGCGTAATCATATTGCTTACATCACCTTTGATCATGTGGCCGCTAGAAATGCTATGACTGTGGCGATGTATCAAAGTTTGCAATCGATTTGTGAGGACATTGCTCTGAACCCTGATATTCGGGTTGCTATTTTTCGTGGGGCAGGTGGTAAATCATTTGTTTCCGGCAGTGATATCGCGCAGTTTTCTGGTTTTCAAAGTGGCGCAGACGGTATTCGATATGAGGAAGATATCGATCAATATTTAGGGCCGCTAGCGACATTGCCAATACCTTCGATTGCGGTGATTGATGGCATGGCAGTGGGTGGGGGTTTAGCAATTGCCAGTTGCTGCGATTTTCGTATTTCTACTCCAGATGCAAAGTTTGGGGTACCGATTGCCAGAACCTTAGGCAATTGTTTATCCCCAAGTAATATCGCTTACTTAGTAGTCAACCTTGGAATTCATATTGTGAAGCGGATGTTGCTCTTAGCGGAAATGATTTCTGCAAAAGAGCTACTCGTGCAAGGCTATTTATTAGCCACATATGACGCAGATCAACTGGGCAAAGAGGCGGATAGTCTGGCTGAGCGCTTGATCAAGCTAGCACCAATAACGCAGAAATCTTGCAAGTTAACAGTTGCGCGGATCGTCAAACACAATCTACCGAATTGCAATGACCTGATTGAGGAATGCTATGGTAGTGCGGATTTTAAAAATGGGGTGGCCTCATTCTTAAAGGGTGAGCCTGCTACTTGGGTAGGTAAGTAATCATTTCCATTATTACTTAGCTATAAGTAGCCTCTTATAAAAATAATTCTTGCAGATTATTGAGGTAACGCAGTCCTTGCGCGCTGGCTTTCAGCTTACTGGGATTGGGGTCTAGCAAACCTTTTTTACAAGCATCATCTAATCCTTGGGCAATGGTACTCATTGCTAGACCAGTACGCTCGCTAAAGGTTACGCTATCTACGCCATCGGTCAGACGCAAGACATTGAGCATGAATTCAAAAGGAAGATCTTTGGCTGGAATGTCTCTAGCTTCAATTAAGGCATGCCCTGTCGATTCCATAGCCTGCATATAGGTCTCTGGATGACGCTCTCTGACTTGACGAGTCACTTTATCCGGGAAAGAAATCTTGCCGTGTGCACCGGCACCAATTCCGATGTAATCACCAAAGCGCCAGTAATTGAGATTATGTTTGCACTCTTGATCTTTTTTGGCGTATGCCGAGACTTCATAGCGCTGATAGCCTGCACCTTCCAAGAGCGCCAAATTTTGCTCGAAGATCGCATCAATCTCATCTTCATTGGGTAATTTTGGTGGGAAGTTCGCGAAGTAGGTATTGGGCTCAAGGGTGAGGTTGTATAGAGAGAGGTGCGGGGTCTTAAAAGACAGTGCAGTCTCGATATCCGCCTTAGCAGCGGCTAAGCTTTGATTGGGAAGTCCATACATCAAATCAATATTGACAGCGCTAAAGTGCTCCATGGCGATAGTAATTGCATGCTGTGCCTCTTTGCCATTGTGAATACGACCCAAGGCTTTGAGCTGGGCATCTTGAAAACTTTGAATGCCTAAAGAGACGCGATTAATGCCAGATTTAGCAAAGGCAGCAAATTTCTCTGTTTCGACTGAGCCAGGATTGGCCTCCATGGTGATTTCACAAGCGGGCGCTAAATTAAGGCGGGCGCGAACAGCGGATAAGAGTTCATCCATACCCTTGGCTGAGAGCAGACTTGGCGTACCACCCCCAATAAAAATACTGTGCACTTGCCGTCCCCAGATTCTGGGCAGCTCGGTTTCTAAATCTGTAATGAGTGCTTTGATGTAACGTGCTTCATCAAATCCTGGCCCGGCCTGAGCTCCCTTATTTTCTTTATCTCCCCCATCCTTCACTTGATGTGAATTGAAGTCGCAATAAGGACACTTCTTTTCACACCAAGGAAAATGAATATACAAAGACAGTGGTGGGAGCGCCTTGAGTTGCGGAATTGCCTTTAGCTGCGGCTGAAGTATGGAGCTAGCTTGTATAGAATCTGACACGAGATTAAGCGCCCAATTTTGTGCGATGAGAAAGCTGAATGAGTAATTCGCGTAAGGCTTGACCACGATGGCTCAAGGCATTTTTTCGCTCTGGCTCAAGCTGGGCTACCGTCAAGCCCAGTTCCGGTAAAAAGAAATGGGGGTCATAACCAAAGCCATGACTCCCTTGAGCGAGATCTTGGATTTGTCCATACCAACGAGTTTGCACTATCACGGGCTCTGGATCATCAACGCTATTGATCATGACGAGTGCACAAACATAATGTGCTCCACGATCACTCTTGCCTTGTAAGGCAGAGATGAGTTTCTGATTATTTGCCGCACTATTGGCTTCTATGCCGGCATAGCGAGCGGAGAGTACGCCAGGCGCACCTTGTAAAGCATGGGCGCAAATCCCCGAGTCATCCGCTAGGGCAGGTAAGCCGCTAGCCGAACTGGCATGACGTGCTTTGGCAAGGGCATTCTCAACAAAAGTAGCATAAGGTTCTTCTGCTTCCGGAATACCCAATGCACCTTGCGGAATAATCTCAAAATGCACCGGTGCCAAGAGCTCTGAAAATTCACGTAGCTTGCCCGCATTATTTGAGGCTAGAACTAGCTTTTTCATAGGCTACTTATACAAGTATTTTTATTTCAGGGCTGCCAGCTGTAACTGGGTCAGATCTCGAATACCTTGCTCTGCTAAATCCAATAGTGCACTCAACTCCGTACGAGAAAACGCAGGGCCTTCAGCAGTACCTTGTATTTCAATCATGCCGCCTTTGCCTGTCATCACAACATTCATATCGGTATCGCAAGCTGAGTCCTCGGGGTAATCTAAATCCAGCACAGGTACGCCTTGATAAATGCCCACAGAAATAGCGGCCACACTATCGAGGATGGGATCTGACTTTAATGTCCCGCTTTTAAGTAGTTGATTAATGGCATCCCTAGCAGCCACATAAGCACCGGTAATCGCAGCAGTTCTGGTGCCTCCATCGGCTTGCAAGACATCGCAATCTAAATGAATCGTGCGCTCACCCAAGATCTTCAAATCAAATACGCTACGCATGGCACGGCCAATCAGGCGTTGGATTTCTTGAGTGCGACCCGATTGTTTACCGCGTGCTGCCTCGCGATCACTACGGGTATGCGTAGAGCGGGGGAGCATGCCGTATTCAGCAGTAACCCAGCCTTCTCCAGAGCCCTTTTTGTGGGGAGGCACCTTTTCTAGAACACTGGCTGTGCAGAGCACCTTGGTGTCTCCAAAGGCAATCAGGACAGATCCCTCAGCATGTTTTGTAAAGGCCCGATCAATAGTCACAGGGCGCAATTGCGAAGGGGTGCGGCCACTGGGGCGGGTCACTTTTGAGTTACTCATCTGGTTTGGTCCTAAATGGTTGGGCAGAATCCACAATGAATCTACAATGTTCACATGATATCGAGCATGACTGGTTATGGCAGCGCTTCTCGCCAAGTATCCCTCGGGGCTGGTGTAGTTGCTGATCTGCAAGTGGAATGTCGGGCTGTTAATAGCCGCTTTCTGGATTTAGGCTTTCGTCTACCGGATGAGTGCCGAGGGGCTGAGCCTGTCCTGCGAGAAATCGCCGCCCAACAACTTTCTCGAGGTAAGGTCGAGTTTCGGGCTGCTTGGCGGGTCAATACAACAGCTGGTGCTGCTAAAGTGGGTACTCAGAACCAAGCCCACTCTATATTGGGTGCGCTCAACCCAGAACGCCTCGATGCACTACATTCCTTACAAGAAAAAACCCAAATAGTCTTTCCCAAAGCGGAAGCATTACGGATCGCTGACATTTTGCGTTGGCCTGGGATTGTTTCTGAGCCCAGAGGTGAAGAGGCGGGTTGGATAGCGGCAACTGTAGAGGCAGGGCGTGCAGCCTTAGAGGCCCTCATGGATAGCCGTCATGCTGAAGGTCAGGCTTTAGCAGCTGTGCTCACTGATATCACCAATAAAATGCGGGTGATTGTAAAAACCATTGAACCCAGGGTCCCAGAATACGTTGCGCAATATCAGGCCAAATTGACTGAGCGCCTGGCAGAAGCCTTGGCTAGTCAAGAGCAGTCCAAGGGCGGAACTGAATTGATGGAGCGCATTCGTCAAGAAGTGGTTCTCTATGCTGTTCGGATTGATGTCGCAGAAGAGTTTGCCCGCTTAAAAACCCATTTTCAGGCAGTGGAAAAAGCCCTTACCGGAAATGGCCCCGTTGGCAAGCGTTTAGATTTCTTAATGCAAGAACTCAATCGGGAAGCTAATACCCTGAGTTCTAAGTCGGTTTCTGAAGAATGTACTCAAGCTGCTTTAGAGCTTAAGCTCTTGATAGAGCAGATGCGTGAACAAGTACAAAATTTAGAGTAACTCAAATGGATTTTATGATTCATGACTGCACCTAAACATAACCCTCATTCCAATCTGGCCATAGCTCCCGATTATCAAGGCAGCATGTTGATGATTGTGGCGCCTTCAGGCGCTGGTAAGTCATCTTTGGTCAACGCTTTATTGCAGGCAGATCCTGCTCTTTGCTTATCCCTTTCAAGTACGACGCGCACACCCAGACCCGGTGAGCTTGATGGAAAAGACTACCGCTTTGTTTCAAAAGAAGTATTTATTGCCGAGCGAGATCAAGGTCATTTTTTAGAATATGCCGAAGTGCACGGTAATTTTTACGGCACCTCACGCATCTGGATTGAAGCGCAAATGAAGATGGGGCGCGATGTTGTACTAGAGATTGATTGGCAGGGTGCTGAGCAGATTCAAAAGATCATTCCAGAAGTACAGTGGATTTTTATTTTCCCGCCCTCGCTAGAGGCTTTGGAAGAGCGTCTTCGCAAAAGGGCGCAAGATGATGAGGCTACCATTCAGAAAAGGTTGGCCGCAGCCCATATTGAGCTCCAGCATGCCCATGAGGCAGATTTTGTAGTAATTAATGATCATTTTGACCAAGCCCTGGAAGATTTGAAGCACATACTGGCCGCAAGTCGCCTGCGTTCTGGCCCCGTGATGGCCTGCAACCCCGCACTTTTAAGGCGCCTTGGGGTCTAATCAGTTATCCTATAGGTGTTAAAGCTAAATTAAGTGAGTTCAGCATGGCCCGTATCACTGTAGAAGATTGTTTAAAAACTATTCCTAATCGTTTTGAGCTGGTGTTGGCGGCGACTTATCGTGCGCGTCAATTAGCCCAAGGTCACTCTCCACGGGTTGATTCCAGAGATAAAGTCACGGTAGTTGCTTTACGTGAAGTTGCTGCTGGTGTCACTGACCGTGACATGTTGACCAAAGTTCCTTTGTAATTTTAGGGTTCCGCTATGGAGCTGCCTCTAGGCGATCCACATACAGCGGAATTCCCTGGACTGGTCTCGCCTCCAGAGACCAAGAAAAGTAACCAAGCATCTGTTCTTGCGTCTTTATTGGCGCAGTCAAGTCGTCATTTATTTGGGCCCACATCAGCCCCCAAGCTGCCTGTAAAACATCAGGTAGTTTCTACTGACGGTTTAATTTCAAAGCTTGGCTATCTCAAGCCAGAAGAAATTATCCCCATTAAAAAAGCTTTTCAGTTTGCTGATGCTGCGCACTTAGGTCAGTACCGGCATAGTGGCGAGCCTTACATCACGCATCCACTAGCTGTTGCGGAACTCTGTGCCACATGGCGCCTAGACGCATCATCGATCAAAGCAGCACTCTTACACGATGTGATTGAAGATACTGGTTGCTCCCAAGCAGATCTCGTAGAAAAGTTTGGCAGCAAGGTAGCTGAGCTAGTGGAAGGGCTGACTAAGCTGGATAAGTTGGAGTTTCAGAGTCACGCTGAAGCACAAGCTGAAAGCTTTCGTAAGATGTTTATGGCGATGGCGCGTGACGTACGGGTTATTTTGGTAAAGCTCGCTGACCGTACCCACAATATGCGTACTCTGGATGTGGTCCCGATGGAGAAGCGCCGTAGAGTAGCCGCGGAGACTATCGAGATCTACGCGCCGATTGCCCATCGCCTAGGCTTAAATATCATCTATCGAGACTTACAAGATCTCAGCTTCCGTTTTTCTATGCCTATGCGCTTTAGGGTGATTGAGGGTGCTGTAAAGCGGGCGCGTGGCAATCGAAAAGAGATGGTTGAAAAGATATTGCAGCACACCCGAATGACTTTTGCTAAGGCGGGCATCGAGGTTGATCTGCAGGGTCGTGAGAAAACCCTTTTTAGTATTTACAGCAAAATGCGCAGCAAGCATTTGAGTTTTTCTCAGGTACTCGATGTCTATGCATTTAGAGTGACAGTGCATTCTATTGATGAGTGCTATCGCGCTTTGGGTTTATTGCATGCGCTCTATAAGCCGATGCCCGGTAAGTTCAAAGATTACATTGCCATTCCTAAGCTCAACGGTTATCAATCTTTGCACACGACCTTATTAGGACCTTCCGGTGTGCCAGTAGAGTTTCAGATTAGAACCAGTGAGATGCATGCGGTAGCAGAGGCTGGGGTTGCTGCGCATTGGGCCTACAAGGATGGTTCACCCGATATGAGTGAAGTGCAAAATCGCGCACACCAGTGGTTACAGTCATTGATAGATATTCAAGACAGTAGCGGAGATTCACAAGAATTCTTAGAGCACGTCAAAATTGATTTGTTTCCGGATGCTGTATATGTGTTCACACCTAAAGGCCAGATTCGAGCTTTGCCACGCGGGGCAACTGCTTTAGACTTTGCCTACTCTATCCATAGTGATATTGGGAATACCTGCGTGGCGGTCAAAATTAATGGTATGCAATTGCCTTTGCGCAGCGAGCTAAAGAATGGCGACATTATTGAAGTAGTGACTTCATCCAATTCTCAGCCGAATCCTGGATGGTTAGCATTTGTTAGAACTGGTAAAGCGCGCGCCTCAATTCGTCACTCTCTTAAGACAAAACACTATGCTGAATCATTGCAACTTGGCGAGCGTCTCTTGGCCAGTGCTTTGCGGCAGCAAGGTGTCGATGCGGGACTCTTATTGCCTGAGGTTTGGGAAAAGCTCTTACATTGGACGGGCGACAAAACGCGTGAAGAGGCCTGTGTCAATATTGCATTAGGCCGTCGATCAGCTCAAGAGCTAGCAATTCGTTTAAATATTCTGATTGATGATGAAGGCGGATCAGAGCAAATGCGCTTGGGCGCGACAGACTGGGTTTCTCCTCATCAAGAAATTGCGGCTCATCATCATCAGCGTCAGGCTATTTTGGTGGATGGTCGTGAAGGAAACTCTATGAGCTTCCAGAATTGCTGTCACCCGATACCAGGCGATAATATTATTGGTTACCTAGGTAAGGGCGAGGGTTTGCAAGTGCATACCAATGACTGCGCTGTTGCTCTTAAGATGCTTTCAAAAGACAGTGATAAGTGGGTTGAGGTGGAGTGGGGGAAAGAGATTAACCGAGAGTTTGAGGTCGATCTTGCAATTGATACCCATCAAGGTAAAGGTGTCTTAGCCCGGGTCGCAAGTAGCGTTACCGCAGCGGACTCAAACATCATGAACGTCTCTATGGATGATCGCTATAAAGAAGATGCTGTAACGATTCGTTTTACGATTCAGGTTTCGGATCGACTCCATCTTTCTAAAGTCATGCGCAGTTTGCGCGCCAATCATGACGTCATGCGGGTAACACGTACTAGAGCTAGTGATAGATAGACCCTCACTTACAAGTATTGAACAGTTAGTATTTCTATTTCAGCAGGACCGGTAGGCGTCTGAATCTTGACGCAATCACCAGCGCTGGCCTTAATTAATGCTTTGGCAATGGGCGATACCCAGCTAACATGATTTTTTTCTAGATCTACTTCATCAACGCCAACAATCGTGATGGTGGTTTGCTTCCCAGAGTCAATGTCTTCTAGACTGGCATAGGTAACCGTAGCCCCAAAAAAGATACGATCAGCATCTGCTTCCCCAGATTTACGGGCTTGATTATCGACAACGACAGCAAATTCTAGGCGTTGATTGAGAAAACGAATACGACGATCAATCTCACGAAGCCGCTTTTTCCCATAGATATAGTCCCCATTTTCAGAGCGATCGCCATTGGAGGCAGCCCAGTGGACAACCTTGACCACTTCAGGCCGATCAAGGTTGAGGAGCTGTAAAAGCTCACTTTTGATGCGTTCATGACCAGTAGGCGTGATGTAGTTCTTCTCTTCCATGGCATAATTATGGCTGTTGCGGCTGTAGCTCAGTTGGATAGAGTACTTGGCTACGAACCAAGGGGTCGTGGGTTCAATTCCTGCCAGCCGCACCACCTCATATTGGGCCTAGTTCAAAAACTAGGCCCTTTCCTTTTAAGGTCCTTTGACCTAGTTTCATGCTGATCCCTTATAGTTCATATATGAGCATTTCTGATACTTCCTTGCCGATTTCTAGCCTTCCTGTGGCAATGTGGAGTCCGATAGATGCCAGTAGCGCCACTCTGGCGCTTTCTGGAAATGTAGATATTTATTCACTAGATGGTCTTTGGTCGCAAATACGCGCTGCACAAGATATATGGCTAAAGCAGGGCAGCCTTAATAATCGAACAAAACAGACCTTAAGGTTTGATGCCTCTCAAGTGCTTTCGTTGGATGGTGCCGGCATTGCTTTTTTGATTTCAGTGCAAGAGGCTCAGCAACAGGCTGGCGGTATCTTTGAATTGGTAGGCTTAAATGCGCGCTATCAGCCCTTGTTAAAGGTATTTGATCCGATTACGCATTTATTTCCAGTGCCGGTAGTCAAGCCCAAAAGAAATCTGATTGTCAGCACTGGCATGGCTACACAAAATCTGATTGAAGATGTCGTTGGCTTGGTGACTTTTACCGGTCACCTTGCCGCTGATTTATGGTGGTCTCTTTGTCATGTGAGGCAAGTTCGCTGGGGTGATTTTGTGAACACAGCAGTACAGGCTGGCATTGCAGCATTACCGATTGTTGGTTTAGTCGCTTTCTTGATTGGGGTGATTTTGTCTTTTCAGGCGGCAATTGGTATGGAGCAATTTGGCGCCGTTTCTTTTGTTGGCCCACTTGCTGCCCTAGGTATTGTTCGAGAAATGGGCCCACTGATTACAGCTATCTTGCTTGCCGGTAGATCATCTGCTGCATTTGCTGCAGAGATTGGGACCATGACGGTGAATAGTGAAGTTGATGCTTTAGTGTCTGGCGGATTAAGCCCCATTCGATTCTTGGTAGTGCCTAGAGTGCTTGCCGGTATTTTGGTGGCCCCCATCCTGACTTTATATGCCGACATCGTGAGCATCTTTGCCTCTATGGTTACGATGTTAGCGTACGGCATTCCATTTATAAACTTTTATAACGGCATGTTAGTTGCAGTCAGTATCGAAGATATTGGCTCTGGTTTAATCAAGGCTACTCTGTTTGGCGTAGTGATTTCTGCCGTAGGATGTTTGCGTGGCATGCAAACTGGAACAGGTGCGGCAGCTGTCGGCATCTCCGCTACTCGGGCGGTTGTCAGTAGTATTGTGATGATTGTGTTGGTTGACGGTGTCTTTGCTTTTATCTCTTACAAGACTGGTTTCTGATGAGTCCTATCTCTGCCGGCAATATAAATAAGACTGCTTGCGCTATTGAGGTACAGAACCTGAGTGTTGGCTATGATTCAACCGTACTGATGCAAGACCTGAATTTCTCAGTGAATTATGGTGAAATCTTTGTCATATTGGGCGGCTCTGGTTGCGGTAAATCGAGCCTCTTAAAGAATCTCTTCGGCCTTTACCAGCCCTTGGCAGGTGATGTATTAATTGAGGGGCAAAACATTACTAAAGCTCGCGGTGTAGAGCGCCAAAAAATGATGACTAGCTTTGGCGTGATGTATCAGCAGGGCGCTTTGTTTGGCTCAATGAATCTCCTAGAGAATGTCATCCTCTTTATGCAAGAGTACACGGGGCTAACGCAAGATCAAATGAATCTCTTAGCGCGCTGTAAACTCGACTTGGTTGGTCTATTGCCCTATGAGTCTTACATGCCGAGTGAGATTAGTGGCGGTATGCAAAAAAGGGCTGCCATTGCGAGAGCTATGGCGCTCGATCCTAAAATCTTGTTTTTAGACGAGCCATCCGCTGGCCTAGATCCGATTACTTCTGCGGATTTGGATAGTACGATCATGGACTTATCTAAAAATTTAGGAATTACCTTTGTTATTGTGTCACACGAGTTAGCTAGTATTTATGCTATTGCCGATAAAGTGATCATGCTCGATAAGGATACAAAGAGCATCATTGCAGAGGGCGATCCTAAAGTATTGCGCGATACCAGTTCCGACCCCAAGGTGCATCAATTCTTTAATCGTATTATGAGTAAGGACGCAGCATGAGCAATCAATCCAATCCCAATTATTTTCGTTTAGGCGCTTTTGTACTTGCTGCCATTGGCATACTCATCGCAGTAATCTTGATTTTTGGATCGGGGCAGCTTTTTAAAAAGTCTTTTATGGTGGAGACCTATGTTAATCAATCCATCACTGGGCTGGACACTGGTGCAGCCGTTCGCTTTAGAGGAGTAAAGATTGGTCAGGTCACTTATATTGGACTATCTGGAGCACTTTATGAAGATAAGATCCCCTTTGGAGAGCGACGACAGTATGTAGTGGTGCGTATGCAAATTCTTGGTGAAAAGCTTAGCGAAGAAAAAATTAAACAATTCGCTAGAAATAATTTAAAAGCAACTATTAAATCCATGGGGATTACTGGTGTAAATTATGTAGAGTTTGATTTTGATTCTCGCTCTACCGATTACGCAGCCCTACCTTTTAGTTGGACTCCGGAATATCCTGTTATCCCCTCTTTACCGAATAAGGCTGATCAAATTATTTTAGGTATTCAAAAGATGATTGATGCGGTCAATCATCTGGATATTGAGGGAACCCAGAAAAAATTTGATTCCTTGATTACCAATCTGAATGTGATGATGGCGGGAGACGCTAAGGATAATGGGGGTTTGATTTATTCCGTAAGAGATCTCAATGTCTTGTTGGCGCGCATTACTAAGGTAACTGATAAGGATGAGCTCAATATACTCATGCGTGAACTTGTAGGGACGATGGTTGCCTTGCGTCAAACAGTGACTAGCATTCAAGGTGATACTAGTTTGACAATAGATAATCTCAAGCAAACCAGTGAACAATTAAATGAATTTACTCGGATTGCAAGTCAATCGCCTTCGAGTCTCATTTGGAGTGCGCCACCGCCCAAGATCGTGCTTCCTTTAAATGGTACTCAAGAACAGTCTGGAGTGCAGAAATGAAGAAATACATCCTGACCTTTTTAGCGCTCTTAGTGCTAAATTCATGCTCTTTACCCACTCGTGCTCCTGTGACTCCAGCGACTTGGCTATTGGCTCCAGTCCGAACTGGAGAAGTGAATAAGCCCCGCACGGAGTATTGGCTCAAAATTAGTACTGTGACGGTAGCACCTCCATTTGATGGCAAGTCCCTTGTATATCGTCTGGCAGATCAGCGTTACGAGAAAGATTTTTATAACGTTTACAGTACGATTCCTGCAGAAATGATTGCCAATGCTGAGCGTCAGTGGATTAATCAGGCAAATATCTTTTCAGCAGCGGTAGGACAGGGAAATACTTTCTTTCCTTTTTACACGCTGCAGGCAACAGTTAATGAGTTGTATGGAGATTATCGAGTTAAGCCAGAGGCAGTAGTGAGTATGGAGTTTTTACTTAGCGCCGAGAATGCGGGAAGAGGCAATCCCTTAATTGGAGTGAATCGCTTCTCAAAGCGGATCGCGCTCAAAGACAATACCCCAGAGGCACTCGTTTTAGGGCAACAACAGGCTCTCGCTGAAATTTTAAAAGAGTATGAAATCAAGCTCTTTCAATATGCTGGTAATTTACCAAAGCCCTTAGGGCGCTAATTTTTAAGTAAGTAATATATTTATTTGCGATGGAGAAGATATGGACTTAGGACTCAAAGGAAAAGTGGCTTTAGTGATGGCATCGAGCCGTGGTTTAGGTCAGGCAATGGCCGTTTCTTTAGCAAGGGAAGGCGTCAAAGTGGCAGTGACTGGCCGCAATGCTGAGGGTCTAAAAAAATCCGTGGAGCTCATTGAAGCTGCTGGTGGAAAAGCGCTAGCTTTAACTTGGGATTTATCAGACCCATCAGTCATTGATGCGCTGGTGACTACAGTAGAAAAAGAATTAGGCCCCATCGACATTTTGATTAACAACACCGGGGGTCCGCCTCCTACTTCAGCGACAGGGCAAGACCCAGCGCTATGGCAAAAAAGCTTTAATGACATGGTCTTATCCTTAATTAGTATTACTGATCGGGTATTGCCGGGTATGCGTCAGCGTAAATGGGGTCGTATTATTACCAGTACAACTTCTGGTGCCATTGCACCTATTAAAAATTTAGCGATTTCGAATACCTTGCGCGCTGCATTACTAGCCTGGTCTAAAACCTTATCCACTGAAGTGGCTGCTGAAGGAATTACCGTCAATGTGATCATGCCGGGCCGGGTAGCAACAGATCGTTTGCGCCAATTAGACGAAGCACGTGCCCAACGTGAAAATACGACCTACGATGCTGTGGTGCAGTTGAGCTTGAAGCAGATCCCGATGGGTCGTTATGGTGATCCCAAAGAGTATGGTGATGCCGCTGCATTTTTAGCCAGTCAAAATGCTTCTTTTATTACTGGATCAGTGATCCGGGTTGATGGTGGCCAGGTTCAGGCAGTGTAATTAGGGTGCCAGTCAATTTCTTGCAAGGCATTCGGCGGGACTTAAGGTCTAGTGAGTTAGCGTGGCTTTTGGTTGCGCTCACTCTTTCTGTAGCAGCTTTATCGAGTGTGAGCTTTCTAGCGGATCGAATGCAGCGGGCATTTCAGTTAGATGCCCGTCAACTGCTTGCGGCAGATCTTCTATTAGTAGCTGATCAACCTTTGCCTGAGCGCTTTCTTCAGGAGGCTACTCAACGTCAGTTACAAGTTGCCCAAACCATTGTTTTTCCCAGCATGGCAACCGTGGGAGGGCAAAGTAAGCTTGCCTCTCTTAAAGTCGTCAGTGCTGCATATCCATTAAGGGGAGAATTGAAGGTTTCTCCAACACCTTCGACCTCAGGCCCTGCAAAGGGTTCAGTGTGGGTAGATCCTGCCATGCTAGCGACTCTGAATGCCAAAGTGGGTGATGAGATGCTCTTAGGGGATCAGCGCTTTTTGATTGGGGGCGTGTTAGAGCGCGAAGTGGATCGCGGTGCTGGCTTTATGAACTTCGCGCCACGCGTGATGATGTCACTGGAAGATCTAGCCGCAACGGGTTTAATTGGGTTAGGAAGTCGTGTGACCTACCGATTACTCTTAGCCGGTGAGGATCGATCTATTGCGGCTTATCAATCCTGGGCGATGCAGTTTATTCAATCAGAGGGCTTGCGAGGTCTTCGGATCGAGACCTTAGAAAATGCTCAGCCCACAATGCGTAAAACATTAGATAGGGCGGAAAAATTCTTATCCTTGGTAGCCTTATTAACCGCCATGGTGGCGGCTGTTGCGATTGCCTTATCAGCACGACGTTATGTATTAAAACAAGCTGATGTTTGCGCGGTCATGAAATGCCTTGGGGCAAGTCAAGCCACGATACTGCGAAAGCAACTCAACATTTTAGTTAGCTTAAGTTTGATAGCCGCTCTGGTGGGCTCAATCATTGCCTATGGGGTACAAGAGGTGTTGTTACGTCTCTTGGGTAATCTCGTCTTGGCTGATCTTCCACCGATTTCTGTTTGGCCGGCAGTGTGGAGCATTCTGTTTTCATCCTTTTTGTTGGTGGGATTCGCTGGCCCCCCTTTATTTAGCTTGGTGACAATCTCACCCATACGCTTAGTTCGCAAAGAGCTGGGTACAGTTAACATCAAGTCGGTATGGGCTGCACTATTTGCTTTGGTAACTTGCTTGGGATTAATTGCCGTTGCCGCACAAGATTGGAAGCTCAGCTTTTGGGTGGGATTAAGTTTTGGGCTGGCAGTTACTTTGTTTGCTCTGGTCTCTAGCCTTATTCTGCGTGTATTGAGTAGCTGGTTGTTAAGATCAAAACAACAAAGTTTTGCTTTGCGCTTTGCGTTTACCTCTCAAGCGCGCCGTGCAGGATTTGCTGTGATGCAAATTACGGCCTTGGGTATTGCCTTGATGGCCTTGCTCATTATTTTATTACTGCGTCAAGATCTCTTATCTACCTGGCAGGGAAGTATTCCAGTAGATGCGCCCAATCGCTTCATGATTAATATTCAAGAAGATCAAAAGTTAGATATTACAAAATCGCTGACTAGTATGGGGGTAGATCAACCACGCTTTAATCCGATGGTACGGGCACGCTTAATTGAGATCAACAGTCGTCCAATCACCCCAGATAATTACACGGAAGACAATGCACGTCGCTTGGTAGATCGTGAATTTAATCTTTCCTATACCAGTGAATTACCGGATGGTAATCGCATTATTTCTGGTAAGTGGATCGAAGGTACTACTCCACAGATTTCATTAGAAGTGGGCATTGCGAAGACCTTGAAATTAAAGCTGGGTGATCTGATGATGTTTGAGATAGCCGGTGAAAAAATAGTAGCGCCGATTACGTCCTTGCGTAAGCTCGATTGGGGGTCGATGAATGTGAACTTCTTTGTGATCATGCCACCTGCACAGCTCAGTAACATGCCGCAATCTTGGATTACTTCCTACTATCAAGGCGCCAGTCTAGAGGGGCTAGATTTTCGTCTGGCGCAAACGTATCCTAATCTCACCATTGTGGATGTTGCGGGGTCACTCCGTCAGATACAGGATGTCCTCAATCGTCTTTCTTCAGTATTGGGATTGTTATTTACCTTTACGATTGCAGCCGCCATTTTGGTATTGGTTGCTGCGATTGCTGCTACACAAGATGAGCGCTTTCGAAGCGCAGCCTTGCTTAAAGCAGTGGGCGCTTCCCGCAGTCTTTTACAAAAGATCGCCATTACGGAGTTACTGGTAATTGGTGTTCTTGCTGGAGTATTAGCGGGCCTTGCCGCTGGCATAGCCGCTTGGGCTTTGGGTCGATTTGTTCTAGAGATCGAGTTCAATGCCTTTCTGCAATCTCTTGCCATGGGCATTACTTTTGGGGTGAGTGCTTGTCTGCTAGCTGGCTATCGCTTTCAGAAAAGAATTCAAACGGCTACTGCTATGGAATGTTTGCGAGAAATTTAGTTTTATTTCAGGGTAACTAGGTTCTTGGGCAACTCCACTAGGCGACTGCCTGCCCAGCGGTCTGGTAGGCCTTGACGCAAGAGAGGGGTAACCCGGTTCAAGTAGATCGTGAGAGGCCACAGAAATAAAGCAACGATAAATAGCATGCTGAGGATTTGCCATTTTTCAAGGGAAAAAATCCATTGCAACAGTACACAAGGCAAAAGCCACAAAGACCCAAAGACATAACGCAAGATAGCTTGTTTTTTACTGAGGCGGTCACCATTTGGCCCGATGATACGAATGCGCCAAGTTTGCATGGCCAATGTTTGACCAGACTTGAGCCAGTACCAAACAAAGTAAAGGCCGAGAACGCCATATAAATATAAGAAAGTCAGCCAGCTTGGCAAAGACACTCCAAACAGAACGCCTAGGCCTAAATTAGGCAGTAAAAAAGTCAGGGCAATCACACCCAGTAAAACAAGCTGTTCATAGAGACTACAAAAAACACGACGCCAAAATTGTGGCGCGGGCAAGATATTAAGTTCAGCAGAAGTTATCACGGTGCATTAATCGCTTGGGCCAGCATCTGGGTTTAGTGTGCTGGGAGTATTCGGAGCGTTGGGGCTCTCAGCAGAGGGGCTACTAGCTGCTGTTGGAGGCGCAGTGAGGCTCGTTTTTTTCGGAATAGAATGTTGCTGCAAAGTAGGTGCATTCATTGCAGTGGGTTTTTTTTGCTTGCTTCAGTTTGCGCTAATTTCTTTTTCTGTTCATCACTGAGTTTTTGATAAGCACTCCAAGCCTCCGATTTTTTCTCGGCAGGAAATTTCAGGCTACTAAGGTAATTTTCGCGTGCGAGGCGTCGATTTTTTTGAGAAAGATTAGACCAGCTCGTCATGCGCGATTGGAGGCGCTGTTGATCCACCTCACTCATTTTTGGATAAAGATTAGCCACCTGAATCCATTTTTTTCGACTATCTGGGAGCATATAGTCCCAATCTTCTTCCAGAGGGGCTAAGATTTTTTGTTGCGCAGGCCTTAAGCCCTCCCAAGTCCCATCGGGTTTTTTCTCAGGGATACCAGTCGTTTTTCCGTGAGCGCCTCCTGGGGTTTGAGCAAATATCCCTGGGCTTGCTATCAAGCCAATTCCGCCCAGCGTGAGCGTGACAATCAACATCATTTTGTTGATAGCAAAAGCGACGCGGTAGAGTCTGAATGTTTTTAGCATGTGCTACAAAAGCTCGATATTCTGGATATTGGCCTACAGGAAAACCGATTTATTTCGGCGAATCTAGACTCACTTTATCTGAATCTGCCGGGAGGCCATTTTTCAGAAATCCTAGAAATCCATTATCCGCATAGGCATCGGGTGGAACATCATCCGTTAACAGCGCAATATCTAGCTCAGCAATGTCATTAATACGGGAGTCTTGTTGCCATTGGGCGATGCCCACTAAGCCCATCACCAGAACTATCAATGGCGCCATCCAGCCAGTACTGTTCCAAAAGGCACGGGATCCTGAGGACCAATTTCCAGCGGTACCCGCTAAGGCAAATTGCGTGATGGCTACTTTTTCTGGCTTTTTGACGGCAAGGGCCTTAATGCGAGCAGCGTATAGGCGATCTTTAATATCTGCAGGCAGGGATTGAGATCCGTGGCGGAGCAGGGCAGCAGTAGCTCGACCAAACTGGTCGACTTCTGTTGAGTCTAGAAGATCTTGCTTAGCAATGTTCACAGCGTAATTCCTTTTAATTTCAATGCTTTAGCTAGAGCCTGGGTGGCTCTTGAGCAGTGGGTTTTGACACTACCTTCGCTACAACGCATCGCTTGGGCAGTTTCAGTAATACTCAGCTCATCCCAGTAACGCATCAGGAAGGCTTCTCGTTGACGGGCAGGCAATTTTGATATTTCTGTCTCCAGGGCCTGTAAAAGCTGAGTCCGTTCTAATTTATATGCCCCATCTTGGTGAATTTCACTGTCATCAGGGGCCGCAAGGGACTCCAGAGGGTCAAAATCATCACTTTCATCAGATCTCTTGCCCATATTGGAGAAAAGCGTCACCCAGGTATTGCGGACCTTTTGCCGCCTAAACCAGTCATGAATGCGGTTTTGCAAGATTCTGGTGAAAACTAAAGGGAGCTCGGCTGCTGGGCGGTCTCCATACTTTTCGGCCAGCTTAATCATGGCATCCTGAACAATATCTAACGCAGCATCGTCATCTCGCACAGCGTAAACCGCTTGTTTAAAAGCACGCTGCTCAACATTACTGAGAAAGTCAGAAAGTTCTTGGGGTGAAGCCATTCAGTAGATTAGACCTGAATCAGAGGGAATTGGCTCATTTTAAGGGATTACTATAGAATATAGGGCTTACTACCAAGATCGTCATTTACGAAGTGACTTTTGTCGGTAGCAGCGCCGTTCGAACTCAGGCCACAAGCAGGAGACAGAACAGACCAATCAATTTTTTGCCGAAAATTGCAAAGGACGAAAGAAAATGAATACTAGCAGCGCAGAATTTTTAGCTTCTACAGCTAACAAAGACAAAACAAACCCTAATATCGTAGCAGCCCCAGAAATCATTGGCGCCGAGATGCTTGTGCGTGCATTGCATGCAGAAGGTGTGGAATTCGTGTGGGGATATCCCGGCGGCTCTGTGCTCTTCATCTACGATGAAATTTTTAAACAAGATAAGTTTGAGCACATCTTGGTGCGCCATGAGCAGGCAGCTGTCCATGCAGCTGACGGTTACGCGCGCGCCACGGGCAAGGTTGGTGTAGCACTGGTGACCTCTGGTCCCGGAGTTACCAATGCCGTAACAGGTATTGCTACTGCCTACACAGATTCGATCCCGATGGTGATCATCAGTGGCAACGTGCCGACCTATGCGATTGGTGAGGATGCCTTTCAAGAGGCCGATACCGTGGGTATCACCCGCCCAATCGTGAAACATAACTTCTTAGTCAAGGATGTCAGAGATCTTCCACTGGTATTGAAGAAGGCCTTTCATATTGCACAGACGGGTCGTCCTGGCCCTGTGCTGATTGATATCCCGAAGGATGTATCTGCCGCTAAAGCACCTTTTGTCTATCCAGAAACCTTAGAGATGCGCTCCTATAACCCTGTTGTTAAGGGTCATAGTGGGCAAATTCGTAAAGCGATTTCTTTACTGCAAGAAGCAGAGCGCCCCTTTATCTATACCGGTGGTGGTGTGATTTTGGCTGACGCAGCTCCAGAGCTGAAAGAGTTTGCAGATTTACTGGGTTATCCCGTCACCAACACCTTGATGGGCTTGGGCGGTTTTCCTGGTACGAGCCCCCAATTTGTGGGCATGTTAGGGATGCATGGTACTTACGAAGCCAATATGGCTATGCAGCACAGTGATGTGTTGATTGCCATTGGTGCACGATTTGATGATCGCGTAATCGGTAACCCATCGCATTTTGCAGGCAACCCTCGCAAGATCATCCATATCGATATCGATCCATCAGTTATCTCTAAGCGCGTGAAGGTCGATGTACCGATCGTGGGCAATCTTAAAGAAGTATTGCAAGAAATGACTGCCCTGCTTAAAGCAGCAGGCCCTCGCCAAAATGATGCCAAAGTAGCCGCATGGTGGGCGCAAATTAATGAGTGGCGTAAAAAAGATTGCTTGAAATATGATGAAGCTTCCCAAATTGTGAAGCCGCAGTATGTGGTTCAAAAGCTGTGGGAGTTGACAGGTGGTGACGCATTTATTACTTCAGACGTTGGACAGCACCAGATGTGGGCTGCACAGTTCTATAAGTTTGATAAGCCTCGCCGTTGGATTAATTCAGGTGGTCTGGGTACTATGGGCGTAGGTTTGCCTTACGCTATGGGCATCAAGAAAGCATTTCCGGATCAAGATGTCTTTGCGATTACTGGTGAAGGCTCGATTCAGATGTGTATCCAAGAATTGTCCACCTGTAAGCAATACAACACGCCAGTGAAAATTGTGTCACTGAACAATCGCTATCTCGGTATGGTACGTCAATGGCAGGAGCTCACTTATAACAAGCGTTACTCCAGCTCTTACATGGATTCATTGCCAGACTTTGTAAAATTAGCGGAAGCTTTTGGACACGTTGGAATGCGCATTGAGAAAAAGTCTGATGTTGAGGGCGCCCTCAAGGAAGCGATTCGCTTAAAAGATCGTACGGTGTTTATGGATTTCCAGACAGACCCAGAAGAAAACGTTTGGCCAATGGTGCAAGCAGGTAAGGGTATTACAGACATGCTATTGGGTAGCGAGGAACTTTGATGCGACATATTATTTCTGTTCTCATTGAGAATGAACCTGGGGCATTGTCACGCGTAGTGGGTTTGTTTTCAGCACGTGGTTACAACATTGAGTCTTTAAGTGTTGCGCCCACTGAAGATCCTTCTCTGTCTCGCATGACCATTGTGACCATTGGCTCCGATGATGTGATTGAGCAAATTACCAAGCACTTAAATCGTCTAGTAGAAGTAGTCAAAGTATTTGATTTGACCGAGGGCCCACACATTGAGCGCGAGCTTATGATGATTAAAGTGCGCGCAGTTGGTAAAGAGCGTGAAGAGCTGAAGCGCACAACGGATATCTTCCGCGGTCGAATTATTGATGTGACAGATAAGAGTTACACCATTGAATTGACCGGAGATGGCAGCAAATTAGACGCCTTTATTGATTCGATTGATCGTGCCTCTATCCTCGAAACCGTCCGCTCGGGTGGTTCTGGTATCGGGCGCGGTGAACGTATCTTAAAGGTGTAATTTTTTAAACTTATTTATTACTGCATTACTACTTATTTTCAATACAAGGAAAGAGCATGAAAGTTTTTTACGATAAAGACGCGGACTTATCCCTTATTAAAGGCAAAAAAGTCACCATCATTGGTTACGGTTCACAAGGTCATGCGCATGCATTGAACCTCAAAGACTCCGGTGTAAATGTCACTGTAGGTTTGCGTAAGAATGGTGCTTCATGGAGTAAGGCTGCCAATGCTGGCTTGAATGTAAAAGAAGTAGCGGATGCGGTGAAAGATGCTGACGTAGTCATGATGTTGTTGCCTGACGAGCAAATTGGCGAGGTATATGCCAAAGAAGTGCATGGCAATATTAAGCAGGGAGCAGCGCTTGCTTTTGCGCATGGCTTTAACGTGCATTATGGCCAAGTTCAGCCACGCGCTGATTCTGATGTAATCATGATTGCCCCTAAGGCTCCAGGTCACACTGTGCGTGGGACTTATGCCCAGGGTGGCGGTGTGCCCCATCTGATCGCGGTATACCAAGATAAGTCAGGCTCTGCACGTGATGTTGCCTTGTCCTATGCAACTGCAAATGGTGGTGGTCGTGCCGGCATCATTGAAACCAATTTCCGTGAAGAAACAGAAACCGATTTGTTCGGTGAGCAGGCAGTACTTTGTGGTGGTGCAGTAGAACTTATCAAAGCCGGTTTTGAGACATTAGTTGAAGCGGGTTACGCTCCAGAGATGGCTTATTTCGAGTGCTTGCATGAACTCAAGTTGATTGTGGATTTGATCTACGAGGGCGGCATTGCTAACATGAATTACTCTATCTCTAACAATGCAGAGTATGGTGAGTATGTCACTGGTCCCCGCATCGTGACGGAAGACACTAAGAATGTGATGCGTCAAGTTTTGAAAGATATTCAGACTGGTGAATACGCGAAGAGCTTTATCTTGGAAAACAAAGCAGGTGCACCTACTTTGATATCACGTCGTCGTTTAAATGCAGAGCATGACATTGAAGTGGTGGGTGCTAAGTTGCGCGCCATGATGCCTTGGATTGCGAAGAACAAATTAGTTGATCAAACGAAGAACTAAAGAGAAAGCTCAGAACATAAGATGATGTATCCACACCCCATTATTGCGCGTGAAGGTTGGCCGTATTTGGCTTTAGTGGGAGTGGTGACTTTGTTAGCCCATTATTTTGGTGGCTTGGCATGGTCATGGCCACTGTGGATTATTTTCTTCTTTGTGCTGCAATTCTTTCGTGACCCACAGCGTATTGCTGCCTTAGGTCGTGATTTGATTTTGTCTCCCGCAGATGGCCGTATTGTCGTGGTAGAAAAAGCACATGACCCTTATGCGGGTCGCGAAGCCTTAAAGATTAGTGTTTTTATGAATGTCTTTAATGTCCATTCCAACCGAAGTGCCGTCAATGGTTTAGTCAAAGAGATCCAATATTTCCCTGGTAAGTTTGTCAATGCCGATTTAGATAAGGCCTCTACCGAGAATGAGCGTAATGCGGTTGTTATTGATGCCAATGGTCAGATCGTGACTTTGGTTCAAGTAGCCGGCTTGATTGCCCGTCGTATTCTGTGCTACGTACACGTTGGCGATCGCTTAACTGCAGGTGAGCGTTATGGTTTTATTCGTTTTGGCTCCAGGGTGGATGTCTACCTACCTTTGAGCGCTGAACCCTTGGTGAGTGTTGGCGATAAAGTATTTGCAACAAATACTGCTTTGGCCCGTGTACCCGGTTTAGATTAATCATGAATCTAATGCAGCACTATTACCAGGATATTCTTTGAACACATTTCGCCGTCGCGGTCGTATTAACCGCAGTCGCATTGCTTCTAAGTCCTTAGACCGCAACAAAGATGAGTGGGCCGAAGATTTAGCAGATGGAGTCGATTTTGAAGTAGAAGAGTTGCATATAGATAAGCCTCGTAAACGTAGTAAGGGGATCTATCTCTTGCCTAACGCTTTTACGACTGCTGCCTTGTTCTGTGGTTTCTTTGCCATCGTCAATGCGATGAATCATCAATTTGAGACAGCAGCAATTGCAATTTTCGCCTCCCTAGTCTTAGATGGTATGGATGGCCGGATTGCTCGGATGACCAATACCCAGAGTGCCTTTGGTGAGCAGTATGACTCCCTAGCAGACATGGTTTCTTTTGGTGTCGCCCCCGCATTGGTAGCCTATGAGTGGGCTCTAAAAGATATGGGTAAGTTGGGCTGGCTTGCTGCCTTTACTTATTGTGCTGGCGCCGCTTTGCGTTTAGCACGCTTTAACGTCAATACTGGGGTGGTCGATAAGAAGTTCTTTCAGGGCTTACCTAGCCCAGCTGCTGGTGCATTGATAGCCGGTTTCATTTGGTTGGCTGACGATAATAAGATTCCGGTGCGTGACACCGCCATTCCGTGGATTACCTTCTTTTTAGCCATCTATGCGGGTTTGACGATGGTTTCTAATGCCCGTTTCTATAGCGGTAAAGCCTTGGATTTACGTTACCGCGTGCCGTTTGGCGTGATGGTCTTAATGATTCTGACCTTTGTATTGGTTTCCTCTAACCCCCCATTAACCCTGTTTGGAGTCTTTGTTGTGTATTCCATCTCGGGATACGTCATCTGGGGATGGGAGCGCTTGACTGGCCGCCGCTTCAGTTAATATTTGGCGAATCTGCATTATTTAGGTTATATTAATCTTATGCTGATCAATTTCTCACCCTTAAGTGGATTCCTTCTACTAGCACTAAGCTTACAGCTTGGGGCGGGTAGGGCCTGAGTTAATGAGAAAAAGATAATTCATTAACCACCACATACCAGCCCCAGCTCATAGCTGGGGTTTTTGTTTTTATGGCCTAGTAACCAGTATTGGAAGTAATAAGCACTATCAGGATAATGAAGCGATATTGAACCGGAGAGCAGTGATGAGCGACAAAGTAATTATTTTTGATACCACCTTACGTGATGGCGAACAGTCCCCTGGTGCCTCGATGACGAAGGACGAAAAAGTACGCATTGCCCGTCAATTAGAGCGTCTCAAAGTGGATGTGATTGAGGCTGGTTTTGCGGCGAGTTCAGAGGGTGATTTTCAAGCGATCTCGGCGGTCGCTGCTGCTGTGAAGGATTCGATTGTTTGTTCACTTGCCCGGGCTAACGAAAAAGATATTACGCGTGCAGCTGATGCCTTAAAAGCAGCGAATGCTAAACGGATTCATGCTTTCTTGGCTACTAGCCCATTACACATGGCTGTGAAGTTGCGCATGTCGCCTGAAGAAGTATTAGAGCAAGCAAAACGCTCTATTCGGTTTGCTAGAAATTTGGCAGATGATGTGGAGTTCTCTGCTGAAGATGGTTATCGCTCAGAAATGGATTTCTTATGTAGAGTGGTCGAGGCGACTATTAATGAGGGAGCCTCTACGATCAATATTCCGGATACGGTAGGTTATGCCACTCCAGAGTTGTATGGCGAGTTCATTAAAACTTTGCGTACCCGCGTACCAAATTCAGATAAGGCCGTATGGTCTGTGCATTGTCATAACGACTTAGGCATGGCGGTAGCGAATTCATTAGCAGGCGTCAAAATTGGTGGTGCACGTCAAATCGAGTGCACGGTTAATGGTTTAGGTGAGCGTGCTGGTAACACGGCCCTAGAAGAAGTTGTGATGGCTTTGCGCACTCGCAAAGATTATTTTGCTATGGTCTGCGGCATTGATGCTACGCAAATTGTGCCGTCATCAAAGTTGGTCTCTCAGATTACTGGCTTTGTAGTACAGCCCAATAAAGCAGTGGTTGGCGCCAATGCATTTGCTCATGCCTCTGGTATTCATCAAGATGGTATTTTGAAGAACCGAGAGACCTATGAAATTATGCGGGCAGAAGATGTGGGTTGGTCTACCAACAAAATTGTCTTGGGTAAATTATCGGGTCGCAATGCCTTTAAGCAACGCCTACATGAGTTGGGCATCAAGGTCGAAGCTGAAGCGGACTTAAATGAGGCCTTTGCGCGTTTCAAAGCCTTGGCCGATCAAAAGGTAGATATTTTTGACGAAGACATCATTGCCATCATGTCAGATGCAGCAGCAGCGGAAGAAGGCGAGCATTACCATTTTATTTCTATAAGTCAGCATTCAGAAACGGGTGAACGCCCTGCATCCAAGGTGACTTTCCGGATGGGTGACAAAGAGATGAGCTCATCAGCCGAAGGGAATGGCCCTGTAGATGCGAGCTTAAATGCGATTGAGGCGATTGCCAAGAGTGGGGCAGAGCAATTGCTGTATTCAGTCAATGCAATTACTTCGGGTACGCAATCACAAGGCGAGGTGACCGTGCGCTTGTCAAAAGGCGGCCGGATTGTGAATGGCGTAGGTACCGATCCGGATATTATTGCTGCCTCAGCAAAGGCCTACTTGTCAGCACTGAACAAATTGCATGATCCAAGCCTCGCGAAGCTCAATGCCCAGATGACGCCTTAAGAAGTTCTCGGCGACATCTGTGAACCTTGATTACTTATTGAGGTCTGTGTTCTTGTAGTACTTGGTGCCTTTGCCGGTGATTTCTGCGGCAAGGCCTGAGTCTGTGAGTTGGTACATGAGAACGCCGGGCGCAACAATCGTTGCGTCTTGGTAGGCATCACCATTGTTTTCATATTTAGCTGCTGCAGTCACTTGACCACCAAAAGTCCAGCCTGAGTTCACGAAATCATTTAAAGCAGCCTCGGTTTCAAACACAAAAATATTTTGAAATGATTTAATTCCAAAGCCAAGCCCTGCCTGAACCTCAGCCATATTCATATAAATGGGTTTTGTGCCATTTCTACTTATTACTACGCCACTTCCAGTCCCACCGCCTGCGATCAGGATCTTCATACCAAAATTGCTAAATGTTGCATACGCCACAGACTTATTAATCAGGCTTTTTGCTTTGGGCTGAACCCGGTAAAGCTGCCTTAAAGTCGCATCATTCTTCTTTAAAATGTCTTCACGTTGCTGGGTAACGGTTTTACTTGGTCCAAAGGGATTAGAAAATTGGGCGTTAGCAGTCAGCGGGGTGAGTAGGGCTAGACATAGAGCTAACGATATTCCTAGAGATAAAAGCAGGCTTTGAATAGATTTGAGTGTCATGATCTTCTCGTTTGTTAGTAAATATATGTGGATAAGACTTTAAGCTTAATTTTGTTATCTGATGATGGGTTTGCTGAAGTGTGCTTAATAGGCTGGTCCGCCTAGTGCCAGAAAGAGATTCACTCTTTGCGATAGGGCATCCACCCGACCTTGGTTCCAAGCCATTTGAGTCGTATTGGTTTTAATTCTTTGCTGCTGAACTTGGCGTTGATCAATGCGGCCAATAGTAAATTCACTATCTGTATTTTTCATCAATCTTTTTTGATTATCTAATTGTGTTTGTAATAAAGCACTACGACTTTTCCAGGCTTGATCACCATTAAGATTATTTTCTGCTTCATTAAAAGCAGTGAGTACAGTTTTACCATAATTTGCTAAAGCGGCACGGGCCTCAGCGTCCTGATAGGCAATTTGCGCCTCAATCGCACCGCCTTGAAAGATGGGTACGGTAGCACCAACACCAAATCCAAAACTGGTAGATGCGCCATTAATCAAGGTAAATACTTGACTATCAATATAGGCAAGGCCTGCCGATAAGCTAATTTTTGGCAGTCTGGCTAAACGTTTTTCATCTACTGTATAAAAAGCACTATTAACGCGTGCTTCTGCTGCAATGACATCAGGACGTCGCTCGAGTAAGTCCATCGGTAGCCCCGGATCAATCGCGCTTGGAATAGAGGGCAGGGCGCTAGTACGAAGAGGTTTTGCATGAGGATAACGGCCCACTAAGACTTCTACTGCACGTAAAGATTGATCTCTCGCAAATGCGGATGCAATTGCACCCTCTTTTAGTTGCGCAGCTGAGCTTTGTGTTGCTAAGACATCGCTATTAGAAGATGCGCCTATCTTTTCACGAATTCCAGTAAGGGCATGTAATTTTTCAGCTGCAGCAGCACTCTCTTCTGAGAGACGCGCTTGCTCTGTTAGTGCGCGTGCCAGCCATACGGATTTTGCAATGGATGCTAACAGTGATAGTTGCGCTGCATCTTGATCAGCGTTAATAGCTCTTGCATTCTGAGTAGCGCCTGCTTTTTGGGTTCGAACTCTACCCCACAGATCTAATTCCCAATTAGCACCAATGTAATAGCCTGTTAAGCCAGTACCACTAGAGCCTGCTTTACCACCAAGATTTCCCGTAGCGCTTATGCCTGGGTATAGTGCGCCACCTGCAGCATCTATTAATGATTGGGCTTGTGATCTGCGTGCAGCAAAAATACTTAGACTGGGATTATTTTTGAGAGCTTCAGCAACGAGTTCATTTAACTCAGGATCATTAAATTGCGTTAACCACGCATCATTCGCATTTAGTACGGTAGTTTGCGGATTGTCAGTTGCTTGAAATGTTTTAGGTGTCTGAACGCTAGGCAATGCTTTATTTATTAAGTCCTTGCTGGTCATTAAGGAGCTCACACAAGCGCTCAAGCTAATACTTAAGGCAAGGTAATTGCAACTTCGTATGAGTTGACGAATAAGCATCAATGCAACTTTGGAATAATATAATTGAGCTTGGTGCTAATTCGTAGCATCACTTTGCGCATGATGTGTAAAAAGGCGAGACGATCGGTATATACCGCACCATCCCCCACTGCACCAGCTGGTAGCAGTAAGGCAGTCTTTTCTTCATCTAGTACTAGCTTGACAGCAAAACGATTCGTCGGAATTTCTCGTAAACCAATAGTGGGTAAGTTACCGGAGGTATTTAGTTGTCCTTGACCTTCAGCCAAAATCACCGACTCTACTTTTGCCTTTAGTATTTTTCCTGGAAAACTCGGTAGATAGAATTCTGCTTCGTTGCCTACTTCTATTTGATGTAATTCATTTTGATTAAAGAGCGCATAAATTTGCGGTGCATCTTCAAGAAATGTCATGACGGATGCCAGCGGAAAGGCAGCCACAAATGCACCGGGGCGAAGCTGCACGTTCACAACCGTACCATCGCTTGGTGCGCGCATCACGGTTTGCTCTAGATCATAGTTGGCGCTAATTAATTGCCCTTGTAAATCTTCAAAGTCAGCGTCAGCTTTTTCTAAATCAAAGCGACTGCCTGCACCGCTAGCAACGAGCTGTTTATTTTCCTCAAGGCGTAACTTAGCAAGATTAAATTTAGCTTTAATAGAGTTTGCATTGGCTTTGTATTGAGTCGGGTCAATCTTAAAAAGGATGTCTCCTTTTTTAACCCGCTGATTGATAGCGACTGGCACTTCGACTACCCGACCGCGAACTTGGCTAACAATACCCACTGAGTTACGAACTACCAAGACATCACCAGAGGATGGCGCAAAAATATTGAGCAGCATGATGAGGGTGATCATGCCCACTACGGGTATGGTGAACACAATTACCTTGGCGATAGTGTTCCATGGTAAGAGCTTGTATTTAAAAAAGATCAGCCAAACAATGCCTGAGTAAATGCCGAGTATCAGTGCTTCCATGCTTAGTTGGCTGCTTTCTTTGGGTCTTGTCCCTCTTCGATAGGCTGGTACTTATCGCTACCATAGGCAAGCTTGTACATAGTCGGACGGGTGTACGCCCAGAGATAGGCAATCGGCCAAAGTAGGCCGGCAAAAAATAGGGACAGAATACATAAAGCATGAATCGCATCTCTTTGAGGATGCTGACGGCGCTTGGCAATGGTGTCCGGGAGGATATGGACATACCAAAAGAGGGCAATCAGACCAATCGGCATCACAATTAAGATCACCCAGGAGATTACATTGGCAACACTATCAATGAGATCATGGGGGAGGAAAGAGGCGCTGACGAGTTGTGGGGCCAGTAAAAGGACGCTTAATAGTACTTTTTTCATCAAAACAGCCTTAAATTACTGATTTTGTGGGAATTTATCATGTTTAACGTCTTTTCGTTATTAGTCTAATGGTAAACAGAGATATCTTACCGAATCTAAACAAAGAGTTTTTGCCTGCCTTCTGCTACAATTCGAGTGCTTTGATTTGTAAAGCTTTTTTTGTTTTATTTTGTTTAATCGCACGACACAAGATGGGTGAAAGCTCCAGTGTTCGCAAGTTAGGAGTATGAAAATGGCAGTTGCTGATATTAAAACGGCGGAAATCGTCAAAGACAACGCGCGTAGCGCAAACGATACGGGTAGCCCTGAAGTGCAGGTTTCATTGCTGACAGCCCGTATTAATGAATTAACCCCCCATTTCAAGGCTAACGCTAAAGACCATCACAGCCGTCGTGGCTTGTTGAAGATGGTTTCACGTCGCCGTCGCCTGTTGGATTACCTCAAGGGCAAAGATTTGGGTCGCTATCGCGCCTTGATAGAGAAATTAGGC
The DNA here is from genome assembly GCF_013307245.1 of Polynucleobacter antarcticus. NCBI lineage: Bacteria > Pseudomonadati > Pseudomonadota > Betaproteobacteria > Burkholderiales > Burkholderiaceae > Polynucleobacter > Polynucleobacter antarcticus. The sequence continues at coordinate 795,186 of NZ_CP028941.1, forward strand.
CTGCGTAAGTAATTTTTATCAGTATTGCAATGCCATCTATCTTAGGTTTGTTTTCTTTTAAGAATCAGCCCTAGGAAGGTGGCATGTTTTTTGAGCGGTTTTAGATTATTTGTGTAGAGGATCGTGTCATTCCAATGAGTTTCTGGGTTATTAGCCTAGTGTCTCCCTGGAATGGCATCCTCTGAGATCTTCAAACGCTCCAGTGTTGTCGTGACACTGCTTTATCCCACGACAAGCGCAGGACCCATGTGGGTTTTGCGTGAACAATTTGGAGAAGATCAGAATGACGATGTTTAATAAAGCAGTAAAAACGTTTCAATGGGGCAATCATCAGGTAATTATGGAAACAGGCGAGATTGCTCGTCAATCTGGTGGTGCTGTCATTGTGAACGTGGATGACACGGTAGTGATGGGTACAGTAGTGGCTTCTAAATCTGCCAAGCCTGGACAGTCTTTTTTCCCATTGACTGTAGATTATTTAGAAAAAACGTATGCTGCAGGAAAAATTCCTGGGGGATTCTTCCGCCGTGAAGGCCGTCCATCTGAAGGCGAGACATTGATCTCCCGCTTGATTGATCGTCCACTACGTCCATTATTTCCAGAAGGATTTTTAAACGAAGTGCAGGTAGTGATTCATGTGTTATCGATCAACCCAGATGTACCTTCCGATATTCCTGCTTTGATTGCTGCTTCTGCAGCCTTAGCTATCTCTGGTATTCCTTTTGCTGGCCCAGTGGGCGCAGCACGTGTTGGTTACGCCAATGGTCAGTACTTATTGAATCCAACCCGTTCAGAGCAAGCAAGCAGTGAGATGGATTTGATCGTAGCGGGTACGCAAGCTGCAGTGTTAATGGTGGAATCAGAAGCCAACCAGTTGTCCGAAGAAATCATGTTAGGCGCAGTTGTATATGGCCATGACCAAATGCAAACAGCGATTAACGCCATCAATGACTTAGTTAGTGAAGCTGGCAAGCCTGAGTGGGATTGGACTGCTGCACCTAAGGATGAGCCGTTTATTGCCAAGGTTACTGCTTTAGCAGAAGGCCCATTGCGCGAAGCCTATCAGATTCGTCAAAAGGGTGCGCGTACAGACAAACTCAAAGAAACAACTAAATCAGTGTTGGCAAAATTAGCTGAAGATGGCGATGTCGATGCAGTAGCAGTAAATGACATCCTGTTTGAAATCGAAGCGAAGATTGTACGTAGCCAGATCTTGAATGGCGAGCCACGGATTGATGGTCGCGATACACGCACTGTTCGTCCAATTGAAATTCGTAACGGCGTATTGCCACGTACACATGGTTCAGCGTTGTTTACCCGCGGTGAAACACAAGCCCTGGTAGTTGCTACTCTAGGTACAGCACGAGATGAACAAATCATCGATGCGCTCGAAGGTGAGTACCGTGATCGCTTTATGTTCCACTACAACATGCCTCCATTTGCTACTGGCGAAACCGGTCGCGTTGGTAGCCCAAAGCGTCGTGAAATCGGTCATGGTCGTTTGGCTAAGCGCGCATTGATTCCAGTGTTACCAAGTGCAGAAGATTTTGCTTACAGTATTCGTGTGGTTTCAGAAATAACTGAATCAAATGGCTCCTCTTCCATGGCTTCTGTTTGCGGTGGCTGTTTAGCGATGATGGATGCAGGTGTTCCAGTTAAGGCGCACGTTGCTGGTGTCGCTATGGGCTTGATTCTGGATGGCAACCGTTTTGCTGTGTTGACTGATATCTTGGGTGATGAAGATCACTTAGGTGATATGGACTTTAAAGTAGCCGGCACTGCAAATGGCATTACCGCATTGCAAATGGATATTAAAGTGCAAGGCATTACTAAAGAAATTATGCAAGTCGCATTAGCTCAAGCTAAAGAAGGTCGTTTGCATATTTTGAGCAAGATGCAAGAAGCGATGGGTTCTGTTCGTACTGAACTGTCTGCGCATGCGCCACGTATGGTGTCTTTCAAGATTCATCCAGACAAGATTCGTGAAGTGATTGGTAAGGGCGGAGCTACTATTCAAGCCTTGACTAAAGAAACAGGTTGCAGCATTGATATCAAAGATGATGGTACCGTTACTATTGCTTCTACTAGTGCAGAAGGTATGGCAGAAGCAAAAGCCCGTATCGAAGGTATTACAGCCGAAGCAGAAGTCGGCAAGATCTATGAAGGTCCTGTCGTGAAGTTGCTGGAGTTCGGTGCACTCATTAACATTCTTCCGGGTAAAGATGGTCTCTTGCACATCTCTGAAATCTCTAATGAACGCGTGAAAGAAGTGAAGGACTATTTGCAAGAAGGTCAGATCGTTCGCGTGAAATTATTAGCAGCAGATGAGCGTGGACGTTTACGTTTATCGCTTAAAGCTGCGATGGCAGATGAGGGCGGCACGATTGCGCCTTTAGCTGGTGCTGCAGATGCAAGCCCCGTATCCGGTGAAACTGTTTAAGCCTAATCAGTCCTATGCGCGTCATTGAGATTAAGGAATTTGGTGCACCAGAGATGTTGGTGCCCGCTACGCGTCCTGATCCGGTAGCTCCGGCTTCTGGTTCGGGTGAGATTTTGATTAAAGTAGCTGCTGCAGGCATTAATCGCCCAGACGTTTTACAACGTAAAGGCTTTTATCCTGTTCCTGCAGGTGCCTCGGATATTCCGGGTCTTGAAGTGGCTGGTGAAATTATTGGCGGTGACTTAGCGCATGCAGATAATGTCTTTGGCCTTCAGTTAGGTGACAAAGTATGTGCGCTGGTGCAGGGTGGTGGTTATGCGCAATTCTGTACCGCACCTGTTGCCCAATGCCTTCCCTACCCAAAAGGGTTTACCGATCAAGAAGCTGCTGCACTGCCTGAGACTTTCTTCACCGTGTGGAGTAATGTCTTCATGCGGGGTGAGCTGGCTGAAGGCGAAACCTTATTGGTACAAGGCGGATCAAGCGGGATTGGAGTAACAGCTATTTTGATTGCTAAGGCCTTAGGACACAAAGTGTTTGTGACTGCAGGTACTGATGAGAAATGCGTTGCCTGTATTCAGTTGGGTGCTGACTTAGCAATTAACTATAAAACCCAAGATTTTGTGGAAGAAGTAAAGAAGGCCACTGACGGTAAGGGTGTCAATGTCATTCTCGATATGGTCACAGGTGCTTACGTGCAGCGCGAGATTGATTGCTTAGCTGATGATGGCCGTATTGTGATTATTGCCATCCAAGGTGGCTCTAAGGCAGAAGTGAGTACGAATCAAATTTTGCGTCGTCGCTTAACGATCACCGGATCTACCTTACGTCCTCGCCCTATTTCTTTTAAGAAGCAAATTGCACAGCAGTTGCATACGCGCATTTGGCCATTGTTGAATGCGGGCAAGCTAAAACCCGTAATTTATAAAACGTTTACCTTAGAACACGCTGCAGATGCCCATAGTCTGATGGAATCTTCTGAGCATGTAGGTAAGATTGTTCTCACTGTTTAAGTATTGAGTATTGAGTTAGCTATGCGCCCCCTCATTGTTATCGGTAACTGGAAAATGAACGGCAGTCTTGCGAGTAATGCGAGTTGGATTAAAACGGTTTGTCGTGGCATGGAGCAGGGTATGCCTGCTGGCCGTCAGTATTCAGTATGTGTACCAGCGCCGTATTTGTCGCAGTGTCATGGGCTCATTCAGGAATGCTCTTTGGCGTTTATGAGTTTGGGTGCGCAAGACGTCTCGGCTTACACCGCCGGTGCTTATACCGGAGAGATTTCTGCTGCCATGCTCAAAGAATTAGGCTGTACTTATGTCATTGTGGGGCATTCTGAGCGCCGACAGTTTCATCATGAAAGTGATGGACTGGTGGCTGAAAAAGCTTTGCAAGTCCTCGATAATGGGATGACTCCGGTGATTTGCGTTGGAGAATCTGCTGATGAGCGAAATTCCGGGCGTGAAATTGAAGTAGTGCGAGGTCAGATTTCCAAGCAGGTGGCTGTTTTGCAGGATCGTTTGGCAGATTGCTTAATTGCCTATGAGCCTGTTTGGGCTATTGGAACTGGTAAGTTTGCTAGTGCTCAAGTTGCACAGGATATGCATCGGGCTATCCGCCTTCAATTGGCGGAATTTGATGAAGATGTAGCTTCTCATGTGGGAATTTTATATGGCGGCAGTGTCAAACCCGACAATGCTGTTGAATTGTTTGCGATGCCAGACATTGACGGCGGATTGATTGGGGGCGCTTCATTGAACCCACAAGATTTCTTAGCGATTTGTCAGGCTTAGATTTTTTATTGGGAGATAAACCATGGAATGGTTGAAGACGTTATTAATCGTGTTGCAGATCATCTCTGCTTTAGCGGTCATTTTGCTGGTATTGCTGCAGCAAGGTAAGGGCGCTGATATGGGGGCGGCATTTGGTTCTGGTTCGTCCGGAAGCCTCTTTGGCTCTAGTGGCTCTGCCAACTTCCTTTCTCATGCAACCGCAGTATTTGCGGTGGTCTTTTTTGTTTGCACTTTGGGCATTACCTGGCTAAGCAATAAAAAGGAAGTCAGTCCTGGTGTTTTATCAGGAACCGTTGCCCCAGTAGCAGCCCCTTCAGTGGCGCCTGTTGCTCCGGTTCAGGATCCGACTAAACCCGCTGTTCCAAGGTAAAAAATAGGCTTTTAAGTGTTGCAATGCAGTAGAATTGACAAGTTTTGCAAGATGCCGACGTGGTGAAATTGGTAGACACGCTATCTTGAGGGGGTAGTGGCTTAGGCTGTGCGAGTTCGAGTCTCGCCGTCGGCACCAAACTGCAGGAATTGTAGGGTTAATGCTTTAAATCAAGGCTTTATTTGCTGTAATGGTTGATAATTTTTACTTCTTAGGATTTTCTAGACGTATCGCTCAGGACTATTTTGGATCTCGCTAATTACCTTCCCGTTCTACTTTTTATCCTTGTGGGTATCGGGATTGGCATTGCGCCTGTATTGCTAGGAAAGGCGCTTGCTCCTTCAAAGCCGGATGCTGAAAAGATTTCTCCATTCGAATGTGGTTTTGAAGCATTCGAAGATGCGCGGATGAAGTTTGACGTCCGCTATTACTTGGTTGCCATCCTTTTTATCCTTTTTGACCTTGAAACTGCTTTTTTATTTCCTTGGGGCGTAGCTCTGCGTGAAATAGGTTGGTTTGGTTATGCCTCCATGGTGGTGTTCCTCCTGGTATTTGTTGCAGGTTTTGTGTACATCTGGAAAAAGGGCGCCCTTGACTGGGAATAATTACTATGGCACTTGAAGGCGTACTTAAAGAAGGATTTGTGACCACCACTGCGGATCAGTTGATTAACTGGACGCGTAATGGTTCTTTATGGCCCATGACGTTTGGCCTTGCCTGCTGTGCCGTCGAAATGATGCATGCAGGCGCATCCCGTTATGACTTAGATCGCTTTGGTGTAGTCTTTCGCCCATCACCTCGTCAATCAGATTTGATGATTGTGGCCGGTACTTTATGTAACAAGATGGCTCCAGCACTTCGCAAGGTGTACGACCAAATGCCCGAGCCTCGCTGGGTGATCTCTATGGGCTCTTGTGCCAATGGCGGCGGTTATTACCATAATTCGTATTCAGTAGTTCGTGGTTGCGATCGTATCGTGCCCGTCGATATTTACGTTCCAGGTTGCCCGCCGACTGCAGAAGCCTTGATTTACGGAATTATTCAGCTGCAGTCAAAAATTGCACGTACTAGTACGATTGCGCGCAAAGCCTAAGCCATGTCAGATCGTTTAGTTCAGCTTTCAGCCAATTTAGAAAAAGTCTTAGGTAAGCGTCTGCATTCCGTTCAGACAGCTTTAGGTGAAGTAACTATTGTTATTCATGCTGAGACTTATTTTGAATCCGCTATGTTGTTGCGCGATGATCCCTCATTAGCGTTTGAGCAATTGATTGATTTGTGTGGCGTAGATTATTTAGATTTTAAAGATGGTCAGTGGGGTGGTCAGCGCTTTGCGGTGGTTTCCCATTTGTTGTCATTGGCACATAACTGGCGTCTGCGTGTGCGCGTATTTGCAGCAGAAGATACGTATCCTCTGGTGGCATCTGTCACTCCAGTCTGGGCTGTTGCGAATTGGTTTGAGCGCGAGGCATTTGACCTCTACGGTATTTTGTTTGACGGTCACGATGACTTGCGTCGTATCTTGACGGATTACGGTTTCATTGGCCATCCATTTAGAAAAGATTTCCCGATCTCTGGCAATGTAGAAATGCGTTATGACCCTGAGTTAAAGCGCGTTGTCTATCAGCCTGTCACCATCGAAGCCCGTGAGATTACGCCGCGCGTTGTTCGCGAAGAGCAATACGGAGGCCCGGTTTAAGCCATGGCACAAATTAAGAACTACACCCTCAATTTTGGACCTCAACATCCGGCAGCGCACGGCGTTCTTCGCCTAGTACTTGAGCTAGATGGTGAGGTGATTCAGCGTGCTGATCCGCATATCGGTTTATTGCATCGTGCTACTGAAAAATTAGCCGAGACCCGCACTTGGATTCAGAACGTTCCTTACATGGATCGTTTGGACTATGTCTCGATGATGGCCAACGAGCATGCCTATGTAATGGCGATTGAGAAATTGCTGCAGGTCGATGTGCCTTTGCGTGCCCAGTACATCCGTGTGATGTTTGATGAGTTAACACGTTTATTGAATCACTTGTTGTGGATTGGCTGTCATGGTTTAGACGTCGGTGCGATGGCAGTGTTCTTATACGCCTTCCGTGACCGTGAAGATATTTTCGATATGTACGAAGCGGTTTCGGGTGCTCGTATGCATGCTGCTTACTATCGTCCAGGTGGCGTGTATCGCGATCTGCCTTCACAGATGGCTCAGTTTTCTCAGAACAAGATTCGCAGTGCTGCTGCAATCCAGCGCTTGAACGACACCCGCAGCGGCACCTTATTAGATTTTATTGAATCCTTTGCCGGGCGTTTTGATGGCAATGTGGATGAGTATTGCAATCTGTTGACAGATAATCGAATTTGGAAACAGCGTTTAGTAGGTATTGGTGTAGTGAGCCCCGAGCGCGCATTGCAACTGGGCTTCACAGGTCCGATGCTGCGTGGTTCCGGAATCGAGTGGGACCTGCGTAAGAAGCAGCCCTACGAAACTTACGACAAGCTTGATTTTGATATTCCTGTTGGTGTGAATGGCGATTCCTATGATCGTTACTTAGTGCGCATGGAAGAGATGCGTCAATCCAATCGCATTATTAAGCAGTGTGTTGCATGGCTCAAAGCAAATGATGGTCCCGTGATGAGTGATAACCATAAAGTATCTCCACCTAGCCGTGTAGATATGAAAACCAATATGGAAGAGTTAATTCATCATTTCAAACTCTTTACTGAAGGTATTCATGTGCCAAATGGTGAGGCTTACTCCGCTGTTGAGCATCCCAAGGGCGAGTTCGGAATTTATTTAATTTCTGATGGCGCCAATAAGCCTTATCGCTTAAAAATTCGTGCTCCAGGCTTTGTACATCTTTCCGCTATGGATGAAATGTCCCGTGGCCATATGTTGGCTGATGCCGTAACTATTATTGGTACCCAAGATATTGTGTTTGGGGAGATTGACCGCTAATACAGCGTGATATAGAACGATTCATGACTACTACTATTTCATTCTCCGATAAAACCATGGTTGATATTGCACGCAATATTGCTAAATATCCACCTGAGCATAAGCAGTCCGCAGTGATGGCCTGTTTAATTGCCGCTCAAACTGAATTAGGTTGGGTTTCTCCCGAAGTGATCGAGACGGTTGCCCAAATTCTTGAGATGCCAACGATCGCGGTAGATGAAGTCGCCACTTTTTATAATATGTATGACACCAAGCAGATTGGTAAATATAAGTTAGTTATTTGCACTAATCTGCCATGCCAGTTAAAGCATGGTGAAACAGCAGCTAACCACCTAAAAGAAACTTTAGGTATTAGCTATAACGAGACCACGCCTTGTGGCACCTTTACCCTCAAGGAGGGTGAGTGCATGGGGGCTTGTGGGGACTCTCCCGTGTTGTTAGTGAATAACAAGCGTATGTGTAGTTTCATGAGTAATGAAAAGATTGATGTGCTGTTGAATGAGCTTCGTGCAGAAGGAAAAGCCACATGAGCAGTCTGCACGATAGACACATAAAGCCTTTGATTCTTGCGGGACTGAATGGTGATAACTGGCGCTTAAAAGATTATGTGAGTCGCGGTGGTTATCAACAACTGCGCCGCATCATTGAAGAAAAAATAGCCCCGGATGCGATCATTGCGGAGTTAAAAGCGTCTTCATTGCGGGGTCGCGGTGGTGCAGGCTTCCCAACTGGGTTGAAGTGGAGTTTCATGCCACGCCAGTTCCCAGGTCAAAAGTATTTAGTCTGTAATAGTGATGAGGGTGAGCCCGGCACATTTAAAGACCGCGACATCATGCGTTACAACCCCCATGCTTTGATTGAGGGCATGATTATTGGTGCCTACACTATGGGCATTTCGGTAGGCTACAACTACATTCACGGTGAGATTTGGCAAGAGTATCTTCGTTTTGAAGAAGCTCTGGAAGAGGCTCGCGCTGCTGGTTTCTTAGGTGACAAAATCTTAGGTAGTGAGTTTAATTTTCAGCTACACGCATCACCAGGGTGGGGCGCTTATATTTGCGGTGAAGAAACTGCACTCTTAGAATCGCTTGAGGGTAAAAAAGGGCAGCCCCGCTTTAAGCCGCCGTTTCCAGCCAGTTTTGGTCTGTACGGTAAGCCGACAACTATTAACAACACAGAAACATTTGCAGCCGTGCCCTTCATCATGGCGATTGGTGGACAGGCCTATTTAGAGTTGGGTAAGCCCAATAATGGCGGTACCAAGATTTTCTCAGTCTCGGGTGATGTAGTTCATCCAGGTAATTATGAGGTTCCATTGGGTACGCCCTTTGCTGAACTGCTAAAACTGGCTGGTGGAATGCGTGATGGTATTGCTCTTAAAGCCGTTATTCCTGGCGGCTCTTCAGCCCCTGTTGTTCCTGGTGCGCAAATGATGGATGTCACCATGGATTACGACGGTATTGCAAAAGCAGGTTCCATGTTGGGTTCTGGCGCAGTGATCGTCATGAATGAGACCCGTTGCATGGTGCGTGCTTTAGAGCGCTTATCTTATTTCTATCACGAAGAATCTTGTGGTCAGTGCACCCCATGTCGTGAGGGTACGGGTTGGTTATGGCGGATTGTGCATCGTATTGAACATGGTCAGGGACGTCCTGAAGATTTAGATTTATTAAATGACGTAGCAGCCAATATTCAGGGTCGCACTATTTGCGCCTTAGGTGACGCAGCGGCAATGCCAGTACGTGGCATGTTGAAGCACTATATGGATGAATTTGCGTATCACGTAGAACATAAGCGCTGCTTAGATTCTGCACAACCTTTATAAAAGATATTGAGTACGGGATAGCTGACAGTGAGCATGGTTGAAATCGAATTAGATGGCAAGGTAGTTGAAGTTCCGCAAGGTTCGATGGTGATGCACGCCGCCAATAAACTCGGTACGTATATTCCTCACTTTTGCTATCACAAGAAATTATCGATTGCTGCTAACTGCCGTATGTGTTTAGTTGAGGTAGAGAAGGCGCCTAAGCCATTACCTGCTTGTGCAACGCCAGCTACCCAAGGCATGAAAGTATTTACGCATTCTGCTAAGGCTTTAGAGGCTCAGCGTTCCGTCATGGAGTTTTTGCTGATTAATCACCCATTAGATTGCCCGATTTGCGATCAAGGTGGTGAGTGCCAATTACAAGATTTAGCTGTAGGCTATGGAAAATCCGCTTCACGCTACGAGGAAGAGAAGCGGGTTGTCTTTCATAAGAATGTAGGACCACTCATTTCTATGCAAGAGATGTCCCGCTGTATTCATTGCACGCGTTGCGTTCGTTTTGGCCAAGAAGTCGCTGGCGTGATGGAATTGGGCATGGTTAACCGTGGTGAGCATTCTGAAATTACTACCTTCTCAGGTCAAACCATTGATTCAGAGTTGTCCGGCAACATGATTGATATCTGCCCTGTAGGCGCTTTGACCAGTAAGCCTTTCCGCTACGCTGCGCGTACTTGGGAATTGGGCCGCAAACGCTCAGTCAGCCCACACGATAGTTTGGGTGCAAATACTACGGTTCAAACTAAAGCTAACAAAGTCATGCGTGTGGTGGCTTTGGAAAATGAAGCGATCAACGATTGCTGGATTAGTGACCGTGATCGTTTTGCTTATGAAGGCTTAAATAGCACAGATCGCATCACTAGTCCTATGGTGAAGCAGGGTGGTCAGTGGCTTGAGACTGATTGGGAGTCCGCTATGAATTATGTAGCGCATTCTCTTACTACTATTGCTGCAGAAAGTGGACCGGAGTCCATTGCAGCACTTGCCCATCCTATTTCTAGTGCAGAAGAATTGCATCTACTGCAAAAATTGATTCGTGGCTTGGGATCTAGCCAAGTGGATACCCGTCTGCGTCAAATAGATGTGAAGGGCGCTGCCTCAGCTCCTTGGTTAGGTATGCCTATTGCTCAATTAAGTGAGCTCGATCGTGCCCTCGTGATTGGCAGCTTCTTACGTAAGGATCAGCCACTGATTGCTGCGCGTTTGCGTACTGCTACTAAACGCGGTCTTCAAGTCCATCGGATTGATGCGGGTGGTGATGACTGGCTCATATTAAATGCGATCAGTGTGAAAACGGTTCCGAGTGCTTGGGTAAACGCCCTGGCTGAAGTTGCTTCTGCAGTTGCCAAAGCAAAGTCTGCTTCATTGCCTGCAGGCGTAACGGTGAACACTATTTCTTCAGTAGCGCAAGCGATTGCTGATAGCCTACTTTCCGGACAATCCACAGCAGTGCTTCTGGGTTCAGCTGCGCAAGCGCATCCACAGGCTTCTAGCTTGCATGCCTTGGCGCAATTCATTGCCGCTCAAACAGGCGCTACCTTGGGCTTTTTACCGGTTGGCGGAAATGCAGTAGGTGCGAGTCTTGTAAAAGCCAATGGTGCTGGTGTTGAATCCGTGCTGTCTGGTGAGCGCCGCGCTGTATTGTTAATGAACATCGAACCAGATGCCGATTTACCGAATCCTGCACTAGCCCGTGCTGCATTGGCTAAAGCTAATACGGTGATTGCTTTAAGTGCTTATAAGAGTGCTGATCTCTTAGAAGTGGCAGATGTGATTTTGCCCATTACTCCTTTTACCGAGACAGTGTCGACTTTTGTGAATGCAGAAGGCTTTGCACAAACGATTCAGCCCGCTGTAAAACCTTTAGGTGATGCTCGTCCTGCCTGGAAAGTGATTCGTGCACTGGGTAGTTTATTAAATCTTGACGGCTTCTTATTCAATATGCCCGAAGAAGTATTGGCCGATGCACTAGCTGAAGATTGCTCTTCGCTTCTCAACAACCAAAGTTCAGCACCTATTACGATCGCTGCAGGTAGTGCGGCAACCGATGGTTTGGAGCGTATATCTGATGTCACTATCTATAGCGGTGATCCGATTGTTCGTCGTGCGCCTGCTTTGCAATTAACGCGGGATGCTAAGCGCGGCAATCACGCTGGCTTAGGCCAAGCGCTTTTTGCTCAGCTAGGCCTGAAAGAGGGTGACGCGGTACAAGTCAGCCAAGGAAGTCAGTCTGTTACTTTGCCTGCGAGCCTAGAGATGAATTTAGCGGCAGGCGCTGTCAGAATTTCTGCTGGAACTTTGGCTAGCGGGCAATTAGGATCAATGTTTGGTCCTATTTCAGTGATGAGAGCATAGAGAGCAGAGTGGATCAGTTCTTGAACGTCATCACTACCCAAGGCGAGGCTATTTTTGGTGTGCTATGGCCTGTCGTATGGGCACTCATTCGTATTATTGTGATCGTATTGCCCTTGTTTGCCTGCGTTGCCTATATGACTCTGTGGGAAAGAAAGCTGATCGGTTGGATGCATATTCGTATTGGCCCCAATCGCGTTGGTCCGCTAGGACTACTCCAGCCTATTGCTGATGCATTGAAGCTCTTGATGAAGGAGATTATTTCTCCGGCGCGATCAAGTAAGGCGCTATTTATTATTGCCCCTGTGATGGTGATCATGCCCGCGTTTGCAGCATGGGCCGTAATTCCTTTTCAGGCAAAGATGGTGCTGGCAGATATCAATGCTGGACTGCTCTATGTGATGGCCATCTCCTCCATGGGTGTGTACGGCATCATTCTTGCTGGCTGGGCATCGAATTCAAAATACCCGTTCTTGGGTGCCATGCGTGCTTCTGCACAAATGATCTCTTATGAAATCGCCATGGGCTTTGCTTTAGTGACAGTGTTGTTGACATCGGGTTCACTCAATCTCAGCGCTATTGTGGTCTCGCAAGAGCAAGGCGTTTTTGCTGACATGGGGCTGAACTTTTTGTCATGGAACTGGTTGCCATTATTTCCAATGTTCTTGATCTACTTTATCTCTGGCGTTGCTGAAACCAATCGTCACCCCTTTGACGTTGTCGAAGGAGAGTCTGAGATTGTTGGCGGTCATATGGTGGAATATTCTGGCATGGCATACGCTATGTTCTTCCTGGCTGAATATGCCAACATGATCTTAATTGCAGCGCTAGCTTCAACCCTATTCTTAGGCGGCTGGTTACCTATTGTGGATCTGCCGATCTTGCGGGATATCCCGGGATTCTTCTGGTTGTTTGCCAAGACATTTATCCTTTTATCGTGTGTTATTTGGCTACGTGCGACGTTGCCGCGCTATCGTTACGATCAAATCATGCGTTTAGGTTGGAAGGTTTTATTCCAATTTGCATTTTTTGGGTGATAGTTGTTGGTGCATGGGTTGTTTCCCCATGGAATATCTGGAAATAAGTTGACTAATTATGTTTAAGAAAATTTCCCAATTCCTTGATAGCTTGATGCTCAAAGATATCTTCACGGGTTTGTCGATTACCGGACGCTATCTCTTTAAGCCCAAAATTACGATTCAGTATCCTGAAGAAAAGACACCGCAATCACCGCGTTTTCGCGGTTTGCATGCGTTGCGTCGTTATGAAAACGGCGAAGAGCGTTGTATTGGCTGTAAATTATGTGAAGCAGTCTGCCCAGCGTATGCCATTACGATTGAAACCGCAGAGCGCGATGACGGCACACGTCGTACTAGTCGCTATGACATTGATTTAACTAAATGTATTTTCTGTGGCTTCTGTGAAGAAGCTTGTCCTGTCGATGCCATTGTTGAAACGAACATCTTCGAATACTTTGGCGATAAGCGGGGTGATTTGTACTTCACCAAAGATATGCTTTTGGCAGTAGGCGATAAGTATGAAAAAGATATTGCCGTGAACCGCGCAGCTGATGCACCTTATCGTTAATCGAATCGAGTACAAGAACTGATGACATTCGATCCTTCTACATTATTTGCGGTATTTTTTTATGCCTTTGCTGGACTTTTGGTGTTTTCAGCATTGCGAGTCGTGACTGCTAGAAATCCCGTGCATGCTGCACTGTTTTTGATCTTGGCTTTCTTCTGCGCTTCTGGTTTATGGATCCTGCTTAAGGCTGAATTTTTGAGTTTGGCTTTGATCCTGGTCTATGTCGGTGCGGTGATGGTGCTCTTCCTGTTTGTGGTGATGATGTTAGATCTGGACCTTGAGCATCTCCGTCGCGACTTTAAGAAATATTTACCGGTTGCCTTTTTGATGGGTGCCGTGATTGTGCTGGAGCTATCGATCGTCTTGATTCGGAGCTTTGTTGGTACAAACGCACCAGTTCAGCAAATGCCTGAAGACATCATGGCAAACAATACTTTAGCTCTAGGCATGTTGATCTTCGTTGATTACGTCTATGCATTTGAGGTTGCTGGTGTAATACTTTTTGTTGCAATTATTGCAGCGGTGGCTCTGACATTGCGAAACCGCAAAGACTCCAAATCTCAAAACATCCATGAGCAAGTCAATGTCAATGCTGCTGATCGGATGCGAATTGTAAAAATGGATTCTGATATGGGTGCCAAGCAAGATTCACGAGGGGAAAAGCAATGACTATTACCCTAGCGCACTACTTAGTACTCGGTGCCATTTTGTTTTCAACTAGTGTGGTTGGCATTTTCTTAAATCGTAAGAATGTCATCGTGCTTTTGATGGCAATTGAACTCATGCTGTTGTCGGTAAATATGAACTTTATTGCCTTCTCTCATTATTTGGGGGATATGGCAGGTCAAGTGTTTGTATTCTTTATTTTGACTGTCGCTGCTGCTGAAGCAGCTATCGGCTTGGCTATTTTGGTTGTGCTCTTCCGCAAAGTTGACACCATCAATGCTGAAGACCTTGATCATTTAAAAGGCTAGTCATGCAATTAACCTTAACGCTTCCTGTTCTTTGCGCAATTCCTTTGGCGCCATTATTGGGTTCGATGATTGCTAGGTTTTTTTGGTACTAAATTAGGTGGTAATCGCATTGGTCATGGTGCTTGCCAGTTTGTGACTATTTTGGGCGTTACCGTTGCGTTCGTCTTATCCTGTTTTGTATTGGTTCAGGTGATGGACGGTTTCTATTTCAACGGTACGGTATATCGTTGGATGGAGTTGGGCGAACTCAATCTGGATATTGGTTTCTTAATCGACCCACTGACCTCTACCATGATGTGTGTCGTGACCTTTGTTTCTTTGATGGTCCACATCTACACCATTGGCTATATGAAAGGGGAGGAGGGTTATAACCGCTTCTTCTCTTACATCTCGCTCTTTACCTTTGCGATGCTGATGCTGGTGATGAGTAATAACCTTCTGCAGCTATTTTTTGGTTGGGAAGCAGTTGGCGTCGTATCTTATTTATTGATTGGTTTTTATTACGAGCGTCAGTCGGCTGTCTTTGCCAATATGAAGGCTTTTTTGGTAAACCGCATAGGTGACTTTGGATTTATTTTAGGCATTGGCATTCTGTTAGCTGGTACTGGCTCCTTGAACTACGATGTGATCTTTTCTCAGAACACCGCATTAGCGGCCCAAACCTTGCCTGGTACGAGTTGGAATCTGCTGACAGTAGCTTGTATCTGCCTATTTATTGGAGCGATGGGTAAATCAGCTCAGTTTCCTTTGCATGTCTGGTTGCCAGACTCCATGGAAGGTCCAACACCAATTTCTGCATTGATTCATGCGGCGACGATGGTGACAGCGGGCATCTTCATGGTGTCACGCATGTCCCCCTTATTTGAGCTTTCTGATGTGGCCTTGAGTTTCATCTTGGTGATTGGTTCGATTACAGCGCTCTTCATGGGATTTCTCGGTATTGTGCAAAACGATATCAAGCGCGTAGTAGCGTATTCCACTCTGTCGCAGCTTGGCTATATGACCGTTGCACTGGGTGTTTCTGCTTACCCAGTTGCTATCTTCCATTTAATGACCCATGCTTTCTTTAAAGCCTTGTTGTTCCTTGGTGCAGGTAGTGTGATTCTGGGCATGCATCACGAGCAAGATATGCGCAAGATGGGTGGCCTTTGGAAATACATGCCCGTCACCTGTTTGATGATGTTGCTAGGAAGCCTTGCACTCATCGGTACGCCATTCTTCTCTGGCTTCTATTCAAAAGATTCGATTATTGAAGCGGTTGCCGCTAGTAATATTCCTGGCGCTGGTTTTGCATACTTCGCCGTGATGGCGAGTGTATTTGTTACAGCGCTGTATTCATTCCGCCTATATTTTTATGTGTTCCATGGCAAATCTCGCTGGGGTCATGCCGATGCTCACCATCATGCCCATGCAGAGCAGGGCGATGACCATGCGCATCATGGCTTAGCACCTGGAGAGAAGCCCCATGAGTCTGCATTGGTAGTGACTTTGCCTCTCATACTCTTGGCGATTCCATCCGTGATTATTGGTTACTACACCATTACGCCATTATTGTTCGGTACCTTCTTTGGTGATTCTATCTTCATCGATTTGGCCAAGCATCCAGCCATGAAAGAGATCTCTGAAGCATTTCATGGTCCTGTAGCGATGGCGATCCATTCCTTTACCTCTCCCGTTTTGTTACTCCTAGTGTTAGGTGTGTTGGCTGCTGCGATTGGCTATCTGTGGGCGCCAAAGTTGCCCGCTCAGTTTGCACAAGCACTAGCCCCTGTAAAGAAGCTCTTGGATAACAAATACTATTTAGACGATTTAAACCAGACAGTATTTGCCAAGGGTCTTCTTTGGATTGGACGCGTTTTGTGGCATCGCGGAGATCAACAGGCTATTGATGGCTTTTTGGTTAACGGAAGTGCTTATGCCGTGGGACGCTTCTCCGCAGTGATTCGTCATTTGCAATCTGGATATTTGTATCACTATGCCTTTGCAATGATTGCAGGCCTAGCGGTATTGCTGGCCTGGGTTTTGTATGCCTACTTGCCTTTTGTTCGCTAGACCCTTGTTATTTAAATTGCTATCATGATTCTTTCTTTCGCCATCTGGATTCCAATTTTCTTTGGAATCATTATTTTGTTTTACGGCTCGGATAAGCCTAGTGCAGGAGTCCGTTGGTTGGCGCTAGTAGGTTCAGTATTGGGATTCCTTGCGACATTGCCGCTCATCATCAATTTTGATGTTGCTAACCCCGGCATGCAATTTGTGGAAAAGATCAGCTGGATTCCACGTTACGACATTAATTACTACTTAGGTATTGATGGCATCTCAGTATGGTTTATTGTGCTGACCGCCTTTATTAATATTTTTGTGGTGATTGCTGCTTGGGAGGTGATAGATAAGAAGGTATCGCAGTACATGGCTTCATTCATGATCCTCTCGGGTCTGATGATTGGTGTGTTTGCTGCTCTAGATGCCTTGCTGTTTTATGTATTCTTTGAAGCAACCTTGATCCCGATGTACATCATTATTGGGGTGTGGGGCGGTCATAACCGCATCTATGCGGCATTTAAGTTCTTCTTGTATACCTTGTTGGGTTCCTTATTAACCTTAGTGGCCATACTGTACCTGTACAACGTGACCAATACCTTTGATATCTTGGCTTGGCATAATGCTCGCCTAGACATCGTTGAACAAATTCTATTGTTCTTTGCATTCTTCATGGCGTTTGCAGTCAAAGTGCCCATGTGGCCATTGCACACTTGGTTGCCAGATGTACACGTTGAGGCGCCAACGGGGGGCTCTGTTGTACTGGCTGCCATTATGTTGAAACTCGGTGCCTATGGTTTCCTGCGTTTCTCGCTACCGATTGCGCCAGATGCCAGTCAGTACCTCGGGCCATTCATTATTTTCTTATCCTTGGTGGCGGTGATTTATGTCGGTGCAGTAGCCCTTGTGCAACAAGATATGAAAAAGCTGGTCGCCTATTCATCCGTCGCGCATATGGGTTTTGTTACCCTCGGATTCTTCTTATTTAGTCCGCTCGGTATTGAGGGCGGTATTGTCCAAATGATTTCGCATGGCTTTATTGCTGGTGCTATGTTCTTGTCTATCGGTGTCTTATATGACCGTATGCATACTCGCCAAATTGCAGATTACGGTGGCGTAGTCCATCGCATGCCAGCATTCACGGCATTTGCAGTACTCATGGCGATGGCCAATTGCGGTTTGCCGGCTACTTCAGGTTTCGTGGGTGAGTTCATGGTGATCTTGGCAGCGGTAGATTATGACTTTACGATTGGCCTCTTGGCTGCTACCGCCTTGATATTGGGTGCTGCTTACTCACTATGGATGGTGAAGCGAGTATTTTTTGGTCCCATTGCCAATGAACATGTTGCAGCATTAAAAGATCTGAATGCACGTGAGTATTTCATGATGACCGTGCTATCTATTTGTGTGATTGGTATGGGCGTTTATCCAAAGCCATTTACTGACCTGATTCATCCATCCGTTATTCACCTGTTGCAGCATGTTGCTGTCAGCAAACTCTGAGTAAAAGCATATGCAAGCATTCGACCTATACGCCATCCTGCCAGAACTTGTTTTACTGGTAGCGGCTACTCTCTTGCTGGTAATCAGTGCTTTTGTTCCTGAGCGTCAAGTTGCTACACCAGGTGTAGAGCAGGATATTTTCCATACACCACGTGGTGTAGGGTTTGTATATTTCTTTTCTATTATTTTGCTGGTCTATTTGATTATTGCTTTTGTTGCCCGTATAGGTGACGAATCTTTATTGGCTATGAATGGCCTATTTCAATCCGATCCGATCTCTAATCTTTTAAAAGCCTGTTCATGCGGTGCCATCTTAGTGAGCTTGATATATTCCAAACAGTACCTTAAAGATCGTGCCTTGTTCCGTCCTGATTTTATTGTGTTGGTATTGCTAGCTTTACTAGGTCAAATGGTATTGATCTCGGGCTCTAACCTTCTCACTTTGTATCTAGGTCTTGAGCTGATGGCTTTGCCTACGTATGCCTTAGTAGCGATGCGTCACAGTCACGAGAAGAGTGTTGAGGCTGCTGTGAAGTATTTCATTTTAGGTGCCCTAGCATCAGGCTTCTTGTTATATGGCATGTCGATGCTTTATGGCGTTACTGGCTCATTAGATTTAGTAGAGATCTTTAGAACCGTTGCCGACCCCCGTGTTAATCACTTGGTGATGGCCTTTGGTTTGGTATTTATTGTCTCTGGCTTAGCGTTCAAGTTAGGGGTAGTGCCATTTCATATGTGGGTACCGGATGTCTATCAAGGTGCGCCAACAGCAGTGACTCTGATGATTGCTGCAGCCCCTAAGATTGCTGCATTTGCCTTGCTGTTCCGTTTGCTAGTAAATACCTTATTACCACTGCTGGGCGATTGGCAGCCGATGTTGATCATATTAGCGGTATTGTCTTTGGTGCTAGGCAATGTGACCGCAATTGCTCAAACGAATATTAAGCGTATGTTGGCCTATTCTGCGATTGCGCAAATGGGCTTTGTATTGCTTGGAATGCTTTCAGTATTTGATGACCATGCTTTTAGTGCATCGATGTTCTATGCAATTACTTACGTCTTAACGACTTTGGGAAGCTTCGGTCTCTTAATGATGTTATCTCGTAAGGGTCATGATTGCGAGACCTTAGATGATCTCAAAGGCTTAAATAAACGCCACCCTTGGTTTGCATTTATCGGTTTGGTGATGATGTTCTCCCTGGCAGGTATTCCGCCAACGGTTGGCTTTGCTGCAAAGCTGGGAATATTAGAAGCCTTGGTAGATGCTGAGTACACTGCCTTAGCAGTGATTGCGGTGATTGCTTCCTTGATAGGCGCTTTCTACTATCTGAGAGTGGTGAAGATCATGTACTTTGATGAGCCTAAAGAAGAGCACGCTTCTGAAATCTCTGGATCTGGATTTGCTCGCGGGATTTTGGGTCTCAATGCGATTGCTGTCCTTGCCTTAGGGATTTTCCCTGCTAGCTTGATGGCACTTTGCTTAGATACCATGCGCCGCACTTTATTGGGTACTTAGGCTGTTTACTAGCAAGCAAATAAGCTAAAGAAGGGCTCCTGCTAGGAGCCTTTTGCTTTAATGACATTTAGATTTTGTATTATGGCTAATCTGCCTATGAAAGTTTACTGATGACTGAAAAATTCTTTAAAGATCTTCCGACTGGCGATCAGCATTTGAAAGAAGAGCGCCTCTCTGGCGAGGATATCTACGACGGCATCTTTCTGAAGATGAAGCGTGATCAAGTAGGTTTGCCTAATGGTAAGCAGGCAATTCGTGAGTACTTAACGCATCCTGGCGCTGTTGCCATCTTGGCAATCTTGGACGATGGCAGGGTATTGATGGAGCGCCAGTACCGCTATCCGATTGCAAAAGCATGCTTGGAGATTCCTGCAGGTAAGCTAGAGCCTGGTGAAGATCGCCTACTATGCGCACAGCGTGAGTTGGAAGAAGAGACCGGATATCGCGCTACTTCTTGGAGTTTTATCCGCCGTATACATCCGGTGATCTCTTATTCAACAGAATTTATTGATATCTACTTAGCTGAAGGTCTGGTTTCTGGAAAAAGCCACTTAGATGAGGAAGAGTTTTTGGATGTATTTGCTGCGCCTTTAGAGCAGTTAATAGAGTGGGTAGAGCAGGGTGAGATTACTGATGTCAAAACCACGATTTCTGCCTATTGGCTGGATCGCTATCGGCGTGGCTTAGTCAAGCCTGTGCCGCTCAGCTAGTACTTTGAAAATCCTATTAAAATGAGGGTGTTGAATTTAACATTTATGCCCCGATATAGGTCTTATGAAAGTTTATAACCTCGCTTGCCCGCTGGACCATCGCTTTGAGGGATGGTTTGCCTCTGAACAGGATTGTCTTGATCAGCAAGATACCGGAATGCTTGCCTGCCCTCTTTGTGACAGCACCGAGATTCAGAGGATGCCTTCAGCCCCACACATCGCCAGATCAGGGACTAGTCAGCGTGACTCCGGATCTACTGAGTTAACTGTCGGAACTCCTGACGGAGCTATTAACACTGGGGTAGCTAAGGCAAGTACGCCATTAACTGGAGATGTTATTGCGATGACCGGTCAGGACCATTCTCAATTGGAGGCAAAAGTGCAGGCCGCCTTTTTAAAGGGAATGCGTGAGCTGATGGTGCGCTCTGAGGATGTGGGTGAGGGATTTGCCGAAGAGGCTCGAAAAATTCACTATAAAGAATCCCCTGAGAGAAGTATTCGTGGGCATACCACTTTGGACGAAGCTGAAGCTTTGCGTGATGAAGGTATCGATGTAATGGCGGTGCCGATGTTGCCTGCCTTTAAAAATACCTTGCAGTAGCAGACTACCCCTGATTTATCCTATACTTGGCAAATGCCAAAGCTCAAATAAGCGCGGCCTAATCGAGAACTGAGGATAGGAGTAACACCACATGAAACGCTTTCTTTTAGCACTGACTGCAAGTATTTTGGCTTTATCCATTTTGGCTTGCTCTAAAACTCCCGATTCAAAAGAGATTAAGGTGGCAGTATCACCTGCATCACCCCCCATGCTATTTGATGACAAAGGTCAAACTGTGGGTGTGGATATGGATATTTTCCAAGGCTATTGCCAGTCCCGCGGCTGTACATTAAAAGTCACACCATACGACTGGGCAGGAATGCTCGGTGCTGTTTCTAGTGGTCAAGCGGACGTTGCTTTTTCTGGGATTTCGATTACGGATAAGCGCAAAGAGGCTATGGATTTTTCTCAGCCTTACTATGACAACGCATGGCACCTGGTGAGTACCAAGAAGAAAAATATTCAAATTACCGATTTAAATCAACTTAAAAAATACACCATTGGTTATCCACGGGGTATGGCATATGATGATTTGATCAAGAATGATTTAGAGCCAAAGGGTTACTACTCACTCAGTAAGGTCAAACTCTATCCCTCCTATGCTGAAGTCATTACCGATTTACAAAACGGTAATTTGGATCTAGCGTTTATTGAAGAGCCGGTTTTCTTAAATTATCAAAACAAGCTCGATTTACCGATTCAAAGTAGCTATGTATTCACAGGCTTTGATAAGCTTGGGTTTGCTTTTGCTAAAGGCTCTAAGTTACGTGATGATTTTGATAAGTACCTCAATGAAATTGGTCCTGAGAAAATTAAGGCCATACTAGATAAGTGGATGAAATAAATCACTTCCTCTTATCTATAGAAACTCATTGAGAGCTTAAGGAGTGACCTTTCTGGATATCCTTGCTCAATTGGCGCAAGGAGTTTCTTATACTGTTGTCGTGACACTGGTGTGCTCTTCGACGGGCTTGCTGGTGGGTCTGACCTTAGCCAGCTTGCGCCATCTTCAATACAAATGGGTAGTGCCTTGGATTGATTTTTACACCTATGTATTTCGGGGGGTTCCGGTACTCGTATTGCTCTTCATGGTGTATTTTGGTTTACCCAGTATTGGTTTTAAAGTCCCTCCATTGATGGCCATGGCTTTAAGTCTCGGCTTAGTAGCTTCGGCATATTTGGCAGAGGTCTTTAGGGGTGCGTTTAATTCTATCGACAAGAATGAAGTCCTTGCTGCCGAGGCTATGGGGATGAGCCGTATTCAGGTACTTTGGTATATCGAGCTGCCACAGATGCTGCGGTTTTCTGTACCTGGCATGGTGAATGAATTTACCTCCGTATTAAAGTATTCACCCTTCGCTTATACCGTCGGCATTCCAGAAATAACTAAGCAAGCAATGACCCTTACTGCAACCACATTACGTGGAGTAGAGATCTACTTGGCTGTGGGTGTTCTTTATTTTATGATTTATCGAGTGTGCTTATTTGGGGTTCAACTGCTGAGTAAGCGATACCAGATTCCAGGCATCCAACCAGCATGAACATTCAGTTTATCAGTACCCTAGGGCACTCTCTAGACTACTTATTATTAAACGAGGCTAGCCCATGGCATTAATGGAGGTGAGGGATCTCGTTAAGGAGTTTGATGGCCAAACCGTGCTATCTAATATTCATCTTGACCTCCATGATGGAGATGTGCGTGTCCTGATGGGGGCTTCGGGCTCAGGTAAGTCGACCTTATTGCGTTGCCTCAATCGCTTAGTTGAGCCTACCTCAGGATCCATTCTTTTTAGAGGTAAAGAAGTACTGGGTCCTAGTGTCGATGTGAGAGAGTTGCGAAAGCAAATAGGCTTTGTGTTCCAGCAATTTGCTTTGTATAGCCACTTAAATGTTTTAGAGAACGTTACTCTAGGACTGCGTAAATTGCATGGCATGACGCCAGCTGAGGCAAAAGAAAAAGCGTTGCTCGAACTATCGAATTTTGATATGACCATGCATCAACAGAAGTATCCCTCGCAACTTTCCGGCGGGCAAAAGCAGCGGGTAGCGATTGCGCGTGCATTGGCGATGGATCCCGCCGTGCTTGTGCTTGATGAGCCCACTTCAGCCTTAGACCCTGTCATGTCGCGAGATGTTGCCGACCTGATCAATCGCCTACATGAAGATGGTATTACGATGATTTGTGTTACCCATGATCTTCATTTGGCACGTAATATTGCTGACAAGGTGATGTTCTTGGATCAAGGCGTGATTCGTGCGGATGATCGTATTGAGGTATTGAGTCAGCACTCAGATCCACAGATTCAGGCATTCTTTCAAAAAGAGCAAGTGTTCTAATGGGCGCTTCAAGTGCTTTCCTGAGGGATCTGCTTGAGCAGATGCCTTTGATCCTGACTGGCTTACTCAACACCTTGCAACTAGCTGCTCTAGTGAGTATTTCCGGCCTATTACTGGGTATTGTTGTGTTCTACCTGACGCTGAATAAAAGTCCTGTGGTCCGTTACATCACGAATGCTTATATCTCATTCTTTATTGGTATGCCATTAATTGTTCTACTATTTTTAATGTATTACGGGCTGCCTCAATGGGATATACGGCTTTCCCCATTTACTGTTGCTTTTATTGGTTTTACTTTTAATGTAGCTGCTTATAACGCTGCCTATTTAACTACTGCTTATAACGGCCTAGATAAAACACAGCTAGAAGCAGCTAGTGCCCAAGGCTTTAATCGACTGCAAATCTTTCAGTGGATTACGCTTCCCCAAGTGCTGCGCCTATCTATTCCCGCGCTGACTAATCAAGTGATCTCTAATCTCAAAGATAGTTCAGTCGCTTTCTTGATTCAGTACACAGAATTTTTTGCTCGTGTACAGGAATTGGCTGCGAGCAACTTTCAATTCTTCAAGGCCTATCTGCTAGCCGCATTAGTTTATTTGGCCTTAGTATCAATCATCGTTTTATTGGCGCGCATGATTGAGAGACGCTACTTCATTCCAGCCTAGGCGTGGATGATCAAAAAAATAGCGATCCGAAGATCGCTATTTACTAAATACTATTTGTTACTGGTTATTTAGAGGTTGGCATTACAAACTCCGCCCCTTTAGCAATACTCTCGGGCCAGCGCTGCATCACACTCTTTTGCTTGGTGTAGAAACGTACACCTTCTTTGCCATAGGCATGCATATCTCCAAAGAGGGATTTTTTCCAACCACCAAAGCCATGCCACGCCATCGGTACCGGAATGGGTACATTAATACCAACCATACCTACCTGAACGCGACGGGCAAATTCTCGGGCAATATTGCCATCGCTGGTAAAGCAGGCAACGCCATTACCAAACTCACAGGAGTTCACTAGGTTAAGTGCCTCGGTAAAGTTAGCAACACGCAAGCAAGAAAGTACTGGTCCAAAAATCTCTTCCAGATAAATCTTCATATCGGGAGTTACGTTATCAAATAGGGTGCCGCCGATAAAAAATCCCTTCTCATGGCCGGGCACTTTTAAGCCACGACCATCTACTAAGAGTTTGGCACCAGAAGCAACACCACTCTCAATATATCCCGTGATTCGCTCTAAGGCAGCTTGGGTAACGATTGGACCCATTTCAGCATCGAGCTCCATGCCATTCTTGACCTTGAGGGTTTTCGTGCGCTCAATCAGTTTTGGCATGATCTTTTCTGCCGCATCACCAACTAGTACCGCTACGGAGATTGCCATGCAACGTTCGCCAGCAGAGCCATAAGCCGCTCCAATCAGGGCGTCAATAGCTTTATCTATATCTGCATCCGGCATGATTACTATGTGATTCTTGGCACCACCTAAGGCCTGCGAGCGCTTACCAAAATGGGCGCAACGCTCATAGAGATAGTTTGCTATGGGGGTTGAGCCTACAAAACTCACTGCTTTGACGTCAGGATTTTCAATTAAGGCATCTACGGCCTCTTTATCGCCTTGAATGACATTAAATACGCCATCTGGCAATCCAGCCTCTTTTAAGAGCTTCGCCATCAATAGCGAGGCAGAAGGGTCTGTTGGGCTTGGCTTGAGGATGAAGGTATTGCCACAAGCAATAGCTACCGGGAACATCCACATTGGGACCATTACCGGAAAGTTAAAAGGAGTGACGCCAGCAACGACGCCTAAAGGTTGGCGCATTACCCAGTTATCAATATCAGTAGAGACTTGTTCGGTGTAATCACCCTTAAGTAGTTCCGGAATGCCTGTAGCAAACTCCACAATTTCAATACCGCGAGTCACTTCACCTTGGGCATCGGTAAACACTTTGCCATGCTCTGCGGTAATGATGGCGGCTAATTCATCACGATGTGCGTTTAATAGATCCAGATACTTAAATAGGATGCGAGCCCGACGCAGGGGTGAGGTCTGACCCCAAGTCTCAAAGGCTGTTTGGGCAAGCGCCACGGCATCATCCACCTCTTTGCGGCTCGCTAGGGCAACCCGTCTTGCAACCGCCCCTGTAGAGGGGTTAAAGACATCAGCAAAGCGTCCAGCCTGTGGCTGAATCAGCTTACCGCCAACAAAGTGACCAATATCTTCTTTTGATTCAAAGGCTTGTGGAGCATTCTTCATATGTTATTTAATGTCTATTCTGTTAAAAGTTCAATCAAGGGACTGGCGTAAATCCCTGCGGATCATGGGGCACTCGTTTATCCTACTCTTCTTATTTTATCGCTTTCAGCATATTTTGGGTTTCTATTCCGGGTTTGGTATTTAAAGGTACGTATATGAGTCTGCTTTTTTCAAGCTATAGCTTGAGCTCTCCGCAGGGGGCATTAGCCCTAGCAAATAGGGTGGTGGTGGCACCGATGTGTCAGTATTCCGCAGTGAACGGTGAGGCTCAGGATTGGCATCTGATGCATTGGGGTAATCTCCTTAATAGCGGCGCTGGGCTCTTTATTATTGAGGCAACCGCAGTCACTCCAGAGGGCCGGATTACGCCAGCTTGCCTCGGATTATGGGATGAGGCCACTGAAGCAGCTCTAAACGACAAGCTCAGCCGTGCCCGTCAGTTGGCACCAGCGACGCCGGTATTTATTCAGTTAGCGCATGCTGGCCGCAAGGCATCTAGTGCCACCCCTTGGGATGGCGGTCAGTTGCTGACAGTAGATCAAGGTGGTTGGGAGACAAGCGCGCCTTCAGCCATTCCTCAGCTTGATGGTGAGCGCTTGCCGCATGAGCTTTCAAAAGTAGAGCTTAAGGAATTAATCGCTGCTTTTGTAGTAGCAGCGCAGCGTGCCACACGCATCGGTATTGATGGGATTGAATTGCATGGTGCTCACGGCTATCTCTTGCATCAGTTTCTTTCGCCGATTGCCAATCAACGGACCGATGAATATGGCGGTTCACATGAAAACCGAATTCGGTTTCCTATGGAATTATTTAAAGCAGTACGCGCTGCCTATCAAGGGGTCTTAGGCATTCGAATTTCTGCCAGTGATTGGATCGAAGGTGGCTGGACTCCAGAAGAAACCGCTGACTTTGCAAGTCAACTGAAACCCTTGGGATGTGATTTTGTTCACATCTCGTCTGGTGGTATATCTCCTTTGCAAAAAATTGCAATTGGGCCGAACTACCAGGTCCCCTTTGCCAAAATCGTTAAAGATCAATCTGGACTGCCTACGATGACCGTAGGTCTGATTACGGAGCCCCAGCAAGCAGAGGATATTTTGCAAGCAGGGGATGCAGACTTGATTGCCTTAGCCAGAGCTTTTTTATACAAGCCCCGTTGGGCATGGGAAGCTGCGGCAGCATTAGACGGTGTAGTGCCATCGAATGAGCGCTACTGGCGCTGCCTTCCAAGAGCAGCCCAAGCTATTTTTGGAAACGTTAAAATTGGGCAGCGATAGATGAAGCAGCACTCCGTAAGAGAATCCTGGTTGCAGGATGCCGTTAAACATTTAGAGCCAGTGTTTTCTAAAGCGGGTTATGCCATTCCACCCGTAAGAGTATCTTGTGGCTTTCCAGCATCGAGCAGTCCTAGAACAACGCTTGGCCAATGCTGGCCCCGTGAGCGATCAGGCGGCGGTGTGAATGAGATTTTTATTTCTCCTAAATTAGATGACCCCGTTCAATTACTCGACACTCTGGTGCATGAGCTTTGTCACGCAGTGGATGATTGCTTTAGTGGGCACGGCGAGGACTTTAAGGGAATTGCTCAGACTGTTGGCTTAGAAGGGCCTGCAAGAATGGCGCATGCTACTGAGGAGTTGGTTGTGCGATTGATGATGATTAGCCAAGAGCTTGGCCCATATCCTCATCAAGCAATTCACTTTCCACCCCCAAGACCGAGTAATGCCAGTCGCAATAAAGCCACATGCGGTCAGTGCGGCTATGAAGTGACCTTATTAAAAAAATGGGCTACCTATGGCGCACCGATTTGTCCAAAAGATAACATTCGGATGCAAGAAACAGTCACTGAAACAATTGAAAATACCCAAGACCACGATACTGAATCCGTCAACGGCAAAAAAATCAAGACTGATGATATTCGTCGTGCTATCAGTTAATCTACAACTCATACCTACTCAACAAAGAAGCTCTCAATGAACGCAAAGAAAATTTTTAAGAATCCTAAAATTGCTGTTATCGCAGGGGATGGCATTGGTAAAGAAGTGATGCCTGAGGGATTACGCGCTTTAGAGGCCGCCAATAAAAAATTCAATATCGGTATGCAATTTGATCATTTTGACTTTGCTAGTTGCGACTACTATCTCAAGCACGGCAAGATGATGCCCGATGATTGGTTTGATACCTTAATGAAGTATGACGCTATCTTCTTTGGCGCAGTGGGCATGCCTGACATTCTTCCGGATCATGTGTCCTTGTGGGGCAGCTTAATTCAGTTCCGTCGCGGCTTTGATCAGTACGTCAATCTCCGCCCAGTACGTTTATTGCCAGGGGTGCCATGTCCCTTAGCTAACCGTAAACCTGGAGATATAGATTTTTTTGTAGTGCGTGAGAACACCGAAGGAGAATATTCCAGTGTGGGCGGAAAAATGTTCCCCGATACGGATCGCGAGTTTGTGATTCAGGAATCCATCTTCACGCGCCAGGGTGTTGACCGTATCCTTAAATATGCTTACGACCTGGCACAAAGCCGTCCTAAAAAACACCTCACCTCAGCAACCAAATCTAATGGTATTGCAATCACCATGCCCTATTGGGATCAGCGCGTAGAAAATATGGCTAAGCAATTTGCAGATGTGAGAACTGACAAATACCATATTGATATCTTGGCTGCGCATTTTGTGATGAACCCGGATCGCTTTGATGTGGTGGTTGCTAGTAATTTGTTTGGCGATATTTTGTCGGACTTGGGTCCAGCTTGTACCGGTACGATTGCAGTAGCGCCATCGGGCAGTATTAATCCAGAGGGAAAATTTCCGTCTCTATTTGAGCCAGTGCATGGCTCAGCTCCGGATATTTACGGCAAGATGATTGCCAATCCTATTGGACAGATCTGGAGTGGCTCGATGATGCTAGATCACTTGGGCTACCCAGAAGCTGGCTTAGCTATTTTTACTGCGATTGAAAAAGTCTTGTCATCAGCTAACTCACCATTAACACCAGACCTTGGCGGAAAGGCGAAGACTGACGACTTGGGTAAGGCGATTGCCGCAGCAATCTAAGGATAAATATTTACTGATTAGTAGCGTTTAAGCAGCAGCAGAATCAGCAGCAGAATCAGTAGCGGCGTTTAAAGGACTCCATACGGGGTCCTTTTTACTGGCCTTAGCAATCTCACTAAGTATCTGTTCATGTAGTTGACAGTCTTCGGTACTCGCCGTCATGAGCTTGAAATGCGTGGGCAGGGCCTTGGTATGACCAGAGGCATCAGTACCAACGGTATAGTCAATTAAATCAATTGAAAGGTCTTCTTGGCCCCGAGTCATTGCCACATAGACTTCTGCTAATAACTGAGCATCCAGTAGAGCGCCGTGTAGTGTGCGGTGCTGATTGCTAATAGAGAAGCGATCGCATAGGGCATCTAAGGAGTTGCGCTTACCTGGAAACATTTGACGCGCATCTAATAGCGTATCAGTTACTTTTGTTGCTAAGCCTCTAAAAGCAGGGCGTTTTAATAAAGCAAACTCGTTATCTAAAAAGCCCAAGTCAAACGGTGCATTATGAATGACCACTTCTGCACCATCCACAAATTCAATGAGCTCTTCTACGATATGCGCAAAGACAGGTTTATCAGATAAAAATTCACGGGAGAGACCATGCACTGAAAAAGCGCCGGCATCAATGTCTCTTTCTGGATTGATGTAATAGTGAAAGGTACGGTCTGTTAGTCTTCTATCGACCATCTCAACGCAGCCAATTTCAATAATACGATCGCCCGTAGCCGGATTAAGCCCAGTAGTCTCAGTATCTAAGATAACTTGACGCATTAGGTACCCTTCAATACAGATTCAGGAATATCCATCGGACCATTGCCGGCATATTTATCAAGATAAAGATAAATGACGGGGGTAATAATCAGAGTCACAAATTGCGAGAGAATCAGGCCGCCTGCAACACTGACACCCAGGGGTTGGCGCAGTTCAGCGCCGGCACCCAAGCCAAATGCAATAGGTAGGGCGCCCATGAGCGCTGCAACGGTTGTCATCATAATCGGCCTAAAGCGCAAAATACAGGCTTCACGAATGGCTTTTTCAGGACTCATGCCCTGATTTCTTTGGGCATCAAGCGCGAAGTCAATCATCAAAATCGCATTCTTTTTCACAATACCAATGAGCAATAAGATGCCGATCGACGCAACCACCGTCAATTCAAAGCCGAAGATACGCAGGGCCAAGATGGCGCCAATGGCGGCGGAGGGTAGCCCAGCCAAAATAGTCAGTGGGTGAATATAGCTTTCGTATAGCACACCCAAAAGAATATAAATGACGCCAAGTGCCGCTAAGATCAGAATAATTTGACCAGACTGATTGTCTTTAAATACTGCAGCATCGCCACCATAGCTCGTAATGATAGAAGGCGGCAGCCCAATTTCTTTGACGTATCCATCAATCGCTTTAGTAGCATCACCCAAGAAAACATCTGGTGCTAAGTTGAAGGATAGAGTGACAGCCGGTATTTGTCCTTGATGGTTCACGGCAGTGGGCCCCACCGTTCGGACGAACGTAGCCAAACTCGATAGCGGAATTAACTTATCGGTAGCTCTACCGCGAACAAACACTTTATTGAGGTCAGTTTCGAACTGGCGATCATCCTGGGCTGTTTCTAGAATAACGTAATAGGTGTTGACTGGCGTATAGATAGTAGATACCTGTCGCTCTCCAAAAGAGTTATATAGCGCACTACGAATATCGGCAATGGTGACGCCTGCACTGGCAGCTTGATCGCGATTAATCTCAATCTTGACATTGAGTCCCTTCAACTTAGAGTCGCTAGTGACATCACGGAAGATCGGATTGGTGCGCATTTTTTGCTCAAGCTTTTCTGCCCAATTATTCACACCTTCAAAGCCAACACTTTGCAATGTAAATTGATAGCGACTCTTACTACTACGTCCACCCAGTTGCAAATTTTGTACGGGACGCATATAGACCTGCAGGCCGGGTATCTCTCTAAATTTAATACGCAGCCCTTCAATCACTTGGTTCATTTTTTCTCTATCACCCTTAGGCTTGAGGATTATGAAAAAGCGGCCAGTGTTGCGACCAGCGCTCAGACCGCCCCCAAGGATTGAAATGGAGTTAGCCACATTAGGATCGCTATTGACAATCTCGGCTGCACGATCTTGAAGGGCCAGCATAGCCGCAAAGGAGGTGTCTTCCGCTGCTTCAGTCGTTGCCGTAATCTGCCCAATATCCTCTTCCGGAAAGAAGCCTTTAGGACTACTTGTAAATAAAGCTACTGTGATGAATAGAGAGGCAATCGCACCCCACAGTACTTTCTTACGATGGATCAGTGCAAGATCTAAGTAATGGACATAGGTATTAAGTGACCAATTGAACATTCGATCAAAGTGTTTATTGATCGCATACTCTTTAGGATGGTCCCCTGGCTTGGGCAGGAATCGGCTACACAACATCGGAACGATGGTGAGTGAAACAACAGCAGAGACAAGGATTGCAAGGGAAACCACTACCGCAAACTCTCTAAAGAGCAGGCCAATCGGCCCTGCCATAAAGAAGAGGGGGATAAATACAGCAACTAGAGAGAGCGAAATTGAGATGATGGTGAAGCCGACTTCTTTACTGCCCTTGAGTGAGGCTTTGAGAGGATCCATGCCTTTCTCAACATAACGCATGATGTTCTCTAACACGACAATCGCATCGTCTACTACTAAACCCACTGCCAAAGTAATGCCAAGTAGAGAGATATTGTCTAAGCTATATCCAAAAATGTAGAGTAGAAAAAATGCACCTATTAAAGAGATCGGCAGACTTACAGATGGTATTAAGGTTGCTGAAATGCGCTTAAGAAATAAGAAGATCACCAGCACCACTAAAAGAATCGTCAGTGCGAGCGTGATATTGACATCATGTATTGCTTCTGTAATTGAAAGAGAGCGGTCATTAACCAAAGTTAATTGAATTGACGCAGGCATTTGCTCTTGTAATTTTGGGAGCAATTTTTTAACGGCAGTAACAACATCGAGCGTATTGGCATTAGGTTGCCGCAGAATTCCGACCGCGATGGAACGCTCTCCACGGGAAGTCGCAAATGTTCTGACGTCTTCAAAACTCTCTTGGACATTCGCTACATCCCTGAGGTAAACCGGTAAACCATTGCGCTGGGCGATAACCAAGTTCCCATATTCTTCAGCTGTAACGAGCTGCGGGTTGGCGTAAATCGTAATGAGTTGACGAGGACCATCTAAAGTGCCCACTGGGCTATTGGTATTGGCCTTATTAATGGCTGTAGCCAACTCTTCCATTGTCATATTGCGGTTGCCTAGTGCATCCGGTCGAACGCTGACCCGAACAGCGTACCGTTTGGCACCATATACCTGAACTTGAGACACACCAGTGATAGTAGAAATCGCGGGTGATATTAAATTTTCAGCGTAGGCATTGATTTCAGAGAGGCTCATCGAAGGTGAGCTCATGCGTACAACCAGTATGGCGGTATCGGCAGGGTTAATTTTTCGATACGAAGGCGGTATCGTCATCTCAATCGGAAGACGGCGTTGCGCGCGCAATAGAGCAGCCTGAACATCGACTGCAGCCTTATCAATATCGCGATCGCTATTAAATTCCAGACTAATGCTTGTCGAACCAAGGGTATTGGTTGAGCTAATCATCTTGATGCCGTCAATCGTCGCAAATTCTTTTTCCAGCGGGAGGGCGACGGACGAAGCCATATTCTCGGGCGCAGCACCCGGTAGGCTAGCTGTTACTGAAATAACGGGAGTATTAAAACTAGGTAGTGCAGCTACTGGAATATTGAAGTACGCAACCGTGCCGGCAATCACAGTTGATACAGAAAGCAACACCGTCATCACGGGTCGCCTGATACATAACTCAGAGAGTGTCATTTTTTATCGGCGGCTGGTGGAGTAGCAGAATTCGGGGGAGTTATCGGCGCTGCGCTAGGAGTTTTAGCCTCACGCACTTTGCCTCCAGGGCGAAGATTTTGTTTGCCTTCGACCACGATGCGATCGCCAGGCTCTACGCCGGTGATGACGGTTTTTCCTTGATACTCATAGACAACCTTAATAGGCTTAATAGAGACCTTGCTGTCTTTATCCACCACATAGACAATGCTGCCTCGTGGGTTAATCACTACAGCCTCTGAGGGCACTTCAAGCGCATCTTTGAGGGTACTGGCATTGAGCGTGACACGCGCAAATTGTCCGGGCAGAATACTCATTTTTTCATTGGAGATTTGAGCGCGGACGCGCACTGCGGCAATTAAAGGATCTACTTGGTTATCAATCACTAAGACCTTGCCTTCGTAGACATTCTTTTCATTACTACCAACGGTCACTTTCACTGTGAGCGGGGCATCATCCTGCTTGCTCCCTAAAAGTAAGGGAATATCTTTCTCGGGGATGACGAACTGAACATTGATAGGATTTAATTGAGTGATAGTTACCATCGAGCCAACACTCGAGGTCGCAGTAGAGCTGGTTGCAGTGGTCACCACATTACTGGCTTGAACCAGCGACCCGGGGAAGACGTTAATGATGCCGGCTCGGCCATTAATCGGTGAGCGGATAGAGTCGAAGGATAGTTGAACCTCAGCAGAGCGCGCAGCAGACTGTGCTGCCTTGGCATTTGCTAAGGAAGTATCTAGCCCCGCCTGAGAAATAAAGTTTTTATCAACTAAACCTTTGGCACGCAGGTATTGTTTTTGCGCATCATCCGCGAGTGCTTTTAATCTTTCATAATTGGCCGTGTCATTCCGATTATCTAAGGTAAAGAGAAGCTGACCGGCTTTGATTTCCTCACCATCTTTAATATGAATCTTGGCAACCGTATTGGTCACCATCGGACGAATATCGACAATGCTATTGGAGATAAAGGTTCCCGTCGCCTCAATCATGATGGGGATGTCTTTTTTCTCTACGACCACACTAGTAATCGTTTGTGCCCCACCCATTTTTTTGCTTGCAGGAAAGTAATAGTCATAGGCTAGTGATGCGCAGTACAGCAGCACTGCTAGCAAAACAATGCGCCATTTGAATTTCAGCAGCAAGGCTTTGCTGGTGGGGTAATCCATTTTTTTAGCGTGACTCCAGATAGGAGAGGCTTTTTGCCACAGCTGGCATAGGCGTGCTTGTAGCCTATTTTTGACGCTTCCTAGTTGAGCTACCGCTTTATCGAGTGCTGATTCAATTATTGACACGTTCTGAGGCGCTTTTCTATTCTTAATAAGGGTGTAGCCGGCAAAGTGGTGGCCGATTTAGGATGATTCATTCTCTCATAAGACCATTAAAAACGGGTTTTGACTGCCTATTAGAGACTACGAGAGAAACTCTTCGACACCTCTGTTTGCCAGCAGGTCAGCCAGCTCGTTGCCAGGGTGACCACTGTGTCCACGGACCCAGTGCCAAGAAATGGCGTGATGGGGGATCAGGGTATCTAATTCTTGCCATAAGTCAGCATTTTTCACGGGATCTTTACTCGCTGTCTTCCAGCCGCGTTTTTTCCAGCCCTCTAGCCACTCTGTGACGCCCTTTTGTACATATTGGGAGTCAGTCCAAAGCTCTACAGAGCTGGTTTGCTTGAGCGCCTTAAGGGCGTGAATGACCGCGCTAATTTCCATACGGTTATTGGTGGTAAGTTTTGCCCCACCGTGAAGATGCTTTTCATGATCACCAGAAAGAAGCACTGCACCCCAGCCACCAGGGCCGGGGTTGCCTTTACATGCCCCATCGGTATAAATGACGATGTGGGGCAGAGTTTTGGTTTGTTCCATAGCGTTAATTTACAGGGTCTTGTGAAGACCTCTTGTTGACTGCAATTATTTGTCGCACTTGTTCTGGCGATTCTCGGCCACTGGACTAAGCTGGGTAATTGGGGTGATTCGCCTACTTTGGACTCGCCCAATCAAGCGAATCCCTTGCTGGCGTTTTAT
The DNA here is from genome assembly GCF_013307245.1 of Polynucleobacter antarcticus. Classification (NCBI taxonomy): domain Bacteria; kingdom Pseudomonadati; phylum Pseudomonadota; class Betaproteobacteria; order Burkholderiales; family Burkholderiaceae; genus Polynucleobacter; species Polynucleobacter antarcticus. Next base: position 829,404 of record NZ_CP028941.1, read on the forward strand.
TGCTGAGATCAGAAAAACGGCTCCAAAGATGGGCCACCAGCGGTTCCCCATGGGTTCTAAGTAATCCATTCTGGCCATACCCGATTCTCCGCTCAAAGGGAATTTATAGCAGCCAAAATGACCGCGATCGAGCGAAAAATTAAGTAACTGAAGCCAATCTTTGACGCGCAGTAGGCTAATAAATTGACCGTCTCTTGGTAAGTAGGGGCTGCCGATGAGGCGACTGAGGTATTGGCGCACCCCCCATAGGCTAGCTGGGTTAAACCCAGAAATAATCAGGCGACCCTCGGGGCGTAAGACCCGTTCAGCCTCCCGCAAAATTTGGTGCGGATCGGCGGCAAACTCGAGCGCATGGGGCAGAACTAATAAATCGACGCTTTCAGATGCAAAGGGCAGCTCATTGGCGTTGCCTCTAATGCAATGCCAATGCGGGTGGGTTGCGTCGATTTGATGATCAGCGGAGTCGGTCAATATGGCTTGCAAAGGCATGCGATTTTCTGCCAAGGTGTTAATTTGCGGCAAACCCACCTGAATTGCATGAAATCCGAAGACATCGGCCACAATCTGATTAAAGCATTTTTGCTCCCAAGCAAGGACATATTGGCCAGGCGGAGACTGTAGCCACTTTTCCCATGAACTCCATGGTGGGGCAGGCATCTGGTGCGGGGAAGAGGGGGTTGGTATCATCGTTCTATGGAGAAGAATACTTTATTGCAAGTTTGGCCCATTCCGGCCTTTGATGACAACTATCTTTGGTGTATCCATGATGGTCAATCTGCTCTGATTGTTGATCCGGGGGATGCCGCCCCCGTCTTGCAATATTTAGCACAAGAAAAACTCACATTAACCGGCATTCTAATAACCCATCACCATGCTGACCATACTGGAGGAATTTTGCAGATTTTGCAGACTCTAGGTAAGCACATACCTGTATACGGGCCGGCAGCAATTGATATACCCGGTAGAACCCATGCCCTCATGGAAGGGGATAAGTTTGAGATTGCGGCACCGATGCTGAGTTTTGAAGTGTTTGAAGTACCCGGCCATACCCTCAGCCACATCGCCTACTTTGCGAACATACAGGCTAATGTGCCTGAGCCAATGCTCTTTTGTGGAGATACCTTATTTGCCTCCGGTTGTGGCCGCTTATTTGAAGGCACTCCAACACAAATGAGCCAGTCTTTGGCCAAGTTCATTGCCTTGCCAAAAAATACCTTGGTGTACTGCACCCATGAGTACACTTTATCGAATATTCGTTTTGCCTTAGCTGTTGAGCCCAACAACACCAACTTAATCAGTTGGGCCGAGAAGGCCAAGTCCTTACGCGACCATTACCTTCCTACATTACCAACGACGATTGGGCAAGAGTTGCAGGTCAACCCGTTTATGCGTTGCGATCAAGAAGAGGTGATTGATTCAGCATTGCGTATCTCCGGTGAAAAAACACTGCCAAGCCCTGCGCATGTCTTGGCGGTCATTCGGGCATGGAAGGATCGGTTCTGATGTCTTGGCGCTATGGGGCAATAGTGCTGATTGTTGCTCTGTCTGGTTGCGCAAGTAGTGGGGATTGGACATCCGATAGCTCAACGCGAAATGATCCTCGCGCTTTTAAGGCGCAAAAAGTTGACCTTCAAAAGCAATCTGTCAGCAAGCTATATGCGCCATCTAGCAATCTATGGATACGCATTCGGGATGGCTTTGAATTAGAGCCCATGAATACACCGCTAGAGATTGCCCAAGTACGATGGCTGGCGAATCGTCCTGACTATGTCAATCGCACTATGGCACGCTCATCACGCTATCTTTTTTATATTGTGCAAGAAGTCAATACACGCAATATGCCCATGGAGATTGCCTTACTGCCTTTTGTGGAAAGTGCTTTTGTAACACACGCCAAATCTAGTGCTAAAGCAATGGGCTTGTGGCAATTCATGCCAGCGACTGGTAAGGATTTTAGTTTGACGCAAAACGTCTTTAGAGATGAGCGTCGTGACGTATTGCAGTCGACCGATGCAGCCCTGGATTATTTACAACGATTGTACAAACAGTTCGGTAGCTGGGATCTTGCATTGGCAGCGTATAACTGGGGCGAGGGCAATGTAACTAAAGCACAAAAACGCAATTTGGCAAAGGGGCTGCCAACGGATTATCTGAGCCTTAGTATGCCAAATGAAACTCGCAACTATGTTCCTAAGTTGATGGCTTACCGTCAAATTGTTTTAGATCCCCAAGCATTTGGCATTGTTTTACCTGAGCTTGAAAATCATCCTTATTTTGTAGCGATCGAGGTTGCGAATGATATTGATGTAGCAGTGGTGATCGAGTTAGCAGAAATTCCAGCAGAGGAGTTTCATAGTCTCAATCCTTCATTTAATAAGCCAGTGATTTTAAGTAATGCCAATCAACAGATTTTGTTGCCATTTGGGCATGCAGAGGTATTTCAGGAAAACCTCAAAAAATATACTAAGCCTCTTTCCTCATGGACTGCTGTGCTCATCACTAAAACCGAGAGCGTGGATCAGGCAGCCAAAGCCCTGGGGGCAGATCCTAATACTCTTAGAGAAGTGAATGGCATTCCGAAGGGCATGAGAATACGGGCAGGGTCCACCGTATTGGTGCCCAAAACTAGCCGGCGTTACGGGGATATTTCTGTGGCGATGGCTGAAAATGCCAGCCTTAATCTTGCCAAGCCTGCACCCGCTGCGCCTAAAAATTGTGCTGCCGGCGCTAAGTGCCCTTCAGCTACTCCAGCAAAAGGGACAAATAAAGCCGCTACTAAGGGTAATTCCTCAGTAAAAAATGCTGCAACTCAGCATAAGCCCGCATCGACAGGACCTGAAAAATCTGCGAAAAACACAACTACGAAAGCGAATAGCCCTGCAGCTAAGGTAGCCGATGGCAAGGGGCTAAGTAAAACTCAGTAATTCGCTTTGTGCTCACACAACACTTTTTCATTTATTTAGGTTGATCATGTCCTACAAATCAGAACACGAACGTTCCATTCAAGATCCAGATAGTTTTTGGGGAGAGCAAGCAAGACTCATTCATTGGGAAAAGCCTTTTAATGAAGTTCTCAATTATTCCAACCCCCCGTTTGCAAAATGGTTTGAGGGTGGATTAACCAACCTTTGTTACAACGCTGTCGACCGGCATTTAAAAGACCGTGCCGACCAAGCCGCTCTGATTGCGGTTTCTACAGAAACCAATCAAGAAAAAGCGTACACATTCAAAGAGCTTTATGAAGAAGTCAATCGGATGGCTGCGATCTACCAAGCCAATGGCGTTAAAAAAGGTGATCGTGTATTAATTTATATGCCAATGATTGCAGAGGCAAGTTTTGCCATGTTAGCTTGTGCGCGTATTGGAGCGATTCACTCAGTTGTGTTTGGTGGCTTTGCATCTCACAGCTTGGCATCTCGAATTGATGATGCAAAACCTAAAATGATTGTGACGGCTGAGGCTGGCTCACGCGCGGGCAAGCCGGTGCCTTACAAGCCCTTGTTGGACGAGGGTATTGCGCTGGCTAGCTTTAAGCCTGAAAAGGTATTGATTGTGAACCGGGGTCTGACGGAGTTCACCATGGTGGCTGGGCGTGATGTAGATTACGCGACTGAGCGCCAAAAGCATCTGAACGACATCGTGCCAGTAGAGTGGGTCGATGCCACTCATATCTCTTATATTTTGTATACCTCAGGCACCACTGGTAAACCAAAGGGTGTGCAACGCGATACCGGCGGCTATGCTGTAGCGTTAGCGGCATCGATGAAGCACATCTTTTGCGGTAACCCTGGCGAAACCATGTTCTGCACTTCGGATATTGGTTGGGTAGTGGGACATAGCTACATTATTTATGCGCCACTTATTAACGGTATGGCTACTATCTTGTATGAGGGTACGCCATTACGCCCCGATGCAGGTATTTGGTGGGAGTTGGTTGAGAAATACAAAGTGTCCGTGATGTTCTCGGCGCCAACTGCTGTGCGTGTTCTCAAAAAACAAGATCCCGCATTTTTAACTAAATACGATCTATCTAGTCTACGTGCCTTGTTCTTAGCTGGTGAGCCTCTAGATGAGCCAACCGCAACATGGATTCATGATGCGATTAAAAAACCGATTGTGGATAATTATTGGCAAACTGAAACCGGTTGGCCGATGCTGGCTATTCAGCGCGGGGTAGAAGTCATGCCGCACAAATTTGGTTCGCCAGGCGTGCCCTCATTTGGTTACAACATGAAGTTGTTAGATGATGCGACCTCCGAAGAATTAGGTCCCGATAAAAAAGGGGTGATTGCCATTGAAGGTCCCTTACCTCCAGGTTGCATGCAAACAGTTTGGGGTGATGACAAGCGCTTTGTCAGTACCTATTGGGAAACTATTCCTGGTAAGACGATTTATTCCACATTTGACTGGGGCATTAAAGATAAGGATGGTTACTTCTTTATCTTGGGCCGCACCGATGATGTGATTAACGTAGCGGGCCATCGATTAGGTACTCGCGAGATTGAGGAAAGTATTTCTAGTCATCCGAATGTCTCCGAGGTGGCTGTAGTGGGTATTGAAGACAAACTAAAGGGACAGGCTGCGATCGCCTTTGTGATTCCGCGTAATTCAGACAGTATTGCTAATTTAGAAGCGGAATGTATGAAGACAGTGGATAGTCAGTTAGGACCGATTGCCCGACCTGGTCGTGTTTATGTGGTGAATGCTTTACCGAAGACCCGTTCAGGCAAGATTGTGCGTCGTGCACTGCAGGCCGTGGCAGAAGGTCGTGATCCTGGTGATATTAGTACGATGGAAGATCAAACCGTTCTGGCCCAAATTAAGGACATCATCGACAGTACGGCCAAGGCGTAAAGGCGCAACCCCCCTCAAGCCCTGTAGCTATGGGATTGCAGGGGTGTGAGCCATAAAACTGGTATTATTATTGAGTTCAAAATTTAATAAATTACCCTAGCGCTTAAAGACACTCACCTCCCGCACAAACAGTCCTGGGTTGGTCTTTTTGGGGTGTTGAGCGTCGGATGGAGCAGGGACTGGAGATGGTTTGTCACCCTTGCTTCCTTCTTTCCCCCCCGCCGTATTGGCTTTAGCCGACGGTTCTTTATTTCCCGGTCTCAGTATTGGCGCCTCTGGCGAAACAACCGGTGAAGTAGTCTTTAATACTGCCCTCACAGGTTATCAAGAGATCATTACTGATCCCAGTTATTCCCGTCAAATCGTGACTCTGACTTATCCCCATATCGGTAATGTTGGTGTGAATGCACAAGATGCCGAATCAGAGCACATTCATGCAGCTGGTTTAGTCATCAAAGATCTTCCTAAGCGTGTTTCTAATTTTCGCTCTGAAGAAAGCCTTGATAGCTACTTAATTAAAGCAGGCGTTGTAGGAATTTCTGCTATTGATACGCGCAAGCTTACCCGTATTCTGCGGGATACCGGTGCGCAATCGGGCGCAATTGTGGCCGGCAAGCTCGGTGATGACATTGCTACGTTGGCTAAAAAAGCACTCGACTTGGCTAAAGCGTTTTCTGGCATGGCTGGTTTAGACCTTGCCAAGGTAGTAAGTACGAAAAAACCCTACACATGGCGTGAAGCAGAATGGGCTTTGCATGGAGTCGATGGCAAGCCTGCGTATAAAATACTAGATCAAAGTAAGGCACTTAAAAAGGTTGTCGCTTATGACTTTGGTGTGAAGCGCAATATTTTGCGCATGCTGACTGAGCGTGGCTGTGAGCTCACTGTAGTGCCAGCCCAAACCAGCGCTGCCGAAGTCTTGGCCATGAACCCTGATGGGGTCTTTTTTTCCAACGGCCCTGGAGATCCCGGTCCTTGTGATTACGCGATTGCTGCTGCAAAAGAAATTATTGAAAAAGGGGTACCTACCTTTGGAATTTGTTTAGGTCATCAAATTATGGGTTTGGCCGCTGGCGCGAAAACTTTGAAAATGAAATTCGGTCATCACGGCGCCAACCACCCTGTAAAAGATCTCGATACAGGACGTGTTGCCATTACCTCTCAGAATCATGGTTTTGCAGTGGATGCCAACACCTTGCCTGACAAGATTCGCGTGACGCATGTTTCTTTATTTGATGGTTCTTTGCAGGGCTTGGCTTGGAAAGACAAACCGGCATTATGTTTTCAAGGTCACCCAGAAGCCTCTCCCGGTCCTCACGATATTGCTTATTTGTTTGATCGTTTTGTGGAGCTAATGAATGCTACCGCTGTGAGTAATAAGGGGAGCAAATAATGCCTAAGCGTAGCGATATTAAAAGTATTCTGATTATTGGTGCAGGTCCGATTGTGATTGGTCAAGCTTGTGAGTTTGATTATTCCGGTGCGCAGGCTTGCAAGGCATTGCGGGATGAAGGCTTCAAAGTCATCCTTGTGAATAGCAACCCAGCGACCATCATGACTGATCCAGAAATGGCCGATGTGACTTATATCGAGCCGATTACTTGGGAAGTTGTTGAACGTATTATTGCCACTGAAAAACCGGATGCGATTTTGCCAACGATGGGCGGACAAACTGCTCTTAATTGCGCCTTAGATTTACATCGCCATGGTGTTCTGGAGAAATACGGGTGCGAGTTGATTGGTGCATCACCAGAAGCGATTGATAAAGCCGAAGATCGTCAGAAGTTTAAAAATGCCATGACCAAAATTGGTTTAGGTTCTGCGAAGTCTGGCATTGCGCACACTATGGATGAGGCGCATGTCGTGCAGCAGCGCATCCAGATTGAGACGGGGAGCTTAGGCTTTCCTGTGGTGATTCGTCCTTCCTTCACGATGGGTGGATCTGGCGGTGGTATTGCTTATAACCGCGAAGAGTTCGAAGAAATTTGTAAGCGAGGTTTAGATCTCTCGCCAACCCGTGAGCTCTTGATTGAAGAGTCTCTCCTTGGCTGGAAAGAGTTTGAAATGGAAGTCGTGCGGGATCGCGCGGATAACTGCATCATCGTATGTTCTATTGAAAACTTTGATCCGATGGGTGTGCATACCGGAGATTCGATTACGGTTGCTCCTGCACAAACCTTAACGGATAAAGAGTATCAAATTCTGCGTAATGCCTCGATAGCAGTGTTGCGTGAAATTGGTGTTGATACGGGTGGCTCTAACGTACAGTTCTCGATTAATCCAGAAGATGGCCGCATGATTGTGATTGAGATGAACCCACGGGTTTCTCGTTCATCTGCGTTGGCATCTAAGGCAACAGGTTTTCCAATCGCGAAGATTGCCGCGAAGTTAGCAGTGGGTTACACACTAGATGAGTTAAAGAATGACATCACGGGTGGTGCTACACCCGCTTCATTTGAACCTTCAATCGATTACGTTGTCACGAAGATTCCTCGCTTTGCTTTTGAGAAGTTCCCCCAAGCGGATTCGCGTTTAACGACACAGATGAAGTCCGTAGGTGAGGTGATGGCGATTGGCCGAACATTCCAAGAATCCTTCCAAAAAGCTCTACGTGGTTTAGAGGTCGGTGTAGATGGTTTAGATGAATTTTCTACTGACTTAGACGACATCATTCAAGAAATTGGTGAGCCAGGCCCAGACCGTGTTTGGTATTTGGGTGACGCTTTCCGGATGGGCATGGGTCTGGATGAGGTGTATGCAGAGACCAAAATTGATCCTTGGTTCTTAGAGCAAATCGAAGAGCTGATTACGATTGAAACTGAACTCAAGCTGCGTAAGATTGATAGCTTGTCTGCTCCAGAATTACGCTTTATTAAGCAAAAAGGTTTTTCAGATCGACGTTTGGGCAAGCTGATGGGTGTTGATGCTTCCTCGGTGCGTGCAGCGCGTCATCGCTTAAAGGTTGTACCGGTTTACAAGCGGGTAGATACCTGCGCGGCAGAGTTTTCAACAAATACAGCGTATTTGTATTCCACTTATGAGGCTGAGCATGGTGAATGCGAATCCCAGCCGACCAATAACAATAAGATCATGGTACTGGGCGGCGGTCCTAACCGAATTGGTCAAGGTATCGAGTTTGATTATTGCTGTGTTCATGCTGCTTTAGCACTACGTGACGATGGTTATGAAACCATTATGGTGAACTGCAACCCTGAAACCGTTTCGACTGACTACGATACTTCCGATCGTTTGTACTTTGAACCTTTGACATTAGAAGATGTTCTCGAGATCGTAGCGATAGAAAAACCTAAGGGCGTGATCGTGCAGTATGGCGGTCAGACACCTTTGAAATTGGCTTTAGATCTAGAACGTAATGGCGTGCCAATTATCGGAACTTCGCCAGACATGATTGATGCTGCCGAAGATCGTGAGCGTTTTCAGAAGTTATTACATGATTTAAAACTACGTCAACCACCTAACCGCACAGCCCGTGCCGAAGATGAAGCGCTTAAGCTCGCTGAGGAAATTGGGTATCCATTGGTTGTGCGTCCTTCCTACGTTTTAGGTGGTCGCGCCATGGAAATTGTGCATGATGGTCGTGATCTTGAACGCTATATGCGTGAAGCAGTCAAAGTGTCACATGACTCTCCCGTATTACTTGATCGCTTCTTAAATGATGCGATTGAATGCGATGTGGATTGTATTAGTGATGGTCAACGTGTCTTTATCGGCGGCGTGATGGAGCATATTGAGCAAGCAGGTGTCCACTCTGGCGACTCTGCCTGTTCATTGCCCCCTTATTCATTATCAGAAAGCACGATTGCTGAGATTAAGCGTCAGACTGCTGCCATGGCTAAAGGTTTGAACGTGATCGGCTTAATGAATGTGCAATTCGCGATTCAGAATGTCGATGGCCAAGATGTCATCTATGTTCTCGAGGTTAATCCCCGCGCTTCGCGTACTGTGCCATTTGTATCGAAAGCCACGGGCTTACAGTTGGCGAAGATTGCAGCACGCTGTATGGTGGGGCAGACACTCGATCAGCAGGGTATTAAGGCTGAAGTACTGCCTGGCTACTTCTCAGTCAAAGAAGCTGTCTTCCCATTTAATAAATTTCCAGGCATCGATCCTATCTTAGGACCAGAAATGCGCTCTACAGGCGAAGTGATGGGAGTTGGTAAAACGTTTGGTGAAGCCCTCTTTAAATCTCAATTGGGTGCTGGTATCAAGTTACCGAAGAGCGGTACGGTTGTCCTGACAGTAAAGGATAGCGATAAGCCTAAAGCAGTGGAGGTTGCTAAGCTCTTGCATCAATTAGGATTTCCGATGGTGGCTACTAAAGGCACTGCTGCGGCAATTGAAGCGGCTGGTTTACCAGTACGGGTTGTTAATAAGGTGAAGGATGGTCGTCCGCATATCGTAGATTTAATTAAGAACGGGGAAATTTCCTTGGTATTTACCACCGTAGATGAAACCCGCACTGCGATTGCAGATTCACGATCAATTCGAACGAGCGCTCAAGCAAATAACGTTACGTATTACACGACGATTAGTGCAGCACGTGCTGTGATGGATGGTTTGATGGCATCACAAAGTGGCAATAAAGACGCACTTGAGGTGTATTCATTACAAAATTTACATAAGACGCTCCATTGACTCTCCATTAATTTAAGTTAGACTAGAAACATGAACTCAATACCAATTACCAAGCGTGGGGCAGAACTTCTCAAAGAAGAGTTGCACCGCTTAAAGCATGTAGAGCGCCCAGCAGTGATTATTGCTATTTCAGAAGCGCGTGCGCAGGGTGATCTGTCTGAGAATGCAGAGTACGATGCTGCAAAAGAAAAGCAAGGCTTTGTTGAAGGGCGCATTCAGGAGCTAGAGGGCAAGCTGTCAGCTGCTCAGGTGATTGATCCCGCAACCCTAGATGTTAATGGACGCATCGTATTTGGTGCCACCGTTGAGCTAGAAGATTTAGAAGATGGGACGAAGTTCACTTATCAAATTGTGGGTGATGATGAGGCAGACATCGCAGTAAATAAGATTTCCATTAGCTCTCCGATTGCCCGCGCACTCATTAGTAAAGAAGAGGGTGATGTTGTGGCTGTTCAAGCCCCAGGCGGTAATCGCGAAGTCGAAATCTTAGCCGTTCGTTACATTTAAGCTGCTGCATAACTATGCTGAATGCCTCTGCATATTCTGCAGCACAAAGAGTCTTTGTTCTGGTGGCAGGTTTGTGGGTGGGTAGTCTACTAGCAGTGGGCTATTTAGTTGCTCCCGCCATCTTTAGTACGATGACCGATCGTCAAGTAGCTGGCATGGTCGCTGGCGCTATCTTCACCTTAGAAGCGTATTTGAGTTTGATTATTTGTATTGGTCTGATGGTGTTAGCCAATCTTTTAGTCAATCGAGGCCTCTACCACTATCGACTGATTCGTTGGCTGTTATTGGCAATGTTGCTTTGTGCAATGACCGCAGTCTTTATCCTCATTCCCTGGATGAATACCGTCAGAGATAGTGCTCTAGCTCAAGGAATGCCTGTAGCACTCTCTCCATCAGCGGGTTTATTTAGAAGCCTACACATTGCCTCTAGCACTCTGTATGTGATTCAAAGCGTACTGGGAGTGTTTTTAGTGTGGCGACTGACTAAGAGCGCAGTAACTTACTAGATCCATCAGAAATACAAACTAAGCAACAAAAAACGCCGACTCGCGGCGTTCATCGTGATACTAAGAACCCAGGGATTTTTTCTTCGTACTGCTCATCCGTACTTTTCTTTTCTTAATGGGCGCAGGTGCAGGGGCTGCCTTGCGATAGCCCGGAGATGACCAACCAATTTTAGATTCAGCAGCATCAGCTCTTAACACGCGTTTCTTTGGAGCTGTAGAGCTAGTACTGGATTGTGCAGCCGTCTTTACAGCAGCAGCTCTGGTGAACGGTGATTTGCTAGCAGCTGAGCGTCTGTCAGAGCGCTCTGATGTACTTGTTCTGACACCTTCTTTGGATGCACCACGCACACCTTGACGCTTGGTACGCGGAGCTTGTAATGACTTCTTAGTTTGCTTGTAAGATCTGCCTAAATTTAAGAGTGCTGTATCAAGTTCTGCTTTAGGCTTCCAGATCACAAGGAGTTTGCCAATATGTTGCACAGGTGCCGCACCCAGTTTTTCGCAAAGTTCTTCATACATCGCAATACGGGCATCACGATCATCACCAAAGACACGGATCTTAATCAGACCATGGTGAGAGATCGCCAATTTTGCTTCTTTAAGCACTGCAGAAGTGAGCCCATCACCCCCAATCATGACAACGGGGCTTAGGTCGTGGGCATCCGCTTTCAGGGATTTGCGTTGTGCGGGGGTAATAGTTAGTGCTGTCATGGGCTCGATGATAGAGCATTCAGAGGGGTAAATCACTGTCTGCGTCGGTATATGGAAGATATTGGGTCAGATTCGATCAATTCTTTTTGCCTTAGGAGTCAGAAACAAGGAAAATAGAACTCGAAAGTGGGTAAGTTGTGGCAAAGAATAAATTTAATAAAAGTTGGTTGCAGGATCACCTACAAGATCCTTACGTAAAGATGGCTCAGAAAGAGGGCTATCGTGCGCGTGCTGTTTATAAGTTAAGCGAAATCGACGAGCAAGATCACCTGATCAAAGCGGGTATGACTATCGTGGATTTGGGAAGCGCTCCCGGAAGTTGGTCTCAATATGCTCGTAATCGCTTGACTGAGTTAGGCAAAAACAATCCCCAGATTGAATCGGGCAAACCAGATGGCACCATTATTGCGATTGATATTCTGCCGATGGAAGAGATTGCGGATGTGAGCTTTATTCAGGGCGATTTTAGGGAGGATGAGGGTTTGCAGGCCTTAGAAGCCCTTTTACCAGCCAGTGCCAATGGAAAAGTAGACTTGGTCCTATCCGATATGGCCCCAAACCTCTCTGGCGTGGGTGTAGCAGATGCTGCCCGAATGGCCTTTTTAGCTGAAATTGCTCTAGATTTTGCATTGGGCCACCTGAAACCCGAAGGGGCGCTGTTAATTAAGTGCTTTAACGGCAGTGGGTATAGCCAAATCGTAGAGTCCTTTAAAAAGGTCTTCAAGACAGTGGCTTCGAGAAAGCCCAAGGCATCTAGAGCCCGTTCCTCAGAGATCTTTCTTTTGGGCAGACAGCTCAAACCACCCAAATAAGCTAAAAAGTCAAATTACCCACTTCAGATAAGGGTTTATCAAAATAAACACCCCTCTAGCTCTTGAAAAAGGGTGGTAGTAGAATCAAATACACAGAACTAGCAATCCGCTTTCACTCCCGGATTAATCCGGCAAAGGTTTCCTTTTGAATAACAATATGATGCAAAAAATCGGTGTATGGCTCATTGTGGGCCTAGTGCTGTTCACTGTTTTTAAGCAGTTCGACAGACCTAAAGAGCAGGCTCAGGTCACTTACTCTCAGTTTATGGATGACGCCAAGGTTGGCAAAATAAAGCGAGTGGACGTACAGGGTCGTACATTACAAGTGACCCCAAATGACGGTAACAAGTATTCCATCATCACCCCAGGTGATATTTGGATGGTTGGTGACCTCATGAAGTACGGCGTTCAAGTGACAGGTAAAGCGGATGAAGAGCCTAACCTGTTGGTATCTGCGATGTACTATCTTGGACCTACTTTACTGATCATTGGTTTTTGGTTTTTCATGATGCGTCAGATGCAGGGTGGCGGCAAAGGCGGCGCCTTCTCTTTCGGTAAATCTAAAGCGCGTTTGATTGATGAGAATAGTAATACCGTGACCTTTGCTGACGTAGCAGGTTGCGATGAAGCAAAAGAAGAAGTCTTCGAGATTGTGGACTTCTTAAAAGATCCACAAAAATTTCAGAAACTCGGTGGCCGTATTCCGCATGGTGTATTGCTTGTGGGTCCTCCCGGTACCGGTAAGACTCTATTAGCCCGTGCCATCGCAGGCGAAGCCAAAGTTCCATTCTTTGCTATTTCTGGTTCTGATTTCGTTGAGATGTTTGTGGGCGTTGGTGCTTCTCGTGTACGCGACATGTTTGAGAACGCGAAGAAAAGCTCCCCTTGTATTATCTTTATTGATGAGATCGATGCGGTCGGTCGTCATCGTGGCGCCGGCATGGGTGGTGGTAACGATGAGCGCGAACAAACCTTAAATCAAATGCTTGTAGAGATGGATGGTTTTGAAAGTAATAGTGGCGTGATCGTAGTAGCTGCTACTAACCGTTCTGATGTATTGGATCGCGCTTTGCTCCGTCCAGGACGTTTTGATCGTCAAGTACACGTTGGCTTGCCTGATATCCGTGGGCGCGAGCAAATCTTGCAAGTGCACATGCGTAAGGTACCACTTGATCCTGATGTTAATGCAGCGGTATTGGCGCGTGGAACACCTGGTTTCTCTGGTGCAGATTTAGCCAACTTGGTGAATGAGTCTGCCTTGTTTGCAGCCCGCCGTAATAAGCGTGCCGTCGATATGCGAGACTTTGAAGACGCTAAAGACAAAATTTATATGGGCCCAGAGCGTAAGTCTGCTGTGATGCGCGAAGAAGAGCGTCGCAATACGGCTTATCACGAGTCTGGTCACGCAGTCGTGGCTAAGGTCTTACCTAAGGCTGACCCAGTACATAAAGTCACCATCATGCCACGCGGTATGGCATTGGGTGTGACTTGGCAGTTGCCTGAGTTCGATCGTGTGAACCTGTACAAAGATCGCATGATGGAAGAGTTGGCAATCTTGTTTGGCGGCCGTGCTGCTGAAGAAGTATTTTTAAACTCGATGAGCACAGGTGCATCTAATGACTTTGAACGTGCCACGAAGATGGCGCGCGATATGGTGACGCGCTACGGCATGAGTGATAGCTTAGGAACGATGGTGTATGTCGATACTGAATCTGAGAGTATGTTCGGTCGCCAGAGCTCCAAAACTGTTTCTGAGTTAACTCAGCAAAAAGTAGACTTCGAGATTCGGGCTTTGGTAGATAGTCAATATGCATTGGCACGATCTATTCTGGAAGAAAATCGCGACAAGGTAGAGGCGATGGTTGCCGCCTTACTTGAGTTTGAAACGATTGATGCTGAGCAGATTACTGACATCATGGAAGGTCGTCCTCCGCGTATGCCAAAACCACCACCTGCGAGTACCTTTGGTAATTCAGCAGGGGCTCCTCCTGGCCCTGCACCTGGTAGCGCACCAGCCACAGCCTAATCTTCTACTGCATTGGTAGACGATTAAGCTGATGACTAAGCAAACTCTGCCCGCAACATGGTGTTGTGGGCGTTTTCTTTTTGACTTTAGCAAACGCAAGAAACCCTTAGTGATGGGGATTCTGAATGCCACCCCCGATTCTTTTTCAGATGGGGGGAAATTTCGTACAGTCAGTGATGCTGTGGCACAAGCAGAGCATATGATCGCTGCTGGTGTAGACCTCATTGATATTGGTGGAGAATCTACCCGTCCTGGTGCAGAACCGGTTTCACTTCAAGAAGAGTTAGACAGAGTTTTACCGGTGATCGAAGCGCTAAAAGACTGTGGCACAGCGTTATCTATTGATACTTATAAAGCAGAGACCATGCGCCAAGCACTTCAAGCTGGCGTTGATTGCGTGAATGATATCTGGGCTCTGCGACAAGCCGGTGCTGTTGATGCTGTCATAGAGCATGAAGAATCAAAGCAAGCAGGGACAAAGCAGGCACCATGCGGAATCATTTTGATGCATATGCAACGTGATCCACAAACCATGCAGTTTGATCCCCATTATGAAGATGTGATTGCGCAGGTCATGTTGTTTCTTCAAGAGCGTGCTGAGCTTTTGAAAGAAAAAGGTATTGCCCCTAATAGAATTGCGATTGATCCTGGCTTTGGTTTTGGAAAAAGCCTTGAGCACAATCTCAGTATGTTGGCGCATTTTGAACGTTTCTCTGAATTAGGCCATGCCGTCTTGGCAGGTATTTCTCGTAAGTCGATGTTGGGTAAGCTAACAGGTCGTGATACGAATGAACGGGTGGCGCCTAGCATTGCTGCCGCCATCCTCGCTGCCGATCGGGGAGCCCGCATTATTCGTGTTCACGACGTCCAAGAGACGGTGGATGCCCTCAAGATCTGGGAAGCCGTACAAGTCTAGGTCTATCCTCTACAAGTTTTATAATTAAATCCATGAAAAAACAATACTTTGGTACAGACGGTATTCGCGGTGAAGTAGGGCAATTTCCGATTGTTCCCGAGTTTATGACGCGTCTAGCTTATGCTGCCGGCAAGGTGCTCATCAGTAATGCAAAATCTGGTGAGCGTTGCAAAGTGCTAATCGGAAAAGATACCCGTGTATCAGGTTATTTATTAGAGGCTTCTTTAGAAGCGGGTTTTGCAGCTGCTGGTGTCGATGTCATGTTATGCGGCCCAATGCCTACCCCAGGTGTTGCTTATCTCACGAAGGCCTTACGCTTAACAGCAGGTGTAGTGATTTCTGCATCACACAATCCTTATCAAGATAACGGCATTAAATTCTTTTCCGCTCAGGGTGACAAACTCTCTGATGATTTTGAATTAGCCATCGAAGCTGAACTTGAAAAACCGATGGGTTGTGTGAGCTCAAAAGAACTGGGTAAGGCTTTTCGTTTAGATGATGCTGCAGGCCGTTATATTGAATTTTGTAAATCAAGCTTTCCAGCTGAACTTAATCTCAAAGGTATGAAACTCGTGGTGGACTGCGCTAATGGCGCGGCTTATCACATAGCGCCCCATGTCTTTCATGAGCTTGGAGCAGAAGTCACGTCGATTGGCGTTAATCCTAATGGCCGCAATATTAATGATGGTTGTGGCGCTACTGCGCCAGCAGCATTAATCGCCAAGGTCAAAGAGCTTGGCGCTGATATTGGTATTGCTCTAGATGGTGATGCCGATCGCTTACAAATGGTGGATTCTTCAGGGCGTCTTTTTAATGGCGATGAGCTCCTATACGTACTGGCTAAAGATCGCATTACCCGTGGCCACAATCTTGGTGGCGTTGTTGGAACCTTGATGACTAACTTGGCAGTAGAAAATGCGATTAAAGCTTTAGGGCTTGAATTTGAACGCGCAAACGTAGGCGACCGCTATGTTTTGGAACTACTCAAGCAAAAGAGTTGGCTAATTGGTGGCGAGGGATCTGGACATTTGCTTTGCTTAGACCAACACTCTACTGGTGATGGCACGATTGCAGCACTGCAGGTTTTAGCTGCGATGAGTCAAGCTAAGCAGAGTTTGGCGCAATTATTGGAGGCTGTACAAGTCTTTCCTCAGGTGCTGCTTAACGTCAAATTTAAAGCGGGCTACGACTGGAAGTCAGATAGCGCCCTAAAACAGCAGATTACTCAGGTTGAAAGTGACCTTAAAGGCACGGGTAGGGTGCTGATGAGGGCATCTGGTACAGAACCAGTCCTGAGGGTGATGGTGGAGGCTCAGGATGGAGATCTGGCTCTGAGAGCCGCTCAAAGCATTGCTGATTTGGTCCCTACCGCATAAGTCACTGAAATTGTTGAATTATTTTTGATCATTATTTAATGGTGATAGCTGTCATTAAACTGTCATAAGTAAATCGTATCGTCCTTTCTAACGCGATATTGCGTGAACTTCACGAGGATCTATTCAGATGAAATCTTTCTTAAAAACAGCGTTAGTGATCAGCGCTATTTCATTTGCCCCAGTTGCGTTTGCAGTCGATATGACTGGCGCTGGCGCTACATTTCCATACCCTATTTACGCTAAATGGGCTGAAGCCTATAAAGCTAAAACTGGTTCCAACCTCAATTACCAGTCAATTGGTTCTTCAGGCGGCATCAAGCAAATTAAAGCAAAAACAGTGGATTTCGGTGCAACTGATAATCCAGTGAAGTTTGATGACTTAGAAAAAGATGGTCTTGTACAGTTCCCAGCGATTATTGGCGGTGTAGTGCCCGTCATTAACGTGGAGGGTGTAAAGCCTTACGAACTCAAGTTGTCCCCAGATACCCTGTCGGATATCTTTCAAGGTGCGATTACCAACTGGAATGACAGACGTATCGTATTGAATAACCCTGGTATGAAGATGCCTGATTTGCCAATCACTGTAGTACACCGTGCTGACGGTTCTGGCACAACGGCTATTTTCACTAACTATCTCGCTAAGGTTAGTCAAAACTGGAAAGATGCTGTTGGAGAAGGTGCTGCTGTTAAATGGCCAGCTGCTTCCTCAGTAGGCGGCAAAGGCAATGAAGGTGTTGCTGCAAACGTATTGCGTGTGAAGGGTGCTATTGGTTATGTAGAGTATGCCTATGCCAAGAAAAACAAAATGATCAGCGTTTCCTTGAAAAATAGAGACGGTCAATTTGTACAACCGGATGACCTGACATTTGCTGCTGCTGCTGCGAGTACAGATTGGTCTAAAGTACCAGGCATGGGTACTTTTATTACTAATGCTCCAGGTGCTAAATCATGGCCAATCACTGGTGCGTCTTTTATATTGGTATATAAGGCACCAGAGAACAAAGCTAAGGTAGCTGAAGTACTCAAGTTCTTTGACTTCGCATTTAAAGAAGGCAAGAAAATGGCAGAAGAGTTGGACTATGTTCCGATGCCAGATGCTACTACAGACTTTATTCGCAAGAATGTGTTCACGCAGGTAAACACTAAGTAAGCTTTGGTGATTGACTTTTACCAATCACAATTACAAACAGCTCCGCTATCTGTGGGGCTGTTTGTTCATTTAAATAAGTGCAATTTATGATCGAATCAATACAGTCTCACTCAGCACCAACGCCACAAGCTTTGCGTATTGCTAAGTTGCAGCGTGTTCAGGACTTTTTGTTCCATCGAATTACGCAGTTCTTTGCTTTATCGGTCTTGATTGCCTTATTAGGAATCATGATCTCCTTACTATTTAACGCATGGCCTGCATTAAGCTCTTTTGGTCCCGGATTCTTTTTCACTAAAGAGTGGGACATTGTGAATGATGAGTTTGGTGGCCTGATTGCGATCTATGGAACGGTTGTGACTTCGGTGATTGCGCTGGTGATTGCAGTACCACTGAGTTTTGGTATTGCGGTATTTCTGACGGAGCTTTGCCCGGGCCCATTACGTAGACCCTTAGGGACTGCGATTGAGCTTTTGGCCGCTGTGCCATCGATCATTTACGGTATGTTTGGCCTGTTTATTTTTGCGCCCTTGTTTGCAGAATATATACAGCCTGCATTAGCTGCTACTTTGGGTCAGGTTCCAGGGCTGGGTATTTTGTTCACTGGCGCTTTCAATGGTATTGGTATTTTATGTGCCGGCTTGATTTTAGCGATGATGATTCTGCCATTTATTGCTTCAGTGATGCGTGATGTTTTTGATATCGTCCCGCCGATTCTGAAAGAATCTGCTTATGGTATTGGCTGCACTACTTGGGAAGTGGTAAAGCGCGTAGTACTGCCTTATACCAAAACAGGTGTGATCGGTGGAATCATGCTTGGATTAGGTAGAGCGCTTGGTGAAACAATGGCCGTGACCTTTGTGATCGGTAACTCTCATAAACTGTCCGCCTCCTTATTTGCGCCCGGATCCTCTATTGCCTCTACCTTGGCAAATGAGTTCGGTGAAGCAGAGGCTGGCAACCATATGTCCTCCTTATTCGCATTAGGTTTAGCTCTTTTCCTCATTACTTTTATTGTGTTAGCTTGTGCTAAGTGGATGTTGAGCAATATGGAGAAGAAGCAGGGACTAAAAACATGATTACTTCTTCAAATATGAACCCAGGCGTTTACGCAAAGCGTAAGCGCGCCAACAAGATTGGCTTGACGCTCTCTTTATCAGCGATGACCTTGGGAATGGTTTTTTTATTATGGATTTTGGGCGTTTTATTTTTCAAAGGCTTTTCTGCTCTTGATATCTCGCTATTTACTCAAAGTACCCCTGGTCCAGGATCTGAAGGCGGTGGATTAGCTAATGCAATTGTGGGCAGCTTGATGATGGTGGGCTTTTGTACCTTAATTAGTACGCCGATTGGTGTTCTAGCAGGTACCTACTTATCTGAGTATGGTGATCGAAGTCGGATTGCTTCAATCACTCGCTTTGTGACCGATATCATGCTGTCTGCCCCATCGATTGTGATTGGTCTTTTTGTGTATGCTTTTTATGTGGCACAAGTTCGACACTTTTCTGGTTGGGCTGGTACGCTTGCATTGGCTTTGATTGCTATACCTGTGGTGGTTCGCACTACAGAAAATATGTTGCGTTTGGTTCCCGGTAGTTTGCGTGAGGCAGCATATGCCTTAGGTACACCAAAATGGAAGGTAGCATTTAAGGTCACGTTGGTAGCGGCAAAAAGTGGTGTGATTACTGGCATCTTATTGGCTCTAGCCCGCATCAGTGGAGAAACTGCTCCATTACTGTTTACGGCGCTGAATAATCAGTTCTTCTCTACGAACATGAATGCCCCCATTGCGAACTTACCGGTAGTGATTTTCCAGTTCGCGATGAGTCCCTACGATAACTGGGTCGACCTGGCATGGGGCGGTGCTTTATTAATTACGCTGACAGTCTTGACTCTCAATATTATTGCCCGAGTGGTCTTTAGAGAAAAGGTACAGGGCTGATGTCTAATATGAAAACAATGTTTGACTTAAACCAGATTGATGGTCAAGGAGCTAGTGTGGATTCAAATAATACCCAACAGTCAACTCAAGTCGCAGTCAATGCCCTTGAAGTGCATAACCTTAATTTCTTTTACGGCTCGTTCCAAGGCCTACAAGATGTAAATCTCAATATTGAAGAGCGTAAAGTAACCGCCTTTATCGGACCATCTGGTTGCGGTAAATCTACTTTGCTCAGAACCTTGAACCGTATGTATGACCTCTATCCAGGACAGCGTGCTGAGGGTGAGATTAATTTTTATGGTCAGAATATCCTTAATAAAGATCAAGACTTAAATTTATTGCGTTCACGTATTGGTATGGTTTTTCAAAAGCCCACCCCATTTCCGATGTCGATTTATGAGAACATCGCTTTCGGTGTGCGTTTATACGAAAAAGTATCTCGCTCTGAAATGGATGACCGGGTAGAGTGGGCTTTAAATAAAGCGGCACTTTGGAATGAGGCTAAAGATAAGCTCAGTCAAAGTGGCTTATCCCTTTCAGGTGGCCAGCAGCAGCGCTTATGTATTGCACGTGCCGTAGCCGTTAAGCCATCCGTTATTTTGCTCGATGAACCTACCTCAGCGCTTGATCCGATCTCTACAGGCAAGATTGAGGAGTTGATCAATGAGCTGAAGAATGATTACACCATTGCTATCGTGACGCATAATATGCAACAAGCTGCCCGTGTCTCAGACTACACTGCGTATATGTATCTAGGCAGCCTTGTGGAGTTTGGCAAGACAGATGAGATTTTCCTTAAGCCTAAGCGCAAGGAAACAGAAGATTACATTACCGGCCGTTTCGGTTAATTGGAGAATTACATGCCAGATAAGCACCTTTCATCACAATTTGATGCCGATTTAAATTCGCTCTCGAGCCGATTGCTTGAAATGGGTGGTTTAGTGGAGTCGCAGATTTCAACAGCGATGCGCGCTTTCACTCAAATGGATATCGAAACCTGCAATATCGTCATCGAGAACGAGAAGATGGTGAACGATCTTGAAATTCAGATTGATTTAGCCTGCACTGAATTGATTGCTCGCCGTCAACCGATTGCCCGTGATTTACGCTTAGTGATGGCAGTATCCAAAGCCATTACGAATTTAGAGCGTGCAGGGGACGAGGCAGAGCGGGTTGCTAAAAGGACCAAGCGTCTGATTGAATCCGGTGTACCCAATAATATTAACGTTGCTGAGATTCGTTTGTCTGGGCAGATGGCGATTTCGTTATTGCGCCGTAGTTTAGATTCCTTTGCTCGTTTAGATACGATTGCCGCTGCAGAAGTAGTGGAAGAAGATCGTCAGATTGATGAAGAATTTAGAGCCTTTGTGCGTAAACTCATTTCATACATGATGGAAGATCCGCATACTATTACAACCGGTTTGGATATGCTGACCATTGCTAAAGCTATCGAGCGTATTGGTGATCATGCAAAAAATATTGCAGAGTTTGTGATTTATGTTGCCAAGGGTTCAGATGTACGTCATATTCCTCATGCAGATTTAGTTCGCGAGGCGAATAAAGCCTAAGGATTTTTGAACTGACACAAAAATCATCATGTCTCTACGCATATTAATTGTTGAAGATGAGCCTTCGATTGCAGAATTGATTGCTATTAACCTAATTCATGCAGGATATGAGGTTAAGAGAGCCATGCAAACTGATATCGCTGTCACTATGATGCGGGACAGTCTCCCTAATTTATTGATTCTAGATTGGATGTTACCGGGCAAGTCTGGGGTACAGTTCGCAAAAGAACTGCGTGCAAATGAGCGTACTCGTTCCTTGCCTATATTGATGCTAACGGCGAAAAGTGAAGAGTCTGATAAGGTTCTAGGTCTAGATTCTGGTGCAGATGACTATGTCACTAAACCCTTTTCACCAAAAGAGTTGGTGGCTCGTGTGAATGCACTCTTGCGGCGTCAAGCGCCCCTAGCTGATGTGGGCCCTTTATCTGTTGGTCCGTTGAGACTAGATCCACTTTCACACCGTGTAACCGCTCTATGGCCCAATATGGAGCCACAGACACTGCCACTAGGCCCTACTGAATACCGTTTATTACAGTTTTTGATGACTAACCCTGAACGGGTCCACTCTAGGGCTAACTTGTTAGATAAAGTCTGGGGTAATGAGGTCTATATCGAAGAGCGAACGGTAGATGTACACATTAAAAGGCTGAGAGCCGCCTTATCCTCCTCAGACTGCGATCGTTATATAGAAACGGTTCGAGGCAGCGGTTACAGGATTACCAAGATTCCAACCCAAACCTAAGTCTAGGATTGGCTCCAAATGAGCTAGTCAAAGTTTGGGGCTACTTGTAAATGATGCTCTAATATCGGCTTATGTTCCCCGTTATTAGCCGCCTGGTTTTTCTGATTGCGCTTGCTTTTTTAGCGGCCTACATCACCTTCTTTAATTGGGGTTCTGACTGGGCTATTGCAGTTGGGGTGCTTGCAATGGCCATCCCCCTGTTTATTACCTATATGCATTTAGCTCACCTCAGAAAGCATGTCTTTGCGGATGACGTTGATTCAATGACGTTACCCAGCGGTTTTTGGGAAGATATGTTTGTGCGTCTTCAACGCCTTATTAGGGGTTTGAAGCTTGAGCTTCGATCCATTGATCAGCAGCATAGCCGTTTTATTGAAGCTTTTCAGGCATCGCCGAACGGCATCATTATGCTGGATGATCAAGATCAAATCGAGTGGTGTAATGCGATTGCTGAGCGCTTTTTTGGCCTCAATTTCAAACGGGATGTGCTGCAAAGAATCAACTTTCTGATTCGTCGACCTGAGTTCATTCAGTATATTTATCAGCGTCATTTTGAAGAGCCATTGCTCCTTGATCGGATGGGACCTGGTGAGAGCTTAAGTTTGATGCTGCAAATTTTCCCTTTTGGTGAAAATCGTCACTTATTATTAGTTCAAGACGTAACTGATTTACAAAAAGCAGATGCTATGCGCCGTGATTTCGTTGCGAACGTTTCCCATGAGATGAGGACGCCGATTACGGTCCTCATAGGCTTTCTAGAAACCATGCAGACATTAGATTTAGATAAGTCACAACAACATCAATATTTTGAGCTGATGATGGCGCAATCTAAACGCATGAAGAGCCTGGTTGAGGACTTATTGACCCTCGCAAATTTAGAAGCCAATGCCTTGCCGGCACCAATGCAGGAAATTCAAATTCCTACCTTAATGGCCTTATTAAAAAATGATGCAGAAGCGCTCTCTAAAGGCCATCATAAATTTCAGTTTCATATAGAAAGTAGCCATAATTTGATGGGCGAAGAGCGTGAAATTATTTCTGCGTGTGGTAATTTAGTCTCCAATGCAATCCGTTATAGCCCTGATACTGCATCTATTAGCGCAACTTGGAATGTGAACAAGCAAGGTGAAGGGGAGTTTTCTGTCACTGATACTGGCCCCGGAATCTCCTCGGAGCATCTTTCACGTTTAACTGAGCGATTTTATCGTGTAGATCGAAGTCGTTCTAGAGATACAGGCGGAACCGGTCTGGGCTTAGCAATCGTGAAGCATATTGCAAGCAGACATCAGGGGCAATTAACGATTGAAAGTACGCTTGGCAAAGGCAGCACCTTCAAAATACTCTTTCCACGAGAGCGGGTAGTGAGTGAAAAATCAAAGGATGCCTAGTCAGATCCTTTAGATCCTCAGTCTTTTTTATCTTTTTTCTTGTTTTTCTCTTTATCTTTTTTCTTCTTAGATTCCTTTGGAAGCTTATCCAGCTTGCCATTGGCATAAAGACACCACACCTTAATCTCTTCCAGAAGCTCAGATAGATCCTCATAGGATAGGTTTTTGAAGTCTTGTAAACCAATTGCGCCAGACTCCTGCAACTGTTTTACTGCATCTGTGTATTTGTATGCGCTCATGAGATCTTTGCCATTTATATAGAAACTCCAACATCCTAGCAAAGTATTGTGACAAAAATGCTTTTCTATCAAAGCTTAGTAGTTCCACCTTGTCATATTTCTGTCATATTCAATAAAAGAAGCAAAGTATTAAGATTTATTGAGCTTATATGGAATGTAAGGCAATATTTAACTTGCAAATCATTGAAATCTCCAGGTAAATCCAATGTCTGAGCGTGAGGCGCTAATCCCAGTGCCGCCGAATACAACACCCATATTGGCTGCACTGCGCATATAAGATAGACCTAAATCTAGATCATCGTTAATTGAAATGATCGTCGCTAAAAGAGCGTAATTACTGAGGTATTGTTGGCTGATTGGGGGATTAGTTTCTAGTCCGGTATCTAGCGCCAATTTAATACTTTTACTCACCTTCCACACTGGTGCGACGGATGCGAAAATGATATTTGTTCGATTTTCTGGAGGTCCGGTAGCAATCAAATAGTTTGTGTTGTAGAGCGATTTTGTGTAAGAAGCATTGACATGTATTTCAATGTCACCCAAGTAATGGGAGCCGATCAAGTTCACCCCATAATTTGGAAGTGCAAGACCTATGCCACTGACCTGCTGTTGACCAGTTCCCGGCAAGGTAAGACTGGGCTTTATAGCTAACGCCCATTGACCATCTTCAGCCTCTAAAAATCGCCATTTTATTGCTATCACCTTGTTTGAGATGGGCGAATAGCTTCCTCTTGGCGTTGCAAAATAACTGGCACCTATAGAGGCTTCTATGTTCTCTGTTAAGCCGCGAGTGTAGGTAAAAGGAAAAGCCTGCGCTTGACTGACTCCAAAATATTCTTCACCTGGAGTAATAATTTGAGAACTTTTAGAGCTTACGGTGTTGTGCCCATGAGTAGCTGTTTTAAAAAAATACTGCTCAATCTGATTAGAGCTTTTTTTAACGGTACCCGCATCATCAGTATTGAGGGGCTCAAATCCGTAGCTTAAAACAGGAATGAAGAGCAATGTAAGTAAATAGAGGCGCATTGCGAAAGGATAAATTTTTTATCATTTTATTGAGCAATTGTTGCAAATCAAAGTCAGAACAATCATGTGCAAGTAGCATTCCTTTTTATTTTATTTAATCAAATTGAAATATTGACTGGCTAATATAGAAAGCTAAACTATTTCTATCAAGGTGAATTAATTGAAACAAAGCAATAAGTCTAATTCTGACAATGTTTCCCCTCCACAAGAAGCCAAGCTGTCGCTTCAATATCAGGACTTAAAAGAAGAATTATTTGATAAGAAAGCACATCCGATGGAATGCTTAAAAACGAAGTTTATTGTTGATAATAAATACGCTTTCCAATTAGATGAGTTAATTTAATGGTTTTTTACTATGAATGAGCCATTCAATATTTTGTTTCTTTGTGCCGGTAATTCTTCGCGCTCTATTCTTGCCGAGGCCTTAACAACAACATTGAGTCATGGCCGCTTTATTGCTTTCTCAGCAGGTGCAAAGCCTACCGGGACGGTGCATCCCTTAGCAATTGAATTGATTAAGCCTACGGGCTATCCCATTCAGCTCTTGCGAAGTAAGAGTTGGGATGAGTTTGGTAGAGAGAGCGCTCCAGCGATGAATTTCGTTATTACTCTATGTGAATCAGCCTTGGGAGAGCATTGTCCTTATTGGCGTGGGCATCCAGCAACAGCTCACTGGGGGTTTCCAGATCCTGCTGCGGATGATTCTAAAACTCGTGATGAAATGTTGCATTCTTTTAAGCAGGTAGAAAAGGGCTTGCATGATCGGATTGCTTTATTGATGGATTTGCCACTAGAAAAGCTTGATCGCTCGACTATTAGGGAGCGCTTACAAAATATTCATCATCGCCTAAAGTATTCATAAAAGACTGGGGAAATTAATGCATCCTCATGAAGAAGCTAGCTTTTTATAAAATAGGCTTGTCTTGGTAGTGAAATAATGTAAGTTCAGAATTTGAATCATGACATCTTTAGCGACCCATCAGTACTCCATCATTACTTGCCCCCATTGTGAGGCGCATGCTCCACTTAAAATCCCACAGGGCTCTTCCCAGCATCTTTACCGCTGCCCATGTTGTAGTGCTTTTTTAAAGCCTAAATCAGGGGATTGCTGCATTTTCTGTAGTTTTGGCAATATTCATTGCTCTAGTTCGGAGCAAAATCTAGCGTCTTAGCCTATTCCTTGAATGCTTGCATAGAAATTCATGGGTTTGTCACGCTGGTTTCATACAATAGTCACATTAATTAAATTGCTATTGGGAATACCTTGCCGCCCTTTAAAGACGTTTCTGGATTAGATTCATCGGACTTAGTTGCCGCGGTTGACCTTGGCTCCAACAGTTTTCGTATGCTGGTAGCCCAAGTGGTAAAAACTCCCTCTGGTACTCAACTGCGGCCTATTGATACTTTACGTGAATCAGTTCGTTTGGCTGCTGGGCTGACCGAGAATAAATTACTGGGTAACGATGCCTATCAGCGAGGTATCAATGCTATAGCACGCTTTGGGGAGCGTATTAGAGGATTTGATCCCTCCAGAGTCAGGGCAGTAGCTACGAATACTGTTCGGGTTGCTAAAAATTCAGCGCAGTTTGTTAAAGATGCAGAGGCTACCTTAGGTTTTCCGATTGAAGTCATTGCGGGTGTAGAAGAGGCTCGTCTTATTTATATTGGGGCTGCGCACGAGGTTCCAGCAGTTCAGGGTAACCGGCTAGTAGTTGATATTGGCGGCGGTTCAACTGAACTGATCATCGGCAAAGGCTATGAGCCCCAGCTCATGGAAAGTTTATACATCGGCTGTGTATCCCATAGCTTGCGTTTCTTTCCCCGCGGAGAGATTGATGCCCACTCTTTTAAAGAGGCTGAACTTGCAGCCCGCCGTGAAATTCAAGTGATTGCAGCAGCGTATTTGAAGAGCGGCTGGAAGCAGGTGATTGGCTCTTCTGGAACTGCACGCGCCTTAGCGGATTTGATGGCTGAAAATCATTTCAATGGCCAGAGCGATAGCCTCACAATGGGTCGCATTAATGGTGCAAGCGGCTTGATTACGCGTGATGGCCTGCGTGCCATGAAAAAGCATCTTCTCAAGTATGACAATGTGAGTCAGGTGGAGTTACATGGCCTGAGGGATGATCGAAGAGTAGTCTGGCCCGGCGGCTTAGCCATCATGATTGCCGTATTTGATGAGCTCGGAATTGAAAGCATGGAGGTCACGGATGCGGCTTTGCGTATTGGTGTTCTATATGACTTATTGGGACGATCACAGCATGAGGATATGCGCTACGTCACAGTCGAGCAGTTTATGCAGCGCTATGCAGTAGAGCGGGATCAGGCGCAGCGCGTCGGAAAGCTCGCAGTTGAATTTTTAACACAATTACCCCCTTCTGATTCTGAAAGTAGGGCGGATAACATTGCACTGCTTCAATGGGCTGCTAATTTACATGAAATTGGTTTATCGATTTCTCATAATGGCTATCACAAACATTCTGCCTACATTGCTGGTAATGCCGATATGCCTGGCTTTTCAAAAAACGATCAGGCCCGTTTGGCGGCCTTATTGATTGGTCATGCTGGTAAGTTGGGTAAGTTAGCCAATAACAATAACTTTTTTGATTGGCGCATGCTCTTTTGTTTACGTTTAGCTCAGGTCTTGTGCCGGGGTCGCAGCGATCTCAATTTGGCTAAAGTCAAAGTATCAGAGCGCGATGGCTCATTTATAGTCAGCCTATCTAAAGAGTGGGCTCACGAGCATCCTCTAACAGAATTTAGTCTTCAAAAAGAAGCGGCCGAATGGGAGCGCATCGGCCGTTCCTATAAATTAACTTTGAAGTAGCCTGACTAGCTTATTGACCTAGAAAGTGCTTTGCATAGCGGGGATTAATTTCTGAGAGACGCAGCATCGTCAGCACATCTGCGGTATTAAAGTCTGGATCCCAGGCTGGTGCACTACAAATCTTCGCACCCAATTTGAGGTAACCCTTAATCAAAGGAGGGGGCTCCACTTCAAGACCACCATTGAGGCGATCCAAAGGCAGCGCTAGACGTGGGAAAGCATGGTTCTCTACAGGCGCCATTTGATCGTTACTTAGAGAGTTGTAGAGGCTTGCTGCAAAGTGGCCACCATCCCCCATAGGAATACTGGCACACCCGAGCATGATTTCATACTGGTGCTTTTGCATGTATTGGGCTAAGCCACTCCATAGCGCCATGATGACTGCACCAGAGCGATAGTCTTTATGAACACACGATCTTCCGAGCTCAACCATTTTGGGGCGTAAATGATCTAGGCGCGATAAGTCAAATTCTGAATCAGAATAGAGCTTACCGATTTCTTGTGCTTTATGAGGTGGTAAAACCCGATAGGTACCAACTACTTTGAGGGTCTCTTGATCTCGAATGAGCAGATGATCACAGTAAGCATCAAAGTCATCAATATCTAAACCTTCAGCGTTCTTGGGAAGATTGGCTCCCATTTCTTCTGCAAACACTTTATAACGTAGGCGTTGCGCCTCTTTGATTTCCTGAGGGTTGCTTGCCCAAGTAATTTGCAAAGCAGGGCGCTTTGCCTTGGCAATGGTTTTATCAGCGACTACCGGTGCTTGCACTGTTAATTCTGCTCTTGCACGCGTGGCAAATGCCTTACCAAACAATTTCTTGGCTAATTTCTTAGAAAACAGCTTTTTAAAGGCCCCTGGTTTATTAAGCTTTAATTTTTTTGGCTTTTTCTCAAACCGTGAATACAAAACATCAAAAGCGCCTAAGGGATTTGGAATATCTGACATAAATTAACCTTTAATGAATAAGATTGATCGTAGAAACAATTTCTTACAGTTTGATGACAAGAGGAATACAGATCGTTGCCCACAGTAGTGCAGCAATCAAGAGCGTTAGCATCACTGCTGCTGAACCAAAGTCTTTTGCTCTTTTAGAGAGGTCATGGTGATCAAAAGAGATGCGATCAATAGCAGCTTCGACACTGGAATTAAGCAACTCAACCACTAAAACCATGATGAGAGAAGCAATCAGTGTGACTTTTTCAAAGAGGCTAATAGGTAGGAATAGCGCTATAGGTGTCAGTAAAGCAAGAAGGGTTAATTCCTGCCTAAAAGCACTTTCTTCTTTGAAGGCATATACCATCCCACACCAAGAATTCTTCGCTGCATACCATGCTCTGGCTAAGCCCCGATTACCTTTATGGGGGTTTTGATCTATGTGATATGGCTTTGTCAAAATGGGGCTCTTAGGCTAAAGCGGTTACATGTACTTGCGGTGATGCCACTGGCTGTAGGTGATGGGCAAACTGTTCTGATGCAGCCCGCCAGGAAAATTTTTCAGCATGCGCCCTTGCCACTTCACGTGGAATCTTCAAGGCTTGCATACATGCTGTTCTGAGATCGTGATGCATAGCGCCAGCCAAGGAGTCACCCAATACATCTATGGGGCCCGTGACAGGGTAGGCTGCTACAGGTGTTCCACAGGCCATAGCCTCTAGTAAGACTAAGCCAAAGGTATCGGTTTTGCTTGGGAAGACAAAGACATCTGCTGCTGCGTATACCTTGGCCAGCTCTTCCTGTTGCAATACGCCAAGATAATGAATATTTGGATATTTTTCTTTAATACCTGCCATCGCTGGGCCATCACCGACTACCCATTTGGAGCCAGGTAAATCAATCTCTAGAAAAGCATTGATGTTCTTTTCAATGGCAACACGTCCAACATACAAAAAGATCGGGTGTGCGGTATTCAGTGCTTTGGACTCTTGTACCTTAAAGATGCTTAAGTCAACGCCACGAGACCAAAGGACAACATTCGTAAACCCATAGGCTTCTAGATCATTCTTGACGACGATCGTGGGAGCCATCACCGCATTGGATGGACCATGAAACCAGCGTAAAAAGGTATAGGTCCATGACAAAGGCACACCTATTCTGGCTTTGACATATTCCGGGAAGCGCGTGTGATAAGCCGTTGTAAAGGGTAGTTTATTTTTGATTGCATAGGCGCGGGCAGATAAACCTAAGGGCCCCTCTGTAGCGATATGCATTGCATCCGGAGCAAATGCTTTGATAAGCTTGCTGACTAATTTTCCGGGCAATATCGAAAGAGAGATGTCGGGATAAGTAGGGCAGGGAATAGTGGTGAATGCATTGGGGGTGATCATTTCTACTTCATGACCCATCCCTATCAGCTCGGCACGGGTTTGCTTGAGGGTTCTGACGACCCCATTGACTTGTGGATCCCATGCATCGGTAATGATCATAATTTTCATAAACGGGCCTCTGAGGATAAATTTAAGTAGTGAGTGCAGCGGTGGCGGATTGCGGAAAAAATTCAGGATCTGGTACTGGATCTCCTCTAATGTGGGTCCAGTAAATAATTTTGAGTTCACCAGTCGTTGTTTCGACCAATGCAGAGAGGCTTTCTACCCAGTCTCCATCATTGCAATAAAGTAGACCATCGATTTCACGAATTTCTGCTTTATGAATGTGGCCGCAGACAACACCATCGCAGTCACGCAGTCGGGCTTCTCGAGCCATGATGTGTTCAAAGTCAGCGATATAACTCACTGCATTTTTCACTTGATGCTTGAGGAACTGAGAGAGCGACCAATATTGCATGCCCATTCGGACGCGTATTCTATTAAAGTGGCGATTGATATACAAAATAAATGTATAGAGGGTATCGCCAACGTAGGCTAACCATTTGGCGTATTGCATGACACCGTCAAATAAGTCGCCATGGGTCACCCACAGTTTGCGACCATCTAAGGTCGTATGAATGACTTCCTCGACCACTTTAATATCACCAAAGGACATGCCAAAATATTGCCGAGCACTTTCATCATGGTTACCTGGCACATAAATGACATCAGTGCCTTTACGGGCTTTACGTAATAGCTTTTGAACGACATCATTATGTGATTGGGGCCAATAAAAGGATTGCTTTAAGCGCCAGCCGTCGATAATGTCACCAACCAAATAAAAAGTATCTGCTTCGTTGTGTTTAAGAAAATCTAAGAGGTAATTCGCCTGACACCCTGATGTTCCTAGGTGTACGTCAGAAATCCAAATCGCTCTGTAATGCGTCATGAGTACACATTAAAACGAAGTTACAAGTAATCATCATGACACTTTTAAGGCAGTTTCATGACATGATTTATATTCTTAGTTCTTATGAATATTTCACAAAACATTGATCCCGTTAAGAAGATAAAAAAATACGAAGATGTATCGTTCATGGGTATGGCTACAAATAGGTGTTCACATTATCTGTGGAGCATCTACCCTGTGCTTTATCTTTCCTTTTTTAAATCGCTATCAGAAAGATCTGAAAATTCAAGTATGGTCTAGGCGCCTTCTGAAGATTTTTAATCTAAAGCTCGTGGTACACGGGGCCGATTTACTCCCAAGCTCACCCTATCTGCTGGTCTCAAACCATATCTCCTGGTTAGATATCCATGTGATTAATGCCTTTAAGCCAGTGCGCTTTGTTGCTAAATCGGAAGTAGCCAGCTGGCCAATATTTGGTTGGATGGCACTACAGTTAGGTACTGTTTTCATTCAGCGAGATAGCGCACGACAGGCTAGGCAAGTCGTTGAGCAAATGGCGGTCGTTCTTCATAGTGAGTCTATTTGCATTTTTCCAGAGGGGACTTCGACTGCTGGTGAGCAGGTCCTACCGTTTAAGCCTAATCTTTTTGAATCTGCTCTGAGCAGCCAATCCCCCGCATACCCTATGGCCATTCAGTATTTATCCTTAGCAACGGGACTTCGCAGTGAGGCACCTGCATTCATCGGGGACATGGGGCTTCTAGAATCCATGAGCAATATGGTCAATACCCCGAACTTATATGCCCAAATTACGATTTTGTCTCATTTTGAGTCTATAAACCTGGCTTCACCCGACCGCAAACAGCTGGCAACGTATTGCCAAGAAGCTATCGCTAGGGTGATTGAGAAGCAGCCGTCATAAAAATGTCATATCCTTGAGATACAAATAGAGGATGCTGCAATGGATGATGACATGACTTCAAAACACAAAGAGATTACTGAGTGGTACAAGCGTGCCCGTGAGGACATCCTGGATAGCATGGATGAAGAGCTCGAGATGGAGCTTGATGATGATCGCCTCTCTCCAGATGGTAGTGGCTCTGCTATGTCGCGCCAACTCTATTTTAAAGAGTTGTTTCGCTTGCAAGGTGAGTTAGTCAAACTCCAAGACTGGGTGGTTGAAAAAAAACTGAAGGTCGCCGTTTTATTTGAAGGTCGAGACTCTGCTGGTAAAGGCGGAGCCATTAAGCGCATTACCCAAAGACTTAATCCCCGAGTATGTAAGGTTGTCGCATTACCTGCACCAAACGATCGTGAAAAAACCCAATGGTATTTTCAGCGCTATATCTCTCAGCTACCTGCTGGTGGAGAAATCGTTTTATTTGATCGTAGTTGGTATAACCGTGCCGGTGTTGAAAGAGTCATGGGATTTTGTACTGACTATGAATACGAAGAGTTTTTAAGAACAGTACCCGATTTAGAGCGCATGATGATTAGCTCAGGAGTCATCCTGATTAAGTACTGGTTCTCGATCTCTGATGATGAGCAGTACAGTCGCTTTATGGTCCGCATTCATGATCCGCTCAAGCAGTGGAAGTTAAGCCCTATGGATCTGGAAGCACGGCGTTTATGGGAAGCCTACACCAAGGCAAAAGAAACCATGTTAGAGCGCACCCACATTCCAGAAGCACCATGGTGGGTAGTGGCTGCCAATGATAAGAAAAAAGCACGCCTTAACTGTATTACCCATCTGTTAGATCAAATTCCCTATAAGGATATTGATCATCCCATGGTGACATTGCCGGCACGTGTCCACAATCCCGATTATTTGCGTGGCCCAGTACCCCCGCAGATGTATGTCCCCGAAGTCTATTAATTAAAAAGCGCCTCTCAGTCCTACCATCAGGCTTCTGCCTGGTTGAGGGGCATAGAGTCGCACTGCCATCGGGGTAGTTGCATACCGAATTTGTTCATTGAGTAAATTCTTGAGATTCATATAGAGCGTCCAGTTCACATCTTTAATTCTCTCGGTGTAAGAGATGCCGGCATTTAATAAGTTATAACTTGGGGCAGGGCCAATCTCCCAATTGGCTAAGCGGTTTTGTTGATAGCTGTAGATGTAAGTAGCATTGGCTAACCAACCATTTTTCTGATGGGCAAGTTCTGCGCCCAGACGGGGGGCAGGCTGAAGTGGTAAGTTGCCACCAGCATCAAAAGTACCTTGCGACGCATCGGCAAACACTCTACTACCTAGACCTTGTTCCCGCCAGTTGTAGGTTAATTCTCCTTCAACTCCTTTAATAGTGGCCGCTGCTTGCTGAGCCACTACTACGGAGAAATTCTTTGTATCTGGAACAGATTGTCCGGTATAAAAACCATAAATATAGTTATTAAAGCGGTTGGCATAGACACTGGCTTTACCACGTACTAGCCCACTGGTTTTCTGAATATTAAATTCTAAATTATGCGAAGTCTCCTTGGCAAGATTAGGATTACCAATTGCAAAAGTCGCTGTCGATTCATGGGCACCATAAGAGTAGAGTTCTTGGGCACTAGGAGCCCGCTGAGAGACAGTATAGGCAACACCAGCCCCTTGGCCAGTAGCGTAATTCCAAAGACCGCCTGCTGAATAAGAGAGCAAATTAAACTTGCGATTTTGTAGAGTAATTTCTGGTGTAAGGCTTCCCGAAGGCGATTCTGTCACTGGTTCTAATAAGGTAGCAGTATTAGGATTTTGCGAGACATTGTTATAACGTAATCCTAAATTTCCCTGCAGAGATTTCCATTTGCCTTCCTCAATCCAAAAGAGTGCATTTGAATTCGTTTTAGTTTGTGGCACGATGGCATAGCTACCCGTACCCACTTCCGTCGCATTTAATGATGCGGCAGTAGTTTGAGCGCCAAAGGTTCCTTTCCAACCAGCAATCGGTTTGTGTTCTAACTCCACTCGCGCTTCATTGGCTGTATTTTTCCAAAGTGCTTGAGCTTCATAACTGC
This sequence comes from Polynucleobacter antarcticus, assembly GCF_013307245.1. Classification (NCBI taxonomy): domain Bacteria; kingdom Pseudomonadati; phylum Pseudomonadota; class Betaproteobacteria; order Burkholderiales; family Burkholderiaceae; genus Polynucleobacter; species Polynucleobacter antarcticus. The sequence continues at coordinate 862,861 of NZ_CP028941.1, forward strand.
TATTAAATTCAGTATGGATATAGTTGGAGTTTGCAGCACTAAATTTGAATGAAGAAAATCCTGCAAATGGGTCGCGTGTTTGGTGCTGTAGATCATAACGATTTTGAGACTGATTAATCGAGCCACCCTCAGGTGTCGGAATACCGTAATTATTATTTAAGCGCTCAACAGAAACACCGGTATAGCCAGATTGACCAATATAAGAAACACCCACCCCAAGATTGTTTTGATTACTAAAGGAGTTGGGTAATTTGCCGCTGTAATTATTTCCGCCATTCCCTGCCTCGGGAACCGTCCAGCCACCTGCAGGCTCCCCCTGAGACTGGGTCGAGTTTCCGGGTATGCGGTAATTGTTAGCATTATTAATGGCAGTATCGACATGCACTGCTACCGAACCAAAAGCATTGTCTAGTTCTAATGCGCCTGCTCTGCCATTGTTGACAGTTTCATAGCTAGTATTGATTGCCCCTGACGGTCTGTCAGGCAAAGTGGTTAAGATGCGATCGTTGATCACATTCACTAGCCCTCCGCTTGATCCAGAGCCATAGAGTAGGGCAGCTGCACCACGCAAGATTTCGATTTGATGGGTGTTTTGCATATTATTTGCAACTGCGTGGTCTTGCGAGATATTGGAAACATCTCCGACCGACAAGCCATTTTGCAAAATTTGTACGCGAGCCCCTTCCAAACCACGAATCACAGGACGGGAGGATCCTGCGCCATATCCAGTTGCAGTGACGCCTAATTCATTAGCAAGGGTTGCACCGAGCGTGGTACCTAGCTTATTGAGTAATTCATCGCCTTGTAAGACTTTGGTTGGCGTCAGAATACTTTGAGTGGCTTCCTTCGAGCCCGTCGCTGTAATTTCCAGTGAGGGCGCATCTTGTGCGACCACCATATTGCTGAGTAATCCTGTTACTAGAACATAAAGCACTTTTTGCTTTGTAAGCAGTGTGGGGTATTGCATTTTCAATCCTTCATTCAACAGCATGCAGCCATCATGGATGGTGCAATCAAATAGAACGCCAAGCTCAATAGAGCGGCTAGTGGCTACTTAAGTGTTTTACAGATTGAAGGTAGGTGGGGCTTGAGATTGATACAGCCCCAGAGGAAAGCGGGCTGCGATAGGATGGTTAGCTACTGGGCTTACTGCACTAAATACGCTGCCCTGATAAAAATGAAAGGATTCTGCGGGTAAGAAACCAGCGAGGGTGAGGGCATCTAATAAGTGGCAGCTGGCTGAACTATGCTCTGCAGCTGCATCTTGTTTGTCACAGCTTAATTCAACGGTGTGATGAGTAATTCCGGAGTGGGAAATAGCATGTTCATAGCCAAGCCAGTGATTGCCTAATACGCTGATCAGCAAAAAACTGAGGGCAATCAAGCCCCTCGAAGACTTCTTGAATTTGCTGAAAAATAAGGCGTTCATAGTCGTCATGGTACAGGATTTGCCCTCAAGGGCCTTCTCGGTGTAGAATATCGATTCCGTCGGAGTGTAGCGCAGCCTGGTAGCGCACCTGCTTTGGGAGCAGGGGGTCCAAGGTTCGAATCCTTGTACTCCGACCACTTTCCCTCTAGTTTGATCCCGTAGCCTTTTTCAGGCCCACTACCCTTAAAGCAATCAGTGCCATGATGCCAATTAGCATCACGTAGAGCGATATATAGATCGCACCCTTACTATGGGCATAAGCAAAGCTAGAGTAGGCTAAATAGGCGCAAGATACGCAGAACAAAATAGGAGTGAGCGGAAACAAGGGGATGCTAAATTCTCGTTTCTGATGAGGGTACTTAAGCCTCAATACAAACACCGCAATACCCACTAAAAATAAGAAGCTCCAAAATACCGGGGCCGTAAATTCCACCATTGCTTCAAATCCATCTGCCTGAAAAGCACCAAAACCCACTAAGGCGAGACAAATTGCGCCTTGCACTAAATAAGCCAAACTAGGTGAGCCGCGTTGTGACTCCCACTTACCCATAAAGCGTAGGCCATGCCAGTCTTCCCCCATGGCATAGTTAGTGCGGGCTCCTACAATCATCGTGGCATTAATACTCGTCAATGCCGCAATCGCAACAAAGAGACCGAGTAGTTTTTCACCAATAGGGCCAAAAGCCAGACCTAGTAAATCAGCTGGCGCGGCTTTACTTGATGCGAGTTGCCCCATACCTAAGCCGGCTATTAATGCCCCGTTGACGAGCAAGTAAATGACAGTAATAAGTAAGAGGCTGAGCACAATCACAGAGACCACAGTTTTACTACCGCCACGAACTTCCGCAGAAATGTAAGCAGATTCATTCCAACCACCAAAGGTCAGCAGTACAAAGACCATGGCCAAGCCTAAGAGCCCTAAAGGTGGCGTACTAGAAAAGAGCGGGGCATGCTCGACAGCAGGAAGAGGATTTCCTAATAAACCAAAACCCGCAACAATGATGGCAATTAAACCCGCTACCTCAAGAATGGTCAGGATTGTCTGCATACTCGAAGATGCATGAATACCAATTAGATTGACTAGGGTGAGGCCAGCAATAATCAGTAAGGCCCAGACAACGGTGGAGTAGGGACCTAGTGAGAGTACTTTGGTCATGTAATCCCCAAAGACAAATGCTAATAGCGCTATAGAGCCTGTGTTAATAACAGTAGCCTTTGCCCAACCATATAAAAAGGACACATTTTTACCGTAGGCCTTATACAGAAAATGATAGTCACCACCCGCATGAGGATAGGTCGTAGCCAGTTCGGCATAGCAGAGCGCGCCGGCTATAGAGATCACCGAACCGGCAATCCAAACACTCATCATCCAGCCGATATCCGAGGTAATTCCCGCGACCATTGAAGGCGTTTTAAAAATCCCTGCGCCAATCACAATGCCGACGATGATGGCAATGGCACCGGTGCGTGAAAGTAAACGCTCTGGCACCTGAGAAGACGGCTCGCTCATACTATAAGATTAGGAGGCTGGGAGGCTAGGAAGCTAAGGGAAGTAAAAGACTAAAACCAACTAATGGCTTAATTACGTTTCCCAGAAAACTCATTATAAATAGTGTCGCCTCTATCTTCACCTTTGATGGTGGAGTCTGTAACAGTAGCGCGGACAGTATGGTAATTGTTTTTTGCATCCAGGTAACCAAACTGCAATTTATTACCATCCAATTTTGGATTAATAATAGGTTGGGTATTACGGCCGATGGTTAACATGCCGCCGATACGCTGAAAGTGCTGAACTAGGCTTAAGGTAGTTTTAGTTTGCGGAGCTGAATAATCTAGAGTCCATTCGCCAACGACATTGGCGGGTACCTTCCAGTAGTACGCTTTACCGGGTTTATCAATTTCAATATCTGCTTCCCAGTCACCCATAGTAAAAGCATGCGAAACCACGCGAGTCCCGGGTTTCATTTTGAGAATAGTAGGGCGTAGCTTTAAATTGAGCTCAGGTAAAAGATAGAGCGTGACAACGGAAGCTTTACTAAAATCCTCTTTAAAAATATCACCCTGAATAATTTTGACCTTATCTGCAACCCCTGCACGTACAGCATTGCGTTGACCTAATGCAGCCATGCTTTCGTTGTACTCAATACCCACGGCACGGGCTCCAAAATCCTTTGCTGCGGAAATAGCAATTTTTCCATCTCCAGCACCTAAGTCGTAAACGAGGTCTTTAGGGCTAACCTGAGCGGTTTGCAACATCTTGATAATGAGTTCATTACCAGTAGGAACCCAGATCACATCCTTGCCATCTTGACCTACGCTAGGACTGAATTGATCATCACCTTGATCAGAGGTATTTTGGGCAATACTGGCACCCATCACTATGATCGATAGGAGCAATACTAGGTATTTAAGGATTTTCATATTAGGCTGATTTGGCTAAGTTAATTGAATATAAGAACTACCACGATCATAAATTAAATCCCAATCTAGGAATAGGGCGGAGGGGCTAAAAGGCTCTTGTCGTTTAGAATAGAGCCCTATTACTCACTGCCCATAGCTCAGCTGGATAGAGCAACGCCCTTCTAAGGCGTAGGTCGCACGTTCGAATCGTGCTGGGCAGGCCAATTTATATATTGCAAATAGCGTAATCGATTGGCCAGACTGTGATCAGGCTGGATCCGTTGGCAGGTGCTGATCTTGTGGTGTCGATCTTATCCGACGCGAAATGGGGTGGGGCATGCTTAGAGTAGGGTCTTCAATTCGGCTTCTTGTGCTTTACAAATAGAGTCATCTAAATGGAGAGCATTACAAATTTTCTGAAATCTTTCAAATAAATCGCCCCTACTTAAGCCGCCGAGATTGAGAACAGCATAACGGTAGCTTCCCAGCCATTTTATTTCACGTTCTAAACTAGCCCCTTTTTTGTAATACAGCATCATAGTAGAGTCTGGATATGGGGCAAGTGCGTCGACTAACTCTTCCTTGCTTGGAATTCTTTGTCTCAACGGCTTTTCAAAGTGTCGAAAGATAAAACTGGCTGTGCACTTAAATTTGCCTTCACCTTGAATCAATTTAGGATCTTCACCAACAGCTAAACTAAAGAGCATGCTATAGGGATTACATCCATCAACGCGTTCATATAAGTTAACCAGTTGCGATGCCATACGGGGATTAATCTCAACAATTTTTAATTGGTTTGTCTCCTGCGAATATATAAATTCAATGTTAAAAAACCCGTGTTGATAGTTGAGCCCTTCAAGTACTTTTTGGGTAATAGCTTTAGCTCGATCCTGAACCGCATTCGGCAATCTCGAAGGGTACTCAAAACGCATAAATGCTTGTGTTCCTGGATACATAATTTCGTCAATAATGCCCAGAAAATAGGCTGTACCTTTGATGCAATACCCATCAACATTAATTTGTTGGCCATTCAAGAGTTCTTCGGCCAGCATCCCATTCGCATCAACATCCATGGACGTAAAAAGCGGCATAAGGTCTGCAAATGGCTTTACTAACCTTCTGATTAAAAATTCTTCAAAAAAGTTGAATTTAAGGTGCTGTTTTAGCTCATCTACATTATTAATCTGCCTTGCTAATACAGAATAAGTTGCCTTAATAGGCTTAACAAAAAATGGATAATCTAAGCCGACTGGCTCCTGCGAATTGAATGGATAGGGGATGTAGCTAAAGCGAGGCACGACCTCGGGCGCAATTTTTTGCTGCATTAAGCGACTATAAAACTTATGTTGGCACGCAATAATAGCCAAGGGATCATTGCCGGGTAGGCCTAAACGCTGCGCTAGTACTGCAGCAATTAACGTACCAAATTGCTCATGGTTACTAACAATACCATCGACCCCAAGAGGTCGGTACTTATATTCTAGTTGATCAATATAACGTACAACATTAAAGCTAAGAAGTTGCGCATTTTCTGGAAAGCGAAATAAATCAAACCCTTCAAAGTAAAATTGGTAATGACTGGAATAGTGTTGTGCTTGTAGCGCAATTTGATCCCAATCTTTTGCAAACAAAATTAAGATTTTTTTCATTTACATTGCTCTGGAATGAAACCTGCCTTGCTTGTAGCTTTCTGTAACATTTTCTCAAAGCGCTTTTCAATACGGGCATTCATAAAATACTCAATAACAAACAAAGGAATTGCTTGATCAGGCAATATAAATGCGGTGTAACTAAAAAGTGTGCCATTCGATTTTGGAGTTAAGCGCCAAGAGCCGCGATATTCCTTAAAGTAGCCTTTAACCTGTTTAAGGTCCATACCATATGAAGGTAATTGCGTGTAATCGATGACTGATTCAAATTGAGTTGAAAAAAATAGAATCTTGTCCTCAATTTGCTGTTCAACTCGTATCCTGTTTTCAGACAAGCGTGTAATTTTGCTGGCTCTAATGCCTTCAGATTGCTCACTTTCTGAAAAATCAGTCAATAAAGCATAAGCTTGGCATTGACTGAGTGGAGCCAGATAACTTGCATGCACCTCAAAACCACCATTGATTTGGGAAATTGCAATAGTAATAGCGCCATTTTTATCGCTATTACTTGCTAGGGCTACGCTGTCCCAAACAGGGTAGCTTGCGAATAGGGACATTAATATCGTCTTTGCAGATGATCTCAATAAATGAATCAAGGGCTTCAATTAAGCGTTAAAAAGTCGTTGTTAATTCAGTGAGCCAGTCAGGAGAGTGTTTTAATAGGAATGCTTCAAGTGGCTTATCGCGGCCTGTGATTACTAGTAAGCTGATGACGATAAGAAAGCCACCCAGCAGTTGCTTTCCTAACTTACCAGTGCTACCCAAACTTCCCTTTACCCTTTGCATAGTAGCGCGTGATAGCACGCCAAGTAGCGCTAGCGGTAAACCAGCGCCAAACCCAAAAATAGCCATGACCAACACAATCTTTCCTAAATCCTTACCCTGGCTAGCTAAGGTAATTGCAGCCCCAAGGGTAGGGCCTACGCAGGGCGTCCACACTAAGCCTAACAGCGCACCAATTAAGAACTGCCCAAATAAACCATCGACAGTTACCTTCGCTAACAAGGTGTTACCAGTTCCACTGAGACCCGACATTGCAATAGCAAAACGCTCCTGTAATTGGGTGGAAATCAATACAATTCCAATCATGCCCATGATGATTGCAGCAAATAAACGAAAGCTATCCTGTGCAAAACCAATGCTAGATCCTAGGCTGGCAAGAGCAGTTCCAATGACTGCAAAAGAGACGGTTAGGCCGCCAGCCAGAGCGAACGGCCCAAATCGATGTTGATGGGCAGCTGCCCCAATAATAATAGGGATCAAAGGTAAAACACATGGGGAAAGGGTGGATAAGATTCCGGCTAGGAATGCAAAAAGAAAAGACCCAATCCCAAAATCCATTAAATAGCCTGCCTAGCCAATTTTGATAAAGCAACTTCCTTTGTATCGCCAGTAGCACGTACTACCTCTTTGCCATTTTTATAGACAATGACAGTACTTTGTGAGCGAACTTTTAAGGTCTTTAATAGGTCTTTTTGAGTATCAAATTCCACTTGATAAAAAGTCACATTTTTATACTCTGGATCTTTCATCAGTCCAGTAAATACTTTATCTTGTGATTTACAAGTTGAACACCAGTCTGCATGAACAGAAATAATCGCAGACTTACCTTGTTTTTCGATATTGGTAAGCTCGGCTTCCGTCATGAGTTGACCTGCAGCAAAGGCGGATGCGGTAAAAAATAACAAGCTAGCTAAAAAAGACTTAGATACCAATTTCATAATTATTCCCCTTTAGATATTTCGTTTTATTAAAAATAAAGCATTTTAAAAATAAGATATTGCTTTTAGCGCCACACCATAAAGTCAGATCTTTTTATATGGTAAATGATTACAGTAAAATTGGTCGAGGATGGATCGTGTTGGGCATCCGCACCTACAGTGGCCAAAGAATTATTTCGACAATTTGGCGCCCAATCTCGTTTTAATGCACCAAATAGCATCTTTTGCTTAGGCTTGATAGAGTTAGGGCCTTAACTAGGCGCTCCAGCAGCAAAGAGTTGGTCATCCGGTTTATATAGTTCTTTATTCAGAACTCAATTTCAGCCCCAAACTACCGATTTAAATAGACGCCCAAGTAACCACGACATGTTCCAAGGCCAATTACGCACGTTCGAATCGTGCTGGGCAGGCCAAACTCTCCGAATTAAATGAGTTTGAGCTTATTTAGGAGATAAAAGGAATATCAACCTCTAAAAATGCGTTAGGTGTGGCCTTTTCAATTGCATCGAGTACACCACTTAAATGGGATTTAATTCTTGGCCAGCTAGTAGTACTTAAAACAACGATAGCAATCTTTCTATGGCTTAGATTTTGTTGGTACTGTAGATTGGTATCCGTAGTGATAAAAATCTTAAAATCATTTGATTCTGCAGCTGCTAGCAATTCTCCATTTTTCAAAGTAGACCAGCCTAGCTCATAGGCTGTAGTCACTTGGCAGTTTGGGAGATAGTCTCTTAAAGGTACAGGAGTACCTTGATCAAATAAAACCTTCACGCAGCAGTAAGCGAGTTTTTAGCAGCAAAGTCTAAGATTGCTTTAACTTGTTCAATCTTAATTCCAGCAAAAATTTCCGTAAACTCTTTGAGCGTGACACCATCCTCTAGATTTTCAAAAAGAGCTGAAATCGGCACACGCGAGCCAGCAAAGACCAAGGCACCGCTTACCCGATCTTGGGTGCTTTCAACTGCCGGACAATTTGACCAATTAATCATGACTAAATAGTAGCATTTAGTAAAAAAGAAGTCATATTAAATTGAGTTATTTTGCTTTGTGACCACTCGATTTAAGGGGTTAAACAGCGTTCTTTACTCAGAACTCAATTTCAGCCCTAAGCTACCGATTTAAAAAGGCTCTTAAGAGACCGCGATTCGTATCAAGACCAGGCGCGCTGGTTCGAATCGTGCTGGGCAGGCCAAACTTGCAAGTAAATGAATAGGGCAATCGATTGGCTTGACTGTGATCAGGACTGATCCGTTATGGGGGCTCGTCATTTAGTGTCGGTTTAACCAGACGCTTGATGGGGTGGGGCAGCACTAAATGAGGCGTAGTTCATCGCCTAGAATTTTTAAGGTACCAAGCTCAAGAATAGATAGCCTATAAAAATAATGATATGTACTACGCCTTGTAACAAAGTAGTTCGACCAATCGCTAAAGTAAGCGCACCAATAAAAAGAGAGAGGTAAAGTAGGACCATATTGAGGCTGCTGATGCCTAAACTTAATGGCAGATCTAATAAAATAGCAATAACCGCTACTGTGGGAATGGTAAGTCCAATGCTAGCTAAGCCTGAGCCTAATGCTAAGTTCAAACTACTTTGTAGGCGATTGCCCATTGCCGCTCGCACAGCGGCATAACCTTCTGGAAGCAGCACTAGAAGTGCAATAGCAATTCCGACAATGGTCTTAGGAGCATCCGCAGCTTTTACGCCCGCTTCAATTGCAGGGCTTAATGCTTTTGCTAGTCCAACTACCAACACTAAACATACTAGAAGGAGTGCGCAGCTGACAGCTGTTCTGAGATTACTGGGTTTTTCAGCATGAATGCTTTCATCAGCGATGATGAGATCATCAATTTTTGGTAGATAGTAATCGCGATGGGATACAGTCTGAAAGAATATAAATGCAATATATAGTGCTAATGATGCAATTCCGGCAAAAGCAAGTTGGCTTTGAGTAAAGTTAGGCCCTGGAGAGCTAACAGTCACTATTGGCATGACTAAGGTAAAGGTAGCTAGGGCAGCGAGCACTGCTAATGCCGAGTTGGTCCCTTCATTACGAAAGATCATTTCATAATGCTTTAGGCCGCCAACAAAAATACATAAGCCGATGATGCCGTTCAGCACAATCATGACAGTTGCAAAGACAGCATCACGAGCAATAAATTCAGAGCCTTCTTGGCCGGCAATCATCATTGAAATAATCAAGGAGGTTTCAATAATAGTCACACTAATGGCAAGCACTAGAGTGCCATAGGGCTCTCCTGTTTTGTGCGCAATAAGTTCGGCGTAATGAACTGCCGCTAAAACAGCACCAATCAAGGCTATAGCAAGAAGGCTAATGAACCATGTTGTACTAAGCAAAGGTGTAAAAAATTCAATCATCGTTTTGAGTAACACTATCAATAAGGGATGGGATCATAATCCCATTATGCAGGCCAATAGTTGGTTCGGTGAAAAACCTGAATAATTTTAAAACAAACACCCCGTTTCATGCTGGAAAGTCCCTGAAGTAGTGTCGGCAAATTAATGCCATACTAGACGCTATGATGACTCACGGATTACTTTTTATTGCTGGACTTGCAGCCTTATTCATTGGCGCAAATGCCCTGGTACATGGGGCTTCTAAGTTAGCGCTATCGCTTGGTATTCAACCCTTGGTAGTGGGGCTAACCGTTGTCGCATTTGGAACTAGTGCCCCAGAGATGGCGGTGTCTACTGGTGCAGTTATTAACGGTCAAGCTGATATTGCAATCGGAAATGTGGTGGGCAGTAATATTTTCAATACCCTTTTTATTCTGGGCCTTAGTGCCTTGATTGCACCTTTAGTTGTGCACTCCCAACTCATTCGGCAAGAGGTACCAGTAATGATCGGAACGATCATGCTCCTTGTTGCCTTAAGCTTGGATGGCATTATCAGTATTCAGGATGGCGGATTACTATTTTTTCTAATGATTGCTTATACCGTTTTTTTAATCCGGCAATCTCGCCAAGCGCCAGCAGATCAAACCTCAGAATTTGATTTAGAGTTTACGAAAGCCAAACCAAATGCATGGGATTCAAAGTGGCCAATTCAAGTGGGTTTGATTATTTTTGGTTTAGTGTTTTTGGTATTGGGGTCCGATTGGCTTGTTACTGCTTCTATTATGTTTGCCAAATTAATGGGAATCAGTGATTTAGTGATTGGACTTACCATTGTTGCGGCTGGAACAAGCATGCCAGAAGTGGCCGCCTCTCTAGTAGCAGCATTTAAAGGTGAGCGTGATATTGCTATTGGTAATGTCATCGGGAGCAATATCTTTAATGTATTGGGCTCCCTTGGTTTAGCTGGTTTGGTTTCCGGCTTGACTGGTATGGCGGTAGCGCCATCCTTACTCACTTTTGATCTATGGGTTCTTGCAGCTGTTTCTTTGGCATGTTTACCTATCTTTCTATCTGGCAGAGAGATAGCCCGTTGGGAAGGTGGCGTTTTTCTGATCTATTACATTGCCTATGTGACCTATATGATCATGTCAGCACAGAGTCACGATACGCTGCCCCAGTTTTCTTCTGTAATGCTGAGTTTTGTACTCCCACTCACGATTATTACGCTAGTTGTATCGCTGCTGGGCAGGCCAAAACCTTCAAGTAAATGATTACTACGCTGATTTACTCAGGCGTAGATTCAAACACGAAGTGCAACACGGTTTAAGGACTGCATAAACACTTCATTCGGGGTTTTAAATCCCAACCTCTTGCGAGGACGATTATTCAGTTTAGTTTCAATCACTCTAAGCTCCTTGTCTGTCACAGTAGATAGCGGTCTCTTTTTAGGGATGTATTGACGCAGCAGACCATTGAAGTTTTCATTGGATCCGCGTTGCCAACTCGCAAACGGATCTGCAAAGTAGGTGGTTGATTGCAGTGATTCATCAATTCGGGCATGCTCGGCAAATTCTTTTCCGTTGTCAAAAGTCAGTGTTTTAACTAGTCGGCTTAAGGGATTCATTTTGGTAATGATGGCATTACTGACAAGCTCTGAGGTTTTATTGTTCACTTTGCTTATTAAGGCATAACCACTCTTGCGCTCGACTAAGGTCACGATGGCTTGCTTATGGGCAGCGCCAATGACGGTATCGCCTTCCCAGTGGCCGATTTGGGATCTGGCTTCAATGTGCTGGGGACGCTCGCTGATGGGCCTTCTACCGACGATCTGACCCCTCCGGTCACGGCCACTGGCATAGCGCTTTTTGCGTTTCTTTTGGCAGCGCAGCTGCTGGTAAAGGCTGCCATCAGCGGCCTTATCGGCGTACACATGGCGGTAGATGGTTTCAATGCTAATACCAACTCTGATTGGCAATTTGGACGGGGCTCCATTGGTCCTTTAGGCGCTCCACAGCCTGATCCCAATCAGATGGGGTGATTTGGGCGGCATTACGAGAGCCTTGGGAACGTTCCTCTGCTAACAGGCAGGCTTGCCTGGGACGGTAACCCCGATTACCCGTATTGCGAGCAAGCTCTCGGCTAATGGTCGACTTATGTCGATCCAGGAGCTGGGCTATCTGGCTTTGGGTTTTTCCGTCTTTCATAAGGATATAAATCTGATATCGTTCAGTTTGGCTAAGGTGTTGATAGGTCATGGCTACTTTGACTTACCGGCCCCTAAGCTTTGGATACTAAAACATCCTTAGCCACTAGCCCTAGTTGTTCAAAGTTGCACTTCGTAGTTGAATTCACCTCGTTTAAAGCCACTCAAAATACGTTTTTTATAAAAAAGAGGGTTAGCTTGACAGATATCCTTACATTATCTAGAATAAATTAAGTACCAAGAGTACCAAAAGTATCAAATGTATTAAAAATATTAAGTATTGATATCGGGAGAGACTGCATTGAGTTGCGGCGCCGAAGGAGCAACCGCCCCGGAAACTCTCAGGCAAAAGAACCGGTATCTCTTAAATCTCTGAAGAGCCTTTGACGCACGTCCGTTAAAGCACCGCAGGAGCAAGCGCTAAAGCATCAGCGTGAATCTCTCAGGTCCAAAACAGAGGGGGCGTTTGCTATGCATATTGCGAGCAAGCCCAACCCTCTGACGCAGTTTGGACAATTTATGAAATCATTCGTCATTATTGGTGGTGGCATTATTGGTGTAACTACGGCCTATACATTAGCAAAGCGTGGTTATCGTGTTACTTTAATTGAGCGCAACCACTACTCTGGAATGGAAACTTCATTTGCCAATGGCGGTCAACTCTCAGCATCTAATGCTGAAGTCTGGAATTATTGGGGCACCATTTTGAAGGGTATGAAGTGGATTTTTAAAAAAGATGCACCACTTCTTATTAATATGAAACCAAGTTGGCATAAAGCATCTTGGTTTGCACAATTTATTGCCGCCATTCCAAACTATGAAGCTAATACCATCGAAACTGCCAGAATGGCAATACAGGCACGTCAGCATTTATTTTCTTGGGCAGAACAAGAGGGCATTGATTTTGATCTAAAGAAAGAAGGCATCTTACATATCTATCGTGATAAGTTAGGATTTGATCATGCAGGTGAAGTCTCAAAATTATTGGCTGCAGGTGGTCTATCACGGATAGCAGTCACCCCACATGAGATGAGGAAAATCGAGCCCACATTATCAGGAAATTACTATGGCGGCTACTACACCGAGAGTGACGCTACGGGCGATATTCATAAGTTTACTCATGGACTTTCTTTAGCTTCAGAAAAGTTGGGCGTGAAAATCATTTACGATCATGAGGTAGAGCAAATCAATTCTGATGGCGATCTTGTACGGGTGCTATTGAAAGACGGTGATCACTTGGAAACGCTAGTATTTGATAATGTGGTTATTTGCGCAGGCGTTGGTAGTCGTGAGTTAGCCGCGCAGTTGGGTGATCGTGTGAATGTTTATCCAGTCAAAGGCTATTCCATTACGGTCAATCTGAATGACATAGTAAGTCAGCAGGGTGCTCCAACTGTGAGTTTGCTAGATGATGAAACCAAACTAGTGACAAGTCGTCTGGGGGTCGATCGCTTCAGGGTTGCCGGTACTGCCGAGTTCAACGGTATTAATAAAGATATACGTGCAGATCGTATTAAGCCACTGGTAGATTGGGTAAATCAATGCTTTCCAAAGGTGAGTACCCGTTCGGTTGTGCCATGGGCTGGCTTGCGCCCAATGATGCCAAATATGCTGCCTAAGGTTGGTAAAGGTACAAAGTCCAATGTGTATTACAACACTGGGCATGGACACTTAGGTTGGACCTTGTCAGCATGTACGGCAGAGATGATTGCGGACATCATTCAGGCCGATAAAAAGCCGATCACTATTATTGGAGTAAATTCCAGCCTAAGAGTCCCATCATTTGAGTAGGGCACAAGCGTTACTTTTAGTAACGGTGGGGGCACTTAAGCAACCACGATTAGTCCCAAGGCCAAGTGCGCTGGTTCGAATCGTGCTGGGCAGGCCAAATTTTATATATTGAAAATAGTGTGCTGATTGATTCGTACTGTGATCAGGCTGGATCCGTTGGCAGGGGCTGATCTTGTGGTGTCGGTTTGGCCCGACGCCAAATTGGGTAGGGCAAAAGAGTTACTTAGAGTAACGGTGGGCAAAGAATTCAAACTCCCCATCTGCTAGCACAGCAATTTGTAATCCTTGGGTCGGTCAGGCAAGTACTTATAAAAGCTCCACTCCAAATTGCTTCACTAATAAAGCAAAAAGTCCAAAGCAGATAACGGTGATTGCTACGCTAGCAAGCATGGTGAGCCAAAACCCTAGCTTTGATAATAGGAATGGAAATGCGATGAACATGGGCAGAGTTGGAATCACATACCAAAAGGTGTAATAAGCGTGGTTGCTGATCTTTTCCTCAGATTGATTTTCTACATAAAGCCAAATCAGTGTCAGCAGAGTCATCAAAGGCAATGCCGCTATAAAGCCGCCTAACTTATCGCTTCGCTTGGCTACTTCTGAAATAAAGACAATTAATCCAGCAGTAATAAGATATTTGGTGATGATCCAGACCATAGCGATCTCTTCGTAGTTAGACAGACCTACTATAACAATATCGTTTTAAACGACAAACATTGAGATTTCATTCAGTTCATGTCAGTTTGACCCGACGCCAAATGGGGTTAGGCTAAGAAAGTACTGCCTTAGGTAACGGCGTGTACTGGTTTAGTGTCTTTATCACTAAAGCTTATACGCCCCCAACATATTAAGTTTTTATATTTGAAATGATTTAAGATGAAATAGAGCTTTTTAAAATCTCTACTTATGACCTTTAAGTTCTAAAGTACAACCAATTGAATCAAAAAAGATACCAAGGAATGCGCAGTGGGAAAAAGAAACAGGCTTGTTAATCCTGAAATCCTGAATACACATACTAATTTTTCCTAGGCATACCCTCATGAATTTAAATTTAGCTGGCTACGAATTATTATTCCAAGAAGTTATCCTTGGATTATGTATTATTTTTGTTGTCGCTATCTATAACATCTTTGGCTTTACTATGATCACCTTGGCGTATCGTAAAAAGCTCACCACAATCACCTTTTCGAGTAAGTATGTCGAGCTGACTCGGTTTACGGCATATACAATGCTGTTGGTAGTTGGTATCTTCTCATCCCTAATTGTTTGGGTAATTGCATTGACCTTACTTGGTATGGTTGCAGATACAGCCAGCGCACTCTTGCTGACTGCTAGTTTTTTTACCTCTGTGGGCAATTTCACATTGGATCTTCCTTTTGGTTGGCGCCTCATGCCATCGCTCATTGCCTTTTCTGGACTATTTTCTTTTGCATGGGCAACTGCCTCTTCGATCAACATGGCCAATCAACTAGGCAATTATTTAGAGAAGCACAAGGATCTCTGATAGGTACAAATACTAATTAGAAAAAATGAAACATACACTATTTGCAGCAATGCTAATACTTTTTTCTACAATATCTCACGCTTAGATTCTGGATGCCATAAGTGGTCATGTTCGTGATATTCGCTCACGCTTTACTGATCATCAGATAATCAAAGGAGATGTCCTCAAGAAGGGTGACATCGACATTTCAGCAAAGGGCCAAGACATGCTTCACAGCTCATCGGGCACATGGAGTGTGGTTCGGGTAGGCAACGAACTCTTTTTACAGTCTGGAGAAAACTTCCGATCCAGTCCTGGACCTGATTATCACGTCTACATCAGCAAAGATCCTGCCATTAAAGATAACGATCAGTTTGGTAAGGCTCAAATTGAAGTCAGTCGGCTTAGTAAACCCAATGGCGCAGCGTATTACAAATTAGCCACTGATGATTTAGATAGTGTTCATAGCATTCTTATTTGGTGTAAGCAATTCAAAGAGTACATTGGATCTGCTGATTTAAAGTGATAACAAGTAGGATTGTTTAGTTCCATGATCTAGGCGAGCTAAATTAATCTGTAAGAAGGTTCCAGTCTTTAAGCCGCCTCGCTTGTTGCCGCTGTATCACTACCACCTTTATCAAGCTTTCCTTTACTGCAATTAGGCTTACAAGAATGAATAAGGCGGTTTATTCTCTAAGTAATTATCATAGCCACCAATTTTTTTTGTTAGTTTAGGGTGCTAATGGAGGTAATTTTTTTGAAGTGCTCGGCCAGTTCTTCACAATAGAAGGGTCGATCTTGAGTAGTTTGCGATCTTTGTTGGGGTAAGACATGTTTGAGAGCAGATTTCGAATCAAATTGAGATGGGCTAACTTCTTATCATTTGCGTCAACGACTGTCCATGGTGCGCTAATACAGTTAGTACGCAAAAGCATGGCATCACGCGCTTTGCTATAGGCTAGCCATTTTTTTTGTGCTTGCTGATCTATTGGACTGATTTTCCATTGCTTGAGGGGGTCTATTTCTCGGGATTTCAGACGAATGGCTTGCTCCGCCTTGGTAATGTCTAGATAGTATTTGATCACCTGAATACCAGAGTCCACCAAAAGACTCTCAAAAGTATTTACAGACTTCATAAACTGATCGTATTGAGCAGGAGTACAAAAATCCATTACTTTTTCAACGCCTGCGCGGTTATACCAACTGCGGTTAAAAAGGGTGATTTCTCCGGAGCTGGGTAACTGTGCAACGTAGCGCTGAAAATACCATTCACCCTCTTCACGAGTAGAGGGTTTATTGAGTGCGACGACACGAGTATCTCGAGGACTTAAATGCTCGGTAATACACTTAATAACACCATCTTTTCCTGCAGTATCACGACCTTCAAAAATCACCAAAATTCGAGCCCCATTTTTGATGACTTCACTTTGAAGTTTTACGAGCTCAATTTGTAAAAGTCTTAATTCGTCGTCGTAATGCTTTTCTTCTTTAATGAGTTTTTTATGCATAGCAATGTTGGCCTTAAAAGCAAGCTACGTTTAAGCAGCGCTTGTTGCAGGAGTAACTTTCGAAGGAACTCTCTTTTTAGCTGGGGCTTTCTTTGCTGAAACCTTTTTAGCGGGAACTTTCTTCGCAGCAGTTTTTTTAACAGCCACCTTTTTCACTATGATCTTTTTGGTAGTAGGCTTCTTTACAGGTGGCTTTTTATCTAGCCTCTCTTTTGCTTTAGCTAGCTTAATCACTAGCTTTCCTTTGTCAGACTCAAGCTTTTCAAGCTTTTTGCTTAATTGCTTGACTAGTTTCTTTTGACTCATCCTAAACTCCTTGTTGAGATTTATTTGATAAATTTATGTAAATGAACTAATTAGTAGATTAATCCTACTTTTAATTACTCATAAATTCAAGCGATTGTGACACTCAAAAGGAATAATGGGGCGAGTTCAAGCCATTAGGAACCTGTATTTGCCTTGTAATATAAAAAATCTAAGCTATTAAATAACTGCTTTATTTCTAAACTGGATCTGCAGTTAAATAGCCTACTGCAGCCCCATACTTGTCCTTATAGTTTTTTCTCACCAATGGATCGAGCGTTTCTTTAACATTTGCATGTAATGGACTTAGCCAATCACCAGGATGCTGAAAGTTGGCAGTGATATACATAAATCCATTTAAGTCATCGACGATGCCTAGCCCTGTTGCTTCCGCACCTGATGGCATTGACATAATTCGGCTTAATTTTTTGGTATCTACGTTGTAGGCCCAAATAAAATTATTGATATGTGTACCGCTATCTTCACCAATAAAGAGCGTGCGTAGCTTTTCAGAGAACTTTAAATTATCTGGATTGGAGACCTTATCTGGATTTGCTAGATTACCTAAAGTATCTTGAGCAATATCTTCGCCAATCATCAATGCAGAAATATTGAGTGGCATCCAGTTACTTTTGATAGCATTCCCAAGCTGGTCTTTCTTGTTGCCGCCCAGTTTTAGTTGCATGACACCACCAGCAACCAGTGCTTTATCAAGCGCTATATTGCTTTCCTCATTCCAGCCCTTGCCAGTTTTCACCATAGAGTCTTGGATATTTTGTAAGGCAGAATAAGCGACTTTATCTTTGATGTTGACGGTAGTGCCTTCCATTTTGCTAAATCCCATGCTGCCACCAACTAGGTAGGCGTAGCGATGGGTTTCTAAAAAGACTGCTGCCTTTTCCATACCGGGTTTAAGTTTGATCCAATTGGGCCTGCCGTCATAAAAGATTTTCGTAAAACTAGGATCTTTTGGATCAGCTTTAAGGACGGACATGATGTCTTCAGGCTTGAGTCTACTTGCAAGTGTTTTGATTTCATGGCTAGTAGCGTGTCCTAGCTTAATCCATTGGATATCTGTAGCTGGGTCATTAGGGTCAATAGAGAAGCCTTTGCCAAGCCTGCCAACATAAAGCGTACCCGCAGACAGATCTTTCTCTTTATCAGCAATAAAGACAAACAGTCCACTGTTCGTATAGTCATCACCCATCAAGACAGTTCGGTTATCTGGCATGACCTGAACCAATTCATGAGAAATCCTTCCTAAACAATAGTGCTTTACTAGTGTTCCAGTGCCATCAGGATGGACTGTGACTTCTGGTAAATGCCCATAGTTATATGGGTTTGCGCTGTATTCATTGCCGTACAAATTTTTACTAAATTCTCTATAGCGTTTATTTTCTGCAGCAAAAGGGGCATCTGGCTCATATTCTTCACTGGATAGATGGGTATTCCACGGTGAAAGACTTGAGCCGCACGTAATCCATAGTCCGTTGGCAGAGGCAGTATCTACATTAAAGTAGCTGACTAAATTTAGCTTTCCAGTATTTTGGTTTTGATCTAAAGTCAAAATAGCAATTTGAGAGGGAAGCGTTCCATACGTTTTTTCACCAGCTAAATTTGCACTGGTGTATTCAAACTGAACAACAGCAAATACAGGCTTTCCTGTAATACCTTGCACTTTCGGATTAGATAGCTTGAGTAATGAGGTTCCATCAGGACAGTCTGAGAATATTTGACGCTCTGAACCCATCTTAGATTGATCCATGATGGGTTGATTGTGGATATTGACATATCCTCCGGCAAGAATGCTTCCCCCCAAGGTCTTAGGAACGACATCACCCGTAATAAAAAATGGTTGATACGCTAATTTGTAGGATTTTCGTTGACCATTTTCAAAATTAAGCTCTAAGAACGAACCAACCGTTGTTGTTGCCATTGCCTCTGGATCTGCCAAGGAGGGTGCAGCCATGGAGTTAAAGTTTGTATATTTAATTGTAGGCATTTGCATTGGCATTACTGCAAGCGCTGGATTTGCACTTAATGCCAATAAGGACAAGGTGCTTGTGGCCCCTAGTGGAAGCAAAGGAGCACCCGCAAAAAGTTGTAGTAAGGAACGACGCGATAAAGAGGGGTTAGTAGTCATGTAAGCTCCAAATATGAAATTCCATTTTCTTTGGATGTTGTGACATATTTGTGTCACATTGACAAAAAAATCATGACATCTTCACAAGGGATGTATGACTTTTCCGTATTGAAAATAACCTATCGATTAGGGCTATTGCTATAAAGAATATTAGCGTTAAGCACAATAGGTTTGAAGCTAAAGAGTTGCTCACTCAAAGGATCTACACTGATCTCCACAGCCTGCACTAAGGTATGACCCATGACTTGAAGTCGAAACACATTTTCAAGTACGTATTTTTTGTCTGATGTTTTGAGGGGTTGGTCTTATGCTGCCGGTTTAACCCAACTATGAATGGGGTAGAGATTAATTAAAAAATGCACAAATTATTCAGCTGTGCTACTGTAAAACTTCACAACTCTGGAGGTTTAAATGAAGGTTAATCAATTGGTTTCTAAGCTTGTTTTTGGACTTTTTGTCAGTGCAGCATCTTTTGCCGTGTGTGCTCAATCTATGAAAGTAACTTTAAGTGGAGCTCAGGAAGTGCCACCAGTCATGACAAGCGCTTCAGGTATGGGTTCAATCATGGTTAGTTCAGATGGTGCAATTTCTGGGAATGTTACTACTACTGGTGTTGAAGTGACTATGGCGCATATTCATCTGGCACCTATGGGACAGAACGGACCAGTAATAGTGCCATTCGCAAAAACTGCAGATAATGTCTGGTCTGTACCAGCTGGCGCGAAACTGACTGATGCCCAATTACAAAGTCTCAAAAGTGGCGATCTGTACATTAACGTACATAGCGCCGCAAATAAAGGTGGAGAAATCAGGGCGCAGTTAAAGCCCTAAAGCCCGCTAAATCTATTGTCACTAGTTCTCGGCGCCAACTACTTAGCTATAAGTGAAAATACCAACCCTCGGGTTGGTATTTTTTTTAAGGAGTATCACGAGAGCTTAGTAAAGAATTAAAAATTAATCTACTTCGCCAAGAATTACTTCAGTGAGGTAATCCAATCTACCAATGATTTGAGTTCAGAGTCGGTTAAGTCTGCAGCGGGCATGGGTATATTGCCCCATACGCCTACACCACCATTTCTAATCTTCTGTGCCAAATAGGTTTTAGCATCAGGCTGATTGCGATATTTTGTAGCAACGTCTTTTAATGCGGGACCTACCATTTTTTGATCAACAGCATGACAGCCCGAGCAATACTTATCTTCGTATGCAGGTGGTGGCGTTTGGGCTGCTGTGGTGCCTGCAAAGAGCAAGCCCGCCACAGCGAGGTTCAACTTAGAAAAAATCTATTTCACCGTTACGGTAATCGATTTGCTCATAGGCGCACCGTAAGATAAGTGATCCTTATTACCGAACTGCATTGTTAGAGTGTACTTGCCGGGTGGTAGCTTAATTTCTGCTTCAGACTGCGCTTTACCAAAATGCATATGGGTTGCATTGAACGGAATGGATTGTCCTTCAGGCATTGATGCAAGATTAATTAGCAAGTGATGATGACCACTATTCGGTGTAGCATCGCCAGCGGGCTTGAGATCCATCCCTGTAACGCCAAACTTCACCATGAACGGGCTAGTGACAGTTGCGCCATCGGCAGGGGCAACAAAGTAAACATTTTTAGAGTCTTGCATGCTGGCACAGCTGGCAAGCAGTGAAATACTTATAACAGCTAAAGAATATGAAATGAAGCGGCGCATGATTTATCCTTTTTTTTAATGAAACATTAGGCTAACACAGGAGAAATAGTTTTGTTAGGGCGACGCCTATTTGAGGCATGACCAGCAACACTCTCAGGGTACTTACCTAGTATTTACCCTATGTTTTAAATTGAGATGGAGCTCTTAGGGTGCCATTAACCACGCTTTTATATAAGACTTGATCTTATGGTGTTGGTTTGACCTAACGATGAATCGGGGGGCACTAGTGACTCTAGCCGATTCCGCTCCAAGATATTCAAAATAAAAAATAGCCCAGCAAGTGGGCTATTTTCTTTTGGATTAGATCAAGTTGACTAACCCCGTGCTAATTGAATATTGTTAGCCTTTTTTAGCCCAAGCAGAGCACCAGCCATTAGCAGCTACTTGCTTACCTGCAAACAGAGGGCAACCACCAGCAGCAGAGCCTGCTTTACCTTGATATAAGGCGCAATTAGTACAGTTTTTTCCAGCTGTTGTAGAAACCGCAACGTATTTCAATCCCTTAGCTTGCGGATCTGCTTCCGATACCATGGCTTGAGCTTGTACTTTACCGTTGAGCGCTAAAGTACAGGCACCAGCAGCGGATAAAATCATAAATTGGCGACGACTATTTTTCATGGGGTTCTCTCAAATGTTGTTTTTGTAGTTTTTATGATAGACCCAATAGCGCGTCATTTGTAAGCTATTTCGCATTGTGAATTCATTAGATGAGATTGTTTGCTGGAATTAATCTTAATTAGATTGCCAATAGGCCAGTAATAATTGGAATCAATCTTAAAGCGGAATTGGAAGTGGAGCGACTGCACCAGAAGGTCAATATGCTTAAGAATATAGAGTTTTAGGCCTTAGCACTAGCAGTAGTATATTCATTGAATTAGCCTAGAATTTACGCATGCGACTTTTATTCATCACACTAGCATTTATGAGCTCTGCTGTATTCGCTCAGGATAGTAAGAATCCTTATGTACTTGAGGTTGATGTATCCCGAGTAGATAAGCGTATTCAAGTGGAGGCTTCCTATCGTGTACCTATGTCTATGTGCGCTGCCTATGGATTCCTAACAGACTATGAGGCCGCTAAAAATATTCCCGGGATTTTGGAATCTAAGGTAATTTCAAGGGCAGGGAATAAAGTCCAAGTCGAAAGGCTCATTCAAGAGCGCATTTTATTCATTCCTATAGAGATACGATCAGTAGTTGAATATTCAGAGAATCTCAATCAATCCCTAGACTTTTATCAAATCAGCGGAAATACAAAGTATTACAAAGGCACATGGCGCTTGACTAACCAAGGCAATATGATTTTATTTAAATATCAAAGTGTATTTGAGCCAAATTCTTTGATGCCCAACCTAGTGATTGAATATTTTATTGAAAATAGTATCTATCGCCGTTTTGAAAGAATGGCGGAAAATGCCTATCTTTATGGTCAAAGTCAACTGCTTACTTGTAAATAGAGTGGAGTCTAGTAGCGAGATGCGAATTTTCACAAAAGGTCTATGGCTTATAAAGTGCTCGAATATGTTGCCTAGCTAAGCACCTAGCACCTAGCACCTAAGCAACTTAGCGCCTTCTGCGTTTCTTCCAGGTGTAAGGCTCTCCATTGGAGAGCTTCCCATCAACAATGCCATCTACTCCGAACTTGCCCGCGACTTCCATGCCATTAAATTGAATGGTTACAAATTCACCTAATTCCTTTGCCCATGCCATTGCTTGGTCTAGAGTTTCAAATTCGTGAGTTTCGGAGTGATATTTTACGGTTACCACTTTGAACTTACTTCCTGATAAAAGATATGTGACGAGGATAGGTATCGTGCCTCACCATCACTAAAGTCTTATGCAGATTGAAGCATCTTCAGTTGAATTGAAAAGCTTCCTGCCTGCGCATTAGAAATCAGAATACCAAACTCAATTACATCAGCAAAGGATAGGGTGGGTGCATCAACGGTTTGCCCACGAATAGTCGATATAAATTGACCCAAATCAAATCGATATGTTTGCCAATGCGGCTCCGCTATAAAATCTGCTGTGTATGTCACACGGGGAGCCAATTCAGTTCGTAAGACAAGCTTATAGCGCTTGCCATCACCTTTTGCTGTCAGCGCAAGCTGTTGAGTTCCTTTGGGAAACCGTATTGCTGACCGCATGGAGGCAAAACCACCATTATTTTCAAGTGAAACTAGGCCTTCAAAGAACATGCCCTGTGCATCTTGGCGAAGACCCGATTGAGACACGCCCCCCATCACACTATCATTCACAATCTTGCATTCGCGCATCGTATTCGGGTTAGTAAAATCCATGTGAATTCCTTGTGCGCGAGATAGTCCTGCCCAACATAAAAGATAAGTACTACAGGTGCAGAGAAAGCTTCTTCTTGAGTTCAATTTTTTCAAAAAATACAGTTTGTAGAGTTAAGATTTCTTTATGGGTGGTACAGACTTCCATAGGTATAGTAACCAGACGACACAACACCCGTAAAGAATCGTAAAGAACTCCAGTGGTAAATCCCAGTATAGGATCTTGCTGAGTTGTTCTGCCCAAAATGATTCAGGGGGATCGGTATGACGTAGTAAAGCTTCTAATACCGTCAAAGGGCAAGTAATATGAAAAAAAGCTTCTAGGGCTATTAGTATCATTAGACCTGCGTGGATTTGGCGCAATCGTGGTGCTCGTACCCATGACCATTGCCAGTATGCGCCCAGAGGAATGAGCAACATACCCACTACTAAAAAAACAGCAATGGCAAAGTGAGCAAGCAGTACAAGGTCCGCTAATACGTTCATCAGAAAAGCATACACAATCTAGATAGCATTATAAATATGTCGGTCTTCTTGGCAAAGCCCATCACACAGAGGCCCATTTAAGGCCTAAATCACTAATCTGTATAAAACTCTTAGGCTCGTGCTGGTACATACTATTTGTTTATGCCCTCATTTGCAGCAAAACATGCGTTTTAGCTTTTTTCTTTGGCATAGAATAGATTGATGAAAATACATCAAATCAGGACCTCACTCTGGGCATTGGCTGTTGTTTGTCTAGTTTCGGCCTGCTCGGTAGCCAAATTAGAAGCGCGACTTGAGGCTAATCCTCAATGCAAGGATGTTATAAATTCCAAAACAGGCGCCTTAATGCCATGTCCCGGTTCAGACAAAGCTTTTTACAGGGAAATAGGTTTGGCGCCAGTAAAGCCGGTTACTCCTATTAGTTCGATTGCCGTGACCACAAATAATCCAGGTAACCCCACGAGTACAGCCAGTACTCCAGCAAGCTCACCCAAAGCAGCAATCCCACCAACTGACTGTAAACCACAAATTCATAAAAAAACGGGTGGAACGCTGCCATGCCCAGCATCCGACTAGTCTTAAATGTAGGTATGATGTCTTCTAACTATTTAGCCCATTACTCATTAAAACAAGCCCTGGAAATATGATGAAAAAATTAAACGTATTGTTGGTTTCTTTTGCTGCAGCGATTACCTTGGCAGCATGCAGTAATGCACCGAGGTTGGCTACAGAGTCAATGCCAAGATCTGGGTTTTTACCTGACTACAATCTCTTGATTCCAATAGCATCCAGCGATAAAGATACTCGTATTTGGAGATACCGTACCTCTGATGTCAATCCTAACGCTTATAAGGCTGTGATCTTAGATCCTATTTATCTAAATCAAAATGCAACTAAAGATGTTAGCCTTGATGTCATTAATCAAGCAAAAGCAGCGCTTCAGGCATCCATGATTGAAGCAGTCAATTCGCGCGGCAATATTCAGATTGTCAATAAACCTGGCCCTGGTGTAGCGCGTATTTCTGTTGGTATTACAGGCGCAGAAAGTTCTGCTAATAGTTTGCAGCCATGGAATTTCACACCGATTGGTTTGGCAATGAATGCAGCTGCTTATGCCGGTGGCGTGAATGCGAAAACTCCAGCATTACTGGTTGAAAGTAAGATTACAGATAGCCAAACTAAGCAACTATTGGGTGAGGGCTTGATTACTGTTCAAGGTGAATCCTTTAGAACTAATGCTGGCTCAGCAGATTCATTCATTGCGATGGCTAAAAAAGTAGTTCGTTCAGCTTTAGAAACATCTGCCAATCCAACCCCAACTGGTAAATAAACCCGACTATGTATTTATCAGCTAAAACATTTTTTTCTGTTGGCTTATGTGCTTTGCTGGTAACTCCTTTATTTACTTATGCAAATGAGATATCTCGAAATCAAGAGATAGTTGAGCGCTTTGAAAAATGCGATGTCAATCGTGACGGTAAGTTAACGCTTGAAGAGGCGAAGGGCTGCATGCCTCGCATCTATAGCAACTTTAGTTCAATAGATTCGTCAAATAAAGGTTATGTCACCGTAGCAGAGATTCAGACAATGGCTAACAGATAAATTAAAAAAACAGTGGCCTATGTAAATACTTTTTAAAGAAAGTGATAACTAGGCCCTGTTAAATTTTGAGATCAGCTCTACCATCTATTGAATATAGAAATAGTTATCTTCCGCTCTTAGAGAGAAGCTTTGCTACTCGTTCAAACTCTTTCGGACAGTCCAAATAGTAGAAGATTTAAAACTGTTAACAAGCAAGTTAGAATATTCAGGGTTAAGCTTATTGTTATTGCTAATGAAATACCTCCTATTCCTCATTTTCAGCATAATTCTGACCCCTGCTTTAGCAACGGGGTTGCTAGTACCCTTATCTAAATTTGATAATGACTCACGAGAATTGACTAATAGCAAGGTGCTTGAGTTTTGGGCTTACCATAACTATCAAGGAGATGATGGCTATCAAAACACCTTACGCTTACGTTTTTATCATCCACTTGAGGCAGGAGAATGGCGTGGCAGGATTCGATTAGATACTGCATATGTTGCCAATTTCAATTCAACGACATCTGCGAATAACTCCGGGCAATATAGTGCTGGAAATACGATGGTAACGATATGGGGACAAGATAGAACTTTTCTGAAGCCTCTAGGTGCGTTAGTTGGCGGGCGAATAATCTTACCTTTTGGAAATAATGGTCAATGGGCAGTTGGCCCACAAGTAAACTGGACATTTTTACCTGAAGTCAGTAGTAAGCTGCAGGTTACCGATTTTTCACCATTACTTCGTTATATGTATGGCTTCGATTCTAAGAGCAATAGCTTAACTATTAACCCCAATCAGCCACCACTTCAGCGAACTCTTCAAATGTTTCCCACAATAGGTTTTCAGCTTGCGCCAAATACTATGCTTCGTTTTTGGGATGAAAATGGTGTAGCTTACAACTCAGCTGGAGGCGGGTGGTTTGTACCCATTGATGCCATGATTACGCATCGACTTGCAAAACATTGGGTGGTGGCAGTAGGGGCAAGCAAGCAAGTTGTACAAACCTACAGGCAGTATGATTGGACCACTTATGGGAAGATCTCTTTCAATTTTTAATGCTAAAAGCTCTTCTCTCAGCATTATTTTTATTGACCATATTATTTTGCAATCAAGCTGCTGCAAATACTAATCATATTATTGAGCAAGCCTATTTTGAGGATCAATCAAATAGCCTCAGTGTAGATAGCGTTGTCACTGAAAAATTTACGCCATTTCAAGATTGGCTCACAAAAGGGTATAGCCCCTCAAGCTATTGGATTAAATTAAAGATTCGCCCCTCTGAACGTAATTTAGTTTTGCGCATACGCCCAACGTTTGTTGAAACTGTTCAGCTATTTGATCCGGTAGATATCGGCTCTGATAGGATCACTGGGGCTAAGCATTTCTGGAGAGAATCTGAGGTTCAGTCTTATAACCACAGCTTTAACTTGGGAGTTATTAAGGAAGAAAAGATACTTTTTCTAAAGGTTAAATCCAATAGAAGTTATTTGCTGGCATTTGATGTGATGCCGATTTCAGAATATCTTGGAGTAGAAAATACAGATGGATTGCTGTATTTTGGATATATTGTTTTTACCTTAGCGCTTGCACTGGGACTGTTTGGCGCATGGTTAACTAATCGCGAGCGTGTTCTAGGTGCATTTGTTATTCAACAATTCATTGCTTTTTTACACACCTTATTTGTAGTTGGTTACGCACGTTTTTTTCTAGATAAATACATTGATGTATCTACTATTAATTATTTTTCCTATGTATTGGTTGTTGGTTACCCGCTTATTGCAATTTTTGCTAATAAATTACTATTTGAAGATTATGGTTTAAGGCCAACCTTTAGACATTTATTTAATTTCTTGTTCTGTATTTCGCTTATTATTTTTACTTTATTGATCTTTGGGCATATCAATACTGCTTTGAGGCTTAATGCCCAATTAGTGATGTCGGCTATATTTTTACTTTTTTTCACGGCATGGTTTGGCACTTTAGGAGGCATCGCCAAAACTAATATCAACCTTCCAATTAATTATTTGCGTGTCTACTGTACGCTAAATATAGTGATGTGGTCGATATCTGTGTTACCTCTACTTGGTGTGATTCAAGGAAATGATTTAACCGTGCATTCTTATCTTTTATATAATGTATTGAGCGGATTAATTTTCTTTTGGCTTCTTCAATATCGTGCCAAATCCATATTGAAAAATGAGCTTGCCAACTCAGCAGCGCTAAAGGAAGAGGCCGAGTATGAAAAATCTCGACGTGAAGATCAGGGCAAACTTATGGCTATGCTGACTCATGAAATTCGAACACCTTTATCTGTTTTAAAGCTTGTTGTTGATCGTAAAGTAAGTGGATCAGACTTAGAAGACTATGCAAATAGAGCTGTTAACAATATTGATGCCATCATTGATAAATGTATTCAGCTTGATCAGTTGGATTTGAACGCATTAAAAATTCATAAAACAAGATTTAACTTTTCAGAGTTGCTCAGATCCACTATTGCCGATGCACAATCGGAGAGACAGTTTTTGATAACAAGTCCTGATAGCATGAGTATTCATTCTGATAGTGACATTGTCAGAGTCATTTTGTCTAACCTGATTACAAATGCCGAAAAATACTCTATCCCTCATAAAAAAATTCTTATTAGCAGTGAATTGATTGAGGGGTCTTATTCTTCCCAATTACAGTTTAGGATTCAAAATGAGCTTGGTGATATTGGTGCTCCTGATGCCGCGCAGGTCTTTGATAAGTATTACAGAGCCAGTTCTGCTGTTAAGATCAGCGGCTCTGGTTTGGGGCTATTTCTAGTTAAAGAGTTAACCCATGTCTTAGAGGGTCAGGTTGAGTGCTCTGTTAATCAAAATTCGATTACATTTACGGTATGGATCCCTGCTTAAAAATAGCCATTATTGAAGATAACGATGATTTGAGGTCGCTCTTGATTCAGGACCTCTCTATTGCGGGATACTTTGTAAAAGGCGCTGAATCTGCGGAACAATTGGACGAAATTTTTGCTGCTAATAGGTTTGATATCCTCATCGCCGACGTCAATTTACCCGGCGAAGATGGATTTAGTATTGCTGCCCGCTACAAAAGGCTGAATGCCAATCTTAATATTGTGCTGCTGACAGCTCGAACATCTGCTGCTGATAAGGTTGCAGGATATGGGGCAGGGGCTGATTTGTATCTCACTAAGCCGGTATCCAATATAGAATTATTAGCAGCGATTAGCAGTATTTCGAGACGAATTCGTGCTCAAACAGCAAAATTTGAACTCACTCTTAGCCTGAAAAATCTGACCTTAACAGGTATTAAAACTATTGAGCTTAATAAGCATGAGGTTTTAATCATTAAGGCGTTAAGCCAGTCCTTTGCCTCTAATTTGCCCTATTACAAGTTATTAGAGCTTTGTGATGAGCCTGTAAGTGAGACCTCTAAAGCTACTTTGGAGGTCAGAATAGCCCGATTACGTAAAAAATTCATTGAAGCGGGTGTCGACAAATCATTTCGTGCTCTAAGGGGTGAAGGTTATCAGCTTCTTGTGGATGTTCAGATTGGTTTGTAAGGATTCGTAAGGATTGGCATGATTTTGTAGGTTGGGGAAACAAAGCCCATATAAAATACAGATTACATTAGTCTTAAATTGTCAAATTAGAATATTGCTACTTCAAGCCATTGCTGACTATGCTGCCTGCCAATAACCTCGACCTATTTATTTATCATCTGATTCCCCAAACTTTATTTGGTATTTTTATAATTGGTTGCGTTTTATCCATCTGCGGCTTCGCATTTACATCCACAATTGCATTGTTTAAATCTTGCGTTGTGAGATTTGTACATAGATCCAAATTCCGTTCAACTCTGCTTTTTATCATGTGTGCTCAATTACTTGCATTGAGTCAATTAGCCGCTATTGGGATCTGGGCCTTCTCCCTTGTTTTAATTGGTATTATTCCCAGCTGGGAAGTAGCGATGTTCTTTAGTGCCAGTAGCTATACAACATTAGGATATTTTCCTGCTACGATGCCAGAGGGTTGGCATATGATCCCCGCGTTCATTGCATTTTCTGGCCTTTTTTCTTTTGCTTGGGCTGCCTCTTCAACCATGGCGATGATTGGCATTTTAAATACTGCGTTGGATGCTAAGTCTCATCCACCAAAATAATTTTACCTCTCCATTAACTCAACCTTAAAACTATCCCCATGAATAATAAAATTGTTAATCCACTTCTTTTAATAGGTTGCTTATTTTCATCTATTGGCTCAGCTCATGCACAGGCAAAAGTAATGCCAAACGTTTCTGATGAGTGGCGTTTCTCAGTATCTCCTTATGTTTGGGCAGTTGGTGTGTCGGGTACAGTGAACACTAATGATGGCGTTTCTAAAAGTGTTAACCTAGACACGAACAAAGTGATTAATGATCTTCGGGGTGGGGCGATGATCACGGGCGAAGCTCATAAAGGTAATTGGGGTATAGGCGTAGATTTCGTGAATGCCAATCTACAAAACAAAGCAGCAAAAACGGCTACTGGGCCTCTACCTAACGGCGTGATCGTTAATGCAGACCTGTCAACTAAAGCCAATTTGAAAGATACCTTGCTGACAGGTGCTTTAATGTATACCGTTTTAAATAAACCGGAAGTATATTTAGACGCCTTAGTGGGTGTTCGTTATATCTCCACTACAGCATCTGTTAAAGCAACCTTAGATGTCTCAGGCTCTGTGGATGGTCAAATATTGAGGCGGGCTACCATCACACGTTATCCATCACTGACTACCAACACTACGGATCCCATTATTGGTTTCAAGGGCCGCTATCGCATTGCTGATACCACCTGGTTTATTCCTTTCTATGGCGATATTGGTTCTGGCGGCGGCACTACTAATGTGACTTGGCAGGCTATGTTAGGCATTGCTAAAGCTTACGACTGGGGTGATGTTTCCCTAGGATATCGCGCGCTGTATTACGATATGAAAGAAACGGGTGCCCTGCAAAAAGTGACCTTTGGTGGTGCCATCTTGGGTGTAACCATTCCCTTTTAATTCTTCCTCTTTTTAGTTAAGTTAATTTATGAACATTACACAACGAGTTTTGCTGCCACTCTTTTTTGCTGGGGTAACTAGCTTATCTGCCACCCATGTTTTTGCTCAAGGTGCAGTGACCGTAAATGGTGCTAGCGCAACAAAAGCGGAAGACCTTCGTAGTATTGGTGGCGCCGTTATTCCTGCTACTAATATTCGTAGTCAATCTGCCACTCCGCCAGCAGATTCGGGAAATAGCGCTGTTGATATTGCCAAAAAATTAGCCAATCCTATTGCTAATATGATTTCAGTGCCGTTTCAGTATGAGTTCAGTCGTGGCATAGGAAGAAATCAAGGCGGATCCGAGCAAACACTCTTGCTCCAGCCGGTTGCGCCATTTGATCTGGGCGGTGGTGATTCTTTCATTGTGCGACCGATCATCGCTGGCGTAAGAGAGGTGAGTATTGAGAGTCGCCCGGGTCAATCCTTTTCTGGGTATGGTATCGCTAGCGTAACTCTCGAATCCTTCTACGCTCCCAATACCAGATCGTCATGGATTTGGGGTATCGGCCCGTATGCGGTCTCTCCGTCTGGAAACAGCGGAAAATTTGGCTCGCAACAAACCGGTGCAGGTGTGACGGCGGTTGTAATCAATCGTGATGGCCCATGGACCTATGGTTTGTTGGGGTATCAATCTTGGAGTGTGGGCGGGAATCCTACTTTTGGAACTCAGAATAATTTATTTGGAGAGCCTGTCGTTTCTTACACCAATAAAGATGCCTGGACGTTCTCTGCCAATATGCAGGCGCAATAT
Organism: Polynucleobacter antarcticus; assembly: GCF_013307245.1. NCBI lineage: Bacteria > Pseudomonadati > Pseudomonadota > Betaproteobacteria > Burkholderiales > Burkholderiaceae > Polynucleobacter > Polynucleobacter antarcticus. The sequence goes on from NZ_CP028941.1 coordinate 893,737, forward strand.
AACTACGATGCGCGCCGAACATCTAACCCACTTTATGCTGGCGTTTCTAAGGTGCATATCTTTGACGGTGTTCCAATCTCCTTTGGTGCTGGCCCCATTTATTACGTGAGCAATACACCTGGTGGTCCATCAGGTTGGGGTGCTCGTGCTACCGTTACACTAGTTATCCTGAAATAGTAAAACCGAATAAAACGAGGCTATAGAGATGAAATTTATTCCAAAATTACTTGGCATGTTATTAATGGCTCAATGCGCAGCATCCTTTGCAAAAGGAAATGCTGACACGATTTTTTACGGTGGTCCTATTGTGACTGTGAATGCCAAGAATGAAGAAGTTCAGGCTCTTGCCGTCCAAAATGGAAAGATTGTTGCAGTGGGTACTAAGGACGCTGTAACAAAAGAATGGCAAGCCGGTAACACTAAGGTGATTGATTTACAGGGACAAACCTTAATGCCAGGCTTTGTTGAGCCGCACGTTCACATCATGGTGACCGCCATATTTGAGGGTTTAGGTCTTAATTTAAGCAACTTTAACTTGCCCTACGACACCATCGATACGCTGACTCAGAAAATGAAAGCGGGCTTAAAGGATGTGCCTCCCGGTGGATGGTTAATTGGATTTGGTGTGGATCCCTCACGTACCTCACCCTTTATGGCTGAACTGAATGCGGATGTTTTGGATAAAGTCTCCAAAGACGTACCGATTTTTATAGTTAATCAATCTGGTCACATCGCTTATGTGAACCGCAAGGCATTAGAGCTTGCTGGCGTAACAGATAAGTCTGCTAGTCCTCCGAGTGGCGGCATCTACGTCAAGGATGCGAAGGGCAGGCTTACAGGGAAATTGGTAGAACCGCCTTCCTATTTGCCCTTCATGTCAAAAATGCCCAATCCCACTGAAGCCCAATTATTTGGAGCTATTCAGAGCATGATGAACAAGATAGCATCTACGGGAGTAACAACTGCATCAGAAATGAGTGTAGGGGGTAATTTTGGTGTTGATAAAGAAGCCGCTATTTATAAAACGATCTTTGCAAAGAATACTTCCCCTATTCGGGTGCGTGGGTATTTATGGGGGCAGGCACTTCCGGTAGGTTATAACAATATTAAGCCTAATGAAGGCGATGATAAGTTACGTTTTATTGGAGTCAAATATATATCTGATGGCTCTACGCAAGGCTTAACAGCTGCACTCAATCAGCCCTATTCTTACCCTAAGGATACCAAGTGGAGTGGGGCTCTTGACTATAAGGATGCTGAAATTTATAGCTTGTCCAAACCCTTTTTTGACCAAGGCTGGCAAATCTCTACCCACGCTAATGGCGATAAGGCAATTGATCAAACCTTAAATAATTATTCCAAGTTATTGGCCGGAAATTCCAAACCTGCAGAGCGTCGTTTACGCATTGAGCATTTCACCGTGAACAATGAATCTCAGGTTAAGAAGGCAGTTTCTTTGGGTGTAGTACCTAGCTTTACTATTGGCCACATAGATTATTGGGGATCAGCCTTTGATCAACACCTCATTGGGCCAGAGCGCGCTAAGCGAATTGACCCAGCGGGAGATTTTAAGAGATTAGGCGCGAAATTCACATTGCATAGCGATACCCCTGTATCTAATGTGGGTCCTTTGAACTACATCAGTGAGGCAGTCACGCGTTTATGGCAGCTGCCTCCAAAAAAAGCACTGGGAGCTAATCAGGCTATTTCAGTTGATGATGCAATCCGCGCCATAACAATTGATGCAGCATATCAAATATTTGCTGACAACATCATAGGCAGCCTGGAAGTAGGCAAGCAGGCGGATTTAGTTGTCCTAGAAAAAAATCCTCGCAAAACATCGCCCGCAGATATTCGTAACATCAAGGTTAAGGAAACGTGGATCGATGGTAAGCAGGTGAGCTTAAAGTAAGGCTAAGTGTTAGTAGAGTCATATCGTATTTAAAGATGCCCACTTTGTGGGTGTTTTTATTAATATGAAACACAATTAAACGTAAAAGAGGAAAAATGCTTCATTACAAAGTGAGAGTCTTATGTATCTGTGTGCTTGGCCTTTTTTTTGGAGCTGCCAATGCAGTTCAGTTACTTGATCCGCCATCGACACCGCAGGTTTCCAATATCACCGTCTTTGTGGCTAAGAAGATTGTTACTATGGATCCGGCTATTCCTCATGCAACCGCCGTGGCCGTGTCGGATGGACGTATTCTGTCAGTAGGCTCGCTGGCTGATATGAAACCTTGGACAGATAAATATCCCACCAAAATCAACCGTGATTTTGCGACTAAGGTGATTTATCCGGGCTTTGTTGAGCCACATGCACACCCCTTGCTCGCTGGAATCTTATTTAACAAACCCTTGCTTACCCCATCACCTATGCCGAACCCTTGGGGCCCTGCATTTCCCGGAGTGGCTAATTTGCCAGCAGCGATGAAGCTGTTAAAAAAGTATTCAGACGATATTAAAGATCCTAGTAAGCCTCTTGTAGCCTGGGGATATGATGTTGTTGCGATGGGGAAGGTTCCTGACCGGCAAATGTTAGATCAGGCCTCTAATGTTCGCCCCATTATTGTTTGGGATTTGTCTGGTCACGACATGTACGTCAATAGCGCCATGATCAAAGCTTATGACATTACACCCGAAAAAGTAAAGAGTATTCCGGGAGTTGGCCTAGATGCAAATGGCCAGTTAAATGGCCGATTTTTAGATATTCCTGCTTTGATGTACATCATGAAGCTTGCTGGTAAAGATATCTTAAGTTCCGATGAAGTTCCTACCGACTATATGTATATCAATGATTTGATGCAGCAAGCAGGCATCACGACCTCAGGTGATTTGGCATTTGGTAGCCTAAACATTGACATGGAAACCAAGTTAATGAAGGCCTACACAAATTCGGCTGCAGGCGATTTGCGTATTGTCCCTGTAGTTTACTCAGAACCTTTTATTCAGAAGTACGGTAACAACGCGATTAAAGAAGCGCAAAACTTGAAGCTACAAGACAATGATCGCCTGATGTTTCAGGGTGTGAAGTTTTATAGTGATGGCGGCTACTTACCGGAAACTATGCGCATGGAAAATCCGGGCTATATAGACGGCAGCCTCGGTTCCTCAAACTTTAAGTCTGCACAAGATTTTGCTGGTGCAATGCAGCCTTGGTGGGATGCAGGATTTCATATTCATATTCATAGCAATGGTGATAAAGGCAATCAAAACTCAATTAATGCTTTGCAACTCATGATTGATGCAAAACCTCGCTTTGATCATCGCTATACGATTAACCATTTTGGTATCCCATCCACCGCTATGGTGATGAAGATAAAAGTACTAGGCGCAGTGGTGAGTACCAATATATCGTACATTTCTGAGCGTGCTCAATTAGAATATCCAGCCTTAGGTATGGACCGTGCTTCGTATGCAACGCGTCTAGGAACTTTAGTGCGTAGTGGCGTCGTGACCTCAATTCATTCAGATGCACCAGTATCAGCCCCAGCACCGTTGAAGGGTGCCTGGACTGCTGTTACTCGAAGGGACGTATACAAAGACGGAAAAATCTGGGCTCCAGCGGAAGCGGTGACTGTACAAGATGCCATGAAGATGATTACGATCAACGCTGCCTACACTCTTGGGGTAGAAGATAAGGTAGGCTCGATTGAGCCGGGTAAATTTGCTGACTTTACCGTATTAGAGTCCGACCCACAGACCGTATCTGCGATCAAAATAAAAGATGTCGCTGTTGTTGCAACGGTAATCGGTGGTAAGGTAGTATTAGTTTCACAAACCAAAAAGCCAAGACCATTTAAATAATCAAATTACTATGACCCATAAATTAATCCTTAAGGCTTTACCCATCCTCTCACTCTGCTGTTTATCTAATTTTGTTTTTGCGGAAATACAGATTCTGAAAGCCTCTACGATTATTACTATGGATGATAAGAATCCACGTGCGGAGGCCATTGCTTTTGACACCACTACTAAAAAAATTACTGCTGTTGGTTCACTGAAAAATGTCACTGCATCTGCGCCAAATGCCAAGGTCAGTGATCTTGGTTCTGCAGTACTGATGCCTGGGTTTATTGACCCACACAACCATCCTTTTCTCTCAGGTTTGTCTACTCAAGAACCTGCCTATTGGGTTGCGCCATACGTGGGTTACAAAACATGGGCGGATGTTAAAGCCAAGATATTAAAAGCAGATGCTGAGGCTCCTGCTGGAAGGCCATTAGTCTTTAATGGCGTAGATAGATTACTGCAACAAGCTCCTTTGCCTACTCGCGCAGTGCTTGATCCACTGACACCGAGCGGGCGTGCAATTGTTGTGATTGATAACTCTGGCCATGCAGTGTATTTCAACTCAGCAACTCTAAAATTGTTGGGCTGGAAGGGCGGTAAACCGCCTGCAAATCCGGTTGGCGGAAGTTATGGCCGTTATAAAGACGGTACTTCAAACGGCGTTGGCAATGAATCCGCTGCTCTATTTACGATCCTAGGCCCGATTCTTCCAAAAGCCATCCCCCAACCATTACAGTCCGGCGCAAAATGGTACGCCTACATGGCATCATTGGGTATTACATCGACTTCAGAGCATACCTATAACAGTGGTCAATATAAAGGATATCTAGCGCTAGCATCCTTACCAAACAGCCCTTTAAGAATGCACGTTTATCATATGGCAATCGAACCAGACGCGGGCGCGAATGTCACTTGGCCTGATCCGAGTATGGTTCGCAAAAACGGAATTAAGTTGTGGGCAGATGGAAGCCCTTGGTTGGGTTCTGTTGCTACAAGCTTTGGCTACCTAGACAACGCACGAACAAAGCAAGCCGAAATTATTCTTGGACCGCTGGGTGAAAAAGGTATGAATTACACCCGCTTGCAACTCGATCAAATGCTCGATCAGTATGCCCCGATGGGTTATCAAATGGCATTTCACTGTAATGGTGATGTTGGCTTTGATGTTGTCTTGGATGCCTATGAACGCGCTTTAGTGAAGAATAAGTTGTTAGGCACAGACCACCGCTGGCGTGTTGAGCATCTTGGAGCCGCTAGGGCAGATCAATTTAAGCGAGCTGAAAGCCTTGGGGTGACAGTTTCTTTGGCGCCTTTTCAATTTATTTATTGGGGTGACCTACTAGATGGAACAATGTTTAAGCCTGAGTATGGAGCCCAATGGCAAAGTGCCGGCGATGCATTTAAGGCAAATGTCCACACTTCTTTTCACAATGATGGATCAGTATCCCCACCCGATACCCTCAGAAATATTCAGCACATGGTGACTCGAACTTCTGATTCCGGCAAAGTGCATGGCGCTAATCAAGCAGTCACCTTAGATCAGGCTCTCAGAGCCTCAACCATCAATGGCGCTTATCAATTAAAACGCGATAAAGAGATTGGATCATTAGAGGTAGGAAAATATGCGGATTTGGTAGAGCTGACAGCCGATATTACGGCAGTAAAGCCTGGTGAAATTACAGATAAAGTAAAAGTTAAGGGAACATGGCTCGGCGGCAAAAGAATCGACCCTAAACAATTCCTGAAAGAAGCAGCTGCAATTGATCCATCAGAACACAAAGATTTAGGCAGCGCTTCCACGAAATCTATGCACCAACACAGTCATTAATGTTTATTTCTTCCTATATGCATCAATTGAGAAGACGCTTTCAATGTTAATCAAGAGTAATATGTATTTGTAGAATCTTTTAATCCGTTTATTAAGGAAATTTCATGACTTCTTTTCGTAAAGTACTATTAACTGCCTTTGCTGGCCTGATGATCATTGCTAGTTCGGCATTTGCTTCAGATGCTCCCAAGAAACCTTCTGGCACTGTCAGTATTAATGAAACTCAATTTGCCCTAATTATTGGGGGTTCAGTAGGCGGCGGAGAGCTTACATTTCAAGGTAAAAAATATCCCTTTAAAGTGAGTGGTATGAGTATAGGTGCCAATGTAGGGGCTTCTAAGGTATCTGCAGTTGGCGAAGTGTATGACTTAAAAGATCTATCGAAATTTTCTGGAACTTTTAGCGCACTAAATAGCGCTATTACTCTTGGCGGCGGTGTTGGCGGTACAGTATTGAAGAATGAAAATGGCGTAATTATGCGTCTGACTAGTACTTCTGCAGGCTTGCAACTCAATTTAAGTGCTAGTGGTGTAACGGTAAAGTTGGAGAAGTAATTTACTGCCAATATTAATCGGCCAATTTGGTCTTAATAATTAGCAATCAAATCCTCGTCAAGACTGACGAGGATTTTTTTTTAACAATGTCAGACTTCAGTAAATTCAATTATTTCTCTGGTAAAAAGAAATATATATTTTCGTTGCTTGCGCCTTTATTAGTTTGCATTGATTCCTGAATAATAGTTTTTGTCATGGTAATGAATGATTGTGTCGATCCAGCAATTGTCCTAAACGGTTGCCCCTGAATGGTGACTACGCCTTCGCCTAATAACTCATTGGTCTGACTATCGGTTAACTTGTGCTCTACCAACATGGCTGGGGTTTTTGCATTCACACCAGCCGCATATGTACCGGCTGTTAGTGCCATACCAACCGGAGTGAAATTCCAGGGCTGTAATGAATTATCGGTACTCTCAAGACCTGTAATGCCAACAGATGCACGCACTACATTTGGGCCCGGTTCTGTAACAATCTGAATATTGCCCCGACTTTTGATCATTTCTACCATTGAGGCTTGTAAGGCTGACTTTGCTTGGTTGATGGTGTCCTGAGTAATTTCTTGAGTGATATTTTGATTTAAGTAAATAGGGTCTAAGATAACTGCCGTATAGGCATTTGTTTTTATATCCGCTTTGCGATACCTCCATATTCTTACATCTTGATTCGTGGTCGCCATCGCGGTTAGGAGGCTGTAATCTGGTAAAAATCCGGATCGTGGCATAGCCTCACTGGCTAACTTTGTTGTGGTGCTGCAGGCTGTCAGTAGCGTGAATGTAGCTGCTACGCAAAGAAGGGCGGTAAGTTTTTTCATGATTTAAGGATATGCCAGCATTGAGAAAGTAATTGTGTGATTTTGCGACAACACTATCAATATAGATAAAAACCTTTTTTTAAGCTTACTAAACCTTACAAGGATGGGTTGTAGAGCCCGGTATTGCGAGAAGGCCTAGCGCCTAGCTTATGTTGATCTTTGGGCTGGAGGTCTATTTTGGGTTTTACCGTCTTATATAGACATATAAATCTGATATCGTTTAGTTTGGCAGAAATATGGATAAGTCCTGCCTACATTGATTATTGGGGTGATAAGTGGGGAATGCTAAGGTACTTCTAGCCATTATCTTTAATTGATCAAAGTTTTACCTCGTAGTCGAATTTACCTCATTAAGTTAAGGCGCTATGGATTTAAAAGAATTACTAGTGTGCGATCAATGCGATTTATTATTGCAAGAAACACCATTAAAGCCTGGCGGTAAGGCATTATGTAGTCGCTGTGGGGCTGTTCTATATCGATCGCTGCCGCTTGGCTTAGAGCGCAGCTTAGTTTTTTCTCTCACTTCTGCAACTCTATTCCTAGTTTCCAATAGCTTTCCGATTGTGACTATCAGCTCTCAAGGCTTGACCAATTCAACGACCTTACTGGATGCTGCTTATAGACTCTTCAATGATGGCATTCTCAGTATTGCCGGTTTAGTTTTCATAACCACCTTTTTAATGCCAGCCCTAGAAATCATGGCCTTAATCTATTTACTTTTACCGGTTAAGTTAGGCCGTTTACCACCTGGATTTTCTTACGCATTTAGATTAATTCATTTTGTGAAGCCCTGGGCTATGGTTGAAGTATTTATGCTGGGCTTACTAGTGACGATTACTAAACTCAATGCATTTGCTTCAGTAGAGCCTGATATTGGTTTGGTTGCCTTTATTTTGCTAATGATATCTATGACTGCGGCAGCGGCTAATTTTGATACGCATGATTTTTGGCGCAAAGTAGCCCAGATCAAAGCATCAGGGAGCAGGGCATGCTGACGGGAATTTCACAAAATATTATCGGTTGTGAAACCTGTGGTCTTGCTCAAAGTACACTTCCAATTCAACTGCATTACAAATGCACGCGCTGTGGATCAAGTATGCATATTCGTAAACCTAATAGTATTGAACGCACTTGGGCATTAGTCATTGCAAGTTACGTATTGATTATTCCAGCCAACTTAATGCCTGTAATGGCAACGGGATCCCTCTTTGGCACTGAAAAAGATACCATTTTTGGCGGTGTCCTATTTTTATGGGATTCTGGGTCACAAATACTAGCTATTATCTTATTCACGGCTAGTATTTTGATCCCATTTTCAAAGCTTTTTTCCTTAACTTTCTTACTGATATCAGTTCAGCAGCGCTCCACTTGGAAGCCTAGGGTACGTGCTAAGTTGTATCGCATGGTTGAGACTATTGGGCGCTGGTCGATGATTGATATTTATGTCGCTACGATGCTGACAGCTCTCGTACAATTTGGTAACTTGATGTCGATTCGGGCTGGTACAGGCGCCATTGCTTTTGCTACTGTTGTTGTTTTAACAATATTTGCTGCAAAGAGTTTTGATCCTCGACTGATTTGGGATGTTGTGGATTCTCCAGAGAATAATAAAGAAATATCTAAGGAATAATATGACTGATAAATTACAAGAGCCAAATTTTTCTGGCCTACCTTCAGCCGTAGCTCAAGCAAAGCATCGTTGGTCCGCACAGGTTATCTGGATTATTCCTATTGTGGCTATCACGATCGGCATAAGTTTGATGTACAAGGCTGTGGTTGATCATGGCCCCACAATTACTATCGCTTTTGCTAGCGGCGATGGCATTATTGCAGGTAAAACTAACGTCAAATATAAAGAGGTAAATATTGGTGTGGTGAAATCAGTTGGATTGTCAGAAGATCATAAACAGGTGATCGCTACGATTCAATTAGATAAAAATGCTGAAGATTTCGCGAATGAAAAGACCCGATTTTGGATTGTGCGACCACGTATAACCGCAAGCGGTGTTTCAGGCTTAGGAACTTTACTTGATGGCCCATTTATTGGATCGGATTTAGGTCTGTCATCTGCAAAGAAAACTGATTTTGTAGCGCTTGATGTGCCGCCTATTTTGACAGCTGGTATTCCTGGGCGAGAATTTATTATCAAATCTGCTTCGTTGGGGTCACATAGTATAGGTACCCCAGTGTATTTCCGTCGCCTTATAGTTGGGCAAGTCGTAGCATTTGAGTTAGATAAGGAAGGCCAAAGTATTGCTATAAGAGTCTTTATCAATGCGCCTTACGATCAATATGTTACCAACAACACCCGTTTTTGGAATGCTAGTGGTGTTGATATCACTCTAGGCGCATCTGGGTTTCAATTACAAACAGAATCTTTGGTTGCAGTTCTTGCAGGTGGTATTGCTTTTGAAACACCTCAAACAATTGAGGAGCAGGGTACCCTAGCTAGCATGTCACAAGAGCCTGTTATGCCAGCACCTAGTAATAGAATTCCGCCTGTATCAGAGCGCGCTCAAGTAGATATGGTATTTCCATTATTTCAGAATCGTACTTTGGCAATGAAGCAGCCTGATTCTGTCGTTCATCGCTATGTCATCAATTTTAAGCAATCAGTTAGAGGGTTATCTGCAGGGGCTCCTGTAGAGTTTCGTGGAGTAAATATTGGTGAAGTAGTTAGCATTGGAACTGCGGTAGATCCTAAGACCTTTGAGTTTGTTCAACCAGTAGAGATTTATCTTTATCCTGAGCGTATTCAAGTTCGATCTACTATTACTGGGGTAGTCATGCCATACCCTAAAACTAAAGGCGAGCAATTAAAGCTATTAAAAATGTATATCGATAAGGGCTTACGCGCTCAACTTAGAGCAGCGAGCTTGCTAACGGGACAGCAATATGTTGGCATTGATTTCTTTCCCAACTCACCTAAATATGACTTGAATATTACCAAGTTACCTCTCGAGCTCCAATCTGTTCCAGGCGCATTTGATGATTTTGAGCAATCCCTTGCTAGTACGATTAAAAGCACTGATAAGTTAGTGAAGAAACTTGAAGCTGAAGTAATTCCTGAGCTTAATCAAGCATTAAAAAATGTTAGCGCTGTGACGGCAAGCGACTCTCCTATGCAAACTGACATCCGTGATTCATTACGTGAAATTACTAAGGCAGCTGGGTCAATGAAAACCTTAACAGACATGCTGGATCAACAGCCTCAATCTCTTATATTTGGTAAACCTGCAGAAAGTGCCAAATAATGCGGTCCATCTTATTACCTACATTAATCGTACTTTTGCTTAGTGGGTGTGCTAGCTCCCCAAAATCCACCTACTATAGGCTCACTTCTAAACCTATTCCCGCTATGAATGAGGCAAGTAATCAAAAACGGGTAATGATTGGTCCTGTAACAGTTCCGGCAAACATAGATCGCCCTCAATTGGTCATTCAACGTGGTGGTTCTCAAGTTGAAATATTTGAATATCATCGCTGGGCTGCCTCGCTCAAAGGGGATGTGGGGCAAGTGATTGCTGCTAGCTTAGCGAGCAATATGAATATGCCCAATGTATGGAATTTTTCAGAAAGTACGCAAACCCAATTTGACTATCAAGTGTTTGTAGATGTGCAAACTCTAGAAGCTGTGCCTGGTCAAGATCTTTTGCTGGATGTACATTGGTCCATTAAACCATCGGTACAAGTTGCAAGCAAAGTAACAAGTGCAACAGGCAGTACAGCACCCCCGCTGAAAACCATTATGGGCAGAACTTTAATTCGTGAGCCAACAGGGAGCAATGGGTTTGAGGACTTGATTGCAGCACAGAGCGCTGCCTTTGAGAAGGTGGGTAAAGATATTGCGAGCAAATTAGTCAGAGAGAATTAAGATAACTATAAAACATGAGCGTTCTGCGTATTTTTTCCTAATACAGTAAACATAAGCTCGGATAAAAAGCACTTAAATAAAATTTTCTGGCGATTCTCTCTTTTAAGCTTATAAAATAAATATTCCTAGAAAGGTATAAAAATGACCCAATCATCTCGCCGTTATTTTTTAAAGAGCTCTGTCGCTACTGCTGCTATTGCAGCCAGCTCGCAAGTGATTGCTTAAATATCCACAGTCTCCCCAAAAATAGTTTCCGAGGTAGAGGCTCTTCAGGCAAAAAAGATAGTAGCAAGTACAGCCGACTGGAATGATGGTCTTGCCCATCCTATTCCTTATAAAAACCCACCTGCAATGGGGAAGGAGCGAGGTCTTGTTTTGGGTGGTGGCGGTATTGTTCTCATTTCCTGGTACGTGGGTTACTTTCATGCGCTTAAAGAGCAGGGTCTTGATCTCAGTAACACCAATATTGCAGTAGGGACTTCAGCTGGATCAATATTTGCCTCTATGCTCATGAACGGGAATTTATGGCGTATCCGCGATGAAATGGATCTATTTAATGACTTTCCTAAGGTATTGGCTAAATTAGTGCCGGAGACAAAGTTTAATCAAAGCCAAATCCGTGCAAAAGAAATCGGTCGGAATGTCAAAGATGCAAGTCCCGCGTCTATTCAGGAGCTTGGTCGGGCAGCTATGGCTGCTCGTAATACTACCGGCGAAGCCGAATACCAAAAAACAATTGAGAGGATGGTCGGTATAAGCACATGGCCATCAAACAATTTGTATACCACTGCCACTGATTGCTATACCGGTGAGCGGATAGTCGTTTCTCAGTCGAGCAATATTTCTACTTCAGTCGCTTGTGCTGCTAGCTCTTCACTAGCTGGGGGTGCTGGCCCCACCTTCTTAAAAGATCGTCTTTGTATGGATGGCGGAATGTGTGCAACAAGTACGCATTGCGATGTAGCTGCAGGCGTCAAAAAAGTGCTTGTTTTTAGTCTTGCTAATGGCAATGTAAAGGATGAGAAACAATTTAATCTCAGAACGACCGGGTTTCCAGATACCCTGCTGCAAGAGTTAAAAGACCTCAGGGCACAAGGTTCTCAGGTTATTCACATCACGGCTGGATTGCCACCTGGTATGGCTCGAATTGATAGCGTCATGAATCCCAACTTAATTTCTCCTTTTATGAAGCATGGCTTTGAGCGCGGTAAAGCAGAAGCAATTAAGTTAAAACAATTTTGGGGTTAATGCAGCGTAAGTTTACAAATTGGACTACTACCTCAATTTTTTAAAAGTATCTATGCGTTAAGTTACTTCAATCATGGATGCTGTTTTAACCATAAGCTTTATTAAGTTTTCTTTTAACGTTATTGGACTTAGAAGAAAAAATAAGCTTAGTCAAGTAAGGCAAGGTCATGAAGATCATGATGATCTTGAAGGCCGATTCGTGCGGGGGCAATTTCTCTTACGGATAGACCAAATTCTCAAGCTGTCTATACCCAGTTAAACATCTCAACTGAGATATAGCACCTTCAATACCTCTTAAAAAAATGGATCACCGAAGTGATCCATTTAACCTTAGGTGAAACTGTCTTGCTAAATACTTGTCAGCACGTGCAATCGTGAGACACCCTTACTATGACACAGATAAAACTTTATAAACACAGGGAAAACCCCAAGATTATTAATAATTATTATGCATAATTTATAATAAAATCAAACTACCTTAACTTAAAGGAGTTTAAACATGGCTATTGCAAAAGCCCAACCCATGACAAAAGAAGAGCGTAAAGTAATCTTCGCTTCGTCATTAGGTACAGTATTTGAGTGGTACGATTTTTATCTTTATGGCTCTTTAGCTGCCGTTATTGCTAAACAGTTCTTTTCAGGCCTTGATGCTGGCTCAGCATTTATTTTTGCTTTATTAGCATTTGCTGCTGGTTTTATCGTCCGTCCATTTGGTGCTTTGATATTCGGGCGCTTGGGCGATTTAATCGGTCGTAAGTACACCTTCCTAGTCACGATCCTTATTATGGGTGGAGCCACCTTTATTGTTGGTATCTTGCCTAATTACGACACTATCGGTGTTGCAGCCCCTGTGATCTTGATTGCATTACGGATGTTGCAAGGTTTAGCTTTAGGTGGTGAGTATGGTGGTGCAGCAACCTATGTAGCGGAGCATGCTCCACACGGTAAACGGGGTGCTTATACTGCCTGGATTCAGACTACAGCTACATTGGGATTATTCTTATCCTTACTCGTGATTTTGTTTACTCGAGAACTTACTGGCCCGAATTTTGAAGTATGGGGCTGGCGGATTCCTTTCCTGCTTTCTATTGCCTTGTTAGCTGTTTCCGTTTACATCCGTTTATCGATGAACGAATCCCCAGCATTCAAGAAGATGAAAGAGGAGGGTAAGTTATCTAAAGCGCCCTTGACAGAATCTTTTGCGCAATGGAAGAACTTGAAGATTGTGATTTTGGCTTTATTTGGCTTAGTTGCCGGTCAAGCAGTGGTTTGGTATACAGGTCAGTTTTATGCTTTGTTCTTCATGACGCAGGTTCTGAAGGTCGATCCAAAGACAGCCAACCTGTTGATTGCTGCCTCATTGGTCATCGGTACGCCGTTCTTTGTGATTTTTGGTAGTCTGTCAGATAGAATCGGTCGTAAAGTAATCATCATGGGCGGTTTATTGCTGGCGATCATTACTTACATTCCCAATACGCCAGTTTCGGTATTCAATGCTTTAACGCACTTTGCAAACCCAGCACTTGAAAAGGCAATGGCAACTTCACCAGCCAGTATTACTACTGATCTGAATGAATGTACCTTCCAGTTCAATCCAACGGGTACGGCGAAGTTTACAAGTTCTTGTGATATCGCTAAACAGGTGATGGCGTCAAATTCTGCTAGTTATTCGACTATTGCAGGCCCTGCAGGTGAGGCTGCTGTAGTGAAGATTGGCGATACCGAAATCACAGGGTACACGGCAAAAGGCTTGGCTCCTGCCGATGCAAAAGCAAAAGATGCTGAATTTAAGAAAGCGATTCGTGAAGCTCTGAATGCTACTGGCTACCCAGCAAAAGCAAATCCAGCGGATATTAACTATGCTGCTGTGCTTGCTATTTTGGTCTTCTTGGTTATTTTGGTAACGATGGTGTACGGTCCAATCGCAGCGATGTTAGTAGAGATGTTCCCAACTCGCATTCGCTACACATCGATGTCATTACCGTATCACATTGGTAATGGATGGTTTGGCGGCTTGTTACCAACGATCTCTTTTGCCTTGGTAGCTCAAAACGGCAATATTTACTATGGACTTTGGTATCCGATCATCATTGCTGCAATGACATTGGTTATCGGCGTACTTTTTGTACGAGAGACTAAAGACATTGATATTTACGCAAAAGACTAATCTAATGGATTAGTTTGGATAAACAAAACCCTGCCTGCCATAAGCAAGCAGGGTTTTTTTTATGTACTAAGCTTATTTCTTTTCATCGGGTTTTGCAGATTCTACGGACTTTTCTTTAGTGGGTTCTTGAGCTTGTGTAGCCTCTGCACCATGTTTTTCGCCACCCATATCAATATCACTATCGCTTGTATAGAGCAGGTAGCCTGTTGCTAATAATAGAATTAAAACAGTGATTGCAATCGCTTTATTGCTCATATTTGCCTTTTTGATTGATGCGGATTAAATAAAAAATACAGATAGCTATAGGATAGGAATATGTTTTTTAATGAATACTTTTGGGTCGTAATTTCTTATAAAACCGATTAAAAAACATTAATAGATAAAGAAATGCAAATGATCCAAGGACATTGGCGCTAAAGCTCATTGTTAGCTGATCAATTCCATATACCTGATTTACGAAGTAAAAATAGAAATTTCTAAAAAGAGCGGTGAGTAGGGAATGTAAGAAAACTAAATAGCAAAGTTGGGTAAAGTCCACATGATCAAAATCATCATTTTTACTTGTAGCGCTTTGCCAATAACGATATGCAATCATTGGAGCTAAGGATGAGAGGATTCCAAGTGCAGCGGCATCAATAATGGTGTCGCCACTCAATATCTCCCCCGTAAAGTAGCCGATAAAGATTCCCCAAAACCCTAGCCATCCAAAAAGGATGATTGCTACGAGTCGCAAGCCAGATAGCCAATAGACAAAATACTCTAATTCAGTAATTTTTAAGAAACCGAAATAGCCTTGATTAATTGCATCTAGTGAAATCCATATGAGAGCAATCACGCCCACTATGATGAGTTTTTTAAGGCTATTGATCATTAAACTTATTAATAATTATTATGCAAAGTATCCATGTTAATATAACACGTTATAATTTGATCATTATTAATTTCACTAGATAAAATAGCCGCCGTGAAGACAACTATTAAAAACGCTTATTTTCGATTTAATAAGCTTCTGGAAACTATGGAGCAGGGTCCGTCATTCCCTAAGCTAGATGATATTGAGCGCAAGTTACTCAATTCGATTGCCGAGGCATCTTTAGACGGAAAACCATTTTTAATTTCAGATGTGATCTTTGCAAATAGTATTGGCTCACCTGCAACCCTAAGCCGTAGATTGACAAACCTAGTCAATAAAGAGCTGATTGTATATTCATCGGATGGCGATAATAGAAAAAAGTTTCTTGAACTTACGCCTAAATCAAAAAAATATTTTGCCAAGCTAGATGAGCTCATTAATGCAGCGAGCGCAAAGAAGACACGTTAATACTGTTTAGACTAGCAAAACTAAATCCATCATTTTCGCGTTCTTAGCGATGTCAAGCTTTACCCCTTCCAAACTTTCTCAGCATACTAGGCCATTTTTTAGCCTTTGATGCGCTATCTCTGAGTAGCTTCAAGTTTAGGCTTAAATCACCCTATATTTGTCAGGACCTAAAGCACTTGAGATCGTAATAATTTATGATCGAAAGTCATTTTGTTTTTGTGCTCAATTCCCTAGGGTCTAGTGTGGTCAGAATTATTGAGCATTTACTATTGTGTAAATAAGTAGACATCAATATCACAGGGCGACGTTATGAAGCGAATACAACTATTTTTACAATATGGTCTTTTTGTCTGTACTTTTTTATTCTGTTCTTGGGCGCTTGCACAGCCAGGCTCAAAGTCTGTTCAAACGGATACCGCTGAGCGGTATAAGTTGTCGGCTGGCAGTGCAGATGGAATAGGCAAGAGTTATATGGGTCGAGAGATTGCCCGAGTGATGGGCTATCAAGCAGCATCGTGGTTAGAGCGTAGTGAGCGCGAACAAGAAGAGCGTACTGATTTACTTCTGAAGGTGCTTGCCCTTAAGCCTGGCATGGTCGTAGCAGATGTTGGGGCTGGAACTGGATATTTATCACGTCGCATGGCGCGAGCAGTTGCCCCTACTGGGCGAGTGTTTGCCTTAGATATTCAGCCAGAAATGATATCCATCCTAAAGCGCATGTCTAGCGATGCTAATTTTACTAATATCGATGCCAGGCTGGGTTCAGAGCAGGACGTGAAATTACCAGCTTCTAGTATTGATCTGGCAATCATGGTCGATGTGTATCACGAACTCGCCTTTCCACACGAAGTGCTGGCAAGTATCGTAAGAGCACTGAAGCCAGGTGGGCAGCTTGTCTTCGTTGAATATAAGGCAGAAGATCCTAATGTCCCTATTAAGTATCTACATAAGATGAGTGAATCCCAAATTAAATTAGAAGCAGCACGTCACCCACTGATATGGGAGAAAACTGTTGCTACATTACCCTGGCAACACGTGGTCATTTTTAGGGCTGGCAAGCAAGCTGATCGTAACTAAACCATAATTCAACCTTAATTTATCCAACTGTTATTAGAAACACGATCCATGACTACCTTGCCGCTAAATTTACTTCGAGAGCTTAGAACCGATCATGCAGGGGAGACCGGTGCCGTGATGATCTATCGAGGTGTTTTAGCTATCTCGCGTGATGCAGATGTGCGTAAATTTGCTATTCATCATCTTGAGACTGAACTTCGCCACTTGACCTTAATGGAGGAGGTAGTTTCTACTCGCTGGAGAAGTCGACTTTTGCCATTATGGAAAATGGCGGGTTGGTTAACTGGTGCAGTACCCGCTTTGTTTGGTTCCCGTTCAGTGTATGCAACCATACAGGCTGTCGAGACCTTTGTAGATCAACACTATGCTTTGCAAGTGGATATGATCGATGCGCTATTAGCAGATACTGATAACCAGAATACGCATCGACAAGTAACGGCCCAAGAAAAGACTCCACTACAAAATTTACGAGCCTTGTTGGTCGAATGTCAAATGGATGAAGTAGAGCATCGGGAAGATGCACGTGCAAGGTGGAGTGGTCAAGCCAATGTCTTTTTAAGGATTTGGGTTTACCTTGTAGGCAATGGCTCTAAAAAAGCGGTGGGTGTTTGTCGATACGTATAGATAGCAGCCCCAATCTTGAATTGACTCTGCAACGAGATCAATTATTTTCGGCTAGCGCTAGCAACATACTCTGACAATATTTTTATCTGGTCAGGTGTCAGGTTTGGGTAAGCGGGCATTTGACCGATACCGTTTTTAATAGCATTCATAACTCGGGCTGCGTCTGGTTGAAGGTCATTCATAGAGGGCCCAACAGCACCGACCGCTCCAGCTGCTTCAAGCGTATGGCATATTGCGCAGGCTGGTACAGCAGCTTTTAAGAATAGATTTTTACCCTGTTCATCGTTTGCCGAGGCCACCGAAGAAAAAATTGCACAAGACATAAGCACAATGCCACCAATGATCCTAAAAAAACAAATCGGGTTTTTCAGGGATGTTCTTAATCTACTTTTTACCACTTTTTAAGCCACATTAATTCTAACTGAGTGATAAATCCAGCTACTATTTAAATATCCTGCAGCATTTTCTGTCGATAAAGCAACTTGCTGAACACCAGATTTAGTGGTAACTCGAGTTGAAACAAGATATTGACCAGCCTTTAAATTCATTGACAATACAAATTGACGCCAAGCATATTTACCTAAATCAGGGCCGACTAATCTAGCAGGTTGCCAATTTGCGCCGCCATCAAGTGAAACGTCTACTTTGGCAACTTCTTCCAGTGCACCGAGAGCTACACCCTTGATTTGAACTTGACCGGCCTTAATAGGGCCACTATCAGGTGAAGGTGAGGTTATCCATGATTTTGCATCCATCGTCCAAACGGCGGGTTGAGTCGGGTCACCTTTTTGTCCAATAGGTGACATTCGGTATCCCGTCTTCTGAATAGCAGCTTGTGTCTGATCTTTTGTAAACGCTAAACGCTTGATATATTTGATGTTGTTTACACCGCTGTAGCCAGGAACAATTAATCGTAAAGGGCCGCCATGCGCTAAAGGCATTGGCTCACCATTCATCTCCCAAGCCAGCAAGGCATCTTGCATAGCTGCTAAGGGAACGGAGCGTTCAACCACAACAGCAAGTGGATCAATACCAGCAGGAAGCTTTTCACCACCCGTGCCTGTCATGTAAATCATGCCAGTAGAAACGCCACCTAAAGCTTTGATTACATCGCGAACAGCAACACCTGTCCACATGACACAGCCTGCAGCGCCGGTTTGCCATTTTGTGCCACTAGGATTGCCTGGAAATAGCCCGCGACCATTACCAGAGCATTGCAACACCGCTGCCATAGTCTCAAAACCCATCTGCTTAAGATCTGCAACAGAAAAGGTCTCTGGTTTACTCACACCTTCGATGCTGAGCTTCCAAGCATTCACATCACCGATATCAGCCGCTGTTGGGGCGGGTAAATTATTACGGATAAACAGACGATCGCTCGGCGTAATGATGCTAGAGCCAATTGCGGAACGCTTGGTTTCAATCGTCGTCGGAGTATGGATGATCATGCTGTCAGAATTTTTCCAACTGACGTAACTTGGTAGGGGTTTTGCTGTGGATGCAGACGATGCTACTTGCTGCGCAGAGGCCGTCGCAGGCCTTAATGCTGCAGTAGCTATTAAACCGGCAGTGGCACCGAGCATATTTCGGCGTGTAATTTGGATTGGTTTTTTCATGACGGCCCTGTGATTTATTAAGTAAAAACGTTTCTAAGTATTAATAAAAAAACTGTTTATGTTGGGTAAAAATAAGCTCATAAGGATGTTAATAAAACTATAAAGGATTTAATGATTACATGTCCGATGGCCTGCTAAATAGGGTTATTTTTTATTACAAAATTGCTGCACTGCAACTATCTTTAATCACATCTTTATCCAAATGGTTTTCGAAACATCGTATTCTTGAAAGATGAGGTAATTTTTAACTATTAAGTATTTCCACGACAATTTAAAGGAGAACGATTTGATTTATTCTGCACCAGGCGCTCGAGGCGCTAAAGTGGTCTACAAAGCGCAATATGAAAACTTTATTGGCGGTAAGTGGGTTTCTCCTATTAAAGGCCAATATTTTGATGTTGTTACACCAATTAGTGGCAAGGTCTATACAAAAGTAGCTCGCTCAAGTTCAGAAGATATTGAGTTAGCTTTAGACGCCGCCCATAGTGCCGCAGAATCATGGGGAAAAACTTCACCTACCGAACGCTCAAACACTTTACTTAAAATTGCGGATTGTATTGAAGCGAATTTAGAAATGCTTGCTTATGCGGAAACGGTCGATAACGGAAAAGCAATTCGTGAAACACTTAACGCAGACATTCCGCTAACGATCGATCATTTTCGGTATTTTGCTGGCTGTATTCGTGCTCAAGAGGGCGGAATATCTCAAATTGACGAAGATAACGTTGCCTATCATTTCCAAGAGCCCCTTGGCGTTGTGGGGCAAATCATTCCTTGGAATTTTCCTATCCTCATGGCCGCTTGGAAGCTTGCGCCAGCATTAGCAGCAGGCAACTGTGTCGTTCTTAAGCCCGCTGAGTCCACTCCAGTGTCTATCTTACTAATGGCAGAGCTGATCGCTGATTTATTGCCGCCTGGTGTATTAAATATTGTTAATGGCTATGGACGTGAAGCAGGAATGCCTTTGGCAACGAGTAAGCGGATTGCTAAGATTGCTTTTACAGGATCTACCTCTACAGGTCGTGTAATTGCACAAGCTGCCGCAAACAATCTGATTCCGGCAACTTTAGAACTGGGTGGTAAGTCTCCTAATATTTTCTTTGCTGATGTCATGGATAAAGACGATGCCTTTTTGGATAAAGCAATTGAAGGGTTAGTACTTTTTGCTTTCAATCAAGGGGAGGTCTGCACATGCCCATCCCGCGCATTGATTCAAGAAAGTATTTATGAAAAGTTTATGGAAAAAGTGCTTAAGCGTGTCGCCGCTATTAAGCACATAAACCCTTTGGATACTGACAGCATGATGGGTGCCCAAGCATCTAAAGAGCAATTAACAAAAATTCTTTCCTATTTGGATATTGGTAAGCAAGAAGGTGCTGAGCTGTTAGCTGGTGGTTCTCAAGCTCATCTTGGCGGCGACTTAAACGAAGGCTACTATGTTCAGCCCACAATATTTAAAGGCCATAACAAAATGCGCATTTTCCAAGAAGAAATTTTTGGCCCTGTGCTAGCAGTAACCACCTTTAAAGATGAGGCCGAAGCATTGGCTATTGCAAATGACACTCTTTATGGCTTGGGTGCTGGAGTTTGGAGTCGTAATGGCAATGTAGCTTATCGAATGGGTCGTGCTATCAAAGCTGGTCGAGTTTGGACTAACTGCTTTCATGCCTACCCAGCGCATGCTGCATTTGGTGGTTACAAGGAATCTGGCATTGGACGTGAAAATCATAAAATGATGCTCGCTCATTATCAAAATACCAAAAACTTGTTAGTGAGCTACAGCGAAAATAAACTAGGATTCTTTTGATAAGGTAATATAAAAGTACGAAAGGGATAGGGCGGATTAGTCCGCCCTTTTCTGTTTCTATACTGAATAGGATTTACGATGGTTGATAGAGTGATTGCAACGGAAGCAGCATTGGAGTTAATTAAACAACTTCAAACAGAGCATGGGGAAATCATGTTTCACCAGTCCGGTGGATGCTGCGACAACAGTGCAGCCAATTGCTATTTACCTACAGACCTCACTATTGGTGCATACGATGTCAAATTAGGTGAAATAGGCGGCGTCCCTTTTTATATTGGCAAATCACAGTACGAGTATTGGAAACACACACAGCTTATTCTTGATGTAATTGAAGGAAATGGCGGTACATTTTCTCTTGAGGGAGCTACAGGAAAGGCTTTCCATACCCGCTCAAGACTTTTTACCGATGCTGAATGGGCGACCATTGAGTCACAGGTTGCTTTAGATTTACTCTAAAAACCCATTTTTTCTTGAGCAAGTCTTTAGCTAAATAGCTATACGGTGCTCATTCAAAGTAGTCCTATTGATCTTCAGTCTAATTCCTAGTTCGCCAGAATCCAATGAGACGGGTAGTTTTCTAAGGCCAATTTCCATAGATTCAATTGCAACATATTTTGCACAACATTGAACAATTTTTGTTATCAGTCGCTCTTGAGTTTCGTAATGACATTCTTCTGCCAGAAGATGAATCTCACTGATCAGCGGATCATAATCGAAGACATGCTCCATTTTATCTTCACCAATCAGAATGTATTTCGCGTCAATCCACAGCGTAAGGTCTAAAAGATGTTTTTTAGGTATGGTCGCATTTGGCGCATAGCTGCCGATGTGAGTTTGGAGTTCAAGATCTCTTAATTCAATGCACGCAATCTGATTCATGCTATTCCTATAGATTAAATAGTGTATGGATATTTCTGTACTATTTTAGTATTTCTTGAGCCACTTGATAAGTTAGACTCGGAATGCAACCTGTCTTGACCCTATATAGATTCTTATTTTCAAGGCATTTCACCTCAAGCGCAGAAAATGCGAGAGAGTGTAACAATGATGTGGTGCATCGAATTCATTCCATTAACGCGTTTATATGAAAGCTTCCAATGGCCTTACTGCGTGCTGAAAGCCTTGGACGGAGAGTGTCGGCTGAACGCTGGCTTTTTCGTAATCTTGATATCTCTTTGGATGCTGGAGAGCAGCTTGCCCTCCAAGGCGCCTCTGGGGTTGGTAAATCTACCTTACTCAATTTACTAGCAGGTCTAGATCAACCCGACGAGGGGAGCTTACTTCTCGAAGGTAAGGATATTGCCTTTTTAAGCGCACAAGAGCAATTGGTGCTGCGTCGTACTGTTTTTGGTTTTGTCTTTCAGGCTTTTCATTTAATGCCTCACTTAAATGTCATACAAAATGTGATGGTACCTTGCCTAATTGCCGGTTTACCACTTGAACAAGCGAAGCATCGCTCTGAGGCTTTGCTAGCAGAGTTAGGTCTTGCCAATAGTTATGAACTATTTCCTGCGGTATTGTCGGGTGGAGAGCAACAACGGGTTGCTTTGGCGCGTGCTTTAGTTCATCAGCCTAAGATAGTACTTGCTGATGAGCCCACAGGAAATTTAGATCCTGTGACTGCAGAGCTTGCATTAAATGTCTTATGCCGTAGCTGTCGTGAGCATCATGTGGCTTTAATCATGGTTACCCACTCAGATAAAGCGGCAGCTCAACTTGATCGCCGCTTTCATTTAACAAGTTAATGCTTTTTTATTGGTTGATTTCTTCTGCTTTTAAGGCGCAATTAGGGCGCTGGTTCATTGCGGGCCTAACAGTTGCCTTAGGGGTATCGCTTGCAGTAGCAATACACACTGTAAATCGATCTGCGCTGAGTGAATTTAGTCGCGCATTAGACCTGATTAACGGTCAAGCATCGGCACAAATAATTATGCCTGCCGGGGAATTCTCAGACAGATTATTTGATGAAATTGCCTTACGTCGAACCGACCTAGGTATTAGAGCAATAAGTCCTGTTTTAGAGCGCAACACTCCATTAGTGCGTATCTTGGGTATTGATATCTTTCGTGCGGGCTCGGTAACACCTTCTCTCATACCCTCTCTTACAGCAGAAAATCAACAGCAATTGTTTTCCGATAAGGCTATTTTTCTATCTGCTGCGGCTATGCAAAAATTGCAAGTTTCTATTGGCGATGTATTGCCAATAGAATATCAGGAAAAGATTTTGCAACTTCAGGTTGCCGGGACGGTACCAGGAGCTACGGGTCAAAATATTGCTGTGATGGATCTAGGAGCACTGCAGTGGCGTTTAGATGGCCTTGGAAAAATTAGCCGAATGGATATCCAGCTGATGGATGGGCATAGTTTTGAAGAGGTTTCAGCCGCACTAAAAACATTGGATTTAGGTCTCACTCTCATTAGCGCTCAAAATCGTGATCGGCGTACCTCAAACTTATCTCGCGCATATCGCGTTAACTTAACGGTCTTAGCTTTTGTTGCTCTATTTACAGGTGCCTTTTTAGTATTCACTACGATTAGTTTTTCAGTATTACGTCAGCAATCGCAATTGGCATTGCTTCATATTTTAGGAGCAAGTCGTACTTGGATATTTTTACTTGTCCTAGCGCAAGCGACTGTGATCGCTGCTTTGGGTGGACTCTTGGGAATCGGAGTTGGTTTAGCCCTAGCTAAGCTTTTATTGAATATGGTTGGGGGTGACTTAGGGGCAGGGTATTTCTCAGGGGTGGTGCCACCCCTAGAGATCGATCCGCTCACATTATTAGGTTTTTGGATGCTTTCGCTACTAGTAGGACTAGTAGCGGGTTATTTTCCTGCAAAAGTAGCTACCTCGGGACATCCCGTTACACAGCTCCGAGCGGGATCCATAGAGCGGATATTAAAACCCGTAAGCCACTATCGCTTAGCGTCTATCTTTGGTCTTTGCAGCCTTGTTTTAGCATTTATGCCTGCCATTAATGATCTTCCTATTGCTGCTTACATTTCCATTGCCTTTTTATTGTTTGCTGGATTAGCTTTGACTCCATGGCTTGTCAGGCATTGTTTTTCTCTAATGGCACGCATTTTGGCAAAGAGACAAAGCGTATCTCCTGCCTTTACTTTCGCGATTTGGCGCTTGTCACAAGCGCCCGCTAGTGCTGCAGGATTAATTGCCGGAGTAATCGCTGCGTTAGCGCTGACTGTTGCCATGGTGGTGATGGTAGCGAGCTTTCGTGATTCTATGACTGCTTGGCTTGATCAAGTGTTGCCTGCAGATTTATATGCCAACTTTAATGACTTGAAAATAAGTGATGAACTTTCTAAAGATCAAAGCCTGTTGTTCAATCTTCAGTCTATGCCGGGTATAGAGCGATACGAATTTAATCAGCAGAAAAAAGTGTTGTTTCAATCAGATCGGCCAGAAGTGACGCTCATTGCACGCCCCATTCCCAGCGGTAGAGAAGCGCAAGCCCTTCCTTTACTGGGATCGGTTACTAAGCAGAGCAATAATTCAGTCTTGTCTGAAGTACTTCCTGAGGTGTATGTCTCCGAAGCAATGACTGATCTGTATGGTTGGCAGCCCGGTGAAGTCCGATTGCTTCCTGCATTGAATGACAATAAGGCACCCCACAAAGTATGGGTAGCTGGTATTTTTCGGGACTATGGTCGTCAGCATGGTGCCGTGGCGATCGACCTTTCCTCGTATCAACAATTAAGTCAAGACTATCGCTATACCGGCATTGCGATTTGGTTAAAAAAAGACGTTAACGCAGATACTATTGTTAATCAGCTGCGCACGAAAATACCCATTTTTGCAGATCAGCGGTTTACTAATCGAAGTGATCTACGGGCATTATCACTCACGATTTTTGACCGAAGTTTTGCGCTAACCTACGCCTTAGAAATTGCAGCTTTGCTAGTTGCTATTTTTGCTGTTGCAACTGGATTTGCAGGTCAAGCCTTGCTCCGTGAAAAAGAATATGCTTTGGCGTATCACTTAGGTCAATCTGTTCCTCAACGAACTCGCTGGATCAGTGCAGAATCGGGTATGTTATTGGCTCTGGCTGTATTTTGGGGAACAATCTTAGGCTTACTCATGAGCCAAATATTGATTCATCGGGTTAATCCACAGTCATTTCATTGGACGATGGAAACGAGTATTCCGTATTTCACACTTATAGCCTTGATGCTTGTCTTGGTTCTATCTGGCATGGCTGCTGCCATATGGGCATCTAGTCGAAGCTTAAATAGAGCGACATTGATCACATCCTTACGTGAGGAATGGTAATGAACTTTAGTCAACGTCGCTATTTATTAAAATGCATGTTGATGTCCTCTGCATTGCCGTTCTCGACTTTAGCGGAAGCATCTCCAGTGGTATATCCGCCAGTACTTCCAAGGCCCTTAAAATTTCCTAGAGATTTTGGTGCGCATCCCGAGTTTCGAACTGAATGGTGGTATCTCACCGGTTGGCTAGGAACGGGTGCCGATGCCATGGGATTTCAGATTACATTTTTTAGAAGTCGCACCCTACATTCGCCTGATAACCCTAGTCGCTTTGCACCTCATCAGTTGCTATTTGCGCATGCTGCTTTAGCGATTCCAGAAGAGGGTAAATTACGGCATGCTGATATAGCGGGGCGGTTTGGCACGGGTGGCGCCTCATTTGATACTACAGGCACAAAAATAAGTCTTTTGAATTGGACCCTCGAAAGAACGGGTGATGATCGTTATGTATTTTTTATTCCAACGGATACCTTTACGATTCAATTGGAGGCAGTCGCCAAACAAGCTCCCGTCTTACGAGGCAATGCTGGAGTGTCTGCAAAAGGTCCAAAATCTGACCTTGCTAGTTTTTACTACAGTCGACCTCAGTTAAGTGTATCCGCGCAGATAGAAATTAAAAATAAGTCACCAGCAATAAAGCAAGTCACTCGCATTAATCGCACTGGTACTGCATGGTTTGATCATGAGTGGTCAAGTAGTTTATTGATGTCTAAGGCTGTGGGCTGGGATTGGATTGGAATTAATTTACTTGATGGTGGAAGCATTATGGCTTTTCGGATTCGCGATCAATTAGGAAATTCCTTATTTAGTGAGTGGGATCAGCGTGACAAGCTTGGTCGTATTGTGAATCGACATCAGCAAGCCATTTGGGAGCCAGTTGGTCGCTGGAATTCTTCACGCTCACTGGCAAATTATCCTGAAGGATTTCTGATTCGGGTTGCTGGAGAGGAATATCTATTAAAGACGCTTATGAAAGACCAGGAAGTAGATGCACGTAAGAGTACGGGTGGGTTTTACTATGAGGGTGCTGTCGAAGTCTTTAAAGATCAACGGGTGGTTGGCCGCGGTTATTTAGAATTAACTGGGTATGACCAGGCTGTTAAATTATGATTAAGCCAACACAAGGCAATGTAGACAAAAATATCAAGGTGTTTACCAATTCACAAATAATTGATGGTCTAAAGCTTGAAATTAAGTCCTTGAAATCATTGAAATATTTTTACTAAATAGCGTATTGGGATGTAAGTCAAACCCTCTTAAATATCCACCATCATGGAAAATGATTGAGAGCTCACACTGATATGTGGCCCAGTAGCATAGAATGTCCTTATTAGGTATACGGGATTAAGAATGGAATTTACTACAGCGCTACTTTTAGCAACCTTCATTTTGTCAGTAGGCGCTCTATTTATTTTCATTTGGTCTATGTCCCAAGGCCTTTTCGGAGATGGCGGTACAGCCGCTCAGGAAATCTTTAATACCAATGAGATGGGATCAACGGATGATCCCTCTGGAACAAAGATACAGCAGGAGGGACTGCAAAGGGCAGTCGGCTTTACTGATTCCAGTAAACCAGAGTCCAATGATGAAATTGAAGCTCGAATAGAGGCTGACAAGTCTTCCTCATTAGTCGTTGGAATATGCCTAACCCTTTCGGTCATGTGGCTAGTCCTAGCCTCAATAGCGGGATTGATATCGTCAATTAAGCTCCATTCACCTGATTGGTTAGTCCAGTATGGCTGGTTAACCTTTGGCAGAATCAGACCAATACATCTGAATTTAGTAGCCTATGGCTGGTGCTCTTTATCGGGTATTGGGGTTGCCTTATGGCTCATTCCAAGATTACTTAAAACTAAATTAGTCGGTGCGAACTACGCGATTGTGGGCGGCGCCATTTGGAGTATTGGGGTATTTCTTGGCGCGGTTGCAATTGCTACGGGTAACTCAGCGGGTCTTGAGTGGCTAGAATTTCCATGGCAAATATCAATGTTGTTGGTCATAGCAGGCGGACTCGTTGGATTTCCTCTTTGGCTGACACTCTTAAAAAGAAAAGTAGACCATTTATATGTGTCCGTTTGGTACATCGCAGCAGGGTTGTTATGGTTTCCTGCCCTGTATTTGATTGCCAATATTCCAGGGCTTCATTTTGGCGTTCAGCAGGCTACGATGAACTGGTGGTTTGGTCATAATGTATTGGGCTTATGGTTTACCCCTCTGGCTTTAGCGGCTTCTTACTACTTCATTCCTAAAGTAATTGGTGAGCCCATCTATTCATATAATCTCTCACTCGTAGGATTTTGGTCGCTGGCTTTCTTCTATGCTCAAGTGGGAGGACATCACTTAATTGGTGGCCCAGTACCCACTTGGCTGATAACTATTTCAATAGTTCAAAGCGTTATGATGTTGATTCCCGTAATTGCTGTAGCGGTTAATCAGCATATGACGGTGATTAAAAACTTTAGAGCCCTGTATTACTCCCCGACCTTACGATTCATTGTGCTCGGAATGATTATGTATACAGCCGCATCAGTTCAGGGATCCATGGAAGCCTTGAGAAGTGTGAACGCTATTACCCATTTCACGCATTACACGGTTGCGCATGCCCATTTGGGCTTATATGCCTTCTATTCAATGGTGATGTTCGGAGCTATTTATTTCATCATGCCAAGAGTGATGAACTGGGAATGGCCTTATCCAAAATTAATCTCTCTTCATTTTTGGTTAGCATTGATTGGGTTTGCTACTTACTTCATCTTTTTATCAATCGGTGGCTGGCTACAGGGATTGGCTATGCTAGATGCCGCCAAACCATTTATGGAATCTGTTGCTATCACGCTGCCGTATCTTGAAGCGCGTTCAATCGGTGGTGGTCTCATGACTTTAGGCCATTTAGTATTTGGCTTTCACTTCTTTGCTATGGGATGGAAGCGAGGACCTACTAGATTAGGCGCCACTCTATTTGCAGACACTCCATTTCTGTTAAATCTACAGAAGAAATTTACTAAACATGTCTAAGAACTCTAGTTACTGGCAGATGGATGAGATCCGGATTGTTGCGGGTGCGATGGTTATTCTGGGATTTGCAACTGGATTACTGGTACTCGCACCGTACCTTTTGTTAAAAGATGTTGAGCCTCCAAAGGGGCTCAAGCCTTACACTGCTGAGCAACTTCTGGGCAGGGGGCAATATATTGCTAATGGTTGCATATATTGCCACTCTCAGCAGCCTCGAGATGCTTCCTTAGCGCCTGATGCTAAACGAGGATGGGGTAGAGCGCCAGTCGCTGGAGATTATGTTTATGACTCTCCACACCTAATGGGTACGATGAGAACCGGCCCCGATCTCTTTAATATCGGAGCAAGACAGCCCAGTAAAGATTGGCAATTAGGACATCTATACCAACCGAGAGCCTACACTCCTGGATCGATCATGCCTTCCTATCCGTATTTATTTGAAGTGAAAAAGGCTAGTGAAGTAAAGGAGGGCGATGAAGTAATCAATCTTCCCCCTGCATTTGCTAAAAAGGATGAGGTGGTTGTTGCAAAGCCCGAAGCGCTTCAACTAGTGAACTATTTATTGTCTTTAGACCATACGTATCCAGTGAAGACTCTAGAGTGATTTATTCATGAGTTCAAAAAATATTAATAAAAATCAACAGCGAGAAAGAGAGCTTTCTGAGCCTGATGAAAAGGTAAAGCCTTTACCGTGGTTCTTTTTGATGTTCTTAGGCGCTGTCGCAATGTGGGGCTCTTTTTATATTGTTAGCTCTCCTTCAGGAGGGGCGTCTTCTAATGGTGATAATCGAGCAATATCAAAGCCCCAAGAAAGTATTGCCATGACGCCAAGTGCTGATGGCCAGGCTATCTTTACCGGTAAATGTGCTGCCTGCCATCAAGCGAGTGGCTTAGGGGTGTCCGGGGTATTTCCACCTTTAGCCGGGGCAGAATGGGTCCTTGGAGATCCTAAAATCCTATCCAATATCTTGCTTCATGGTGTTGTTGGAGAGCTGAAGGTAAAAGATGTTATTTACAAAGGAGCGATGCCTGCTTTCAAAACCTTGAGTGATGATGAGATCGCTGCAGTACTGACCTTTATTCGCTCCCAATGGGGCAACTCCGCTAGTCCGATACCGACAGATGTAGTGAAAGCACAAAGAGAGCTCACAAAAGATAGGGAAGCATCTTACAACGGTGGTGATGAGCTCATAAAATAGTGATGAATTCAGTAAATCAAACAGCATCGTTGCTTAAAACTTTTGCAATATGCTGCCTTTTGATTGGTACTGCATCCCTAATTCTTTTTAAATCTACCTTGGGCGGCGAGGCTTTTACTACCGAATCATTGAGGAGAGCCGAAATTGCTCAGTCACCCAAAATGATTTCTACTTTTGAGGTGACAGATTTAAATAATCAAAAAAAGTATTTAAAAGATATCTTTCTTGAGGACAATAAATCTTATATTGTTGGATTTATTTATACCAATTGTGCAACCTATTGTGCTGCACAGTCCAGCAACTTTCAGCAGCTTCAACAAAAGATCGATTCTAGAGGCTTACATGATCGGGTTGGGCTACTTTCAATCAGCTTTGATCCTGATCATGACAGTCCAGAAAAAGTCCGTAGCTATGCCAAAAAATATCAGGCAGATGAGAAAATTTGGAAGTTCTCTATAGCGGGCAAGGATAATCTAAGAGCCCAATTATTTGATCAATTTGGGGTGATTGTCATACCTGCAGAACTTGGCGAATTTGAACATAATTCCGCATTACTATTAGTGGATAAGGGTGGCAGGATTATTAGAGTATTTGATGATAATCAGATCGATGAGGCACTCAATCAAGCAATCAGTCTATAAGTCTCTAGGAATGATGCAATTGCAAAAAAAACTGCCCATACTGATCTTATTACTTGCCATTAGCTTATCGATTCCGCCCTTAAGAGCTTACATTGAGCAAAGTATGGCTATTCATATGCTAGTACAGATGCCCCTGTTGCTACTCTCTGGGTATTTCGTGTACCCCAGCATTCAGGCTAGGTCAAGTAAATTTAAATCATTGGGTCATTACGATTTCTGGGGACTGACTAGTTTTTTTACATTCTTTCTCATTCTTACATTTTGGTCTTTACCTATTTCAATCGATTTGGCGATTATCAAAGTAGAAGTTGATTTTTTAAAAGTGCTCAGCTTATTTTTGGCGGGTGTACTCTTGAGATCGTCTCTATCTAGAGCCCCCTTTGTTTTGCCCTTATTCTTTTTTACTTACTTATTAGCGATGTTTATTTGGATGGGCATATATTTGCAATCCACTTCACAAAGAGTATGCAATGCTTACTCATTAGAAAGTCAAGTACGCACTGGTTATGGACTAATCATAATTTCAACTCTATTATTTACTGGATGGTTAGCGTATTTATATTTTTCTAATATGCGGGATAATTCAGTTAACCATAAACTTCATTAGTCTCATTTTCTAGCCCCTATTAATATCTCTGCGTAATGCCCCTGCGTAATTCTCCTAACCAAATATTAGACCTAGATGATCTGAGTCAACTAGAAAGTATTGTCTGTGACAAGCGAAGAGGGCAACGTTCACTCGCTAAAAAGTCTCGGCGTAATCGACATTACGAAAAGCAATTCATACGCAATACCTTATTACGAACACCGGTAGATAAGCCTCTAAATGAGTGAGTGAGTGAGTGAGTGAATGAGTGAATGAGTAAATTTAGTTATATTGACACTATAAAAACTTAAAAGAGGAAAAATATATGTTTAGTCACATTATGTTGGGTGCAAATGATTTAGAAATCTCACGGAATTTCTACGATGCGGCGCTAGGAGCCTTAGGAGTAAAGCCAGGAAGCTTTAGTCATGATAAGTACTTCTATCGTGGCCCGGGTGGAGTTTTTGCGATAACAAAACCGATTGATGGCGCCATAGCAACCCATGCTAACGGAGGAACTATCGGGTTTAGCGCTAAATCAATAGCGGATGTTGATGCGTTTCATGCTATTGGAGTGGCTCACGGTGGTAATTCTTGCGAGGGAGACCCAGGATATCGTGATGGTGTAGCCGGCACGATTTATATTGCTTGGCTCAGAGATCCTGCTGGTAACAAAATATGTGCAATGCACAGGCCTGCTAAATAGCTATTTGTTTGGCGACTTAAGATAAAAAATAACCCCTCTTTAAATACGAGATTTTAAGAGGGGTTGTAATAAAAACTGCAGGACGTCTAAATCAAAACTGCTAAAACCATGAAGCTGGTAGGAGGATTTACTCTAGAAGACCAGCGTTTACCAAGCCTTCCATTCCAGCAGGGTGGCGGCAATCAATATCTTCAAACTCATTCACATTATTGATTTCAGTACCCATAGCAATGTTCGTTACTTTTTCTAGGATTACTTCAACCACTACCGGTACACGGAACTCTAAAGCCATCTTCTGAGCCTGTACTAAGGCATCACGAATTTTCGCTGGATCAGTTACGCGCAGGGCTTTACAACCTAAGCCTTCAACGACTTTACCGTGGTCTACGCCATATCCCTTAAGGTTAGGGTCATCTACGTTAATGTTGTCAAAAGCCAGCTGGACACAGTAGTCCATTTCAAAACCACGCTGTGCCTGACGAATTAATCCCAGATAACTGTTATTGACTAACACCATCACAAGCGGTAGGTTGAACTGCGCACCAACGGCTAGCTCTTCAATTAAGAACTGGAAGTCATAGTCACCTGCCAGGCCAACCACCGTTTTAGTAGGATCTGAAGCGAGTACACCCAGGGCTGCAGGGATTGTCCAACCTAATGGACCAGCTTGTCCGCAGTTAATCCATTGGCGTGCGCCATAGACATGCAAGAACTGTGAGCCACCGATTTGGGATAAGCCAATATTGGATACATATACTGTATCGCGTCCAAATGCAGCATTCATTTCTTGATAAACACGTTGCGGTTTGATAGGCACATTGTCGTAGTCAGTTTTGCGATGCATTAATTGCTTACGCTCTTGACAACGGCTGACCCACTCACTGTAGTTGTTGAGCTTGCCCTGTGCTTTCCACTCTTTGGCAACTTCGATAAACAGTTCTAAGGCAGCTTTTGCATCAGAAACAATGCCGTAGTCTGGGTTGAAAACACGGCCAATTTGAGTTGGCTCGATATCTACGTGTACAAATTTTCGATCTTTGCAATATACCTCTGTGGAACCAGTATGACGATTGGCCCAGCGATTACCGATACCTAATACAAAATCACTTGCAAGCATGGTTGCATTACCGTAACGATGTGAGGTTTGCAGGCCAACCATTCCTGCCATCAAGGGATGGTCATCCGGTATTGTGCCCCAGCCCATCAAAGTAGGGATGACTGGAATACCAGTCAATTCAGCAAACTCTACCAATAACTTATCCGCATCCGCATTAATGATGCCGCCACCCGCCACAATTAAGGGCTTAGATGAGCTCATCAACATCCCAAATGCTTTTTCAATTTGCTTGCGACTCGCAGCAGGCTTATAAACTGGAAGTGGCTCGTACGTGTCGATATCAAATTCAATTTCAGCCATTTGTACGTCAATTGGCAAGTCAATTAATACTGGACCTGGACGACCCGAGCGCATTGTATGAAAAGCCTGCTGGAATACACGAGGTACCAAACCAGGTTCACGAACGGTTACGGACATTTTTGTCAGCGGCTTAGAGATACTCTCGATATCTACTGCCTGAAAATCTTCTTTATAGAGTCGAGCGCGGGGCGCCTGACCAGTAATGCACAAAATAGGAATAGAGTCAGCGCTCGCAGAGTACAAGCCGGTAATCATGTCAGTGCCGCCAGGACCAGAAGTACCAAGACAAACACCGATATTGCCAGCTTTGGCTCGGGTGTAACCCTCGGCCATATGTGATGCACCTTCAACGTGACGAGCCAAAATGTGAGTGATCGATTGACGCTCTCTCATTTGGGCATAAAGCGGATTAATCGCAGCGCCTGGAACGCCAAACGCCATTGTGACGCCTTCTTTTTCCATTACCAGTACCGCTGCCATTGCTGCTTTCATTTTCGCCATGATGTCTCCATTAAATTAAATAATGATGTGATTCTAGTGAATTCACCACAATGGGAACAGTGCTTATTCCCATATCAGCTATTCCATGTTGGAATATTTGAATAGATGCTGAGCATAGATTCTGAATACAGAGTATCTGAGAACGCTGATGCGCACATAACAGATGAAACCTAAGAGATTATTGCAGCGCAGCACGAATGCAATAGCGTTGCTTACAAAACTTCAGGCAATCGGCAGATTTGATTTCTGATGATCTGATGGCATTTTGATCTAATGGCTGCTTAGCCCTAATTTAAGACCTACTGAGATCTTTAAGAGAGCCTGTATCTAATTCTTCCAGCATGGCAGCCAGAGTTTGTTTTTGTATCTTGTCCTTAGATTCCTGCATGGCATCTACTAAAACATCACGGATATCAGCGGCCTCTACCAACTCCATTCCCCAATCAGGGAATAGGCGATCTCGGACCTCATTGCCTTCCTGGAGAAGCACAACATCTGAATGCCGGGGATCAGCAGAAATCAGCTTCATGAGGCTGGTGACGTTGTCGCGAGGACCCTCTAACCACTGAAAAAAGATGCCACTTCCGTAAACCAAGATACCTGTGATGCCAAATCGGGGGTTGTGATGTTGGGCAGAAGCAATAATGCTGGCTATAGAGTCTTCCTTTAGCTCAGGAGTCGCTCGGCTACAGTAAACCAAGTTGTGTATCGATTTACCGAGTCCCTCATCATTTTGTTGTAAGTACATTTAGTTCATTTCCACGTATTGAGTGTTCAAACTACGGACACATTAATCTTACCCAGCTCAAGTCTTCAATCTATCTTACTGGTAAATCGGCATTACCCCAATAGGAGATGCGTTTGGACTATGACACTGAGAATGGCTCAAACAAAGCAAATGAGGTGAATAAAGGAAATGGGGGACTAAATTTGTAAACAAACACCTCTATTTAGTCTACAGCGGTGATTTACTGTAGAAAATAAAACATGTAATGTAGTCATTTCCTATTAAGGTGATTTTTAACTAGAAACGAAAGTTCTATGCGCAAAGTGGTACCCCAGTTTGTTCTCACGCTGATACTGTTTTTGCTGTGCCCACTTGTTCAAAGTGCGGGACCTCAATCGCCAGCAGAAAAAGTACGTATTTATTTGCTTGGTGAAATTCATGACAATCCTCAAAGTCTGAGCCAGCGTTTAGCCTTCATAAACGTACTCATTGAGCGGGGTCAGCAACCCGTCTTGCTAATGGAGCAATTTGATCGTGAAAATCAAGCCGCTTTAGATCTAGCACTTGCAACATGCGCTGATACAGATTGCGTAATAAAGAAAGTAGGCGGCTCTGGCTGGAATTGGGATTTATACATCCCCTTTATTCAGCTCGCTCTCGATAAGAAGGCTACTATGCAGGTAGCCAATTTATCTAATAGTGATGTACGTAAGGTGGTGTTTGAGGGATTCTCCGCTGTTTATGATCCGCAGTTTATAAAGCGCTATCAGCTCGATCAACTGCCGCCTAAATTAATCAAAGCCCAAACCATTGCGATTAAGGACGGTCATTGTGGCATGCTTCCTGAGAAGGCAATAGCCCCGATGGTGCAGGGGCAAATCGCACGTGACGTGTGGATGGCTTACCTGATTCAGAATGCCAAAAGTAATCCAGTAATCTTAATTGCAGGCAATGGGCATGTTCGAAAAGACGCAGGCGTCTATCAGTGGCTTTCTACCCATGAGCAGTCTCAGACTCAAGTACATGGCTATATTGAAAATAAACAAAGCACGGATTCACAATGGTACGACTATGTTCATCTTATGAAGCCAGTGCTTCGAGAGGATCCTTGTCTTGTCTTTAAAAAATAGTCAAAAAGATAAAGTGTGTTAAGTACCTTATCGTAAGTTGGATCGAATAAAGCTTTGTATATCGTCAAAAAATTGCCCAATTCTCTTTTTTAACTCAATCAGTGATTTAAATGGGTTCATCTAGAGTTTTCGCGGTGTTTATTTAGATAGTCAACAGATGCTCTTAGGCCTGCAAATATATTTTAGGCAGTTTACACTTTTATGCTATGACCGGACGCATCAAAAGAAAAGAGATAGCAGCGCAGGCTCTCAGTCAGCAATCTGTTTCTTTGTCTCAAGAGGTGGTGTGCCAACTCTGCCACCGACCGATTCCAAAAGCTCAGCGTGACGCACATCATTTGATTCCTAAATCTCGAGGTGGTGCAGTGACTGTTGTGTTGCATCGGCTTTGTCATCGTCAAGTGCATGCCCTTTTTACCGAAACACAGCTAGCACGTCATTACTCTACGATGGAGGCTTTAAGCACTCATCCAGAGATAGCCCGCTTTGTTGATTGGATAAAAGATAAACCCTCTGATCTCAACACTACCATTCGACGAAGTCGAGACAAAGGGCGATTGTAAATAATAGTTTTTTGCTATCAAGGAAGACTTCTGAATGTATTTATGCAAGATTTAAAAAAACAGCCTTTCAATGCTTACTTGGATTTTCCACCAGAAAATCTTATTGAGCGTATTTGGCAAGAACTAAGGCGGGCCCCACATGATCGTCACCATGACTGGAAAAGACCCGCATTGGCGAGTGTTGGCCTAGATGGGACACCTCAAGTACGGACTGTCATTTTGCGTGATGCAGACGTCGACTTATGGACGCTGACTGCATATACCGACGCACGCAGCGCCAAGTGTTCTGAACTCATTCAATACGGAGCGGCCCAACTCGTATTCTGGAGTGCGCGACTCAATTGGCAGTTACGCGTCACCTCAACTGTAGTTGTTCACACGGATGGTATTCAAGTAAGCAATGCTTGGGCTAAGGTTAGTCAAACACATGCCTCGAAAGATTATTTGAGTGAGCTAGCCCCTGGCAGCGTACTACTTCAAAATCATGGAGAAGATAAAGCTGTCGCTAAGGGTTCTAATGCCTCTAATGCCTCTAATGCCTCTAATGCCTCTAATGGGGATCACTACTTAGCAGTATTAAGCTTTCAAGTACAGTCAATCGACTGGTTGGCTTTAGACCGAGAAGGCCATTGCCGAGCTCGTATTTTTCATGATGGACAAATAGTGGCGCTCACGCCCTAATAAATAGAGCTAGTTATTTTTTTATAACAGGGATTTGATTCTCTAAAAACTGGGCTGCTTTATTGACCGTTGATTTATTTACATCACGATCGACCATATAGTTTGCTTCTTGCATTTGTCTTACATCAATAGCAGACACCATTGGCAAAAGCGCTCGTCGCAGAAATTCATCATTCACGCGCTTTGGCGCTATCAGAATTAATGCATCGTAAGTAGGGGCAGCATTTAAAGGGTCGGTCAAAACACGTAAATTTTGTGCTTTGATACGACCATCACTCGAAAATGCTGAAATAACATCAACCTCATTACTTTCTAGAGCGCGATACATAAAGGTTGGTGTAAATGACTTTTCACTTTGGAAAAGAAGACCATAGCTATTCTTTAACTTTTTCCATTCTGGCCGATTCAAAAATTCCAGATCCGATCCCAGTCTGAGGTTTTGTGATTTTGCTGAAAGATCGGTCGTTGAGACTATCCCCATCTTTTGGGCTTGAGCATCTTTCATCGCCAAAACATAGGCATTTTCAAAGCCCAAAGTCCCCAAGAGCGTAATGCCATATTGGCTCCGAAGTTCTTGTTTTAGGTTTATCAGTAAGCTCTCACGGGGCGGATTATCGGTGCGCCCTAGGACATTGCTCCAGAGGGTTCCAGAGTAATCTACATACACATCAATTTCATCGTTGGCCAGGGCTCTAAAGGCAACTGCAGACCCCAAGCTTTCTCGCTGCTTAACACTTGCGCCCAAAGACTCAAGGCGATTCTCAATCAGTTGAGCAAGAATAAATTGCTCGCTAAAATTTTTAGCGCCAACGACATAGTCTTTTTTGGACTCAAACAGAGCAGGCGTCAAGGCAAAGATTACACCACTGATTAATATCAAGAGACCAAAGCCTATTTTTTTACGATTGCGTAAAGCCAGTCCTGCCTCTATGAGGCTCAGCGCAAAATCTGCTGCTAATGCTAGTGCCGTAGCAGCGAGACAACCAAACGCTACAGAAACCCAATTTTCTGTTTGTAAACCAGAAAAAATATAGTTACCTAAACTCACTTGGCCCACAGAGGTTGCGAGGGTCGCAGTACCAATAGTCCATACGGTTGCGATACGAATACCCGACATTAGTACTGGCGCTGCCAACGGTAATTCAATTTGTAATAACTTTTGCCGCGCGGTCATGCCGACCCCATCGGCAGCTTCGCTTACTAGAGTATCTACACCCAACAGACCGGTGACCCCATTACGCAAAATGGGCAACAGCGCATAAAGAGCCAGTGCCAGCAGAGAAGGTAAAAAGCCAAGCGCCGGAAATGTGACTGAAAATAGAGCATTGGTGAGGTGAGATAAGCCGAGCAATATCGGATAAAACAAAGCAAGCAGCGCTAATCCAGGAATGGTTTGAATAACACTGGCTGCTCCTAGAAGAAAACGACGCCATCCCGAGAATTGCGTGCAAATAATAATTAAGGGTAAGGCTATTGCTAGAGCAAGCAACATTGCTGATGCTGACAGTAAGATATGTTGGGTTAAATAGAGGGGCAGCAAGCTCCAGGCCAGGTCAATTTGTTCACTCATCGACATTTGACCCTAATACTTCATGAACTTTTCTGTTTTGCCGTAACGGTACCGCCATCATGGCTTGCACATCAGGGTGTGTTTCTTGTAGTGCTTGGTGCGGTAAAAAATCTGCAATGATTTGTCCTGCCTTGATGACGATGATGCGGTCTGCCAATAAAAGCGCTTCCTGAATATCGTGACTCACCATGACGGTAGTGAGCT
Source organism: Polynucleobacter antarcticus (assembly GCF_013307245.1). Taxonomy (NCBI): domain Bacteria; kingdom Pseudomonadati; phylum Pseudomonadota; class Betaproteobacteria; order Burkholderiales; family Burkholderiaceae; genus Polynucleobacter; species Polynucleobacter antarcticus. The sequence continues at coordinate 931,680 of NZ_CP028941.1, forward strand.
TAAGATTTTCATGCAGCTTGCGATATTCCGTACCCAGCATGTCTCTTGTGATGGGGTCTAGTGCGCCAAAGGGTTCGTCCATCAGCATGATGGGGGGAGCGGCCGCTAAAGCACGAGCGATAGCAACACGTTGCTGTTGACCTCCCGAGAGTTGATGGGGCAGTCGACTTGCAAAGTCTAGGGGTAGCGCCACCATATTGAGTAACTCATCTACGCGTTGGTTAATCCTTTCTTCTGGCCAAGCTAATAGGTGTGGAGTAATACCAATATTTTCAGCAACACTTAAATGGGGAAATAGCCCTGATCCCTGAAATACATACCCAATACCTCTACGTAGTATCGGAGCCTTCGTAGCACTGATGGGTATGCCATTGATTCTTACTTCGCCCTGATCTGGATAGATCAACTGATTGATGGTCTTGAGCACAGTAGTCTTACCAGAGCCGGATGCCCCCAGTAACGCGACAAAGGATTGATCGGCAATCGTGAGGCAAACATCATTCATCGCTAGCAAAGCAGAGTTTGGGAAACGCTTAGTAATGTGGTCTAGCTCAATCAATACACTTCTCTCAGTCTGATGGCGATGAAATAACAATAATGCAATTGCTATTTTTGCGAAAAATCACATATTTAGGGCCAATGAGAGGTTTTTTCAGAATAGTCAGCTTGAATTCTTGATAGAGGAGCTATTTAGACTACTTTCATCCATAAAAGTCTCAAAATCCCCATTTTGAAGCTCTAGAAATAGTATTTCTGTTGAAATGGTTATTTACTGCTCTGCAATATTTTCTAAATAGGAACATACTAGCTAAGTGTTAACCCTAATACTTTTAATAAAGGATGTTAATCGTGAAAGCATTTAAAAAATTGGTAAATAACCTCTACGAGGCTTGGTTTGAAGCACGTGCAGCCTATATTCAGCATTGCGCTGCTCGACGCAATAATTTGCGATAAATACACCTTTTAAGCAATATTAAAAACATTGTGAAAAATCAACTTGATGGCATTAGTGACAGAATTGCCTATTGCATTACTAGGTCACTACGATTCCTAGCAGATACCTTTTTTTCTAAGCGCTATGGACATCGCGCTGTCGTTCTAGAAACCGTGGCTGCAGTTCCAGGGATGGTTTCAGGTATGTGGATCCACCTCAAAAGTCTCAGAGAAACCAAGACAGGCTACGGTCCAAAAATTAGAACTTTATTGGGTGAAGCTGAAAATGAGCGCATGCACCTCATGACTTTTATTGATATTGCTCAGCCTACCAAATTAGAGCGTAGCTTGATCTTATTCGCGCAGTTTTTATTTTGGCATTTTTACTTCGTTCTCTTTGTCTTTGCTCCCAGAACAGCCCACCGAATGATTGGTTATTTTGAAGAAGAGGCAGTCATTAGCTACACACAATATTTAGAGCAGGTGGATGCCCATCCTGAATTGAATATTGCTGCGCCTAAGATTGCCATCGACTATTGGAAGCTGCCAGCAGATGCTAGGTTACGTGATGTCATTATTGCCGTTCGGGCAGATGAGCAAGGTCACAGCGAAGTAAACCATGCTTACGCTGATGAATTTGACTTAAAAACCTCAAAATAGGTTTACTCAACTAGTGCATTAGAGTCGTTCTGGCAAGTCCTTCATACTCACATTAGAATCAATGATCAACAATCTAGGACTAATGAACGTATTATGGGTAGTTACGAGCTAGTTTGGTTTAAGCGGGATTTACGCTGTCAGGATCATGCTGCTCTCACTAGCGCAGCGCGTATGGGTCCAGTGCGCTGTATTTATGTTGTTGAGCCTAAGCTTTGGCTTGAGCCAGACATGGCGCTTCAACATTTCGAGTTCATTCACGAATCTCTTCAAGTTTTAGATGCCGATCTTCGTCTTCAGGGCGCTTGTCTTGAAATTCACTATGGTGCACTCACTGAAGTATTAAGTCAGATTTGGCAAGCAGATCCTTTTGGGCGTCTTCATTCACATGAAGAGACCGGTAATGGTTTTACTTATGCTCGCGATAAACAAGTAGCCAGTTGGTGCCAATCTCACAAGATTGATTGGATGGAGTATCCCCAGTTTGGTGTGGTGCGGGGTTTAAAGAACCGCAACTTATGGCAGGCAGCTTGGGAGCAGCATATGTCAGCGCCCCTACAAAACCCAGGCAAGCTCAATTATTGGCGATATCCTCTGCCACCATCTGGGGTGATGGGGGCCCCAGCGCATTTGCGACATAACCCACCACAAAGACTACGTGGGGGTCGGACACTAGCGCTTTCTACTTTACATAGTTTTTTAAGTGCCCGTAGCTTAGGTTATCGGGGTGGTATCTCTTCACCGCTATCGGCACCGAATGCTTGTTCACGTATATCAGTCTATCTTGCTTGGGGTTGTATTAGCATGCGTGAAGTAGTGCAGCAAACCTACGAATACCTTGAGCAACTCCCGCCTCAGGCCAGTCGACATCGGGCTGGCCTATCGGCTTTTGTGAGCCGACTGTATTGGCATTGTCATTTCATTCAAAAATTAGAAAGTGAGCCTGCGATCGAATGGCGCAATATGCATTCTGGTTACGACGGCTTGCGTGAGCATGACTTTAATGAGGCACACTTCGAGGCTTTGAAAGCGGGGCGAACGGGTTGGCCTATGGTGGATGCATGCGTGGTAATGTTGCGAGAAACGGGCTGGTTAAATTTTCGGATGCGGGCGATGTTGGTCTCCGTTGCAGCATATCCATTATGGCTACATTGGCGCCCAGTCGGAGAGTGGCTAGCAACCCAGTTTTTGGACTATGAACCTGGCATTCATTGGAGTCAGCTGCAAATGCAATCAGGTACCACGGGCATCAACACAACCAGGGTTTATAACCCTATTAAACAAGCGCAAGATCATGATCCGCATGGCCGGTTCGTCAGACAATGGCTGCCTCACATGCGCCAAGTGCCAGATGTTTTCCTCTTTGAGCCTTGGTTGATGAAGACATCACTTCAGTATGATGGAAATATTGGTCTTGATACTGAGATTGCAGATCCGTTGGTAGATCTTAGTCAAGCCACACGAGAGTCCAAGCAACGGTTGCACAGTAGGCGTCAACAGCCCGAGGTTAGGGCAGGTAAGCAAAGCGTTGTTGAAAAGCACGCTTCTCGCAAAAGACCTACTAAGCGAACCAGCGCTAAATCACAGAAATCAGAATCTACCGCGCAACAGAGTTTTGATTTCTGATTCCGTATAGTTATTGGAAAAGGTATTAATTTTCTTTAAGATAGCTATACGGAATTTATGCTTTACCGTATGAAGCTATTGTTTGGCACCTTCAACCACTCTTCGGCCTAGAGAAATTGCATAAGGCACTGTCCTTGCTCCAAGCATTGGATCAGCAGAACCTTCGACTCCTTTCGGCATGATATTGGGATCAAAAGTCATGCTTAAGCAAGGTCCACTACCATCTGAGGAAATAGATGTAATTTTAAGAGCCCCCAGAGTAATTTTCTTTCTTCCTGCGGGCAGCGGTACTGTTGCGTTATCCAGGATATCACCTGCTTGGGCAATTTCAAGATTAAAGTTAAATGAGACCTTGCCTGCTGCAACGCGTTGACGTAAATCATCAAATAAAAAGTTTGGCCCTTTTAATTTTGCCTCTTCGTCAGTTAAGGTCTGCGTTCCATCGGCGGGCTCAAATACCCATTTACCACTTACCTTTTCTTTTTTAGCATTTGCAAAGCTAAACCCATGAACACCCCAATAATTGACTGTTGCATAACTGGCTGGTACTGGTTGAGAAGCAAGAAACTTTCCATGAATTAATACTTCAGGGTTAGCATCGGCAAAGGCTTTGACCTTTACTGGATCAGCAGCCTTAGTGGCCGGATCAGGTTGTAGGGACTGTAGGCGTCCAAGAAGTTGTTCGGGGGTGGCTGAGCCAAACACAGGTACTGAAATATTACCCATTTGCCAAACCTCATTGTTTGGCAAGGTAAATTGCAAGGCCATATTACGTTGTGTCTTTGCATTATCGGCAGCATTTGGATTGCCGCCACCGACAGAGAAGCGAACAATCATGGGGATTTTCTTGCCACTAAAAGCAGAAGAATTAGAAATTTTTCTTCCCTCAGCGCTACCAGTAAATTCCCCGGTGGCGCAAATCCCTTTGGCCCCTGAGCGACGATATCCTTCAAACTTTCCACCAGTAGCTTCAAATTGACTAACCATCTGATTAGGGTCTACATTTGCTGCTGCGTGGGTTGATAAGAGTGTAGTTGTGCCTATCAAAGCTAGTAAGAAATATTTCAAGTGTGATTGAATTGATTTCATAACTGTTCCCATAAAAAAGACACTCTTATAAAAATAGGTGCTAATTATTAAACGAATAGAGCTAAATACATGAATGGCTACAAGTAGCATAAAAAGCACGGTGGAGCTCCCGGTATTTTCTCATCCTGAGTGTATTAGTTTTTATAATTACTGACAACGTATTAGAGGAAATACGCTTGAATTTTTAACATAGGATCTTATTTAGTAATTTTCTGTGCCTACCCATTGGCTGTTAATTTACCTATAAAGCATTATTTCGTGATAAATTATCCAATTATTCACTTAAATCTCGAGTACTAATAAATCAACATCATGAATACTGTTAAAAGTTGCCTAACCCACAAGTCCAATCAAATTGTTGCTGTAGAGCCGAGTTCCCCCGTTCGTATAGCCTTAGAGCTCATGCGAGACAAAAAAGTACGATCTATTCTTGTCATTGAAAACGGTGCTCTGCATGGTATTGTTTCGCAGGGTGATTGCGCAATTAAGGTGCTATTAAAAGGGCTGGACGCTAGTAAAGTTTTAGCCCAAGAGATCATGACGAAAAATCCCATAACCGTTACTTTATCTGATTCACTAGAGCAATGCATGGGAGTCATGGTGTCTAAACATATTCGACACTTACCGGTAGTAGATGGCAATAAGGTACTTGGTGTCATCTCGATTGGCGATATTGTAAAAAATATCATTGACCAACAAGGTGTCCAGATTAATTATCTTGAAACTTATATTAAAGGCCACGGAGCTTCTTAACTCTTACCAGTTGTTTTTTATAGCCTTGTGATAGACGCCGAGTCATCTCATCTCAATATCTCTTAACTTTTCTTCCTTAGTATTGAATATTTTTATAAATTTAAGAGTACTTAGTGACTGATTTAGCTTGGGCCAGGAAGTATCTGCTAAGTTAGAGCTTCTAATTTGGCTAAAGCACTTAATTTAAATATAAATAGCCTCGGCCGCCCTCGAGCTTAGACTGGTTGTTTCTTATACGGCGTCTACTAATTATGAATTCAAAAAAGACCGACCTTCCCCTAGTCGAGGATATACGTCTTCTAGGTAAGATTTTGGGTGATATTGTGCGCGAACAAGAGGGGAATAGTATTTATGATCTTGTGGAGAAGGTACGCACCTTATCCGTTACTTTTCACCGCGACGCTAATCAAAAGGACAATAAAGAATTAACTAATCTATTAAAAGGCTTAAGTAGTGATGATGCCATGAAGGTATTGCGAGCTTTTACTTACTTTAGTCACTTAGCAAACTTGGCTGAAGATCGACACCATATTCGTCGGCGCATTGACTATGAGCGTAAGGGTATCTATCAGGATGGCAGTATTTCTGTGGCAATGAAAAAACTGCACGCCGCTGGAATTACCACCAAAGTAATCTCCAAGATGCTGGAGCAAAGTTTAATCTCTCCAGTATTAACTGCTCATCCGACAGAGGTACAAAGAACCAGCATCTTAGAAGCCGAGCGCGAAATCGCCCACTTACTCGTTACGAGAGATCAAATTAAGGAATCTTCAAAAGTAATGCATTCAAGTAAAGATGCATTGCTAGTGAGAGAGCTCAAAGTCAACGAGGGTCAAATTCGTGCACGGGTACTTCAACTCTGGCATACCCGTCTTTTACGGTTCACTAAATTAACTGTTGCCGATGAGATTGAAAACGCTCTCAGTTATTACGAATCTACTTTCTTAAGAGAAATTCCTAAGATTTATGCCCAACTAGAGGAGTCACTGGTAGGTAATCCGGTTGCTAGCTTTTTAAAGATGGGGCAATGGATTGGGGGTGATCGCGATGGTAATCCTAATGTTAGTGCGCAGACCTTAGAGTATGCGATCCAGCGGCAAGCCGAGATGGTCTTACGCTATTACCTGACTGAGGTGCATCACTTGGGTAGAGAGTTATCTGTTTCTGCATTGTTACTCAAGTTCCCTAAAAAGATGCAAGCACTTGCTGCTGCATCGCCTGATACCAATGAGCATCGTCAGGATGAGCCCTATAGAAGAGCTTTAACAGGGATGTACGCCAGATTAGCTGCGGCATTAAAAATATTGACGGGAAGAGATGCCGCTAGACATGCGGTGGAGCCCCAAAATCCTTATAAAGATTCTCAGCAGTTTTTAGAGGATTTAAAAACTATTGAGTCATCATTAATCTCACAAGGGGCTAAAACCCTTTCAGATAAACGTCTGCATGGCCTCATTAGAGCGGTTGAGGTGTTTGGATTTCATTTGGCTACAGTAGATTTACGCCAAAGCTCAGATATGCATCAAGCCGTGATTGCAGAGCTTCTCAGTATCGCTGCTATTGAGGGAAATTACTCTGAACTTACTGAAGTACAGAAGCGTAAACTTCTGATTTCTTTGCTGCAAGACCCGCGCCCAATGCGCGTAAATGGCTTTCAGTATTCTGATTTTGCTATTTCAGAGATTGCTATTTTTGAGATGGCCAAGAAGATGCGCCAATTATTTGGCCATGATGCGATTCGTCATTACATCATCAGCCATACTGAGACAGTGAGTGACCTATTGGAAGTATTGCTTTTGCAAAAAGAGGTTGGCTTAATGCATGGAGTGTTGGGTAAAAAAGCTAGCCTAGATTTAATCGTGAGCCCTTTATTCGAGACGATTGAAGATTTACGCAATGCTGCTCCTATCATGCAAGATTTCTATGCTCTACCAGGTATTTTGGATCTGATTAAGCGCTCTGGTGCAGAGCAGGACATTATGCTGGGCTATTCAGATTCTAATAAGGATGGCGGCATCGTGACTAGTAACTGGGAGCTCTACTGTGCAGAGCTTGCTTTGGTTAAGGTATTTGAGCCCCTAGAAGAAAAGCAGGGCATCAAGCTTCGCTTATTCCATGGACGAGGTGGCACTGTGGGTCGTGGAGGTGGACCTAGTTATGAGGCTATTCTTGCTCAGCCCCCTGGAACAGTGCGTGGGCAAATTCGTTTGACAGAGCAGGGTGAGGTAATTGGATCTAAATATGCTAACCCAGAGATTGGTAGACGTAATTTAGAAACCTTGGTTGCCGCTACCCTTGAGGCTAGCTTATTAAAGCCTACAAAGCCTGCAAGCAAATCCTATTTAGAGGCGGCTGCCAAGATCTCCCAAGCGAGTATGAATGCGTATCGAGGCTTGGTATATGAGACCCCTGGTTTTGCAGAGTATTTTTTTGATGCGACACCCATTCGAGAAATTGCAAAACTCAATATTGGTTCTCGACCAGCGAGTCGTAAGCCAAGTCAAAAAATTGAGGACTTACGGGCTATTCCATGGAGCTTTAGTTGGGGACAATGCCGCTTAACTCTGCCGGGTTGGTATGGCTTTGGATCAGCCGTACAAGAGTTTCTGAATCAACCTAAGGCTGCAGATAAAAAAGCAGCATTACATTTACTGCAAAAGATGTATCAGGAATGGCCTTTTTTTAGGACCCTACTTTCTAATATGGATATGGCGCTAGCAAAGAGTGATATGGCCTTAGCCTCACGCTATAGTGAGCTGGTGGCAGATACTAAGTTACGTAAAAGAATCTTTAGCGCGATTGAAGCTGAGTGGGGTAAAACGATCGAGGCTCTCAAGCTGGTAACGGGAGAGCAGGTACGTTTAGCAAATAATCCAGGCTTGGCTAGATCTATCCGTCATCGCTTTCCTTACATTGACCCCTTACATCATTTACAAGTGGAACTGGTTCGGCGCTATCGTGCTGGCAAGCATGATGAGCGGGTTCAAAGGGGTATCCACATAGCCATCAATGGAATTTCAGCTGGATTAAGAAATACGGGTTAAAGAGTGGGGCACATACCAAACTCTTTAACTATAGATTTACCACCTCAATACATTCGGTATTGACCCACTCTAAAATCGCGCCAGAAAGTAATTGACTTAAACTTTTAGATCAGTGACTACAGCCGCTTTTTTGGCAACAGATTTTTTCGCTGGAGCTTTTTTAGCAACCACCTTCTTCGCTGGCGCTTTCTTAGCAGTTACCTTTTTCGCTACGACTTTCTTAGCAGTTACCTTCTTCGCTGGAGCCTTCTTAGCAGCTACTTTCTTAACGGGTGTTTTTTGCTCTAATTTATCTAGTGCCTTACCCAGTTTAATGATCAGTTTTTCTCTATCTGACTCTAATTTCTCTAGCTTTTTTAATAATTGCTTTACTAATTTCTTTTGACTCATTTTTATATCCTTTAATTTGATTGATTAAGAAGATCGTAGTAGTCGAATTTCTATCTCTTATGAATCCTACTTATAAACAGCGCTGATTTCAAGCGATTGTGACAGTCAAAATAGGTTTTTAGTGTTGTTTGGTAGGCAATAAGCATAAGTATTGATTTGGTATACATTTCTATATCATTGGAATGATCAAATATAGTAATTATCAACAGATATTTACTTCGTTAAAAAATGCAATGTTAATGAGAATATATGCCCCCTAAAGATCCTCAAAGATTTCCAGCGCTTCTAGAAGAGTTGTTTCAGGTTCCATCAATTCAGAAATTAGTTGTTCAGCCAAGTAATACGCCGCCAAAATTTTTAATCTTGTACGGCTCCTTACGCGAGCGTTCCTACAGCAAATTACTGGCTTTAGAGGCGGCAAGATTGCTTATGGCTATGGGTGGTGAAGTGAAGATCTTTGATCCAACAGGGCTCCCACTAGTAGACGGTGCTCCTGACACACATCCTAAAGTGATGGAATTGCGAGAATTAAGCAGGTGGTCAGAGGGTATGGTTTGGAGTTCCCCAGAGAGGCATGGAGCAATGACGGGGCTGTTGAAAACCCAAGTGGATTGGATTCCATTATCTGATGGGGCTGTTAGGCCAACCCAAGGGAAAACTCTAGCATTGATGGAGGTCAGCGGTGGATCGCAGTCATTTAATGCAGTAAATCAAATGCGCATTTTAGGCAGATGGATGCGGATGATTACGATCCCTAACCAATGCTCCGTTGCTAAAGCGTTTACTGAATTTGAGGAAGACGGCCGCATGAAGCCTTCAGCTTTTTATGACAGGCTAGTAGATGTCATGGAAGAGCTTTATAAATTCACGTTATTGACTCGTGGGGCAAGCGATTATCTAACCGATCGCTATAGCGAAAGAAAAGAGTCGGCCGAAGAGCTATCAAAACGAGTAAATAAGCGGTCAATATAGTTTGATTTCTTAAATGACTGCTAAGTTATGTCACTTGTCACATCGTTGTCATATATTTCCATATAATTAGAAATATGAAGAATACTGATGCCATATCCGCCTTTCTTGCTTTAGGGCAAGAGTCTCGTCTCAATGTATTTCGCTTAATAGTCCAGCGCGGAGGTGAGGGATTGACCCCTAGCCAAATTATTGAGAAGCTGGGCATTCCTAATGCTACCTTGAGCTTTCATTTAAAAGAGTTGGTTCAGGCTAATTTACTCATCGTTGAGCGCCAAAGTCGCAATCTGATCTATCGACCCAATGCAGACTTAGTTCAGAGGCTTAGTGGTTTTCTTCTAGAAAACTGCTGCGGCGGTAAACCTTGTATCCCCTCAAAATCAATCATGAAAGCCAAAGTCAAATGAAGACATACAACATCCTCTTTTTATGTACTCATAACTCGGCTCGCTCTGTGATTGGCGAGGCACTAGCCTCTACCCATGCTAGTGGAAAGCTTATTGGATTTTCAGCGGGATCTACACCAGGAACTTCAGTAAATCCCTTTGCTGCTGAAATAGCAAAAGAGTTAGGTCACGACACATCTAAATTGCGCAGTAAAAATTGGGATGAATTTAGCTTGCCAGATGCTCCGCAGATGGATTTTATTATTACGGTTTGTGATGATGCCGCTGGCGAGCAGTGCCCATTTTGGCCGGGTAAGCCAGCTACTGCGCATTGGGGTTTTCCTGATCCATCAAAAGTTCAGGGTAGCGATCTTGAAAAGAAAGCCGCTTTTATTCAGGTGATGAACGGCTTAAAAAGACGTATTGATCTTTTAGCCTCTATGCCACTAGAGAGATTAGATTCTATAAGTTTGAAAGAAATTCACTCTAAAGCATGAAAAATTACATTGCTGAATTTATCGGCACTGCCTTATTACTAGCTATTGTTGCTGGGTCAGGTCTGATGGGTGAGACATTAGGCGCTGGTAATTCCGCTGTAGCCTTGCTGGGTAATAGTATTGCTACTGGTGCTGGTTTGTATGTACTGATTACATTACTAGGGCCCATATCCGGAGCACACTTTAATCCTGTAGTTTCAGTGATGTTTTGGCGTTTAGGCCACCTCAATGCAGGGCAAATGTTGGGCTACTGGGTGGCGCAATGTTCAGGCGCCATTACAGGTATTTGGATGACCCACCTGATGTTCAGCTTACCCATCATTCAGGAGTCTACAAAGACCAGAACGGGTATGGGTATTTGGGCCAGCGAGTTGATATCTACTTTAGTGCTCTTGGTGGTTATTCGTTTAGGAGATAAAGAGGCTAAAGACCGAGTGCCCATGCTGGTAGCGCTGACCGTTACCGCAGGATATTGGTTTACCTCATCCACCTTTTTTGCTAATCCTGCTGTTGCCATTGCTAGAAGCCTGACCAATACCTTTGTGGGGATTGCTCCTGCCGATGTCAGTGGCTTTGTAATCGCTGAAATAGTCGCTGTTGCTATCTTTGCAACTTTGTTTTGTAAAAAGCATGGGCAAATAAAGCCAAATCACGGTGTTTAAGCTCTTAAATACCTATCCTGCATACTTGGCTAAAGAGTGTTAGGATTTGAATATGTTCAAGAGACTATTGCTTCTTTCTCTCATCGTGCTGACTCCCGTGCAATCTTGGGCAGTACTCGATATGCGTGGAAAGCAAAGCAATACGGTTATTGAGAGGGTAGAGGTCGCACCTCAATTAGTAGTGCACCCTTGCCATCAGGATGTGCAAAATGGATCAGAGGTCACATCCTCAGTTCAAACAGACTCTGCAGGCTGTAATTCTTGTACCTTGTGTATGGCCTTTGGTTTGTTGCCTACTTCTAACCCAGCACTCGTGGCCGATGTCTTTACTCAACGCTTTTATGCCCCACATAAAACCATTCTCAGTGCAGATATTGCTGCGCTAATCAAGCCACCCATTCTTTAAGCTCCATAGCATTAGTCCGCCCAAATTTTTTGGGTTTGATTTTTTTTGGAGTCTTAAATGAAACTATTACTTTCTGTATTTTTAAGTTTTCTTGCTTTACAAGCATTTGCTAACCCTGAGTGGGTGAATGGTGAGATTGTTCGGATAGATCCCTCGCGTAACCGCATGATAGTCAAGCACGAGTACATCCCTAGTATCAGGATGGCAGCAATGACTATGCCCTTTGGAGTAGGCCAGGGAATTGCCTTGGATCAATATCGACCAGGTGATAAGGTGCGATTTCAGATCAAGGTTGTAGATGGCACTTTAGATATCACCATCATTGAAAAGCTGAAATGAAGTCCAAGTTCATTTCTGGGGGTATGGTCTTGCTGTTAAGTGCATTACCGGTAGTTGTGAGTGCTGCGCCTATGGGTTACAAAAATAGCTGGATGGTGATGGGGGATTTCAGTAAGACCTATCAAGAGATGGCTATTAATTACGCCAGCACTGCAAATGATGCTTTCGGGGTTTCAGTCAGCGCTATGCAAACAGATAATTCAGCTTCTAAACAGCAAAATATAGAAGCCGTCTATACCCGCAAGCTAGCTCGCTGGAACTTACCCAGTGCCCAAGCCAATATTTGGTTCATCGGTGGATTGGGCTCTACAACTGGAAATACGTTTGAGGGCTCTAAGGCAATGGCATCACCCGGGCTTCAAGTAGATTATGAAACAACCCGTTTTTATTCTATGGCATCTGCACGGGTATATGCAGCTCAGGGCGCTACCAGCAACATTACCACTGCAAGACTTGGCGCTTCATTTTATGAGGTCAATTACGATGAGCCGCAACCCTGGCTTGTGATTGAGGCTAGACGTATGACATTTGTCTCCAATCAATATGAATTTACACCTATGTTGAGGGTAATTCACAACCGTTATTTTGTTGAGGCAGGAGCCAATCTTAACGGCCAGCTTCGTTTTAACTTGATGTACAACTACTAAAGGAATCCATATGAAAAGTATCTATTTAATTATTTCCCTAAGCCTTTTGGGCTTTAGTCATAATGCTTTGGCGAGCATGAAAGTCACCGTGAATGGCATGGTGTGCTCTTTCTGTGCCCAAGGGATTGAAAAAAGTGTTCTGAAAATGGACGATACCAAAGCAATCTTTGTTGACCTTAAAAATAAGGTGGTGATCATCGAAGCAAAAGAAGGAAAGACGCTCAATGAAAAACTCATTAGCCAAGAAATTAAAGATTCTGGCTATGACGTAGTCAAAATTGAAACCATACCGCAGACGGTAGCGGAATTCAAAGCGCAAATGAAAGACAAGCCATGAGTCAATCTGGTTTGGTAGAAACCAAAACGGGCTATGTGAGTTCTCTATTAAGCTTATTTGCTAGTTCTAGTACCTTAGTCTGTTGTGCTATTCCTGCACTCTTGGTCAGTTTAGGTGCGGGTGCAGCGCTGGCGTCTTTAGTGTCGGTATTTCCACAAATTGTCTGGATCAGTGAGCATAAGGAAATCATCTTTTTAATCAGTGCGCTCTTGATGTTGGTTGGTGGGGTGATGCAGTGGCGTAATCGTTATGCGCCATGCCCTATAGACCCTGATTTACGACGTACCTGCCTTAAAACACGCCGAATATCGATGCTTATTTACTTATTCAGTCTCGTTTTGATGATACTTGGGGGCTGGTTTGCCTTTATTCAGCCCTTGCTTTAGAAGTTTTTGAGTAGTGTTGCAAGTAGTCTGGATAGCTTTTTTACTGCCATAATCTGAATCATGTTTAAAAGCTATCTCCTTCGAATTATTATCTTTGGATTTTTATTCGTTTGCAGACCTGCCTATGCCTTAGAGCTTGGACAGGTGATTGAGCTTGGTCAAATGCAAACCTTAAATGGTGGCACCTTTTCCATACCAGCAAACAACAATAAACACACTTTGATTCAGGTATGGGCTTCATGGTGCCCCTTTTGCCGACGCCAGAACGGATACTTGGAGGAATTTGTAAAGCGAATTCCAAAAAATTCAATGAATATCATTACGGTATCGATTGATAAAAATGCTCAGATTGCTAAAAATTACATGACGACACATGGATATGTATTTGAAGCAGCGATGATGTCCCCAGAGTTGAAGCGATCGATTGGTAAGGTGCGCGGGGTCCCTATATTGATTATTCTGGATAAAAATAATAAGGTAGTCTATCAAGAGATTGGTGAAATCTTTGAGGAAGATTTTGTATCGCTAGAACGGTTCGCTAAATAATAACGATTAGTTTGATAAGATCACAGCAGAAGTGACAGCCATGCTAGCTCCAATAACTCCAAGTAAACCGCAAACTATGGATTTAATAGTGGAAGGAGTTAAAGGTGGGGGCCGTGATGCTGAAAATGCTGTAACGGCATAAACAACTGGTATTGCCTCGATGGTAAGTAAAAGCGCATTCATAGAAAATTGGTTTGCTGCTATCGAGACTAGCAATCTAAATAATGTAATGACTCCGAAGAAAAAAATTAGACTTTCTAGAATTCTGGAGGCAGTCCAAGGCTGTCTGTACATTAGGTATACAAATGGAGGGCCTGGCGCAGAAAATAACCCCCCAAGCAATCCTGAAATTGATCCAAATATAGCAAATATCCAAGGCGACGATTCCTTAGATAGCGATTTGGTTTTTTTCCATAAGAGGAGAGCGCAAATGCATATACTGATACCCAATAAGAGCCGTGCAATTTCATAAGTAGTTCCGACTAGCCATATGAGTAATCCCATTCCTGCTAACGTTGAAATTAGACTAGTTGCGAGAGACGGAAATAATGATTTTTCAAACTGTAGTGGCCATCTTTTGTATAGAAAGATTATTGAATTTAAAACTAGTATTACTGAAATGATATTGACTGTATCAATTAGTGGTACAAGATCAATTAAGGTAATTAATCCAAGTAGAATAAAAGATAGTGCAAAACCTGTAAGAGTTTGTGCATAAACTGCAATAGCTACAAAACAAAGAAATAATACGTGCACCAGCATTTTATTTAGTAGATAGCACTTGTAAAATTTTATCTATAACAGCCTTGTTAACGCGACTTTCGGATTGTTGGGTTATCCCGGCAATATGTGGCGTCAAAATTAAATTAGGTACGTTTGAGTATTTCGCTGATTTCTGTAGAGGCTCGTTTTCAAATACATCTATTGCTGCACCACCTAAATGGCCATTATGAAGCGCTTCTATCAATGCATCATCATCCACAATCCCTCCACGAGCCGCATTAATTAAGATCGCGCCTGACTTCATTTGCGCTATTGATTTTGTATCAATCATATTTTTGGACTCTGCGGTATAGGGCAGATGTAGAGATACAATGTCACTTTTAGTTATAAGCTCTTCTAGGGATACGTATTTGATGCCATCTAGTCTAGGTTGTTTTTCTTGCGATGTTGGATTGCTTACGGCAATAACTTGAAAACCTAACTTTATGGCTAAATCTGCTGTGGCTCTGCCGATAGACCCCAACCCAATTATTCCCAAGGTACTGCCCAGTATTTCTTTGCCTTGATCAATTCTTGCCTTAGGCCATTTTCCACTACTGACTTCATCTGTCGCCAGGTATGCTTTGCGCATTAGCATCATTGATGTTGTAATAACATATTCTGCAACGCTTCTTGCATTTGCGCCGATAGCGGGGATAACCTCAATTCCTCTGGCCCTGCAAGTTTTTACATCAATATTGTCTAGACCGACACCAAGCCTTCCTACTGCCTTACAATTTTTCATGACATCAAGTAATTCCCCGCGTACTTGGGTTAATCGCCTAACAATAATTGCATGTACATCTTGTGCAGCTTCAATGAGTTTTTCATGATGATTAACAAGCTCTGGGTTATAGATTACTTCGTGTTGCTCTGCACGAAGTCGATCTAAGGACTCGGACAGGATCCCTTCTGGGATAAGAATTTTCATATGGTTTGTGCCAATATAAATAGCGTAATCAACTGGCTTTGATGATTGCCCAATAAATGTTAACTTCAGTACGCTAGGATTTTTAGCTTATACCCTGGCGTTTGTTAAGCGCGTTTATATTGCAATAGACCGCCAGTCACCTTTGGTGGGCGTGCGCGTAGTTCTTTTTCAATAGGATCCGTTCCCCAGCCTGGGCGATCTGGCACTATTAAGCAACCATCTTTAAATTCCGGAGCATGGGTAAATAATTCGCCTTCCCATGGCAGTCGATCAATATCTACTTCCATAATATGTAAATTAGGGACAGCTGCCGCAAAATGGGCATTCATCAAAGTACATAAATCACCATAAAAATTATGAGGAGCCACATTGACATCATGCGCATCCGCTAGGGCAGCTATTTTTAATGCTTGAAACATACCATTCCATACACCGTCAATAATGGCCACATCCATTGCTTGATACTCAAAGAACGGTAAAAACTCTTTCATGCCGATGAGTGTTTCGCAAGAGCTGATAGGGAAGGGGCTATGTTGACGGACATAAGCCAATCCCTTAGGCGTATATGAATCTATTTCTACCCAAAATAAGTCAAGGTCACTTAAAGCTCTTAGTAGCTTTAAAAGGCCTTCGGGTTTTGCATTAAAGTTTATATCGATTAGTATGCCGAGGTCTGGCCCGCCTCCTTCTCTGAGTGCTTCTAGGTGCTGGCGAATGTTGCGAATTAATTTAGGCGTGACTGGTAATTCTGGTTTAAACGGAACTGCAAAGCCAGGCCTCCAGGCAAATGCTGGCCCATCTTCATGGATGAATAGATTTGTTTTTAATGCTGTAAATCCGCGCGCTTTTACCTCCGCAGCAGTTTTCTTGACGCCCTCTAAATCAGTGACTGCATTGCCATAAAACTGAGGATGGTTAATTCTCCAGGTGGGGCAGTGAGACCAATAAACAGGTACTTGGTCTCTTAACTTTCCCCCCAGTAATTCATAGCACGGAACGCCTAAACCTTTTGCTTTTGCATCCAGTAATGCATTCTCTATTGCACCCATTGCTTGACCAATTACGCCACCAGTGGCTGGTCTAGTGAGGCAGTAAGCAAGTTGAAAAAATTGCTCATGATTATTGACTGACTGACCAATTAAACGGCCTTTGAGTTTCTCAATGATCGCTCCCACTCCAGGCGAGCCAAATCCTTCGTCATACTCACTCCAACCAACAATTCCTTTATCGGTACTTATTTTGACAAAGTAATAGTTTCGCCAGCCAGCATCACACTCAATAGTTTCTACAGCAGTTACTTTCATTTATAGGGATCCTTATTGGGTGTTAGTCAAGATAAATATTCATAGGTTTAATGACTTTTTCCCATTTAACTAGATCATTATTTATAAACTCTGCAAATTCTTTGGGTGAGTTTCCAACAGGAGATGCACCAAGCGACATAATGCGGTCTTGAACTGCACGTTCTTTAATTACAGCTACGATTTCTGTATTTAACTTTGAGACTACATCTGTAGGAGTATTGGCCGGCGCAAATACACCATACCAAGAAACTAGGTCATAGCCAGGAACGGTATCAGATACTGGGGCTAGTTCAGGTGCAAGCGGAGATCTCTTTTCGGAGGTAATAGCTAAGCCTTTCATGCGACCATCTCGAATATGGGGCAGTACTTCATTGATTGCTAAGAAATTCGTATGGCCACCAATCACATCTGTGATTGCTGGAGCCCCACCTTTATAAGGAATAATATTAAGCTTGATGCCGGTTCGTTGCACTAACATTTCACAGGCTAAATGACCGCTTGTTCCAACGCCACTACTACCGCAAGAGAGGCTGCCTGGATTTGCTTTTGATTGACTGATGATGTCCGCTATAGAATTAATCTTTGAGTTTGGCGCAGTTGCAAAATAGTTGGCAATTGTGAGTACTTGGGTCACTGGAACTAGATCTTTACGAAGATCAACCAGTTTATTTCTATAGAAAAACTCATTGAGGACATTAGCAAAGGTGCCCATTAAAAAGGTATGTCCATCCTTAGAGCGCGCTACATACTGGCTACCAATCATACTTCCAGCGCCGGGTTTATTTTCTACTATTACGGGTTGTCCAAGCTTCGTGCTCAATGACGGGGCTATTAAGCGCGCAATGAGATCCGTATTTCCGCCAGGGGGAAAGGGGACGATAAGCGTGATGGGTTTATCTGGCCAGGCTGCCAAAACATTCATTGAGGTGATTAAAACAAGCGAGGTGAATACGCCCTTAATTACTAATTTGAGATGTTTCATTGATGCCTCCTTTGTAGTTTTACCCATCCTAGTAATAAATATTTAATTAGTAAACCTAAATTTATTTGATTTAAGCATCGGATTTTCCGATGATTGTGTAATAATATGAGATATGTCTATACGTGCCTTAAGAGCTTTTTTGGCTTTTAATCAACTGGGAACCGTTGCAGCGGCTGCAAAAAGTGTTCACCAGTCCTCAGCTGCTGTGAGCGTTCAGCTCAAACTTTTAGAGGAGAGGCTGGGAGGATCGTTATTTCATCGCACCCAAAGATCCTTAAGTCTTACGTCCTTAGGGTATCGACTTCTTCCTGTGGCAGAACAAATATTGACTTTGCACAGCGAAATGCTTGCCTTAAGTCAGCCAAGCAAACCTGCTGGAAAGCTCACAATTGGAGTAATTAATAGTGCGCTCATCGGCGTTCTACCTCCTATTTTGCAAAACTTAAAAATAGAATCTCCTGATCTTGACATTCGAATCATGGCTGGTATTTCCCCAACCTTATTTACTCAGGTGCAAGATGGCATCTTAGATGCAGCAATTATTACCAGGCCACCAAAATCAATCACTACCGATTTAATGATTCGCCCTCTTTATACAGAGCCATTTGCATTGGTGATGGCGAAAACAATGCCTTATACCCAGCTGGCCAAGATATTAGAGGCTCAGCCATACATTGCATTTGACCGTAGTACATGGGTTGGGGGAAAGGCTGAACAGTTTATACAAAAACTAGGTATTAAAACCCATGTGGTGATGGAGTTAGATTCACAGGAAGCCATTATTTCATTAATCAAGCATGGCATTGGCGTATCTGTACTGCCAATCCAGCCTGGTAGTGAAGTTTCAAATGATAAGACATTGCAGTTTATTTCTCTGTCAGGATTACATCGAGATGTTGTGTTTGTAGAGAAAAAGGATCATCCACATGCGCATTTGACGAGTAAATTAATGGACGCATACGTTAATTGGTCTGAAAGTTAGATATTTTTATCGCATCATATTTTACGTATTAGACTTGCAAGACTGTATTTTACAAAAGAGACTTATCAGTTCATTGAATATGAATCTACCTAATGATGTTCAGCCAGCAGGTCGTTGGCTTATCCTTTTCATATTATCTATTTGCATTGTGCTGTCGATGACTACCTGGTTTTCAGCCACCGCGGTTATTCCTCAGTTAAGAGATATTTGGAGCCTCACGCCAACCCTGTCAGCATGGCTAACGATTGGGGTGCAAGTCGGATTTGTAATTGGTGCAGTTGGTTCTAGTGTTATGAGTCTTTCAGACATCATCTCTGGTAAAAGACTGATGATCTACGGATCGATTGGCGCTGCCATCGCGAATGCTGGGATGTTGCTAACAGATAGTGCATACCTCGCAATTTTCTTTCGTATTTTGACGGGCATGTTTCTTGCGCTGGTGTATCCGCCATCTTTAAAGTTAATAGCAACTTGGTTTACAAAAGGTCGCGGTGTTGCATTGGGTGCTTTAGTAGGGGCAATTACTTTAGGATCTGCCTCACCCCATTTTATTAATGCTATTGGTGGTCTTAGATGGGAGATAGTGATTGTCGCTACAACCCTCGCAACACTCTTAGGCGCATTGATTCTTCAGCTATTTGTCCATGAGGGTCCATTTCCATTTCCACGTGCACCATTTAATTTAGGTCGCATGGGGCAAGTATTTAAAAACCGAGGCATTGTGCTTGCTAGCCTGGGGTATTTTGGTCACATGTGGGAGTTGTATGCGATGTGGGCCTGGTTTCTGACATTTGCTCGGATGGCATTGATTGAGCAGGGTGTAGGTGATGCAAGTTCAGCCTCATTCTTTACCTTTGCGGTCATTGGAGTTGGTGCTTTGGGTTGTGCTGTTGGCGGAATTTTGGGGGATCGATGGGGAAGAACTGCTACTACCAGCTTGATGATGGGCATCTCCGGTATGTGCGCACTGTTGGCTGGGTTCGTATTTGATGGACCTTTATGGCTTTTAATTACTATCGGACTCATTTGGGGTTTTACAGTCGTCGCAGACTCGGCGCAATTTTCTACGATCGTGACGGAGCTTGGTGATCCTATGTATATTGGCACGGCATTAACTATGCAACTGGGAATTGGCTTTATGTTGACGGTAGTGACGATCTGGTTACTGCCTTTAGCAGCAACACATCTTAATAGTTGGCAATGGGTCTTTTTAATTCTCTTACCGGGACCAGCACTCGGAATCTTAGCTATGCTGCTATTACGCAGGATGCCAGAAGCACTGAAAATTGCTAATGGCAATAGGTGAGTATTGCTGGAGTGACAACTTCGTAACTATGAGTAACTAATCAAAGATTAATATTTAGCTGCTTTTTCAGCGGCCTCAAGGGTATTCATTAACAACATCGTAATGGTCATGGGTCCAACTCCACCCGGCACTGGTGTGATCCAGCCAGCAATATACTTCGCAGCATCAAAATCCACATCGCCACAAAGCTTGCCATCAGGTAAGCGATTGATACCAACATCAATGACGACAGCACCAGTCTTCACCATTTCACCGGTAATCATTCTAGGTTTACCAGTAGCAACCACCAAGATGTCAGCATCTTTGGTGTGATGTGCCAAGTCACGGGTTTTGCTATTGCAAATAGTGACCGTCGCACCTGCTTGGAGTAATAGCATAGCCATTGGCTTACCGACAATATTCGATGCACCAACAATCACAGCACGTGCACCACGAATAGGATATTCAATACTTTCCAGCATTTTCATACAACCATAAGGAGTGCAGGGCTTAAAAGAGGGTTGACCGACCATGAGTGCTCCGGCATTTGCCACATGAAATCCATCTACATCTTTTTCTGGAGCAATAGCCTCTAAAACGCGTTCAGCTGCAATATGCTCAGGCAGTGGCAGTTGCACCAAAATGCCATGGATAGACGGATCAGCATTGAGTGTGGCAATACGTGCAAGCAATTCTTCTTCACCGAGCTCTACAGAGTATCTTTCTAGTACAGAATGAAAGCCAACATCTTCACAGGCTTTCACTTTATTACGAACATATACCTGACTTGCTGGATTTTCACCAACAACAATGACGGCTAAACCTGGCCTGACGCCTTTGGCAGTAACAATAGCTCCGCGTGCAGCAATTTCAGTGCGTAGTTTTTTGGATAGAGCAATTCCGTCAAGCAGTTGTGCGGGCATAGAGTAAATATCAATGAGGTTGTGGATCTGAGAGTGCGAGTCGGAGTAGATCGGCTACAGTGTTGACCTTTAATTTCTCCATGATATTGGCACGATGTGCTTCTACCGTTTTAATAGAAATACTTAAGTCATCAGCAATTTGCTTATTGAGGCGTCCGGCAACAATGCGCTCTAGCACTTGACGCTCACGACCTGTCAGTTTACCAAGGAGGCTTTGAGTAATCTTATGTTGACTTGCTTGAGAGTAATCGACGCGTGCTTTAACAAGCATCCGATCAACTAAGCTACAAAGATCATTTTCTTTAAAAGGTTTTTCAACAAAATCCACTGCGCCACGCTTCATAGTGGATACAGCCATAGATACATCGCCGTGACCTGTAATAAAAGCGACTGGCATAGGGAAATTCTCGCTAATGAGTTTCTCTTGGAGTTCAAGACCGGACATTCCAGACATTCGAACATCTAATATGGCGCAAGAAATAGTCGTTTTGTCCGTGCTTTGTAAGGATTGAAGAAAGCGTTCTGCACTGGCATGACAGCGCACAACATAGCCATTACTTTCTAATAGCCAGGTGAGGGAGTCACGAACTGCTTCATCATCATCTACAACATAAACCACTTCAGTTTGATTGGTTTTTATAGGGGCACCGGTATTCATATGAGTTCTCACAAATCAATCAAAAAACAAAAATTACAAATTACTGATAGAACCTGGGATTTCAAGGGGTAGTAGTATTGTAAAGGTACAGCCTGATCGCTTTGTCTGTTCGACGTCCATGTGATTTTTTGCCCATAAACGCCCTTGGTGGGACTCAATCACGGAGCGACAAATATTCAATCCCATGCCCATTCCATCATTTTTAGTGCTAAAAAAGGGCTCAAACATGCGCTCAATCACGGTTTCTGCGATTCCAGCCCCGGCATCCGTGACCTGGATCCGCAACATAGCGGGGAAGGTACTGGTATCTAGATCAGCAGATATTGTCACGGATGGGGCTGACCATCTAGATGAAAGGGGGTAAACCTCTCTTAAGCTATCTAGGGAATTTTTAAGTAAGTTGACGAGAACTTGCAAAATTAAGACAGGATCAATATCTACTAGGGGTAGATTTTCAGTGACTTTCGCTGTGATGCTAAAGCGATGGCGATGAGCTTCAATTTCTACCAAGCCGACAGCATCATTAACAATTTCGTTGATATCGCTGGGCTTACGTTGGGGCTCGCTCCGTTTCACAAAGCCCTTAATACGCTGAATAATCGTTCCAGCTCGATAGGCTTGATCAGAGGCTTTTTGTAAAGCTGGAATAATATCCGTTTGTAGTGAGGGGTCTAGGTTACCCTGTAGGCGCTTGATAACACCCATACAGTAATTAGAGATAGCTGAGAGTGGTTGATTTAATTCATGCGCTAAAGAGGAAGCCATTTCCCCCATCGTAGTCAAGCGGCTAGAAAATTGCATACGTTCTTCTTGTTGGCGCATCAGTTCATTAGCTTCAATGCGAATCGTAATATCCGTAGCGATTAAGAGTTGCGCAATATCTCCATCGACCCATGGAACAAAACGTCTCCTCACTTCATACCATTTTGAAGCGCCTGTAGATTCATCAAGCAATTGAATTTCTTCTGACTCGGACTCTTGATATAAAGAGGGTGATTCAATAGCGGGTGCGATCTCACCGGATTGAGCTACATTACCACCCGCTAATTCAAAATGTCCCTGAGCATTTCCTCCAAAACGTTCTCGATAAAAACGATTTGCAAAAAGGAGTTCGCCAGATTCTTTGGATACTACAGATACCGCTGCATCTAAACCTTCTAGTACAGTAATAAAACGATCCTGAGAAGCAGCGAGTTCCTCACGAATTTTCTTTGGCTCTGAAATATCAATTAAGGAAGTAACCCATCCTGTCTGCTGACCCTTTTCATTAATTAATGGAGCAATAAAGGTACGTGTTTGAAGGATGGTGCCATTACGATTGACGATTGAGCCCTCCATGCCAATTTTCTTTTCTTGGTTTTTAGATAGCTCGAGTGCAAGATTCATCCTTTCACTCAAATCATTTTTTTGCGCTTCAGGCCAAAATGGAAAGGGGGGCTCCAGGCCTATTAATTCTGCTGCTGACCATCCCGTCATTTCACAGAATGCGGGATTCACATAGGTGATCGCGCGATTCATATCGTGCGCACGAATACCAACTGGTGTGGAGTTCTCCATAGCACTACGAAAATTGGTCTCAGCACGCAGTGTTGCCTCTACTTCTTGTCGAACTTGCATCTGTTTTAGTACTGACCATAGACTCCATATCACGAATGCACTTAAACCTAGTACCACGCCAATCAACATTCGGAAAGTGAGATTGGTTGCCGGTGGATAGGTATCAATACGCAAAATGAGATTAGGACTGAGCACTCCCATGTCTAGGGTGGTTTGATTACTGAACGCACGTCTCGGCGTATTTTTATCCGATGAAATCGCCAGGACTTTTTCGTTATCTGTTAGCAAGGTAAAGCGATATTGGCTTTTCAGCTCACCCGGGATGAGGTCCAATAAACCCTGTGCTGTATACAAGACCGCCACCATTCCCTTAGTCTCATTTTCAGATACCTGGGGAATCGTTTGCCAAAATATATGACGTACTTCTCTGGCGGTGGATTCGTTGGTCGGGATTTTCAGCGTAATAAATTGACTAAATGCTGGTCGGTTGGTAGCTGCACTGAGTTCAATAGTTTTTTTGAGCGCCGCACTAATGACAGGAGCGTTATCGGGATGATTAAACCAATCTCTCTTCAGATTGATCGTTGGCGCTATCCACTGACGTTGGCTACTTTCATCAATCCAAAGTATTTGTGCAATTTCGCGATTGCTTTGTAATAGATTTTCTGCCTGACTTATAAACGCCGACTTCACATTACTGGAATTATTTATGCTGACGTAATCGCGTCCCATGGATTGCAGAACGTCTACATTATTGGTAAATCGTAATTGGATCCGTTGCTTTGCAATGGATAGCTCTCTGTAGAGAGCAGATTCTTGCTGATCTTTTTCTTGAAGCTGTAAAGCTCCTAATATGATTCCCATGACCCCTGTGAAGATGATGATCGCCAAGAGAGGGGTGTAAACCAGCCTAAAACCTCGAATGCGTCGAATCCACTGAAGGGGCTTCAGTTTCCAGATATATGGTGCTATTTTTTTCATGTAATTGCTTTATTTTGCCTGATCTAGCCCCTCAATTGATCTACATTGACTTTAACTTGCAATGCAGCAAATTTCCATATAGTGAAATATATATTCATTATGTGGAAAATATCTTGTTTACACCCATATACCTTTCTAAAATACCCGTTATAAAGAATGTAATCAGATAGATTTATTTCACGGAGGCAGTTATGGCGGCAGTTCCAGATCAAATTTTGGGTGGTGCGGGTGAGCAAGATGTCGACCCAGGTGAAACTCAAGAATGGTTACAGGCTTTAGATGGTGTGATCCGAAACGAGGGCGCTTCCCGTGCAGCCTTTCTCATTGATCAGCAAATCTCTCATGCCAGAGTCAATGGTGTTAATCAGCCATTTCATGCTGAAACACCCTATATCAATACGATTCCTGTGGATCAGCAGGCACGTTTACCAGGTGATCAAAATATTGAGCACCGTATCCGTTCCTATACACGCTGGAATGCAATGGCGATGGTCCTGCGTGCCAATAAAGATACCAACGTGGGCGGCCATATTTCATCTTTCCAATCTGCCGCTACTTTGTATGACGTGGGCTTCAACCATTTTTGGCATGCGCCTTCACCAGAACATGGAGGAGATCTCATCTTTGTACAAGGACATTCTGCGCCTGGTATTTACTCCCGTGCTTATATGTTGGGGCGCTTGTCAGATGAGCAGCTGAATCACTTCCGCCAAGAGGTTGGTGGCAAGGGTATATCGAGCTATCCACATCCGTGGCTAATGCCTGATTTTTGGCAGTTCCCTACGGTATCGATGGGGCTTGGTCCCATCATGGCAATTTATCAAGCACGCTTTATGCGCTACATGCAAGATCGCGGCTTTATTCAATCAGCCAATCGTAAAGTTTGGGCATTTTTGGGTGATGGTGAAACCGATGAGCCAGAATCTCTGGGTGCTATTGGTATGGCGGGGCGTGAAAAATTAGACAATCTCATTTTTGTTGTGAACTGTAATTTACAACGTCTAGATGGGCCTGTGCGTGGTAATGGCAAGATTATTCAAGAGCTCGAGGGTGAGTTCCGTGGTTCTGGTTGGAATGTGATTAAAGTAGTTTGGGGTGGCCACTGGGATGCCTTATTCGCACGCGATAAAAAAGGTATTTTGATGCAGCGCCTCGGCGAAATTGTGGATGGCGAATATCAAACCATGAAAGCAAAGAATGGTACTTATGTTCGCGACAAGGTATTTAATACACCCGAACTCAAAGCACTTGTCAGTGATTGGAGCGATGATGAAATTTGGCAACTAAATCGTGGTGGCCATGACCCCCATAAAGTATTTGCTGCCTTTCATGCTGCCATTAACCATAAAGACCAGCCAACGGTGATTCTGGCGCATACGATTAAGGGTTACGGCATGGGTGGTTCTGGTGAGGCGATGAATATTGCACACCAAGCAAAAAAGATGAATGCTGACGATGTGCGGCGCTTCCGTGATCGCCTTGAGATTCCTGTCAAAGATGAAGAATTAGACGAAATGCCTTTAGTGAAGTTTGCTGAGGGTAGCCCTGAGCTAGATTATATGAAAGCGCGTCGCCAAGAATTAGGCGGCTATTTACCGCAACGTCGCATGAAGGCAGAGAGTCTGCCTGTGCCTGCACTAGAAGTATTTGCCCCATTGCTTGAGGCTACTTCGGAAGGTCGTGAGATTTCAACCACGATGGCCTTTGTTCGTATTCTCAATACGGTGGTGCGCGATAAGGTGCTTGGTAAGCGTGTTGTTCCAATTGTTCCAGATGAATCTCGTACCTTTGGTATGGAAGGGATGTTCCGTCAACTGGGTATTTGGAGTCAATTAGGACAGTTATACACCCCAGAAGATCATGATCAACTGATGTTCTACAAGGAGGACAAGACCGGTCAGATTTTGCAAGAGGGGATTAATGAGGCGGGTGGTATGTGCGATTGGATCGCCGCCGCTACTGCTTACTCTACCCATGGCGTACCGATGTTGCCGTTTTATATCTTCTACTCGATGTTTGGTTTCCAGCGCATTGGTGACTTAGCCTGGGCAGCGGGTGATATGCGGAGTCGCGGTTTCTTATTAGGCGGAACTGCTGGTAGGACTACTTTGAACGGCGAAGGACTGCAACACGAGGATGGCCATAGTCAAGTGTGGAGCTCTGCAGTACCGAACTGTATTAGTTATGACCCTTCATTTTCATTTGAGGTCGCTGTTGTAATTCAGGATGGTATGCGTCGCATGTTGACAGATCAAGAGGATGTCTATTACTACATTACTTTGATGAATGAGAACTATGCACATCCTGCGATGCCTAAGGGCGCTGAGCAAGACATCATTAAGGGTATGTATAAACTCACTTCGGTAGGCGATGTAAATGCCAAATTACGCGTGCAGTTACTCGGCTCTGGCACGATCTTCCGTGAGGTGATCGAAGCTGCCCAGATCTTGCATCAAGATTGGAATGTTGCTTCTGACCTATGGGGTTGTCCAAGTTTTACAGAACTAGGGCGTGATTGGAATGCGGTACATCGCAATAACTTATTACACCCAGCTGCTACACCTACCTTATCTCATGTTGAGAAATGCCTCAAAGATACGATAGGTCCTGTGATTGCGGCGACCGATTATGTCCGTCTATTTGCCGATCAAATCCGTCCAGCGATTCAGCATATGGGTCGTCGTTTTGAGGTGCTAGGTACCGATGGCTTTGGTCGTTCAGATACTCGTGAAAATTTACGGGATTTCTTTGAAGTTGATCGTCGCTGGATTGTAATTACTGCCTTACGTTCTTTAGTGGATGCAGGTCAACTCGATCGTTCAAAACTGGCAGAAGCGATTCAGAAGTACAAGATCGACACCACCAAACCAAACCCAATGACGGTTTGATAAGAGACAAACAATATGAGCCAAATGATGAATATTCAAGTTCCTGATATTGGGGACTATAAGGATGTGCCTGTAATTGAAGTGTTGGTTAAAGTGGGCGACCAGATTGAAAAAGAGCAGTCTATTGTTGTCTTGGAGTCAGACAAGGCCACTATGGACATTCCTTCATCACACGCAGGTGTCGTGAAGGAAATCAAAGTGAAGGTAGGTGATTCCATATCGGAAGGTAGCATCGTGCTGGTAATTGAAGAGGGTGGTGCTTCCTCTGCACAAGCTACAGAAACAGCCTCGGTAGCGATTGCTGCCGTACCTACTCCAGCTACTGCTCCCGTTGCTCCAGCAGCAGCACTGCCAGTTGCTCGTGCCGTTGTACCAGCCCCTGTAATACCATCTATTATTGCAGCGGATGCCAGTGCAAGCCATGCTAGTCCTTCAGTTCGGAAGTTTGCTCGCGAGCTAGGGGTAAGTATTCATCAAGTCTGTGGGTCAGGGCCAAAAGGCAGAATTACTCAGGATGATGTTCAGGCTTTTGTGAAATCAGTAATGAGTGGTGGCGCCTCTGCTTCTAGCGCCCCTAGCACATCAAGCGGTAGTTTGGGAGGCCTTAATTTATTGCCTTGGCCAAAAGTCGATTTTGAAAAGTTTGGTGCGATTGAACGTCAGCCATTAAGTCGGATTAAGAAAATCACTGCGGCGAATTTAAGTCGAAATTGGGTCATGATTCCGGCAGTCACGTATCACGAAGATGCTGATATTACCGACTTAGAAGCATTTCGGGTAGCTACTAATAAAGAGAATGAAAAGCAGGGCCTCAAAATTACGATGCTGGCATTCATTATGAAAGCTGCTGTATCTGCTTTGAAGAAATATCCAGAATTTAATTCTTCGATTGACGGCGATGACTTGGTTCTCAAGAAACATATCAATATTGCATTTGCTGCTGATACCCCAAACGGCTTAGTAGTTCCAGTGATTCGTGATGCAGATAAAAAAGGAATTTTTGAGTTAGTCAAAGAGACCTCAGAGCTTGCTGCTTTAGCAAGAGATGGCAAATTAAAACCAGATCAAATGCAGGGCGCCAGTTTTACTATCTCCTCTTTAGGCGGTATAGGCGGCACTTACTTTGCTCCGATTGTGAACGCCCCAGAGGTGGCTATTTTAGGTGTCAGTAAAGCAGCAATAAAGCCTGTATGGGACGGCAAACAGTTCGCCCCTCGCTTAATTTGCCCGCTTTCTTTGACGGCGGATCATCGCGTGATCGATGGCGCCTTAGCAACACGCTTTAATGTGTATATTGCCCACCTCTTGTCCGACTTCCGTCGTTCAGTTCTATAAGGAGGATTTATGGCTAAGCAAACGATTCTCATTCCAGATATTGGTGACAACTCAGATATTCCAATTATTGAAGTATTGGTGAAGGTGGGTGATGTCATTCAAAAAGAGCAGGCTCTATTGGTATTAGAGTCTGACAAGGCAACGATGGAAATTCCTTCTGATGCTGCCGGTACGATTATTAGTTTGTCAGTAAAGGCAGGTGATAAGGTTAGTAAAGGCAGTATCGTCGCTGAAATAGAAGTAGTAGCTAATTCAGTTACGGCAATTGCAGCGGCTCCTGCCGCTGAAGCAGCCACAGCTCAGATTCAAACTCTGGTCCCAGCTGCTGCTTCTGTAGCTACTATCGCTAGCGCTAGCCAATATGCCGGAAAAGTTGATCATGAGTGTGAAGTGCTTGTACTCGGTGCGGGGCCTGGTGGCTATAGCGCAGCCTTTCGTAGTGCAGACTTAGGAAAGAATGTTGTTTTAGTAGAGCGCTATGCTACCTTAGGCGGTGTCTGTCTGAACGTGGGCTGTATTCCCTCTAAGGCTTTATTGCACACCACTGCAGTCATGGATGAAGTCAAAACCATGGCAAAGCATGGCATTAGCTACGGCGCACCTAAGATTGAGATTGATCAATTGCGCGGCTATAAAGATTCCGTGATTGGTAAGTTAACCAGTGGCCTGGCGGGCATGGCGAAGGCGCGTAAAGTGAAGGTGGTGCGCGGACTTGGCCACTTTTTAGATGCGCATCATGTGGAAGTTACTTTAACGAGTGGCGAAGGTCAAACGCTCACTAGCCAAAAAGAAGTCATTCGGTTTGAGAAGGCGATTATTGCTGCAGGTAGCCAGCCAGTGATGTTGCCATTTATGCCTAAAGATCCAAGGGTGGTCGACAGTACAGGTGCTTTGCTATTAAAGAGTATCCCAAAACGCATGTTAGTCATTGGTGGCGGCATCATTGGTTTAGAGATGGCTACGGTCTATAGCACCTTAGGTGCCCAGATTGATATTGTAGAAATGCTGGATGGCTTGATGGCTGGAGCTGATCGTGATTTAGAAAAGGTCTGGGAGAAATTCAACGCAGGTCGTTTTGAAAATATCATGCTCAAAACTCGCGCTAGTAAAGCTGAAGCAACGGCCAACGGAATTGTAGTGAGCTTTGAGGGAGATAATGCACCTGCAGGGCCTCAGATCTATGACCTCGTTTTAGTCGCAGTAGGGCGTACGCCAAATGGTAAAAAGATTGATGCTGCCCTTGCTGGGGTTGTAGTAGATGAGCGTGGTTTTATTTCTGTTGATAATCAAATGCGCACAAATGTTAATCATATTTTTGCAATTGGCGATATTGTGGGTCAGCCGATGCTGGCGCACAAGGCTGTTCATGAAGGTCATGTAGCAGCAGAAGTTGCTGCAGGTGAGAAGTCTTATTTTGATGCTAAGCAGATACCTTCTGTAGCTTATACCGATCCTGAAGTAGCCTGGGCTGGCCTCACAGAAGAGCAATGTAAGGCACAGGGTATTGCTTATGAGAAGGGCTTATTTCCTTGGGCGGCGAGTGGCAGGGCGATCGCCAATGGACGAGACGAAGGATTTACTAAGTTAATTTTTGATGCCAGTAGCAAACGTATTATTGGCGGCGGTATTGTTGGCACCCATGCCGGTGATTTAATTGGTGAAGTCTGCTTAGCCATTGAGATGGGAGCTGATGCTGTTGATATTGCTAAGACCATTCATCCACATCCCACATTAGGTGAGTCAGTAGGCATTGCTGCTGAGGCTGCACTGGGCCATTGCACTGATCTTCCTCCAGTGAAAAAGAAAGCACATTAACTTCTCATAATATTTTCTGCTTATAAATGTAAAAAAGCGCCTTAATAGGCGCTTTTTTACTCAGGTGCATCTCTTAGTTGCACAAGATAAATACCTATTTTTTGCTACCGGCTTTATTAGAAGTTTTATTAGCTGTTTGAGCTGCCTTCATCAGAGCATCAGTTGTACTGCTTAAATTGGTTTGTGCTATTTCCACAGCATGCTTGACTGCTTTTTGACTTTGCTCATACACGGTGCTCGCCGAAGCAATGGCTTGTTTCATAGCAATTACAGCAGCATCAGAACCTGGGGGCACATTTTTTGTCCAGTCTTCAACCAAGGCATTGATTTTATGTTGGCCTGCTTGCATTTCTTTTTCAGCAGTTTCAGTAAAGCTCGCTTGCGTTTCATGAGCCAAGTCATATAAATGACGACTATAGGCCATAATTTTTTCTGCAATAGGCTGCACTGCTTGTGCTTGATGCGCAAGCAGTTGCTGTATATCTTTTACCTCAAGTGCTTTTTTGGCATTACTCATACTGGCACTTAAACTTTGTTTTGCAATATGTGTGTTGAGTGCAATTAATTTTTCAATACTTTGTAAGGCTTGGTTGGTTAAGCCACTTAAGGTTTCTAAATTTGCTTTTTGTGCGGCTGCAATCTGTTCGGGGGTCAAATTCATATGCATTCCTTTTTTGAGTGCTTGATCCATTCTGCGCCCTTATTGAGTTTTTTTGGACTTTCTTTCTATACCCATGTTGCATGAATGAGAATTTATGCTGCCTTGCAATGTAAAGTATCCGTATCTTTGATTTATTCCGATTACAGCTTAAAAGGGCCTAAAATTGAAAGCTTAACTAAAAATCCACTATTTTCAATAAGTAACTTATGCGTTTAAAGCTGGATCACCTGATAGCCCCTTTATTTGTCCTGATTTGGAGCTCGGGTTTTGTTATCGCAAGGTTGGCAATGCCTTATGTGGAGCCAGCCACCTTTCTATTTTGGCGTTTTATAGGCGTGTTGCTGGTGATGGCTTGCCTGAGCCTGATCTGGACAATGACCTGGCCAAGCTGGTCACAAACAAAGCATATTGCGATTGCCGGGGTACTAATGCAATTTGGTTATTTACTGGGCGTTTGGTTTGCAGTGCACTTGGGCATGTCGGCTGGATTAGTTGCTATTGTTGTTGGTTTACAGCCCATCCTGACTGCTTGGTTTGCAGGATGGATTTCTGAAAAAGTAACGAAGACCCAATGGATTGGCTTGGCATTTGGATTTGCTGGTGTGGCTTTGGTTGTTTTTGAGAAAGTTGGATTTTCTCATATTCCACTTTTTAGTTATGCCTTAGCCTTTACTGCCTTACTTTCGATCACCTTTGGTACCTTGTATCAAAAGAAGTACTGCCCAGTATTTGATTTGAGGGCTGGCTCATGTATTCAGTTTGGAGTGTCTGCCATTCTATGTTTCTTTTGTATGTATTTCTTTGAAACAGGTGTCATGGTCTGGAATCTTCCTGTAATTGGAGCCATGCTATGGTCTATCTTTCCTCTATCGATTGGATCGATTAGCCTGCTCTTCATGATGATTCGCAAAGGTGCGGCCACTAAGGTGACGAGTTTTCTCTACCTGACGCCCCCAACTACCGCAGCATTGGCCTGGTTCTTTTTTGACGAGCCGTTTACTATTTTGATGGCGGCGGGTTTAGCGCTGACTATGACAGGAGTGGTCTTAGTGAATATGCGTAAATCTAATACTGTGGCCACTATTGCCGAATGACGCTCAGTCCAACATCACCTTATTTTGCTTGTTTCAGGCCAATAAAACTGTGTCTGGTCAAAAGTTCACTATCATTCTGTATGTGTAAAGTTTTGAGAGGTATTTTGGGATGGTTTTGAATCGATTTTGGCTTTTGGCTTTTCTTGCCTTTATTGCATTTGGTATGTCCATTAACGTGTCTGCCAACAGCAAAGATACTCAAACTTCTAATGCAAACAAAGGCAGCAAGACAGCGGTAAAGAAAAATACCAGCACCAATGCAAAGTCGGATCCCAAGAAAGCAGCCAAGCCCGCTAAAAATCAGAAGGTAGTTCGTACCACTGTGACTCGTCCAGCAAAGCCTGAGGTAGTTTCAAGACCTTCGTTTGCAACGGCCTTGGGTCTACGAGGCCAAAATGATGATCTTAGTCTTAAATCGAGTGTTGCGATGGTGGTCAATCAAGATACCAATGAAGTGTATTTTGAGAAAAACTCTTCAGTGAGTCTGCCGATCGCTTCTATTACAAAGCTAATGACCGCAATCGTGGTCCTTGACTCTAAATTGCCTCTCGATGAGACACTGGTGATTAATGCAGATGATGTACGCAGTTATAAAACTTCACGACTCGCTGGCGGCACCGTGTTAACAAGAGAAGAGGCTTTATTGCTTGCATTAATGTCTTCCGAAAATCGTGCGGCCTATACGCTAGGTAGAAATTATCCCGGTGGTATGCCCGCATTTGTGTCGGCTATGAATAGCAAAGCAAAAGAAATTGGTATGACGCATAGCCGTTTTGCTGATCCTACAGGCCTCATGAGTGAGAATGTAGCCTCTGCAGAAGATCTTGCCAAGCTGCTAAATGCCTCGTACCAATATAAGATGATTCGAGAATTTTCAACCTGGCCGGATCTCACGATGGTGATCGCTAACCGCCCGCAAAAGTTTTTAAATACCAATCGATTGGTGCGAGCAGGAGATATGAATATCGGTTTGCAAAAAACAGGATTTATTAATGCTGCTGGTAAATGTTTGGTAATGCAGGCACGAGTTAACAACACACCCTTACTTCTCATTTTTCTAGATTCGGTTGGAACGCAGTCGCGCTTTGCTGATGCAGTTAGGGTGCGAGATTGGTATGAGCGGATATCAGTTGATGGGCCCCAAGCAATCCGTCGCTTAATGTAAGGCCAATAACATTATTAAGTAGATTCGGGGACTTTGGGTTTGTAGCCCAGTCCTTTAGAGATTTGTAGTGCAGTGTCTTGTAACAGCTTTAACCACTCTGTCTGAATGCGATCGGTGGGTGAGCTGAGTGAAAGTCCAGCAGTCAGCTTGCCACTGTCATCAAATATTTCTGCGGCAATACAGCTAACACCAAGTTCCAGCTCTTCGCTGTCTGTTCCATGACCTAGTCGCCGCACTTTATCTAATTCAGCTTCCAACTTTGCCATTTCAGTAATGCTATTTCTGGTATGCCCGGATAAGCCGGTTCGGGTGACATAGGCGCGTACCTGACTAGGATCATCGCTTGCTAGAAATAGTTTACCTACAGACGTGAGGTGTAGCGGGGCTCTACCACCAATAGCGCGTACTACTTGCATTCCAGAGCGTTCACTATAGGCACGATCTATATATACGATCTCATCACCCTGTCGTAGCGATAGATTAATCGTTTCGCCAGTCAGCTTGTGAAGCGCTCTCATGGGTGCTTGAGCTGCCTCCCTTACAGAAAGCCGTGCTTTGACTAAGTTACCGAGCTCTAATAGCTTTAAACCGAGGCGATAAGTGCCACTTTCGCCGCGCTCAACCAGCCTACAGGCAACTAAGTCATTCAGGATGCGATGTGCAGTGGAGGGATGTAAGCTAGTTTGCTCTGCGAGACTCTTCAGTGTGCAGGATTCTTCTTGTATTGCTAAGGCATCTAAAAGGTTCATCATGCGATCCATCACCTGGATCGCTGTTTTACTAGCTTCCCCAGGTACTTTTGGCACTTTTAAAACCTTACTGTTAGTCATGCTATCAATTGTAGCGATTTTTCTTAAAATTGCACAATATGAAATGTTGCTAAGCTTTAATAGGGTTTCAGGAGCTTAAAAATCAGAATGAAGCTGCTTACTTGTGCTTGAAACTCAAATTTTGAGGGCTTTAGCGCAGTCGGTAACGAGTTGAGGCCCCTTGTAAATCAAGCCGGTATAAATTTGCACTAGGCTGGCGCCGGCGCTGATCTTTTCCTGGGCATCTGCACCCGAGAGAATGCCGCCGACCCCAATGATCGGGATTTGCTTGCCAAGTCTGGCATGGAGCATCTGAATGACCTGAGTGGCAGCATGACGAACGGGTGCGCCAGATAGGCCCCCGAGTTCTTCGCTAAATTCTAGACCTTTGACTGCCTCACGAGAGATAGTTGTATTAGTTGCAATCACGCCATCGATTCCAAACTCCAGCAATAGATCGGCTATCAAGTGAATGTCGTTTTGCTCTAGATCAGGGGCAATTTTCAGAAACAGGGGCTTACGGACCCCATATTGATTACTTAGACTTTGCCTAGCTTGATCCAATGACATGAGTAAGGAGCGCAGCATTTCCTCGCCATGCAGATCCCGTAAGTTTTGCGTATTCGGTGAAGAAATATTAACGGTAATATACGTTGCGATTTTATAGACTGCTTGCATTGCAATGACATAGTCACTGGCTGCATTTTCAATCGGGGTGCTGGCATTCTTACCAATATTTAAACCCACAACACCGCCGTTTTGCCAGAACGTAGATTCACGTACCCTGGTGACACAAGCATTTACACCATCATTATTAAAGCCCATGCGATTAATGATGGCACTAGCTGAAGGCAGGCGAAACATACGCGGCTGAGGATTACCCGGCTGCGGTTTGGGAGTGACAGTACCGATTTCTAGAAATCCAAAACCTAAAGCGCCTAGGGCATCAATATGTTTACCGTCTTTATCGAGACCAGCTGCCAACCCCACAGGATTAGGAAAGGTAATACCACAAATGCTGCGCGGGTCTGCTGCTGGTTTCTTAATCAGGTAACGCAGTAGACCCCAACGCTCCGCCCGATCTAAACTGCCGAGCGTAAGGTTATGGGCTTGCTCTGCATCTAGAGAAAAAAGCAGTGGACGAAATAAAGGGTAACTATCGATCATGAAACCTGATTATCGCTTAAGGGCTTGCCAGCGATCATCGATCAGCCCCTCAATAGGCTTAAAGTTGGCTTTATAGGCCATCTTTTCACTTGCCTCAATATAGTAGCCAAGGTAAAGATAGGGCAAGTCCAGCTCTAGTGCTTGCCCAATTTGCCAAAGAATACTGAAGCTTCCATAGCTACTAGAAGAATTGCTGGTGTCAAAGAAGGTGTAGACCGAGGAGATGCCTTGCTCCAAGATGTCTATCATGCTGATCATGCGCAGTCTTCCAGGACTGGCATCATCTAGACCGTCCCTAAATTCAACAATTCGAGAGTTCACTCGACTTTGCAATAAAAATTGCATATATTGATCTTGGTTATCGTGATCCATCTCATCACTAGGGTGACGGGCATGTTGATATTGCTGATAAAGCTCAAAATGTTCTTGTTGATAGCCTAGGTTCAAAATACGTACCTCTAAGCCACTATGCTTTTTGAAGGCACGTAGCTGACTACGATTGGCTTGAAAATTCTTCACCAAAATGCGGGTTGCGGTACACGCCTGGCAATCATCACAGTAGGGACGATAGGTATATAAACCACTACGACGAAACCCGGCATTTACGAGCTCGCCATACAAATCTGCATGAATTAAATGAGAAGGAGTAGCTACTTGTGAGCGCGCTATTTTTCCTGGTAAATAACTACACGGATAGGGTGCAGTTGCATAGAATTGCAAGGCCGTAAGGGGAAGCTCTTTTAGCTGAGTCATAAGCAGTAGCGCAGAATCTCTTTGTCAAAATCCCAAGGAATCTCTATATTAGTCCCCTTTAAGGCCTTCTGCAGATGGCTTAAAAATTGATCTCGTGGCATCGGTGCTGCCCCTAATGAGCTCAGGTGGGCTGTTTCTTGTTGGCAGTCAATCATCTCAACCTGTTGTTGTAGGCACCAGCCACACAAGGCTGATAGAGCGATTTTAGAAGCATCACTTTGGTGGCTGAACATCGATTCCCCAAAGACCATCCCCCCAAATGCTACGCAATATAGTCCACCAATCAGATTTCCCTGATCCATGATGGCAATGCTGTGGGCATGGCCTTGCTCATGCAGATTGGTATAGGCTTCTAAGATTTCATGGGTAATCCAGGTACCATCTTGATCTTTACGTTGTGTGGTTGCGCAGGAACGCAACACTGCACCAAAATCATGATCCACCAAAAGTAATTTTTGAGGATCTTTTAAAAAAGTCCGAATGGATTTTTTAAGTGAATCATGGCATTTAAATTCAACCGGTTTAAGAACCATGCGTGGATTTGGCGACCACCACAGTACCGGCTGATTATCTGAGTACCAAGGAAAAATACCGAGTTGATAGGCTTTCGCTAACTGCTCAGGGTAGATACGCTCACTCACCGCAATTAAGCCCGGTACACTTGGATCAGGATCTTGTGTATTAAGAGGATTTGGAAAGGCATCTTGTGCGCCTAACCAAGTAATGTTGCTCATATTTTTTCAGCAGGCAAAATATCTCTGCTACGAACGGTTACCGGATGATTGCCGGTGAGTATTCCCGCGGCGCGATCAATAAAGAACCATTCCAACGTTTGCTTCACTGTCGGAAAGGCGAGCTCTTGCCAAGGAATATCATGCTCACTAAATAGGGCTACTTCCAGACTCTCTTCGCCTGCACTGAAGACAGGTGATGTCATGCTAGCTAAATAAAATAAATGGACTTGCTCAGCATGGGCCACATTTAAAAGGGAGTAGAGCGGGCCCATAGTGACCATTGCACCAGCTTCTTCCATTGTTTCTCTGGCAGCTCCGGCACTCGTGCTTTCACCTAGCTCCATAAATCCAGCGGGAAGGGTCCAGTAACCATGCCGGGGAGCTATAGCTCTTCTACAAAGTAATACTTGATCCCCAAACACAGGAATCGTCCCAACGACATTACGTGGGTTCTGATAGTGGACCATTCCGCAGGCATCGCAAACATGCCGCTCACGTGAATCATCAAGCGGTATTTTTACGGTAATGGATGCAGCGCAGTGAGAGCAAAACTTCATGCAGACCTTCTAAAAAGACGCGGGAAGAATGCCGCGCAACGCACTACACAGCATAATCTCTTTTGCTTCATTTACCTCTGTAATAGTGAGGTTAGCCTCATGGGCATTCCATTTGGGGTCGTTTAAAACAATCGAGCGCATGATGCCAGGCAAGATGCCAGCAGAAATAGGGGGCGTAAGCCATTGATTTCCATCCTTGGATTTAATGAAGATGCTGCTTCTCCCACCCTCTGTTACAAAGCCTTGCTCATTAATAAAGAGCGCATCAAATCCACCGAGTATTTCGGCTGCTTTCCAGCCTTGATCATAAGCATCACGACTCGTGACTTTATGACCCAGCAGTATATTTCCAGAATGCATTAATCCTGCATTTGCACCCTTTAGTATCTCGCTAGCCCAAAATATCTTGACAGGATCTGTTATGGGATTAAGCGCTGTAAGTTGATGCGTCAGTTTTCCATCGGGTGCTAGATCTATCCTCAGTCGATACTGCTTATTGGGTGTGGAGGCTATACAAGCATTACAAGCATCCTCAATATAGTTTTTTGTATTCGAGGAAGAAAAGGGGATGCCAAGAGCTTGCGCTGATTTTTCTAAGCGAACCATATGAAGGGATACGTGTTGTGGTGCAGATGCTTTTACTAAAATAGTTTCAAATACCCCAACATCGCTTAAGAGATTACAGAGAAAGGCTGCCTTCACGCGGCATTCGTCCCATTCTTGCTCAGGCTTAGAGTCAATCGTGATGCCAGCACCTATACCTAATGTAAAAGTAGATGCATGGTTTATGTGATCCTCAATTTCTACCGTACGGATGGGTACGCTAAAAGCAAAATCACCGCTAGGATCAAGCCAACCGATCGCTCCGCAGTAGTAGCCCCGATCACTTGGTTCTAAGGATTGAATAATTTCCATACTACGTTTTTTTGGAGCCCCCGTGACTGATCCACAAGGAAATACGGCATTCAGTAACTCTTTGAGAGTGAGCTTGGGTTTGGCCTGTGCTTCGATTGTTGATGTCATTTGTAAGACATCCCCATGCCGCGCCACTTCAAATAATTTTGGAACAATGACGGAGCCGGGCAGGGCAAGGCGACTGAGATCGTTTCGTAGGAGATCAACAATCATGACATTTTCAGCTTGGTTCTTACTATCCTGAGACAGTGTTTCAGGGGATTGACTGAGGGCATCAGCAGTCCCTTTCATCGGCATTGCTTTCAGTGTATTTCCATTGCGCTGAATAAATAACTCGGGTGACTGTGACAAGATAAAGCCTGGTTCGGCCTCTATATAAGCTGCAAATCTTCCAGGCTGTCTATCGCGTAGTCGGGCATATAAAGCAATAGGCGATCCATAGGTATCGCCGGTAATTCGATAGGTATGGTTAATCTGATAAGTATCACCATTGCGAATGTATTCTTGAATCGCCTTGATATCTTCCGTGAACTGCACCTCATCTATTGATGGATGCATATTGGCAATACCGGCCAATTGAGATTCTTTAGGCAGCGCTTCGAGCTCCTGCGCTAAAAATTGATCTACTTGTTCTTTTGAGAGCTGCTCATATGCGCTAAATGCCCATGCCTGAATCAAAGGATGTTGATTACTTGTAGCTTCAGGATGGCGTGGATTAGGCAGCTTGTGGATATAGCGACCTAACTCATAGGCAAAGGCAGTAACAATATATTCGCCTCTCGCCAGTGCCGTATCAATTTCTTGTAGGCAGACCTCTATCGCTGCATTAGTCTCCTCGAGGCTAGCGTCTGAGGAGATGTACCAGCGCCTGAGCGCTTGACGATAGAGCCTGCTTGAAGGCTGCGCCGCAGTACTGTGGGCATCATCAAGCAGAATCATCGGTATAAATCTAAGGAAATTACTTTAGAACAGTCGCAGATTCAATAGTGACTGTTTTACTTGGGACATCTGCCATGCGACCCATTCTGGGGGCTGGCGCAGTCATTGTCGGTATCTTACGAATAGCGTCAATGGTTTGTGTTCCGGAAATGACTTTTCCAAATACGGTATAGCCACTACCCATTGCATTAGGGAAATTGAGGCCTTCATTATCTTTAACATTGATGAAGAACTGGGCAGTAGCAGAATCAGGATCGGACGTACGCGCCATAGCAATGGTGTAAGTTTGATTCTTAAGACCATTTTGCGCTTCCGATACTACAGGTGGATTAGTCGGCTTTTGGTTCAAGTCAGAAGTAAATCCACCTCCTTGAATCATGAAGCCGTCAATCACGCGATGAAAAATCGTACCGTTATAAAAGCCACTATTAACGTAAGCTAAAAAGTTTGCGCTGGTCTTTGGGGCTTTTACTGAATCGAGATCAACGACAAAATTACCCATAGTAGTTTTAAATTCTACTTGCGGGGCAGCAAACACAGCTGCACTAGTGAGGCAGCCTGAAAGCAAAAGAAGTGAGGAGATGAAGTGGCGCATGTTGATAATCCTTATGAGAACAGTAAAAGTAATAAAGTCAATTGTATTGCTCAAATGCCCCTGGGAACATTACTGGCATGCAAGTATGAAGGCTCCTCAAACATGCTTGGCCTCTTTGCATAATCCAGTACCCAGTCCATCGTATCTAGGCCCCAAAAACAATGCCCATTGAGAACGAGTGCTGGTACGCCGAAGGCACCATCAAGCCTGGCTTTCTCGGTATTGTTGACAAGCTGTGTTTTGATTTCTGGATCTTCTGGTTTTGGAGTTGTAGACTCTAAACCCAGATATTCGCAAAACTGTTCCCACGATAAATTGGGGTCTTTCCCTTCTACCCAAACATATTTAAAGGCTTTTTCAATCATGACCCAATCTGCAGACTCTTGGGTCAGCAGGCGCTGTGCAGCTACGGTAAGAAATGGATGGTGCTCTGGAAATCGAAACGGTAAGCCGAGTTTTTCAGCAAGCCAGACGCAGTGTTGATAGGTATGAGGGCGCTTGGCTGTAATTTCACCGGGACCCCGATTTTCAGCTGCCCTCAAAAGACCGCCCAGTAGCACTGGTACTGGATGAATATCCATCCATTGCTCTAAGCGATGGCGTTGACTGATGTAAAAGTAGCTATAGGGAGAAATAATGTCGTAATACAAGACGGCTTGGTCCTTGACGCCTCCCATTATGCCTAAAATCGCACTCATTTTTTTGAAATTCTTGATCTAATTGACGTAAAAAAGCCATCTTCTCCGCAATTTGAGTTTCTAAGCCTCGATCAACCGGCTCATACCAGTATGGCGCTGCCATGCCATCGGGCAGATAGGTTTCGCCAGCCGCATACGCGTGTGGCTCATCATGGGCATAGCGGTATTCTTTTCCATGCCCCAGCTCTTTCATGAGTTTCGTTGGCGCATTACGAAGATGATTCGGAACGGGCTTGCTTTGATCTTGAGCAACGTAAGCACGGGCTGCATTAAATGCTTTATAGCTTGCATTACTTTTAGCAGCAATAGCGAGATAGACAACAGCTTGACCCAAAGCGAGCTCGCCTTCTGGTGAACCCAAACGTTCAAAAGTTTGCGCAGCATCGTTGGCGAGCTGCATGGCACGAGGGTCCGCTAAACCAATGTCTTCCCAGGCCATCCGAATAATTCTTCTGGCTAAATAGCGGGGATCCGCGCCACCATCTAACATACGACAAAACCAATACAGTGCTGCATCAGGATTAGAGCCCCGCACGGATTTATGCAAGGCAGAGATTTGGTCATAGAACTGATCGCCCCCTTTATCAAAGCGCCGAGACTGCATTGTTAGGGCATTATGAATATAAGCTTGATCTATATGTGCTGTGGAAGTATCTGGAGCCGAGATGGCATTCGCAACTTGTTCTATTAAATTCAGTAGGCGACGTGCATCCCCATCCGCATTGGCTATCAGAAGATCAATCGCTGCACTCTCAAAGGTAATCTGGGGCATTGCAAAGGCATGCGCGCGATCAAAGAGTTGTTTTAATTCTTCTTTTGTTAATGATTTGAGGACGTAGACTTGAGCACGCGACAATAGCGCTGAATTGACCTCGAAAGAGGGATTCTCAGTGGTAGCGCCAATAAAGGTAAACAGCCCAGATTCAACATGTGGCAAGAGTGCGTCTTGCTGACTTTTATTAAAGCGATGAATTTCATCTACAAATAATATAGTTTGTTTGCCATATTGAGACATATTTTGTTGGGCTTGCTCTATGGCTTCACGAATTTCTTTCACACCTGCAAGCACTGCAGAGATGGTAATGCATTCACGACCAAAGGCTTTTGCAGATAATCTTGCTAAAGTAGTCTTGCCAACACCAGGCGGTCCCCATAGGATCATAGAGTGGGGTTTGCCAGACGCAAAGGCAAGTTGCAGTGGCTTGCCATCAGATAAGAGATGGGTTTGGCCGATAACGTCTTTGACAGACTGAGGGCGCAATGCCTCCGCTAATGGGGCAGGCGGGGCTTGGTCAAACAAATTTGGCAATTAGTTTTGCACAAAAAGAATCACAAGCGCAGACCACACCAAGCACCCAACAGCTACCAATGTCAATCGATTCCGCATGGCAATAAAAGCTTGCAGCGCTTCTGCACTTGAAAAATAATAGCGATAGGTATTGACATCAATATTGCGTTGAATAGTTAAGGTAGAAGCCAAAATCAGTAAGCCTACTGGAATATACACATGCAGGGCTAACCAAGCTACTAGAGCGGGGATGATTCCCCATATCCAGGCATTGCGATCTTGCCAGCGATCACCCATGGGCGGTTTGCCGAGGCGTTGCAAATTAGCGCCCCAATGTAATGCTCCCATAAAGGCGGCAATCACCGCACCATAACCCGCAAGAGATTCAGCACTCAGATAATTTAATGGCGCTGGAGATAACTGCACCATAAGCGCCAGACCCACAAAGGGAATCAGGCCAGCATAGCCTAATTGTCGAACTAAAGGAGGCAAAGGATTCACAAACACTTCTTTATTAAAAGGGAAGCAATAACAATTTGAATAGGACTACTCATAGATAAAGACACCACGCCCTGTTTTGCGACCTAGGTAACCCGCTGCTACCATTTCACGAAGTAGGGGGCAGGGACGATATTTGGAGTCACTAAAGCTTTCAAAATACACTTCCATCACGGCCAAGCAGGTATCTAGCCCAATGAGGTCTGCCAAGGCAAGTGGACCGATGGGTTGATTACAACCTAACTTCATACCCGCATCAATATCCTCCGGACTAGCAAGACCCTCATGCAGAACAAAAAACGCCTCATTAATCATGGGCAGCAATATTCTGTTCACAACAAAACCTGGCGAGTTTTTTACCGTAATAGGCTCTTTGCCAATACGCTGAGCCATCTCAATAATGGCGGCATGCGTCGCATCGCTGGTTTGTAGTCCGCGGATCACTTCTACTAAGGCCATCATCGGCGGAGGATTAAAAAAGTGCATGCCAATAAAACGTGCCGGATTGGAATCTAATGCAGCGAGTTGGGTAATGGAGATGGATGAGGTATTACTAGCGATGATAGTGTCATTACCAACGATCTCATCGACTTGATGCAAGATCTTCACTTTAACGGCCTGATTTTCAGTCGCTGCTTCAATCACTAAATTTAAGCCCTTGAGCTCACCATAAGAAGTGCTACACCGAATGCGCTGTAATGCTGCCTCTTTATTGGCTACAGAAAGCGTTTCTTTTTTTACGAGTCGATCTAGGCTTTTACCAATCTGGCTAAGGCCGCGCTCTAGCGCAGCATCATTGATATCCAGCATCACCACCTCTAGACCCGCTACAGCACATACTTGGGCAATACCATTCCCCATCGTCCCTGCGCCGATAACACCTACTGATTGAATCTTCATGCTATATCCTTTTTTGATACTGAGTGGAACCAAATAATTGTTCTCTAGCTTTACTGTCATGCAAGGGCTTACGTAAACTAGCCAATACTTCAACTCCACGTTTTACCGCAGGGCGCTCACCAATCTTTTCAAACCATTGTTTGAAATGAGGGTATTCATCAATCTCAATGCCTTGGTTTTTCCAGTTGCGAGTCCATGGGTAAATAGCAATATCTGCAATCGAATAGGTTTTGCCAGCGATATAAGCATGCTGCTTTAACTGCTGATCAAGCACCCCATATAAACGTTTTGCCTCATTGGTGTAGCGCTTGATGGCGTATTCAATTTTCTCAGGAGCATACAGTCGGAAGTGGTGGTTTTGACCTAACATTGGACCTAGGCCTCCCATTTGAAACATCAGCCATTGCAGTACTTCATATTTATCCCGCGTACTCTTAGGTAAAAATTTTCCTGTTTTGGCTGCAAGATAGAGCAAGATAGCGCCAGATTCAAAAAGGTGGATTGGCTTCCCATCAGGTCCCTGTGGATCAGTGATGGCTGGAATTTTATTATTTGGGCTGATTACTAAGAATTCTGCTTTAAATTGATCGCCTGCACCAATATCAATA
Source organism: Polynucleobacter antarcticus (assembly GCF_013307245.1). NCBI lineage: Bacteria > Pseudomonadati > Pseudomonadota > Betaproteobacteria > Burkholderiales > Burkholderiaceae > Polynucleobacter > Polynucleobacter antarcticus. The sequence goes on from NZ_CP028941.1 coordinate 975,131, forward strand.
GGGTGGGCAAGCCAGTCCTTGCCAAGCCGATAACCACACTCTTCCATCATGATGTGTACTTTGTGACCATTAGGAGTGGGCCAGCTATAGACATCTATCAGATTCTTATTGACCATCTTGATTTCCTTTATTTCTTTTAGATCGATTGCAAACGTTGCAATGCAGTGTGGAGTGTTTGTTCTTGTTTTGCAAAACAGAATCGAATTACACCTGATTCGACAGGCTGTTTATAAAAAGCAGAGACGGGAATAGCAGCTACACCTACTTCGGTAGTGAGCCAGGTACAAAAATCCGCTTCATTTGATTTAGCTTGGGGTATCTTAAGGCCGGTGTAATCGGCGCATTGAAAATAGCTTGCCGGTGTTGGTGATAACTTAAAGTCCGTGTCTTTTAAACCATTCCTAAAGAACTCGCGTTTTGCTTGATAAAAATGTGGAAGGCTAAGGTAATGCTGCTCATTTTTTAAATAGACAGCCAAGGCATATTGCATCGGCGTATTTACAGTGAAAACATTAAACTGATGCACCTTACGAAATTCTTGCATCATCGATTGTGGTGCGGCAATGTAGCCAATTTTCCAGCCAGTGACATGGTAAGTTTTACCAAAACTAGAAATTAAAAAGCTGCGAGAAGCGAGGGCAGGGTTGCCGGCAATGCTGTGATGCTGCTGCCCGTCATACACCATATGCTCATAGACTTCATCGCTCATTACCAAGACATTGGTGTTTTTAAGAAGCTGTGCCAATCGTTCCAGATCCGATGATTTCCACACCATACCGGTAGGGTTATGTGGCGTATTGATAATCAACAGTCGCGTGTTTTTATTGATAGCATTTGTTAATGCATCCCAAGGGATTGCATAGGAATTTACTTGACCTTGTTCATCACGGTGAACCATCAATGACACAGCAATAGGAATGCCCCCAGCCAATTCAATTGAGGGGCGATAACTGTCATAAGCCGGTTCGATGATGATCACCTCATCACCGGGACTCACGCAAGCAAGAATGGCAGTCATGATGGCCTGGGTACCACCAGCAGTAATCGTGATTTCTGAATCAGGATCATAGGCGTGACCATAGAGCGTGGTTATTTTTTGTGCCACGCCATCACGCAATCCTTTGATGCCTATCATCGGAGGGTATTGGTTATGGTTGGCGAGCATTGCGCTATTTACTTCTTCTATTAATGCGCGATCGCAGGGAAAGTCCGGAAATCCTTGTCCAAGATTAATAGCCTCATGTTCTGCAGCTAAAGCAGACATCGTAGTAAAAATAGTCGTTCCTACAGACGGAAGACGGCTTTTAAATGTGGGTGGTAGGGGAGTCTTGAGGTTCATGCAAGGGCTTTAAGGCACGTCAGGTCGGTAGTCGCTAGAATGGTAGAAATACATAATGAAATTGTGCCATGTTGATTGTCCTCTCTCCTGCTAAATCCTTAGATTACAAAACCCCCGTTCTGGTCAAGTCGCCCACTCTGCCTGAATTTGTTTCAGAATCCGCCAAACTGATTGCTGATTTGAAGAAATTGGCTCCTCAAGAGGTGGCTGATCTCATGGGTTTATCTGATCCATTGGCGACCTTAAACGTTGGTCGCTACCGGGATTGGTCTAAGAAATTCACCCTAGAAAACAGTAAACCTGCCATCTACGCCTTTAATGGCGATGTTTATGATGGCTTTGACGTAAAGACCCTCAGCACCAAGGCTGTGAATTTTGCCCAAGAACACCTGCGGATCTTGTCGGGCTTATATGGAGCTTTACGACCTTTAGACCTGATGCAGCCTTATCGCCTAGAAATGGGTACCACTCTTAAAAACTCCAGAGGCAAAGATCTCTATGCTTTTTGGGGTGAGCGCGTTACCGATACCTTAAAGAAGGTCCTAGAGAAGCAAAAAAAGCCCGTGTTATTAAATCTGGCCTCTGAAGAGTATTTCAAGGTAGTGCAAGCAAAAAACTTAGCGTGCCCAGTGATCTCTCCAATGTTTCAGGATGCTAAAGACGGTAAGTACAAAATTATTTCTTTTTATGCCAAGCGTGCAAGGGGATTAATGGCACGTTATGTGGTCGAGAACCAAATCACCGATTCTGCTGATTTAAAGGGCTTTAACCTAGACGGCTATAAGTATGCGGCTGCTGAATCAAAGCCTGATAAACCTGTATTTAGACGTTCAGAAAGAAAGTAAAAGAGTCGCTATGGCTGTACATCGCACTAAAGCATCACAACGCACCTCACCTGATCTCGAGAAACTCGTAGCCGATGCGATTTCCTTAGCCGCTTCGGGTAGCCAAATTGAAGATCGATTTTGGGAGGAGCGCTTAAATACGCGCTTAATGCGATTGCTGAAGAGTCAAAACCAAAATGCAATTGATGCTGCTCTAGATCAAACGTTTCGCATCAATACTATTGCCTTTGAAGTCTTAGCTGACTCTGCCGAGACCCTAGCAGAATCATTGGTGATGGAGCATGAGGGCAAAAGCTGGGATGTCTTGTTACTTGCGTTACCGATTGTTGCCCATACCCGGTATCAAATTCCTTCAGGTCCTTTATCCGTCAGTGCCATTGAATCAACTGCGCTGGCTTTGCAAGGTGCTATCGCTTCCACCGATGCCCGTTTAGCTATTATTCCTTGGCTGTACAGTATTGATCAAATGCCGCATTCACATTGCCAAACGCGCTTACTGACGGAAGCTTTGGCAACGGCAGCAATTACTGAGGGTGAAATTAAAATTGAGCTGCGTGATATGACTGAGACCATTGCGGTTTTAGCTGATCCCCGTTTTATCATTGCTGTGCTTGCTGCACCTTCTGGCATGCCCTTATTTCGCTGGCAGGCTGAACCTCCCACACGTATTGAGCGAGGCATGAGTTTGATCGGATGGAAGACGGCAATGCAAGATACTGTAGCGAGTTTGCTGCCCGGCTGCGAGTTTGACCTTCTCTTACCGGAGTCCTACTTTACGAACTGTCGATTAGCTGACAAACAGGTGCGGCCACTGAGTATGAGAGCTGCAGCAAACTTTTTGGAAAGTACGCTCGGTGTTTTACCCGCAGGGTTATCTTGCGTGGTTGGTGCGTTTGGTGAAGAGCAGGCCGATGAGTATCGAATTTCATTTAGCTTGAAAGGTTCATCCGAGATTGTCTATGGCGTAATCTGGCCTCTATACGATCGTGAGACAGTGACAAACGATGCGCTCAACGATCTATCTGAAGATGAAAGTCCGATCAAAAAGATTTGTGATGCTTTGCATGAAGCCGGGGTAGAGGATATTTTTCGCCATGCCATGCTGTTTGATCCTGAACTCTGTGATGACTGTGGTGCGCCCTTGTTTCCGGATCGTTCGGGTGAAGCAGTTCATGCTGAATTACCTGATGATGCACCCACTCAGCAACCCTTATTTCATTGAGCGAATTGATACGGAATCCAATAAAATAAAAAGCCGAGAACTTCTCGGCTTTTTTATTTCTTAGCTCAATTTAATTTGCGTAATTAGTTTTGCGTAAAAGGTTCAGTACCAGCAAATAAATGGGGGAGCTTGCCCGTTTTCATTTCAGCTGTTTGGCAAAAATCTGCCAAACGCGTCCCGGTTTTAATATTGAACAACATTGCCTTGTTTCCCAACACTACAAGATCATGTCCACTAGTTGTGTTTTTATAGCGCAGGCTGCCTGGCAATGAATTTTCACGGCTTAACTCAAACGTTTTAGATTCCCAAGTGAGGCGAACCTTGTCTGCTGTTCCTGTAGTTTGAAATTGCTTCTTATCAACACAAGTCCAAGTTGCTGCTACGTCACTAGCATAAATACTGCTAGCGCTGAAAATACTGATGCCAGTCAGACTGAGGGTGAGCAGGGTTCGCTTCATAGTAGTAATCCTTAGGACAGTAAATGTTTAACACCAGCTTGTTCTTCAAGCAATTCATTGAGAGTGTGATTCATGCGTTCACGAGAAAAAGCATCAATCTCTAGGCCTTCAATCATCTTGTATTCACCATTCTCGCAAACTACTGGAAAGCCATAAATGACTTCAGCAGGAATATCGTATTCACCTTTGGATGGTATACCCATTGTGACCCATTTGCCATGAGTGCCGAGTACCCAATCATGCATGTGGTCAATGGCCGCATTAGCTGCAGAGGCTGCTGATGATAGGCCGCGGGCTTCGATAATGGCAGCACCACGCTTACCCACTGTAGGGATAAAAGTATCTTTATTCCATGCCGCATCATTAATACTGTCTTTGACAGACTTACTATCAATAGTTGCGAAACGATAGTCTGGATACATGGTTGGGCTGTGGTTACCCCAAACGACCAATTTCTCTATATCTGCAACTGGTTTGCCCAGCTTAGCGGCCAATTGTGACAGTGCGCGGTTGTGGTCTAAGCGCAGCATGGCAGTGAAATTCTTTGCAGGAATATCTGGGGCAGATTTCATTGCAATGTAGGCGTTGGTATTCGCGGGATTGCCCACGACTAATACTTTGACGGTACGTTTAGCAACGGCATTGAGTGCCTTACCTTGGGCTGTAAAAATTTGTGCATTTGCGGAAAGCAAATCTTTACGCTCCATGCCAGGGCCACGAGGGCGCGCACCAACCAACAGGGCAATATCAATGTCTTTAAAGGCGGTCATTGGGTCAGAATGGGCGCTCATACCTGCTAATAGCGGGAAGGCGCAATCATCTAACTCCATCATCACGCCCGCTAATGCTTTTTGGGCTTTTTCATCAGGAATTTCCAGTAACTGGAGGATGACGGACTGATCTTTGCCTAGCAAATCACCATTGGCGATACGAAAAAGTAGGGAATAACCGATTTGACCGGCTGCGCCGGTTACAGCGACGCGCATTGGGGCTTTTGCCATTACTAATAACTCCAGTTGTGGTTAATTAACGAATTCTTACTCATTATCCATTCAAGAAGATCAACTTTCCATTTACACTGTTGTCCATGTCTTATATAAGATATTAAATAAGCCTGAATTTTATCTAAAGAAAGCGTTGCTGGAGTGAATTTGCCCTTGATATCTGAACCCATTGCTACATTTAGCCCTTTATATGAGCAAATTAAGGCCATGATTTTGGCGAGTTTACAGTCCTCAGAATGGCTTCCAGGCAGTGTTATCCCCAGTGAAATGGAGCTAGCAGCTCGCTATGCCGTGAGTCAGGGTACTGTGCGCAAGGCAATTGATGAACTCGCAGCACAAAATCTATTGGTTCGTCGTCAGGGTAAAGGCACTTTTGTCGCCACTCATCAAGAGGATGACTGGCAATACCGCTTTTTGCGGCTAGAACCAGACTCAGGTGGCCGAATTCATCTAAAAAGCCAATTTCTGGCCTGTGAATCGATTAAAGCAGATTTATCTGTTGCAAAACTGTTGAAATTAAAGATGGGAGACCCCGTGATTCGTATTGAGCGGACCCAGAGTACTGCCCGAAAGCCAATCGTATTTGAGGAGATCTGGCTACCAGAGACCCGTTTTATAGGACTGACCTTGTCCTCGCTCAACGCCTGGCCAGGCCCGATGTATGGTTTTTACGAGGCTACCTACGCTACCCATATGGTGCGCGCTGAAGAGAAGATTAAGGCAATTTTGGCTGACCAAGTGCTCTCGAGCCATTTGCAACTTCCTTTAAGCGCTGCTTTGCTATCCGTTGAGCGGGTTGCTTTTACCTATGGGAATAAGCCCGTAGAGGTACGGCATGCTCGATATGACACCTCTGAACAGCATTATGAAAACAAATTGAACTAGTGGAATCTAAGCCAAGCAGTACACTTATAGCTGCCATATAAATAAGCAATACCCCCTTTAAACACCTAAAAAAACTATTTATCCTTCCGTTTCCAATAGAATGTTGCAATACAACAAAACATCCCTGAACCTCCACAATAGAGAAAATCGCACATGGTTGATTCACAGCAAAAAGTAAAAAGCCCTAAGCCGGTTTACCGCAATATTGGCTTGGCGCAGTTAATTAAATATCGCCTTCCTTGGGCGGGTAAGGTATCCATCCTCCACCGTATCAGTGGCGCAGCACTTTTCTTAATGTTGCCATTTTTGCTGTATCTGTTCGATCAAAGCTTGGCATCAGAACTCAGTTACCAAAAATTTCAGGCGCTAACCGGTAACGTATTAGTCAAAATCATCTGCCTTGGCCTTATTTGGTCTTTCTTGCACCACTTTTGCGCTGGGATTCGTTATCTCTTACTAGATATGGATATTGGGGTGGAAAAATTAGATGCCAATCGCTCAGCGATCATCGTTTTTTCATTGGGATTGGCCCTGACCGCGATTGTGGGTCTTAAATTATTCGGCTTGTTTTAAGCGCTCTTAGGTTAAGGAAAACATATGTCTCAATATCAAATCGGACCAAAGCGTCTAGTAGTAGGTGCACATTACGGCCTTAAAGAGTGGATTATTCAACGCGCAACTGCAGTAGTGATGGTTGTGTTTACGATTGTTTTACTGGCTGATTATTTAATTAGCGGTAGTGCAACGTATGAAGGTTGGGCTGGCTTATTTAGCAATCAGCTCATGAAGTTGCTGACAATGCTCGCTTTTATCAGTCTGTTTTATCACGCCTGGATTGGTATCCGTGATATCTGGATGGATTACATCAAACCTGTCAGTATCCGTTTAACACTTCAAGTATTAACCGTTTTATATCTCGTAGCCTGCGCGGCTTATGCCATTCAAATTTTGTGGAAAGTGTAATTCGATGACCGCGATTAAAAAAGTGTTACCACGCCGTCGTTTTGACGCAGTAATTATTGGTGCAGGTGGTTCAGGTATGCGTGCTTCTTTGCAGTTAGCAGAGGCTGGTCTGAATGTTGCAGTGTTAACTAAAGTGTTTCCAACGCGTTCACACACCGTGGCTGCGCAAGGTGGTATTGGTGCTGCACTAGGTAATATGAGTGAGGATAACTGGCACTATCATTTTTATGACACCATCAAAGGTTCTGATTGGTTGGGTGATCAGGACGTGATTGAGTTTATGTGTCGTGAAGCACCTAAAGTAGTTTATGAGTTAGAACACTTTGGTATGCCTTTTGACCGCAACCCTGATGGCACTATTTATCAGCGGCCATTTGGTGGGCACACTGCAAATTATGGTGAGAAACCAGTACAACGTGCTTGTGCAGCTGCAGACCGTACCGGTCATGCAATGTTGCACACCTTATATCAACGCAACGTGCGCTCTAAGACCAACTTTTTTGTTGAGTGGTTAGCTTTAGATTTAATACGGGATGATGCTGGTGATGTCGTGGGTGTGACTGCACTCGAGATGGAAACGGGTGAAATTTATATTCTGGAAGCGAAGGTAGTAATGTTAGCTACCGGAGGTGCGGGTCGTATTTGGGACGCTTCCACAAATGCCTTTATTAATACTGGTGACGGTATGGGTCTTGCGGCCCGCGCAGATATTCCTTTAGAAGATATGGAGTTCTGGCAATTCCATCCTACGGGGGTTGCTGGTGCCGGTGTATTGCTCACCGAAGGTTGTCGTGGAGAAGGCGCCATTTTGCGCAATAAAGATGGTGAACGCTTCATGGAGCGTTATGCGCCAACCTATAAGGATTTGGCTCCACGAGATTTTATTTCTCGTTGCATGGATCAAGAGATTAAAGAAGGGCGCGGATGCGGCCCTAACGGCGACTATGTCGTATTAGATTTAACGCACATTGGTGCCGAGACCATCATGAAGCGTCTGCCATCGGTATATGAGATTGGTATCAACTTTGCCAACGTTGATGTGACCAAGGAACCTATTCCAGTCGTGCCGACAATTCACTATCAGATGGGCGGTATTCCAACTAACATCAATGGTCAAGTAGTAGTGCCTGCGAATGGTAAACACAATGAGATCGTCAATGGTCTGTATGCCATTGGTGAGTGCTCTTGCGTATCTGTTCACGGAGCGAATCGTTTAGGTACCAATTCTTTATTAGATTTATTGGTATTTGGACGTGCTGCAGGTAACCACATTGTTGGCTTGAACTTAAAGCAGCGTGAATTTAAAGCCCTGCCTGCAAACGCTGGTGAGAAAACCCTAGAACGAGTAGCGCAGTTGGATAACTCCACCTCTGGTGAGTATGCACAAGATGTTGCTAACGATATCCGTAAGACGATGCAAAAATATGCGGGCGTATTCCGCAATCAAGAGTTGATGGATGAAGGCGTTCGCCAAATGGCAAAGTTAACGGAGCGCGCTAAACATTTGTGGCTGAAAGATAAATCCTCAATTTTTAACACCGCACGCATCGAAGCTCTAGAAGTGGCTAATTTGATAGAGACTGCAAATGCAACGATGATCTCCGCAGCAGCGCGTAAGGAAAGTCGTGGAGCACATTCGCACAATGATCATCAGACGCGCGATGACGCCAATTGGATGAAGCACACACTTTGGTATAGCGAAGACAATCGCTTAGATTACAAGCCAGTGCAATTAAAGCCATTGACAGTCGATTCCTTCCCTCCTAAAGAACGTACCTTCTAAACGAAGAGAGATAAAAAAATGAGTGATATTCGTGTATTTGAAATTTATCGTTACGATCCTGATGTTGATGCCGCACCACGTATGGAGCGTTATGAATTAGAGCTCACCGGTGAGCGTATGTTGCTGGATGCCTTGATTTCTTTAAAGAAGCAAGATGAATCGATTACCTACCGTCGCTCATGCCGCGAAGGGGTTTGTGGTTCAGACGCTATGAATATCAATGGCAAAAATGGTTTAGCTTGCTTAACCAATATGCTAACTTTGCCTAAGGTCATTACATTACGACCATTGCCTGGATTGCCGGTAGTGCGCGACTTAATTGTCGACATGACTCTGTTCTTCAAACAATACCTCTCTATCAAGCCATATTTGGTGAACGACAATCCCGCTCCTGAAAAAGAGCGCCTCCAAAGTCCGGAGGAGCGCGAAGAGCTCAATGGTTTGTATGAGTGCATTCTCTGCGCATCCTGTTCAACAGCATGCCCATCCTTTTGGTGGAATCCGGATAAGTTTGTTGGCCCCGCTGGACTCCTGCAAGCGTATCGTTTTATTGCCGATAGTCGTGATGAAGAAACAGCCCAGCGCCTTGATAACTTAGAAGATCCGTATCGCCTGTTCCGTTGTCATACCATTATGAATTGCGTAGATGTATGTCCGAAGCATCTCAACCCCACTAAGGCAATTGGTAAGATAAAAGAATTGATGGTTCGCAGAGCAGTATGACCCTGTCTAATGCGGAGTTATATCGCTTAAAAAGTGATGCTCGAAGAGGCTTGCTAGAGAACGATTTAATTCTTCAGCGTTTTTTTGCTCGTTATGGCGCTCAATTAAGTGCAGAAGATGGAAAAGTATTAAGCCAGTTACTTGCTTTAGAAGACAATGATTTGATGGATTTACTGATTGGGCGTAAAGATTCTCTTCCCGCATGTGAGAATGAGGCAAAGATAGACTCTTTTAAGGTAGTGTTAAATAAGTTGAGAGAAAAGTAATGCGAGCTTTTGGTGCACCGGCAATCTAGTTGTGTATGTAATAGTGTAATTATTGTAAATTTGAATGACTAAGGATGAGAAATGATTGAATCGGATATCAAGGCTAAATTATCGTTTTCAGACGGTACTCCCGATATTGAGTTGCCGATTTATAAAGGTACAGTTGGTCCTGATGTGATCGATATTCGCAAGCTCTATGGTCAAACTGGCAAGTTCACTTATGACTCAGGCTTTTTATCGACTGCATCTTGCAATAGCAAGATTACCTATATTGATGGCGACAAAGGCGAGCTACTGTATCGCGGTTACCCGATTGAGGATTTAGCCAACAACTGTGACTTCCTGGAAGTATGTTTTTTGCTAATTAATGGCAGTTTGCCTAATGCGAAGCAGAAAAAAGACTTTGAAGAGCTGGTGATTCATCACACGATGGTGCATGAGCAAATGCAATTTTTCTTGCGCGGTTTCCGTCGTGACGCTCATCCTATGTCTGTATTAACAGGCTTGGTTGGCGCGATGGCAGCTTTCTATCATGATGCAATAGATTATGCGCAGCCAAAGGCTCGTGAAATTGCTCAGATTCGATTGATTGCAAAGATGCCGACCTTAGTGGCAATGGCATACAAATATTCAATTGGTCAGCCATTTGTTTATCCAAACAATTCTTTATCGTATACAGCGAACTTCATGCGTATGATGTTCGCTAATCCGTGTGAAGAGTACAAGATTAATCCGGTATTAGTACGTGCATTGGATCGTATTTTTATTCTCCATGCTGACCATGAGCAGAATGCATCCACATCGACGGTACGTCTTTGCGGTTCGTCTGGTACAAATCCATTTGCCGCCATCTCTGCTGGCATTGCTTGTCTATGGGGTGCTGCACATGGCGGTGCAAACGAAGCTTGCTTACAAATGCTTGAGGATATTCAGGCTAATGGTGGCGTTGAAAAAATTGGTGAATTTATAACCCAGGTTAAAGATAAAAACTCTAGTGTTCGCTTAATGGGTTTTGGTCATCGTGTATATAAAAACTTTGACCCCCGCGCTAAATTGATGCGCGAAACGTGTTATGAAGTTTTAAAGGAAATGGGTCTTGAGAATGATCCATTGTTTAAATTAGCGATGACGTTAGAAAAGATTGCGCTGGAAGATGAGTATTTTGTCAGCCGTAAGTTGTATCCGAACGTCGATTTCTATTCAGGTATTGTGCAGCGTGCCTTAGGCATTCCTACTGAAATGTTTACCTGTATCTTTGCTTTGGCTAGAACAGTGGGTTGGATTGCTCAATGGGAAGAAATGATTACTGATCCAGAGTATAAGATTGGCCGTCCACGTCAACTTTATGTTGGAGAGACTACACGTAAAGTTCCCAACTTGAGCGATCGTAAATAAGGCTATCAAAGGACTTCTATGGCACGTACGCTTTACGATAAGTTATGGGATGACCATGTTGTCTATTCTGAAGAAGATGGCACGGCGACTATCTATATCGACCGTCAGTTATTGCATGAAGTAACGAGCCCCCAAGCTTTTGAAGGACTGAACCTAGCGGGGCGTCCAGTTTGGCGTATTTCAGCTAACTTAGCTGTGTCTGATCACAATGTGCCTACTACTGATCGTTCCCAAGGGATCGCTGATCCGATTTCTAAGTTGCAGGTAGATACCTTAGATCAAAATTGTGATGCATTTGGAATAACGCAATACAAGATGAACGATACCCGTCAGGGCATTGTGCACGTGATTGGTCCTGAGCAGGGCGCTACTTTGCCTGGTATGACGGTTGTGTGTGGTGATTCTCACACCAGTACACATGGTGCATTTGGTGCCTTGGCTTTTGGTATTGGCACCTCTGAAGTCGAGCATGCCTTAGCAACCCAAACCTTACTCATGAAAAAGAGTAAGAATATGTTGGTGAAAGTGGATGGGCGTTTACAGCCTGGTTCGACTGCTAAAGATATTGTGCTTGCGATTATTGGAAAAATTGGTACGGCTGGCGGTACGGGTTATACGATTGAGTTTGCGGGCGAAGCGATTCGTAATTTGTCGATGGAAGGGCGTATGACCGTTTGTAATATGGCCATTGAAGCGGGCGCTCGTGCTGGTCTGGTGGCGGTTGATGAAACCACGATTGACTATATCCAAGGCAGACCTTACGCACCTAAGGGCGATATGATGCGCCATGCTTTGCAGTACTGGCGTACATTGCATTCAGATGCAGAAGCAAAGTTTGATGTAGTGGTTGAGCTGCGTGCGGAAGAGATCGCTCCGCAAGTTACCTGGGGTACTTCACCGGAAATGGTCTTATCGATTAGTGATAGCGTTCCTGATCCAGAAAAAGAGCGCGACCCTAATAAACGTTTGGCTATGGAGCGCGCTCTCGAGTATATGAATCTCATACCCAATACGCCAATGAGTCAAATTTCTGTAGATAAAGTATTTATTGGATCTTGTACTAATAGTCGGATTGAGGATATTCGTGCTGCAGCTAAAGTGGTTGATCGCCTAGGTAAGAAGGTAGCCCCTAACATCAAACTCGCTCTGGTTGTTCCTGGCTCAGGTTTAGTCAAAGCGCAGGCCGAGCGAGAAGGTTTAGATCGCGTATTTAAAGCCGCTGGTTTTGAATGGCGTGAACCGGGATGCTCTATGTGTTTAGCAATGAATGCAGATCGCTTAGAACCGGGTGAACGTTGTGCATCTACATCGAATCGGAATTTTGAAGGTCGCCAGGGTAATGGCGGTAGAACCCATTTAGTAAGTCCTGCAATGGCAGCCGCTGCTGCTATCGAGGGCCACTTTGTTGATGTTCGTAAAATCTCTTAAGGAACGACAATGTCTGCACTTTCTTCACTCACCATGATTAAAAAATTAACGATAGTTGCTATAGCTGGCTTGGTGCTTGCTGCTTGTGCCAATACGATGGAAGGTGTTGGTAAGGATTTGCAGACTATGGGTACCTCAATGGGGGGCACATCTAGTAAACCACAAAGCACGCCAAATCAATCCCAAACTCAGGGTAAGGATGTTGTGGTGACGCCTGTTAAGTAATTTAAGTGCTCATTTAAAAAGTCAAAGACTTCATCATGGATAAATTTACGGTATACCAAGGCTTGGTCGCCCCACTGAATCGCGAAAATGTGGACACTGATGCCATTATTCCGAAGCAGTTCTTAAAATCAATTAAAAAAACGGGTTTTGGCCAAAACTTATTTGATGAGTGGCGTTATTTAGATCATGGCGAACCTGGTCAAGACTGTAGCAATAGACCCATTAATCCAGACTTTATTCTTAACCAAGCCCGCTATCAAGGTGCTGGTATTTTGTTGGCCCGCAAGAATTTTGGTTGCGGCAGTTCCCGTGAGCATGCACCTTGGGCTTTAGCTCAATTTGGCTTTAGAGCGATCATTGCCCCCAGTTTTGCTGATATTTTCTTTAATAACTGCTTTAAAAATGGCCTCTTACCGATAGTCCTCTCAGAATTACAGGTGGACCATCTATTTAATGAAACTCTAGCTTTTACTGGCTACCAGCTCACTATTGATCTCGCCCGTCAGGAAGTGATAACCCCCAATAACACTGCATACAGCTTCGATATAGCGCCATTTAGAAAGCATTGCCTTCTCAATGGATTAGATGATATTGGCTTAACTTTGCAACATGCAGATAAAATTAAGGCTTTTGAAGCTGAGCGTATCCTCAAGATGCCTTGGCTTACAACTCAGTTGCCATAGTTTTAACCAGTTAAGGGTCTTTCATGAAAATTGCTGTCCTACCGGGCGATGGTATCGGCCCTGAAATTATTTCCGAAGCAGTTAAAGTGCTCAATGCACTCGGTCCAAAATTTGAATTAGAGACAGCACCTGTAGGTGGTGCTGCTTATGATGTTGCGGGCCACCCTTTGCCGCCCGCTACCTTAGAGTTGGCTAAAAATGCAGATGCTATTTTATTTGGCGCTGTCGGTGACTGGAAATACGATACCTTGGCTCGCGAATTACGTCCCGAGCAGGCTATTTTGGGTCTACGTAAACACTTAGAGTTATTCGCTAACTTTAGACCTGCTATTTGTTATGACGAATTAACCGCTGCCTCGAGTCTGAAAGCCGAGATTGTAGGTGGACTTGATATTCTGATTATTCGTGAGTTAAATGGCGATATTTATTTTGGTCAGCCACGCGGTATTAGAGCTTCTGAGTTGCCACTCTTTAAAGGGGCACGAGAAGGGTTTGACATGATGCATTACTGCGAACCAGAAGTAGAGCGTATAGGCCGCGTTGCCTTTGAGGCTGCCCGTAAGCGTAGTAAGAAGGTATGCAGTGTAGATAAAGCAAACGTTTTAGAAACCTCACAACTGTGGCGTGAGGTGATGATCCGAGTAGGCAAGGACTACCCAGATGTTGAGCTATCTCATATGTATGTTGATAACGCAGCGATGCAGTTGGTAAAAGCACCTAAAGCATTTGATGTAGTGGTGACTGGCAATCTGTTTGGCGATATTTTGTCTGATGAGGCTGCTATGTTGACAGGCTCTATTGGCATGCTCCCGTCTGCATCCTTGGATAAAAATAATAAAGGTCTATACGAACCGAGCCATGGTTCGGCTCCGGATATTGCTGGTAAAGGTATTGCGAATCCTTTGGCAACGGTTTTATCTGCCGCAATGATGCTGCGTTACTCACTAGGCTTGCCAGAGCAAGCCGATCGTATTGAGGCGGCGGTTCAAAAAGTATTAACGCAAGGCTTGCGTACGGCAGATATTTTTACTGCTGGCACTACCAAGGTGTCTACGATTCAAATGGGCGATGCTGTTGTAGCAGCACTCTCTCAATAATTTTATTCGTACCTCTATTTAATTAAGAATTTATCATCATGGCTAATACAAATTTACCCTTAGTAGGCTTAGTCGGCTGGCGCGGCATGGTTGGCAGTGTGCTTATGGATAGAATGTTGGCCGAAAAAGATTTTGACTTATTGGAGCCTGTTTTTTTCAGTACTAGCCAAGCTGGGGGCAAGGTGCCCTTAATCAATGGCCAACAAGTTGCTAAAAATGAACTTACTTTGTTAGATGCGAATGACATCACAGCATTAGCACGTTGCGATATGATCCTGACTTGCCAGGGCGGCGATTACACCAATGAAATTTTTCCACAATTACGTGCTGCTGGGTGGCAGGGCCATTGGATTGACGCAGCGAGTGCTCTGCGAATGAAGGACGACGCAGTACTTATTTTGGATCCAGTCAATCGCTCTGTGATTGATAAGGCATTAGCAGCTGGTGGAAAAAATTGGATTGGCAGTAATTGCACTGTGAGCTTAATGATGATGGCTATGGGTGGCTTGGTAAAAGCAGACATGGTTGAATGGATTAGTGCCATGACTTATCAAGCCGCTTCTGGTGCAGGCGCACAAAATATGCGTGAGTTACTTCTGCAAATGGGAGCGCTGCGTGATAGCGTAGCTACTGAATTGGCTGATCCTTCATCATGGATTTTAGATATTGACCGTAAAGTGACGGCAACCCTGCGTTCAGATAGCTTTCCAAAAAAGAATTTTCGTAATACTGCCTTAGCAGGTAGTTTAATTCCTTGGATTGATGTGCCTGTTGAGCATGGTCAAACCAAAGAAGAGTGGAAGGGCGGCTCTGAGTTTAATAAGATTTTAGGACGTCCTGCATTTAGATCTGCTGGCAGTATTCCAGTGGATGGCATTTGTGTTCGAGTAGGTTCGATGCGTTGCCATTCTCAAGGTTTAACCGTAAAGCTTAAGAAAGATATTCCGTTAAAAGAAATCGAAACCATTCTGGCGAATGACAATCAGTGGGTCAAAGTTATCCCTAATGATCGTGATACTACTGAGCATGATCTGTCGCCAGCTGCAGTGAGCGGTACTTTGTCAATCCCGATTGGGCGTTTACATAAGATGGCGATGGGGCCTGAGTATCTTGCGGCATTCACGGTGGGTGATCAGCTTTTGTGGGGCGCTGCTGAGCCATTACGCCGCATGCTCCGCATTTTGCTTGAGCGTTAATGATTTTTATTAGCCAAATCCGTTTTGTAAATTTCGTAAAGACAACCTGCGCATTTTTGCTTAGCTGGTCATGTGCAGCAGGTGCAGTTTCCTTAGGATCTCCTCGGTTACTCTCTCAAGCCGGTCAGCCGCTTAAGGTAGAGTTTCCTATTCGGGTTGGGGCTGATGAGCAGTCCGCCTTAGCTACTCTACAAGCGGGGATCTCCAATAAGACCGTCTATGATCGTTTGGGTATCTCTCAAAAATTATTAGATTTGAATCCCCAGGCGATGGTGTACCGCAATGCCCAAGAACAGCTCATGGTATTGGTGGAAACGGTCAATCCTGTACCTATTAGCGAAGACCCCTTTTTAGATCTCTTAGTTACCCTAAATTGGTCTGCTGGCAGTATTACTAAGGCTTACACTTTGCTGTTAGGAGACGTACAAAAAATTACGGTCAGGTCCGGGCAGACCCTATCAGAGATAGCTGCTCAGTTGGCACCACAATTAAATGGCGCCTCTCTAGATCAAACCATGATGGCATTATTTAAAGCCAATCCCGATGCCTTTGCTAGTGGCAGTATTAATCGCCTAGAGGCTGGCGCTGAACTGAATAAACCTAGTCAAGCGCTATTAAGATCTATTAGCCCTGCAGAGGCCAATCAATTTGTTGCTGAATCGAATGCCCAGTGGCAGGCCGAGCGTCATTCAAAGGGCGACACCCCCTTAAATTCAGACGCTAGTAAAACTAGCCTTGAAGAGCCCATTAAAGATAGGCTAAAGATTGGTGCTAATCCCCGTGCCAGCGAAGAAGAATTGGTTGCGGAAAAAGCATCACTGGAACAAACCCGTGCGCGTGTAGCAGAGCTTGAAAAAAATATTGCAGATCTAAAACGCTTACTCGAGGAAGCTAAAGGAAAGTCCTCAGAGAAAGCTGGTAATGAATCTGTTGCTCTTTTGGGTGGCTATGCTCCTGGCTTATTAGCATTAACGCTTATTGGATTTACGGGTTTATTGTTTTGGTTGCTGGCCAAAAATGCCCGTCGCTCAGAGCTAGTAGATTATCCTACTCGGGTACAGAAAGGTCGATCAGATCAAGTACCAGTAAAACCGGCTCAGGAATATCTAGGTTCGCATGGCGTGATGCCAGAGCGAGCTAAATCACTCTTTGCTGGCATTGATTTAGATCTGCCGCCTAGAAAAAATATTCCTAGCGATCAAGCGGTTGATAAAAATCTTCTAGCTGATGCCTTACGAGTGAAGCTCAATTTAGCGCGTGCCTATATCACCATTGAAGATTTCCCTTCTGCGAAAAAATCTCTAGAAGAGATTATTGTGATGAGTGATTCAATTGATAAAGCGCTCGGAATAGAAGCGCAGGCATTGTTGACTGAATTGTCTCGTCGGCCAAACTAAGCGAGTCATTAGTTATGCGTATTGCTCTAGGCCTTCAATATGATGGCAGTCCCTATTCTGGTTGGCAATCTCAAGTTCAGCAGGATACAGTTCAAGATCGACTAGAGAAAGCCATTAATGCTTTTGTAGGAGGGCAGGGATCATCACCCCCAATTCGGGTGATTACTGCTGGGAGAACCGATACTGGTGTGCACGCTTTAGGTCAAGTCGTTCACTTTGATGTTGATGTAGATAGAGACAATTGGTCATGGGTCAGAGGCGTTAATGCCTTTCTACCCGAGTCCATTGTGGTGAATTGGGCACAGTTAGTTTCAGATGAGTTTAATGCGCGCTACTGTGCACATGAACGTACCTATATCTACGCCTTACAAGCTGGGCCATGTCGCTCACCAATGATGCGAGATCATGCAGGCTACCTGATGTTGCCAGCAGACCGCTGGTTTGACATTGATGCGATGAAGCTGGCCGCCGAGTGCTTAATAGGTGAGCATGATTTCACTTCATTTCGTTCATCTGAGTGCCAAAGTAAAACTCCTATCAAGACGCTATATTCCATCGAGATTTTTTCTCAGGCGCCTTGGTTATATTTCAGAATTAAAGGAAATGCTTTCTTGCATCATATGGTGCGCAATTTAGTGGGTAGTTTTCTCCAAATTGGTGTAAGAAAACAATCGGCAAAGTGGATGTCGGAAGTTTTAGAGGCGAAAGATCGTAGTATTGCCGCACCTACTTTTTCTGCTGCCGGGCTTTACTTAGTGCAAATTAGTTACCCAGATGAATTTCGGATTCCAAATCCATTACTAGAGAATGCTTGGCTACCCCCATTTTTAACTGTTGATCTGCATAAAGACACAAAAAAATAGGCATATTAGCCTTTAGGGTAATAGTATTAAATTACAATTTTGAGATCATCCTGTTCTACATACAAAAAGGGTCATCATGTTTAAGTCGCAACCGAACAAGCAGCTTGGAAAATCTGTTGAAAATTTTGAAACCATTATTGGTGCATCGATCAGAATAGACGGAAATCTACTACTCCGTAGCAGTGTTCGTATTGATGGCCTGGTGAATGGCAACATTTTGCAAGAAGATGGTTGCGATGCCACTGTGGCAATTGCTAAAGGAGCCACCGTTACTGGCGATATCCGTGCAACGCATGTTATCGTTTCCGGAATCCTGCAGGGCAATATTTTTTCTTCTGATCGGGTGGAATTATTAGAGACTGCTTTTGTGAGTGGCGATGTAACGTATGGAACCTTAGGTATGCAGGTTGGAGCTAAACTCGAAGGAAAGTTGCGCCAAGCTGATAGCGATGTTTCTGGGCAAACGGCAGACCATTTAATTGCTCAGGCACGGCATAAGAGTAACGCCAGTTAAATAGTATGCAGATATTTTGGGTCTCAGGGCCAGTTGGTAAGATTCGCCGCCTGAATCTCACGCTCAAAAACTTATTGATAGGGATTGGTGGTTTTGCCCTTGCATTAATTTTTGTTGGCGTTTTTTTACAATATACCGGATTTCAGATGGCGATTGAGTACAACCCTCAGCTCGCCAGAAAACTCGGCAACGTACATACGGCCGTTGAATTAGAGAACTTAAGCGCCTTTTACCGTCAAAAGTTAGTGGCTATTGAGAACCAGGTAATTACTTATCAGTCTACGGTGAATGAACTTCAGATCAGCAATCAAAAATTAGCTGCATTAGCTACCCCTCTGCTAATTCAAAAAGAGAAGCCCAGCCTGTCCTCTGCTGGCGGTCCATTCATTACGCCAGTCCGCTCGACTAATAATCCTAGCTTAATGAATGCTTTGCAAGATTCATTGCAGGATATGAAGCATGGCAATGAGCATTTAAAAAAACTAACGATGCATTGGAATACCTATGTTTCTTGGTTAGAGGCCAGGCCTATTGGCAGCCCTATTGAAGGCCGTATTTCTATTTCAAGTGGCTTTGGTAAGCGTTTAGATCCATTTAAAAATTCTTGGAGTGAGCATTTGGGGGTTGATTTTCAGGCACCTCAAGGCACTTCGATAGTCGCCTCTGGGATAGGCTTCGTATCTAAAGCAGAGCGAGATCCCATCTATGGAAATCTTTTGGTGATTGATCACGCTGGTGGCTTTCAATCTCGGTATGCTCATACGAGTGAGTTTCTCGTATCCCTAGGAGAAAAAGTCCAGAGGGGGCAGTTGGTTGCCAAGGTGGGAACCACCGGTCGGTCAACCGGGCCCCACTTGCACTATGAGGTTCTCAAAGAGGGTAAGCTCATTGATCCATCCCAAGTGCTGATTGGTCATACCTCCGCGAGATAACCCGCTTATTTAGGGTGTCACCGCTTTTAACCCCCTTAAGCCTTTATTATGAGCATATGGGCTTACTTCACTACTCCCCAGGTCATACCAGAGTCAAAATCTGTGGGTTAATGTCGCCTGAAGATACTGATGCCGCTGTTGCCTCAGGGGTAGATGCGATCGGCTTCGTGTTTTACCCACCAAGCCCCAGGTTTGTTAGTCCGGCAATTGCCGCCTCCTTGATTTCCAGGCTTCCAGCAGGGGTTGATGCTGTCGGGCTTGTTGTCAATGCTTCGAATGCTCAATTTGAGGCGATTCGGGCTGTGGCTCCCATTACTTTGTGGCAATTTCATGGGGATGAGACCCCAGATGACTGTCAACGGCTTGCTGCTGGTCAGCCCTGGATAAAAGCGGCACGTGTGGGTGCTCAGTTCGCATTTGACGATTTTTCCCTACAATATAGGCAAGCAAATGCCTTTTTGCTCGATGCCCTGGTTGAGGGCTATGGAGGAGGGGGCATTCCTTTTGATTGGCAAGGAATACCGCAAGCATGGATAAGCGCAAACGCGCCTCAGGTCGTTTTGAGTGGTGGATTGAACGTGCACAACGTGGCCGACGCCATTGCTCGTCTGCATCCCTGCGCGGTTGACGTCTCTAGTGGCGTAGAAATCAGCAAGGGTGTAAAAGACCACGTCTTGATGAGAGAGTTTATTCAAGCAGTACGTGCAGCCGATGCTGCCTCATCACCTTAATATTGCTTTAAATAATCAAAGAGGTATTTATGTACGATAAGCCAGATTCTCGTGGACACTTCGGTCCTTACGGCGGTGTGTTTGTTTCTGAAACATTGATGTTTGCATTAGATGAGCTGAAAGCTGCTTATGCAAAGTATCAATATGATCCTGAATTTTTAGAAGAGTTCCACTACGAGCTAAAGCATTTTGTTGGTAGACCATCGCCGGTGTATCACGCTAAGCGCTGGAGCGAAATGCTAGGCGGTGCACAGATTTACCTTAAACGGGAAGATTTAAATCATACTGGCGCTCACAAAATTAATAACGTGATTGGTCAAGCTATGTTAGCGAGACGTATGGGCAAGCCGCGCATTATTGCTGAGACAGGAGCAGGGCAGCATGGTGTCGCAACTGCCACAATTTGTGCTCGCTTTGGTTTAGATTGCACGGTCTACCAAGGCTCAGTTGATGTGGCACGTCAAGCACAGAATGTATTTCGTATGAAATTATTAGGTGCAAAAGTAGTACCAGTTGAATCTGGTACAAAGACTCTGAAGGATGCCTTAAACGAAGCAATGCGCGACTGGGTCACCAATGTTGACGACACCTTTTACATTATTGGCACGGTTGCTGGTCCGCATCCATACCCCATGATGGTGAGAGATTTTCAAAGTGTCATTGGGGAAGAGTGCAAAGTTCAAATGCCTGAGCTCACAGGACGTCAACCGGATTACGTGATGGCCTGTGTTGGAGGAGGTTCTAATGCAATGGGCATCTTCTACCCCTATATTGATTATCCTGAGGTGAAGTTGGTTGGTGTTGAGGCCGCTGGTCATGGGCTTATGAGTGGCTTACATTCTGCAGCGCTGTGCGTTGGTAAGCCTGGAGTACTGCATGGTAATCGCACTTATTTACTACAAGATGAGAATGGTCAGATTTCCGAAACTCATTCGGTCTCTGCTGGTATGGACTATCCCGGTGTTGGTCCAGAGCATGCTTGGCTCAAAGATTCTGGCCGCGCTGAGTATGCAGCGATCACTGATGAAGAGGCGTTAAAAGCCTTCCACGATTGCTGTCGCATCGAAGGCATTATTCCCGCCCTCGAGTCTTCACATGCGATTGCCTACGCTTGTAAATTAGCCCCGACCCTAGCTAAAGATAAAACTATTTTGATCAATTTATCGGGTCGAGGTGATAAAGACATGCATACCGTTGCTCAAGCTACTGGCTCTGAAGGCTAATACGCTGCTTTAAGAATATAAAAATTTACTACCGATTGTTATGTCAAAAATTACTGCTATTTTTCAAGAATTAAAAGCCAGTGGGAAAAAAGGATTAATTCCCTTTATTACTGCTGGTGATCCTGACCCAGGTCTGACTGTTGAACTAATGCATGCTTTAGTTCGGGGCGGCGCTAATGTCATCGAATTAGGTGTGCCTTTTTCTGATCCCATGGCAGATGGCCCAGTAATTCAGCGTTCATCAGAGAGAGCACTTATGCAAGGCGTCACTTTGCATGGCTGCCTAGAGATGGTGAAAGAATTCCGTAAAGCAGATATGCATACTCCGGTTGTCTTGATGGGCTATGCCAATCCCGTGGAGCAGATGGGAGCAGAACGTTTTGCAACGGAAGCAAAAGCTGCAGGTGTTGATGGTGTGTTGATTGTGGATTACCCGCCAGAAGAGTGCGTTGATTTTGCTGCGCGTATGCGGGTTGCTGGTGTAGACCCCATCTTCTTATTAGCACCTACTTCCTCAACAGCACGCATTCACGAAGCAGCCAAAATAGCGGCTGGATATATTTATTATGTTTCTATGCGCGGTGTGACTGGTGCATCGAACCTAAATACCGAAGATGTTGCCAGTAATATCCCTAAAATTCGTGAGGTAAGCAGTATTCCGATTGCGGTTGGTTTTGGCATCCATGATGCACAAAGTGCGCGTACAGTATCTAAAACAGCAGATGCAGTAGTCATTGGCAGTCGAATTATTCGACTTTTAGAGGAGGCTCCCCCGGGCCAGGCGGTACAATCACTCGAAACCTTTATGCGTGAAATTCGTGTTGCCTTAGATAGTTAAAGTACTGGATAGTTAAGAATAGATGAGCTGGATCGATAAATTACTACCTCCCCAAATTCAACATACGGATCCTGCGAACCGTAAATCAGTGCCAGAGGGTTTGTGGGTTAAATGCCCTAGCTGTGAAACTGTTCTCTACAGCACGGATATTGAAGCGAATCTTTCTGTATGCCCCAAATGTAGTCACCATATGCGTATTGGTGCACGTCAACGCCTTGATAGTTTGCTTGATCCTAAGGATCGCTATGAGATTGGCGCGGATATCTATCCGATGGATCCGCTTAAATTTAAGGATTCTAAAAAATATACGGATCGAATTAAAGAGGCAAATGATGCATCGGGTGAATCCGAGGCCTTGATTGTGATGGGTGGAAAGATTGAAAATATACCTGTAGTGACTGCGTGTTTCGAGTTTCAATATATGGGCGGCTCCATGGGTTCAGTAGTAGGTGAGCGGTTTGCTCGTGGAGTCCAAGAAGCTATTGCCAAGAAGTGCGCTTTTATTTGCATCACTGCAACGGGCGGTGCCCGTATGCAGGAAAGCTTACTGTCACTTTTTCAGATGGCAAAAACAAATTCGATGCTGACGTTACTATCTAAAAAAGGCTTGCCTTACATTAGTGTGTTGACAGACCCTACAATGGGCGGCATTTCTGCAAGCTTTGCATTTATGGGTGATGTTGTGATGGCAGAGCCAAAGGCTTTGATTGGATTTGCTGGTCCACGCGTGATTGAGCAAACCGTTCGTGAGAAATTACCAGAAGGCTTTCAGCGCTCTGAATTTCTCATGCAAAAGGGTGGCATTGATATGATTGTGGATCGACGTCAAATACGCGGAGAGATTGCGCGTTTGTTGGCTTTGCTCCAGCAACTACCTGAGCCTGCGACTGCGGGTGGCGCAGCCGTTTAAAGCGCTTGAAAACAGCTCAACAGCCCCCCATTCTTTTTTCTAGCTTAGCGGCTTGGCTCAGCCACCTCGAGACTGCGCACCCAGTCGGTATTGATATGGGCATAGATCGTATCGATCGTGTTAAAGATGCCTTAGGTCTTAATTTCCATTGCCCAGTGATTACTGTTGCTGGCACTAATGGCAAGGGTTCTACTTGTGCTTTTTTGGAAAGCATTCTGCTTGCATCTGGATATAAGGTAGCTTGCCATACCTCTCCTCATCTTTTATCTTTTAATGAGCGTGCTCGTATTAATGGGCAGGATGTCAACGATATCCTTTTGCTGGAGCACTTTACTGCGGTAGAAAACGCTCGGGTGAGTCTGGATGATGCACCCACACTTACTTATTTTGAATTCACGACTTTAGCGATCATGCACCTTTTTGCTCAGGCGAAAATGGATGCAGTCATTCTAGAAGTCGGCATGGGTGGCCGCTTAGATGCTGTCAATATTGTGGATGCTGACTGCGCTATTGTGACGAGTATCGATATCGATCATGCAGACTTCTTGGGTGATACGCGAGAAGCAATTAGTCTTGAGAAGGCGGGTATATTCCGTCCAGGCCGAATCGCTATTTGCGGTGATCCGGTACCACCACAACCCCTGATTGATTATGCTGAAAAATTAGCTTGTGATCTGTGGCTGTCGGGTCGTGATTACAACTTTCAAGGTGATAAGCAGCAGTGGGGCTGGGCTGGACGTCAAAAGCGCTTTAGTGGTTTAGGGTATCCCGCTTTACGAGGCGCCAATCAGATTTTGAATGCTTCGGCTGTGATTGCGGCCCTCATGGCTTTGCACTCACGCTTGCCAGTAAGTGCCCAAGATATACGTAATGGCTTTGCCTTGGTAGAACTCCCAGGGCGCTTTCAGGTGTTGCCCGGCCAACCAACCGTAGTGTTGGATGTCGCACACAACCCCCATGCTGCTGCAACCCTTGGTCAGGGCTTGGATAAGATGGGTTTTCATCCCTATACCTATGCTGTATTTGGCGCTATGGCAGATAAAGACATTACCGGCGTCCTGAAGCCTCTTTTATCTAGCGTTGATTTCTGGTTCTGTACAGATTTACCAACCCCTAGGGCGGCAAACGCTCAATCTATTGCCCAAAAGCTTGAGAGCTTGGGCGTTGCCACTAAAAAGGGAAAAGAGGGTGGAATTGTGTGTTTCTCAGATCCAGCCACAGCTTATCAAAAAGCCCTGTCTCAGGCCGGTGAGGGTGATAGAATTGTTGTCTTCGGATCCTTTTATACCGTAGCCGGCGTATTGGCTTATCGAAACAAACAGGCGCATTGATCCATGATTCGTTTATCGAAGCTTTTTAAGCGAAACTCTGACACTGAAGACTTCAGTAGAGCCTCAGTGAGTGCTCGCCGCCCCCCAAAAATGAGTCCTCGTAGTTTTCAGCGCACCCAAGAAAGTGATGAGCTGGCATTTACAGAAGATCCTGAAAAGCAACGCGCTCGGCATCGTCTGATTGGTGCTGGTGTTATCGTGCTGATTGCGGTTGTTGGATTACCCAGAATTCTCGATAGTCAGCCCAAGTCGATCAATAATGATATTGCAATCAATATTGTTACCAGTCTGCCTGCGCCTAATGCTGGATTGCCGCCAGTACAAGAGGAAGTAAAGCTGAATCCCTCTCCTGATATCCCAGCAAAAGCAAAGGAGTCCGCATTAGCTGTCCCAGAACTGAAGTCGGAATTAAAGTCAGAGGCAAAGCAAGATCCAAAGCCAATGGCCCCGATTGCTAAAAATGGCGCATTAGGCTTAGCGGTAGGCGAAGAAATTGTGGCCGCAAATAATGCAAAAGTAACTAATGAAGAGATCCCTAAAAAAATGGGTTCTGGAAAATTTGTGATTCAAATTGGCGCATTCGCTTCAGAAGAGCGAGCCAAGGGTTGGATTACGAAAATGAAAGATCAAAAAATTCCAAACTACGTGATTAATAAAACAGGTAGTGATGGCACCAAGCTCTATGTTTTGAGGGCAGGTCCATTTACCGATAAAGACACTGCTGAGGCTGCTGAGAAGAAGGTGAAAGACATGGGTTTATCGCCACGCCTCGTTGAGGTCGGAGCGCCGTAATGGAATTCTTATCCACCCTGCATTTAACTACGGTGGATTATTTCACCCTAGTAGTGTTGTTAGTTTCCGCTTTGGTCGGCATTTCAAGAGGGTTGTTTAAAGAGGTGCTAGCACTGGCTTCATGGTTTGTAGCTGCTTGGGTTGCCTATCACTACACCGCCTATCTATCTACAGAGTGGCTATCGACTTTTAATTTGGATGAATTATTAAGTCTGGGCGTAAGCTTCCTCATTCTCTTTATCACAACCTTAATCATTTGCGGCTTTATTGGCAATGCTATTCAAAAAGTAATTACCTCTGCTGGATTAAGTATGGCCGATCGTTTTCTAGGTTTAGCTTTTGGTTTAGTGCGTGGTGTTTTAGTTGTGGTCGTGCTAGCAACACTAGCTGCTCTCACACCCATTCCGCAGAGTGTTGCTTGGCAAAAAGCAATTACTCGACCCGCTATCGAAATGGCAACTGGATTCATTAAAGGCTGGCTACCTGCCGACTGGGCAAAAAAATTAGGTGATGCAATGCCTAAGATTACCCCTACCATTACACCTTCATTAACCATAGGGACATAGGCTTATGTGCGGCGTCGTCGGAACAGTTTCCCACTCCCAAGTGAATCAATTGATATATGACGCTTTGTTGCTTTTACAGCATCGCGGTCAAGATGCTGCTGGCATGGCAACCATGAATGGCAATTCGTTCACTATGCATAAAGCCAACGGGCTTGTTCGAGATGTATTTAGAACCCGAAACATGCGTAGCCTCGTTGGTAGTGCAGGCATTGGTCAAGTGCGCTATCCCACAGCGGGTTCTGCAAGTAGTGAAGAAGAGGCTCAACCTTTTTATGTGAGTGCACCTTACGGCATTATTTTGGCTCATAACGGGAATCTCACTAATGCTGCGAGTTTACGTGTTGAAATGGCCTATCGTGATCGCCGTCATATCAACACGAGTTCAGATACGGAAGTATTGCTGAATGTCTTGGCGGATGAGCTACAAAAAGAAACTAATAGTGCTGCCTTAGATGAAGGCGCAATGTTCAATGCAGTGACTCAGCTAGCGAAGCGTGTTAAAGGCTCTTATGCTGTCGTCTCCTTGATTGCAGGATATGGTTTATTAGCTTTTCGTGATCCTTTTGGTATTCGTCCTTTATGTATAGGGCGCATGGATACCGCCAAAGGTCCAGAATGGATGGTAGCCTCTGAATCTGTAGCACTGGAAGGCTTGGGTTTTACATTTGTACGCGATGTAAATCCTGGTGAAGCTATTTATATTGATTTAGACGGAAATTTTTCTGCTCGTCAATGTGTTGCTGACGCTGTATTGACGCCCTGTATTTTTGAGTATGTCTATATGGCGCGTCCTGACTCTACGATTGACGGTGTGACTGTCTATAACGTGCGGATGCGCATGGGTGATTATCTTGCTGAGAAAATTCGTAAAGAAACCAATGCTGCAGAGATTGATGTCGTTATGCCGATTCCGGACTCTAGTCGACCTGCAGCTATGCAAGTTGCGAAGCGTTTAGGAGTAGATTATCGAGAAGGTTTCTTTAAGAATCGCTATATCGGTAGAACATTCATCATGCCGGGACAGGCTGTCCGGAGAAAATCCGTACGCCAGAAACTCAATGCCATGCGAATTGAGTTCAAAGATAAAACTGTGCTAATTGTGGACGACTCGATTGTGCGGGGTACTACTTCTTTTGAAATCGTGCAGATGGCCAGAGAATCTGGTGCTAAAAAAGTCATTTTTGCATCTGCTGCGCCTCCTGTGCGCTTTCCGAATGTCTATGGAATCGATATGCCTACGCGTAGCGAGTTGGTGGCTTATGGCCGTACAGATGAAGAAATCAATAAGATGATCGGCGCAGATCAACTGATTTATCAAAGTGTGGAGGATATGAAACAAGCAGTGAGAGATATCAATCCCAATATCCAGCATTTTGAAGCCTCATGCTTTGATGGCCATTACGTTACTGGCG
Source organism: Polynucleobacter antarcticus (assembly GCF_013307245.1). NCBI lineage: Bacteria > Pseudomonadati > Pseudomonadota > Betaproteobacteria > Burkholderiales > Burkholderiaceae > Polynucleobacter > Polynucleobacter antarcticus. The sequence continues at coordinate 1,002,152 of NZ_CP028941.1, forward strand.
ATATTAATGAGTCCTATTTGGATGCCTTGGAGGCTGCTCGCAATACTACCGAAGCACAGGCAGATCGCCAGCGTGATTCCAGCGACTTTGCCCGTTCGCAGCTCCACCTGCATTTAGCTACGGAAGACTAAAAAGCAACGTTAGAATTACCCCTGATTTTCTGATTCGGGGTAATTCTTCATTTCGGTGTCAAAATAGCGGTATGAAGAGCAAACCGATACGCCAAAAACCTGATTTCTCAAAGCTGGCACTAGAGACCCTAGCGGTCCGTGCTGGGACTCGCCGTACTGCAGAATATCAGGAGCATTCGGAAGCGATGTTCCTAACATCGAGCTTTTGTTTTGACAGTGCTGAATCAGCCGCTGATGGATTTGCCCATGCAGATCAAGGCTTCATTTATTCACGCTTTACCAATCCGACAGTAAGTATGTTTCAGGATCGACTCGCTGCCTTGGAGGGTGGTGAAGCTTGTATTGCGACTTCTTCAGGCATGGCCGCCATTTTGGCTATGTCAATGTCTCATCTTCAGGCGGGTGATCATGTCGTCTGTTCACGCTCCGTATTTGGTGCAACGATCCAATTGTTTAGCAGTATTTTAGGTCGCTTTGATATTACAACGACCTATGTTGATTTGTGTGATGCCAAGGCATGGCAAGAGGCCGTTCAAGAAAACACCAAAATGTTTTATTTGGAGACGCCGTCAAATCCATTAACAGAAATCGCAGATATCAAAGCGATTGCTAAGATTGCAAAAAAAGCAAAAGCTTTGTTTGCTGTAGATAACTGTTTTTGTACGCCAGCCTTACAAAGACCGCTTGCATTAGGTGCAGATGTGATTATTCATTCGGCAACAAAGTATTTGGATGGGCAGGGCCGCGTAGTTGGTGGCGCTATAGTTGGTAGTAAAGATTTTATTATGGGTAAAGTATTCCCTTATGTGAGAACAGCAGGGCCAACACTTTCTGCCTTTAACGCCTGGGTATTTCTAAAAGGTTTAGAGACTCTTGAGTTGCGTATGAAGCAACAAAGTCAAAATGCTTTAGCAATTGCACAGTGGTTAGAAAAGCAAGCGGGAATTGAGCGTGTTTATTATCCTGGCCTTAAATCGCATCCTCAATATGCCTTAGCTCAGCGTCAACAAAAAGCAGGTGGTGCCATTCTGTCTTTCACTCTGAAAGGTGGCAAGAAGGCTGCATTTAAGTTAATCAATCAGACCAAGCTCTGCTCAATCACGGCTAATTTAGGCGATACGCGTACTACCATTACCCATCCTGCTACTACAACCCACTGTAGAGTCAGCCCAGAGGCTCGCAAAGCTGCTGGTATTACCGATGGCTTAGTACGTATTGCGGTAGGCTTAGAGAATATTGCTGACCTTAAGAATGATTTAATAGCTGGTTTCAAGAAATAAATCTTTTTGGTTTGCCAGATTAAGGCGATGGAACAAATGAGCTTTGCCGATGCTACCCAGTTCTGGAATCAACGCTTTGATAAACCCGAATTTATCTTTGGCACAGAGCCCAATGAGTATCTAGTAGAGCAAGCCTCTACTTATCTTCAAGCTGGCAATCAAGTCCTCTGTATTGCTGACGGCGAAGGTCGTAACGGAGTATGGCTTGCAAAGCAGGGCATGAAGGTGACAGGCTTTGATGTTTCAGATATTGCGCTGCTTAAAGCAAAACAGCTTGCACATGATCATCAGGTCACCATTCAATACAGCCTGTGTGATACCGATAGTTTCAAGTGGGTCCCAAATACCTATGATGCCGTGATTGGCATATTTATTCAGTTTGCTGACCCAGAGATGCGCACCAGAATTTTTAAACAAGTACATGAGACTCTAAAGCCGGGTGGAATATTTATCCTGCAGGGATACACCCCTAAGCAGTTAGACTACAAAACGGGAGGCCCTTCATTGATCGAGCATCTCTATACGGAAGACATGATTCAAGAGCTTGCAAAAAAATTTTCGGTCTTAGACTTGCGCTCATACGAAAAAGAATTATCTGAGGGTGCGAGGCATAGTGGGATGTCAGCCTTATTGGGACTAACGGCGAAAAAACTTTAAGTGATATCAAGATCAATTATGAAAATATCTAATGCTTTTTTACAAGCGGTCTTTATTCTAGTCGCGTTAATATTTAGCGTGCCTGTATCCGCTTTAGATTTTTCTGACATTGCTGCTGAAGGAGAGATCAAGTACCTCAAAGTGAGGCCAGATCCAGGCGCCTACTCATATGAGTCTCGGGTCAAGATCACGCCGGCAAGCCTAGAAAGTGGTAGCGTTGAAATCGCTACCTGTCATCGTCAGCTCGATCCCATACGTAAAGTAGTGATTGTTTTTAATCCAAGCCGAATACAAGCCATCGCGATTCAAAGTTTAGACAAAATGGCCTCTGCAGAAGTGAAGGGCAATGAAGTCGTTCTGACTGATGTTGAGCGGGGCGCTTCGATTTGCATTGATCTACGATCTAAGGCCTTAGATAAGGTGGCTGACGGCCAATTTAAGCTGAATGCCGGCCCTCTGATGCGACGGTATTTTGACGGCTATTTACCGATGGCTGCTAAATTGAGGGTTGATTGGCCTACTGACTTGTTAATACTAGATAAAACAGTGCCATCTGAAAAGGATGGAATCCAAGTAGTGCAGGGAAATGATGGAGTCCAGCTCGATATGATTTTTGCCGGAAAAATGACGGCGCAAATTTTCCTTAAGAAATCAAACTAACTACGGTATAGGTTCATCATTAATTCGTGTATTGCTTGATGAAAAAAACGCCCTCAAATGAGGACGTTTTAATGAGTCCAGAATCTTTTTTATTTGTTAGGCGCTTTGGCGTAACGTAAGTAAGGTAGTTTTACGTCAATTTCACCAAACCGTGCTTTAGCTGCTTCATCAGATAGGCTTAGGCCAACTATGACATCCTGACCAGGTTGCCAGTTTGCTGGCGTAGCAATAGGCACCCCATCCGTGATTTGTATTGCATCGAGCGCTCTTAATATTTCAGCAAAATTACGCCCAACTGACATAGGGTATGACATTGTTAAGCGAATCTTCTTATCTGGTCCAATGATAAATACAGTACGAACAGTAGCTGTGTCTGCAGGCGTTCTACCGTCTGCAAGATAGGCCTCTGCTGGCAGCATATTGAAGAGCTTAGCAACTTGAAGTGATCTGTCGTCAATGATTGGAAAATTAGCCGGTACACCAGCAGTAGCCTCAATATCACGTATCCACTTGTGGTGTTCTTCAACGCTATCTACCGATACACCCATTACTAAAGTGTTTCTCTTTACAAATTCTTTCGCTAACAATGCTACAGCGCTAAATTCTGTAGTACAGACTGGAGTGAAGTCTTTTGGGTGTGAAAACAAGATGGCGTAATGATCCCCCATCCAATTATGTAGGCTTATTTTTCCAGCAGTTGATTCGGTTGTGAAATCTGGAGCAACATCATTGATTCTGAGTGACATATTGAAGTCCCTTTTAATTTACCAGTTCATTCATTAGGCGTTAACAAAAGAATCTATGTTTTGATCTAGATCAAATGAATTTAATCTTTTTCTTGCAGAATTTGTTTTCCTTGGTGTAGTATACAGTATATAAATAAATATATTATTAATTTATGAAATGATTGTTTTTGATCAATTTAAGTTGTAAAGCTGAAGAGTAGGGTGCTGTCTGGCAATAAGAACGTACTGTTTTAGTAAAAAATCTGATGAGAGAGTCACTTTTGTGCAAGAGAATAAAAACACAATAAAACCAAGCGCGTACTGGAATCCCCTAGTAGCAGGACTTGCCTTAGGCCTTGTTCTCTTGCTCACTTTTGTATCTACAGGTCACGGACTTGGTGCTACAGGCTTCACCACACGACTAACAGCTTGGCTTGGAATGCAAGTTGTACCCGCTGCCACATTGGCAAATAATTATTTAGGCGGAATGGCTGAGGATGCTTATCCGCTAGATGCATGGATTAGTTGGCAAGTAATTGGCGTAGCTATTGGCGCATTGGTATCTGCATATCTAGCACACCGAATATATTTTCAATTGGATGGCAAGGTATTTCTTGGTGGTACAAAGCGTCCAATCACCGCTTTAGTGGGCGGATTGTTGGCTGGTTTCGGGGCACGTATTGCAGCCGGCTGTACAAGTGGCCTAGGTTTATCAGGTGCTGCTACTTTAAGTATTGCCGCTTTTGTCTTTCTAGGCACTTTTTTTGCCGCTGGAATACTGGCTACAAAGTTAATGAAAGTAGGTCAATAAAATGAATGAAATCATATCTGGATTAATGCTTGGTTTTGGTTTCGGTTTTGTATTGGAGCGGGCAGGATTTGGCAACCCAAATAAGTTGACTGGTCAATTTCGGTTTACTGATTGGTCTGTTTTCAAGGTGATGTTTACTGCTATTGTATTTACCGCTATCGGATTGATGGCTCTGAAATACTTAGGTTACATACAGATAGATCAGCTTTTCGTACCCCCAGCATTTTTGGGTGCTGCTGCTTTGGGCGGTGCACTGGTAGGGGTAGGCTTCTCAATTGGTGGCTATTGTCCTGGGACTTCAATAGTGGGTCTAATGTCCGGTCGTATAGATGCCGGTATCTTCCTGATTGGTCTGCTGTTAGGAACTGTAATATTTTCTCTTGCTTATCCTGTAATTGAAAGTGTGACGTCCTTGGGGGAATATACCCAAGGAGATACCCTCATGGTATTGCTCAATACAAGCGATATTTATATCAATATTGCCATGGTGATAGCTGCCATAGCTATTTTTATATTTGGTGGCTGGATTGAAAAGCGCTCTAGTGGCACCGTTTGCTCGAAATAAATTTAATCATATTCAAAAAGGAAATTAAATGTCTTCGAAATTAAAGATTGCGGCACTCTCAGTAGCATTGGCTGGTCTTACAGCAGCTCCGCTAGCACATTCAGCCGACACACCAGTAAAGGCACCTACAAGTTCGGAACCAAGCAATCCATGCGCCCCTAAAAAGAAAAAAGTAACCAATCCCTGTGGCCCGGCTAATCCATGCGCCCCTAAAAAGCGCAAAGCTGCTGAGTAAATATAAGCAAAATGACCATCCTATTATTTTAAATTTGTCATGTTGATGAAATCTACTCTTTGCCTTTCTGCTCAAGAGATATTAAATATCTACGAACGCTATGCTAAAAAAGGGGTGACGCTTTCTGAAGTGGCACTTTGTGGAGCAAAAGAATTTATTGAGTTAACCCATTACCCAAAGAATGATGTTGTTGACCTTGTGAGTGGTTATGAGTTTTATTATCATGCCCACCCGACATCAAGCACGGCTAGTAGGGAGCATGGTCATTTTCATTTATTTCAAAGGCAAAAGAACCAGACATTTATCCATTTAATCGCCATTTCTTTAAATCCGCAAGGATTGCCAGTGAGGCTATTTACATGCAATCAGTGGGTGACAGGCGAAACTATGGTGGAGTCAAGCAAGGTCATTGAGAGCTTAAAAGATTTTGATCTTGAGGTGAAAGGGCGCTTCGGACCCATTGCTAGATGGGTGAGTGCTATGACTACATTATATTTTTATGAAATGAGCACCTTAATCCATGCTCGTGATCAAAAATTAATTGACTTAGAACCAGCCTTTGATAGTCGCAGTCAGTTACTAGAGTCTAAGCAGAATCATGAACTGACGCAATGTGATATTGAATTAATGACTAATTTATCTCAGCATTTAACCATTACCAATTACTAAGGAGTAGGGATGAAGAAGATACCGTTTTTATTAATCGCTTGCATAACGTTATTTTTCAGTATGGCACATGCTGTGAGTCTAACTGGGCCAGTGGTTAGTGCTGAATGGCTAGCAGCCAATATGACGAATGTACAAATTTTAGAGGTTAGGGGAGATGTTGCAAGCTATACCCGTTTGCCTGAATTTGAGGTGGATAAAAAGACGGGTAAGAAACTATTAGTGGAAGTAGGTGGCCATATCACTGGTTCTAACTTCCTTGATTTTAAAAAGGTCAGAGTAGATAGGTTAATAGATGGTAAAAAAATTAAATATCTCATACCTGAAAAATTAGACTTTGAAAAAATAATTCAAGCTGTTGGTATTAATTCAGATAAGCCCATTATTTTGGTTCCAGTTGCTCTAGATATATCTGATATTGACGAGGCACTTCGTACCTATTGGCAATTTAAGGTGTATGGCGAAGATAATATTGCAGTGTTAGATGGTGGCATGGCTGGCTGGTTATCTGAAGGTCGTGATTTTTCCACTGCTACTGCTTCTAAGTCGATCGGTAATTGGACGGCAAAGGCGGAGCGTAAAGAATTGATTGCAAATTCAGAGCAAGTAGCTGCCGCATCAAAAAATGGTCAATCTACGTTAATTGACGCACGGCAACCAGCACAGTTTCTAGGTTTGAGCAAGCGGGACTATGTTCTGACTTATGGCCATATTGCCGGCGGCAAGCAATTTGCTCCCGAGTTACTTGCAAAGTCGAAAAAAGGCGCGCTCTATTTTTGGGATAAGAATACCTATCAAGCTTTATTTTTAGCAAATGATATTAGCACCAATATGCCTGCAATTAGTTACTGCAATAGTGGTCATCTGGCTGCTGGTGGATGGTTCGTTATGTCTGAGCTTGTTGGCAATCCATCAACTAAGCTTTATGACGGCTCTTTGTATTTATGGACGCTTGAAGGGCGTCCGACTGTAGGTGTTCCACTTAATTAAGTATTTTAAATTTATCAACTTGGAGAAATCATATGAAATGCAATATTGGAACTATGGATCGCATCATGCGCATCACCGCTGGCTTGATATTAATTGGGCTAGCTTTAGGAAATGTAATCGGTAGTTGGGGCTGGATCGGAATCGTGCCTCTAGCTACTGGCTTCATTAAATTTTGTCCTTTATATCCAATCTTGGGCTTTAATTCTTGCGGGCAAAAAGGTAGTAAAAATAGTTCCATTAAATAATTACCGCTTATGCCCTCCTGGGGAATATGGTGGTTGAATACTAATAAAGTAAAGATAAAATGATTGATACCCTAATGTTGAGCCGTATCCAATTTGCGAGCAACATCACATTTCATATTCTCTTTCCAACAATTACGATTGCGCTTGGATGGTTTTTATTCTTTTTTAAGCTTAAATTTGTTCGAACGCAAAATGAGATTTGGAATGAGGCTTATAAATTTTGGGTAAAAATCTTTGCACTAACTTTTGCCTTAGGAGTAGTAAGTGGGCTGACTATGAGCTTTCAATTCGGTACGAATTGGCCTGGCTATATGGAAAAGGTTGGCAATATTGCTGGGCCCTTGCTGGCTTATGAAGTATTAACAGCTTTCTTTTTAGAAGCTACCTTTTTAGGGGTGATGTTATTCGGTACCAATCGAGTGAGTCAGAAGACCCATTTAGTCGCTACCTTTTTAGTTGCTTTTGGAACCACCTTATCTGCCTTTTGGATCATTGCTCTGAATTCTTGGATGCAAACTCCGCAGGGTCACAAAATTATTGATGGGATTGTTTTTGCTGATAGTTGGTTGGCTATTATTTTTAACCCATCTATGCCATATCGTTTGATGCACATGATGATGGCCTCATTTTTAACAGCGGCGTTTTTTGTGGCTGGTGTATCGGCCTATCGAAGCTTAAAGGGCTCTACTTCAGTATCCAATAACTTAACGCTCAAGCTGGCTGTAACGATTGCCGCTATTTTGATCCCGTTTCAAATTCTATTAGGTGATTTACATGGGACGAATACCCTTGAGCACCAGCCTGCTAAGCTCGCAGCGATGGAGGGTATTTGGAAGACAGGGGGTAATGTACCTGCAGTGATCTTCGCCATTCCTGATCAGACTTCTAAATCTAATTTATATGAAATCGCAATACCCAATCTGGCATCTCTTTATCTAACCCATACGTGGGACGGAGAGGTGAAGGGTTTAGATGCGTTTGGCACTGATATTCCACCGGTGCTCCCTGTATTTTTTGCCTTCCGAATCATGGTTGGTGTTGGTATTCTTATGTTGTGTATTTCTTGGTTTGGTTTCTGGCGCTTAAGGCGTGAGCAAGTTTTACCAAGGTGGTTTAAGGCCTCACTTGTGGGAATGACATTTTCTGGTTGGATTGCAGTAGTTTCTGGTTGGTACGTCACTGAAATAGGAAGGCAGCCATTTTTAGTGAGCGGCATCTTAAGAACTGCAGATGCTGTTACCACTGTGCCATCGTCTATGGTGCTGAGCACTCTTCTTCTATACCTCATTCTTTATATTGGCCTATTAGCCACCTACATTTGGATTGTTTTTTATATGGCAAGAAAAGCCGATCAGCTTCCAGCCGATCTTCAGGACATAGACAATAAATCTATTAGCTCCACCAATCTTTCTGGCCTTGCAAAATCATGAATATGGACTATGGACTCGCTAGTAACTGGTTGCCCTTATTTTTTTCGGCGCTATGGGGCTTTCCTTTTTATTGTATGTAGTGCTGGATGGCTATGATCTCGGGGTTGGAATTTTGCTCCGCAGAACCCATGATGCCCATCAAGATGTCATGGTGGCATCTATAGGGCCATTTTGGGATGCCAATGAAACTTGGCTCGTTTTGGCTGTCGGCTTACTTTTGGTTGCCTTTCCTTATGCTCATGGAGTGGTATTAACCGAGCTGTATTTGCCTGCGACTTTGATGCTGATGTTTCTTATATTGCGGGGCGTATCTTTTGACTTCAGAGCTAAGGCCAATATTACGCAAAAACCGCTTTGGAATTTGATGTTCTTTTCAGGCAGTCTAGGTGCGTCTTTGATGCAGGGCTTGATGATAGGCAGGGTAGTGGTGGGGTTTGATTCTGGCTGGCAAGGTTGGTTATTCTCATCCATCGTGGCCTTATTTTTGCCTGTGGGGTACTCTTTATTGGGTGCTTGTTGGCTGATTATGAAAACAGAAGGGGATTTACAAAAACAGGCGGTACATTGGGCTCAGAAATCTTTATGGCTTAGTGCCTGTGGTATTGCAGTAGTGTCTATTGCAACACCCTGGTTTAGTCAGGACATTTTTCACAAATGGTTTTCTCTTCCGAATTTCTTTTGGTTATCACCTATTCCGCTGGTCACTTTGTTGCTATTTATTCTGATTCATAAAGTGTTATCTGATTTTGATCATGCTCACTATCATGCTCAGTGGATTCCTTTTGCATCTACAGTGGGTATTTTCTGGCTTGCCCTAATCGGTATTGCATATAGTCTTTTTCCTTACTTAGTGGTCGGACAGATTAATATTTGGCAGGCTGCTGCTTCAACAGATTCCTTATGGATGATTTTCTGGGGTGCAATTGTTGTATTGCCTCTGATATTGGCTTACACAGCATATTCTTATAAGGTTTTCTGGGGTAAGGCAGAGGACCTCAAGTATTACTGAGTTTGCCCAATAAATCGACGGGGATCATTGATTGGGCGAAGCGGCATGATATGAATCTGCGCACTATCTAATTCGATATGCATCAGGCTGCCGACTTCCATTCTCAGTCTTTTGACTTCAGCTGCAGAGGCTTCCCACTCAATGACATTTTCACTATTTTGAATTTGCAATTGAATGACAGCGATTTGACCAAGACTACTAATTCTAGTCACTATCGCTTGAACACTGGCTGCTGTTGCTGTGTCATGAACACTTAAGCCTTTTTGTGGAATGACCCAGGCCACTTTTGAATCTGGTGGTATTTTGCCCTTGTCAGCTACGGAAAAGGTTTGCTCACAGCCATGCCAACTCAAATTACCCGCATTAAACACTCCTTGATAGATATTGCTGATACCAACTAATGCCGCGACACGAGAGTTTCGTGGTCGTTGAAAAAGGACTTGAGGTGGGGCGGTCTGTAAGCTGATGCCTTGATCAATTACTGTGATTCGGTCTGCTAATAAGTCGGCTTCACGTAAGTCATGGGTGACCAAGATAATAGGAATATTTAAATCTTTACGAAGGTCTGCCAAGGTTCTATAAAGGCCTTGGCGTGTTGGAGCATCAATAGCGGAGAAGGGTTCATCTAATAGCAATATCTTGGGCTCTCTTGCTAGTGCTCTGGCAAGAGCAACGCGTTGCTGCTGTCCACCGGAGAGTTGGTGTGGCATTCGGTCTACTAAGTCCCCAATACCCATTCGATCCAACCAATTTACAGCTATTTTTTTGCGGGCTTCTGAACTGAGCCCCGAGTTTTGCAATGGAATAGCTACGTTATCGATAGCCTTGAGGTGGGGGAATAGAGCATATTGCTGAAAGAGAAAGCCACAGCAACGTTCAGCTGCAGGCAGATTCCTGAGTACACCCTGTGTTTCATCAGCCTCAAACCAGGTTTCATCATTGCATACGACGCTACCAAACTGTGCCGTATTGAGACCCGCTATGGTTCTTAATACTGAAGTCTTCCCGCTACCTGATGGCCCTACAAGGGCATGGAGCTCCCCTGAATTGCACTCTAGATTAATCTGAAGTGGATTTGGGGTGCTTTGATGTAGCTTAATCTTTAACATCAATGACGCCCTCTATTTTCATAGTGGGGCTTCTTACCGAGGACGCCATAAGACAGCGCAATAGCGATCAATGAGATGCCTAGCAAGATGAGGGCAAGCATTCCCGCGCCAGAGGTATCAAAGCTCTGCACTTTGTCATAAATAGCAATTGAAGCGGTTTTGGTTTCACCTGGAATCGCACCACCAACCATTAAGACCACACCAAACTCCCCTAGGGTATGGGCAAAGGTTAGTGATGCAGCACCGGTAATGCCCCGCCAGGCTAAGGGTAGCTCAATTAAGCGAAAGATCTGCCAGTTACTTAAGCCGCTCACTTGGGCTGCTTCACGAATTTCTGGGTTAATAGATTCAAAAGCCCTTTGAATTGGTTGAATAGCAAAAGGAATATTGACTATCAGCGAAGCGAGGAGGATGCCCCAAAAGGAAAATACCAACGGAATACCAAAAAAACTTTGATTGCTAAAGGCAACCAAAAAGTAGTAGCCCAGTACGGTGGGGGGCAATACAAGAGGTAATGCCAGAGCTGCCTCAATCCAAGGTCTACTTCGCTTAAGCTTCATAAGCCGATGGGCAGTCCAAATCCCAACTGGTAGCATGATGGCTACAGTAAAGCAGGCTAGCTTGAGGGAGAGAAAAATGGCTTCAAAATCCATGTCTTTGATTGTATTGGCTTTAAGTCTTAGGGTTAGCCACTATATGAATTCAACTAAACCAAGAGTTAAATACTAATATATACGCATATAAACATATATATATTGATGAGTAATAAAGCCAAAGTTCAAAAAGCCACTAAAAATTTATCTCCTAAAGATATGGAGATAATTTTTAAGCGTGTCGCCGACTATTTTACGGTGTTATCAGAGCCATCCCGCTTGCGGATCATGTATGCCGTTTGTAGTGGCGAAAAGTCTGTTTCAGAAGTCGTTGCCCTATGTGGATCAAGTCAGGCTAATGTATCGCGTCACCTTTCTGCCTTGCATAAAGCCGCCATATTATCTCGACGTCAAGAGGGTACAGTGGTGTATTACGCTGTTGCAGATAATGCAACGGTGGATATGTGCCAGGCAGTGTGCGCCAAGATTGCCGAAAGTATTCATTAAGAAATCACATGACAAAAAAACAACTAGAAATTAGCGCTCAGGATATTAATCATTTTGAAAAGCCGGCTCATGGCACGCGCTTAGTAAAAGCGCCAGAGCATTTTTTATCTCAGGATCTTGTTAGTGACATTAACACTCATGGTCTAGACGAGAGTCGTCGTGGGTTTATGCGTAAAGGTTTCATGACAGCGCTGGGTGGCGCCACTGCGGGACTGGCTGCACCATTTGCCATGGCTTCAACTGAGGGTGACCCGGCAATTTTAGAAAAACAAGAATGGCAAACTACACTGGGAAAAAATGTAGCGACCATGCCTTATGGTCTCCCATCTGTTTACGAGGCTAATTTAATTCGCCGTGAATCTCCGGGCTTAACAAGGGTATCAGCAGCTTCGGTCGCGTTTACACCTTTACAAGGATTATTTGGCACTATTACGCCAAACGGTTTACATTTTGAACGCCATCATCAAGGTTGGTACAACTTAAATCCCGAAACACATCGATTGATGGTCAACGGCTTAGTTAAAAATCCTCGTGTATTTACGATGAGCGATTTAATGCGCTTGCCTTCAGTTTCTCGAACACACTTCATTGAGTGCGGCGCCAATACGGGATTAGAGTGGGGCAATGTTGCAGTTCCTACTGTGCAATATACCCATGGCATGCTGTCATGTTGTGAATTTACTGGTGTTCCTTTATCAGCTCTGTTGGAGGAGTGCGGCGCTGATCTCAAAAAGGGTAAGTACATGCTGGCTGAGGGAGGTGATGGCTCAGGCATGACGCGCACCATTAACCTTGAGAGTGCACTTAAGGACACCATCGTTGCTTGGGGTATGAATGGGGAAATGTTGCGCCCCGAAAACGGTTTCCCTTTACGCCTGGTTGTGCCTGGAGTTCAGGGAGTCAGCTGGGTTAAGTGGCTACGTCGCCTAGAAGTAGGTGATATGCCATGGAATAGTAAGGATGAGGCGATTCACTATATTGATCTGATGCCCAGCGGTTTACATCGTCAATTTACTTCCATTCAGGAATGTAAATCAGTGATTACAACCCCCTCAGGTGGACAGCAGTTACTAGACAAAGGTTTTTACAACGTCACTGGCATGGCGTGGTCTGGTCGAGGAAAGATTAAACGGGTAGATGTTTCTTTTGATGGTGGAAATAATTGGCGTACTGCACGTTTGGAAACTCCTATTCTGATGAAGTCTGTGACGCGATTTAATATTGATTGGGTGTGGGATGGTTCACCTGCTATTTTGCAATCTAGAGCAATCGATGACACGGGTTATGTACAGCCTCCAATTAAGATGTTGCGAGATGTCCGTGGCACTCGATCTATTTATCACAACAATGCTATTCAATCTTGGAAATTGGATTCAAACGGCGAGGTGAGCAATGTTCAAGTTGGATAAATTAGTAGGTCGCTTAGTATTTGGAATAGCTTTGGCAGGTATTGCACAACTCAGTGTTGCGCAATCGAGTCCAACTAAATTTCCGAATATTGGAAGAGTTGCTACCCCAGCAGAAGTGGCAGCTTGGGACATCGACGTTCGTCCAGACTTTAAAGGTTTACCAAAAGGGTCTGGCTCTGTGGAAAAAGGCCAGGTCATATGGGAGGCGAAATGTGCAAGTTGTCATGGTACGTTCGGCGAGTCTAACGAAATCTTCACACCCATTGCAGGTGGTACCACCAAGGATGACATTAAGACAGGTCGAGTGGCGTCTCTCAACGATACCAAGCAGCCACAGCGTACAACTTTAATGAAGACATCTACGGTGTCTACACTCTGGGACTATGTATATCGAGCCATGCCGTGGAATGCGCCACGCTCTTTAACGCCGGACGACACCTATGCATTAGTTGCTTTCATGCTGAGCTTAGGGGATATTGTTCCCGATAACTTTGTTCTCAGTAATACTAATATTGCCGAAGTAAAAATGCCGAACCGCAATGGCATCACTACGAAACACGGCATGTGGAGTGTTGCGGGTAAGCCAGATGTAAATGCCAAAGCTTGTATGAATAATTGCGTGCCTTTTGTCCAGATTGGCTCAACTCTGCCTGATTTTGCTCGAAATGCGCATGAAAATATCGCAGAGCAAAATCGTATGTATGGCCCTTATCGTGGAGCTGACACCACCAAACCTCCCATGAAGAGCCTGCCTGGACCTAGCGGAGTAGGCTTGGCGCATGCTGCTGATACGCATTCTTCGGTACCAAAAGGCCCCTCTGCTTTGTTCAAGAATGAGAATTGCTCTGCCTGCCATGCGCCTAATGCCAAGCTAGTGGGTCCATCCATAACCGATATTGCTAAAAAATATAATGGCCAAAGTGGCGCAACAGACCAGTTAATGGTTAAGGTCAAAGTTGGTGGTGCTGGCGTATGGGGCGCTATTCCTATGCCTGCCCAAGCCCAGCTATCTGCCGAAGACAACAAAGCATTGGTAGTTTGGATGCTTTCTGGGGGTAAGTAGGGATCGAATTTATGATGTTTACGGTCTTTTTTGGTGCAAAATAAGGTGTACGTATTAATGAATCAAGATTAATAAAGGAGTTTTTATGAATCAGCAACGTCGTAATTTAATGAAGTATTCAGCAGTATTTGGCCTGATGGCCTCTACTGGCTTAATTAGTATCGCTCAAGCGCAAGAGTGGAACAAAGCGGCGTTTGAAGGTAAGAGTCTCGATGATGTATTCAAAATTCTAGGTGCTGGTAGCCCAGACAAATCATCAGCTATCACTTTGAATGCCCCAGATATTGCTGAAAATGGTGCGGTTGTGCCGGTTGGCATTAACACTACCCTTAAGGCAGATCAAATGGCTATTTTGATTGAGAAGAATCCAAGCGCCTTAGCTGCTCAGTTCTTTATTCCTGCTGGAACAGATCCATTTGTAACGACTCGAGTCAAGATGGGTCAGACGTCCAATGTATATGCTTTAGTTAAAGCGGATGGTAAGTGGAATATGTCTGTTAAAGAAATTAAAGTAACCCTTGGTGGTTGCGGCGGTTAAATATTTATTGACTAATGAGTTCATTAGTTCATTGTTTAAATAATGTATCTATATTCAGAATAAAAGGGGAGCAACATGGGTGATCCGATGCGCGTTAGAGCTACTGAAAGTGGCGGTACTGTTGATGTAAAAATTTTGATGAAGCACGATATGGAAGCTGGTCAGCGCAAAGATGCCGCTGGTAAAACCATTCCTGCATGGTTTATTAGCACGCTGAATGTAAAAGCAAACGGTAAAGATGTATTTAATGGTCAGTTTGGTCCAGCAGTATCTAAAGACCCATTCTTGAACTTTAAATATAAGGGCGCCAAAGGTGACAAGATTACGGTTACCTGGATTGATAGTAAGAACGATAAGCGTACTGACGAAGTCACGGCCGCTTAATTACTTTTGCTTTATTTGAGCTTTACCATTACTACGGTTTTGAAAGGGTTGCAAATGCAACGTACATATAAATTAGGTTTGGCTACCAGCTTGTTGGCTGCCTTACTCACAATGACAAGCTCGGTATCTGCGCAAAACAGCGCTACCGACGATATTGCTAAATATCGCGAGATGATTGCGGACGGCAACCCTTCTGAACTGTATGAAGCAGCTGGTGAAGAGCTTTGGAAAAAGCCTGCTGGACCCAAGAATGCCAGCCTTGAAAAATGTGACTTAGGTTTAGGAGCTGGCGTTGTTAAGGGGGCTGCCGCCCAATTACCACGCTACTTTAAAGACACCAATAAAGTACAAGATCTGGAATCTCGTTTGATGACGTGTATGCAGGCATTGCAAGGTCGCGATCCTCAAGAGATGATTGACGCACCTTTTCAGAAGGGTCCTAAGAAAGATATGGAAGCTATTGTGGCTTACGTAGTGACGCTTTCTAAAGGCGATAAGATCAAAGTGAGTACTGCTCACCCAAAAGAAAAAGAGATGTATGACCTAGGTAAGCGCACATTCTTTTACCAAGGTGGGCCAATGGACTTTTCATGTGCTTCATGCCACGCCGAAAATGGTAAGCGTATTCGTTTGCAGGATCTGCCAAATATTACCGAGCAAAAAGGTGCAGCTATGGGTTGGGGTTATTGGCCTGCATATCGTGTCTCTAGCGGTCAGTTTTGGACCATGCAACAGCGTTTAAATGATTGCTATCGTCAACAGCGTTTCCCATATCCTATTTATGGCTCAGACGTCACTATTGCCTTATCCATGTATATGGCGAAAACAGGTAACGGCGGCACAGTCGAAACTCCTGGCTTAAAGCGTTAATCGAGAAGAGACAGAGAACATGAAAATGACACACATCCAAAAACTCTTCACTATTGCTGGATTTATTTTTGCAGTAGGTGCCATGCAAACGAACGCCTTTGCACAACAAAAGAATGATCCTAAATTCAATAAGATGATGCAAGACAGCTTCAGAGCGGATGGCATTGCTGGTTTAGATCGTATTAAGCAAGACGAAACGCAGAAATTTTGTTCAGATCCTGTTTTTTCTGAGGGCAAGCAAGGTGCAGCAACGCGCGAAAAAATTCAGAAAATCAATATGGCTACAATTCAGCAGCCCAGTGATGGTAAATATATTGGTGACTGGAAAAGTGGTGAAAGAATTGCACAAAGCGGCCGTGGGGCTACTTGGATTGATAAGGCCGATACTGCTGTAGGTGGCGGATGCTACAACTGCCACCAAATAAATCCGAAGGAAGTGTCCTATGGAAATATCGGTCCTTCACTGACAGGTTATGGGAAGCTTCGTGGTTACTCACAAGAAATTGTTACCTATACCTGGAATCGCATTAATAACTCTAAAGCCTATAACGCATGCAGTAATATGCCGCGTTTTGGTCATTTCAAACTTTTAACTGAGAAGCAGATGCAGGATGTGATGGCTCTTCTTTTAGATCCAGAATCGCCTGTTAATAATTAACTTAATAAAACAGGCCTTTGGGCCTGTTTCTTATTGGAAACCGTATGTCTTTAAATCGCCGTGAATTCTTACAAGCCCTAGCTATTGCCTCCGCTGGCGGTATGAGTCTGCAATCAAATTTTGTGAATGCTCAAACTACAGCACAAAAATTTTATGACTTACCTAAATTCGGTAATGTCCATTTTTTGCATTTTACAGATTGTCATGCGCAGTTGCTACCGATTTATTTTCGCGAGCCCAATGTCAATTTAGGAATCGCCTCTCAAGAAGGCAAGACCCCCCATTTAGTTGGAGAGTACTTCCTCAAAGCAAATAAAATTAATCTGGGAACACGGGATGCGCATGCATTTACGTATCTAGACTATGTGGCTGCGGCTCAAAATTATGGAAAGATGGGCGGCTTTGCGCACATGACGACGCTGATCAAACAAGTCAAAGCCAGTCGTCCAGGCGCATTACTACTGGATGGTGGGGATACTTGGCAGGGTTCTGCTACCTCTCTTTGGACTAATGGTCAAGATATGGTGGATGCCGCCCTAGAGATGGGTGTTGATGTCATGACGGCACATTGGGAGATGACCTTAGGTGAAAAGCGCGTGATGGAAATTGTCAATGGCGACTTTAAAGGCAAGGTTTCCTTCATTGCTCAGAACATTAAGACGGCTGACTTTGGAGACTCTGTCTTTAATCCCTATTTCATGAAGGTGCAGAACGGTATTCAGGTAGCCATTATTGGCCAAGCGTTTCCGTATACGCCGATTGCCAATCCACGTTACTTCACCCCAGATTGGACTTTTGGTATTCAAGAAGAGAATATGCAAAAGACGATTAATGAGGTGAGGGCAAAGGGGGCAAAAGTGGTTGTCCTGCTCTCGCACAATGGTATGGATGTAGATCTCAAAATGGCCTCTCGTGTTACTGGTTTGGATGCGATTATGGGCGGCCACACTCATGATGGCGTTCCGATTCCTGTCAAAGTCAAAAATGCTAGCGGCATTACATTGGTCACCAATGCTGGCTCGAATAGCAAGTTTTTAGGTGTACTCGATTTTGATGTCAAAGGTGGTAAGCCAGTTGATTTCCGCTATAAGCTATTTCCGATCTTCTCGAATTTAATACCTGCTGACCCAGCAATGAATAAGTTGATTACCAAGATTCGTGCCCCTTATGAAGCGAAGCTCAATGAAAAGCTAGCAACAACAGACGGCCTCTTATATCGTCGAGGTAACTTTAATGGTAGCTTTGATCAATTGATTCTGGATGGCTTGATGGCGCAGAAGAATGCAGAAATTGCCTTCTCTCCAGGATTCCGATGGGGTACCAGTCTATTGCCAGGCCAGGCGATTACCCGTGAAAATCTCATGGATCAAACTGCCATCACCTATCCGTACACTACGGTCACCAATATGAGCGGCGAAACTATTAAGACCATTTTGGAAGATGTAGCCGACAATCTATTTAACCCAGACCCGTATTACCAGCAGGGTGGAGATATGGTGCGCGTGGGTGGTATGCAATACACCATTGATCCAAGTGCATCAGCGGGTAAACGTATTTCAGATATGACTTTAAACGGCAAGCCCATTGAATCTAGCAAGACTTATAAAGTGGCTGGCTGGGCACCTGTAAGCGAAGAGGCTAAATCTGCTGGTGGCGAAGCGATCTGGGATGTTATGGAGCGACATCTGCGGGATATTAAGGTTGTCAAGGCTGTCAAGTTAAATGAGCCTGTTATCAAGGGTGTAAAAAATAACCCCGGCATGGTTGCATTAAAGTAAAAATAATTTCTACATAGAAGAAATAAAAAGAAAAGATAAAAAGAGAAGACAGGAAGAAAAGACATGAAAATAATTAAAGCAATCATTACCACTTTATTGATCAGCTTTGCAGCTCTATCTACGCAAAGTGCCTATGCTGCTGGCGCTAGTGTGGTCTATCACATAGATGATGCTGACTCTCAAGGCATTAAAGGTCTGCGTAATATTCGTAACCATAAGGATGTCGCTGCTGATACTAATATCATCGTCGTGACTCATGCGAATGGTGTCGACATCATGATGGAAGGCGCGAAAGACAAAAAGAATGGCATTGAATACGCTCCTCTGATTGCAGCTTTGAAATCACGCGGGGTTCGTTTTGAAGTATGTGAAATTACTTTAAAAAATCGAAATCTTAAAAAAGAACAATTTAACTTGGATACGGATTACACGCCCTCTGGTGTAGCGCGTATTGGAGAACTTCAATTTAAAGATCGCTACGCTTATATCAAGCCCTAATGCTTACTTGATGTATGTGTTTATCTATCAGCCTCTTTAAGGTGACCCTAATAAGTATTCGGAACTTGAAAATAGCATTTCTCTTGAGTGCTATTTTTTTTGGTCTTGCTTCTGCCCAGACTCCTGTGGCCAAGGATGATGCTGGAGGCGTTTTATTAAAACCGATACAAGTGTCACCGAACACGTATTTTGTTCAAGGTTTAGCCGCTTTAGGCACCAGTGAAAATCAGAACTTTATTTCCAATGCTGGCTTTGTAGTGACTCCTAAAGGGGTGGTGGTAGTGGATGCTTTAGGCTCGCCTCCACTAGCTCAAAAACTGATTAAAGAAATCGCTAAAGTCACGCCACAAAAAATTGTTGCGGTCATCGTGACGCATTACCATGCTGATCATGTGTATGGATTACAAGAATTTAAGAAAGTAGGCGCTAAGATTTATGCTCAGGGCGATGGCAGAAACTATCTTTCATCTGAGACAGCTAAGCAGCGTTTAATCGCCTCTCGGATTGATTTTGCTCCTTCGGTTAACGATAAAACCCATCTCGTATCTGCAGATGTTTGGATAGATCGGAATCTGAAGATTCAGGTAGGTGGAGTGAACTTTCTCATTAGTCGCGTTGGCCCAGCTCATGCACCTGAAGATTTAATTGTGTACGTTCCCACAGAAGGTGTTTTGTTTGCTGGTGATCTTGTATTTAGAGGGCGCATTCCTTTTGTGGGTAATGCGGATAGTAAGGGTTGGCTCAAAGCCCTAGATGAATTTGAGAAATTTAATCCCAAAGTAGTCGTCCCAGGGCATGGCGCTCAATCCACTAATCCCATCGAAGATATCCGCTTTACACGGGATTATTTGAATTATTTACGGACAACCATGGCTCCTGCAGCCCAAAATTTAGATCCTTTTGATGAGGCTTATGCTGCTGCAGATTGGTCAGAATACGATGGAATGCCCTTATTTCGGGCTGCAAACCGCATGAACGCCTACAACGTTTATCTATCTATTCAGGCGGAATAGGGCAGATTTACCATCTGGGCCTTAAAATAGCTTTCTTTACTGGTAAATAATTGATTTTTAATGAAATTCATCTCTTTACGTGGTTTTGTTGCAATTACAGCCTTTTGGTCTGTGGCTGCAGCCGTATATGCAGCACCAGATCTGAATCAGGGTAAAAAAATAGATCAGGAAAAATGTTATGCCTGCCATGCAAAGAAAACGGGCTTTAGTAATGGCGACATGATCTATACCCGTAGCGACAGAAAAGTCACTTCTTTAGCTAGATTGAAGGCGATGGTTGCTATGTGTAATACCGAGCTACGCCTCGACTTATTTCCTGAGGATGAGGCGGATGTATCGGCCTATCTCAATAAGCAGTTTTATAAATTTAAACCTTAATTTTAGAATTTCAATATGGATGCAGTAGATATTTCCTCAATCAGCCAGTCTGTTTTATTGGCTAGTTTTATGGTGACCTTCGCGCTTGGTGCAGTGATGCAAAAAACAGGTTTTTGCAGCATGGGTGCAGTTTCTGATATTTTTATCATGTCTCGATGGACTCGCTTGAAGCAATGGTTCTTAGCGATTGGTGTGGCGGTTATTGGATTTACACTGATGTCCTTTTTTGGCCTGATTGATCCTCTCAAAAGTATGTATACGGGCAGTAAATTTTTATGGCTCTCAACCATTGTGGGTAGTGTCCTCTTTGGCTTTGGGATGGTGCTTGCTTCTGGTTGTGGAAGCAAAACCTTGGTGCGCATCGGTGGCGGCAATCTTAAATCAGTGATTGTATTTTTGGTGATGGGCCTCACTGCTTATATGACGATGAGAGGACTCTTGGGAGTGATTCGAGTCAATACCTTAGACTCAATTTTTATTACCTTTAGTACACCGCAGGATATTCCTAGCATCCTGAGCGCTAGCACTGGTATTGCCCGCTCTAGTTTGCATCTAGCCTTGGGTTTGGTGATTGGTGCAGCTTTTCTGATCTTTGCATTAAGCGGCAAAGCATTTAGAACTACTGAAAACTTACTTGCAGGTTTTCTCGTTGGCTTAGCCATTTGTGCCATCTGGTTCATCTCTGGAAATATTGGTTTTGTTGCTGAAGACCCGAATACCTTAGAAGAGGTGTTCTTGGCTACAAATTCAGGACGGATGGAAAGCCTTTCCTTCGTTGCACCTTATGCGTACTCACTAGATTGGCTCATGCTATTTAGCGATACCTCGAAGGTCATTACTTTAGGTATCACCGCTGTGATGGGAATGATCTTAGGTTCTGCTTTTGTTGCTTTTATCAGCAAGTCATTTCGCTGGGAGAGCTTTCGGGATGCTGAGGACACTGCCAATCATTTGGTAGGCGCCACACTCATGGGTTTTGGCGGTATCACTGCATTGGGGTGTACGGTTGGGCAAGGCCTCAGCGGGATCTCTACATTAGCCCTGAGCTCTTTTTTAGCGTTACCCGGATTTATTTTTGGAGCCTACTTAGCAATGCGTTATTTGCAAGTTCGCCTCGCTCCGAATCCTTGCACCTAACTTACTAGTGAAGCTTACTAATTTCTTATGGGATTGTGATGCAGATTGATTGGACAGCCTTTACCCCTGGACCCTCATTATTCGGTGGCGTCTTATTAGGAATAGCTGCCATTTTGTACGTCTTATTGCATGGTCGGATTTTAGGAATCAGTGGGATCGTTTCTGGCTTGCTGACCCCTAAAGTACGCGACTGGCAGTGGCGCTTAACTCTTGTGTTGGGAATGCTGAGCGCACCTTTTTGGGCAGCCTTTTTCTTTAATCTGCATGCAGTGCAAGTCATTGATGCAGATTGGTTAGCGATAATTCTTGCAGGCCTGCTGGTTGGGTTTGGATCTCAATATGGTTCTGGTTGTACTAGTGGCCATGGTATTTGTGGGCTTTCTAGGCTATCTCCGAGATCGCTTGTTGCAACGCTGTCTTTTATGTCGGCAGGCTTTGTGACGGTATTTATCATTCGCCATCTATTGGGTCTGTAAATCATGAGAAAACATTTCAGCTTATATAGTCAGTATTTGATCGGAGTTTTGTTTGGCCTTGGCCTCTTAGTTTCCGGCATGAGTAATCCGCAAAAAATTCTGAATTTCTTGGATCTTGCTGGTAACTGGGACCCCTCACTTATTTTTGTTATGGGCGGCGCAGTGATTGTGGGCCTTGCCGGCTTTTATTTGTCTAAGAAAAAAACAGAAGCCTTTTTTGGTGGCGCGCTTCACCTTCCAACCAGAACGGAGATCACTAAACCTCTGATCATTGGTAGTTTGATATTTGGTGCAGGTTGGGGTATTGCTGGCTTTTGTCCGGGTCCTGCCATTGTTGCCCTTGGGGCTGGTCATGTAAAGGCCTTAGTATTTGTTGCGGCAATGCTTGCGGGCATGGCGATCTGTAATCGCTTCTTTACTGCTCATAAAGCCTAAGCTTGCATTAAAATACCGTCTATTCATTTTGATAAATATTACATTTTGAGGTTTAGATGAGTTTGCCAATTTCTTGCCATACCAATCAGTTCGGAACTCTCGGCCAGATCGATGCCAGTCACTTGGCTGAGATTGTGAAGCAGGGTTATAAAAGTGTGATTAATAACCGTCCTGATTTTGAGGAGGGCCCTCATCAACCTACCAATGCCGTGATCCAGGCAGAAGCGGAACGCTTGGGCTTGAATTATGCTTTTCTGCCTGTTATTCCTGGCGCCTTCACACCTGATCAAGTAGTAGAAATGGCCCGTTTACTCAAAACCATGCCGGGTCCAGTTTTGGCCTTTTGCCGTTCTGGTGCACGCTCTACCAATCTGTATCACATGGCCTTGCAAGTTCGCTGACTTTCGAGCTACAACACGGCATGCAAGCTAGCCATTCCCATATCCTGGGTATTGAAAAGCTTTCCTCATCTTTCGATGCGTTTGACGCCATTATTGATGTCCGATCTCCGGCGGAGTTCGCTCTAGATCACATCCCGGGGGCTATCAATTACCCAGTTTTAAATAATGAAGAGCGAATTGAGATTGGTACCCTGTATAAGCAAGTCTCTCCCTTTGCCGCTAAAAAATTGGGGGCGGCATTAGTCTCGCGCAATATTGCTCGTCACCTAGAGTCCTCCCTCATAGATTTGCCTAGAGAGTGGCGCCCCCTGATTTATTGTTGGCGGGGTGGTGAGCGTAGCGGCGCCTTTACGCATATTCTGAATCGGATTGGTTGGAAAGCCATGCAACTCGAAAGTGGCTATCAAGGCTTTCGTCGGACAGTGATTGATGGCTTGGAGCAAGCTGCCCGAGATTTTACTTTTCAGGTGATTTGTGGGATGACGGGGAGTGGCAAAACTCGCATACTTCAACAGATCGGTGCCTTAGGCTCTCAGATTTTGGATCTAGAAGGTTTAGCCATTCATCGAGGCTCTGTATTGGGTAATGAGCCCAATATTGACCAGCCTTCTCAAAAAGGTTTTGAAACTCAGTTATGGCATGCCCTCAATGCACTGGATTCTTCTCAAATTGTTTATGTCGAATCTGAGAGTAAAAAAGTAGGGGGGGTGCATATTCCCGATACTTTGATGGAGAAGATTCGTAATGGTAAATGTATTGAATTACGTTCCAGCACAGCTACACGTGTCTCCTGGTTGCTGCGTGAGTATCACCATTTTTTATCAGACCCACAGAGCTTTAAAGAAAAACTAAGCTTGTTGACTTCGCGATATGGCAAGGTACAAATTGAACAATGGCATGAAGCAATCAATCAAAGTCAATTTGAGAAATTGGTAGAAGAGTTGCTAGTGATGCATTACGACCCGTCTTATCAATCTTCGATTGAGCGTAATTTTCCGGGCTATCGCACGGACTACTTTGTGATGCTACAAGATGATAGCGATGAAGCCTTTGCTCATGCAGCAAAAAGCATCATCGATCAAGTAACGCTCCGAGTGGCGCCTTAAATGTCACTGCCAGTTATTAGCTAAACGCCTGTATACCGGTTTGTGCACGACCCAAAATTAGCGCATGAATATCATGAGTTCCCTCGTAAGTATTCACCACTTCGAGGTTGAGCATATGACGAATCACCCCATACTCATCAGAGATACCATTTCCACCATGCATGTCTCTCGCTAAACGAGCAATATCCAAAGATTTTCCGCAAGAATTGCGCTTCATGATGGAGGTAATTTCTGGGGAAGCACTTCCTTCGTCCTTCATGCGCCCTAAACGTAAGCAGCCTTGTAGAGCCATTGTGATTTCAGTTTGCATATCAGCCAATTTCTTTTGAATCAGCTGATTAGCAGCCAGAGGACGGCCAAACTGTTGACGATCCATAGTGTATTGACGGGCAGCATGCCAACACCATTCAGCAGCGCCTAAGGTTCCCCAGGCGATACCATAGCGGGCTGAGTTTAAGCAGGTGAACGGGCCTTTGAGGCCAGTAATTTCCGGAAATTCATTTTCGGCGGGGACAAAGACCTCGTCCATGACGATTTCGCCGGTAATGGAAGCTCTTAGGCCCATTTTTCCGCTGATTTTTGGGGCAGATAAACCCTTCATACCCTTTTCAAGGATGAAGCCTCTAATCAAGCCCTCATCATTCTTGGCCCAGACCACAAAGACATCTGCGATTGGGGAGTTCGAAATCCACATCTTTGAACCCGTTAGCGAAAAGCCACCAGGAACTTTTTTGGCACGGGTAATCATCCCTCCAGCATCGGAACCGTAATTAGGTTCAGTTAGGCCAAAGCAACCAATCCATTCACCTGTAGCTAACTTAGGGAGGTATTTCTGTTTTTGGGCTTCACTACCAAATTCATTGATGGGCACCATGACCAAAGAAGATTGCACACTCATCATAGAGCGGTAACCAGAGTCAACACGTTCGATTTCGCGGGCAATTAAGCCGTAGGAAACATAGTTTAGGTTGGCTCCACCATATTGCTCTGGAATCATGATCCCAAGAAGGCCAAGCTCACCCATTTCACGGAAGATACCGGGATCCGTTGTCTCATTACGAAATGCATCATGAATTCTGGGCATAAGGCGACCTTGCGCATACTCTGCAGCTGCATCCCGAATCATGCGCTCTTCTTCGGTGAGCTGGGTATCTAGAAGTAGGGGGTCTGCCCAATTAAAACTGGCTTTAGTTGCTTTAGTTGTTGTACTCATAATTATTTAGCTTCTTGTGTATATATGGATCCCATTCCTATCGCTACTTAAGAATTTAGAGGAATTAAGAATAATTTTTTATATGTCTCTATTATCCCTTTTTCCTGTATTTTCATCCTTTCTCTTGCCCTAAACACCCCTCGTATAGGTCAGCAGAGATAGGACTTAGATTGGTGGGTAGTTTGCTTTAGTCCAATAGAGTGACGATTTCTGCCATTCAGCCCTGAAACCGTTAAAATAGTTGACTTTGATGCATACACTGCATCCGCACCCTAGAATTTATTATCAGAAAGTCAGAGTCCATCCGTGCTGTCCGCATCTAATATCACCATGCAGTTTGGGGCAAAACCCCTGTTTGAGAACATTTCCGTAAAATTTGGCGGCGGTAACCGCTACGGATTAATTGGTGCCAATGGTTGCGGCAAATCTACCTTCATGAAAATTCTCGGTGGCGAGCTCGAGCCGAGTAGCGGTAATGTGAGTCTAGACCCCGGTATTCGTTTGGGTAAATTACGTCAAGATCAGTTTGCCTATGAAGACCAGCGTGTACTAGACGTGGTCATGATGGGCCATGAAGAAATGTGGAAGGCCGCTGCAGAGCGAGATGCTATTTATGCTAATCCAGATGCAACGGATGAAGATTACATGCGTGCAGCTGAACTAGAGGGTAAGTACGCTGAATACGGTGGCTATACCGCTGAGGCAAAAGCAGGGGAGTTACTACTTGGAATTGGTATTCCGATTGAGCAACATGATGGTTTGATGAGTAATGTGGCGCCTGGTTGGAAGCTGCGGGTATTACTAGCGCAAGCCTTGTTCTCCGACCCAGATGTATTGTTGCTCGATGAGCCAACCAATAACTTGGATATTCACTCTATTCATTGGTTGGAGGATATTCTCAATCAAATTAACAGCACCATCGTCATTATTTCCCACGATCGTCACTTCTTAAATGAAGTTTGTACACACATGGCGGATATGGATTTCGGAACGCTAAAGGTCTATCCGGGAAATTATGACTCTTATATGCTTGCATCTGTTCAGGCTCGTGCTCAGCAATTAAGCTCGAATGTCAAAGCAAAAGAAAAAATGGCTGAATTACAAGCTTTCGTGAGCCGCTTCTCAGCGAATGCTTCTAAAGCTCGTCAAGCAACTTCGCGTCAAAAGCAGTTAGAAAAAATTGAAATTACTGAGATCAAGCCTTCTTCACGTCAAAACCCGTTTATTCGTTTTGATTCTGAAAAGAAGTTACACAATATGGCAGTCGAGTGCAACGCACTGACCAAAGCCTATGACCGACCTATTTTTAAGAACTTTAAGATTGCTATTCGTGCCGGTGAAAAAATTGCCATCATCGGTCAAAACGGTGCAGGCAAAACTACACTCTTAAAAACTATTCTGAGCAAACGCTTTAGCGGCGTTCAAGCAGATAGTGGGGATGTGAAGTGGGCTGAAAATGCAAACGTCGGCGTCATGCCCCAAGACAACACAGAACTCTTTGCTAAAGATGAAGTCTTGATGGATTGGATGAATGAATGGCGCAATACTGGGGATGACGATCAAGTGATTCGTGGCACCTTGGGCCGCCTCTTATTTTCCGGTGATGACATTAGTAAGTCAGTTAAGGTACTCTCCGGTGGTGAGAAGGGCCGTATGATTTGGGGTAAGTTGATGCTCCAAAAGCACAATGTGCTAGCGATGGATGAGCCGACCAACCATATGGATATGGAGTCCATTGAAAGCTTACAAATTGCACTTGAGAAATACGAAGGCACTTTGATTTTTGTTTCCCATGATCGGGAGTTTGTCTCTTCCTTAGCAAATCGCATCTTAGAGGTGAAGATGGATGGAAGTATTGCGGATTATTCCGGTACCTATGAAGAGTATCTGCGCAGCCAAGCCTTGGCGGGTTAATTCTTTATTTGGCTTGACGTTGGAAGCGCATCGCAGTGCCATCGGCACGAATGCGTTTCCAGACAGCATCTTTTTCTTCTTGACCTAGAAAGACCCAATTACTGACCTCGCCTAAGGTACGTCCACACCCTTGGCAAACGTCATCATAGAGCGTTGTACACACACCAATGCAGGGAGAGTCCGAGGCATTGTCGCCTACCCCTAATGAGTTTGCGGTGTCTTGATTATTTGGGAAATTACTATCCGTTGTCATAGCTGTACTTTAGACGATTTCAGGGGATTGCGTTCTTCAAGCTCATCGACATAAGCGGCCATGCCTTCGTGCTCCCGCTCTAAAAATCGGGCAATCGCTTTTGAAAACTGGGGATCAGCAATCCAGTGTGCAGAATGCAAGGTGATCGGCGTAAATCCTCTGGCCATCTTATGCTCCCCTTGAGCCCCACCTTCAAAAGTCTGTAGACCTTCACGTATACAGTAATCAATGGCTTGGTAGTAGGCCACTTCAAAATGTAGGCAAGGGATGTGCTCGATAGCGCCCCAATATCTTCCGTAAGCAGTGCGCGCCTCTTTATCCACAATCAAGAGTGAGCTAGCGATAGGCAGGTTATCGCGCGTAGCAATAATGAGGTGGAGATTTTCTGGCATGGTCGCTGCCAAAGACATAAAAAATGGCAGATTGAGATAGGGCTGAGAGCGATGCTCTAAATAGGTATTTGCATAGCAGCGGTAAAAGAAATCCCAATCTTGGGGGGTACTTTCTGAACCTGGTATGTGACAATATGCCATACCAATATTGCTCACTTGCGCTCGCTCACGACGAATATTCTTGCGGCGCTTCATGGTGAGATTTGCTAGAAAATGCTCAAAGTCTTGATAGTCTTGGTTATGCCAATGAAACTGTACCGAATCTCTCAATAAAAAATCGGCATCTTTAAGTGCAGTGATTTCGTCTGGATTCGGAAATAAAATATGTGCAGAAGAGAGCTTGTTTTGGCTCACTAGGGATTTCAGTGCAGATAACAGGATGGTTTGAATAGCTTGACGATCATATTTTGGCGACACCAAAAGTCTTGAGCCACTGACTGGTGTAAATGGAATGGCGCATAAAGCTTTGGGGTAGTAGGCCAAACCGTTTTGTGCATAGGCCTCTGCCCAAGCCCAATCAAACACAAATTCTCCATAGGAATGCTGCTTCAAATAGAGTGGCATCGCACCTACGATGGCTATCTGTTCTGCCTCAACATCTTCAATCAAAAGATGCGCTATCTGCCAACCTGTTCCGTCACCAACACAAGCGCATTCCTCTAGACCATAAAGAAATTCATGCTTAAGAAATGGTCCGGCATCATGATTAAGTAGGGCATTCCAAGAGTCAGCTGGAACTTCAGCCAAGCTGTGAATAACGCGAAGCTGATAAGGGCCTGTCTTCAAAAGAGAGAAATATGATTTATTTTTGAATCAATTCAATTTTGTAGCCATCGGGGTCTGTAACAAATGCAATTACAGTATCGCCACCCATCACAGGCCCAGCTTCTCGAGTGACATTTCCCCCAGCGGCTTTAATTTTTTCACAAGCAGCATAGGCATCAGGAACGCTGATGGCAATATGGCCATAGGCATCGCCTAACTGGTAGCTTTCAACACCATGGTTATAAGTTAACTCCAGCTCAGATTGACCATCGTGGTTGCCTTTGCCAAAACCTACGAATGCCAGCGTGTATTTTTGCTCAGGACGTTCAGTAGTGCGCAGTAAATTCATACCCAATACTTTGGTATAAAAATCAATCGAGCGAGTCATATTGCCGACTCTGAGCATAGTGTGAAGAATCATCATGGCTTTAATATAAAGGTAATTGGGTTTTCTAGTCAGATAAGAAAAAACCCAGAGGATCAGTCTGGGTTTGAACTTTTCAAGTAAGTAACTTATTGAATTTTTGCCTTAGCACGCAATTTTTGCATCATTTCAGAAAACTTGGCTTTTTGCCAATTTTGATCTGCAGAAATCATCCGCTTCAGTTCATCTTTGATCTCATCCATGGCAGGTGCTTTGACATCCCGAATATCAGCCACTTTAATGATGTGCCAACCAAATTGGGTTTTGACTGGCTTATCGGTCATTTGCCCTTTTTTAAGTTGAGCCATAGACTTTGAAAATTCTGGGACCAAGGCTTCTTCGCTTACCCAACCTAACTCACCACCATTAACTGCAGAACCAGGATCTTTGGATTTCTCTTTAGCCAGTTGGGCAAAGCTAGCGCCCGCCTTAATTTGGGCAGTAATCGCTTTTCCATCTGCTTCTTTTTCAACTAGGATATGTTCGACCTGATATTCCTTACCGGTGTATTGACCTTTGACTTGTTCGTACGATGCCTTTAATTCCGCATCGCTAACACCTTCGCGATCTACATACTCTTCAAAAACAGCCGCAATCAAAACACCCATCTTGGCTTGCTCTAGTTGATCACGTACCGCTTCTTTCTGGGGGATACCGCGATTGTTTGCCTCTTGCAGAATCAACTCACGGGTAATCAGCATTTCTCTACCCTGATCACGTACTTGCGGACTATCCGCTTGCTTTGATTTTTGAACCAAACGATCTAATTGCGCTTTAGGAATGGCTTTGCCATTCACAATGGCAGCATTTTGCGCAAAGCTCTGGTTAGATAGGAGCGCGAAACTCAATGCGCTGATAGATAGGATCTGACGTGAATTAAACATGGGATGCGTAGTATGAAGTAGGAGAAGTAAAGAAGAAGGAGTAACTAGTATTCTAAAAGGGTAATTTTAAAGCATGCTATCCAGCATGGGGGCTTTCACTAGGGGTAAGAGCCAAAATAGATAGGGCATGAATTTCGGTAGGGAAGTGCTTATTTAAAGCGGCATAGACAGCACGATGGCGCTTTACTTGATTTAAGCCATCAAACTCCGGTGCAATAATCATTAGCTTAAAGTGGCCACCGCCAGTTGCAGCTCCAGCATGCCCAGCATGGAGATGGCTTTCATCCTCAATATCTAAGAACTGTAGCTGAAAGACATTTCTAAGATCTATCTCCATGAGGCGAATACGCTCTTGATTGATATTCATTCTGGGGTTTCCTCCATGTGACGACTCAGCCATACACCTTGAAGAATTACAAAAAAGATTAATAAGCCTGTGCTGCCAAATAGTTTGAAATTCACCCAAGTTTCTTCTGAGAACTCAAAAGCAATATATAAATTGAGTGCGCCCATCAATAGAAAGAATACGGACCAAGCCATATTCACTTGATGCCAAATAGATTGCGAGCGGGGCTCTTTGAGGGTAATTTGCTTGCCCATCAGCACTTGGATCCAGTTCTTATTAAAAAACTGAGCACTAATGAATAGAGCGGCAGCAAAGAGCCAATATAAAGCGGTAGGTTTAAGTTGAATAAAGGTTTTATCGTGCAAGAAAATAGTGAGACTACCAAACACCAAAATCATCACAAGGCTGACCCACTGCATGGCATCTATTTTTCTGTGACGGTAATACACCCAGAGAATTTGTCCAATAGTAGCCACCATGGCAACAATCGTTGCGGTATAGATATCCGCATATTTAAAGGCGACAAAAAAGAGAATGATTGGGAATAGGTCAAATAGAAATTTCATAGGGGCATTATCCAGCTATTTGCAATCTAGCCTACATCACTTGGTTTGGCATTCTCTGAGGGTAAAAAACGGAGGGAAGCTGAATTAATGCAATAACGAAGCCCGGTTGGCTCTGGACCGTCGTTAAACACATGTCCTAAGTGTGCGTCACACTCAGTGCAACGTACTTCGATCCGCACCATGCCATGCGTCATATCCTTGATTTCGGTAATAGCCGGGCCATGCTTGGGAACGTTATAACTGGGCCATCCACAGCCAGCATCGAACTTACTAGAGGAATCAAATAGAGGAGTATTGCAACAAACGCAGGTGTATTGACCTTTGCTCCAGTGATCCCAGAACTCTCCTGTAAATGGATGTTCCGTTGCCGCTTCACGTGTCACGCGGTACTGAATATCACTTAACTCTTGCTTGTATTGCTGGTTTGTTTTTTTAGTCATGGGATCTAGCGTTCAATATGGATCGTTAAGAGGAGCAACTTACGGAAATTTTCTCTGCATTTTCTGAAGGTGGCTGAGCATAGGCCTCGTACTCCGGCTGTTCATCATAGGGATGACTTAGTAGAGTTAGCAGTAAAGTAGTCTCGGAATAATCTCCCTCTTGTGCTTTTTCTATAGCAGCCTGTGCGAGATGATTTCTTAAGATGTATTTTGGATTGATCTGATTCATCGCGCTTTTACGCCCTTGATCACTCGTAGGCTCACTCTGCAGTCTAGCGAGATAGTCTTTAAACCAGAGATCTATTTTTTCTCGATCGATAAATTCATCTCTCAATTGAATACTTCCTGCAGCAGCATCTTTCTTTATATCACTTAGCTTACGAAAGAAGCTCGTAAAGTCAACGTGGGAGTCATTCATGATTTGTAATAAGTTTTCAATCAAAGCAATATCTTCCGATTGCTCTGTTTTCAAACCCAGCTTACGCCTAAATATACTTTGCCATTCTTGAGCATACGTAATGGGAAAGGATTCTAAGGCGGTTCGTAAGAGCGTTTGCGCTTCTTCTTCAGAATGATCTAATTCAATCAGGGGTAGCATGGCACTGGCAAGGCAAGCCATATTCCAGTGCATGATTTGAGGCTGACGGTGATAGGCATAGCGCCCACCATGGTCACTGTGGTTACAGATGTGATCGATTTCAAATTGATCTAAAAATCCAAATGGGCCGTAGTCAATAGTCAGACCCAGCGCACTGATATTGTCGGTATTTAATACGCCATGACAAAAACCCACTGACTGCCACTGAGCTACTAACTTCGCATTACGATCTGCGATAGCCGTGAACAAGCTTAAGTAAGGTATCTTGCTTTGCTTGCATTCTGGATAAAAAGAGTCCAACAGTAGATCTGCTAATTCTTGAAGGCGCACAATATTTTCGGTCGAAGCGAAGTGCTCAAAGTGACCGATGCGAATAAAGCTTGGCGCTACCCTTGCACAGACTGCAGCCGTTTCTAACGTTTCTCTAACAACAGGTTTTTTTGATCCCACCACAGAAAGAGCGCGGCTTGTCGCTATCCCTAGAGCGTGCATCGATTCACTGCATAGAAATTCCCGAATAGAGGAGCGTAAAACAGCTCGACCATCACCCATGCGTGAGTAAAGCGTTTTTCCAGCCCCCTTGAGTTGCAGCTCTTGACCATGAATATCACCTAAAAGAATGGCGCGACCATCACCGAGCTGACCCGCCCACACGCCAAATTGATGACCACTATAGGCTGTGGCAATGGGGTCTTTAAACGCTATAGAATCAAGCGTCAATATATTGCCCGCTAAAAGTTCTAAACACTGCGGGTCACTGGGTAAACCTTCTGGGGTTAATTTCAAGCCAATCAAATCTGCTACGTCGGGTGAAAATGCAACCCAATACGGATCTGGCAGCGGGGTAGGTTGCGTGATTTGACAAACGTCGTCGCCGCGAAGAGTAAATGGCATATCTGTATTTTATGGGTAATTCCCATTCATCACAGAAGCCTTTAAAATAACCATATGAACGACAAAATACAGCTTAATCCCGAAACTCAGCTTGCTAATCTTGGCCAAGAACTGAATGTTCCATTTTTAAAGTTACTAGGGGTACGTTGCCTCAGTGCAGAACTGGGTAAGGGCGAGATTCTTCTGGCGCTCAAACCAGAACATACCAATACCTGGGATGTGGCTCATGGCGGTGTTTTATTAACGCTCATGGATGTCGCAATGGCGGTAGCGGCGCGCTCTGGTGACCCTGCTGATCGTAGCGTTGTCACTATAGAAATGAAGAATAACTTTATGCAAGCCGCTAATGGCATTTTGCGTGTTAAGGCCGATACCGTGCGTCGTACTGCCACGATGGCGTTTTGCGAAGCCAAACTCTATAACGATCAGGGTGAGGTTTGCTGTATGGCTACCGGCACCTTCAAATACCTGAAGCGCTTAGCTACTAAAAATGCGGATGGTGATCGAGTAATAAAAGAAGATCTACGCCAACAATCTGGCTCAGACTGACAGATTCGATCCTGGGGCGGCGCTCAGCTCACCCGTAATCACGTCATGCCCAATTGTGCCGCTTGCATCAAAGCGGCGTTCTACCATTTCAAAATTACCATCCTTACGCACTCTTAATAATGTGCTGGAACGCGTCCCATAGACCGGCGTTTTAATAAATGCAGCAGAGAGTGCTTTTTCCCATTCTGGATTAACGCCAGTACTAGGAAGTTCTTGCAGACTTGCTTCATGGGTATCTGCAAGTAGTTTTAAATATTGATCTGCATTCTTGAGTTCTCCTCTATCCATCGCTAGGGCTTGCGCAAATGCAGCGATACGGTGATTGACCTTTGGCCAAGGCGTATCCAGCATGGCATTAGATAGGCCATAAACGCCTGGATTTAAAGCTTGTTTAGGAAAAACTTTTCTTGGGCGAATCTGCTGCCCCATCATGAGGCGATTACTAACCCAGTGCATTTCTGCATTCTCAGGATTACTTAAATCCGCCATGAGCAGATTAAAACCGTTGTATTGCTCAAAACGCTTAGCGTTTTCTTGAATGTATTCGTGGGGCTGATGCTTACCTGTTAAGAAATCAACCGATAGTTCACCACGTGTTCTTGCATCCGGATTTTTTTCACTTGGCGCTCTGACATTCGTAAGAGCAGCAAAACGGCCTGTCTTTGTAAATCCTAACCAGGTACCCGGACTACCTAATACGTCCGCTCGGTCTCGACCGGCTAATACGTGAGGATGTTCATTCCACCATGCCATTGCTTCTGTATCGCGTTCGTAAAACTCATCGCGATTGGCCGCAACAACTAATGGATAGTCGGGGTGTGATTGCCAGGCAAAAAGGATGAGGCACATAGCAGAGTAACGGGACCTAAATTAAATCTCAATTAATGGGTAAGGCAGAGTATCTATTTGTAATACAGGGCCATCAGCGCCACCTAAATGAATCTGACCATTCTCAAGCGCTTCTAATTTGCACTCTACTTGAAGATCAATGCGGCTATCTTGATTTGGCGCATCGGCATTTCTAGAAGCTAGAACCACCATGCCACAGGGCTGAGTAGCATCCGCTGAATGGAATAGCTCGGTACCAGGCTTGCTGATTTCTAAGGCAGCGGGGCTGTCACTCAAATGTGCCAGCTGGAGACGTCGCTTCACTGCACCTCGATATTGACTACGCGCCACAATCTCTTGGCCGGGGTAACATCCTTTTTTAAAATCTACTCCCGATACGGACTCAAAGTTGATCATCTGGGGTACGAACTGTTCTTGTGTAGCAAGAACAATGCGCGGAATTGCGCTAATTACTTCTAAGGTGTTCCATTGGGCTAAGCCTTCTACATCACTTACAGTGTCATTGCCTTGGAACTTCTCTTGTGCCATGAGAATGCGCTTAAACGAATTTCCACCGCTCAAGACATCGGGCAATTGCAAAGCTAAAACTGCTGCTTCCTTATTTTCTAAAGCATGGACCTGTTCTCGGTTATTGAGATGGTATGCACCATAAATATTCCAATCATCAGAAGCATCAGTCACTTTGACTTTGGAACGCAGTACAAACATTGCCAGTCTTTTGGCAGTGCTTGCCGCAATATCTTTAGAAATAAATAAGGCAAATCGATCATCCGCATCAGAACTTTTTGGATATAGACCTAGCCATGCGCTCGACAAAAGACGTCCTTTGGGGGTGCAATAGCCCACTAAGCGAACAGCGCCGGCGCCTAAGGCAATTTCACCAGTCATCGTTCTCTTCAGACCCAGCACAGAATTGCTCAACTGACCCTGCAAGAGTGAGGCCGCATCAGGGCCTTCAACGAATATCAAACCCCATTCTGGAAGCAGGGTTAAACCTGAAGAGAGGTCAGATGGGGGAGAAGAGAGGATTTGGGAGCTGGTAGTCATGAGCTTTTATCATAGCGTGATGAGCAAAAAATTTCAGAGAAGATCGCTCTTCCGCAAAAAGCCCTCATTCAGAAGCCGATACTCTTACTTACTTCGCTTGCTCTTAGCGGTGGTAGCGCTATTGCTGACCTTATATGCGGCGATCTTTTTGTTGCCTGTAATTCCTAATGTCACCAATATCCCTGCAGATAGCAAAGCACTACCCAAAGAGTCTGCCTCGTATAAAGTCAAAATCTTGCCTCAATCAGGCCTATCGACTATATCTCGGCAGCTGGTCGATCAGGGCATAGAAACTTATCCTATTGTTTTTCAGATTGCTGCTCGGGCAATTTTTGTGGGTACAAGCCTCAAGCCTGGAACCTATCTGCTTCCCCTGAATGCCAGCCTGGGTAATGTGATTCTCCAAATAGCACGCGGAGATCGCATACGCGAAAGCATTGCCATTATTCCGGGAATGACGATTTGGCAATTACGTGCCGTCATAGATGCCCATCCCGCTTTGATTCATCAGACAAAAGGGATGAGCAACAAGCAATTGCTTCAGAGTCTTAATCTCAATTACCCGAGCGATGAAGGTATTTTCTTTCCCGATACCTATATTTTTGACCCAGATGATTCCGATCTCTTTATTTATAGGCGTGCAGCCCAAGCAATGCAAAAACAATTAAACGCTGCATGGGAGCTAAGAGACATCAAAACACCCTTAAAAACCCCGTATGAACTCCTGATTTTGGCTTCTATTATTGAAAAAGAGACTGGGCGGTCTAGCGATCGACCTTTAGTTGCCTCGGTATTCATCAATAGATTAAATATCAACATGCCCTTACAAACGGACCCAACGGTAATTTATGGGATTGGACCCCGTTTTGATGGAAATTTACGGAAAACCGACCTTCGCAAAGACACTCCCTACAATACTTATATGCGTAAAGGTTTACCACCCACTCCCATTGCCATGCCCAGTAAAGAATCGCTGAGGGCAGCGGTACAGCCCGCCCAAAGTAATGCGCTTTACTTTGTGTCTCGCGGTGATGGCACGAGCCAATTTTCAAAGAGTTTAAGTGAGCATGAAAATGCAGTTGATCGATATCAGCGTAAGCAAGTCGCGCTGTCTCGAAAAACTACGCAATAATTAATGATTAATACATTTGTGACTAAGCTATGAGCAATCCATATCCCGGTTATTTCATCAGCTTTGAAGGCATCGATGGTGCTGGCAAAAGTACCCATATCGAAGCTTTCGGTGAGCTAATGAAAACCCGTTATCCAGATCGCGAGCTTGTTTTGACACGTGAGCCTGGAGGAACAGTTTTGGGCGAGCAATTACGCGAACTCTTGCTGCATACCCCCATGCATTTAGAAACCGAGGCTATGTTGATGTTTGCTGCCCGCCGTGAACATATTGCACAAGTTATTGAGCCCGCCTTACTTGCTGGCAAGATCGTGATCTCGGATCGCTTTACGGATGCGAGCTTTGCTTATCAAGGAGGAGGACGAGGCCTGAGTCTGGATAGGCTAAATCATTTAGAGCAGTGGGTACAAGGCCGTCCTGATGGCTCTCTACTCCAGCCCAATCTCACTATTTTATTTGATCTGCCTGGCTCGATAGCGGAAGCGAGAAGATCAAAAGTCCGTGCCCCTGATAAATTTGAGCAGATGGATCTGAATTTTTTTGAAAAAGTCCGCCAAGAATATCTGCGTAGGGCCAAAGCAGATCCCCAACGTTTTCATCTCGTAGATGCGACACAAACTCAGGATGTGATTTGGCATGGTTTGCAGTCATTGGAGATCCCGCTTTAGATGAGTGACGCCATCTTGGCCGAGGCGCCAGTGAAGAAAATCGCTCCCTGGCTGCAATCTATTTGGAATGGGCTAGACCTCACTGCTTTCCCCAGTGCTGTCTTGATACATGGTCAATCTGGTATTGGAAAATTTGAGTTTGCTATTGAGTTAGCGAATGCATTGTTATGCGAGAGCCCAGCGAATCAACCTAAACCTTGTCATGCCTGTGAAGCCTGTCGCTGGTTTAGCTCCGGTAATCATCCTGACTTTATTTCCTTAGTACCAGAAACACATCGCAAGTTACTACCGCAAGGTGACTTTGATACTGATATAGATAGCCCGAAAAAATCAAAAGCTGCTCAAGCGGACAGCGATGGTGAGGCTGCAGAAAAAAAAGAAAAGAAGAATATTTCTATTGAGGAGACTCGCAGCGCCATTGAAGGACTCTCGATTGGCTCACACCGTGGTGGTAATCGTGTAATTTTGATTTATCCCTTAGAAATGCTTAGACCGGACTCTGCTAATACCTTACTTAAGTCTCTTGAAGAGCCACCAGCTAGAACTATTTTTATTTTGTTAGCAGATCGTTTGGATAGGGTTCTGCCTACTATTCGTTCACGCTGTCGGCTGGCATCTGCTCCAAGGCCTGATCGCTCTGAGGGCTTGCTCTGGTTGAAGCATCAATTGTCTAGCGTCTCTGGACTGAAGTTAAATGATGGGGATGTGGAATCTATTTATGACGAGCAGGGTGGGGCACCATATGCTGTTTTAGATTCTTTACTCGCGCGCCATCATCAAGATGAAAAAGATGAACTGACTATTGCTATTCAGGCATCACGGTATTTATTACAAGCGATGTCGCAGGGTTCTCAAATTAATTGGCTTGATGCGGCTGAAAAGACCCAGAAAGCCCGTTACTCAGTTCTTCTAGCAACGATGCAACGCTGGACCTCAGATTTGCAGAGTTGCAAACAAATGGGTGAACCGAGGTTTTATCCAAAACACATCGCGAAGATCACAGCCCTTGCCCAGCAAGCGCGACTCGCCAAATTATTACTTTTTTGGAAGGCCCTGACGGTAGCTCGTCGCCATGAAAATCATCCTTTAGCAACCCGCGTCCAACTAGAGGCACTACTTTCTCAATATCAACAGATCTTTGAAGACTAAAATAGCAATCTATGTTTATAGATTCGCATTGCCACCTCGATTTCCCTGAGTTTTCATCTCGCCTTCCTGAGGTCTTGGCCAATATGGCTGCCTCTCAGGTAACCCATGCTTTATGTGTTTCTGTGGATATTCCAGATTTTCCTAAGGTTCGCCAACTCGCCCTAGATCACGCCCATTTGTATGCTTCTGTAGGTGTGCATCCCGATTACGAAGATACGCCCGAGCCCACCCTAGAATTTCTGCTCACTGAAGCACAGCACCCCAAAATCATCGCGATTGGCGAAACGGGCTTGGATTACTACCGTATGGGTGATAGAAGCTATGAATCCATGGAGTGGCAGCGTGAGCGCTTTAGAACCCATATTAGGGCGGCAATTGCCTCTAAAAAGCCCTTGATCATTCATACACGGTCTGCTTCAGAAGATACTCTGCGTATCTTGAAAGAGGAGGGTGCTGATCGGATAGGCGGGGTGATGCATTGCTTCACAGAAACCACTGAAGTAGCCAAAGCAGCCATCGATATGGGCTTCTATATCTCATTTTCAGGCATTGTGACCTTTAAAAGCGCCAAAGATCTACAAGCAACCTGTAAAGAGGTTCCTATGGATAGACTACTAATAGAGACGGATTCACCTTATTTAGCTCCGATACCGTATCGCGGCAAAACCAATGAGCCTGCCTGGGTATCCAAAGTCGGTGAATATGTTGCTGAGTTAAAAGGGGTTTCTGTTGCATCCTTGGCTAAACAGACTTCAGATAATTTTTTTCAATGTTTTCAATTAAATAGAGCAGCTTTATGAGAGTTTCATTTAAATACAAGATCCTTTTAAGCTCAGTATTCATCAGCTTTTCGGGTCTGGCTTTTGCCCAGACTGCGGCTCAAGTGGAGAGCTTTACCAAGGCAGCCAAGTTTGATGATGTATCTGAAATCAAAGCCTTGCTGAAATCAGGCATTAGCCCCAATACAGTCGATCCTATGGGCAATCCGATGCTAATCGTTGCCATCAAGGATAAATCCCCCAAAGCAATTGATCTTTTGCTTGCAGATAGCGCTATTGAGGCTAATTTAAGTAATAAAAATGGTGAAACCCCCTTAATGATCGCTGCTATTGAGGGTGAGTTTCCAGTAGTTCAAAAGCTAGTTCTCAATATGAAGGTGGATGTCAATAAGACAGGTTGGACACCATTGCACTATGCCTGTGCCAGTGGCAGGCTTGATATTGCTCAATTTTTGTTAAAACAAGGTGCCAAGGTCAATGCGCTTAGTCCAAGTGACACCACGCCACTGATGATGGCTGTAAGTTCTGGTAATGAAGAGCTAATTAAAGCGCTATTAGATCAAGGTGCTGACTTACAAATGCGTAATCATGAAGGCTTCTCAGCGATTGATGTGGCAGCATTATTTGATAAAGACCATATTCGTGATGGCTTAATGTCTCGTTGGGTAAAGCTTTATAAGAGCCCATATCCAGGCGGTCCTAAGAAGTTTGCTTCCTAGTCCTACTATAAATCCTATAAAAGTAACTGCGTATAATCATTATTATGTCAAATAAGAAATGGACCTTGATTTACTTGGCTTCCCTAGCGATGTGGAGCAATTGTAATGAATGATTTCTTGTCCTACTTTAGTGGGATAGATGACTTACCAAAGCTAGGGGTCCTGTTTACAGAAATTAATGGTGACATGGGTGGTGGCCAAATATGGATAGTCTTGACGTTGGTCTGCCTGATGCTGACTTTTCATGGCCTAGCAGTTCTCGGGATTGCTGGTACTTTTCACTGGACCGATCGCAAGCTAGAAAACAGACAGATCTACGGCGCTAGCTTTCTGTCCTATTTCATCGCTATTTTGCTCATTATTGCAACCCACCTACTTGAAATCATCGTTTGGGCCTATATTTGCCTTGCCTTACAGGTACTTCCTGTTGGCCCCAATGCGCTCTATTTTGCCGGTGAAATGTACACCACAGTGGGTTACGGTACCTACGACATAGCCGAGCGTTGGAGAATTCTCCCGATATTCATCTCCTTTTCAGGAATTTTTGCGGTTTCCATGTCCGGTGCAGCACTGTATTCGATGATGGGCGCCTTACTAGGACGATCAGGTCAAAACCCTCAATCTGGCTCCGGTTTCTAGATAAAAGATTAGTTTGTTAGCTTTGCTTTATCGATAGGCGCTTTTTGCTTAAATACCAGCTCTAGAATGCGTCCACTGGATTCCATTGAACGTATTCTGCCTGGAAGCCAATCTAAGTCTCTGGCTAGCCAGATATCGACCTGACGCTTGTATGGATTGCTTTCTCTTTGCATCAGTGCATAGTGCCGATTGATCGCTTTACCTAGAGTCGGAATATCTTCCGTTTCTTTCTCGCCATAACTTTTAAATTGCCACATTTCTAAGGTGTTGTAATCCACTACAGGAATGGATCGGATCGAACCTGCCTCATCTATTTTGTCGCTGCCATTGAGTAATGAGGCAAGCTGAAACATCAAACTAAAGCGATCTTGGGTGCCGGGTAATATATCCGGTGTAAATTCAGGTTTTTCAGAGAAGAACATCTTCCCTCCTCCGCTAGCATCACGATCAAAGCGAGAGTATCGAGGGGGTTTATCCCCCCGCTGGGTCCAATAAATGGCCGGAGCCATGCCATAGGCATCGAGCGTACCGCGTGATTCAAATAGAAAAGGGCCTACGACAGCATAAGGAATGTTGATAGAAAGACGGTAATTATTGCCATCCACAACCCAATCTAGACTGGCTGTTTGTAATAGCTGCCCATCTAGAAAAGCATCAAAGTACAAAGTACTGGATTCTGGCAGACTAAATGCTTGCCCGGTTTGATTACCAAGCTGCCCGCTACCACCACTACCCTCCTCCCCTTTAGCTAAATTAGCTATGGGATCAGCCGATACGGTAGATGAAATTTTTGGTGGCGCTTTCTTCTTAGGTGTATTCGATAGAGCAATTTTTTGTGGAGGCTCTACACGCAATTCTGTTTTGATGATTAAGTCATCTGCAATGGGCGGAGCATTACCAAATGAAAAGAAAGGCATTCCAAAAAATAGGATGAGATGCCCGGCAATAGATATGACAATTGCAACAAGCAAAATCCATAATGATTTTTTGGGCGTCACTTTAAATCAGTACGCTATTTAATGCGTAATAAATTGAATCACTGCAGGAAGGTGATCGGCATAGTTAGCAATACCATGATCACTACCTTCTAAGATGAGCTGTTTTGCTCCTGGATAAAAAGCAGCCATTTCTTTCCAGTCTAGTAACTCATCGCCTTGTGCGGCTATTAAAAAGTAGCGCTCGGGCTTAGAAATTTTCTCTACTTGAAGAGCGCGGAGCTCATCAATATATTCAGCTTTGAAATCAAAAGGCTCGTCACTATCGTAGGCTGTCATCATGCCAACATGGGGCGCCAGTTCTCTGGCTGCATATACCGCTGGATTTAATGCAATACCT
This sequence comes from Polynucleobacter antarcticus, assembly GCF_013307245.1. Lineage (NCBI taxonomy): Bacteria > Pseudomonadati > Pseudomonadota > Betaproteobacteria > Burkholderiales > Burkholderiaceae > Polynucleobacter > Polynucleobacter antarcticus. The sequence goes on from NZ_CP028941.1 coordinate 1,043,464, forward strand.
TTGCAGTGATATTTCTCTGCAAGGTAATTGGTATAGAAGCCACCTAAAGAAGATCCAATAATCACAATATGATCAGCATGCGCTTGTTCAATATGCTGTGTCACCATCTCCATAGTGGCTTTTGGAGAGGCAAATAGTTGGGGACAATACCACTCATAAATATGAGTCGATGTAGAGAGAGCCTTTACCGCCTCACCAGTCATGACTGCTTTACTAGACCTCGGGGAAGAGCGGAAGCCATGCAGGTAGACTAGTAAGGTAGTGGTAGATGCCCCCTCTTTTTTCATTTCGCTATCAGGCCTTTTGCCCGATTTCAAAGTTCGCCATTTTTTCAAGCGCCTTCACCATGGCAGAGTGATCCCAGGCTTTGCCACCATAGGCTTCACAGGAATTAAATAAGGCTTGTGCTGTAGCAGTATTCGGAAGAGACACTCCTAAGGCTTTAGCACTGCTGAGAGCTAGATTTAAGTCTTTCTGATGTAATTCAATTCTGAAGCCAGGATCAAAGGTACGTTTAATCATGCGCTCGCCATGTACTTCTAATATTTTGGAGCTAGCAAAACCACCCATCAGCGCTTCACGTACTTTCGCTGGATCAGCGCCCGCTTTAGCAGCAAACACCAAGGCTTCGGCAACTGCCTCAATATTTAATGCTACGATAATTTGATTGGCAACTTTAGTAATTTGCCCAGCGCCATTGCCGCCGACCAAAGTAATGTTCTTACCCATTAATTCAAATAATGGTTTGACCTTTTCGAAGGTAGCATTATTACCGCCGACCATAATAGTCAGTGTTGCCCCTTTAGCACCAACTTGACCACCTGAGACTGGAGCATCTAAATACTCACAAGCTAAGTCATTCATCTTTTTAGCAAAGTCTTTTGTAGCGATAGGAGAAATTGAGCTCATATCCACGACGATCTTGCCTTTAGATAATCCGGATGCAATACCCTTATCACCAAAGAGTACTTTTTCTACATCGGGTGTATCAGGCAGCATGGTGATGATGATGTCGGCTTTTTGAGCGACTTCTTCAGGACTTGCACATACCTTAGCGGCACTCTTGGCTAATTCCTCAGGCACTTTACTGCGGGTATTAATAAATAGCTCATGGCCGGCAGCCAACAAATGACCTGCCATTGGTGCACCCATAATGCCTAGACCAACAAAACCAATTTTTAACTTGCTCATTTTTAATCCTTATTTTTTAGTTGAGTAGTGCGTAGTGAATAGTGAATAATACTCAGAGCATTCAATCTGTTTATGCGTATTTACCCATCCAGGATAAGCCAGCCTCTGTCGTTTTGAGGGGCTTGTATTCGCAACCAATGTAACCAGAATATCCCAGGCGATCTAAGAAACCAAAGAGGTATTCGTAGTTGATTTCACCGGTACCAGGTTCATTACGACCGGGGTTATCCGCCAATTGAATATGGCCAATACGATCGAAATACTTTTGCATAGTGTTTGCTAATTCACCCTCCATGCGTTGTGCATGGTAGATGTCATATTGCAAGAAGGCATTATCTGCACCGACCGCATCTAAGATCGCGATACCTTGTGCTGTACCTGAAAGGTAAAACCCAGGAACATCAAAAGTATTGATAGGCTCGATCAGAAGTTTAAGCCCTGCTTTTTTAAGTTCACTAGCTGCAAATTGAAGATTGGCAACAAAGGTGTCATGTAATAACTGTGGCGCCACACCAGCAGGTACCTTACCGGCTAGACAATTTAATTGAGGCACCCCGAGAACGGTAGCGTACTCAATCGCTTTTGTCACACCAGCACGAAACTCAGCAATCCGGTCTGGCAGACATGCAATGCCACGCTCTCCCGCATCCCAGTCACCAGCGGGTAAGTTATGCAAAACCAGTTTTAAGGCATTGTTATCGAGGGCACTCTTGATATCACTCGCTGCAAAGGCATACGGAAAAAGAAACTCGACGGCCTTAAATCCGCCAATCTTAGCAAGTGCAAAGCGCTCCATGAAGGGCACTTCATTAAACAGCATAGTGAGGTTGGCAGCAAAACGAGGCATGTGAATCCTTTAATAGTGAATATTCAGCAACCCCTGATGTTATCAAAGAAGCCTATAAACTTCCCTGGCGGGTCCTAGTGGGCTTCTAAACTGAATTTAAGGCCCAAAATACGCTAATATCAAGGCATAAATACTAAAAAGGAATGCTATGAAAATCAAATTTGCCCCTATTTCCCTACTTGCTGCTGCCCTATTGGCTAGTCCAGTCCTAGTCATGGCTCAAGCTCCAACTGCAGGATCCAACAAGCCAGTAGTAGTAGATGCACTGGTCACAGATACGGTTTATCAGCTGTATGAAGGTACGGTCACCAGCGTCGATAAAAAGACCCGTACCATCATGTTCAAAAACAATGAAGGTGAGTCTAAATTCATTGCCGGTCCAGAAATTAAGAACTTTGATCAAATTAAAGCTGGTGACCGTCTTAATGTGAGCTATGAGCTTGCTGTAGCTATTGAACTCATTAAAACTAAGAGTGATGGTATTCGGAGCAAAGTAGAAACTGCCTCAGAAACAACTTCTAAGGCTGGTGAGAAACCTACCCGTACTATCTCTAATACAACGACCATTATTGCTGACATCATTGCTGTAGATCGTGCCAAGAAATTAGTCTCTGTTAAAGGACCTAGCGGAAAAGTGACGATGGTGACCGTTAAAAACCCACAAGTATTGGCTGATGTAAGTGTAGGCGAGCAAGTCAAGGTAATTTATTTTGATGCTATGGCTGCATCGATTACTGCACCTAAAAAGAAATAATCCATGATGGTGGCAAGACGCTATTGGCGTCAGCGTCTGCGTTTAACGCTTGCTCTTGCTACCCTCACCCTCCTCTCGGCTTGTGCGAATACCACTCGCCCCGGGGCTGTAGGGGTCAATCGATCGCAATTTATGATGATCTCTTCTTCTGAGGTCAATCGTCTTTCTGCAATCAGCTATAACGAACAGAATAAAAAAGCCAAAGATAAGAATGTATTAGTCACCTCTGGCCCAATGTATGAACGTCTTAAGGTGATTGCTAATCGCCTCATTCCCCATACTCAAGAGTTTCGAGACGATACCCGTGATTGGGATTGGCAACTGACACTCATTGATGCGCCTGTATTAAATGCCACCTGCGCCCCAGGCGGAAAAATTACCTTCTACACTGGCATTATTAATCAGCTGAATTTGAGTGATGATGAGATTGCAGCCATCATGGGGCATGAGATTGCCCATGCTTTAAGAGAGCACGGCCGTGAAAGAGTCTCACAAGCAATGGCACAAAATCTAGTAGTCAATGTAGCCATGGCAGCGGCTGGCCCCTATGGCTCAGCAGTCAGCGTAGGAAACCAAGTGGCGCATTATGTTTTTGTCTTGCCCAACTCCAGAGACAATGAATCTGAAGCCGATGCAATTGGCCTAGAACTCGCAGCACGAGCGGGCTACAACCCGATGGGTGCAGTCAGTGTGTGGGAAAAGATGATTAAAGCTAATAAAGGTAAAAGCTCACCAGAGTTTCTATCTACCCACCCCTCTGGAGAAACCAGAATAGAGCAACTCACTGCCCTCATGCCAGCCGTAGAGCCTCTATATAAGGTGGCACCAAAGCCATCAACTAATAAATAAACAATAAAACTGTAAACACGAAGACCAGCAAAGTAATCTGGGCTAACTATCTTCTTTCTTAAGTAGGTAATCCAGCACTAATCCAAAAAAGCCAAGGAGAGCCACCCAAGGAATTGCAAATGCTATTTGAGCTGCAATAGAGCTTTTGCTATTTTCAGGATGAAGAAATCCAATAACAAAACCAGCAACTGCAAGAAGTAAGCCCCACTTGTATTTCATATTGAGATCTCTATTAGTGTTGAGATTGCCTAATTATGTAGCTTAAGTCAGCTCTAATACAAAAAAGTGGAAACTCGTAGGTAGGCTGGTGGGTAGAGAATCTAGAAAAAGAAAGAGCCCCATGGATAGGGGCTCTTAGGGTGATACTGGCGGAGCGGACGGGACGCTCCCTAGGGGTATATTTTTTCAGACAGGAAACCCATACGCCATATAGAATATGACCTACAGGGGAGCTTATAGGAAAGCCTTAGGGGTAAATTTAGGGGTAAGTTCAGGGGTAAATAGGTGTAGTATGAACTTATGAATTTACAAAATCCCACCCCATGAATGTAGAAAAAAGAGTTGACGGCTGGTATGCGTACCTCTCAGTTCCCAGTGATGTGAGGGAGCAAATTGGGAAGTCTAAATTTCTCAAGAAACTCTCTGCAACTGGAGCTAAGGGGAAAGCTTCTCAAGAGGCATCTCCAATAGTTACTGGCTGGAGACGGGAGATAGCACTTGCTAGATCTTCAGTGAAACAAGCTGAGCATCCCGAGTCCTCTATAGACTTGGCTTTAAGACTCAGAAACTTGCTTGAACTTTCTCCTGATGAAGGGGATAACCACCATGAGCGTGAAGTCCTTCAGGATGAGATTGATCGTATTGTTGAAAAGATCAGAGTAACTCAGGGCATAAAAGCTTCTTCGGATTTTCACCACACGGCATATGGACTTAAGACTCCCCTTCAACCACTCTATGACAAGTGGGCTAAATCCAAGCTAAATAACTACTCACCTAAAACAGCCGATTCATACAAGAGGGATGCTCAGGTATTTGTGAATAAGTTTGTTCACCTCGAGGCTGTTACAAGGAATGCAATGAAGGAGTGGATTTCTTTCCTCATGGACTACGGAGTAGATCCAAAGAATGTAAAGCCCATGACACGGACTACTCTTGAAGATCGTTTTATGTGTGGGGTTAGGCATCTCTATAACTACATCGACAGCATCGGACTTGTTGGTGAGAATGTTGTCAATCCGATGGTAGGTGTAATTCCAAAGGCTGAAAAGACAAAGGTAAATCTCTCCAATAAGGGGTGGATACCATTAGACCCAAAAGAAGTCTCCAGAATCTTTAAAGCTATTCCTGAGGATGACAAGCAACTAGCTACAGTTACTGCCATTGCAATGTTTACTGGCATGAGAATTAATGAGATTTGCTCCCTTAAAGTAGCCCACATCATTGATGCTGAAGGTATCAGGTGCTTTGATATTGTTGACTCGAAGACTAATGCTGGAATTCGTGTAGTACCCGTGCACCCCCTTCTAGATGCCCTTGTTGACAGACTGCTAAAAGAAGCACAAGGTGATGCTGAACAACCCCCTAAAGATGCCTATCTGATTGAAGGTCTTCAGAACAACAAGTACAGCAACAGATCGGATGCTGTAAGTAAACGCTTTGGTAGGCTTAAAAAGGAAATGGGCTTTGAGGCTAAGAAGGTCTTTCACTCCATTAGGAAGTGTGTTGTAACGCAGTTAGATAGGGCTGGATATCGTGAGACATCTATAGCCAATCTTGTAGGTCACGACAATCCGAATATGACTACGGGACGATACTCTGCTGGTATTGATGCACCTGTTATGTTGCCAATGATTAAGAGCTTGAAGTATCCCGATGTTGATCTTAAATAAGGATCTACCATGATGAGTGCATATTCCCCTTATATCTCCCCAGCTCGAGAAATAGCCCGTAAGGAAGCTCGTGATGCCATTGATGATGCCCATCCAGAGATCTGCAGTGACTCGATCAGGGACATGACAGGATTCCATGGGGATGATGCTCGGTGGTGCATTGAGTTAAAGCGAATGAGAACTGAAGAACACACAGGAGAATCTTAAAGCCTTGCTTTACCCATCAAGTCTTTAAGGGACACACCAAGAGCATCTGCAACCTTTATAAGGTTAACCATAGCAAGGTTATGTTCACCCCGCTCTATTCCACCCATATAAGAGCGATCAATTCCAGCGTCAACTGCCAAGGCTTCCTGAGAGATGTCCTTCTTGAGTCTTAAAGCACGAATAGTTTCTCCTAGAGCCTTGAGCTCAGAGTGATCTTCATGTCGCGGGAATGGTTTAGCCATACCCAATCATGCAATTGGGTTGGACTTAACACCACGGGATATAATACCAATCTATATAAGCATCTATTACCCACAAATAGGAATTCAAGTCTACCTAAGGAAGAAATGAAATTCGTATTTATCCTTTTATCAGCATTAGCTCTCAGTGCATGTTCTGTTAGGTATACGGAACGGATACCCGGTATTCAGCCCGGATATGTTGATACTCAATTGGGTCAAGATACCTATCAGGTAAAAGTTGGTGAGGCATGGCAGAAGGATTGGGCTGATCTTGAGAAGTTTGCAATGTATCGAGCCTCAGAAATAACAGAGTCTAAAAACAAGAGGTATTTTTTAGTTCTAAATTCGAGTACACAAATATCAACCTTCTATGTGACTACACCATCCAGTAGCTCAACAAACAGCACAGCATCCATTTCAGGATCGACTGCTTACATCTCCTCATCATCAATAGGAAGTCCATCAGTTACAGCCCCAATTAGCGGTGGATGGTACATCCTTGACTTTCGAATCCTCCCAAATGCCGATGTCAATGGGCGAGAAAAGGTTGTAGATGCCCAGCAAGTAAAGCATGACTATCAAGTTTTTATTGATGGGCGACGTTGAATACTTAATGACAACTAAGTCCCTATTCACCAACTCATATAAATTTAAAATGATTAAGTCAGCCTTGTTAACCCTATTTCTTGTTATGTATAACCCCCTCACCTATGCCGTCAGTCAAGAACAGGGTGAAGTAGTTAAGAAGCTCTTCGCTTGTAGCTCCGTTAAAGTAACTCCAGATAAAGGACAAATGGATACGGGCAACATCCAAGCTAAGGGATGCTTCAGATCAAATATCTATGTGTACGCAACAACAACGGGTTCTAGATTCAATGTAATGGTTGGCTTAGCAGATCTTGGTTCAAAGGAAGTTAAGACTGTTACCGAGTTTGCAAAAGGTGTTGGATATGTTAATTTGGATAATCAATCTGAGGTTTCATCTGGAAAACTAAAGGGCATTCCTCTTGGGGCTTATGCTCTTACCAAGGCAGGTGATGGTGTTGATATGTTTATTCCTTTTTCAGAGGTAGATAAACCAACTCAATACTGGAATACTCATTAACAACTAACGCTCTCCATAACTAAATTGATCGAGATGAAATGAATGATGTTGAATACTTCGGGAGAGTCCATCAGAACCCTCCAAGTGTCGATGCTAATCGTCATCCCTACTTTGGCGGCAAGCGACCTGAGAAGGAAGTCAAGCCTCCCCCAGTAGTTCATGAGGAGATCCGAGTGAGAGATCCTGAGTTCATGGATAACGTAGATGACCAATAAGGAGTCCCTGAAAGACCTCTTTAGAAGACTTAAGGTCATCCCTGCTTCTGAACTACAGGCAACTAAGGATGCAGAGGCTATGAAGGCTTTGGAGTTCGCCAAGGCGGTTGAATCCGAGATGAGTCATAGGAAGACTAAGCCAGCACCTACAGGGTTCGTTAAGGAGACTCTGAGGTTTACTAGAGAGAAGTTAGAGGACTAGCCTCCTCCGCTGTTTATGGCAATATTGAGCTTATTTAGCGAGTATTTATGTCCAGTTTTGCTGACTTCTTAAGTAGTCTTGATCCTGAAGCTGGAAAGCGTGGGAAGCAATTCGAACATTTCGTTAAATGGTTTCTCAAGAATGATCCTGAGTGGTCAACTCAAGTCGATCAAATCTGGCTCTGGGAGGACTATCCTGAACGCTGGGGTGCTGACTGTGGAATAGATCTAGTCTTTAAGCATCGCAATGGAGAGACTTGGGCTGTTCAATCTAAGTGCTACTCCCCTCAGTACGACATTACTAAGAAGGATGTAGATACCTTCCTAAGTGAATCCAATCGTCAGGGTATCGATAAGAGACTGTTAATAGCCACTACAGATCGCATTGGTGCGAATGCTAAGCAAGTATGTGATGCCCAAGATAAGAAAGTAACGAGATACCTTCTCTCTCACTTTGAAGATTCTGCTATTGAATATCCCTCATCGATGAGTGAGCTATCTACAGCTAAACCTAAAGTTAAACCTCCTCCAAGATCCCATCAAATAGATGCAATAGAGGCTGTCTCAACTAAGTTTAAAGATGTAGATCGTGGTCAATTGATCATGGCATGCGGGACTGGGAAAACTTTTACAACCCTTTGGATCAAGGAAAGACTTCAGGCTCAATCAACGCTCGTCTTGTTACCTTCCTTAGGGTTACTATCACAGACACTTCATGAGTGGACTAGAGTTGCCAACGAACCCTTTGAGGTACTCTGTGTTTGCTCTGATGATTCAGTAGGGAAACGAGGCAATGATGAGGCAGTTCATTCTGTTGCAGACCTAGCCTTCCCCGTAACCTCAGACCCAAATGAGATTAGATCCTTCCTCAACAGATCCGGTAAGAAGGTGGTGTTCTCTACCTATCAATCCTCCCCTCTTATTGCTGAAGCTCAGGCAGATCAATCAACCCCCTACTTTGACTTAGCAATTGCTGACGAGGCTCATCGTTGTGCTGGTAAGGTCTCAGGAGACTTCTCTACCATCCTTGATGCCCAGAAGATCAGAGCTAACAAGAGACTCTTCACAACAGCCACTCCCCGAACTTACTCATCTTCAGTTAAGAAGGCAGCCTCTGAGAGAGGTATTGAGGTAGTTGGCATGGATGATGAAGAGGTCTTCGGTAAGCCACTCTTTAGTCTAAGCTTTGGTCAAGCCATCAAACTAGAATTGCTGACTGACTACCAAGTGGTCATTGTCGGTGTTGATAGCCCAATGGTCTCCTCTTGGATTGAGAATAGAGAGTTACTTAAGACTGAATCAGGTCTTGAAATAGATGCTGAGACCCTAGCCTCCCAAGTGGGACTCCTCAAAGCATTTAAAGATTACAACCTTCACCGAGTGATCAGCTTTCACAGTCGTGTGAAGAGAGCCGAAGAGTTCTCTCAGGATATCCATAAGGTTATTGAGTGGATGGATGAGAAACATCGCCCTAGTGGTGAGCTAAAGACTGACTTTGTATCTGGTGAGATGCCTACCGATAAGCGTAGGAGAAAGCTTGGTCAATTAAAAGGTCTGAGCGATAACCAAAGGGGTCTCTTAACGAATGCGAGATGCCTCTCTGAGGGAGTGGATGTTCCCTCACTAGATGGAGTTGCCTTCATTGACCCCAGAGGAAGCCAGATAGACATTATTCAAGCTGTGGGGAGAGCTATTCGCCTGAGTGCCAATAAGACTGCTGGGACGATTGTGCTGCCTGTCTTTATTGGTAGCGGAGAGAACCCTGAAGAGTTCCTTGAAGGAGGAAACTTTAAGCCAATATGGGATGTACTAAATGCACTGAAGGCGCATGACGATGTTCTTGCTGATGAGTTAGATCAGATGAGAACTGAGATGGGTAGAAAGGGTTCTTCAGTTGTAGAGGGAGCGTTTAATAAGATTGTGATTGACCTTCCTGTTTCCGTAGAGTCATCCTTTGGGGATTCCTTACGAACAGTGCTTGTTGAGAACATGACTGCCTCATGGGAGTTTTACTTTGGGCTTCTAGAAAGCTATAAATTAGCTAATGGGGATTGCAGTGTTCCAAAAGGTTTTAAAGCTCTCAATAAATACAATCTTGATAAGTGGGTTAGCCACCAAAGATCGGCAACTAATTCTGGGGCTCTGCAAGAAGATAGGGCAAATAGGCTTATTGCCTTAGGATTTGATCCTACCCCCTATGATTCAAAGTGGGAGCATAAATTTAGCTTAGTAAAAGAGTATTTCAATATTAATGGAACATCTAATATAGGAAGCCGAGACCCTAATCGTGAATTGGCTCGATGGGTAGTTAAGCAAAGAGTTAAATATCGAGAGAGTCGGCTTAGTGAACATCATAAAACTAAACTACAGAGTATTAATTTTGATCTTGAACGAAAAGATTTTGACCGCAAGAACGATTCAAACTTAACTTACCAAGAGGCTGTATTGGCTGTGAGTAAGCTAAGTATTCCTACTTCAAATAGCTACCAAGCTTGGGCAAGAGGAGATCAATCAGTCTACGGAGTGTTTCCTGATGACCTTCCTAGGTCACCTCAGCAGGTTTATCTTGATGCAGGATGGATAGATTGGTCTTCATTCCTAGGAACACTTAATCGTGATCAACAAACCAATGCTAATTGGCAAGATATGTTTGATCAATATAAACTTTATGCCTCGCAATTTATTACTCCTCCATCTCATATAAAAAGTTCTGACACTAAATTAAAAAATTGGATAAATACTCAAAGACAACAATTTAGAGAGAGTCGGCTTTCAAATCAAAGAATCAAAGAGCTTGAAAAGGTTGGGTTCATCTTTAATCCAAATAAGAAATAGTCTTCATCGCTTCGGACCAAAATATTCTGTAATAAAAATTTCTGTAGAGACTCAATCAATTCAGCCGAACGATTACCCCCCTTGACCCCTTCAATTTGTCCCTGAAAACACTCATCTCCAAGCATCCCCAGCAGTAATCCTCAGCCCTACTCAAGCAATCCTCACCAAGCCTCTTCATCAACTCCAGTCTACCTCTAAGCAATACTTGATGGGTCTGTAGCCTCTTCTCTCAGCGTGTCTCTTAGGGCTTCCTAGAGCCTCTCTAGTGATCCAATGAATCAGTCATAACAGTCACAACGAACTATGACATATGTTCCCCAAAAAATGTTAAGCTGATTGCTTGATTAAATGGGGGTTCTAGATGATTCAGTACATTACTTACAGACGGGTATCGAGTGCAGAGCAAGGACGCTCAGGACTGGGCTTAGAAGCACAATCGAGAGACATTGATACCTACCTCAAGGCATTCTCAGGGAAGCCCTACAAGGTCATTGGGGAGTTCCTAGAGATACTTTCTGGGGCTAGTGATGCGAGACCTGAGCTATTCAAGGCTGTTGCCCTTGCTCGTAAGACCAAAGCTATCCTTTTAGTGTCCAAGCTCGATAGGTTGAGTCGTAAGGTGAGCTATATCTCTGCCCTTATGGAAGATAAGACTGTTCAGTTCAAGGTAGCTAACCTTCCACAAGCCAGTAACTTTGAGTTACATTTATATGCCTCTCTGGCTGAGCAGGAACGGGCATTCATATCTGAGAGGACTAAGGCTGCCCTGCGGGAGGCTCAAGCACGAGGAGTCAAGCTGGGAGGTCTCAGAGATAGCACTATGCAACGCAATAAGGTGAGAGCTGCCTCTGCCCTATCCTTCGCTAGATCGCTTGAGAAGATCGTTATGCCTAAGCACAAAGCTGGAGAGTCCCTTAAGGACATTTCAGTAGCTCTTAACGATGCTGATATCAAGACTGTGCGAGGTGGTGTGTGGACTTCGATGCAAGTATCGAGAGTTATTGGGCGGTTACAAGCAGATGCTCCAGTTCGCTCTAGGACAGTTCAAGTAGTAATTCGGAAGACAGTCATTGCTCCGGTGATTTGAGTGTCTTGAAGGTGTCTTAGGGGGCTTTCTAGAGGGGCTTTAGGGGTGTATCTGACCCAAATTATCTGAAACGGGCTATTTGCTCGAAATAAAGCCTGTAGTGGCGAATCAACTAAAAATGTCAGCGTCCAGCATCAGAAGTGAAACCCTAAATACCTGACAAAAAACAGACTTAATAGCCCTCTAAGCCATGCTGGGTATGACTTAAAACTTAACGGCATAGTCGTTAAAGCTTTTGTTTTTCTCTTAGGGGGAATGCCGTTAACTTAAGGCTAAGTTAGATGCTCAGTTTTAACTGGTGGTGGTTGTATCGCTAAGGAATCGCTCAGCATCTCTTAGAGCATCTTTATGAAACCCCTAGCAACTCCATTAGCCCACCCCAGTGATCCCATTAACGATCTAATAGTTGCGCCATAAAGATGCCTCTAAGTTTCCCTTAAGGAAACACCACCACCAAGTAACCCCTTTCAATCAATGATGAGACAACCTGATGAGCATCCCTTGAGCAAACACTGCCCCATCTCTAAGTAACTCTCTTAGTCCGTCCTCAGCTTTACTTAGAGTCTCCTCAGCATCTCCCTCGAGCATCATGGCGGTTTCGCCCAGCAGTACTGAACTTTCCCAGCCTTGGCTATTAGAGTCATCCTCAAGTATGAACATCAGCACAACCTTAGGGTCTTGAGCAGCTCTCTGAGCTTTGATGATCGAATTGATTGTCTGTTTCATCTTGGTAGTCCTGATCGTTGAGTAAGCGTTTAGCTTAACGATTGACCACCAATAAACCAACTACAGAAAATCTATCTTATTGACGCTAATCATGACTTCTAAATTTTTACAGCTTAGAAATGATTTCTGATCTGCAACTAAATGATCTAGTGAATGATTGGTCACCCGCTTCCCCCACGGGCTTTGTAGTCGGAATCTGTTAGCTGACTTAGGGTTGCCGATCAATACTTTGCGATTACCTGTGGTGTTAGAGAAGAGAAACCTGCCTCTCAAATCCCTCTAAATCAATGAATTAGTGATATGTACGGTATTAGGAGAGATCTTCAAATAATTGCATACCTCTCTAGGGAAGAATTACCTACGACTATAGGGGTGGAAACACTCGATTGAGCAGGGAAACCTTCCTCACAAATCCCTCTAAATAAATAGTCAATTAAATCAATGGCTTAGTGATATGTACGGTATTAGGAGTGATCTTCAAATAATTACCAACCCCCTTAGGGGGATCTACAGATAATTAGCACCCTTCTAAGGGGTCAGTGCACTCGATTGATTAAAAAAATTCAAAACTTCGTCCTACCGCAATCCCAGACAAAGAAACCATACAAAGGATCACTATGATCGACACACAAAAGAAACGCATCAGGAGGTTGACAGGCAAGATGCCCGACAAGTTCCTTAATCGATATGAAATCAAGACAACCATCATCCACAAAGCAGAAACGGATAGGCTCGCTAAGTTAATCCAGCATCCCTCTATTCAACTCGATAAGAACTCAATCTGCTCCATGAGTTTGATTCTAAGAAGGTCTCTAAACCTCCTTTACGAGTACCAGCAAACCTCTTTATGTAGTGATGAGGCTACCGAGATTGAACGCACCAAATATCTTCGTCTAGCTAAGACCGGCAACACAATTAGAGGTGGGTAATGTCTGGCATGGGTGGTTTAGTTAACACCACGCAAAAATACTATGGCACTACCTGCGTTCTCTATGGGTGCAATAGAGCAAGAAGATCTGGTCATCGCTACTGCCCCATCCATAAAAATAGACTACTTTTCCGCGGACATCCCGAGCAGGAATTAATTTCAAAAGCTACCTCGATATTTGCTATTAATGCAGTCAAGTTATTGGCTGAAGAAAATAAATCTAATCCATCTTGGGTGGAATTAATGAGTGCTATTGAAGAGCGATGGAATGGAGCGATCCTTCGTGTCAACACAGAGCTAAATAGGTGCAACGATGGCACAGCAAGAATTAGAACCTATTACAGAGGTCTTCAGATCTGCTACGACATCTTTCATAACCTAGGAATGGAGCAAGCCTTCAATGTTTACTGTAGCTGGCAGTGGCTGCAAGAAAGTGATCCTAAGTTATTCGTAAATGAGGATGCGTTCAAGCACCAAATGATTCGTAGTCTCAGAAATAAAGCTAAGTCTTTTAGAGGGCGTCACCTTCGCAGTGATGGGTCAAGCTTTGCCCACTTAGTCCCTCTCTATATGGCTGAACGGGCAGTCGTATGGGAAGTCATTACAGGCATCTTCGGAATCACAGGAATGTTGCTACACCGGCAAATTGATGCCAGAGCTGAGAGGCTCAAAACAAACAAGGAACGAATTTATGCAGCAATTAAACATATCAAGTAACACCTTAAATAGATCTCAAAGAAGACGCTCTGAAAAGAATATACAGAGACTCAGTACCAAGGGATCTCCTCGTGAGAAGCTCTCTTTAACCACCCTAAGAACTCTTCAAAATAAGATTGAGTCCTATGGCAACACTCTCTCAGATGAGCATAAGCAAGCCCTCTTAGAGGTCACTGATCTTTACTCTAGGATTGTATTTAAAGAAGTCTCAGGGAGATTCGTAGTAGCCCTAGACTGCGGACTGGGGAAGACCCTTTCAGTGGTTGCTTTAGCTTCAGCTATTCATCAACTCGGGCTTGACTCTAAGTCCATCATGATTTGCCAATCCAAGATATCGGAACTATGTCTCATGGTGGATGCTCTGCTAGAGGCTGGAGTCCCTCCTCAAAAGATTGGATTAGTCCATTCATACACTTACGCTCCAAGCTCTCCAATCCTTGATGGTGAAGTAATAAATATGGATGGCTCAGTCAGAAAGGGTTACGCAGCAAAACCTTCTAATGCAAAAGAGGACAGCACCCAGTTTCAATTCCTTTTAGTAAGTCACTCCAAGGTAAAGGGCAAGAGAGAGATCGTCAAGCACACCCAGTTCAAGGGGAAGCCAAGGACTCTCACGATTTGGGATGAATCCTTTATTTCAACTGAGGCTACCTCTATTGGACTGAGAGATCTGAAGACTGCTATTCAAGAGTTTGAGAATACCCAATTCAATAACCCTGAAGTCGATCACTACATTAGCTGGCTCAAAAGATCCTACGATCTTCTCATCAAGGAAGAGAATGCTCAAAAGCAAGGAACTCCAGTGAGTGTTCTCACCCTGCCCTACCTCTCCGATATTGAAGCAACTAAATTCGAGGGACTCTCTAAGTACAACCAGAAGGATAAGCGGTACGAATGGAGGCAGATGCTCAGAGACCTTCTCAAGATGTCTTCAGATCCCGTCAGAGTCTCTTTAGCTGGAGGTGAGGCAGTCCTCCAATTCAATGACTCTATTAGTAAGGAGCTAACTAACCTCGTAGTCTTAGATGCAAGCTATCGGATACGGGAGTTAGTAAAGGTCGATCCTACACTGACTGAGCCTAAGTTCTTTGTACATCGCCATAACCTCAAATCTTACGAGGACGTGGTTCTTCACAGAATGAACTATTACGGCTCTAGGCTATCTGCGGAGAACTCGGTGAAGTCCCCTAAAATTGCCAAGGAGATCGCCCTAGTCATCAAAGAGATCCCACTGAATGAAGCCGTTTGCCTCTTCACCTTTAAATGGACAGACAAAAGGAAATTACATCACGCACAAGTCATTAAGGATGCGTTGGAATCAGAAGGAATAAATCTTTCTAGCCAAGTCACCTTAAGAGATGGATCAGTTAAACCTCGATTCATCTTCAAGACATGGGGTCAAGAAACTGGAAGTAACAATGCCTCTTACTGTAGCCACCTCTTCATGGCTGGAGTACTACGGCAACAAGAGAATAGCTTCTTAGCTCAGCTCGTGGGACAGTCGCAAGACATCCTTAGAGATATCGACCAGTCCCTTCTCAATCAAGCGATGGTGAGCGAATTTGCTCATCTAGTTTATCAAGCTGGTCTTCGATCACAAGCAAGGATCGTCTCTAAAGGTAAAGCCCTCCCAGCCCATCTCTATCTTGTTCTTGATGAACCACGAATCGAAGAGCCTTTAAGAGAAATCATGAGAGGACTTCAAGTAGTCGAGTGGATACCTCAAGACACTTCACTAATGAAGCGAGAGGCAATCGAGGGTATTGCTAAGGTGATCCGTGATGGATTTACTCAGTTGAACTTAGGCTCACTTACGCAGATATCAGTTCGGGCTTTTAAGCAAACCTATGGTCTTACTGAGATGCCTGAGAAGACATTTCAAGTATCAAGAGATCAAGTCCTCAAGACCAATCTAGGTTGGATCTTACCGGCTGGCTCAAGGTCATTCAAGAAAGTCTTTCAAGATGAAACCTAAAGCACTGCGTAGTAATACAAGCAACCCATGCAACCAACCGAGCCACTTACGAGTGGTTTTTTTATACACAGGAAATCAAAATGAATCAAATAACTCCCGTAACAATTGCACAAACAAACGACCAAGAAATCATTGCCTCTTTAGGGTTGCTATCCAATGCCAGCGTTATCAGCCTAGGTAATGTAACCAATTCAATCCTTGAGTTCACAAGGGCTGGAATAGTTCGGCAGTCACAAGGGCGTTTCTTTTATGCCAGTTCAAATGATCCCTTGGGTCTCACTAGTAACAACCTCAAGTAATCATGCTTTTCATTTCGATATTTGCACTCATTGCTTTACTTAAATCTAAGCTTCCACACACAGAAAGAAATTAAATAATGTCACATCAATCATATGTAGTAGGTGCGGGTTCAGGCGCATCTTTAGAATCCAATCTCGCCCAGCCTATGGACTCCCGAGGTAATGCCGATCAGGGCATGAGTATCTCAGTCAACACCTCAGGTAACCAAAGCCATTCCTTCGATGGGAATACTAACCAAACCACCCGCTCAGAAGTCACCTCAATCAATGCGAATGAGGGAGCGAATGTCACTAGCTCTTCAGGTACACCCAAGTCTTTCATTAGTCGTGGCGATGATCTAGTAAATTACAAAGGAATTCCTACTCAAGCGAAGGTACTCGAGACCATGGGAGTGCTCTCTATGAACACTCAAGGTAGATACGAGTTCAACGCTGAGGCATCTCCAGAAGCCCCTAAGGAATCTCAGAGTGAACCTTCAGATGCCCACACTAGCTTTGCAATGACTGAGAGCGAGAACGCTGAGATCAATAACCTGATCCCTACCGATCTTCCACCCAATTCCTTGAGTGCAATCACTTCTCACGGCATTGCTTCAGTAATCTCTGGGGACTACTCAAGTGTGATTAATTCTCTTAGTAAATCTTCAGGGCAATCTCCAGAGCAAGCCTCAGCAACAATTGGCAAGGTCATGGAGCAATACTCTAAGGGTGCGGAGAGATACCTTGAGGGTACTGTAGGTATGAATAAAGCTGACATCCCTCAGTTCTATGAATGGGCAAAACAAAACGCCCCGAATGATTTGCGGGGTGCTGTCAATAAGATGGTCAATCAGAATCAATTTAGGGATCTAGGTAAGCTCGTGGGGCAATGGGCACAAGTAACTCCTCCCTCTGAGGAATGGCTGGAGAAGTCAGGTTACAAACTAGGCAAGAGTGCTAGTGGTGAGCGGACTATTCACATTGAAGGGTTCGGGGAGATGACAGTTAAAAGTGCTGCCCGATCTAGGTTCATCTAAGTGGTCGCTAAGAGCATCTCTGTTCATCACTTTGAGAAGGTGAAGTTCGGAGCTAAGCAAATAATCCCTGAGCCACAAGAGCATTCAACAGTAGCTGGACATAAGCTGTATCGAGATCAAGGTGGGTACTACATTCTCAGACAACAAGCAGATAGCCCAACAATCATCCGAGAGGATCTTCCTTTTCAGGTTGGCTATGCAGCATCTCTAGCTCGAGACGAATAAACAATAACAACAAAGCAGTAACGCAGTCTTTAAGTCCCTAGTAGTGAACCTTAAGCCTTACTTCAGCATCCCCGAGGGGAGACTAGCGAGACAACTTAAGGAGATCTACTGGGGACTTTTTTTCATACACAAGGAATACATGATGGAACAGCAAACCTATAAACAGAAATACATTAAGCCGAAGCTCACTGGTGGAGGTGATGCCCCCTACGGGTTGGTATGGCGAGTCTATGCAGTCTCTAAGCACCACCTAGCCCTCATCGGAGCATTGAGCCAGCATCGCAAACAGTACCCTAGCGAGATTCTAAGTAGTGCCTTGAGTTTCTACTCAGCCCACTATAAGGATGAAGTGGATGTCGCTTTTGATGAGTATGCCCAGCGATTTGATATGACAGGCAAGATGCTCCATCCCTATGAGTCTCAAAGTGCTGAGGTAACTCAATGATGAAGATGAGCGAAATAACTCCCACTTCAGTACTTCTTCATTCTCCATATACCTTATCCACACTAGACGGGAAAAATATCACTGAAGAGATGGTGATTAAAGTTCCCTGCTTCAAGGGCTACTTTCAAAGAGTGAGTGAGCTAGTAAAAGCTAAGGAGCTACATCAAATTGGGGGTACGTTCTACTTCCTTCACAGAACTCCCCTCACCCCCAGAATGCAGAGCCTCGCTATTACCGAAGATATCTCTTATGAGAAATTGGTTGAGCTGAACCTGCCCACGAGGGAGGACACTTATGCAGACCGATAGTTTTGAGGGTATTACTTTTAAATGGTACGAACCCAGACGCTCCTCTCTGAGTAGTTGTAGATTAAACCTGAGAGAGTTGCCCTCGAGATTAGCCTTCGACCTGAGCCATATGGATGTCATCAAAGAACCACGATACCAAGCAGATGCAGATAAAAGAGGCGTTACCTATTGGGTTGATTACGACTTAGCAACTCGTGAGTGCGTTACCCATAAGAGCTGGTCTCAACACATCAAGACAGGGGAAGGTTGGATGCAATATTGCTGTGCCAAAGCGAAGAAACTGGACAGGCTTGCCAACACCCACGTCCCGTTAACTGAAGAACAGATTAATGCTAACTATGAAGAGCGGAGGATGGAGCTGGAAACAATGATTTGCATACTTCAGAAGGCTCAAACTGCTCGGTCTGTAGCCACGAGAAAAGCGAATAAATTAGTTGAAGGGTTAGGGGTGAATTTAGGGGGATATTTAGGGGTAAGTAGTTGAAAAATTACAATCCTAAATAATTTCTCAGAACCATGTAACCCCTTGATTTATAAAGAAAAAACCACCCGAAGGTGGCTTTCTAATAATGCTTGGCGGAGCGGACGGGACTCGAACCCGCGACCCTCGGCGTGACAGGCCGATATTCTAACCAACTGAACTACCGCTCCAATACATCGAATGCTACTTGTGTCACTTACTACTACTTCTCACAACTAGCCAAAATTTGGCGTCCCCAGGGGGATTCGAACCCCCGTACTCACCGTGAAAGGGTGATGTCCTAGGCCTCTAGACGATGGGGACCTGGACTACTGCAATCTCAAGTGTTTGGTGGAGATAAGCGGGATCGAACCGCTGACCTCTTGCATGCCATGCAAGCGCTCTCCCAGCTGAGCTATACCCCCGTAATCCCGCAATAAAACTACAAGACACTCAAAACAATCCAAGATTTTAGCCTATTTTTGTATCCCAGAGCAAATTCCCTATAAGACAACCTTGGAGAGCCTTTGTATAGCCTCATCCTTCCCTAAAACAACTAAGACAGAATCAATGGCTGGGGTCTGGGTAGTGGCAAATAAGGCGTAACGAACCGGCATGGCTAGCGCTGGCATCTTGATCAGATGTTTTGCTAAGACCTCCTTAAATGCCGTTCCATAGGCCTCTTTACTATGCTCTGCAGTCTTAATCGCTGCAATTAGATCTACGAGCGCTGGAACAATCGCTGGAGGAATATTGGCCGCTATTTGTTCTGTACTATGGCTCGGGGCTGGCAGGTAAAAAAGTTTTGCGGCTTCTGCAATTTCAATTAAGGTATTGGCGCGATCTTTTAATAAGGTCACCACTTGAGTAAAGTCAGGGCCACTTTCTGTATCTATCCCCAGTTGGTGAGCAAATGGTTTAGTAAGGGTTGCCAATGCTGTGGGATCCGCATTTTGAATATATTGATGGTTGAGCCACAGTAACTTTTCTGGATTGTGTTGCGCTGGTGAACGACCTAAGCTCTCCAGATCAAACCAGCCGACAAACTGCTCTTTGGTGAATACTTCCGCATCACCATGAGACCATCCTAATCGAGCCAAGTAGTTCAGGATCGCTTCTGGTAAGTACCCTGCTTTTTGATAGTCACGCACACTCATAGCGCCATTGCGCTTGCTCATTTTTTCACCTAAGTCATTGAGGACTGTTGGTAAATGGGCATACACAGGCAACTGGCCACCTAAGGCTTTCATAATATTAATTTGGCGCGGGGTATTGTTGACATGATCATCACCCCGAATGACGTGGGTGATCTTCATATCCAAATCATCGACTACGACACAGAAGTTATATGTTGGCGTGCCATCTGGACGTGCAATCACCAAGTCATCTAACTCATCGTTACTAATTTCAATGGTGCCTTTGACAGCATCATTCCATATCACCGAGCCACCGATGGGATTTCTGAAGCGAATAACAGGCAATACACCCTGCGGTACAGTCGGCAGAGTCTTTCCAGGTTCAGGGCGCCAGAGTCCGTTATAACGCGGCTTTTCTTTATTCTCCATCTGCTGGTCACGAAGCTTATTGAGCTCGTCTTCACTCATATAGCAAGGGTAAGCTAAGCCTGCATCAACCATTTGCTTGACGACTTCGCGATAGCGATCAATCCGTTGCATTTGATAGATGGGGCCTTCATCTAAATCCAAGCCTAACCATGCCATACCTTCAATAATCACATCTACCGCTTCTTGGCTAGAGCGCTCCAAATCCGTATCTTCAATACGCAAGATGAAGTCACCTTGATTATGACGGGCAAAAGCCCACGGATAGAGTGCGCTGCGAAGATTGCCCAAATGGATGAAGCCCGTGGGACTAGGGGCGAAACGTGTACGTATATGCATAGGCAACATTATCTCAGGTCAAGAACGGGGCCACTCTAGATTTTGGTGGAGACCGCCACTAAATCAGAAAAAAGTGGATACTTTCAGCTATGAATGAATTACTTGTCTTTATGTGCGATGGTGCCCCAGTCCGTGGGGAGATTGTCTCGATTAGCAGTGCTTGGCAGGCAGTTTTAGAGCGCCGTAATGATCCGCCGGTTGTTAGACAGATTTTGGGTGATTTTGTTGGTGCAGCTACCCTATTAAGCGCCAGCCTTAAATTTGATGGCACTTTAATTATTCAGGCTCAAAGCAAAGGGCCGATTTCATTATTAGTGGTCGAATGCAAGTCTGACTTGACGATGCGCGCTACAGTCAAGCTGTCTGTAGAGCCAGAATCGATTGATCCCCACGCCACCCTAGCCGAACTACTGGATGCTGAAAACACAGGTAGATTAGTCATTACCCTTGACCCCGCAGATCGCGAGCCAGGGCAAGCGCCCTATCAAGGCATTGTTGCCCTTCAAGAGCATCGTGGAACCGTAATCAAACCCGTAAGAAGTGCAGCGGAAGCCATTGCCTTATATATGCAAAACTCTGAGCAGTTAGATACCCGTATTTGGTTAAGCTCAAATGAAACGCATGTGGGTGGGCTGCTATTGCAGCGCTTACCAGACTCTGGTGGGCATGCTCACTTAGATCCCCAAGTTGCGGCAGAGGGTTGGAATCGTATTCAGGCGCTAGGCGAAACCATCACTAATGAAGAGCTCTTAACACTGCCCCCAGCAACTATTTTGCGTCGTTTGTTTTTAGAAGAGTCCACCGAGAATGGAGTGCGTAGCTTTCCACCGCGCACGATTCAGTTTTCATGTCGCTGTTCGCGTACTAAGGTTGCCGATATTCTCAGAATGTTGGGCGAGCAGGAAGTGGAAAGCATCTTGGCAGAGCAAGGTGTTGTAGAGAGTGAATGTGATTTTTGTGCCAAAGCCTATCGCTTTGATGCAGTAGACTGCCGTCAAGTATTTAATACAGATTCATTAGCGGATGCTACTAGGCCGCCTCTGGGCGAACATTAACACGTTACTGACCCAGAAAAGCAGATCCCTACTGCTGAACAGCTGTTGGCTTCTCGCCATTAGGTGAGCTTTTATTAGTTTTGTCAGCTGGCAAGATTTGTACAAAGTATTCGCCGCTTTTAATCATGCCGTGTTCCACACGGGCACGTTCTTCAATAGCCCGGGTTCCCTCTTTGAGATCGGTCACATCCCCCATCAGCTTGGCATTGCGCAAACTCAACAGGCTATTTTTAGCCTGTTGGAGCTCTAACTGTTTCTCCATATCGTAAACCTTCAACCATCCACCCTTACCTAGCCAAAGCGGATACTGAATCGCTATGAGCAATAGCAGCATGGAATAAATGACAATGCGCATAATCTAGGACTGCTTTTACCCGTGTACTTTAACGCTTCAGGTTATAAAAAACAGACTTACCAGGATAGGTAGCTACGTCACCTAAACTCTCTTCAATACGCAGGAGCTGGTTGTACTTAGCAATCCGATCTGACCGAGATAATGAGCCTGTTTTAATTTGACCGGCATTCGTTCCCACTGCGATATCAGCAATAGTACTGTCTTCAGTTTCGCCAGAGCGATGGGAAATCACTGCCGTATAGTTGGCACGCTTCGCCATTTCAATTGCGGCAAAGGTTTCAGTTAAGGTACCGATCTGATTGATCTTGATCAAAATAGAGTTCGCAACCCCTTTTTCGATACCTTCTTTCAGAATACGCGTATTGGTTACAAAGAGATCATCACCAACAAGCTGGATTTTCTTACCAAACTTTTGGGTAATATCAGCCCAACCATCCCAATCACTCTCATGCATACCATCTTCAATCGACACAATCGGAAATTGATCTGCTAACTGACCGAGGTAATCTGAAAACTCACTAGAAGTCAGTTGTAAATTCTCGCCAGCAAGATGGTACTTACTATCTTTATAGAATTCAGTAGCAGCACAATCCAGTGCTAAGAGAACATCTTCTCCTGCTTGATAGCCGGCACCTTCAATCGCTTTCATGATAGTCTGCAGACACTCTTGGTTGCTCTTAAAGTTTGGAGCAAAGCCACCTTCATCACCAACAGTGGTCGGCATACCTTGGGCGCCTAAAATCTTTTTGAGCTCATGGAAAATCTCAGCACCGCAGCGCAATGCTTCACGGAAATTTTGTGCGCCAACTGGCATGATCATGAATTCTTGAATATCTAAACTATTGTTAGCATGGGCACCGCCATTGACGATATTCATCATTGGGACTGGTAATTGCATGCCACCTGAACCGCCAAAGTAGCGATACAAAGGCAAGCCTACTTCTTCAGCGGCAGCTCTCGCTACTGCCATAGAAACTGCTAAAGTCGCATTGGCACCCAGTCGTGCTTTGTTATGTGTGCCATCTAGATCATTTAGGGTGTGATCTAGAAAAGCCTGCTCAGTCGCATCCAAACCAAGAATGGTTTCAGCAATCTCTACATTAATATTTTGAACCGCCTTGAGAACGCCCTTACCTAGGTAACGCTCTTGATCACCGTCGCGCAACTCAATGGCTTCGCGTGAACCAGTCGATGCGCCTGAAGGAACTGCAGCACGACCCATCACGCCAGATTCGAGGAGCACATCGCACTCTACGGTGGGATTTCCACGGGAATCTAATATTTCTCTACCGATAATGTCAACAATGGCGCTCATGCACCTCTCCTCAATAAAAATGAATACATTAAACTATTAAACAGCTACTAAATCAGCTTGTCTGAAAGCTATCTTCTAAAAATGATCCTGGTTTTTTCACTACGGAATCAATGGCTACCAAGGACTCTAATAATTCTTTCATGCGATTCAATGGCACTGCATTCGGACCATCAGACAATGCTTTGGCTGGATCAGGATGCGTTTCCATAAAGAGTCCGCTGATGCCTACTGCCACGGCAGCACGCGCTAATACAGGCACAAACTCACGTTGACCGCCACTGGCATTGCCTTGACCGCCTGGAAGTTGGACAGAATGGGTTGCATCAAAAACCACTGGGGCATGGGCTTCTCGCAAAATGGCGAGACTGCGCATATCAGAAACTAAATTGTTATATCCAAATGAGGCGCCACGCTCACACACCATAAATTGATCTGGTAGATTTATTTCGGCAGCAGCAGCGCGTGCTTTATCAATCACGTTCAGCATTTCGTGAGGAGATAGAAATTGCCCTTTTTTGAAATTGACAGGCTTACCGCTTTGCGCACAAGCTCTAATAAAATCAGTCTGTCTGCATAAGAAAGCTGGGGTCTGCAATACATCCACTACTTTTGAGACCGGTGCTATTTCACTCGTATCATGAATATCAGTCAATACTGGTACGCCAATCTCACGCTTAACACGCGCTAGGATTTCTAAGCCCTTTTCCATTCCTAAGCCGCGGAAAGAAGTGCCAGAAGACCGATTGGCTTTATCAAATGAAGACTTATAAATAAACGGAATACCTAGAGCCAAAGTAATTTCTTTTAACTGGCCCGCAATATCTAAGGCAGATTGTTCAGACTCAATCACACAGGGTCCTGCGATCAAAAAGAAACGGTGATGTAAGCCTACATCGAAGCCACACAACTTAAATGGCTTGGCCTTTGCATCCTTATTTGAATTTACAATTGATGTCATATAACTTCCTTAGGCCGCTTGTTTCAGGCTGGCATCATGCTGCACTAATGAGGCCTTAATAAATGCGGAAAATAATGGGTGGCCATCACGCGGTGTTGAAGTAAATTCAGGATGGAACTGCACACCAAAAAACCATGGATGCATTACGCTTGGTAATTCCATCATCTCTGGCAAGGACTCGTTTGGAGTTCTCGCTGAAATAATCAAGCCGGACTTTTCTAGTCGAGGTACATAAACATTATTTACTTCGTATCGATGGCGGTGACGCTCATTTACCTCAGCACCATAAATAGTGTGCGCTAAGGTACCCTCTTTGACTGGGCAGCGCTGTGATCCCAAGCGCATGGTGCCGCCAAGATCTGAGTCATTGCTACGTTTCTCAACACGCCCTTCTCGATCGACCCATTCTGTAATCAGTGCCACAACCGGGTTTTCTGTATCGGGATCAAATTCAGTACTGTTGGCATTCTTCACATCAGCGACATGACGAGCAAATTCAATTACTGCCAATTGCATACCTAAGCAAATGCCTAAGTAAGGAATATTGTTTTCTCGGGCATAGCGAATGGCAGCAATTTTGCCCTCCGTACCGCGTTTACCAAATCCACCAGGAACTAAGATCGCATCTAGATTCTGCAAGCAATCAATGCCATCTTTTTCTAATACTTCAGAGTCGATGTAATTAATATTGACCCGCGTGTGATTATGAATTCCTGCGTGACGTAAAGCTTCGATCAAGGACTTATAGGATTCAGTCAACTCAACGTACTTGCCTACCATCCCAATCGTGACTTCATATTTAGGATTGGCTAACTCGTATACCAACTTAGCCCATACCGCTAAATCAGCAGGCTTTGCTTGAATCTCTAATTCACGGCAAATCAAATCATCCATGCCTTGGGCTTGCAGCATCTCAGGGATTTTATAAATCGTATCGACATCCCAGACAGAAATTACTGCCTCTTCACGCACATTGGAGAATAGAGAAATCTTGGCTCGTTCATCTGCCGGAATAGGACGGTCTGCGCGACACAACAGTACGGTCGGCATAATGCCGATCTCACGTAATTTTTGAACAGAGTGTTGCGTTGGTTTAGTTTTTAATTCCCCTGCACTACTGAGGTAAGGAACCAAAGTAAGGTGCACAAAGGCACAACTATGCAAAGGAAGGCGCAAGCTCATTTGGCGAGCAGCCTCTAAGAAAGGCAAAGACTCAATATCACCTACTGTTCCACCAATTTCACAAATTGCGATATCAGCTTGGCCATCATGGCTTGCCGAAGCACCGCGCTCTACAAAAGCCTGGATCTCATTAGTAATATGTGGAATGACCTGAACCGTTTTACCCAGGTATTCACCGCGACGCTCTTTACTGATCACTGACTCATAGATCTGACCAGTTGTGAAGTTGTTACTTTTACGCATCTTTGCAGACACAAAGCGCTCATAGTGTCCCAAATCGAGATCTGTTTCTGCGCCATCTTCAGTGACAAACACTTCGCCATGCTGAAGGGGGCTCATGGTACCCGGGTCAACGTTGATATAAGGATCTAATTTTAGGAGGGTGACTTTCAGGCCGCGGGATTCAAGAATCGCGGCAAGCGAGGCAGCTGCGATTCCTTTCCCAAGGGAAGAAACCACACCACCAGTGACAAAAACGTATTTGGTCATCGCTTAAGCTCTGTTGGAAAAAGTAATTATACCGATAGCCTGTCTGCGGATTTCATTTCTTTTGGATCACCGCAATTAAGGAAAACATATTTTGTTTGCCCTCAGATCTTCTAAAACTATGGATTTTCTTGATACTTTTTGCTTAATTAAGCCTAATTTGCACCTTTTTTAAGAATTTATTCATTATTTTGATCTTCAAGTCTTATATAAGACTTCCCATAACAATTACAATGAGGTAGATTAGGGTAATACACCCAGTTAGCCTTACCCACATAACGCTTACCCAATAGGAAATGCCATGCTAGAAGCTTATAACGTCCAAGTTGCTGAACGTGCAACCCTAGGAATTCCAGCGCTCCCCCTCACCAAGGATCAGACCGCTCAATTAGTCAAATTGCTTAAAAATCCTCCAGAAGGTAAGGAAGCTGAGCTGCTTGAGCTGATTACCCATCGCATTCCTGCGGGTGTGGATGAAGCTGCTAAGGTGAAAGCGGAATTTCTGGATGCGGTAGCGAAAGGTACTGAAAAATCACCTTTGATCTCGCGTATAAAAGCGACGGAGTTATTAGGAACGATGCTGGGTGGCTACAACATCAAGCCACTAGTTGAATCCTTATCAGATTCAGAATGTGCTGCTGCCGCTGCCGCTGCTCTGAAAAAGACTTTACTGATGTTTGATTACTTCCATGATGTGCAAGAACTCGCTGAAAAAGGCAATGCCCATGCGAAGGAAGTGATGCAAAGCTGGGCAAATGCAGAATGGTTTACCAGCCGCCCTGCCGTACCAGAAAGTATGAAGCTCACAGTATTTAAAGTGACTGGCGAGACTAATACCGATGATTTATCTCCAGCACCAGATGCGTGGAGTCGTCCGGATATTCCATTGCACGCCACTATCATGCTGAAAAATCCCCGCCCAGGCATCGAGCCTGATGAAGTGGGTATGCGTGGCCCCATGAAGCAGATCGAGGCTCTCCAGAAAAAAGGCCATCAGATTGCTTACGTTGGCGATGTCGTCGGTACAGGCTCATCACGTAAATCTGCCACTAACTCGGTTTTATGGTGGACTGGTCAAGATATTCCTTTTGTACCCAATAAGCGTTTTGGCGGTGTTTGTTTAGGGACCAAAATTGCACCGATCTTCTTCAACACGATGGAAGATGCCGGCGCTTTACCCATTGAGTTAGATGTATCCGACATGAATATGGGCGATGAAATTGAATTACGCCCTTATGAAGGCAAAGCATTTAAAAATGGTAAAGAAATTTCTTCCTTTACGCTTAAGTCGCCCGTCATTCTCGATGAAGTGCGTGCTGGCGGACGCATTCCATTAATTGTTGGTCGTGGCTTGACTGCTAAAGCACGTGCAGCGCTCGGCTTGCCAGCCTCTACAGAGTTCCGTATTCCAGTAAGCCCACCAGATAACAAAAAAGGCTTTACCTTGGCACAGAAGATGGTGGGTCGTGCCTGCGGATTGCCTGAGGGTCAAGGGGTTCGTCCCGGCACTTACTGCGAGCCACACATGACAACGGTTGGCTCGCAAGATACTACCGGCCCTATGACGCGTGATGAGCTCAAAGATCTCGCTTGCCTAGGCTTTTCTACTGACTTGGTGATGCAATCTTTTTGTCACACATCAGCCTATCCAAAACCGGTTGATATTCGTACGCATCATGAGCTACCGGCATTTATGACCAATCGTGGTGGAGTTGCATTACGTCCTGGTGATGGCGTGATTCATAGTTGGTTAAATCGCCTTTTATTACCAGACACGTGCGGCACTGGTGGCGATAGCCATACCCGCTTCCCTATTGGCATTTCTTTCCCTGCAGGCTCTGGTTTAGTCGCCTTTGCTGCCGCTACAGGGGTAATGCCATTAGATATGCCTGAGTCTGTATTAATTCGCTTTAAGGGCAAGATGCAACCCGGCATCACTCTGCGTGATTTGGTCAATGCTATTCCTTTGTATGCGATTAAAAAAGGACTGCTCACGGTTGCAAAACAAGGCAAGAAAAATATTTTCTCTGGTCGTATTTTAGAAATCGAAGGTTTGCCTGATCTCAAGGTTGAGCAAGCATTTGAATTGTCAGATGCATCTGCAGAGCGTTCAGCAGGTGGTTGCGCTATTCAACTCAATCAAGCGCCCATTATTGAGTACATGCGCTCCAACATCACCCTGATGAAGTGGATGATTGCCAATGGCTATGAAGATAAGCGCACTTTAGGTCGCCGCATTAAAGCTATGGAAGCCTGGATTGCTAAACCAGAGCTACTTAAAGCGGATGCCAATGCCGACTATGCCGAGATTATTGAGATTGATATTTCTGAAATCAAAGAACCTATTCTGGCCTGCCCAAATGATCCTGATGATGTGAAATTCTTATCTGAAGTTGCCGGCACCAAGATTGATGAAGTCTTTATTGGATCTTGCATGACTAATATCGGACACTTCCGCGCTGCCGGTAAGGTGCTAGAAGGTAAAACAGATATTCCAACACGCCTTTGGATTGCTCCACCTACCAAGATGGATGCAATGGTTTTGACTGAAGAAGGTTATTACGGCATTTTAGGTCGCACGGGTGCACGCATGGAAGCCCCAGGCTGTTCACTCTGCATGGGTAACCAGGCTTCAATGCGTAAAGGGGCAACAGCAGTGTCCACCTCAACCCGTAATTTCCCGAATCGTCTCGGTATTGATACCAATGTGTTCTTAGCATCAGCAGAGCTCTCTGCAGTAGCGGCACTCTTGGGACGTATTCCAACGATGCCGGAGTATCTTGCGGAGTTGGGAGCACTGAATGCAAAAGCAGACGAAGTCTATCGCTATATGAACTTTGACAAGATCAAATCATTTAGCGATGTGGCTGATACTGTGACGGTTTAACAAACTAGACTGCACGATAAAAAGGCGATCTGATGATCGCCTTTTTTCATTTATGCATCACTAGAGAGTCAAATGAATAGCTTGCTTTCTTGATGGGCGTTCTCACGATGCAATCCTGAGGCCCAGGTATTGGTAGGCAAGCCCGTTTTTTCCATAAGCACTTTGGCGCGCTTAGAAACTTCTTTCCATTCTACATTCAGTATGGGGCCTTTAAAAGCAATCGCAACCACATTGCAATCATGAGATTCTGGAAAGAGCAGTACCCTATTATCAAAAGCTTCGCAGAGATGATTAAGATTCACCTGAAAGCTTTTGTGCCGAGAAAATAAATTGACAGTCAAGACCCCAGGTGATTTTAAGATGTCGAAACAACCTTGATAAAAGTCGAGTGAACTTGCTGACGGACCATCACAGATTGCATCATAGAGATCTACTTGCACCGCATCAAATACATTTTTATATTTGCTGTTACAAACAAATGCCTTTGCATCGAGCTGGAGGGTTTCTAACCGGCGATCATCATCTGGCGTAAAGAACATAGTCCTGGCAGAGATAATTACCGAAGGATTAAGCTCAACCACAGTACTTTTTACAGCTGGACAATGCCGATGCGTAAACTTGGTTAACGCGCCGGTCCCCAATCCAAGTTGAGCCGCATGCATACCGGGCTTAGTTTCTAAGAAGAGCAACCAAGCCATCATTTGCTGGTTATATTCTAGGTAGATCTCATCCGGATCTCGCATCCGCATAGCACCCTGAATCAATTCACTTCCAAAGTGTAAATACCGAATACCACCGCTTTCAGAAAAACTGACTGGCTCCATCGCCATTTCTAATTCGGTCACTATTTATTTGGCCCAGACTCTAGCATTACGGAATAGGCGCATCCAAGGACTGGCGCCATCAGGCGTAGCTAGCCACTCCGTTGGACTCCAGCTCATTTGTGCCGTTCTAAAAACGCGCTCTGGATGCGGCATCATCACAGTAAATCGGCCATCGGGGGTAGTGACACCTGTTAATCCGCCAGGAGAGCCATTAGGATTCATAGGATAAGTTTGGGTCGGCTTGCCTTGATGATCTACAAAACGCAGCGCTGATAAACCTTGTTTCTGAAGACTATCTTGATTTCCTTGCTGGCTAAAGTTAGCAAAGCCTTCACCGTGCGCAATTGCAATCGGCAAATGACTGCCTTCCATGCCCTGAGTAAAAATCGATGGCGATGCCAATACTTCTGCCATTACTAAACGCGCCTCATACTGCTCTGATAGATTACGAGTAAATTTAGGCCATGCTTGTGCACCAGGAATAATCCCTGAAAGATTACTCATCATCTGGCAGCCATTACATACACCTAAAGCAAAGCTATCTTGGCGCATAAAAAATGCAGAAAACTGATCGCGCAATTGAGTATTAAAAAGAATGGTTTTTGCCCAGCCCTCGCCGGCACCTAATACATCACCGTAGCTAAACCCGCCACAAGCAATGAGGCCACGGAACTGGTCTAAGGAAGCTTTTCCGGAGAGCAAATCGGACATATGTACGTCGTAGCTATCAAAGCCTGCCCAGTTCATGGCATAAGCCATCTCAACATGAGAATTGACGCCCTGCTCTCTTAAAATAGCCACCTTAGGTCTTAGATTCTTGCTGATAAAAGGCGCAGCAACATCTTCAGCCGCATTAAATGTGAGTTTGGGTGTCATACCGATATCAGCTAGATCATCTAGTAGTGCAAATTCACTATCAGCGCAGTCTGGGTTATCCCGTAAGCGAGCAATTTGATAACTAGTATTGGTCCACATCTTTTGAAGTACTTCACGAGATTCTGTAAAGATTTTTTTTGCATCGCGCCAGATTTCAATATTGCCCTTGGTATTCGGTTTGGCAACGACATGACTATAGGCACTTAAATTTAGGCGGCGTAAAACGGCAAAGACAGCATCGCGATCAGATTTACGCACTTGAATCACCGCACCTAATTCTTCATTAAATAAAGCGCGTAGGGTTTGTTCATGACGACGGCCAGACACTTGATCAGCCCAATTCTTAGCATCGCCCCAATCTTGCTCTTGGCCAACATCAACAGCAATCATGTCTACGTTAATAGAAATGCCGCAATGCGAGGCAAAAGCCATCTCTGTAATACAGGCAAATAGACCGCCGTCTGAACGATCGTGATAAGCCAGTAATTGATCTGCTTTACGTAATTCAATGATGGCAGCAGCAAGAGATTTCAAGTCTTCAGGGTAATCTACGTTTGGCGCTAGCTTACCGGATTGATTTAATACTTGAGCCAAGATACTACCAGCCATACGGTTCTTACCGCGACCAAGATCAATCAAAATTAATTCAGTCTCTAAAGATGCGCCTGTGGCATCTTTTAGTACTAGGAGGGGCGTTGATGTTTTACGTATATCTTGTACAGATGCAAAAGCAGAAATAATGAGGGAGACGGGTGAAACGACCTTCTTCGCTTGATCACCATCTTGCCACGCAGTTGCCATCGATAAAGAATCTTTACCCACCGGAATAGAAATACCCAGCGCAGGACATAAATCCATGCCAATGGCTTGTACTGAGTCATACAATTTTGCATCTTCACCTGGACTACCGCAAGCCGCCATCCAGTTAGCAGAAAGTTTGACGTCCTCAAGACCGCGAATATCCGCCGCTAACAAGTTGGTAATTGCCTCACCAACTGCCATACGGGCTGCAGCTGCCGCATCCATGACGGCTATTGGAGTACGCTCACCCATCGACATTGCTTCACCGCGATAGCCTTTGTAATCCATCATCGTGACCGCGCAATCTGCTACGGGAACTTGCCATGGGCCCACGAAAGGATCACGGGCATTCAGTCCACCAACAGTTCTATCGCCAATGGTAATTAAGAAGGACTTACTCGCAACGGTAGGTTGCTGCAAAACCCAGGCAATACATTGAGCAAGGTCTGCATCCGTGACATTAAGCTCTTCAAAATGTTGCGCTACACGCTTTACATCGCGATGCATTCGTGGAGGCTTGCCAAGAAGCACTTCCATGGGAATATCGATGGGCATAGCAGCATCAGTACCAGCAACTTGCTTGCTATCACTCAACTGCAATTGACGCTCAACAGTTGCATGACCTACTAACGCTACAGGACAGCGCTCACGATCACAGAGTGATTTAAATAGGTCCAAATCTTGGGCATCAATCGCTAGGACATAGCGCTCTTGTGATTCATTGCACCAGATTTCAGCGGGGCTCATGCCACTCTCTTCCAGAGGCACATCCCATAATCTAAATTGTGCACCCAATCCCGCCCCATCGGCTAGTTCAGGAAATGCATTAGAAATTCCGCCAGCACCCACATCATGAATAGAAACAATGGGATTATGTTCACCCATGGCGCGACAAGCATTAATTACTTCTTGCGCACGACGTTCCATCTCGGGATTACCCCGCTGCACAGAGTCAAAGTCTAAGTCAGCAGTATTGGTACCTGTTGCTACCGAGCTACCAGTAGCGCCGCCCATACCGATACGCATGCCAGGGCCACCTAGTTGAATAAATAAATGCCCAGCTTTAATTTCTTTCTTAGCCGTGTGAATAGAATCAATACTGCCAATACCGCCCGCAATCATGATCGGCTTGTGATAGCCACGACGAACCCCTTCTAGGGTTTGTTCGAAGACCCGGAAATAACCGCCCAGTATTGGACGCCCGAATTCATTATTAAAGGCAGCGCCACCTAGTGGACCGTCGATCATAATTTGTAATGGGGTTGCTATCCGATCTGGCTTACCGTAAATCTCTGCTTCCCAAGGAAGGCTAGTTCCGGGAATATGTAAATTAGATACTGAGAAACCCGTCAGGCCAGCTTTAGGGCGACCACCAATACCCGTGGCACCCTCATCTCGAATCTCACCACCAGCGCCAGTAGAAGCCCCAGGAAATGGCGCGATGGCTGTTGGGTGATTGTGAGTCTCCACCTTCATTAAGGTGTGAACAAGGCGGGTATCTTTTTGATAGTGATGATCTTTCCCTTGGGGGGACCAAGTCTCTGATTCACAGCCGACCATCACTGCTGAGTTATCGGAGTAGGCAACAATCGTCCCCTCAGGATGTAATTGATGCGTATTACGAATCATCGCAAATAATGATTTCTCCTGATCATCCCCGTCTATTGTCCAAGTGGAATTAAAGATCTTGTGTCGGCAATGCTCACTATTGGCCTGGGCAAACATAATCAGCTCAACATCACTGGGGTTACGCTCTAAGCGGGTGAAGTTGTCGGCGAGATATACCACTTCATCATCAGACAAAGCAAGGCCCAATTCTTGATTCGCGCGATCTAATGCTGCCCTGCCTTCGGAGAGAACAGGAATGCGAGTAAAGGGACGGTCTGGCAAAGTTTGATAGAGAACGCTCGCCTCATCAGGATGGGTAATCACCACTTCAGTCATGCGGTCATGCAATGCATCTAATACACATTGAGCCTGCTCTGGGCTGAGCAATTGTTTACTCTGCCAAGTGTATTGAATGCCACGCTCAATACGCAACACCTTTAAGCCGCACTGGCGAGCAATATCAGTAGCTTTACTTGCCCAAGGTGAAACAGTACCGAAACGGGGAATGCTGATTGCAGATTGCTGGCTAGGTGCTTTAGTTAGAAATGAACCGCCCGATTTCAATTGTGAATGAAAGGGCTGGCCATAAGTCAGCAAACTTTCGAGAACCTCGGTGTCCATAGGATTTAGCGCAGGCTCAGACCAAATAAAATGGAGATATTGAGCCTCAATGGACTCAAGTGAAATACCCTGGGCTGCTAGCGAGGCTAAAAGTCGCTGTTGGCGAAAGGCTGAAAGGGCATTGGCCCCGGACAAGCAACAGAATGAAGACATCCTTAGATTATAAGGTTTTGATCACACCAGTCGGCCGCCCTGAAGACTCAATTGCCGTCCACACCGAGCAGCTAAGGCGGGATCATGAGTCACCAGAATTAGGGTTGAAGAATTCTCCCGATTTAACTCAAAAAGCAGCTCGATTACCCGCTCTCCACTGGCTTCGTCTAGACTGCCTGTAGGCTCATCTGCAAATAAAATTGCGGGTTTATTGATAAAAGCGCGGGCTAAGGCAACACGCTGTTGCTCTCCTCCCGAAAGTGTTTTCGGGAAATGGTTCAGTCTGTCACCTAGGCCTACCTTTTCAAGCCAAGTTTTAGCTGCTAACCTCGCCTCAGATTGACCCACCCCAACAAGCTCGAGGGGTAACATCACATTTTCAATAGCATTGAGATGGGGTAACAACTGAAAGGACTGAAAAACAAAGCCGACATGCTTACCCCTTAACTGGGCTCGACCATCTTCATCTAGACTATTCAGGTTTGTCTCCATTAAGCTAATCTGACCACTAGAAGGAAGATCTAGGCCAGCCAATAAGCTCAGTAAGGTGCTTTTGCCTGATCCTGATGCACCTACGATTGCTACACTTTCTCCTTGAGCAATTTCAAAGCTAATGTCGTGCAAAATAGTGAGCTCACCATCAGCCGTTTTAACCAGCTTAGAGAGCTGGTCGGCAATAATGGATACCAGTGGTTTAGTCATATAAAAGATTACTTATCAATTTAATCATGCGGGCAAAATTGTTTATTTACAAATTTGGGTTAATAGGCTTATTTTGCCTGTTTATTGCCAACCATTCACTGGCACAAACAAATCCTGTCATTTTAGTTTTAGGGGATAGCCTATCTGCTGAGTATGGTATTCCGCGTGGCACTGGATGGGTCACTTTATTAGAAAAGCAATTGGTACGAGATGCGAGCCCATGGACTGTTTTCAATGCCAGCATTAGTGGTGAAACGAGCTCAGGTGGTCTCTCCCGTCTTCCAGCCTTACTGACTCAAAAAA
This sequence comes from Polynucleobacter antarcticus, assembly GCF_013307245.1. Taxonomy (NCBI): domain Bacteria; kingdom Pseudomonadati; phylum Pseudomonadota; class Betaproteobacteria; order Burkholderiales; family Burkholderiaceae; genus Polynucleobacter; species Polynucleobacter antarcticus. Next base: position 1,078,012 of record NZ_CP028941.1, read on the forward strand.
AGCCCGGCTTGGTAATGATTGAGCTGGGCGCCAATGATGCCTTACGTGGTTTACCCATTTCAGAAACAGAAGCAAATCTTCGCAAGATGATTCAGATGAGTAAAAAAACGGGGGCTCAGGTTTTACTCTTTGGTATGCAAATACCGCCCAACTATGGTCAGACGTACACGGGTAAGTTCAAGGCTCTTTTTGCTAGCTTGGCAAGAGAGGAAAAGATTGAGTTGGTCCCATTTTTTCTCGAGAACGTAGCCTCAAAACCAGAATTGTTTCAAGCGGATCGATTGCATCCTAATGTGGAAGCACAAAGTGTGCTCTTCAAAAACGTATGGGGCTCCATGGCCCCATATCGCAACTTACTCCAACAGACTCCGAAATAAGTTAGCTACCTGCCCCGCTTGTATTAGCTGCCTTTAAGGGATTAATCATTTTCACGCTAGCATTATTGCGCCAGTACCCCATAAAGCCAGCAAACTCAGATTGTGCCGCCAAGGCCTGAATCTGCTGAGCCTGCGCTTTGTAAGCCTTAGCATCGCTCGAACTAGGTTGGCGAATCTGATCAATGCGGTAAAGCGTAGTGCCCACTCCCGGGTTAGATACAGAGACAACTGATGGCAATTTATCTGGATTTACAGACATCACTTCATCCATAGAGGGGCCTGCAAGATTACCGGGCTTGCTACGTGAAATCCAAATAGGGCTAGCAAACCCAGCAGCATTCTTAGGATCTTTGTCTAAGGCAAGCAACTTCTCGCTAGCCGCTGTTGTAGCCAGTTTTTCTGCAGCGCGTTGACTGACCTGGCGTTTAACTTCAGAAGATACTTCGCTTAAAGGGAGGATTTGAGCTGGATGCAATGTCACTACCCGTGCTGAAACAAAAACGCCTGGTGAAATTTGTACAGCCTCAGTATTACGCTTGTTCTTTGAGGCCTCATCACCATATAGTGATTGAATGACTTTAGGATTAGCAAGTGGATGGTCTCTAGATACACCAGGAGCACCCCCACGAGTTACGCCTTTTTGATTCTGGATACTGAGCTTCAACTTATCAGCGGCAGGCTTCAAGCTATCGGACTGGTCATAGGTAATGTTAGCGAACTGATCCGCCTTTTCACTAAAGGATTTGGAATCCTCTTTGGGATCTGCCCTCAGAACAATGTACTCGACATCCATGAATTCAGGACGCTCAAATAATCTGCTGTTAGCGTCATAAAAAGCTTTCAGGTCTTCAGCGCTAGGGTTCACTTTTCCAAGATAGTCTTTTGCATTGAACTGCAAGATCTGTACTTGTCTCTCGGTATCGTACAAGGTAGAAATGATCTCAGACAACTTCGGATTAGCGAGCTCTGTTCGCGCAACAGAATTAACGAGTTGCTGTATTTTTAAATCAAAACTTTGACCTGCATAAAACTGCTCTTCATTCATGCCATTACTAGCAAGCAACTGCTTAAAGCGCGCGTCATCAAAGCTACCATCTTGACGATACAAAGAACGAATCTGCGGAATCTTTTGTAAGCTGTTGACTAGCTCTTGCTTGCCTACTTGCAAGCGGAGGTCGCTTACTGCAACCCCTAAGATGCGTTGTTGTAAAAGTTCATTAAGGATAGCCTGACGAAAAGGCAGACTTTGGGCAATTTGGGTATTACCACCCACACGTTCAGCCTGACGTTTTGCAGCAGTATCTACTTCTTGCGCAGTAATGGGCTTGCCGTCTACCTTGACGACATCGGTCTCTTTATCAAAAAATTCGGAATAACTCGATATTCCAAAAAAAGCAAAAGAAGGAACAATAAATAGCAATAAGATAAATTGCAGTATTTTTTGGTTCTTGCGTACGGAATCAAACATAAGTTAATCGCTAGGAAGTAGAGTCAATAGAGAAAGTGTACAAGGCAGAGAGTCTAGGGGAAACTAGAAAGCCTATAAAGAAATATCCATAGATTGGGAAACTGGTGGGCGCTGACGGGATCGAACCGCCGACATTCTGCGTGTAAGGCAGACGCTCTACCATCTGAGCTAAGCGCCCCAATTTAGTACAGACGAGATTGTAACCTAGAGCGGTGGGGAAGCAGGGTTTCTTGAGCAAAAGTAGACAAAAATAGCTTATCTATTTGACCAGAAAACCCTCCAACATCAATGCTTGAGAGCCTCACCAGAAGAGCGCTGTTCAACGGCTTTACTTGCTTCAGCCGCCTTCTTAGCAAGCTCTTCGGGCGTTGGATCTGGCAAAGCCTCCGGTTTACGCTCTAAAGCAAGTTCAAGCACTTTATCAATCCAACGGACAGGAACAATTTCAACAGCATTCTTCACGTTATCGGGAATATCAATCAGGTCCTTGACGTTTTCTTCTGGAATCAACACAAGCTTAATGCCACCACGATGTGCCGCCAATAACTTCTCTTTCAGGCCACCAATCGGCAAGACTTCGCCGCGTAATGTAATCTCGCCAGTCATAGCCACATCAGAGCGAATAGGAATACCAGTAAACACAGAGACTAAGGCAGTTGTAATGGCAATACCCGCAGATGGTCCATCTTTAGGCGTTGCACCATCCGGGAAGTGAATATGAATATCCTTCTTCTCAAATGCCTCATCAGCGATGCCCAGCGCTCTTGCCCTTGAACGTACAACCGTTTTAGCAGCCTCAACGGATTCTTTCATGACGTCGCCAATCGAGCCAGTACGAGTAATCACTCCTTTACCTGGCATCACAGCGGCCTCAATCGTCAAAAGATCACCACCCACTTCGGTCCATGCTAAGCCTGTTACCTGACCAACTTGATTCTCTTTCGCTGCAAGGCCAAAGTCAAACATCCGAACGGATAAGAATTTCTCAAGATTATCAGCATCAACAGTAATCGGTGCCGCTTCTTTCTTCAGGAGCAGTAGCTTTACTACCTTACGACAAATCTTACTAATTTCACGCTCTAGGGAACGAACACCTGCTTCGCGCGTGTAATAACGAATGATGCCGCGTACCGCACTCTCTTCAATCTTTAACTCATCTTTCTTTAAGCCATTATTTTTAATCTGCTTAGGAATTAAATAATTCATGGCAATACTAGTCTTCTCATCTTCTGTATAACCAGCAAGACGAATAATTTCCAATCGATCTAACAATGGACCAGGAATATTCAAAGAGTTTGAGGTGGCCACAAACATCACATCCGAAAGATCAAAGTCCACTTCAACATAGTGATCTTGGAAAGTATGATTTTGCTCTGGATCAAGCACTTCTAAAAGTGCACTGGCTGGATCACCCCGGAAATCCATACCCATCTTGTCGACTTCGTCTAAGAGAAATAAAGGATTGCGTACGCCAACTTTAGTCAGGCTTGCCAAAATTTTGCCTGGCATCGACCCAATATAGGTACGACGATGCCCCCGAATTTCAGATTCATCACGCACACCACCTAAGGCCATGCGTACAAACTTACGATTGGTAGCACGAGCAATAGATTGTCCAAGCGAAGTCTTACCAACACCGGGAGGGCCTACCAAACAAAGAATTGGTGCCTTGACACGATCAACGCGTTGTTGAACAGCAAGATATTCCAAAATACGTTCTTTAACTTTATCCAGCCCGTAATGATCCTCATCCAATACTTTTTCTGCATTGGTTAAATCATTATTGATCTTGGTTTTTTTCTTCCAAGGAAGATTCACTAAGGTATCGATAAAGTTCCGAATCACTGTTGCCTCTGCAGACATCGGCGACATCAGTTTTAGCTTCTTGAGCTCAGACTCCGCCTTCTTTAAAGCCTCTTTTGGCATGCGAGCAGCTTTAATGCGCTTCTCGAGTTCCTCAAGATCAGCACCCTCTTCGCCCTCGCCTAACTCTTTTTGAATTGCTTTAACTTGCTCATTCAAATAGTATTCACGCTGACTCTTTTCCATCTGACGCTTTACACGCCCACGAATACGCTTTTCTACTTGCAGGATATCGATTTCACTTTCGAGGTCAGCCAGCAAACTTTCTAAACGCTTAACTACATCCATCATTTCAAGCAAACGCTGCTTTTGCTCTAACTTCACAGGCAAGTGAGCACAAATCGTATCGGCTAAACGGCTTGGATCATCAATGCCCCCTAATGAGGAAAGAATTTCTTGCGGGACTTTCTTATTGAGTTTGACGTACTGATCAAACTGGGCCATGATCGCGCGGCGCAAGGCTTCGGTTTCATGCGCATCTAATACAGTTTGAATGCTTGGTGTGGCTTCACAGGCAAAGAAGCCTTGGCTATCTTCAACCTTACTCACTAAAGCGCGCTGTACACCTTCTACCAGAACCTTAACAGTGCCATCAGGGAGTTTGAGCATTTGAAGAATATTGGCAATGCAGCCAACGTCATAGAGATCCTCAACCCCAGGCTCGTCCTTAGCGGCAGTCTTTTGAGCTACCAATAAAACATTTTTGCCAGCTTCCATAGCCGCTTCGAGGGCTTTAATGGATTTAGGGCGACCCACAAACAACGGGATCACCATATGCGGAAACACCACGACATCCCTTAAAGGGAGCAGTGGTAGTTGGATAGGTTCAGAGGGTAGTAATAAGTGGCCAGGCATAGGGCAAAACCTCCAAAATAGTCATTCCGTAAAAATCTCTAAAAATGCCGCACCACTAGATACGGACACTATAAGGATTAGGATACTACCTATGTGGGTATCACTCAGCGAAAAACAAGGGGGAAAAGTAGCAAAAGTGAGTGAAAAACGACTAAAAACAGTCGAAAAAGTGAAAAATTTAAGCTTTTTTGGCTTAATTCGACAGACTCATCACCTTGTTTGTAGACCAAAATAGGCTTACCGCCATCTTGAATCGTACTTTCATCAATTACTACCTTTTGAACATTCTTTAATGAAGGCAGATCGTACATCACGTCCATGAGGGATCCCTCCAAAATAGAGCGTAGGCCACGGGCACCGGTTTTACGAGCGATCGCCTTCTTCGCTATGGCAGATAGCGCTGCTACACGAACCTCTAATTCAGAGCCTTCCATAGTAAGAAGTGCTTGATATTGCTTTACTAAGGCATTCTTAGGCTCAGTCAAAATCTGTATCAAGGCGGACTCATCTAGCTGCACCAAAGTTGCCACCACAGGCAAACGACCAATTAACTCCGGGATTAAGCCAAACTTGATTAAATCTTCTGGCTCTACCTCAAGAAGTAAATCACTCACGCCACGGTCATCTTTACCCGGTACTGTCGCATTAAATCCAATGCCAGTCTTGGCGCTGCGCTGCTGAATGACTTTCTCAAGCCCATCAAATGCGCCGCCGCAAATAAAAAGAATATTCGTAGTGTCCACTTGCAGAAAATCTTGATTTGGATGTTTGCGGCCACCTTGGGGTGGAACGGACGCCATAGTGCCTTCAACCAACTTCAATAAGGCTTGCTGTACACCCTCACCCGATACATCACGCGTAATCGAAGGGTTATCCGATTTACGGGAGATCTTATCGATCTCATCGATGTAGACAATACCGCGCTGCGCCTTTTCAACATCGTAGTCGCAAGCTTGTAATAGTTTCTGAATAATATTTTCTACGTCTTCACCAACATAACCCGCTTCAGTTAAGGTAGTAGCATCAGCCATCACAAAAGGCACATGCAACATGCGCGCCAATGTTTGTGCTAACAATGTTTTGCCTGAGCCAGTAGGCCCGATTAATAAAATATTACTCTTGGCAAGCTCAACACCATCCACCATAGCCTTGGCAGGGACTTTAGATTGCTTTTTATCAACAGCCTCAACTGGCTTGCCGTCTTTGTCTAATTTATCTTTTTTAGGCTTAGGTAAATATTGCAGACGCTTGTAGTGGTTGTATACCGCAACAGCGAGTGTTTTCTTTGCATGATCTTGACCAATCACATACTGATCTAAGTTTTCACGAATCTGGTGCGGTGTTGGCAAGGCATCATCACCCGCCTCTTTAGGAAGCTTGGCAATTTCTTCTTGAATGATGTCAGTGCACAGATCAATGCATTCGTCACAAATAAAAACCGAAGGACCGGCGATCAACTTCTTCACTTCTTTCTGATTTTTTCCACAGAAAGAGCAATGCAGAATTTTTTCAGTGCCAGTAGAAGTAGTTGTATCGCTCAAAATGATTGCCTATTTAATTGCCGAGATCGTGCTGGATGCTATTGAAATTTAAGGACGCTTATCGATTACTTTATCGATCAAGCCATATTCTTGTGCCTGTTCAGCTGACATGAAATTATCACGGTCAGTATCTTTAGCAATGGTCTCAATGGTCTGACCTGTACGGTCTGACAATATTTTATTGAGACGCTCACGCAAATACAGAATCTCACGCGCTTGAATTTCAATATCAGAAGCTTGACCGCGTGCGCCACCTAAAGGCTGATGAATCATCACACGGGAATTTGGTAAAGCATAGCGCTTCCCTTTCTCGCCGGCACACAGTAAAAAGGCACCCATACTGGCAGCCATACCCATACATAAGGTGCTGACATGGGGCTTAATGAACTGCATCGTATCAAAAATTGCTAAGCCAGCAGATACTGATCCGCCTGGAGAGTTTATGTACAAAGAAATCTCTTTATCCGGGTTCTCGCTCTCCAAAAACAGTAGCTGAGCAATCACCAAATTAGCCGTCTGATCATTGACTTCTCCAACCAAGAAGACAACGCGCTCTCTTAGTAAGCGAGAGTAAATATCGTAGGCTCTCTCACCCCGACCAGAGGTTTCAATCACCATCGGGACCAAACCTAGACCTTGAGGCACTTCGTTCTCAGATTGAAGTAAATGGTGGTTCATAGAGTGAGACCTTTATGGAATATTTATAAATCAATGATTAATTGAGCTTGCTGAGCTCTTCAAAGCTCACTGCCTTGGCTACTACTTTAGCTTGTGCTGTGAAGTACTTAATAACGTTATCTTCTAGTACTAAGTTTTCGATATCTTTCAGGCGACTTGGATTGCTATAGAACCAGCGAACCACTTCTTTTGGATCTTCGTAAGTTGCAGCCTGCTCATCAATCTCTGCTTTGATCTGATCAGCCGTGGCTGCTAGATTTTGTTGCTTGACCAATTCACTGAGAATTAAACCGAGACGAACACGTTTCAGAGCTTGCTCTGCAAACATTTCTACTGGAATAGGTGCATCTTTTGCATTCGGAATGCCACGCTGAATTAACTCTTGGCGAGCCCCTTCAACCAAACGCTCTTGCTCTTGTTTGACTAAAGATTTTGGTGCGTCGAAATCACATAGACTATTAAGTTTTTCCATCACCTCGCCTTTTAATAGGGCAGTGATGCGGCGTTTTGTCTCGCGATCTAAATTTTCTTTTACTTCTGCACGCATTTTGGTTACGCCGCCTTCGGTAACGCCCATCGATAAAGCAAAAGCATCATCGACTGCAGGAAGGTGAGCCCAGTTTACCGATTTAACCGTAACCGTGAACTCGGCTGTCTTACCAGCAACATCTTTGCCGTGATAGTCGGCTGGAAAACTTAATGGGAAAGTCTTGCTTTCCCCTGTTTTGAGACCTAATGTTGCAGCCTCAAATTCTGGGAGCATGCGACCTGCACCAAGAACGTATTCGAAGTTTTCCGCTTTGCCGCCAGCAAACTCCACGCCGTCTATCTTGCCAACAAAATCAATCACTACTTGATCGTCCGTTTGAGCAGCCGTATTCACACCGCCATCGCCATGATGACCCGCTTCACCACGGGGGTGATAGTGGACTTGCTGCTTACGCAACACATCTAAAGCACGATCAATTTCTGCATCAGAAATATCTGTAACGTATTGAGTGACCTCTGACTTTGTAAAATCACCAATCTTGACTTCTGGCAACACTTCAAAGAAAACATCAAACACAATTTTCTCTGCGTCTAACTCACTCTTAGGGTCTAGACGTGGTTGGCCAGCCAACAGAATCTTGTCCTTTTGGGCTTGTTCGAAAAACAAGTCGGAAGCTTTATCAAATTGAAGCTCGAAGTCCACTTGCATGCCATGCTGCTTTTCAACCATATTCTTTGGTACTTTGCCTGGACGGAATCCCGCCGCTTTCATGGTCTTGCCAAGTTTAGCTAAACGGGCTTCTCTTACCTTTGCCAAATCGGCACGAGCGAACTCTAAGGTCACTTTGCGGTCTAACTGACCTAAATTTTCTATCTGCACAGCCATTCTCGTCTCTTAGTTGAAAATCAGAATATATGAAGCCCAAGCCAAGTAGCAAACTTGTGGTGCGAGGAGGGGGACTCGAACCCCCACACCATTACTGGCGTCAGGACCTAAACCTGGTGCGTCTACCAATTTCGCCATCCTCGCGAATTCCGCAAACGTTACCGAGCTTTAGCTTCACTCTAAAGAGCGTAATTCTACAATGCTTAGCGGTTTTGGAGGATCTTTTAGGCTCTGTAGAGCAAAGCGACTGCATGGACTGCAATCCCCTCACCCCGACCTAGATGCCCAAGGGATTCATTTGTCTTGGCTTTCAGATTCACCTGGCCAGTGGTCACCCCTAAATCAGCGGCTATATTTCCGACCATCTCAGGTAAAAAAGTGGCTAATTTGGGCTTTTGACAAATGATGGTGGCGTCGATATTCCCCACCTGAAATCCCGCTGCTTGGACTTTGCTCAAGGCAGCGCGGAGCAAAATTCGGCTATCCAAATCCTTAAATTGAGGGTCTGTATCTGGAAACAGCTGGCCAATGTCATTTAAGCCAGCAGCGCCCAGCAGCGAATCCGTTAAAGCATGGAGCAAGGCATCAGCATCAGAGTGCCCTGATAAACCCTTATCGCTAGGGATATGGACACCACCCAAAATCAATTTTCTATCAGATACGAGGGCATGGATATCGTAGCCCTGACCGATTCTAAAAGGGGGCATTTGAGCGGCAGTGATAGTCATGAATAGAGTTTCTTTGATGGCAATGGGACTGAGAACCGCTTATCTGGCGGAGGATTCCAAGATGGTTTGCATTAAGACCCAATCTGCTGGATGGGTCACTTTAAAATTAGAAGTCATGCCTTCGATTAACAAAGGTTTAATTCCTGCCAACTCCATGGCGCTAGCCTCATCAGTGATATCCGCTTCAAGCCGAATGCCGGCCTCAATCGCATCATGCAGACTTTTTAATGGAAACATCTGGGGTGTTTGAGCCTGCCAAAGGTGCTCGCGCGAGATTGTCTTTTGTGCTCGGGCTAAGTTGCTGGCAACGGTTGCACCCATATCGGCCATTTTTAAGGTGTCAGCCACTGGCATTGCCAATAATCCACCCTCACCCGCTACCCTGACAACTGTAATGAGTTTTTGTATTAAAGCTGAAGAAATACCTGGTCTGGCAGCGTCATGGACTAGCACCCAATCATTTTCTGAAATTCCCGCTTTGAGCATCGCTGCCAGAGTATTTCTGACGGTTTCTTGTCGTGTAGGGCCGCCGCTAGGCAAAAAATGGATAGGCTTGTGGCCGCTGGGCAGCACACTAAAAATGGGGTGGTCAATGAAGCTGGGGCTGACGCCTACCCAAATAGAGGCTATCTCAGGGGTTTGAATAAAGGCATCCATCGCATAAGACAACATGGGCTTGCCCGCTAGCTGCTGAAATTGTTTAGGCAGATCTCCACCTAAGCGAGACCCCGTTCCTGCTGTAGGTAGCAGAGCATGGCATTTAAGCAAAGCTGACGGGGATTCAATTCCAGAGTGCATACCTGATTCTATAATGAGCGTAGATGTCAGATGCATTAATACGAGTACCTACTGCTTTGTCCCCCATTCCCGCTCCGCGGGCTGGGCAGCGCTTTACCTTCTCAGGGCTAGTGGGATCTGCTGATTCTGCATTAATTGCCCAATCGGCTCTTCGTTACCGTAGTGAATTTTCCGTCATGGTCATTTTTTGCGCCCAAGCCCAAGAAGCCCAACGCCTGCTAGAGGAAATACCTGCATTTGCACCGCAACTCAAGGTGCGCCTTCTTCCTGATTGGGAAATCTTGCCGTATGACCATTTTTCTCCCCACCAGGATTTGGTCTCAGAACGCTTAGCTACCCTCTATGAATTACTCAATGGCAGTTGTGACCTAGTTTTAGTGCCCGTCACCACGGCTTTACAAAAACTGGGGCCACCCAACTTCTTGTCTGGGCACACCTTCTTTTTTAGGCAAGGCGACCGTCTCAATGAAGCCGCCCTGAAGCTACAGCTCCAGCAAGCAGGCTATGACCCAGTAAGCGCAGTCATGCGTCCCGGTGAATACAGTATTCGCGGAGGGTTAATCGACCTCTTCCCGATGGGCTCTAATCTGCCGTATCGCCTCGATCTCTTTGGTGATGAAATCGAGCAAATCAGAGCGTTTGATCCCGATACCCAACGTAGCCTTTATCCGGTTAAAGAAATACGCCTGCTACCGGGTCATGAGTTTCCATTTGATGATGCTTCGCGTACCGCATTTCGTGGACGCTGGCGCGAGGTATTTGAGGGCGATCCTACGCGGTGCTCCATTTACAAAGATGCCAATCTCGGAATTCCGAGTGCGGGTATTGAATCCTACTTACCCCTCTTTTTTGAAGATTCATCGAGCGTATTTGATTATTTCCCCCGCTCTGGCGATCCCGTATGGATTGTTAGTATTGGGGATGTAGAGCAATCCATCAAAGGCTTTTGGAAAGATACACTCTCTCGTTATGAATTCCTAAAGCATGATCTCGATAGACCCATCCTTCCCCCTAGTGAGTTATTTCTGGATGTAGATCAGTTTTTCTCTGCAGCGAAACCCAATGCGCGCTTAGTACTGAATAAGGACACCCAAGAAGCGCCGCAATTTTTAGCAGTCCCTGATCTGGCTGTCCATCGTCGCGATGCCGATCCCATCAATCGATTACGCGCACTAGTCTCCCAAGAAAAAACACGCGTTCTGATTTGCAGTGATAGTGCAGGTCGTAAAGAATCTATTCGCCAATTATTTGAAGAAAGTAATGGAGTTGTAGGATCAAATGGAAAACCACTTTATCCATTAAAGCCTGAAGGGTTTGATGGTATTGCTGACTTTGTAAAGAGTGATGCCTTGTTTGGTCTTGTTACTGCCTCCTTATTTAATGGCTTTACTTGGCCCGCCGAAAATCTGATCGTATTAACTGAAGCAGAACTCTTTACTACCACTGCAAGGCAGCGACATAAAGGTAAGGGTAAAGAGAGTGAGAGTGCCGATCCTGATATGTTGTTTAAGGATCTGTCTGAACTCAATATTGGGGACCCCGTTGTTCATTCAGATCATGGAATCGGGCGCTATCAAGGCTTAGTACTATTAAATTTAGCCCCGCCCAAAGAGGCGCCCATCTTTGAAGAGTTTTTGCATTTGGTCTATGCCAAAGAAGCTACTCTGTATGTACCAGTTCAGCAATTACAAATGGTGACACGCTATGCTGGCTCTGACCCTGACTCTGCGCCATTGCATCAACTTGGTTCAGGCCAATGGGACAAAGCGAAGCGCAAGGCAGCACAACAAATTCGCGATACAGCTGCTGAACTCCTCAGCCTATACGCAGCGAGAGCCATTCGTAAAGGCCATGCTTTTGAATTTTCTGCCCATGACTATGCTGCTTTTGCCGAGAGCTTTGGTTTTGAAGAAACGCCAGACCAAGCCAATGCAATTGCCGCTGTAATTGGAGATATGACAAGCGGCACCCCAATGGATCGACTAGTGTGTGGCGATGTAGGCTTTGGTAAAACTGAAGTGGCATTACGAGCGAGCTTTGTTGCAGTCATGGGTGGCAAACAAGTTGCTATTTTGGCACCGACAACCTTGCTTGCAGAACAACACGTCTCGACTTGGAAAGATCGCTTTGCTGATTGGCCAGTGCGTATCGTTGAGCTCTCACGTTTTAGAACCACTAAAGAAATTAACGTTGCCTTAGAGGCCATCGCCAAAGGTGAGGCTGACATCATTATTGGCACCCATAAGTTGCTGTCTAAAGAAACGCAGTTTGCAAATCTCGGTTTGGTCATTGTTGATGAAGAACATCGTTTTGGGGTGCGTCAGAAAGACGCCCTCAAAGCGCTGCGTGCTGAAGTCGATATTCTGACCTTAACAGCCACTCCTATTCCTAGAACCCTAGGTATGGCGATGGAAGGTCTACGCGAGTTTTCTGTAATTGCTACAGCCCCACAAAAACGACTCGCTATTAAAACCTTTGTGCGGCGCGAAGGTGATGGCATTATTCGGGAGGCAGTGCTTCGAGAAATTAAACGTGGTGGCCAAGTCTATTTTTTACATAATGAAGTAGAAACTATTCAGAACCGTAAACACGCTTTACAAGAGTTAATTCCTGAGGCCAGTATTAGCGTTGCTCACGGACAAATGCATGAACGTGAACTGGAATCTGTCATGCGAGAATTCGTGACCCAACGAACCAATATTCTCTTATGCACCACGATTATTGAAACTGGTATTGACGTGCCTACAGCCAATACCATCATCATGCACAGAGCGGATAAGTTTGGTTTAGCCCAGCTCCATCAGTTACGCGGTCGGGTTGGTCGCTCACACCATCAAGCCTATGCTTATCTCTTGGTGCCCGACCCTGAAGCGCTAAGCAAACAAGCGCAGCTGCGTTTAAATGCAATTCAAGCAATGGAAGAGTTGGGCTCAGGCTTCTATCTAGCCATGCATGATTTAGAAATTCGAGGGGCAGGCGAGGTACTTGGCGATAAACAATCGGGTGAGATTCATGAAATTGGCTACCAGTTGTATACCGAGATGCTCAATCGTGCCGTTAAATCGTTACGTAGTGGTAAAGAGCCTGATCTGTTAGCACCATTACAGGCGACCACGGATGTCAACTTGGGTGTGCCTGCCCTGCTGCCCAGTGACTATTGCCCTGACGTACATGAGCGCCTCTCACTCTATAAACGCTTTGCGGGTACGAACGACTTCTCAGAGCTGATGGGTTTACGAGAAGAGCTGGTAGATCGGTTTGGAGATTTACCAGATCAGGCTAAATCTTTTTATGAAACCCATCGCCTACGCTTAGAAATGGCTGGCTTTGGTATTAAGAAAATTGATGCGATACCGACTTCGATCCAGATTCAATTCATCCCCAATCCACCAATTGATCCGATGAAGATTATCCAACTCATTCAGTCTTCTAAATACATACAACTAAACGGTCAGGATAAGCTAAAGGTTCTCCCTCCAAAAGAGAAGGATTTCGAGAGATTAGAGCAACGGCTTGACTACATCCGCAAGATTCTTCGTAGTCTGAATGAATCCGCTATGCTGACTACTGCACAAGTCAACTAAAGATCAGTCGCTGATGTCTAAACCCCTTACCTTAGTAGCTCTATCGAATAAGCCTATTTCCTCTGCACTAGGTGAGGCGCTGGCTCAGCATACATCCGTTTTAGGTATAAAAATCTCCCCAAGTAGTAGCGCCTCTAGGCATCCACGCTATTTCTCGAGTCGATGGACTGCTTCTGCTCTCTTGATGCCAGAAGCGCGAGTTGCGATGCGTGATATTGCCGCTAGCCATGATGTAGATCTTGCTTTTCTCTCAGCAAAGTTCAAACCCCAAGATGTCAAAGTCTTGGCGATGGATATGGACTCTACTTTAATTAATATTGAGTGTATTGATGAGATCGCAGACTTTGTTGGCAAAAAGGCAGATGTTTCTGCCATCACAGAAGCTACGATGCGCGGTGAAATAAAGGACTTTAAAGAAAGTTTGCGCAGACGGGTAGCCCTACTAGCTGGTATATCGGCCAATGTACTTGAGTCGGTATACCGTGAGCGCTTACGACCAAATCCCGGTGCTGTCGAGCTGCTAAAAAGCGCGAATCAATTAGGTCTTCACACTTTATTGGTATCTGGAGGATTTACCTTCTTCACAAACAGGCTTCAACAAGAATTAGGCTTTAAACAAACCCAAGCCAATACTTTAGAAATTCTGGATGGCAAACTCACCGGCAATATTATTGGTGAGATCGTCGATGGCGCTGCAAAAGCCACTTATTTAGATGACGCCTGCAAGTTGATGCAGTGTCAAAAAATCAACGCTATCACAATGGGCGATGGCTCTAATGATCTGCCCATGATGCAGGGCTCTGGTATCAGCATTGCCTATCGAGCCAAGCCTATCGTTAAAGAAAAAGCCGACGCGGCTTTTGACCGAGTCGGCTTGGATGCTGCTTTACTCCTGATTTCCTAGTCAAAAAATACTAGGAACCAAGCGCTTAACTAAATACTAGAGACGCTCAAAAATAGTCGCAATTCCTTGGCCACCACCAATACACATTGTGACTAAAGCATACTTACCTTGAACGCGATGCAATTCATGAATGGCTTTAGTAGCAATCGCCGCACCAGAGCAACCAATCGGATGACCTAAAGCAATAGCACCGCCATTCACGTTCGTCTTGGCAGGATCCAAACCTAAACCTTTTGTAACTGCCAAGGCTTGCGCCGCAAATGCTTCGTTAGATTCAATCACATCTATTTGGTCTAATTTCAGGCCAGCACGCTCTAATGCAATTTTGGTTGCAGGAATAGGGCCTTCACCCATGATGTGATTCGGCACACCGGCAATCGCGTAAGACACTAAACGTGCTAGCGGCTTATGGCCTGCCTTCTTGGCGGTTTCAGCATCTGCCAATACAAAGAAAGCGGCACCATCATTAATGCCGGAAGCATTACCTGCGGTCACACTACCACCCTCTTTTTTGAAGACAGCTTTCATCTTTCCCAGTGTTTCCATGGTGGTATCAGGCTTGCAATGTTCATCTGTATCAAATACAACATCACCCTTACGAGACTTAATCGTAATCGGGACAATCTGTGATTTAAAACGCCCCTCTTTAATGGCGTGCGCAGCACGACGATGCGATTCAACCGCTAAGGCGTCTTGCTCTTCGCGTGTGAAATTCCATTTCTCTACTAAGTTCTCGGCTGTGACACCCATATGACCAACACCAAAGGGGTCAGTCAAAACAGAAACCATCAAGTCAAGCATTTTGGTATCACCCATACGTGCGCCACTGCGCATTGCGGGTGAACCATACATACCGCGAGACATGACTTCAACACCTCCACCAATACCGTAGTCACAATCACCCAACATAATGGCTTGCGCAGTTGTCACAATCGCTTGTAAGCCTGAGCTGCATAAACGATTCAATCCCATCGCTACTGACTCCATTGGCAAACCTGCCTGAATCGAGGCAACGCGTGCAACATAGGCGTAACGGTTATCAGTAGGAATGGTATTCCCAACAGTCACATAATTAATCAGCGCGGCATCTACACCAGAGCGGGCAATTGCTTCTTTCATGACCATGCCGCCGAGCTCACATGGCTCAAGGCTACTCAATGAGCCACCAAAACCACCAATTGCGGAACGTACAGCACTTAATACGACAACTTCTCGACTCATATCAACTCCCTTAGCAAAGCCTGGTCGGCTTAATTAAATTACCCTAACTGCAGGTCTCAACCTCTATTTTTATTACAATAATCATGTCTCGGCTATTAGGTCATGCCCTTGTGCGCTGATAACTGTTACCTTAATCATATCCCCAACCCGAAAGCGCTTAGAAGGCTTACTTGCCGGTAAAACACGGACTAGGCCATCTATTTCAGGGGCATCACCTACGCTACGCCCAATTCCACCAGATTCATCTACTCGATCAATGAGGACGCCAATCCGTTTGCCAACCTTTTTACTGAGTCGTTTGATCGATATTTCCTCAGCCTTTGCCATAAAACGGGCTCGCCGCTCCTCACGAATCACTTCAGGTACGGGACTATCTAATAAATTCGCCGTAGCACCCGCCACAGGGGAATAGGCAAAACAGCCTGCGCGGTCAATTTGTGCCTCATCTAAAAAATCCAATAAATATTGAAACTCCGCCTCAGTCTCGCCTGGGAAGCCAGCAATAAACGTACTGCGAATTACCAAGTCAGGACAAGCAGCGCGCCAGGCCTGAATACGCTCCATATTTCTCTCACCACTTGCAGGACGCTTCATACGTTTAAGAACATCTGGATGAGCGTGCTGCAAAGGAATATCTAAATACGGCAAAACACCATAACCATGATCCGCAAACTCAGCCATCAAAGGTAAGATGTCATCGACGTGAGGATAAGGGTAAACGTAATGCAAACGAACCCAAGCTTGATGTTCTCTAGCGATCTGGTTCAGTGCATTAACTAAATCAAACATGCGAGTTTTGACGGGCTTACCATCCCAAAAACCGGTGCGGTATTGAATATCAACCCCATAGGCACTTGTATCTTGAGATACCACTAACAACTCTTTTACGCCTGATTCAAATAACTTGGTAGCCTCTAGCAACACTTCACCAATAGGTCGAGAAACTAAATCACCCCGCATGCTCGGAATGATGCAGAAGGTGCAACGGTGATTGCAACCTTCAGAGATTTTCAAATAAGCGTAGTGCCTAGGTGTGAGCTTGATACCTATGGGCGGCAATAAATCCGTAAAGGGATCATGCGGCTTAGGCAAATGGACATGAATTGCCTGCATCACTTCAGCAGTGGCGTGTGGGCCTGTAACAGCAAGGACTTTGGGGTGAATACTTTTAATCAGATCACTGCCATCTGTATTCTTACGGGCGCCTAAACAACCTGTCACGATGACTTTACCGTTTTCAGATAAAGCATCACCGATAGCAGCAAGACTTTCCTCCACGGCAGAATCAATAAAGCCGCAAGTATTCACAACCACCAGATCGGCACCTGCATAATCTTTGGAAGTCTCATAACCTTCAGCACTTAATTGCGTCAGGATGAGCTCAGAATCTACCAATGCCTTGGGGCATCCCAAGGAAACAAAACCAACTTTACCAGCCACAATTATTCTTTTTCTGTCGTATCGGGTTTAGGTTTAAAAGGAAAGCCTGTAAAAATCGTAGGTGAGTTTTGCATTTGTTCTTGCATCTTCACAAACAAATCTTTGCTTTGTTCCATATAACTACCCATGAGGCCTTGCATCATTGGATTTTGTAGGTTGAGCATTTTTGACCAAGCCTCGGGTGTACTACCTACACCCATTCCCTGTGTTTGATCGCCTAGCTTACTATGAATATCCACAAAAGATTGCATGGTCTTTTCTAAATAATTGCCCATGAGACCCTGCATCGAATTACCGTAGAAACGGATAATTTGTGAAAGCATTTGGGTTGAAAATACAGGCGCACCACCCGCTTCTTCTTCCAAAATAATTTGCAGCAAAATATTACGTGTTAAGTCTTCTTCCGTCTTGGCATCAATAACACTAAATACATCCCCAGCCATCACCAAGGTTTTAATATCGGCCAAGGTGACATAGGCGCTAGTTTGCGTGTCATATAAGCGACGATTGGGATATTTCTTAATTAAGCGGCTGTCACTGGATTTCTTTGCGCGTGTGGCCATTTGGCTTCCTAACATGTGGTATTGCAATGCAACATCGGCATAGTGTATCTCTAGTTTGACCTAAAGGTAAATATGCCGATGTTGTTGAGGCTAGAACTGCTTTCTAAATCGCTTTAGCCAGTATGTAAGCCACCATTGAGGGAAAAGTCCGCACCGGTTGCATAGCCGCCATCTTCCGAAGCAATCCAGCAGCAAATAGAGGCAATCTCTTCTGGTGTACCCAAACGCTTGACTGGTATACCGGCAACAATTTTTTCCAACACATCTTCTCGGATTGCTTTGACCATATCCGTGCCGATATAACCCGGGGAAACTGTATTGACCGTCACACCCTTTGAGGCTAGCTCTTGAGATAGAGCCATCGTAAATCCATGCAATCCAGCTTTAGCAGTGGAGTAATTGGACTGACCAAATTGACCTTTTTGACCATTGACAGAGGAAATATTAATAATGCGACCCCAGCCGTTATCCGCCATACCATCGACTACTTGCTTGGTAACATTAAACAAGGAGTTGAGGTTCGTATCAATCACTGCCTTCCAAGCATCTGGGGTCATCTTACGAAACACGCTGTCTTTTGTAATGCCGGCATTGTTGACCAAAATATCCACGCGCCCTACTTCAGCCTTTACTTTGTCGAACGCTGCAACGGTACTCTCCCAATCAGAGACATTACCTTCAGATGGTATGAAGTCATAGCCCAATACTTTTTGCTCGCCAATCCAGCGATCCTTGCGTGGAGAATTCGGGCCGCAACCAGCGATGACTTTGTAGCCATCTTTAGCAAGGCGTTGACAAATAGCGGTACCAATACCGCCCATACCACCGGTGACATATGCAATCTTTTGAGCCATGTAATTCCCCTTGTGAAAACTAAGTTAAGAAGCTGTTGTAATTTTTTCTTTTACGTACTTACCAGGTGCAGCTTCAATTTTTTTATATTTACTGTTACCAAATGTTTTACTCGCTTTAATTCTTTTACCGCCAAAATCTGCTAACCACTGAGCGTAATGAGGCCACCAACTACCTTTAATATCTTTTGCAGCAGATAGCCAATCATCCGCAGTCTTAGCTAGCTTGTTATTTTCAAAATAATGACGCTTATTTTTTGCTGGCGGATTAATGACACCAGCGATATGGCCTGACGCACCTAAGACAAAGTGATTCTTGCCTTTTAAGAGATGCGTAGATTGGTAAGCAGACTTCCAAGGCACGATGTGATCATCATGTGAGGCATAAATAAACGCAGGTACCGTAATTTTTCCAAGATCCACTTTTTGGCCACAGACGGTCAACTTGCCCGGCTGAATCAATTCATTTTGCAGATAGGTATGACGCAAGTACCAGCAATACATTGGGCCAGGAAGATTGGTAGAGTCGCCATTCCAATACAGAAGATCAAAGGGTGGTGGTGAATTTCCCTTTAAATAATTTTCAACAACATAGTTCCACACAAGATCATTGGGGCGTAAAAAAGAAAAGGTATTACCCAGATCTAAGCCAGACATCATGCCGAACTTACCCGCTTCACCGCCAATGGTACTCTCGCGCAATTTGATCATGCTCTCGTCAATGAAGACATCCAAAATCCCACTGTCACTAAAATCCAAAAGGGTTGTGAATAAGGTCAAGCTTTCAACATGGTCTTGTTTACGGGCAGCAAGCACTGCTAAGGCGGTGGACACTAAGGTACCGCCAACACAAAAACCTAAGATATTGATTTTGTCTACGCCGCCAATATCTTTCGCCACTTCAATGGCTTTAATAACACCCTCACCCACATAGTCGTCCCAAGTGATGTGTGACATCGCATTATCTGGATTTTTCCACGACACCAAGAAAACAGTGTGCCCTTGCTCTACCATGTACCGCACTACAGAATTGTCTGGCTGTAAATCTAAGATGTAATATTTATTAATGCATGGTGGCACCATAAGATACGGTCGCTCAAATACCGTCTCTGTTAAAGGCTTGTATTGAATCAGCTCAAACAGTGCATTGCGAAAAATAATTTGGCCTTCTGTAGTGGCAATATTTTTACCCAGCTCAAAAGCGCTCTCATCAGTTTGAGAGACTTTGCCTTTTTTTAAATCCCCCAGTAAATTTGCAATACCATTTTGAATAGACTGGCCTTGCGAACTAATAATGTTTTCCAATACTTCAGGGTTGGTAGCAATAAAATTAGAAGGGGATAAAGCATCGATCATTTGTTCTGTTGTGAACAAAATTTTGACTTTTGTTTTTTCATCTGCATCCACTGCTTTTGCAAGAGCTAGCAAATGTTTGGAGTTCAACAAATAACTTGCTGCAATCATCTTGCTCCAAGAGGAATGCCATGCTTTTCCAGAAAAACGGCGATCTTCTAATTCAATAGACTCTGGATTAGTAGCAAGATGAGAAAGTTCCTCAAAATAGGCTTTTTGTATTTCCGTTAAACGCTCTGGTGGAATCAGAGCCATGTGCTGTGGAGCCAATGAAGGAGCGGCGCCAGAATTGATACCTGAAAACATAATCATCTCTTAATTAAAGTAAGACTATTCTGCCTCTATAAGCCCATTAGGGTTATACGCACTAACCCTAGCCCTATGGCTAAGCCAGGAATTTTCTAAGAGCCTAGAATCACTTTTTCAGGGGAATCCAAATCAGGGAAGCAAAACGTCCCGTGATGCCATCCCGCCTATAGGAAAAAAAGCGGGCTGAATCATGAAAGGTGCAAAATCCACCCCCTGATATATGCTCCACACCCACGGAGCGCAAACGATCCTGAGCCAATAGATAGAGGTTGGCAAGGTACTTTCCAGAGCGTCCTTTAATTGGCATGAATGCCTTGCTCAGGATCGGCTGGGGCGACATACTGAATGCCTCAAGTACATCTTCTCCCACCTCAAAGGCGTCTTGACTGATCGCTGGACCCATCCAAGCCAGGATGTCTCGGGATTGCAAAGCGGGTTGTAGTGAGCGCATTGCACCAACTGTTTGCTCTAACACCCCAGAACTTAAGCCCCTCCAACCCGCATGAGCTGCGCCCACAATGTCGCCATGAATGCTAGTAAATAAAACTGGCATGCAATCTGCTGCCAAAATTGCCAAAACTTCACCTGGCGTCTGGGTTACCGATGCATCCGCCTCAAACGGGCCATTGAGGGCGGATTCTCGGGAAGGGAAGGCATGCTGACCAGCCTGCCATGTACTTGCTTTAACCAGAGGGGCTCACTTGGTAGACACTCGCTTAGGATAGCTCTATTTTTGAGGACATCAGCAGGCTCATCACCTGCATTTACACCAAGATTCAATTGATTAAATGGAGGCTTGCTCACCCCGCCAAGCCGTGTTGTGCAAAAAGCTTGGGTAGGTGAAGGGATAGCCCACTCAGGCCGAATATATTGGCTAGTTTCGGAATTAATGCTGATCATTTTTAATAGATGCTAATAAAGCAGCTTCTTTAGGAAGATCATCTTCACTCATTCCAACCTGGGGAAGCAGTAGCTTAAGGTCGTCAGGTGGAAGACAGAACCAAGTCATGATTTCTTGGGTTGCGGGGTGCTGAAGGCTCAGCGCATACGCATGTAAAGCCTGGCGTTCAAAAGGGAGAGATTTAGCAACGCCGGGAGTTTTTTTGCGATAGACCGGGTCGCCCAGCAAAGGAAAGCCCAAGGACTCCAAGTGCACTCGAATTTGATGTGTACGCCCCGTCTCTAATCTGCACTCCAATAAAGCTACTGGGCTTGCAGAAAACATGCCCTTTGCTAGCCTACGAAATAAGGTTGCGGCGGGCTTACCTTGGGCTGATCCCGCAGCCATTTTTAATCGATCTCGCTGATCACGACCCACTGAAGCCAATACTTTACCTTGGGAAGGTGCATCACCCCACACCCAGGCTAGGTAGCGACGACCCACCGTACGCTCCTGTAACTGCCTTACTAAGGATGTCTGCGCAATATCTGTGCGGGCCACCACCATCAGCCCTGAAGTGTCTTTATCTAAACGGTGAACGATGCCTGCTCTAGGGAGCTGCTTAAGCTCTGGATAACGAAATAACAGGCCATTGAGTAAGGTGCCCGTCCAATTACCAGCAGCCGGATGAACCACTAAGCCAGCAGGCTTATTAATCACCATGATGGTGTCATCCTCATAGACCACATCTAAGGCAATATTTTCTGGAGCAAAGTCAAATTGCTCAGGCATTTCTTGGGGAAATACCTTAATGCTCTCTCCGCCACGCAATAGATGCCTTGCTTTGGTCACTTTTCCGTCAACAGTGACAGCACCAGCCTCAACCCATGACTTGAGGCGATTTCGAGAGTAATCAGGTAAAGCGGAAGCCAAAACCTTGTCCAAACGCTCCCCATCAACCTCATGGGGAATTTCTAGGGCAATAAAGTCCTCTTCATCGATATAATCAATAGGATTCGAATCAGGAGTATGCGGCAATGCCACGCTTAAAGAGCCTTTTAGTTATGTCAGAAGTAATTACAGCTGCCAGTTTACGACTTGCTGCTATTGCTGGCTATTCCGCAAAAACAAGCAATGCCCCAAAAAGTATTCCAGTACTTACATTTTATCTAGTCATCAGCGCTGCCTTTCTCTTATTGACGGGTTGCGCTGGTAGCGATGGTCAAAAGGATGACACCGATATTTGGTCTGAGACCAAACTGTATTCTGAAGCGAACGAAAAGATGAATGATGCCGACTTTGCAAAGTGCGGCAAATATTTTGAAAAGTTAGAAGCGCGCTTTCCTTTTGGGCCTTATTCACAGCAAGCCCAAATTAATGCTGCTTACTGTTATTGGAAGGCTCAGGAAGTTCCTCAAGCCCAAGTAGCTATTGATCGATTTATTAAATTACACCAAGGTAGTCCCAATCTAGATTACGCCTACTACCTCAAAGGCCTGATTAGCTTTAATGATGACTTGGGTTGGTTAGGAAAATTTACCGGGCAAGATCTAAGTGAACGAGATCCTAAGGCAGCGAAAGAAGCTTTTGAATCATTCAAAGTTGTCGTCGAACGTTTTCCCGATAGTAAATATGCGCCGGATTCTTTAGATCGCATGCGCTATATCGTTAACTCATTAGCTGAAGCCGATGTGATTGTGGCCCGCTTTTATTATCAACGCGGTGCATACCTAGCATCCGCAAATCGAGCACAACTAGTTATTCGTGACTATGATCGTGCCCCTGCTGTGGAAGAGGCGCTCTATTTACTAACAAAGTCTTATGAAAAACTAGGCATGGCTGATCTGAGTAATGATGCAGCCCGCGTATTTAAACTGAATTTCCCTGATAGTCAGATGTTGGCAACCGGTCAACGCGTCAAAAAAGAACGTCAATGGTGGCAGATCTGGAATCGATAAATTAAGGCTTTCCTCAAGTAACCATAGCGCTACTTGATGGTCACTGGTACTCTCGGTGCTAGAGCGCATATGAGCTCATAGCCGATCGTTCCACTCATTTGCGCTACATCATCCACCGGCACTTCCTTGCCCCATAGCTCCACAACCGTGCCCACTTTTGCACTGGGCGCTCCTCGAAGATCAATCGTGAGCATGTCCATAGAAACTTGTCCGGCTATGGGACAAATGACCGCCGTACCATCTGCACCAGCGGCATCTACCCACACTGGCGTCCCATCAGCAGCTTGGCGTGGATAACCATCTGCATAACCGCAAGCCACAATGCCAACTCGCATATCTTCAGGGGCTTCAAAGCGGCCTCCATAACCCACATGCTCACCCTTTTTCAGCTCTTGAATATCAATCACCTCGCTACGTAAAGTCATCACTGCTTGCAAATCTGATCTCACAATATCTGCATAGGCCCCAGTTGGCGAAACGCCGTAGAGCATGATGCCGGGCCTCACCCAATCACCTAAGGTTTGCCGATGCCAAAGAATCGCTGCCGAATTAGCCAAGGAAATAGGCGCCGATAAACCTGCAATCGCCCGATCAAAACAATCCATTTGCTCACCAACGGAAGGTGAGCGCTCTACTTGATCCGCATTAGCAAAATGGGTCATATGGTGCATGTGATAGCCGGCAGCATGTAAGCGATGGAAGGCTAAACGATAGGGTTCTGACCTAAAGCCTAAGCGGTTCATACCGGAATTGAGTTTAAGAAAAATATTGATCTCATGACCAGAGCGATTTTGATATGCCTCCAACCACTCCAATTGCTTCTCGTTATGAATCACCAAATCACAGCGCAACTTCACCGCAAGATCCACCTCATTTTGATGAAAGAGTCCCTCGAGAAGCAGAATACGCCCACCCCAGGCATGGTCTCTTAACCACTGAGCATCAGTGATATCCAAAATAGCAAAACCATCAGTAGATTCAAGGCCTTGCAGCACAGCATCCAGGGTGTGTCCATAGCCCTTCGCCTTGATCACAGACCAGATTTTAGACTCGGGGGCCAAGTCCCGGACTCGGCTTAAATTATGGCTAAAGGCATTGACATCAATAGATGCCAAAATAGGTCTGTTAATGAAGCGATTGATGAATGAACTCATATTCACCCCACCTTTCATGTTTTAATTAGATTCATGCATAGATTGTACGAATGAACCGAAGTTTTTACACCATTATGGCGGCGCAATTTTTTTCGTCGCTTGCTGACAATGCGCTATTGATAGCAGCCATTGCCCTCCTGCTCCAGCTTGATGCTCCAGCTTGGATGACCCCTTTACTTAAATTGTTCTTTGTTCTCTCTTATGTGCTGCTGGCCGCTTTTGTGGGGGCCTTTGCTGACTCAAGGCCCAAGGGTAATGTGATGTTCATTACCAATACCATCAAATTTGTGGGTTGTGCGGTCATGCTATTTGGCAGTCATCCCTTGCTGGCTTATGCGATTGTGGGCCTTGGTGCAGCGGCATACTCACCCGCCAAATACGGCATCCTCACGGAACTACTTCCCCCTGAAAAACTGGTAGCAGCCAATGGCTGGATCGAGGGTCTGACAGTTGGATCTATTATTTTGGGCACTGTTTTAGGTGGCGTATTGATCAGCAAGTCGGTCTCTCACAGCCTTCTGAGCTGGGACTTGCCCATTTTGGAGACAGGTATTGATACTGCCGCAGAATCGGCCATCATGGTGATTATGTTTATCTATGTCATCGCGGCACTGATTAATCTTCGTATTCCAGACACTGGCGCCCGATATGAGGCTCAAACAAGAAATCCTATTGGCTTAATTGTTGATTTTTCGCATTGCTTCAAAACTCTGTGGAATGACCGTCTTGGTCAAATTTCCTTGGCGGTTACAACACTATTTTGGGGGGCGGGTGCCACCCTACAATTCATCGTGATTAAGTGGGCTCAAGTTGCTTTGCATCTGAGTTTGTCCCAAGGCGCCATTCTTCAAGCAGTTTCTGCTTTTGGTGTTGCTGGCGGTGCAGTATGGGCCGCATCGCGAATACCGTTACGCAACTCACTTAATGTTCTGCCCTATGGTGTTGCTATGGGCGCCTTAGTCTGTGTGATGGCTATTTATAACTCAGACATGCTACCGAACATAACCTTGCTTTCGTTCGGCCAATTTGATATCTCACTCAACATGATGCCTGCCTACATTCTCCTAATTTTAGTGGGTTGGTTAGCTGGTTATTTTGTTGTGCCTATGAATGCCCTACTTCAACACCGAGGGCATGTCCTGATGTCAGCAGGCCACTCCATTGCTGTACAAAATTTCAATGAAAATATCTCGGTATTGATGATGTTACTCATTTACTCTGGATTAATCTGGCTTGATGTCCCGATTCAGTATGTCATTGTTGGCTTTGGCTTAACCGTGAGTATTGTGATGTGGATGATTATCAAACGCCATGCTAAGAATCAAGCGGAATATGACTCCATGCATCTTATTGGTGAGCACAAACACTAAGCGCGTTGCAACACAACTACTAGGTATTTTGTAGTACGGACTTAGCCAATAATAAGTCTTGCCAAAATAAAGCTTTGTCTTTGGGTCTTGCTACAAGTTGACTCAATTCAAAGGTGGCAATGAGCGGTAAGTCTTCAGCTCCCTCAGTATTAAAAGCTAGCACAGTCTCCCGTAGTTGCGGCAACGCATCTCGCTCGCCTGATAATTTTTGGGCAACCACACCCCCGAATGCCACTGCCACTATCGGTATACCATCTTGAGGTAGTAGCTCAGGATCTATTTTTTCTGCTGGATTTTTCCAGGACCACTCCTGTGGTGATAACCCCAATACACGAATCACATTCTGAAAAAGAACTTCAGTATCCCCTTGTGGCTTATTGCCAAAGAACCACCATAAGCTCTTAGGAGGCTGAGTTGGCTGCGGTAGTTGCGTTGGCGCGTCTGCTGGAGTGGCCGCATGATGTGGCTCTTCAGGTAACGAAGCAACAGGAGCATCACGCGAAGTCCATTCGGTAATACCCATTTCTTTTAAAAAGGATGTATTTGTATTCATATTCAAGCATCTAGCTTAATGGATTTCGCCAGAACTAAAGCATCCTCACGCAACTGACTTCCCGTCTCAGCCGGATAGTAGCTCTTCCTAAGACCGATTTGCTCATATCCAAGGTACTCATACAGCGCTAAAGCACTCCTATTACTCGGCCTCACTTCCAAAATAATTCTCGGCATGTTCTGCTGTGCTGCTACTCCTTCAATGGCATGCATCATCTTGATGCCAATACCCAGCCTGCGTAATTTAGGAGAGACGGTAATATTTAAAAGGTGTAACTCATCTACAGCGGGGAAAAGTACGCAATAAGCCCACAAAATCTGAGGGTCTAGATAGCTTCCTTCTATTGCGGCCTCTCCCTGCGGACGAACGCAATAGGCCCAATGACCTGCCGTCAGTGAATCTGAAAAATTACCGTGAGTCCATGGGTGGTGATGCGATACCGATTCAATTGCCAAGACCGCATCAAGGTCTGTCAATGCCATCGGTGAAAAACATAACTCAGCCATGTTGCTGTCTACGCTCAGCAGCGGTGTATGCCACCTTATTACGAATATAGAGGGGTTCAAGTAAATGCACATCTTGCGCTAAACCTTGGTCCCACATTGACTGAGCGCAGGCAAGCACACCCAAAGCCTCAATACCAATGTCAGCATCCCTATGGGAGCTAGTAAATGGACTCTCGATAGAGGTAAATAGTCGATCTTCGTATTCTATAAGAGCGCTGCCGGCGATAAATTGCACCCCACTTAAATCAAGTAATTCTGGTGCAGTCAATTGAATATCACCGACACGCTTTGGTAAAGAATGGGGTGTAACGCAATATTTGGCCCAATATACTTCACCCATTCTGGCATCTACAGCAATAACAAAGGAGCTTGCTTGGGCATCAATAAAGCCAGACTTTTTCACCAGCTGAGCTGCAATCGCATCTAAGCTAGCTACAGGCAATACAGGCAGCCTACTGGCTGTTGCTAAACCTTGTGCTACAGCAACGCCAAGACGTACACCCGTAAAGGCACCAGGACCAACACCAATCGCAATCGCGTCTAAAGAACTGAGAGTGCTTGCACTATTAGCGAGGAGCTCATCTATCCAAGGCAGTAAAAGTTGGCTAGCGCCAGCCGCTACCTTTTGGTGACGGATAAGAGGCGCAGCATCAGCTAGTGATAGAGCAACTGAACACCATGCTGAGGAAGTATCGATGGCTAAGATACGGGTCAATGGGAACTCTTTTGAACTTTTTAATAACTTATGAACTCAGACCTACAATAATATCGGGTGGCGCCTGTACTAATTCAATTAGTACGCCCTCTCCACACAATGGAAATTCTGCATTACCTTTAGGATGTACGAAGGTAATGTCATAACCGGCTGCCCCTTTACGAATACCACCAGGTGCAAACCGAAGGCCCTGAGCGGATAGCCACTCGACCGCCTTAGGCAAATCATCTACCCATAAACCAATATGATTTAAGGGGGTTTGATGTACCGCTGGTTTTTTATCTACATCCAATGGCTGCATCAAATCTACTTCGATCTCGTTAAGGCCCTGGCCAATAGCACAAATATCCTCGTCCACGTTCTCACGCTCAGAGACAAAGGTACTCTTATAGTCAAACCCCAATAAGTCTACCCAAAGCGTACGTAGCTTTTTTTTATCTTCCCCACCGATAGCAATTTGCTGAATGCCTAATATTTTGAATGGTTTAGTCATGGTCGGCATCACTCAAAACGAATAATAAGTTGATCCACTGCCAAACTCTCACCGACATTCGCACAAATCTCCGCTATCACACCATCTTGTGCCGCAACTAAGGTGTTCTCCATTTTCATCGCTTCAATTGCCGCCAATTTCTGTCCAGCGGTAACGCTCTCGCCAACTTTGACGGATACATTACTCAGTAAGCCTGGCATCGGTGACATAACGAGCTTAGAAGTATCGGGTGGAAGCTTCACTGGCATCAATCGCTGTAGCTCAGCACCTAAACGACTTAAAACCATACATTCAAAATGAGCACCATCTAAGACCAGTGCATATTTGACGCCACGGCGGACAACTTGAGCGGTAATTTTTTTACTACCATTGATAGTAGCGCGCAAACAAATTTGTCCTGGACGCCAATCACTCACGATGTCATAGCGACTAATGTCATTCTGCTCTTCAATATATACAGAATAGGTAGCGTCTTTAAACTCAACACGGATAGGCACTTCTTGAATAGTTTCGTTAGAGCCTACGCGAGCACCAGTAACAACTACAAACTGTTTTGCAATAGTCATTTCATGGCCAGCCAATTGACCATCGATCATTTGAATATGCTCTAGATACCGATAGCGCATGAATGCTGCTAGCGCAGCAAGTCGCTTAGGATCCGCGGGTTGAACAGAGTCTTTCTTAAAGCCATCTGGATATTCTTCGGCAATAAATCCCGTAGTGAAATCACCCGAAATAAAGCGTGGATGCTGTAACAAAGCAGCTTGAAAAGGAATATTTGAATGAATGCCACGAATCACAAAATCATTTAATGCAGCGCGCATATTGTCGATCGCTTCTGAACGGTCTTTGCCATGAACAATTAATTTCGCAATCATCGAGTCGTAATACATCGGAATCTCGCCACCCTCATAGACTCCTGTATCAACCCTGACTCCATTAATTGCCTCAGGCGGACGATATTTAACTAAGCGACCCGTAGAGGGCAAGAAGTTACGAAATGGATCATCTGCATTAATACGGCACTCCATAGACCAACCGCTTAACTGGATATCTTCTTGTTTAAATGCCAGTTTTTCACCGGCAGCCACCCGAATCATTTGTTCTACTAAGTCAAGACCAGTGATACCTTCTGTGACAGGGTGCTCTACCTGTAAACGGGTATTCATCTCTAAAAAGTAAAAGGACTTATCTTTACCAACAACAAATTCCACAGTACCTGCAGATTGATAGTTGACAGCCTTCGCTAAAGCTACGGCCTGTTCACCCATAGCCTTGCGAGTAACTGGGTCCATAAAGGGGGATGGAGCCTCTTCGATGACTTTTTGGTGACGACGCTGTATCGAGCAATCTCGTTCACCGAGATAAACGATATTTCCATGCGCATCACCCAATACCTGAATTTCTATATGGCGCGGGCCTTCAACAAACTTCTCAATGAAGACACGATCATCACCAAAGCTATTTAGCGCCTCAGTACGACAGGCTGAAAATCCTTCAAAGGCTTCTTTGTCATTAAACGCTACTCGCAAGCCTTTACCACCACCGCCTGCAGAAGCTTTGATCATCACGGGATAACCAATACTCTGTGCAATCTTGACCGCTTCTTCTGGCTTATCAATCGCTTCATTAAAGCCAGGAATCGTATTTACCTTAGCTGCTAGGGCTAATTTTTTAGAGGCAATCTTGTCACCCATGGCTGCAATCGATTGATATTTAGGGCCAATAAATACAATACCCTCCTCTTCGCAGCGCCGAGCAAATTGCTCATTCTCAGATAAGAAGCCATAGCCAGGATGGACTGCTTGCGCACCAGTATCTTTGCAAGCTTGAATAATGCGATCCATCACTAGATAGGATTCACGTGATGGCGCAGGGCCAATGCACACAGCTTCATCTGCCATTTGAACATGGCGTGCTTCTCTATCAGCCTCGGAGTAGACAGCTACCGTCTTGATACCCATTTTTTTAGCGGTGCTGATCACTCGGCAAGCAATCTCACCACGATTAGCAATCAGAATTTTCTTAAACATAGTTGTAGTCATGATGTATCCAGCCTTAAAGAGGAATATTGCCGTGTTTACGGACTGGATTAGTTAGCACTTTATCTTTGAGCATGGCTAAAGAGCGGGAAATACGTTTGCGTGTTTCATGAGGCAAGATCACATCATCAATATAGCCACGACGCCCAGCAACAAATGGATTGGCAAACTTCGCTTTGTACTCCGCTTCCCGTGCAGTAATCTTCGCAGGATCCGATTTTTCTTCACGGAAAATAATTTCTACTGCACCTTTAGGACCCATCACAGCAATTTCAGCAGAAGGCCAAGCAAAATTCACATCACCCCGTAGATGCTTTGAGGCCATGACATCATAAGCACCGCCATAGGCTTTACGCGTAATGAGGGTAACTTTTGGGACAGTGCAATCTGCATAGGCATACAGTAACTTTGCGCCATGCTTAATGATGCCGCCATACTCTTGTGCAGTTCCTGGCATAAAACCAGGCACATCCACTAAAGTCACTACAGGAATATTAAAGGCATCGCAAAAACGCACGAAACGGGCAGCCTTGATGGAGGCTTTGATATCTAAACAACCAGCCAATACCAAGGGTTGATTGGCTACAATGCCAATCGTACGGCCTTCCATTCTGGCAAAACCAATCAGAATATTTTTAGCGTAATCAGGCTGTAGCTCAAAGAACTCACCGTCATCGACCACCTTACTGATGAGCTCTTTCATATCATATGGTTGATTAGGATTACTCGGAACTAAAGTATCTAGAGAAAAATCTGGCTCTTCAGTGCGCATCGCACCATGTATAGTGGGTGGGCCTTCACGATTTGATAAGGGCAAATAATTAAAGAAGCGGCGCAACATCATGATGGCATCTACGTCATTATCAAATGCCAGATCGCATACGCCTGAAACTGTTGAGTGCGTGATGGCACCCCCCAACTCCTCCGCTGTCACATCTTCATGGGTTACGGTCTTTACGACTTCTGGGCCAGTAACAAACATATACGAACTGTCTTTTACCATGAAGATGAAGTCCGTTAATGCGGGTGAATACACCGCGCCACCTGCACAGGGGCCCATGATTAATGAAATCTGAGGAATCACACCAGAAGCAGTAACATTGCGTTGGAAAATTTCTGCATAGCCACCTAAAGAAGCAACTCCTTCTTGAATTCGCGCACCACCGGAATCATTGAGTCCAATTACTGGGGCGCCAACCTTTAAGGCCTGATCCATGATTTTGCAAATCTTTTCAGCATGAGCCTCTGAAAGTGAGCCACCCAATACTGTGAAGTCTTGTGAAAAAACAAACACGAGACGGCCATTAATCATGCCGTAGCCTGTGACCACACCATCACCGGGAACCGTTTGCTCATCCATACCAAAATCATGACAACGATGCTCAACGAACATATCCCACTCTTCGAAGCTGCCAGCATCTAATAGCAACTCAATGCGCTCTCGAGCTGTTAACTTACCTTTGGAGTGCTGAGCCTGAATGCGTTTTTGCCCGCCGCCCATTCGGGCAAGTTCGCGCTTGGCTTCAAGCTGTTGAATGATTTCCTTCATGATGATTCCTTAAAAAAATTCATGTCCCATGGCTTCGAGTAAACGTCTTGCTGCAACTGATGGCGCCATGGTGCCCTGATTTACTTCAGCAATGAAGCCAGGTAAAAGTGTTTGTACCGCTGGATTATTCCGAAATGCATTCTTAAGTCCTGCATCTACCCTGTCCCACATCCATGCCCCAGCTTGCTGTTGACGACGTGATTGCAACTTGCCATTCGTAGTTTGAAGTTGCTTAAATTGCTGAATTTTTTCCCACAGCTCCTTAACGCCGTTGCCCTGTAGGGCACTCATTGTCATCACTAAGGGATGCCATAATTTTTGATCGTTGGAGGCATGGTCTGGATTACCCTGAAAACCCAATAAACGTAATGAGCTCGTAATAAACAATTGCGCCCGCATCGCAGCATCGGCATCAATATCCACTTTATTAATCACGATAAGATCAGCGATCTCCATCACCCCTTTTTTGATCGCTTGAAGATCATCACCCGCATTCGGTAGCTGCATCAGTAAGAACATATCTGTCATTCCTGCTACAGCAATTTCACTTTGCCCGACACCCACCGTCTCGACAATGACTACGTCAAAACCTGCGGCCTCTGCAACCAACATCGCTTCACGGGTTTTTTCAGCTACACCACCTAAGGTTCCGGAGGATGGACTTGGGCGTATGAATGCGCCATCTAATACTGATAATCTTTCCATGCGGGTCTTATCACCCAAAATAGATCCGCCAGAGATGCTTGATGATGGATCAATCGCTAATACAGCCACGCGATGACCTTGCTCTATGAGATACAGTCCTAGAGTTTCAATTAAAGTAGATTTGCCAACACCAGGCACTCCTGAGATCCCCAATCGAAAGGATTTACCAGTTTTAGGTAATAAGGCATTGAGTACCTCATCTGCACGATGGCGATGATCTAAACGAGTGGACTCTAATAAGGTAATGATTTTTGCCAAAGCACGACGCTGTGCAGAACAAGGCAACCCAGTGAGATCATCCAACAAGATCTGGTCAACTGAATGGAGCATGCTCATTATTTAGAACTAATTTTTTAGTTTAGTTTTACAGATTGGCGAATCTGCTCAAGCACATCTTTTGCAGAAGCTGGTATCGGGGTTCCTGGGCCATAAATGCCCTTCACACCGGCCTCATAAAGAAATTCATAATCTTGTCTTGGGATAACACCACCAACGAAGACAATGATGTCGTCAGCCCCTTGCTTTCTGAGCTCTGCAATGATGGCAGGCACTAAAGTCTTATGTCCTGCAGCAAGAGTGGACACTCCTAATGCATGAACATCGTTCTCAATCGCTTGGCGAGCACACTCTTCCGGTGTCTGAAATAAAGGGCCAATATCCACATCAAAACCTAAATCTGCAAATGCTGTAGCCACCACTTTTGCACCGCGATCATGCCCATCTTGGCCTAACTTTGCAATCATGACGCGTGGACGGCGCCCAAAGTCTTTAGCGAAATCGGCGATTTCGACTTTCAATTTGTCCCAGCCTTCTGCTGAGTCGTAAGCAGCTGCATACACACCAGTCACCTTTTGAGTATCGGCGCGATGGCGCCCGTAGATTTTTTCTAATGCGTCAGATACTTCACCTACAGTCGCTCGCAAACGTATAGCCTGAACGGATAATTCCAATAAATTACCAGAGCCCTCTTCTGCTGCTTTAGTAAGAGCCTCTAAGGCCGCCTCAACTTTTTTACTATCGCGTTTTGCTTTGATCTCTTTCAGACGAGCTACTTGACTTTCACGAACCTTATCGTTGTCGATCATAAATACATCAACGAGATCTTCTTTAGCGAGCTTATATTTATTTACGCCAACGATGACATCCGAACCAGAATCAATTTTTGCTTGCTTCTCAGCAGCGGCAGCCTCGATCTTTAACTTGGCCCAACCACTTTCAACTGCCTTGGTCATACCGCCCATCGCATCGACTTCTTGAATGATTTCCCAGGCTTTGTCAGCCATTTCTTGGGTGAGGTTTTCCATCATGTACGAACCCGCCCATGGATCGATCACACTTGTAATATGGGTCTCTTCCTGCAAAATAAGTTGGGTGTTACGTGCAATGCGACTTGATGTCGCAGAAGGTAAAGCAATCGCCTCATCAAATGAGTTGGTATGTAACGATTGGGTACCGCCAAATACGGCGGCCATCGCTTCTACTGTGGTGCGTACTACATTGTTATAAGGATCTTGTTCGGTCAATGACCAGCCCGATGTTTGGCAATGCGTGCGTAACATCAATGATTTAGGGTTTTTAGGCTCAAAGGATTTCATAATGCGCCACCAAAGCAGTCGTGCCGCTCTGAGTTTGGCCACCTCAAGATAAAAGTTCATGCCAATTGCAAAGAAGAAAGAAAGACGTCCAGCAAATTGATCGACATCAAGACCCTTAGTCAGTGCTGTATTGACGTACTCTTTGCCATCGGCCAAAGTGAATGCCAACTCAAGCACTTGATTAGCGCCTGCCTCTTGCATGTGATAACCCGAAATAGAAATCGAATTAAATTTCGGCATATGCTTCGCGGTGTATTCAATGATGTCACCGATGATCCGAATCGAAGGCTCTGGTGGGTAAATATAGGTATTACGCACCATGAATTCTTTCAGAATGTCATTCTGAATCGTGCCGGATAACAACTCTTGCTTTACGCCTTGCTCTTCACCGGCCACGATATAACCAGCTAATACTGGTAATACAGCGCCGTTCATCGTCATCGACACAGACACCTTATCCAATGGAATGCCATCAAATAAAATTTTCATATCCTCAACAGAATCAATAGCTACCCCAGCCTTACCTACATCACCAGTTACCCGAGGATGATCTGAGTCATAGCCACGATGGGTGGCTAGATCAAATGCAACAGACACACCCTGACCTCCAGCGTCTAGTGCTTTGCGATAAAAGGCATTCGATTCTTCAGCAGTTGAAAACCCAGCGTATTGACGGATAGTCCAGGGTCGTACTGAGTACATCGTTGCTTGGGGGCCGCGCACAAAGGGTTCAAATCCCGGCAATGAATTGGTGTACTGAAGACCCTCTAAATCTTGGGAGGTATACAAAGCTTTTAGATGAATGCCATCTGGCGTATTCCAACCAAGAGCTTCTACACTTCCATTCGGCGCTGATTTTTGGGCGGATTTTTTCCAATCGTCTAAGTCACTATTAGGCACTTCTGGCCAAACTGTTGAAACTGCCTTCTTTTCACCGTTACTCATAAAGCACTCCTATTTGGCTTTATTGCATTGTTTATTTAATGCTCCTATTGTGCTTGACTTTTAGGCTTTTGTCTACATAATGTATACATAATTATGAATACATAGATATGGTAAAGTAACTAGCAATGAACAACAAACTCATGAATAGACCTCTCTATGAGGATGTAGCAGAAAGACTGCGTGAGCAGATCTTTGCCCATGAATTAAGCCCTGGAAGTTGGCTAGATGAACAGAGCCTGGCACTACAGTTCGGAATCAGTCGGACGCCCATGCGCGAAGCCATAAAAGTATTAGCCTCTGAAGGTCTGGTGACCACAAAAATGAACCGTGGCGCCTATGTAACAGAGGTGCAAAGGAAAGATTTAGAGCAGATCTTCACTGTCTTGTCACTCTTAGAAGGACAAGCAGCCAAAGAAACCGCACTGAAGGCCACTGAGGATCAGCTGACTGCATTAGATAATTTGCATCAACGCCTAGAAAAGGCTGCTGCAGATCGCGATATTGAGCAATTCTTTGAAATTAATGTGAAATTTCATGATTTGATCCAAGAGATTGCTGATAATCCCTGGATGAATGGGGTCATTATAGATTTGCGCAAAGTACTCAAACTACAAAGACGAGATTCGCTCTTACGTTCAGGGCGTCTATTAAGCTCGCTGACCGAGCATCGCGCCATTTTGGAGGCCATTCTTAAGCGTGATCCAGAGGCAGCAGAGGCTGCGATGGGCAAACATATGGCTCGTGGCCTTGAGGCTGCACAATAAATCTATATAAAATATAGATTTAGGGAAGAAACCTAAGCCTTAGATTCACTACAAAAAAGTGAACTTTCTACCTTTTAACTACAAAATTTCCAGGTAAAGAAGCGATATAAGCAGCAAGGTCGCGCATATCGGCATCTGAATAAGGTTGCACTTGTGAGGACATAATGGCGTTGTTTCGCCCGAACTGCGCATTGCTATTGCCTACCTTGTAGGCCAATAAAGCATAGTAGGTGTAATCAGCGTACTGACCGGCCAACTTGGGATACACCGGCATGATCGGGGCATTCAACCCAACACCATGACATGCTGCACAGTTGCCTTTTTCAGCAAGGGCGCGGCCCTTATCGATGCTGTTGGCTTGGGCCAAGCCAATACTGGACAATAAAACAGAGGTAAGTAGCGCGGCTTTCATCATCATGATTCTGATCACTTCAGTGGATTTTTAGGTGAGCTGGCAGTTTGCGCAGCGTAGTATTCGCCAATATCGACCATGTCTTGGTCAGATAAACTGCCAGCGATAGCACGCATTGTAGGATGCTTTCTTTCGCCCTTTTTGTAGGCAGCCAAGGAACTGGCAATGTAGGCCCCGCTTTGGCCTCCAATCATCGGAACCTTATATACGATGGGGTAATCAGCCCGATAGTCAGGAATAGCGTGGCAACCAACACAAAGCCATACCTTAGCTTGTCCAGCTTGAGCAGAGCCTTGCAAATCTGCAGCTTGAACTGAAAGGCTCGCCAAGGCAATTATGACGCCGGCTATATGCTGAGAAAGAATGGAGTGCTTTTTCATAGAAATCATTATTAATGAGTTTAATTTTGAACAATTGGGTCAGATTATAGCGGACGCCAGTGCCGCAAACTGCATTTTGGGCTATCCCAAGGCTAAAAAGTGTGTCATTGCCGGTCCTCTTGCCTATGCCATCGAGCCAGGAACTTTTAAAGGCCTACCATCTCAAATTAAGGACTTATGAATAGGATTTCCTTATCATTTAGCTTTATTCATCTATATAAAATCTATGACAAACCTTATCAGCAATCGCCTAAAAACTCTTGGAATTGATTTACCTCCTCCAGGACCTCCTGCAGCTGCTTATGTGATGGCTGCAACTACCGGCAACACTGTTTTTCTTTCTGGCCACATTGCTAAGAGAGACGGAAAACCTTGGGTGGGCAAGCTTGGCTTGGATATGGATACTGAATCAGGCAAAGCTGCCGCTAGGTTGATTGCAATGGATTTGCTATCAACGCTTCAACATCATCTCGGTTCGCTAGATAAAGTGAAGCGTATTGTGAAAGTCATGGGTCTCGTGAACTCCACATCCGAATATACAGAACAACACTTGGTCATCAACGGCTGCTCAGAACTACTCTTTGAAGTTTTTGGTGAGGCAGGTAAACATGCTCGTAGCGCATTTGGTGTGGCTCAAATTCCGCTTGGGGCTTGTGTCGAAATTGAGTTAATTGCCGAGATTTAACTACGAGTGAGTTGATGCATTTGGATGTCTTCAGGTGTATCAACATCCAATATAAAAGCTTGCTTATGCGTTTGCATTTGCCCAACCTGCGCTGGATGAGCATCCATATACGGGCGACAAGTCATCCCTGGAATAGCCAAGATTGCATTAATCGCCTTCCTAGAAAATAAGACAGGGTTTCCTCTGCGAGTACCTACCATCGGCAACAGCATTTCCTGATCGGTACTTCGAACAGAAAAGGCGTCCAATAAATCTTGGATTTCCGCAGCCTCAATTTCAGGTTGATCAGATAAGGCAACTAGCAAAACATCGTACTCACTTTGCAGCGACTCTAGACCCAAGCGCACCGATGCGGCCTGGCCTCTTGCCGGCTCAAGATTGCGACATACCTTCATGACGCTACTCATCTTTGGAGGCATGAGGACAGCCAACTCATCTAACGTAGACTCAATTACCTCGGCATGAAATCCCGTGACAACAATCAACTCTAGTGGAGAAAAGTCTTCAATAGACTCCATAAAGCGCTGCAACAGTGTTAGACCTCTTTTTTTTAGCAACGCTTTTGGATAGGAGCCTAAGCGACTGCCCTCGCCTGCAGCAAGCAATAAGACTGCTAGGCGGCATGGGGACGTGTGACTTAGCTTGGGTTTTGTCATTAGCATGATAATAAAAGAATAGCTCAAACAAATAGACAATAAATGAATAGCACTGATTTAAGCGTATTGAAAGCTGCAGTTGACTGGCTTAATAACGGCCACTCCGTGGCGATTG
Source organism: Polynucleobacter antarcticus (assembly GCF_013307245.1). Taxonomy (NCBI): domain Bacteria; kingdom Pseudomonadati; phylum Pseudomonadota; class Betaproteobacteria; order Burkholderiales; family Burkholderiaceae; genus Polynucleobacter; species Polynucleobacter antarcticus. The sequence continues at coordinate 1,115,397 of NZ_CP028941.1, forward strand.
CCACAGTGGTCCAAACTTGGGGCTCAGCACCAAGACCGGTAGGGTCTTGGCTGGCTATCAGGGGCGATGGTCAAGTTATGGGATCCGTTTCAGGCGGATGCGTTGAGGATGACCTCATTCGTCGAGTGCAAAGCGATATTCTTACTAGAAGCACACCAGAAATGGTGGTTTACGGGGTTAGTCAACAAGAGGCTGCCCGCTTTGGTCTGCCCTGCGGCGGTACATTAAGACTGCTTGTGGAACCCAAACCAGAAGTTCAAGTACTAGAAGCCATTTTGCATTCTGTGAGTCACCATCAGATCACCTCACGCACTGTTCAGTTAAGTAACGGAAAATCCGAACTAGAACCAGGTAGTCGAACGGATAGCTTTCTTTGTAACGAGGTCTTCATGAAAACCAGTTATGGTCCTCGCTGGCGTATGGTCATTATTGGCGCTGGGCAGCTATCACTTTACACGGCTGATTTTGCTCTCGCGTCTGATTTTGAAGTCATCGTAATTGATCCTCGTGAAGAATACGCTGAAGGAATCGATCGCGACCAGGTTCAATTTATTAAAGGTATGCCAGACGATGTGTTGCTGGAAATTGGAGTGGACTCCCATACCGCGGTCGTAGCACTTACTCATGATCCCAAGCTGGATGATATGGCTTTGATGGAAGCCCTTAAATCACCTGCTTTTTATGTAGGCGCCTTAGGCAGTCGAGTCAATACTCAAAAACGTAAATCCCGCCTACTGGACTTTGATGTGACGCAAGAACAAGTGAATCAACTCCATGGCCCTGTTGGCTTGCACATTGGCGCACTCACTCCACCAGAAATGGCGATTTCTATTTTGGCAGAGGTTATTGCCGTCAAATATGGTGTTTCTATTCCGAAGAAAAACTAGTTCGCTTTAAGTTTGCCATCTTTTAAGCGGGGCTCTACGAAGTGACCTTTACGTGCGCGGTTACCTGCAAAAGATTTCAAGGTTTTTGCATCCAGATTTAATTCCGTCGGCTTACCGGCACGACCAGCACCAGAATACGTAGCCCCATCCGGTCCTACCGCAATCGCTGAAGCCAGTTTTTCTTTATCGTCTAGCCCCATCAAAATAACGCCCTTGCCACCCGTTGGTAAGCGTTTTAATTCAGTCAATGGGAACACCAAGAGCTTAGAACTTTCGGAAAGGCAGGCCACCTGCTTCATACCAGGAGTTACTTTAGACGCACCTAGTGGTGCATCGCCTCCAATAAACTTACTATCGATACCAACAAACGATTTGCCTGCTTTATTGCGGGTAGTCATATCTGCCACATTAGCCAGGAAACCATTTCCGGATCGAGTAGAAATCAATACCAAATCATCTGCTTGGCCAGCATAGTAGGCAACCATTTGGGATCCTGCTGCGAGATTCACAAAGCTCGTTAATGGTGAGCCATCGCCCCGAGCTCCTGGTAATTCGCTCACAGGCACGGTATAGACACGGCCATCACTTCCAAAGCCTTGCATCACATCAACGGTACGGCACTCAAAAGTTTCATAGAGGCCATCGCCAGCCTTAAAGCTAAATTGGCTAGCGTCGTGTTCATGGCCCTGACGTACCCGTACCCAACCCTTTTGGGAAACAATCACAGTTACAGGCTCATCAAGCACTTTAGCCTCAGCAACAGCACGCTTATCTTCTAAAATTAAAGTCCGGCGCTCATCACCGAATTCTTTCATGTCAGATTCAATTTCTTTGATGATGCATTTACGTAATACGGAATCGTTCTGTAGCAAACCCTCAAGATCATCGCGCTCTGACTTCAACTCTTTCAGTTCTTGTTCAATCTTGATGCCTTCAAGGCGGGCTAATTGACGCAAACGAATATCCAGAATATCTTCTGCTTGACGGTCGCTGAGCTTAAATTCTTTGATTAAGTCGGCCTTAGGCTCATCGCTATTACGAATGATCTTGATGACCTTATCAATATTAAGAAGAACGGTTAAGCGCCCTTCTAATATATGCATCCGGTCTTTGACTTTACCTAAGCGGTATTGTGTCCGGCGAGTGACTGTGCCTACTCTAAAAGAAATCCACTCTGTAATGATTTCTTTTAAGCCCTTTTGACGCGGGCGACCATCTGTGCCAATCATCACTAAGTTCATTGGCGCATTGCACTCTAAGGAAGTATGTGCAAGCAATAGATTCACAAACTCATTCACATCAATATTTTTACTCTTTGGCTCAAAGACCAAACGAACTGCGGCATCCTTGCTGGATTCATCGCGCACGCCGTCAAGCACATTCAAAATAGTGGCCTTCAAATTACTCTGCTCAGGCGTGAGCGTTTTCTTGCCCACTTTGACTTTGGGATTCGTGATCTCTTCAATTTCTTGCAGTACACGCTGTGATGAAGTAGACGGAGGTAGTTCATTGACAATGATTTGCCATTGACCTCTTGCCAGCTCTTCAACCGACCAACGAGCACGAACCTTTAAGCTACCTCGGCCTGCTTCATAGATCTGGGTAATTTCTGCTGCAGAGGAAATAATTTGACCACCACCAGGGTAATCGGGACCAGGGATGATCTCTAGAAGTTCTGCCGTACTCATCTTCGGGGACTTCATTAAAGCAATAGCTGCACTGGCTACTTCACGAAGATTATGTGAAGGAATCTCAGTAGCCATTCCCACCGCAATACCTGAAGCTCCATTTAGAAGAACAAAAGGTAAACGCGCTGGCAATAACTTAGGTTCCTGAAAGGAGCCATCATAATTTGGAGCGAAATCAACGGTCCCTTGATCAATTTCACTTAATAGCAAGCCCGCAATCTTCGTTAAGCGTGCCTCGGTATAACGCATTGCCGCCGCACCATCACCATCACGTGAACCGAAATTGCCTTGGCCGTCAATTAAGGGGTAGCGCAATGAAAAGCTCTGTGCCAGTCGTACTAAAGCATCGTAAGCAGACTGATCACCATGAGGATGAAACTTGCCTAAGACATCCCCTACTACTCGCGCACTCTTCACAGGTTTTGCATCAGCACGCAAACCCATCTCGCTCATAGAGAACAAGATACGGCGTTGAACAGGCTTTTGGCCATCCGACACATCTGGCAAGGCACGGCCCTTTACTACGCTAATCGCATAATCTAAGTAGGCGCGCTCTGCATACACCGCTAAAGTTAGACTATCTTTATCATCTTCGTTAAGCTCAATTACTTTAGGGTCATGCGGATCTTTAGGACCGCCAGTGGTGGTAACTTCGATAGAGTCCTTTTCTATTGCTTCGGGAGCATTCGAAAATAAATCTGCTTGCTCGGTAGAGCCAGTGTTACCCGGAGTTTTTTTAATTGCCATTAAATGTCCGCCTCCACTTCGTTACCGCGCTCTTCTAACCAATCACGCCGCGCCCCAGACTCGGATTTACCCATCAACATATCCATAGTTTTGATTGTTTCATCCTCGGTCCACGTGCCTAATGTCACGGGTAATAAACGACGGGTATCCGGATTGAGCGTGGTATCCCATAATTGTTCTGCACTCATCTCACCAAGCCCCTTAAAGCGGGAAATTTGCCAAGCGGATTCTTTAACACCGTCTTTACGTAACTTATCTTCAATCGCTTGTAATTCATTCACATCTAAAGCATAGATTTTTTGAGCGGGCTTTTTACCACGTGCTGGAGCATCGACTCTAAACAACGGTGGTCTAGAAATATAAATATGTCCCAAATCGATTAACTTGGGGAAATGCTTGTAAAACAAAGTAAGAAGGAGCACTTGAATATGCGCCCCATCGACGTCCGCGTCAGACAAAATACAGACCTTGCCATAACGCAAATTAGACAAATCAGGAGTGTCATTGGCGCCATGAGGATCAACACCAATCGCTACTGCAATGTCGTGTACTTCATTATTTGCAAAGAGGCGATCACGCTCGGCTTCCCACGTATTTAGTACCTTACCTCGCAAAGGCAAAATCGCTTGATATTCTTTATTGCGACCCATCTTCGCAGATCCGCCTGCTGAATCGCCCTCTACGAGGAAGATTTCATTTAGGCCGATATCTTGACTTTCACAATCGGTGAGCTTGCCTGGTAAGACAGCTACACCAGAAGATTTTTTCTTTTCTACTTTTTGGCCAGCACGAGTTCTTGCTTGAGCTTGTTTAATGACAAGATCTGCTAGCTTGCGGCCGTAATCAACGTGCTCATTGAGCCAGAGCTCTAAAGCAGATTTAGCGTAACCAGAAACTAAACGCACCGCATCTCTAGAGTTGAGACGCTCTTTAATTTGTCCCTGAAACTGTGGGTCTAGAACTTTGGCAGACAAAATAAAGGATGCCCGAGCAAACACATCTTCAGGCATCAACTTCACGCCCTTGGGTTGCAAAGCGTGCATCTCGATAAATCCCTTGACTGCATTAAAAAGACCTTCACGTAGCCCACTTTCATGAGTACCGCCTGCTGGCGTCGGAATGAGGTTGACGTAACTTTCACGAACAGGAGCGCCATCTTCCGTCCAGCTTACGACCCATGCCGCACCTTCGCCTTCAGCAAATGAATCATCATCACCATTACCAGTAGCGTACTGCTCACCCTCAAATGGAGGAATCACTTGTGCGCCATGGCCTGCTTGCACCATCGCCTCATTCAGATAACCCAATAAGCCTTGAGCGTATTGCCAAGTTTGACTATCACCCGATTTTTCTTGAATCAGGGTGACTTTTACACCTGGTAATAACACTGCCTTGGATCGCAATAAGCGAATCAGCTCTGGCATAGGAATAGTCGGACTATCAAAATACTTCCCATCGGGCCAGGCACGCACGCGGGTACCGCGAGTCTTATCTTCTTTGGTAGCGCGGACCGATTTAAGCTTTTCAATCACTTTGCCATCAGCAAAGGTCAAAGTAGAAACTTGATCATCACGCCAAACAGTGACTTCAAGGCGCTTAGATAAAGCATTGGTAACCGAAACGCCCACACCATGCAATCCGCCGGAGAAGGCGTACGCACCACCGGTGCCTTTTTCAAACTTACCGCCGGCATGTAATTGGGTAAAAACAATTTCTACTACGGGCAATTTCTCTGTGGGGTGCATTCCAACCGGAATTCCGCGCCCATCATCTTCCACACTGACACTGCCGTCAGTGTGCAAAGTCACAATCATTTGCTTACCAAAACCCCCTAGGGCCTCGTCAGAGGCGTTGTCTAGTACCTCTTGAATGATATGAAGGGGGTTATCGGTACGGGTGTACATTCCCGGCCGTTGCCGAACGGGTTCCAATCCCTTAAGGACCTGAATCGATGATTCGCTGTATTCGGAAGTTTTACGAGTAGCCATGCGCGCAAATTGTAGTCATGTCTGAATCAAAACCCGAATTTTCAGTCTTTTCCGGTTAATAACCCTTCGTTCATGCCAAAATTGAGGGATGGGTGCTTTAAGTCATATTCGTGTTTTAGATCTCAGTCGTGTTCTGGCGGGCCCATGGTGCGCCCAAAATCTGGCTGATTTAGGCGCCGATGTGATTAAAGTGGAACGACCTGGCGCCGGAGACGATACCCGCCACTGGGGGCCTCCCTTTGCAAAAGACCCAAAAGGCAATGACACAGCAGAATCGGCCTATTTCATCTGCATTAATCGCAATAAACGCTCGATCACGGTGGATATCAGTAAACCTGAGGGTCAAGAGATCATTCGCCAGCTAGCAAAAGAGTCGGATGTGGTGATTGAGAACTACAAAGTGGGTGATTTAGCCAAGTACGGGCTTGATTACCAAAGTCTTAAAGAGCTCAAAAGCGATCTGATTTACTGCTCTATTACGGGTTTTGGCCAAAATGGTCCCTACGCACATCGTCCAGGCTATGATTTCATCATCCAAGGAATGGGTGGTTTTATGAGCGTTACCGGAGAATCCGATGATTTTCCGGGCGCCAGCCCTCAAAAGGCCGGGGTTGCCATTGCTGATATTTTTACCGGTATGTATGCCAGTACGGCTATTTTGGCGGCTGTAGTACACCGCGATCGCACGGGTCAAGGCCAATATATTGATATGGCCCTCCTCGATACCCAAATCGCAGTAATGGCCAACGTCTCAAGCGCCTATTTATGCTCCGATCAGGTCCCGCGCCGTTGGGGTAATGCTTCCCCCATTATTGTTCCCTACCAAACCTTCCCCACCTCAGATGGGTGGATGATTGTAGGAGTAGGTAATGATGGGCAATTCAAGCATTTTGTCACTGCTGGAGGGGAAGCACATCTTGCTAGCAACCCCCTCTACCTGACCAATCCTTTGCGAGTAGAACAAAGAAAGGCCTTGGTGCCTATTTTGGAAGCCATGACCCGTCAGAAAACCAAAGCCGAATGGATTGATCTGCTAGAAGCTGCCAAAGTACCTTGTGGCCCGATCAATAATTTCCAAGAAGTCTTTGATAATGAACAGGTTAAGGCACGGGGCGTTCAAATCAATGTACCTCATCCCACTGCCGGCAACATGAAGCTGGTTGCTAGCCCCATGCACCTCTCAGAAACGCCGGTAGAGGTTCGGCTTGCACCCCCAACGCTGGGCCAACATACGGATGAAATTTTGCGAGAACGCTTAAATCTGGATAGCGCTGCCATCAATACCTTGCATACCAAAGGCATCGTTTAATACGATGTCCATAGCGCAGAACAATCACACTCTATCGCTAAAGCAAGTACTCATATTTGGCGGGCTGATGGTCACCTTATCCATGGGTATTCGTCATGGATTTGGCCTCTTCAATCTTCCCATTACCTTTGCCAACGGCTGGGGACGTGAAACATTTGCACTAACGATTGCACTGCAAAACCTGATCTGGGGAATCTTTCAGCCTATCACGGGTGCCTTAGCTGATCGCTATGGGGCATTAAAAATTATGGTGGCCGGTGGCGTACTTTATGCACTCGGTTTAGCCGGCATGGCAATCTCAACAGATGCCTTAAACTTTTCAATTGCTGGCGGCTTACTCATCGGTCTTGCACAAACGGCAACTACCTATAGCGTGATCTATGGAATTCTTGGTCGCAATGTAATTGCAGAAAAACGAGTTTGGGCTATGGGAATTGCTGCAGCAGCTGGATCATTTGGGCAATTTCTCATGATTCCGGTTGAGCAAGGTTTATTAAGTCACTTCGGTGCGAATGATGCATTACTGATGCTAGCCATCATGGCAAGCTTAATGATCCCGATTGCATTTATGTTGCGTGAACCTAATAATGGTCAACATCATCAAGGTAGTAATCAAACGATCAAAGAAGCGCTAACGGAAGCGACTCGAAACCCGAGCTTTCGTTTTCTCACACTCGGTTATTTTGTGTGTGGATTCCAAGTAGTTTTTATTGCTGTACATCTAGCGCCCTACCTCAAAGATCTTTCTACTACATACCCAGCAGTAGGTGCGCCTGTTGTGGCAACTACTGCACTGGCTTTGATTGGGCTCTTTAATATTTTTGGAACCTATAGTGCTGGCATCCTAGGCCAACGCTACCCTAAGCGCTACCTGCTATCAGGCATCTATTTGGCTAGATCTATTGCCATTATTGCTTTCATATGGCTACCCTTAAGCCCAACAACTACCTACCTCTTCGCCTCTATCATGGGCTTTCTTTGGCTATCAACTATTCCACTTACCAACGCCATTGTGGCGCAGATTTTTGGGGTGAAATATCTATCGATGTTGTCCGGATTAGTTTTTTTCTCGCACCAGCTAGGCAGTTTTTGCGGCGCCTATTTAGGTGGCTATCTATTTGATCTCACTGGTTCTTACACCATTATGTGGAATATTGCGATTGGTTTAGGTGTCTTTGCTTTTCTGGTGAACCTACCTGTAAAAGAGCGTGCACTGCATCGCACCATAGCCGCTTAGGAACTCTATATGCAGAAACAGAATGTCATGCTTAAAGTTATCCTCTACCCTCTGGCGCTTTTTATTTTGGCTTTGGTTTTTACTGCCTACTTTGCTCCTGACACGATGGTGGCATTAACCAATCAAGTATGGGCTTTATGTGGATGGTAATCATTCAACAAGCCATGGATAATGCGTTTCAGATTAGTAGCGTTAAATTATTTTCTCGCCGTAGCACAATGGATAGTGCACATGCCTCCTAAGCGTGGGATACAGGTTCGATTCCTGTCGGCGGGACCAGAATGGAATAAAACTTATCCACAGCTTATGTGGATAAATCCTGAAAAGTTTTCGTAAGTCGTAGATTTGTATAGAGTGACCTTAGTTGCCTAAATAATAAGCAGGGTATTCTGATAAAAATTCCAGTAAAAAATGATTGACATTGCAAGTTTGTTATCAACTCTTTCTAGAAATTTTCACCATTTTCTGACGATCCCTTAAACTTCCTAGATGCACACACTTTCTGTTAGTACCCTAGCTGCTTTAGAGGAGCTTCTCCAAAATACTGCTAGACCAGCACCGCCAGACCTCATGCCCATATATTTTGCAAACGGGATTGAAGCAGCTCAGGTTATTGGCCACATCAATCCTGAATACGTCCTCTTTTTACAAGCATCCTTAAGTAAAAAATCTATTGCGCTTCTTGAAATTGCGCATGAGCGCTTGACTATTCAAAAAGGATCGCCTGCTGCTATTTCTGACAGCCTGCGTCAGTTAGCTGAGGAACTACGCCAAGGTGGGTTTATTCCAGGATGGCGCAATGAGGACTTTGCTTGGATCGATCAAAATGGACATGCATGCTTTCGTTTAGAACGTGCTGCGTTCAGGACTTTGGGACTGCAAAGCCGAGCAACCCACATTAACGGATTCACCAAAACGGGCAATATCTGGCTTGGGCGCCGTAGCGATACCAAAAAGACCGATCCTGGACGCCTAGATAACATCGCCGCCGGTGGCATTGAGGCCGATGAGACCCCTTGGGTCAATGCACGCAGGGAATTATGGGAAGAAGCCGGTGTTCCCAGTCAAATTTCTGAGCAAATATCCCCTGCAGGGCGAATTCATATGCGCCGCCCCACCCCTCAAGGCGGCTTTCATGACGAACAGCTCTTTATTTATGATTTGGAGCTAGCTGAGAACTTCATTCCCACTAATCACGATGGTGAAGTGAGTGGATTTATTGAAATCAGCCATTCAGAGGCTGCAGCACGTATTTTGGCCGATGAATTCACGAGTGATGCCGCCTTTGTAACGGCGGACTTTATTTTAAGAAGCTCAAATTACCGCTAAATTGACTTATTTAGTTAACGCTGCCTCTCCTGTAAAAGTGGGATTCGTGGTTAAATAAAGCTTAAGGATGAAACAGGGGTGCCCACTGGTTTTTTTGCTAGAGGCGCTGAGAAAGACCCTATAACCCGATCCAGGTAATGCTGGCGTGGGGAGTTTTCCATCAGACCGTCACCCGGTTTCGTCCATCTAATCACAATCAGGAGATGGGCATGAGCGATACCAATAAAAAAGCAAAGCATGAGATTCCAAGTTTAAAAAGTTTGGAGCGTGATTTTGGGCAAAAGTTTGCCTATCCCGCATCCACTAAAACCTATTTAGAGGGGTCTCGCCCGGATATCAAAGCGCCCATTCGCATGATTGAGCAACTCTCTACTCGAGTTGGTGAGGAAATGGTTCCTAATCCACCAGTTCCGGTCTATGACACCTCAGGCCCTTACAGTGATCCAGAGATTGTGATCAATCTTGAAAAAGGTTTACCTTTACTCCGTAAAAACTGGATTGATGAGCGCAATGACACTGAACAGTTAGCAGGCCCATCTTCCGAATACGGCGTAGCCCGTGCCCTCGATAAAGAAACAGCCCACTTACGCTTTGCCCATATCGGTGCGCCCCGCGTTGCTAAATCTGGGAGCAATGTGAGTCAGATGTACTATGCCCGCAAAGGCATCATCACTCCAGAAATGGAATACGTCGCTCTACGTGAATCTATGGGTCTGGATCAGTTAAGAAAAAACCCTGAATATAAGCAATTACTAAAGCAGCATCCTGGCAAGAGTTATGGCGCTAATTTGCCAGAGCTCGTCACTGGTGAATTTGTTCGCTCTGAAATCGCTGCAGGTCGCGCGATTATTCCAGCCAATATTAACCACCCAGAACTCGAGCCAATGATTATTGGTCGCAACTTCCGTGTCAAGATTAACGGCAACCTGGGAAATTCTGCTGTAACTTCATCGATCAATGAAGAAGTTGAAAAAATGGTCTGGTCCATTCGTTGGGGTGCAGACACCATCATGGATCTGTCTACCGGTAAACATATTCATGAAACCCGTGAGTGGATTATTCGTAACTCACCTGTACCGATTGGTACCGTTCCTATCTATCAAGCTTTAGATAAGACCGGCGGCGTTGCTGAAGATCTGACTTGGGAAATGTTCCGCGATACCTTGGTTGAGCAAGCAGAGCAAGGCGTTGATTACTTCACGATTCATGCTGGGGTACTGTTGCGCTATGTACCTCTGACCGCCGATCGAATTACAGGCATTGTTTCTCGTGGTGGCTCCATCATGGCGAAATGGTGCTTAGCCCACCATAAAGAGAACTTCCTCTATACCAAGTTTGATGAAATTTGCGAACTCATGAAAGCCTATGACGTGTCATTTAGTCTAGGTGATGGCTTACGTCCAGGCTGTATTGCAGACTCTAATGACGCTGCTCAGTTCGGCGAGTTGCATACCCTAGGTGAACTCACTGCTAAAGCTTGGAAACATGATGTGCAAGTCATGATTGAAGGCCCTGGCCATGTCCCGATGCAGCGCATTGAAGAGAACATGACAGAAGAGTTAAAGCATTGTCTTGAGGCGCCGTTCTATACCCTCGGACCATTGATCACTGATATTGCACCTGGCTATGATCACATCACCAGTGGTATTGGTGCAGCACAAATTGGCTGGTACGGTACAGCCATGCTTTGCTATGTCACTCCCAAAGAGCATTTAGGTTTGCCAGATAAAGAAGATGTTCGTACTGGCATCATCACTTATAAGATTGCTGCTCACGGTGCTGATCTTGCTAAAGGCTTACCAGGTGCTCAATTACGAGATAACGCTTTATCTAAAGCGCGTTTTGAGTTCCGCTGGGAAGATCAGTTCAATCTAGGCTTAGACCCTGAGCGCGCTCGTGAATATCATGACGCTACCTTACCGGCTGAAGGAGCCAAGGTTGCACACTTTTGCTCTATGTGCGGTCCGAAGTTCTGCTCTATGAAGATCACACAAGAAGTACGAGATTACGCAGCAACCTTAGATGCAGATGGCAATCCTAAGGTTGCTAAAGTGATTCCGATTGTGGCGGACACTGTACAAGCAACGGAAGCTGAAAAAGGTATGGAAGAAATGTCTGCTGAGTTTCGTAAGCGCGGTAGTGAGATTTACCAGTAAGCCTTTAGAAAAACGGTAGATCATGAGCAGTACTTTCGCTAACAGCAAATACGCCATCGTTGGTGCCGGCCTCATAGGTCGGCTACTAGCGGTTGCGCTTGCTAAACGCGGAGCCCAAGTAACCCTATTTGAAAAAGGGGGGCCTGAGGCTTTAGACTCAGCTGCTCGTGTTGCTGCTGCCATGCTGGCCCCGCTCGCAGAATCTGCTATTACCGAAGATAACGTAGTAAGAATGGGTATTCATAGCTTGCCGCGTTGGCAACAGATTATTAATGAGCTAGCTAAGCCGGTATTTTTTCAGCAAGATGGCACGCTCATTTTGTGGCATCGGCAAGATGCTAGCGATGCAGAGCGATTCGTTACACACCTTGAACGCAATAGTCGCAATAACCGATTGCTAGTAGCACCGCAAAAACTTGATAGCCATGCTCTTCAAAATATTGAGCCAAGTGTTGCAGAACGATTTTCGCAAGGACTCTTTTTACCGAATGAAGGGCAACTCGATAATCGTCAATTACTAGAAGCCTTGCTCGTTGAGCTTACTCTCATGAAAGTCGACTGTCGTTGGCATCAAGCGATTGAGCCTGAGAAACTTCGTCAAGACCATAAAGAATATGACTGGGTACTGGACTGTCGGGGCTTGGGAGCAAAAGCGAATTGGCAGTCCCTCAAAGATGCAAGGGATTTACGAGGAGTGCGTGGCGAAGTGATTCGCTTACATGCACCTGAAGTGAAGTTACGTCGCCCTACGCGCTTGATTCATCCGCGCTATCCCATTTACATTGCTCCAAAAGAAGATGATGTCTATGTGGTGGGTGCTACGGAGATTGAATCTGAAGATATGTCACCGATGAGTGTTCGCTCTGCGATGGAACTACTCAGTGCCGTCTATACCGTCCATAGTGGTTTTGCTGAGGCGCGTATTCTGGAAATGGCAACGCAATGTCGCCCTACGCTCAAAGACAACTTACCTGAAATCACGATTAATAAAAAATCTGATAGCCCTCACCTCATGATGATCAACGGCTTATATCGCCATGGTTATATGATTTCTCCTGCCATTATGGATTGCGCATTAGAAATCTTGAGTACTGGCAACAGTAACACTGCGCTTGAGCTAGGGCTATCGATACATTCAGGCGCTGCTCCAAAAGAAACACAAGGCAAAGATGCCAAGGTAGTCTCATGCGTGTAATCGTGAATCAAATTGAACAACAGGTTGCTGAAAAGAGTTCGATTAGTGATGTGCTTTCACTGATCGAAGCAAAGATACCCTATGCTGTTGCAGTGAATCTGCAATTTGTTCCAAAGACGATGCATGCTCATCATCTTCTAAATGAGGGTGACCAGCTTGAGGTCATCGCTCCCGTCACCGGCGGTTAATGCCGGCAAATATTTATTTATATGACTGCTCCACTTCCTAATACCTTACGCCGCACCGATACGCTTGAGCTTTATGGCGAAAGCTTTGCCAGTAGATTATTGCTTGGGACATCACGCTACCCCTCTCCTCAGGTTTTAGAGAATGCGGTGCAGATTGCCAATCCTGGGATGATTACGGTGAGCTTGCGTAGACAAGGGACCTCTACAGCTGAGGCCCATTCTGGATTTTGGGATCTGCTTAAAAAGATGGCTGTTCCGGTCTTACCGAATACTGCTGGCTGTCACAGCCCACAGGAAGTGATTACTACTGCCCAAATGGCGCGCGAAGTTTTTGAGACAGACTGGATTAAATTAGAACTGATTGGGGATGATTACACCTTACAACCAGATACCCTGAGACTTGTTGCCACTGCAGAAACCTTAATTAAAGATGGCTTTAAGGTCCTGCCATACTGCACAGAAGATCTGATTTTATGTCAACGCTTGGTGGATGTCGGATGCCAAGCAGTAATGCCATGGGCAGCACCCATTGGTACTGGACAAGGACCACTCAATCCCTATGCTATGCAATTACTACGTGACCGCCTTAAAGTACCCCTATTAGTAGATGCTGGACTAGGCTTACCTTCCCATGCCTGCACTGTGATGGAGTGGGGCTTTGATGGTGTCCTACTCAATACTGCAGTGGCGTTGGCAGATGATCCAGTAGCAATGGCTAAAGCCTTTGCTATGTCGGTAGAAGCAGGTCGCACCGCCTATCTCTCAGGAGCCATGCAAGCACAATCTTCTGCGCAGGCCAGCACGCCACTAGTAGGCACTCCGTTTTGGCATCAAAGTTAAGTTCAATGAGTTTAGTTCGGGATCTTGCTGATCAAATTATTGCTGCTCATAGCAAAGATGATCTGTGTTTACCTATACCCAGCTATAGCATCATCTCTCCTCCGCCAAAAATTGATAACGAGCATGCCAGTGATCACTATGAACTAGCCGCAACGATTGCAGCTATTCAGATGGGCTTTATTGAAAGAGATGCCAAGGTTTTAGGTAAGGCATGGTCTCGTATGGCTCATCAGGATGGTGGATTCAATCCCTCACATTGGCCTTCGCGGCCAGAGCATTTTGATCTACTGCCATGGACTCGTAGCATGAACCCCGAAGCTTTTTTGGAGTGTCCAAAGCACTTAGGTCTCTACGCGATCATGCCTGATGCCGACTGGGTAAAACGAATGGTCGAGGCTGAACTTCCTACAGTGCAATTACGCTTTAAACCAACAGATCCCAAAAATTACGGTGAGATTAAAAAACAGATCGCTCAATCAGTCGAGGCAGCTGCAGGTAGCAACACCTTGCTCTTTATTAATGATTTTTGGCAAGAGGCCATTGAAGCGGGTGCTTATGGTGTCCATCTAGGTCAAGAAGATATGGAATTAGCAGACTTAGAGGCTATTCGGGCAGCCGGTCTGCGCTTGGGCTTAAGTACCCATGGCTATGCAGAAATGGTTTATGCGGATCGTTTTTGTCCAAGCTATATTGCTATGGGGGCTGTATTTCCGACACAACTAAAACAAATGGAAACTGCACCACAAGGTTTAGGTCGTTTATATAAATATACACAACTCATGGATCACTACCCCTTAGTCGCTATCGGCGGTATTGATGAGAGCAGTATTCATGCGGTGGCACAAAGTGGTGTAGGTTCCGTAGCTGTAGTCAGAGCCATTAGCGGATCAAGTGATCCAAAGGCTGCAGTCAAAAGACTTCAAGAGTTAATGAAAACCTAAATCAGAGAGCAGATTTAATACTTACCCTCTTCTGCTGGCAATGCGCTTGGATAGAAATCATGCATATGCCATAAGGGTCCTGGGCCCTCACCAATACTTAAGAATCGACCCGCTTCTAAGCCCGCCTCTACATACGAAATCGCCTTGGCAACTGAATGCCCCAAATCATGACCTCCAGCTAAATACGTAGCAATAGCAGATGATAAAGAGCAGCCCGTGCCATGGGTGTTCATAGTATTGACTCGATAATGCTTAAACTCTTTTGACTGAATTACTTCTAGGCCATCTTCAATCGTGCGCCACATTAAAAAATCGGTCAGCTGAGTATGGCTTGAATCTAGATGCCCTCCTTTTATCAATACTGCTTGAGGGCCCATATCTAAGAGTTCGTGTGCTGCTTGATTAAAGTCTGCCACGCTCACAATCTCGCGCCCTAAAAGTAAGGAGGTTTCCTCTAAATTAGGAGTAATGATGCTGGCCATCGGAAACAAATCCGCCATCATTGCCTGTGCGGTGTCGTCACCACCCAAGCTTGCCCCAGAGGTTGCCCTTAAGACGGGGTCTAAGACAATTCTTTTGGCACCATGCCGCTTTAAAGCAGAAGCTACCGTGCGAACAATCTCGGGACTAGCCAACATCCCGATTTTGACAATATCGACACCAATATCTAAAAATACGGCATCTATTTGAGCTTCAACTACATCAAGATCTACGTCCTGAATACGGCTGACCCCCAAGGTATTTTGAGCAGTAATAGCAGTAATCACGGACATCCCATAGCCGCCAAGGGCCGTAATCACCTTGAGGTCTGCCTGTAAACCTGCACCACCACCACTATCTGAACCAGCGATAGTCAAGACTCTAGGGATCTGTATAGAAGATGGGGAAGATGATTTCATCTTGCTATAATATCGGCTTATTCCTCGATAGCTCAGTTGGTAGAGCGCCGGACTGTTAATCCGTAGGTCCCTGGTTCGAGCCCAGGTCGAGGAGCCAAATTAGCGAAGGGTTTAAAGGCAGATGTGCTTTTAAACCCTTTTTAATTTAGCCTTCAATCCGCACAGGCAGGCTTCGAAGGTAGCCCAAGACACCCTGTAGTTGAGCTTACATTCACTATTTATAAAATATAGAACTTTGACAGCCCTCCTTATAAGGGTCATTCCCCATTGTATTTTTATGCTTAAGTCATGAATATATAAAAAATAATAATAGCTAAATATTGTTCATCTACTGGGGATCAAAAATGAGTCAAAGTAACTCGCTTAGTATTGCTGCACGAGTAATGCAATTGCTTGTAATGGTATTCACAATGCTTATTGGAAGCATGTCGATTGCGATAGCTCAATCAGACTATCCAAATAAACCGATTCGTTTGGTAGTGCCATTTCCACCTGGCGGCGCAACTGATAATATCGCCCGTCCTCTCCAAATTGAACTGCTTACAACCCTCAAATGGAACGTATTAATTGACAATAAGCCAGGAGCTGGCGGCAATATTGGCGCAGAAATTGTTTCTAAAGCACCGGCTGATGGCTACACCTGGCTGATGGCTTCTGTTGGCACTCATGGTATCAACCTTCCCCTTTATACCCAGGGTGGCGGCAAACTTCCGTTTGACCCAATTAAGGACTTTACGCCGATTTCCTTAGTCGCAGAACTGCCCAATGTTTTGGTTTTAAACCCTGAGTTTGCTGCTAAAAATAAAATTAATTCTGTGAATGACTTAATCGCTTATGCCAGAGCAAACCCAGGCAAGGTGAATATGGCATCAAGCGGTAATGGCACATCTATTCATATGGCAGGAGAACTTTTTAAGTCAATGACTAAAACCTATATGGTGCACTTACCTTATAGAGGCAGTCCACCTGCCGTCACAGACCTCATAGCCGGTAATGTCGACATCATGTTTGATAACCTGCCATCTTCCATTAACTTTATTCGCACAGGCCGACTCAAAGCTTTAGCGGTTACGAGTGCTAAGCGCTCACCTGCATTTCCAGATTTACCAACTATTGCTGAAGCAGCCAATTTACCAGGGTATGAAGCAACGTCTTGGTTTGGAGTAGTTGGTCCTGCCAATATGCCGGCAGACGTTCTGAACAAAGACAGTGTTGCCTTAATGGCGGCTATTAACAGCTCTTCTGTGAAGGAAAAGTATTTAGCGATGGGCGCGCAGCCAGTTGGAAATACACCAGCACAATTTGCGACCTTCATTAAAAATGAAATCACCAAATGGACTAAGGTAGTAAAGGACTCTGGCGCAAAGGTTGATTAATCAACAGTCATTGCAAAAGAGGGAGCTAGTAAATCTGTACTGCTCCCTTTTTTACATTGCTAAAATCAAGAATTGGGTGATTTTCTAGTAAGTACTTCACTTGCCGAGCTGAGAAAGTAACTTGCTTGGGGAGATCACTTCAGGATCTTGCACCAATTCAATCAGTGCACCCTTTTGACTCGCTAATGCAGCAGAAAAAGCAGCAGCAAAATCTGCTGTCTTGGTCACTCGAAAGCCTGGCATACCAAAGCTATCCGCAAACTTTATAAAGTCTGGATTAGTTAACTCCGTTGCAATTACGCGAGACTTAAATTCACGCTCTTGATGCATGCGAATCGTTCCCAGCATACTATTGTTAACCAACAAGATGATGGGATACGCCCCATAACGGGCTGCTGTCGCTAACTCCTGGCAGTTCATCATAAAGTCACCATCCCCACAAACAGCAATCACCACCTTATCGGGGCTCACGATTTTTGCAGCAATCGCAGCAGGCAGGCCGTAACCCATTGAACCATTAGCTGGTGCAAGCTGGGTCTTAAAATCACCGTAAGGATAGAAGCGATGGACCCAGGTGGCAAAGTTTCCAGCACCATTAGTCACAATGGCATTACGTGGAATCAGATCTTTTAATGAGCCCATAATCTGGGCCAATTGCAACTCCCCTAGAACCGAAACTGGCGTGGAAAAATTCAGATACTCTGCGTGCGCCATTGCCATAGCTTGGCGATCATATGACGTAGCCATCTTGATTGAAGATAAAGCGCTGCAAAAGTGATCTGGACTACAGTTAATAGCAAAGTCAGGTCGGTAAACGCGACCTAATTCTTCTGGGCCAGAAAGGACATGAATGAGTTTAGCCGTCAGTGTTGGCGGCGTCAGAATGGTGTAGCCCGCCGTTGTCATTTCACTTAGGCGCTCTCCAATAACTAATAGAACATCAGCCGCTTGAATGCGTTTAATCAAGGCAGGATTTGCACCAATGCCGAGATCACCAGCAAAACAAAGGTCAAGGTTATCGATGACATCTTGGGAGCGAAAGCTAGTTGCAATCGGTAAGCCTTCTCGGTTTGCCCATGCCTTTAAGTCAGCGCAGGCTGATTGATTCCAGTTACCACCGCCAGCGATGATCATCGGATGCTTAGCAGCTGAAAAAGCATTCATCGCTTCTGAAAATAAGGTGAGATCTAAACCAGGCTGAACAATATGTGCTGCCTGAACTGGATACTCTTGCCCCATCATGTACAACACATCTTCGGGCAAGGCGAGTACAACGGGTCCTTTACGTCCAGCCTGCGCCACATGAAATGCATGGGAAACGAATTCTTCAATACGATCTACCCGATCAATACTGCCCACCCATTTTGCGCACTCGGAATACATTCGGCGGTAGTCAATCTCCTGAAAAGCTTCACGCTCGACCATATCCGTACCTACCTGACCGACTAAGAGCACCATGGGCGTCGAGTCTTGATAGGCGGTATGCATGCCAATCATGGCGTTAGAGGCGCCAGGTCCACGAGTTACCATGACTATGCCCGGCTTGCCAGTTAACTTGGCGTAGGCTTCAGCCATATACGCAGCACCGCCTTCATGACGACAGGTAATAAACTGAAACTGCGGATGATCAACTAGACCATTTAATAGCGGCAAAAAGCTTTCGCCCGGTACACCAAAACTAATTTGAGCACCCTGCCTAACCAGCGCATTGGCCAAAATTTGGCCACCATTGAGCAATTCATTTGTAGTCCCCATGCTCTTATCTACTTTCTTATTAGTCATTAAATACAAGGCTAGAGTATTGAAAATTATTACATTTTTATAAGCCAACAGGATAATTCGTATTTTTACTCAATTACAGACTCTAATGGCTCCTTATCAGAACCCCTCTAGCAATAAAATAGCCCCTAGTTCACCTATACTGGCAAGCTATAAATATCTAACAAAAGAATGACATGAGACTATTTAGCTTTGAAAATACCCATGGCCAAAGTGGCATTGGCGCACTCATTAAAAACAATGCTTCTCAATTTGTAGATTTATGCAGCACCGATTCAAAAATACCTAATAACTTGCTCAGCATCATCCAGTCTTCAGATCTCATGAATAGAGCTTCTGCTGCACTATCTAAACTCGACTCAATAAAGGGTCACTTAGAAGATATCTCTTATAAACCTCCTATCGAGAAACCTGGGAAAATTGTGTGTATGGGCTTAAATTATGCAGACCATGCAAAAGAAGGTGGAAATGCTAGACCAGAATATCCGAGCTTCTTTATGCGGGTGCCTAGCTCACTCACTGCCCATGCCAGCCCCATTATTCGCCCCAAGGTTTCCGATAAACTAGATTACGAAGCAGAATTAGCATTTGTAGTGGGAAAGCGTATACGCCACGCCACACTTGATAATGCCCTGCAATGCGTTGCTGGTTACAGCATTTTTAATGATGGCAGCATTAGAGACTATCAGCGCAAAACAACGCAATGGACTATTGGTAAGAATTTTGATCAGACTGGTGCATTTGGCCCCTACCTAGTGACCCCAGATGAGTTACCCCCTGGATGCCATGGCTTGAATATCCAATCGCGCTTAAATGGTCACATCATGCAAAACGCGAATACCAAAGACTTTCTATGGGGGGTTGCAGAAACGATAGTATTGATTTCTGAATGCATGACTTTAGAGCCTGGCGATCTCGTCATCACTGGAACCCCTGCTGGTGTAGGCTATGCAAGAACACCTCCTGTATTTATGAAGCCAGGTGATATTTGTGAAATTGAAATCGAATCGATTGGCACACTCAGGAACTCAATAGCGGATGAATAAGCTCTGTACATCCGCATCTTCAAGACTAAAATAACCTCATGACTAAGATCCCAGAACTCCTTGCCCCTGCTGGTAGCCTCACGATGCTTCGTACTGCCTTTGATTTTGGCGCCGATGCTATTTATGCTGGACAGCCCCGTTACTCCTTACGGGTTCGCAATAATGATTTTGGCAAGATCGAAGTTCTGCAAGAAGGCATTGATACGGCTCACACTTTGGGTAAGAAGTTTTACCTTGTATCCAATTTATTACCGCATGGCGCAAAGACACGCACTTATATCAAAGATATGTCTCCCGTCGTCGATCTCAAACCAGATGCCCTCATCATGTCTGATCCGGGCTTAATTATGATGGCAAGAGAAGCCTGGCCCGATATGCCCATTCATTTATCAGTTCAAGCCAATACCGTTAATGGCGCTTCTGCAAAATTTTGGCGCTCCGTGGGTATCGGTAGAGTAATTTTGTCGCGTGAACTGTCTTTTGATGAAATCGAAGAAGTACGCCAAGATTGTCCTGAAATGGAGCTCGAAGTATTTGTCCATGGCGCTTTATGTATTGCGTACTCAGGCAGATGTTTGCTATCAGGCTATATGTCGCATCGCGACCCTAACCAAGGGGCTTGCACCAACGCTTGTCGCTGGGATTACAAGGTAAAACCAGCTGAAGAAAATTCCAGTGGTGATGTTGTGCTGCTCCAAGAAGCGCGTAGGCCAGATGACTTAATGCCTATGGAGGAAGATGAACATGGAACCTACATCATGAACTCGAAAGATTTACGTGCAATTGAGCATATTGAAAGACTCACTGCAATGGGTGTAGATTCTTTTAAGATCGAAGGCCGCACTAAATCACCCTACTATGTATCTCGCACCTGCCAAGCTTATCGCACCGCGATTGATGATGCGGTTGCTGGTCGCCCTATGAATACCTCTTTAATTGGTAACTTAGAAGGCCTTGCCAATCGCGGCTATACCGATGGATTTTATGAGCGCCATCATGATAAGGAATACCAACTCTATATGAGAGGTCATTCTTTATCAGGTAGAAGCTTGTATGTAGGCGACACGCTAGAAGTAGATTCAGTATCAGGAAGGATCAAAGTGGATGTGAAAAATCATTTTTCCTTAGGGGATCAGTTGGAAGTGATTGAACCTGAAGGTAATCAAAACTTCACTTTAGATGCTATGTGGAATCTGGCTGGCGAGCCTATTGAAGTAGCGCCAGGCTCTGGTCATATAGTGTGGATTAAATTTCCGATTAAAGGAAAACACGCCTTTATTGCACGCTATGTTTAAAGATAGACAGCACAAGCAAGCATCCACATCTTTAGAAATAAAGATTAAAGACGAAGCAAAAAAAGCACTATTTCTGACGGCGTATTTTGGCGTATGGTTTTGTGCAATTTCATTTTTAGGGGCAGCTTTATTACACCAAAATCCTATTTTGATCACTATGTTTGGCTTTGCTCTGCTGAAAGCTGCACTGTGCGCTAAGTTCATGCTCCTTGGGCAAGCCATGTTTCCGATCCAATTAAATAAAGAGCATGGGATTATTGGCTCATTAATTGGTGCATCGCTATTTTATTTGGTTGTAGTGTTGATTCTATCTGCGCTAGAGGAAGGCGTAAAGGCGCTCATTCATGGACATGCATTTGTTCCGGCTTTATTACACTTTTTCGATTTAAACCCCATGAAATTAGCTGCCCAGAGTATCATTTATTGGTTGATTGTTTGGCCTTGCCTCATTTTTTCTGGCTTAAAACTATCGCTAGGTGATGAGGCAACTCACGATATGCTGTTTGGGTCTCCTAAAAAATAGAGCTCAATCATTCAGATGAGAATTCCTAAGGCCCATATACAGATAATTTTTTGTTATGGGTTTTTGATTTTTAGCTCTATATATTCTCACGCTATTTTTGCTCAAGAAATTGAGGCTCGCACCTACTCCAATGCCCCTATTGGAATTAACTTTGTCAGCGCAGGTGTCGTACAGGCCAAGAGCGGTAATTACAAACTGACTAGCGAGGTGGTTAGCTTGACGCATGTTTTTGCTGCGGGCAGCCAATCTGGCAAGATCACTTTGGTTCTGCCATATGGACAGTTGACTGGAACGAGTAAATTAGGCGGGCAAACGGTCAATGCCAGTACAGAAGGCTTATCAGATCCCATAATTAAAGCATCCATTAATCTCTATGGTGCACCGGCACTTAGCCTAGATCAATTTAAGAACTATCAACAAGATCTTATTATTGGCGCAAGTTTGGCCGCCTCTGTACCTTGGGGGAAATATGATGACAATCAAATACTCAATGTAGGGGCCAATCGGTGGTTCGTACAACCGGGCATTGGTGCCTCTAAGGCAGTAGGTTCATGGAGATTTGAGCTAGCTGGTACAGGTATTTTTTACACCAGCAATAGTAATTTTTCAGGAGGTAATACCCTCTCTCAAAACCCAGTGTATTCAACACAAACTCACGCAATTTATTATTTCCAAAATACTGCTTGGATATCAGCAGATGCAACTTACTTTATCGGTGGGCAGTCCTATTTAAATAGTAGTCCGATTAGTAGCAGCCAAGAAAATTGGCGCTTTGGTAATACTCTGTCTTACCCAGTAAACAGACAGAATTCAATTCGACTTTCAGCAAGCACTGGTGCGTACTCAAGAACCAATAATAGTTATGACTTATTTGGTCTTTCTTGGCAGTATCGCTTTGGGGGTGGTCTGTAGGAAATTCAAACAGTAAGCACTATAAATCCCTTAAATACCGACGTAATATTTTCCCGACATTGGATTTTGGCATCTCATCTACAAACGCGACTTTTCTAGGGCGCTTATAGCTAGTCATTTGCTGCTTGCAATAAAGCATAACCTGGGCTTGCGTCAGATCTGGATCATCTTTCACAATAAAGACTTTCACAATCTCCCCTAGCTTGCGATGCGGAGAGCCAATCACGGCACACTCTCTTACACCTGGCATGGAGGCAATCACTTCCTCGATTTCATTGGGGAAAACCTTAAAGCCCGCAACGATAATCATATCTTTCTTGCGATCCACAATATGGACTTCACCCTGAGCACTCATGGTGCCAATATCACCCGATTTAAAATAACCATCGGCAGTCATAGATTGCTGCGTCTCATCCGGTCTATTCCAGTACCCTGCCATGACTTGGGGGCCCTTAATGCAGATCTCTCCCGTTTCACCAAATGGCACCTCAATACCCTCTTCATCCAAAATGATGACATCCGTACTAGGGACGGGCATACCAATCGATCCGGTAAATTGTGTGATTAAGGGCGTATTGACACAGACTACTGGGGAGGTCTCTGATAGCCCATAGCCTTGTGCAATAGGAACACCCATCAATTTCTGCCAAAGATCGGCTGTTTTCTTTTGTACTGCCATTCCGCCACCAATAGTAACCAAGAGATGGGGTAGTTTTACTTTCGAAAATTCAGGGCGATGAATTAGTGCATGAAACAGCGTATTAACACCAGGAAAAATATTGATATTCGGATGCTTCATCAAAAATTGAATAAATCCGGTGATGTCTCTCGGGTTAGGCACCAGTAATAGAAGTCCGCCTTTGCGCATACCCAGTAGAGCACAAGCGGTAAGCGCAAAAATATGGGTCATCGGTAAGGCGCATAAAAAGACCAGTTGCTTTTGCTCTGATTTAGCTTGTTCGCTTACCTTCTGATTTAAATGGCGATGCTGAAATACAGGATCAAGCCAGTGTTCAATTTGAATAATATTGGCGAGTATATTTTTATGAAGCAGTACTGCGCCCTTTGAAACACCTGTTGTTCCACCCGTATATTGCAGAAAAGCTACGTCATCCAAAGTCAATTCTGGTTTCACGTAGGGATGTTGCCGCCCAATTTTGAGAGCCGCATTAAATCGGATGTGAGGAAAATTCCATTTTGGTACAAGCTTTTTAATATGCCGCACTACTACATTAACAATCAAACCCTTAGCACCCAGAGTCTCTCCTAGACTACCAACAATGACCTCTTTTAAGATAGATTGATCTGCTATAGATTGATAGACATGCGCAAAATTTTCTAAGATCACCAGCACACTTGCACCGCTATCACGTAATTGATGTTCTAACTCACGAGACGTATACAGCGGGTTGACATTCACCACGATATAGCCTGCTCGTAATGTACCCAGCATAGCAATCAGATATTGCGGCACATTCGGAAACATAATAGCAACACGCGCTCCAGAATCGAGCTTGAGCGTTTGCAAATAAGCAGCGAAGTTTTTTGACAGAATATCAAGCTGGCGATAAGTCATGGACTTGCCCATAAATTCTAAGGCAAGATGGTCCGGATATTGGTTAAATGACTCGTCTACTATCTCCAACAAGGATGTGTAATCACCCAAGTTAATCTCAGCAGGGACGCCATCTAGATAATTTTTTAACCAAGGGGACTTTGTATTTATTGTATCTGCCATATTAAAGTAGACCTTTTAATTGACTTAAAAATAATGCTTGGCCATGATGTACTTTTTCTTGCCAATCATTACCAGCATGTTCATTGGCATCATCGGTAATATATTTAAATGACTGCCACGGAATATTTAACTGATGAGCACTTGCTGCAATAGCGAAAAGCTCCATATCCACTACATCAACCCCCTGCTCGACTAGCCATGGATCATGCGCCGTAACAAAGCTATCCCCAGAACCACAAATATATTTACCACTAAGTGCATAGTATTCATGTGGGCGTGAGCAAAAGGGGATCCGGCCTCTTACAGTCAAGGGCTCGGCAAGCATATCGCGCTGAATCACCTTAGTAATTTCTAGTAAGCCGCTTAAACTGGTATTCACTTTACCTGCCGTACCAAAGTTGACTACTAATTTGGGCTGAAACTCTTGCATTGCTGCAAAGCTAGTAAGCGCAGCATTTATCTTGCCAACTCCGGAATACACGATATTCATTCCTGGTGGCAAAACCTCACGCCTGAGCTCAGACTCGAGTGCGGTGATAATAAGAAGGTCTATTTTCATATTGGCGAATAATGAATTTATTAGATTATCTACCCGGAGTCCCTGACTTTCCTAAACCCGGTATTTTGTTTAGGGATATATCCCCTCTTTTGGCAAATCCTACCGCCTTTCAGGAGGCTATCCTTCGACTAGAAAGACTCGCGGAAGAATTTAACTATACCCATATTCTGGGCATTGAATCCCGTGGCTTTATTTTTGGTGCTGCCCTAGCTCACCATACCCATAAGGGTTTTGCACTAGCCAGAAAGCCTAACAAGCTACCCTTAGCGAGTCATAGAGAGTCCTATGGCTTGGAATACGGATCAGATGCCCTGGAAATTGCGCAATCAAGCCTTCCATTAGGATCGCGCGTATTGATCGTAGATGATGTGTTGGCAACTGGTGGGACTATTGTTGCCGCAAGCAAATTATTAGAAAAAGCAGGTTTTAAGGTAGCTGGTGCACTTACCTTGCTGGAGATTTTCGGACTGAATGGCGGTCAGCTACTTACGGATACAGGGATTGTGAATAAAACGGTCTTAATTGCTTAAGTAGCTAACTAGTTAAGTAGTTAAGTAAGCAAGCAGCCTTCATTTAAATCAAACTCTTGGCGCTTTTCAGTAATTTCATAGCACCCCAACCGACCGCCAATGCCTTACTGGCGAGCTTAGGTTTGTAGTGGGCCAGCACAGCAAATGCACTTGTCCACAATATGGGGTTTCCTTT
Source organism: Polynucleobacter antarcticus (assembly GCF_013307245.1). NCBI lineage: Bacteria > Pseudomonadati > Pseudomonadota > Betaproteobacteria > Burkholderiales > Burkholderiaceae > Polynucleobacter > Polynucleobacter antarcticus. The sequence continues at coordinate 1,140,734 of NZ_CP028941.1, forward strand.
AAGAAAATGGACCGCATCCATACCTTTATCAGCCCATGACAAGGGCTTTTCTAGTGGCTCAAAGTGTAAGGCAATATCAGCGCGCTCTTGAGCGGCCCTCGCCTGCAAGGCATGTTTACGAGCCTCTAATTCCCCTAGTGTTTGACTCATCGCTTGCTTAACTCCTGTCGATCTTTAGCTAACTCAGCAATAGTTGCCTCAAATAAACTCGGCATATTCTTTAGGGATCGTAAAACTACAGCGGCTAATATCAAACCTACAGAAATAAATCCAGCCGTAAGAAGGCTTAACGCCAGCATACGATCGCTTTCCCAGCTATAAATCACAATCAGCAGTGCCAGCATCACCAGCCCGAAAAATAAAAAGAATAAGGTAAAGGCGATCATCACCAATAGACTTAGAAACTTACTTCGCGCAATCTGAACATCAACTGAGAGTAGCTCTAAACGTGTCTGCGCTATCGAGGCACTCGTAGAGACTAAATTCTTCAAGGAAGATAAAAGATTTTCTGACATAAAAACCTAACGTCTTCCAATAAAAAGGCCAATCAACAAACCCAAGCCAGCAGCAACACCCACCGCCTCCCAGGGATTACGATGCACAAAATCATCGGTGCCAGCAGCAGCCTCTTTAGCTTTATCTATTACCGAACCCTCTATCGCCGAGATATTCTCCTTCGCGCTTGATAAAGAAGCCATTGCTTTTGAACGAATAGAGCTTAAAGGCCCCTCTTCATCATGAGCAGTCGCTTTGATCAGCGCCTCGGCATCAGCCATCAGAGTCTTAAAATTGTTCATGAGATCATCAGCGCTAGGGCTTGCTCCCAAATGATCTACAGCGCTTGATTTTTTTGCAGTCATACGCACTCCTATGAAGTCATTAATGCATGGATGATGAAGATATGATTCTATTTTAAGTAGTTCTAGTCTGTGTGCCTAGAATTAATATAGTCATACCCGCATTCCCTATTTTAAAGTGCTTAAGATGACTTTTTAAGCTGGGTTTTCTTCGCAAAAGCGTGTGATAGGCCTCGCTCCCAAATGCTGTTTGCTCACCAAAATGATACTCATCTACGCGATCTGAGAAATAATTATTCTCTAGGGCATCATGAACAGCCCATTTAATTTTGCCGCCTGCTCCACTGGCGCCATATCCATGAATCAAGATAATAGCCTTAATCCCAACTTCTGAGGCTCGCCGAAGTGCTATGGTTAATCGATCTAAAGCCTCCTCTACCGTTGGTCCATCATGCTTTAAATTTAAAACCATGGTGTCGTTCAAGACTGTAGGCAAACCTACGCTGCCGCAATGACAGCATTCCTCGGACATTCCTCTTGGATTGCCGCACTCTTGGCACTCAAAAGAGAGTGTCATTGATCATCCTCAGCTTTTCTGAGGAAAAATACCTCTCTGATTAAGGCATGACGCAGATAAACTATGAACAATACTTTGCCTCTAAGCCTGCAGTCGTAATGACGCGATCATCCACCATACGATTAAGTGTTTCCTGAGCAGCGTCTTTATTCTCTTGTACTTTTAAGCTCACGTTGATCAAACCCGATACGTCTTTACGGATAACGGTATTGCCGTAGCGCAATTCTTTTAATGTAGAAACCGCTTCTGCAGAAATTTTGCATTGTTGACTTAGTAGTGCAGGAGAATCGGATGCACTGCTTGCATAAGCAAATGCGGCTACAGAGATAGATATCACTGCCAGTAGCGTCTTTTTCATTTTATTTCCTTAATTTGTGACCACATGTTGGACAACAACCTAAATCTTTAGCTCTTGTTTTTCTTAGTGCGGCATACACACTAGATTCTGATATTTCCATTTTTCTAGCTGCCTGAGCGGCAGATAGACCCTTCCCCACCCAATCCAAAGCCTGATGTGTTTTCGGTATTACTGTTTTCATTTCTCCTCCTCGTGATAACTATACTACAGAAGTTGTGAAGTTGTGAACAATATTAATTACGTTGTAATAAGGACACATGCCAAAGAAAAGCATCCCAGGGCAATAAAAACATGGAAGTACTACGGAAATAGTGGGGAGTGATACAGTAAAGATCTATTTAAATAACGAATCTATTACCTTATGAAACCAGCCCTTGGACTAGTAGAAGCCTGTGATCAGATTCAGGAGAGTCAGCTCAGCACTAAAGACTATTTAAGCCAATGTAGTTTGCGTGCTGATGAGCTTGAGCCTACCCTAAAGGCCTTTACGGTAAGAGGTGAACTACCAGAGCTGATTGCGCAATCTAGACCAGGCCCACTTTCGGGTATACCCGTCGCTGTCAAAGATATTATCGCTACCCAAGGTTTTGTGACGACGAACGGTTCACCTATTTATCAAACACACACACCCAAAGAAGATGCGATCATCGTTCAAAAGATTTGTGAATTAGGGGGTGTGATCTTTGGGAAAACAGTGACCACTGAATTTGCTTGGCGCCAGCCCGGCCCTACTACCAATCCCTGGAATAGCGCCCATACACCTGGTGGCTCGTCTAGCGGATCTGCCGCTGCAGTAGCCAGTGGCATAGTGCCTTTAGCTATTGGATCCCAAACAGTGGGCTCACTGATTAGACCTGCTAGCTACTGTGGCATTGTTGGGTTTAAAGCAAGTTTTGGCGCTATTCCTAGAATGGGTGTTTTTCCAGTATCTAGCTCACTGGACCACATTGGATTTTTTACTCGATCTGTCCAAGACGTAGTGCATGCATTTAACTTACTAAAAAATAACACTACCACCGAAGAAGAATCCATCATTATTCCAGATGTATCAGTGCAACCGATCAAGCTATTTTTGGGTAATAGGATGCCAAGAATAGCCGTACTAAAAACGCCGTATGACGATTTATTAGACCAGGAGCAAGTCAATACTCTCAAGCTCGCTGCTGATCAATTAAAGTCTGCTGGAGCCATGGTCGAAGATCTCACCCTAGCGCAAACTTATTGGGATGGGGTAGACGCCACACTGCTCATCATGAATTGTGAAGCTGCTGTAGTTCACGAGCCTCATCATGAGAAATTCCCTGATTTATTGAGTATCCACATGAAAGAGTTAGTTGCCAAAGGAAATAGCTACTCGGCAAATGAATACATCCAAGCCAGAAATCTCCAAAAGGAATTACGCCACTCAATTAATGAGATTTTTGAACGATACGATGCGATCTTGGCAGCTCCCGCTACTGGTGAAGCACCTAAGGGCCTTGACTTTACTGGTAACCCTGTCTTTTGTGCGCTGTGGTCATTTATTGGAACACCAGCAATTGCTCTGCCAGTAACGAAATCAGCGAATGGACTTCCCTTAGGTATTCAGCTCATCGGCAACTATAAAGATGATGGAAAACTATTAAACATCGCTTCTTTTGCAGAAAGCTGCTTTACCAACTTGAAGATAAATAAATAAAGGCCTGCTAAAGACCTTATCTAAAGCTAGACTCCATCTCCCGACGAACCGTAATAGCCTGCAAGCTGGCATCGTAATTGACATCGTCCCAGGATATGATCGAGCCGACACTAATGTCCTTGTTTAGCACCATATTGTGAGCTAAGCCAATCGGTAAGGCGCTGCGCCTTAGAGAATCGGCAACCGGAATGAGCTTTCCATAAACCGTAAAGCCACCCTCTCCGTCTAACTTTTCACCTACTTGTAATGCTCTTTTAGCAGTAGCCACCACATCACCATTCCAAGCACCAGAGGTGCCTGTAGATTCACCTCGGACAGCAATTGTTGCAACGGAGATCCCCAACTCTAAACCGATGAGATGATAAGGCTTATACATGGCAGCATATTTACCTGTGCCGTCTGTTTTGAGGCCATATTGTGCAAAGCAATCCATTACATAAGGACTTGGCGCTTCAAAAACTGTATAGACACCCCAGCGCAGATCTCTAAATACAGGACGGCCATCTCGCTCAATCGAGGAAACTACTTCAACGGTTCCCTTGCGTGGCAATACTCCACCTTCATTGATTGGTCGCAAAATATCGGGTAAGTCATCCACGCCACAAGGCGGAAAAAGCAAGCCATCATCTGGCGGAAGTAAATCGCATGCATTAGCAACAGCAGCCATTTCAAGAGCAGACTTAGTGCCATCCAAAAAAGAATTAAACATTTGGGCATTAAAGTCACCGCCAGCTACTTGTTCTTCTGAAAATCCGTAGTGTCCCCACACTGTTTTCGGGGTCGATTGGTGATAGATGGGTAAATACTTCGTACCCTTACCGGCGCAGATGACATCTAAGCCAATAGTTTGTGCCCAGTCAACCATCTCCGCAATCAAAGCAGGTTGATCACCAGACGCCATGGAGTAAATCACCCCAGCCTCTTTTGCCTTGCGTGCTAATAAGGGCCCCGCTAAAACATCCGCCTCCACATTTACCATAATGATGTGCTTGCGATGCGTTATGCAAAGCAAGGCATGGGCAATGCCCGCCGCTGGACTGCCTGTAGCATCAATCACAATATCAAGATATTCACTATGGATCATCTTTTCAGCATCATCAGTGATGAAGGTAGCGCCCGAGTTAGCCGCATCTTGCAGTGAAGAGGCGCTGTAACGTGGCTCATCCCAACCAACCCGGGCTAATGAAGCCCTGGCACGATCTGGAGAAATATCTGCAACACAAATCAGATGAATTCCTGGCGTCCTAGGGGCCTGAGATAGATACATCGACCCAAACTTACCGGCACCAATTAAGCCAACCCGTACAGGTCTATTTTGTTCGGCTAAAGCCTTGAGCTTTTGGATGAGGGACATTGCATCGACTCCATGAAGAATGTGGGGATATCACCGAAAGAATATCACGGTACTTTATTTTGATGATTTCTATATTTATCACTGATATAGGTAAAGATGCCTCAATAAAAAATTTGGGAATGCATTCCATAAAAAACCTTGTTTACTAATCAGTCTTTTGAAGCCCCTATTTACTACATTGTCATCCTCACTACTTAAAATTATGGGGTGGAGTTTGTAGTTTAGGTCAATAAATATAGGGATATTCAGGTGTGTGCGTTTATAACACATCTGATATACAATGAATGAATAGAAAAAAATTGGCTAATCAAAAAATAGAATGCTTACTAGAGCGAGAAGTCATTAAGCTAAAAAGAAAAAGTGGGGGTGGGCTACTCAGTTATGAAGTGTGGGGAACCCAAGAAGATAAAATTATTAAGGTCACAAGATACAACCTGGCATACATTAATCATGAACTATGCAAAAAAGATAATGGACGGGTTTTAGGTTACGACAATGCCCACAACTACCATCACCGTCATTACTTAGGAGAAATTGAGACTGTTAAATTTGAAAGCTATGAAAAGACTGTCGAGAACTTTCAAAAGGAATGGCAAGCTATCAGCACAGAATATTTAAGGAGTAAAAAATGACTAAAGTTGTAATACGGACTGGGGATATAGATTCATTCTTCTCCAAGGCTAAAAAGGCAGCTAAACGGGCTGACCAAAATGAGGTGCTTGACGGAACCATTACCCTTACTTTTGAGGATCCGCAGGAATTATTTAAGATACTTTCGGATGCACGGCGGAAACTCATGCGTGAGATTATGAATCAACCTAAAAGTATTAATGAACTCAGTAGTAAGCTGCATAGGGATCGTGCGGCAATTACAAAAGATGTAGGACTACTTGAAAAAGCGGGACTGTTAGTGTCACAGCGCAGACCCAACCCTGGGCATGGGATAGAGAAAATAGTTCGTGCCGTAGCTCCAACTATTCAAATGGTAGCGGTACTTCATTAGATATAGTCTGATGAAGTACCCGTGTAGCCCTTTATCACTTAACTAGACTTAAATCAGAGCTAGTTTTAATCTATTCATGAAAATCTCAGGGAAATCCATAGAAATCCATCTTTAAGCAATGTTTTAGTGGTGGGTAGGCTGGTGGGTAGAGAACCCACAAAATAAAAGAGCCTTATAGAATAAGGCTCTCAGGGCGTAGTTGGCGGAGACGAGATCTCAATCTTGCCACTCCTTTGCAGTTTATACCCATCCATAAAACCATTCATTTATATGGGTTAGAAGGTAGACCCTACTCCTGAGTAACCCATCCAAACTTATTAAAATCTATGTATTACTGGTAAGCGAGATGGTAAGCAATACATGGATATAAATAGTGGCGAAGAAAGATCGAAAGGTCAGAAATCAACTAAATTTACTGCTAGAGGAATTCTAGCGATAAACCATCCTGGATGGTATGCAGACCCAGAATCCAAAGGTCTGTATTTGAGGGTGTTTGAAGGATGCGACGAACTTGCCCGATGCTGGCTCTATAGGTTTACCAGCCCTGTTAGCGGCAAAAGACGGGCAATGGGGCTCGGATCGTTGAGAATTTGTTCACTAGCCACTGCCAGACAAAAGTCTCTAGACCTCAGAAGAGTAATTTTTGAGGGGGTGGATCCCATTGAACAGCGTCAAGCGAAACAATTTAAGGTAAAGGAGTCCCATCAGCATTCCATCACCTTTAAAGATGCTGCAGATAGGTGTATCAAAACTAAGCAGGCCGAATGGTCAAACTCAAAGCACAAGGATCAATGGGTAAGCACTATCAATACTTACGCACTGCCAATAATCGGAAAACTAAAAGTAGATCAGATTACAACTGCTCATATAGTTAAATTGCTGGAGCAAGATATTAAGAAAAAGGATGGCACTTTAGAAGGCTCTTTCTGGAAAGTTAGAACTGAGACAGCTACACGTGTAAGACAACGTATTGAAGTAATTCTTGACTGGTGTAAAGCGCACAAATATATTACTGGAGACAACCCAGCTAGATATCAAGGCGCCCTATGCCATCTTCTTCCAAAAGCGAGCAAGATTAAGAAAGTGGTTCACCACCCTGCTCTACCGTTTCAAAGAGTCGGAGAGTTTATGAAGGACCTTAGAGCACATAGTGGATATTCTGCTTCTGCGCTTGAATTGCTTACTCTTACTGCCACCCGAACCAGTGAAGTTATTGAAGCTCAATGGGATGAGTTTGATTTGGGGAAAAAGGTATGGACTATCCCCGCTGAGAGAATGAAGGCCGGCAAAGAGCATCGAGTACCGCTAAATACAAGGACAATGGAAATCCTCGATCAATTGAAGACAATCAGGGTGAATTCGTATTTATTCCCTAGCTTCCTACATAAGGAGCGCCCTCTGTCTAACATGGCTCTACTTACAATGATGAGGAAGATGCCCAAGTACTCTATGTACGTCCCACATGGCTTTAGATCAACGTTTAGAGACTGGGCCGCCGAGACTACTGAGTATTCAAATGAAACCGTGGAATTAGCCCTAGCTCATAGCATTCAGAATAAAGCTGAGGCGGCTTATAGAAGACAGGATCAATTAGATAAACGCTCCTTACTAATGGCTGATTGGCAAAATTATATTGATGCAGGTATCAATGCATTCTCTCAAAGTGCGGCACATCCACAAATCCCTTGAAGTTCCCTCCCCATCGATTCTTGGGGCTGAGACTTTCCCAATATTCGCCTACTGTTCGAATAAGCTCCTTGTCCCAAATAAGCTTTCCATTCCAGAAGAAGTTCAGATCAATAGCGCAGCGTCTTAGGTGATTGCTATTCATGGTTTTAGATCTACCGGTCTTAAAGTAAATCTCTTGCTGTTCTGGTGAACGCCAGAGCTCTCCTCCGGTTAACACCCAGCCTTCTGCATGAGCAAATTGAACCAGGCGACTAACATCTAATAAGAATGCTGCTTGCTCTGTTACTAGACTACTCATTCTTGTTGCTCTTTTCTGTTTTGACCATGCATACGCATCTCAAAGATCTTCTCAACTGACCTGCCGCCAAAGTACGCCAGCATGACTAGCTGACCCCACTCTCCTAAGAGCCTCACATAGGCTTCGTTGATGTCGATTCCCATGGCAGATAGAAGAGCAAACAAAAGATAGGCTGTGAGAATGTATACGAGCGTACCAGGACGAATGTTCTTGGATAGCTTGGAATCACTACCCATATCCGATTGCCAGCGCTGAGTGGCATTCTCTTGAGCTGCTCTATGCATCTCAGCAAGTAACTTGGATTCTTCTATCTCAAGTTCTTTTTGCTTGATGTTGTATTCAAGTAATAGTTGCTCTTGCTCGATCTCTAGTTGCTTGAGCTTGATCAGGTCCTCATGATTGGGGTTATCCGGAATGCGCGCTCCGATCTTGCTCTCAATAAATTCCTTTCCTTTGGCTTGTACCGCGCCCGCAAGTAATCCAAGGCCATTGACGGCCAAGGTTTGTACTAGAGAAGAAATGATTGGAAGCATGTATCTGGTTTTTTATTAGATGCTTGAGTTATATATTTCCTTTGGAAGTCCACCGCCCCACAGCCGCCATAGGTTTTTTGTGGGTTGGCAGTGAGGCGCAGTTACGTGCGCCCCACACCATCGCTCATTGCACACCCACAGCCGCACCCAAACACCCGCTAGTTTTGGCTATCATCCCTACTGCTAGGGTTTCTTGGCTCCCTTGATCTCTGGTGGCTGAGACTGTTGCGATTGGTTCGACTCTCCCCCTAGTTCGGGTACTTGCTCTGTCGCATCCTCTTGGTTTGACTTAAGGCGTTTTTCTGCCATCAGCCCTTCTACGATTTCCATTAGGCGATCACCGTCATCTTCTCCAAAGACTTTAGCTACGACTTCGTGTCCATACTTGGCACATAGACGGTCATACTCTTGCTCTGGGGTAATGGTGGTCTCTTGCGCCCTTTCCAATACCGTGACATTCTCGCGCCCAAACAAATTACGCAAAATATTGGTTTCATAGGGCGGCACATGCACATGAATGGTCGTAAAGGCATCTCTTCGCACCACCGCTTCCACCTCTCGTATTTGAAAATCACTATGGACTAACTCCTTATGCGTTGGTTGCTTGTTATCTGATAAATGGGATTGCATTCTTTTTCCTTTCTTATTGAATAGCTAATACCGCATGGGCATTGGCTCGTGAGATAGATAAGGCGCAGCGCAGGTTCACCATCGCATACATCGCTAGGGTGTCGTGCGGACGAATTGGGGCAACGATGTCTAGATCGTCATCGCGCAGCTTCATAAAGCGGGTATTGAGAAAATAGCAGCGCTTACTCCACTCCACTGTTCTATTGGCCATCGCATCTAACTCATCAAACTGCGGATCCCATACAATCTCGACGCCTTTAAACGCGAGCCCGGTATTGACTCCTGCACCCACTCCGGCATCGATGTACTTGGTCTCCCCTGATCCAGCAATATGGGTCACCGTGACTTGTTTGCGATAGGTGTCAATGAACTTACCCCCAGCAATAATGAAATCAGGACTACCGCCGTTCTTAATACATTGGCGCCAAGCAGTCTCCATCTCGCCCACCAAGTTACCGGGCGCTGTTGATGTGATGTCTTTGACAGCATAGTTGCGCCAGTACACTGCTTTGGCTCGATCAATCCCGCCAACGGTACCGGCATCAGGTGCAAGGCTGACTAAGCTATCGAGACCAACCAATGCATCAGCACCGTGCGAGCCATCGCGGTGCAACTCTAGGTCTAATTTATTGAGAAAGCCTTCTCTGAGAACTTCTAGCTGTTCATCCAATAGATTGATCAGCTGCACGCGCTCGTTGTATTCAAGCTGAAAGCCTCGCGCCCCACCTTCACGTACCTTAATGCCGTTACTAAAGAGTCGGTCATAGTCGATATATAGACCATCAACGGCTCTTCGCCATGGGAATGAGGCTTGCTCAGTGGTATTGCGCTTATTGAACTTGACGGTCTCTTCTCCAAAGGCCCAGGAGAAATTACTCCCATGCTCTTTACGGATGTTCTCTACGACGTTCTGTTTTGCGCCCAATAGGCTTTTACGTCCTTCCATGAGTTTTTTCAGGAAAGGTCTCTCTACAGCGATCTGGTCTACCGGTAGATTGCGCAAGTACTCATCTAAGGAAACCTTAGCAAGCTCTTGCAAGTCTGTATTTGAAATTGGCATATGCCACCCCTATTAATGTTTATTGATTGATCTATCTATAAATTAGTTAGCTTCATTACCGTTTGATGGAGCGTGGACCCATCCATTGCTACGCTACTAGGCGCGACTCTAGCTTTAACGCGTTGGTGTGAAGCAGTAGCTTGGGTTTTAGCCTTCACTACATCTATTGATTATTGGGGTGCTGAGTATGGGCTTGGGATATTTCTGGGGTTTTTCTTACGGCACTTAAATAAGTCGCCTTTAGTCTTTATGCCCAATGTGTCTTTGTGCCACTTTGGGCATTAATAAGCGTTTTTTTGCTTGTAGCCGTCAAGGGTGTGCAAGCCACCCCTTTGGGGTGCCCTTGACGGAATTTTGATCCAGCTAATTAAACTTCTATAAAAAAGTAGCTCTTAATTGGTCAAGCACCTGTGAATATGTAACGCTTTTTGCATGTCCAAGCTCTTTTATGTCAACCGCTTCTTTTGCGGCTTGAGCAAGAAACTGTTTGATATCAACTTGAATAGATGCTGGTATGGCAATCTTTTGATTTTCGGGTATGGTTGCCAGCAGCAAAACAACATCTCTCAAATGCTTCCGAATCTTCTTGGAGTCTATTGCTACTCCACTCTCACCCCTTTGGCGCAAGTCTAACCATGCTTTTGCTTTCAGGGGAATCAGTATTGATGCATCGGCCCAGCACACTCCATCACGCATCCCACTGCGAATCAATCCGTAGTAATCTTCATCGAGCAATATCGCTGAGAGGCTCGATACCTCATCATCAAATGTAATCGGTGTAATATCGCCCGGCTCCCCATCTACCAAGATATCCTGCTTACGCGAAAATAACTCAATCTCTTTAGGATATCCAGATGCTTGGGGCTGACTAAAGCGATAAAACTGCCTCCCATCATCACCCTTCATCTTGTTCTCGTAGATACCAGCTTTAATAAAACTCCAAAAACTTTTTGCAAAGTTAACATCCAATGCCTCTACGATTAAAACAATATCCAAATCCTTGGTAACCCTCCCCAATGGTAGTCCAGCCTCTTCTGTAGCAAGATAGGTCGCCATACCGCCAATCAATACAAACTGATTCTCATGACCTCGAAATGTATTTTGGAATAACTCCAATCCTACTGGTCCAGCCATCACTTCGCCCCTATTCTAATTTCAGTTAATGCTATTTGCACTCGATCGTCGTTCATATCCTCTAAACTCAGAAGTAAAGAATATGGATCCACATAGTCATTTCTCTCTTGCTTATGTTGAGTTCGCCAAGGCGCATAGCGCCAAACCTCTAGCTCTAGAGCGCCTTCAATTGCCTCAGGTAACATCTGCTCGGCAATCAACTCTTTTTGCGTACTGCGCCACTCCATTTCACCTATAGCTCGGACTACGTTTTGCGGTTCACCCAACATAGTTTGCTCTGCCAGTGCGCTTAATCCCGCTAGCGGCAACTGCAGAAACTTATCGTGCGGATTACGAAGCCAAATGCGCTTCCGCACAGGGTTTTGCAAACAAGGCTTGACGGCATCCCATAGTGCGCTACCCTGAAGATTCAGGCGCCAAATTCGCTCATTCTTATATGCGCCAACATCCAGCCAACCATGCTCCATCAGCTCGCTTTTAATGCGAGTCATGGTCATCAAACTATAATCAAGGTGAGCGGCGATCTCTTTCGGGTTTAATGTATCGGGTAAATTTCCAAGTAGTACATTGATCAAAAATACCTGCGTTGCCACATGTAGCTTTTCTTTGGCATCAACACTTGTTGCCAAAGCGCGCTCTTGAAACTCGACACCCAATGGAGGCAAGTAGACCTGTTTAAACGGAATGATAAAAGGCATACGCCTTGCAACCATCTCTTTGCGCGCATAAGCCTGAAGAGTATCTCCAACCCAAATAACCGGCACCCCAGCCTCTTTCTGAATCAGCGCTCTTTGCTTTAGCAACGCTGGTAATGCTTGAACACCATCCTTGTTAGCCATCAGAAGAACCTCTATTCCAGCTAATCTAGCTTTGCCAATATCGTATGTTTGGGCAATATAACGAGGCAATTGTGCCCCTCTCTCCCAGGCGCCCTCCTGCACCAAATCCTCTCCTAGGGTTTGGTGCAAGTAGGTAATCGCCTGATTAAATAGATTATGTGCATCCTTCATTCTTCCATTTTAACACTATTTGTTAATCATTAACATACACAATGTTAATAATAAATAAAGTATGTTAAATATCTGATTTAATTGTTATTAATATCAAATTCCCATATTTCCTAGGTGCTGGGCAATACGATCCATTGGATTACCTACACTAGCCAACGGTGCTCCTAATGTTGAGGTTCGCGCCCGAATAGGCTGAAAGCTTTGATTTGCAATCGGCTTGTTATTTGCAAGGCTGGGCTCTGGCCTCTCAATGGACTCATAAATAGACTCAATCATGGTTTGCCATTGTTCGGGTTGATTGCTTTGCACAAAGACCTGCATATAAAACGGGTCTGACATGTATTTATTAAAACAGTTTGCCTTATCGATATGATCAATTTCATCTGAACGAGTATTTAAGAACTTAAGCATTTGCAGCTTTGCCTCAGTCACTAGCTCTGATGGTTTTTTCTTGGCATCAGCCAAAGTCATCACATTACCCACGAAATTACCCTCTATTTCATATTTACGAACCGCATCCTGAAGCGTAGTCACCATAGTTTGCAAATCAACAACCTGCTTTTCTAGGTCACGCTTCTCGTTGATAATTTTCTGCATCCGTTCGCGCCCTCGCTTTGACTTGATGTCGCTAGAAGCTTCTGCATCAATACCCTCATCTAGCTCGGGATTAGAGTCCGTAGACTGTGGGTTCAAGACCCTAGAGAGCAACTCCTCTGCGGTTTCAGCTGGCGCAGAAGACTGTGCAAGGGCCTCTACGGTAATGACTGATGGGGTAGGCAATAAGGCGCCAAGATCATATGCCTGAGGTTCTGACTGGGGCTCTAATTTTCCTTCTATAGTAGCCATAGAAGCGGGGATATACACTTCGCCTTTTACTGGATTAAATGTTGTCTGGGCTTCTAGGTCTTCTACCCCCTCTACATCTAGCTCTACCTCTACCTCTTCACCTTCTTCAAGGTCCTCCGCAAGTTTTGAAAGGCTAGGGCAAAGGTTTGAGTTTGAGTTTGAGCTTGGATTGATTTTCTCTTTACTGAGATCATCTAGCAAACTTACTGCTTGGCTTTTACGCTCTGCTTTTTGGGCTTCTTTTGCCGCCTTCTGAATTTCAAGCTCTTGTTGTCTTACTAAGCGAGCCGCTTCTTTGATTGCAATGCTTTTAAGCCTTTCTTCTTCATCACGAATGGATTTATCACGAGCGATTCTTTGACCCTCCTCATAGGCAGCCTTTTTTGCTTGTGCCTGTGCAATGAGCTCTAGAGCGCGCTCCTCCCTAGCCTTATTGCGTTTTGCGGCGCTCTCAGCAGCCTGCTTTTCATAAGCCTCTTTTTCAAGACGCTCTCGTTCTTTTTTGGCCTCTCGCTCTTGCTCTCTCTGAATAGCACCACCATTCGTTAATACACCCGAACTAAACTCTTGCACCCTATCAACCCCCTGTGTCATTACCTGTCTCCTCTTTTAATAAATTACTGTTATTACTTGTTTCGATATTTACTCTTTGGCGCCGTTCTGAAAAGAGATTGATTCCTAAGCTGGGATCAACATAACCCTCTGCTTGCTTTTCAATATTTGGCATAAATAGATTTGAATCGATACGATCGTCATACCGCAAGAGCGTTTCGCGTAGGAGATTACGGATATGTTCGTAATCCATTCCTCTGGCTTGTAGGTTTTGCATCTGTATTGATAGATTTGTAATCATGGGTAGGACCTTGAGCCAACCCTCTTTTTCTTCTATGCCATCAGGTGCGCCAGTAGTGCCTGCGCGTATACGTAGATCTACTAGGTCAAAGATCTTCTCTTTGGTGAGCTCAGGCCAATCAAAGGTTTTTTCTTGGGTGATGGTTAACTTGCCATCTAGCATCGTGGTCTTACTCAGTGGCGCTCCCATATAGCGCTCTACTTGCTCTTTGGAGAGTTCTTGTAAGAGCACTTGGGCACTGTATTGCGCTATCTCTTGTAACCAATCTTCGATCTGGTCTTTGAATTCGAATACGCGCCCAGATAAGGCTCTTTGCAAGATATTGGCTTCAGTGGCGGTCTTGGGTCGCACTACCGTTGATCGGGCAGCATCTTGTAAGCCTGTGACTTGCTCCCAGTCATAGCGCACTGCGCTGGTGTCATACACAATCGGATCGATCTTGGGGTGACCTCTCGGAATGATCACTTGGTTTAAAGGTTTACCTTCGGTATCGACGATGGTAATTTCGCCAAAACGACTATCTGAATGCTTCTTGATAGTTTTTTCGTTTATGTCAGCCGAGGCTACCCATCCCGGTATACAGAGGTCTCTATGTTGATTAAATCGATCTCGTGTTTCGTTATGCTCTTCTTGTAGGCGCTCAGTTAGATCGACCAAGCTTGGACCAACAAATTGGCCATCGACAACTTGGTATGGAAGTAGAAAGAATGGATACCAGCGCTCTCCTGCCCTTGGTGGTGAATAGGGTTCACGTAGCCATTCATTCGCGCCCTCTACCATGGTGTACACACGTTGGGTTGTTCTATCCCAGATCTCTAGTACTGCTATTTGTTGATCATCAGCCACTGGGGCTGTGCTGGCATCTAAGTGCATGGAGGCTAAACGCTTAGCCTTTTTGTATGAGAACTCCCCTTGCCCTGGTTGATACATCTTTGCGCTAGCTAGGTTCTTTTTATAAAGGGCTTCTGCTTGACCGCGTTTCATGGGGATAACTTGGCAGATCCAGTCGGCATCTAGATAATCCCAAAACTCACAGATAGAGGGGTCAATCAGAAGGTTCTCGGTCAGTACCCGATCAATGACAAGCCCTTCAGCTGCATGCACTTCAGTTTGTTCTTGTAGAGATTGAATAAGCTCTTCTAGCTCTGCCTTCTTACTGGCTTGCTTAGATTGATCATCTCTAAGGCCTCGTTCTAACTCTTCTATGGCTAGCAGGTTCTCTTGGGCATCGTTGATGCGTCCCTGTATGTACCCATCCTTACTGGGATCTCGTTGATACATCACTTTGAGTATTCCAAAGCTACAGGTCAGAGCTGCCCTTACGGTGGCTTTTGCTCGGTTCTTGAGTTGGGCATGCTCTAGGGATTTATTGGTGACTTTCTCCAGCGTATTGCAAAAGAGCTTGATATCCGCGCCCGCATGGGATGGGGCAATGGAGATCTCTGGGTTACGCGCATAGACGTTAGGTAGAACTGCGGAGATCGTGCCATGAATGAGGTTGGCTCGTAAGCTATAAAAGTCTTTACTTGTGGGGTCGGCATTCCAATTAAACCCAGCTACCGTATTGCGGTTATGTCTTACGCGCTTATGAAATGTCGCCCAGTGAGCACGCGCATGGGTAATGCGGGCGATCCATTTTTGTTGAAGGATTGTGGAGGCTTGGGTCTGCTTAGGCACCCCTATTTATAAATTCAGCATGAATGCATTAGGAATTTATTGCGGATTTATCTTCCCTCAAAATGCGTCAATAATTTATCAAGCTCCACTAAAAAAACTCTAGCTTTCTCCACTACTTCTCGTGAAAAACATGACTCATAGTGTCGCCACTCAGTCATGTCTGCATTTGTATGCGACTGAAGAGTCCTCTTGCAGTCCTTGGAGCTTGTTGACGCAGGCATTTTTAGCATGCTCAGCAGTAAACCTTCTAAGCACGGCTTTGAACCAAGCATCAAAATGCCGTGGTCCTTGGCAGTTTTTTTAAGCTCAGCAGGCCATGCAAGGTCCGTATCCAATAGAACAATTTTCTTGTCATAGTTATTTAGCCTCGTAAATCGAATGACTTGAGTCACAATGCTAATTGGGCTACCTCCCTGAGCATTTCTGATAGTGACAGAGACCCCCTCATTATCAGAGCAGTAGATATTTCTGAGGTGTCGCAAAAAAGCCTCTTCACAATCTCCCTCCCCCATCACAAGCAGCGTTTTACGCTGATAACGAATTCTTTTGATCATTTAAAAAATCAGACCCGTGGTATGGCGCCATAAGCACCAGCCATATACTTCGCATACAAATTATCGTCAGCTCTTACGCCTTTCACGCTATCTAAACGCCACGCATCGCTGACGCACTCTGAGTTTTTTTCAACCAATACAACTTGTGACTTGTGTAGGAGACTCAACACCTCAACTGAGTGGCAGGTGAAGATAATCTGGGCATTTTTTGGATTAGTCTTTTTTGAGAAGAATAAATTCAGTATCGGATGAAGCATATGGGGATGTAGGTCTGCTTCGAGCTCGTCAATGATTGCAAGACCACCGTTATTTAATACTGGCAATATTCTTGAGAGCAATAGGTAAGCCCCCTGAGTTCCGCTAGACTCATGTTTGAATATTAGCGCATGCTCAACGCCATTGATCTTGTGCATTCCGATAGGGACAAATATGTCCTCCTCTTTACCGGATTCTTGAGTGTGAATCTGCTTCTCAATCTTGATACTCGAGAGTCCTAAATCCCAGTCACATAAGAGCTGATTCATTTGAGTACGAATATCTTCATTTCCTGCATACATTGCAGAAGCACTAATAATTTGAATATCATCCAAATACTGGCGGCCTAATATATTGACATTGCTAGATACAAATCCCGAAACTATCTGCAATGCTAGAGGAACCTCATATTGAGCAGCAGTTGCGATTAGCGAAGCATTCTCACGAACTTTCTCGGCCTCCTTTTGCAAAAGACCAAACTGCTTCTGCTTGATATTGTATTTTTTATCTTCCTCGTCCCAATCTCTAGTGAAGACGTAAGAAAACGCACGACTTTGCTTGCAATATAAAGACTCAGAATAAACACGATGTTCATCAGCATCCAGAGAGTATCTCCACTCCTTTTCGTCCATCTCAAATTCAACTTCAAAATGGCTTGGCTCACCTTTGGCTAAAAAGTGAGCTACCAGAGGAATTGGTGCATCCACCCTACTTTGAAACGAATGCTTAATGAACCAATCCAAAAATGCTATTGATTTGATAAGGGCAGTCTTTCCGCTTGCATTTGGCCCGATAATTGCCATTGCTTTGGATAATCTGTTCTCGTGTATGGTGCTAAATGAGCGATCATCTATAGGAACATGCTGACTCATCTTCATCGAAATATGAGCTTCTTCCAAAAAAGACTGAAAATTCTTGATTTTGATTGAATGAAGCATTTATGTCATATTCCTTTAATTTAAACAATATTTTGTTGAAATTGATTGTAAACGAATATATTAGACCTGCCAATAGCTGGTTAATAGCCCTAAATTGCGGTCAAACTGTTTTTTGGGGAATAATTGGATCAGTGACGGGGCGGAATAAGTAATTACACACCCAAGTGGCTTGCGACAAATTCCGTCATTATCGTAAGCGCGTTGTAAACGCGCCAAGTTTGGGTACCGCATTCTTCTAAATTGATCTGTGTCTATGAATAGATACAAATAGTAATGGGCTCATGAGCTTCATTTCAACGTCTCATTGCTAGCAATCCCTACTCCAGAATACGAACCACCTTACTTGTACTGTCATGATAGGTAAGCTCAAGATCATAAGCTCCAATAATCTGAGCGGATACCAAGTTACTTCCCGTGATGGGAATACTGATCTGTAGGCCAAAGTCCTCATCCTCTAACTCCAAAACTTCTGCATCCTTATTAATTGAAACGATCTTAAATGCACTGATTTGTTCTGCCATGATTTATTTAGTCAACGTTTTTAATCAACGCTTTTAATCAACATTATTGGCCGTTAAGAACATGGACTTTTGAAGGGATACAAAGAAATCTTGGTATGGCTTAGGATCTGTCACAGCCATATTGTTGTATTGAGCATTAGCCCGAACGATCATATTCTTGCCCGAGGCTCCTGGACGCACTGATACAGTCATTCTTAAGGCATACCCACTTAACTTGGTAGCTGATACAGAGCCAAGCTCTAGGTCAGCCTTATCCACTACGAATCCTAAATCCTGTAATGTAGCAATAACTGTGCGCATGGTCTTTGTCTTGTCCGTAGTGTCAAAGGCGCGTGATTGAATAGCTCTAAGTTCCACTGAAGTCTGCCCATCAGCAGAAGAGTCTAAAACTCGCTCTTTCATGGTCTGACAGCCAGTTAACAGCACGGTAGAAGTAGTAATCGCTATTAGGGTGATTCGCACTGCTGTAGATTTATTCAACATTTTGAGCCTGTAAGAAGATGGATTTGGATAGCTTGTCGTAGAACTCTTTATAGATCTCTGGGTCATTGACCCCTTCAATCTTTGTCAGAATTCCTCTTTGATTCCAAACCAATCTTTGGAAGGTAACCCTCACTACAAAGCCACTGCCAGCTTCGACGGGTTGATCAAACTTAATGTTTTTACCCGCCTTGGTCTCTACGGTTACACGAATAGGATCATTAGTTACAGCAGGCTTGGTAACGAGTGAAGCTCGAATCTTTTGATCCTTGTCATAAGTTACCGCAGCCGCCCCAAATAAAACACCTAATAGAATGGCGCCGGCAATTTGTCCACCATCCGTCGCATCTCTGCTCTTAGAGGCCACAATGACACCAAGGGGCACTTGTGACTCATCTAAGTTAAAACCCATGTCTTGTAATACATTAGAGGATGCGCTTAGTAGCTCTTTTTCACTCTTGATGTCGTATTTACGAGATTGAATCTGACGATTAGCTAGCGTATCAGGTTGCATTTGCAGTGCTTCTGGCGGGATCGTTGCCGCGCAACCTGCGAGCATAGACACAATACATAGGCTAGCTATGATTTTTTTCATTGAGTTAGCCTACTTAGAATTTAGAGGTGTTGTACGCGAAATCTCTAACCATGCCTTTTTCATCAAACTTGATGACGATGGTTAATGTTTTCTGAGTACGGCTTGCCACGGCGTTTCTATCAGCAGGGAGCCAAAAGAATGAGCGTCCTGTAGATTCTGATCCCATTGCTTCAGTTGAGACCTTGTCGTAAACCCAAGATTCACGCCTTTTATCATCTGTAGTCACCATATTGGGGGAGCCTAAAATAGTGACAACATCAGAAGAGCTCATACCTATTTTGATTTCTTTTTGTACTTTGGCAATAGAAAGGTTATCGCCCTCGCCTTTTGCGGCATTCATATCCTTTGCTTGATCTGAAAGTGATGTTGGGTAGCAGCCTACAAGTAAATAAGCAGATGCTAATAAAGATATTGCCGCAATAATATTTCTTAACATTTAAACCTTTAATATAAAAAAGGGGCTCCATAGCCCCTATTACCGAGTAATTAAAACTTGTATCCAATACCAACAAGAAAGTTAGTTACATTGGCGCTGATTGTTGAATTTTGTGATAGCCGATAGGTACCAGCTGATACCGTTTCATTTGAAGTGTTATTGCTGTAGCTTGCATAATTAACCTCACCGAAGCCATACAAACCACCAGTAATAAATTGCTTATATCCTAGGCCTAGGGAGTAGCCAGTTAAGTTACTTGTCGAGGAGCTTCCGCCATTAATTTGAGCTTTAACTGAGGCGCCTGTAAATCCCACTTTGCCGTACAGTAATCCATCCTTACCGATTGGAGTTGCTGGCGATAAAAATATATTGTATGAATTTTCTTTATTGTATTGACCGTTAGCAGATCCCAATTGTGCGTTACTTCCGCTGTAGTTTGCCTTTGTGCCAGCAATTGGAGAATACTCAGCACCCAGCCCTAGTAAAAAATCTTTTGAAAATGCATAGTTATATCCAATTGTTACTGTTCCTGCAAAACTATTTGAATTACTAACGCTTGATGAAAAAGGGTAAGAACCAACCGCAGGGCCTGTACCAGTGACATTTATATTGCCAAGACTCAGAGATGGAGAAACCATTTCGTAACCAATACCAGCCTGTCCATAAAAGCCTTCAAACGTTGGGCTTGATTGAGCGTGACTTGCTGTACTTGCTACCGCTAATAATCCTGATGTCAGTAAGATTTTTGAAATTATTTTCATTGTTACCTCTCCTTTTAAAAACCTAGTATCGGGAGGTGTGCTAAGAACAGCAATAAAATTCAAACATGATTAATATGCAAATAAGATATGTATATTTTTGTTACCTAATCAAAAAAATGTTTACCTAATTCATTAATGAGTTTTTTCAACTTATCAGTTGGCTTGAGTAGCCTTTGGCGCTTGTCTTGAGTGTCTTGCTCCAATACAACCCAGCCATGCTTAATCAAATGATTTAAGTGCTTGCGTGTGTTGAGCATACTTTGAGTTGATTGGGTGCAAACCTCTTTGATCGTCGTCGGCTTGTTCTTTAGGTTCGACTCTAGGATGCGTAAAAGTAAATCATAGGTCACTAGAGAGTGGCCGTTGTAAAGAGACTGATCTAGATACTTTTTGACACTTACTATTTTTCTTAAATTTTCTACGTATTCCACTTTCTTCATCCCTCTATGTATAAAGATTGTTTATAAAAAAATCTATAAAAGAAATAGAAGATAAGTTGAACAATTAAATATGCATAGTTACGTTGTCTATTTCCCATTTGCTTTCTTTGGGTGAAATCAGATTAGTAACTTGGTGGCTCGTTGATTGAGCTAGTGGAAAAGTTCCAACGTTTAGAACCACTGTTCGTTTGTACAGTTATTTTATTTTTTAAATTTATGTTTCAGACTTTTATTCAACTCTTCTTGCCCGCATTACCCCATACCTAGTGGCATCCCAGGCATGATCCTCGGCATCGGTATCTACGTCTTCTGGGTTTAATGAATCTGGAGGTAATTGGGGAATGGTTCTTAGCCAATGTTTGCAGGTCGAGAAGATTTTGAGTCTTTCTTCAGCTAAGAGGCGAATGATTTCTTGTGCTCCATTGACTCTGCTTCTTGGTGCGTTGTAGGCTTCAGTCCATTTGACCCCCTTGTCTCTAAAGATTTGACCTATTGATCGCTCTGCTCCTATTTTGGAAAAGATCGATGGGTCGGCTAAGTTCATGCGGTACTCATAGCCAAGGCGTTGATCGTGGACTTCGATCTTCTTGATCTTCTCCGCTACTACGGTGGCATCTTCTCTTGTCCCGGTGTTTTCTTTATCGCCATATCCGTAGAGTTCTCTCCAGAGGTAATAGACTCCATCGTTAGATAAGGCAAACCAGTAAACGGCATAAGGCCTTGCATATCCCCAATCCATCGAGCGCCAGATCTTCCAGCTTGGCGGTATGGCAAAGGGTTCCACAACGTGTTTAGAGGGCTGCCACACGCCTTCCAAGAAACTTCCCACGTGGATATCCCAATCTCCTTCTAGCCAAGCTCTGCGCCTGTTTGGATCACTCAGTGACTCTAAGTTAATGAGGTAGTCTGGATCATTCTTGAGTAGATGAACGTTCTCATAAATCGTTGAATGAATACGTACTCTTGCTAACGTGCCCTCTTGCTTAATGATCTTTCCAGCGGGCACTACGCCTATCTGAAATCTTTCCTTTACAGATGCATGACCTACTCCAAATGGATTGCAAGTAGCCCTGACCATTTTAGGGATTTTGGGTTGTGTGGAACGGCATGTTGAAAGCATCGTCTCGTAAAATGAGAGGTTACGCCAGTTAGTGAGCTCTTCAAATCCTAACCAGCAATTTTTATTAATTAAGCCTGTTTTAGTAATGTAGTGATTGCTTGTTTCAACCTCAATATCCATTGTTAAAGCGGAACCACATGATTCATATACAACCCACCCGTCAGTCAGTGCCCGTGTTGTTTTCTGAGTTTGCCCACTGTAGGGATGAGGGTAGGTTACTGCGCCATCACAGTGGTTATGTCTATGAACGTTGCCCGAAACATCCGCAAGCAGATTTACATGGACGGGTTCTCCAGCATCGCCGTGAGATGGAGCGTTATTTAGGTCGATTCTTAACAGCGCATGAAGTTGTTCATCACTTAAATGGTAAGAAGGATGACAATCGTATTGAAAATCTCGAATTGCTGGGCTCATCCCGGGAGCATATGCAGGCTCACTCAAAACGGCGCAATCAGGAAGTGATCGAGCAAGTTCGGCAGGCTGCAAAAAATCCCAAAGCCACTCTTCTTTCACTCGGCATAAGCCCTGTTCTTGCTCGCGCAATTTGTCGCGATAATGCAATTGAATGGATTCCTGCAAGTGAAACGCACCTTGCGCCAGATGATGTAAGGCAGGCATTGATTGGTCGAAAAACAGCGGATGCTGCAAAGTTGCTGGGGGTATCTGTGGGAACTTTATATCGTAATTTTCCTGACCTTTTAAGTAAGCGTAAGCCACCTGGTTTTTTGGATGGTCACAAAAAGACGATTTGTATCCTTGCCATGACCCTGAGCACCAATCAGATTGCAAAGTATTTTGAGACAACTCGGACGACCATGAACAAGGCTTTTGAGCGCTGGTCAAAAGCCGGTGATCTACCGATTGAACTTGCGTCCCGATTAAACGCAGATGGTCGTCGTAAACAGAAACTTTAACGCACTCTTTAAGCTGTGGTTTGAATACGCGTGTTACGGGACGAACCCCATCTAAGGTGACGACTTTATCCCCAACACGGAGCCTATCAATTGGGACTAGTCCTTCAGGTGTCAATACTTGAGTATCTAATGCTACGCAATATTCGTGTCCGTGGTAATTCCAGTAGTCATCCTCGTTGGCTCCATACCGAAAGTACAACATTTCTCCGGTTGGCCACTTCCATACGTAATCAGATTCATTGAACTTAGCGCCAGGGAAGATTTGATAGAACCACCGTTTACTCTTAGCTACGACGTCAGCTAATTGTGGATAGGTCAGGCGAAAGAGTACGCCTCGCCAATGATCTCCAAAACCTCTTCCTACATGCTGGGCGTAACTCATGAGTAAGGTATCGGTCTTGCCCCCGCCTCTTGTACCTTCCAGCAATACCTCATAGACCGGGCATGTCAGAAACAAAGTCTGACTCCCCGGCAATGGTGTCCAGATGGCTTTCATCTACTTTTAATGGGAATCAGGGCTTTGTTTGGGCTGCTTGCTCCCATTCATCCACACTCATAGCACTAGGCACTACCAATACTCCGCTTTGTAGAGGCGCACCATCTTTGCCAGTATGTTCAATGGCAGATAGACGGGGGTGCATATAAGGCGCTGCATGCTTGGCGATATTGGCAGCCATGTTCAAAAGCTTAATTCGGTTCTCTGCCATCACTGCTGCATCTTGATGGTCTTGATTAGTCGCCTCATCCAATATCTCCTGCATCGTCCTGATCATGACTTCTAAGGGGGTAATACCTTGATTGACTGCTATCTCGGCTATCTCTCGGGTTCGCTTAGTCAGACTTCCCTCTTTACGCCCTGCTCCTTGCCTTGCCCCTCCCTTGGTTTTTGTCGTTGTGGTTTTCTTTGATTTTGTTTGATTATTTTCAATCATGGGGTATTGGCTTAAGTTGTAGTTGCTGTTGTTGCTGCTGTTGTTGCTGCTACTGATGGCTTTTGAATGATGGTCAAAAGATAAGGTTGTAGTGCTACTGAATCTCCCATCGGATCATCAAATTCAATAATGATTCTTTGAAAGAGATCAAAGCGGCTTTGGGCTCCTCGATGCTTTACAACTGTTCCGATTCGCCCACTAGGTGTTTTAACAATCGATCCGATGGGAAAGTCTTCCATATCAGGTCGATTCACCACTCCAGCCATAGGTTGAATGAGGTGATTAGGCTGCATCACTTGCCTCCTTGCGCTTTCGAAGCTCGGTAAAAATTCTGGCTTTAAAAGCTTCATAGCTTTCTGAGCCTTGGGCTTTCATATCCAGCTCGCGCCCTTTGGTGTCTATTCCTTCATTGGTTTTCCACCAGCCGTCCTCCTCTAGATTTCCAGCCTGGGCTTTCTTACGCGCCCCTTTGAGAATGGCCAGTACGTAGCCCGCATTGATGGGGGTGTTGTTTGAGGCCTTCATTCGGGTTTCTTTGGCTATGGTGATGGCTTCCACAACTTCTGCTTCTGTAGCGCCCAGATTGACCATATCGTTAATCCGCTGATCATCGACAGTAATGGTTTTGCCTTCTTTGCTTATGAGGACTGCAAAGCTTTTATATTTTTCCTGTGGGGTCGGTAGTCCTTGGGTAATTTTTTCCTTTTCGCCTCCTTTGTTTTGTTTGCCTGGGGTATGGAGATTGGTGACTGGTGTTTGGTGACTGGTGACTGGTGAGCATTGCGTTGGCATTGCGGACGCAATGCGTTCGCATCTGTTTTCAGGGGTAATTTGTACTTGTGGCTCATCTAACTGCATTGCTTGCCAGCGGCCTTCTGCGCTTCGCCTAGCTTTAATCTGCTTATCTTTAAAGCGGGCTATTTCATGATCACAGCGATCTTGTCTCCAGCCATCATCGGTAAGGATAAAAAATTCATTGAGAACGGAAATCACTGCATTTTTTTCTTCTTTTGACCTGGCATTGATCAGGCGCTGTACTAGCTTGATATCTGCCGGTATCGGCTTTTCTGTAGCGTAGTACTTCCTAATCAAACGGCTATAAGTTGCATCTTCAACAAAGGTGAGATGGGATGTTGCTTGTGAGTAGTCCCCAATGTGATGCTCGTAGTAATTCATGTATGACGGTCTCCGTATTGATCTCTGGCTGCGTAATATTTTTCGCAGGACATGAATCTATCAATTGAAAAGCGTATCGTCAATCCAGTTTATTTTGGATTTTTCTTAAACTTATTTTTCTACAAATTTACTGTCAGTGATTTTTTAAATATTTGACAGAATATATTTTTACATTTGAAGTGTTAATGACTCCACATGTATCCATTGCTTCTTAAGGCCTATCAGATATGACTGAGCGCCCTGTAGTCATTTATTGACGCCTGTCGTGTTACTTCTGTGAATAAATATTTTTTTGTAGTCAAAAAATAGTTTGTCATCTTAAAGTGGGTATTGATATTTGATTGACCACTGAAATTTCATTGACTACATTGCACCTTAGTAACACCCTAAATGATGCATAACAAAATGTAAAAGGAGATATTTTTGATGGTCGCAATTCGGTTATATAGCTTGTATCGCTCTTATGGATACACAAAAATGAGTTCAGCCAAGATGGCATTGAATGTGTATCGAAAGAATTTGAAGCGCGCCCGTCAAGGGGGTCATCATGAGTAATACGAATCAACAATCTTCACCCATAACCTTAATGAGGATTCCTCAGATTTTGAAGGTCATGCCGATTTCCAAATCGAAATTTTGGCTGATGGTGCAAAAGGGAGAGTTTCCAAAGCCCATCAAGATAGGTAGGTCGTCGTTTTGGACTATTGATCAGGTTCAGGGATTTATTAGGGAGAGGAGTGGACAATCCTGTAATTGAGAAGTGGGTATCTCCTGAGGTTAAGATTAAAGTCCTACGGAAAACTTCAGGAGATCTTTATGCAATTAGCTGCGCCAGTAAAATCTTTTCGAGTCAATTTATTTAATGATAATCAGACTCTAGGCTCTAGTCCTTGGGTATCCCTAGGTGAATATGATGAGCTTGGTCAAGCTATTGATGTTTGCAAAAAAGTAATTGATGACTCTGTTCATGATCTACCCAATAAAGGACTTAAGGGTGATGAGCTAGTGACACAATTTCTGCAATTTGGGAATGTGCCATGCATTATTGGTGCAGAAAATTTAAAAGTCTTCCATATCTATGATTACCTAGAAAGTCTATGCACTGGCTCAAATGGCTCCTATTCTTAGGATCTTGTTTAAGCTTCATCTACTCCAGTATCGTATGAGTCCGTCCTTAAAAAACGCCTAAATCTCAGGACTCGGCTTGCGGTAACTTTAGAATACTGAGCATGTAATTCGGGATGGTCTCTTTCAAAAAGGCTTGAATCAAAGCGCGCTGATTGCTGAATCTTCCAGGTAGCAAGACCAGATACTCCCGCGCTTGTGCCAATTCTTTGCATTAAGTGCTTACGTAAAAGCTCTTGCTCAACTTGCAAGTCTGCTATCTGTGACTCTAGGCTGCTCAACTCATTTACTAATTGCCAATCTCTTTCGTCTGGCATTCGTATGTCGGCTAATTCCTCCGCCTTTAGAAAATCATCGATCTTGATCTGATCCATTTCCTTTAAAACTTGATGGGCTTTATTGAGGTAAACGATTGCCACATCGGATTCCACCTTAAAAAATTCTCCTTGCTCCCTATGGGATGCGAAGTGCTTGTGGAGCATATTTTCTAATTTAGAGGCAAATTCAGTCTCCTCCTTGTGGACTACTGAAAGCCTAGGATTGGCAGTTAACAAACTGGCCATTCTTTCAGGAAAATTGGTAGCCCGTCCAATTTTGATCAAACTCACCTCAGGATCCAGCAATATATATACGGTAGCCATAATTGATTACTTATCTCCAGAAGTTATTATTTATAGTGGAACTCATAAATTCTTTTTACTAGCTTTGTGAATCCGTATTACGCCCCTGCGCTACTTTCTTGCGAAGATGGGCAGGCTCTAGCGCCTCCATTGACATACAAAATAACATTGAGTCGTTCAAGCTTGCTGAGCGGTTCTTCAGTTTGCTAGAGGAATACATCAACTCTTTTTCCATAGCTTCGTGATCCCGCAATTCCAATAGCTTACGAAGATACTTCACGGTTTCAGTAAGCCAAGGGTTATCTTTTCCCTTAGTCTCTAACTCCTCAATTAAACCTTCTACCGCTTCCCAATTACGCACCTTGACATGTGCGCGTGCCTCTCGCTGAATATCAGCAGACTCTATTTCATTAAAGCGACGAGCCACAAGTTCATTCTCAGTTGCCATACGATATTCAGCTAAGCCTACCACTGGCAACTGAGGAAGCGTTACAGAAAACTCATATTCGCGCCCTGTCTGATCAATGGTACAAATAATGCACCGCAAGACTGTACCGCTCTCTTGTAAGCGAATGACCTCATGCATAGATAAGGAAATGCCCATCCAGACTTCTGACTGAACTGCAATAGAGGGTAGGCACCAATAGTCACGTGCATCTTTTACATAATCATTACGTACTTTGATTTGTCCTAAACGAGGTAAGAGCGGTGTCTCAAGCTTGACGCGAACGTCTTGCCATACTAAGGTAGTTAATGAGCTCAGTTCAGCATCAAACGATTCTGCTAAATCATCTGAGCGCTCTCCGTACCAAGAATTACCCTGCCCCGCATTAGCTATAGCTGTCATCAGCTCCTCATTAAAGCCAAGTCCAATTCCTACGGTACTTGTACTAACCCCAGCAGAGGCAAGCTCACGCACTTGCTCGCAAATTGAATCAACATGAGTTAGACCATGATTAGCTTGGCCATCAGATAGCAAAATGACTCTACTCATAACCCCACGACCAGTACCTGGGGCTAGAGTTTCTGCACCTTTTAGCCAGCCTTGATGTAATGCTGTTGTACCTCTAGGCTCCACTGACTCTAGGCGAGTTGGTAGGAATGTTTTAGCCATACGTACCGCCATCATCTCGAGTAAGACTTCAACACGCTCGTCATAGATCACTACTGAAATGCGATCTTCATCCGACAATCGATCCAATAGGTTCAGTGCGCAGCGCTTTGCCTCTGCCAATTTTCCGCAATTCATTGAACCAGAGCGATCAATCACGAGAGAGATTGCTAAGGAGGCACGCTCTTGCGCATTACCCTGTGCCATCTCTTGGGCAGGGGCTCGTAAGCGCAAAAGCATATCAAGGCTTTGTCCTAAGTTGTTAGCAACGACTTCTTTGCGGGTATCTAACAGTACCTCTAATTGCTTTCCGTTAATCATGTTCTTTTCCTTTGTTTTGGGCTGTCATCGCTATCAATTGATTTAATTTGTCTTGTAGTTCAAAAAATTGCTCTCGCCGTTCATGGCGCTCTCTTTCCATCAGGTCTTGCCACTGTGCTTGTTGGTCTCGAACTATTAGCTCTAATCGTTTAAAGTTTTCTCTCAATACCGCTCGCTCTTTTTCAGAAGTCACCATGCTCCGCTCCAACATCTCTTGCATCCCGTTCTTGATAGATTCAGATAAGTTGATGAGTTGATCATTTAATTGGTTTAAGTGATCCGTATTGGGGGGCTCGATACTGCCCTGTACACGGCTGGCAAAAGCATTTAAATCTGCGCTAAGTACATCTACGAGGCCATCTTTCATAGCGTTGCTGGTGCGTATTGAGGGGGTTGGGATGCTCCACGGGATTTGGGGTAAGGATGCTTCCTTCTTTGTATGAGCTCTCTCTATAGGTTCATTCCGAAAGGAAGCCACTAAAAGTTCTGCCATATTGGGTTTGGTCTTGTTCATGACCAGAGCCTCTAGCTGTGCTTCATTGAGTGAGGCTAGATAAGGGGCCACCTTTTGCATAGGAAAACCGGCATCGACTAAAAAGCGGCCTCCTAATAACTGTAAAAGATGCAAATAGCCGTATTGGGCATCGCGCCCTATTCTTTTGGGTTTTTCTACTAATCCTTCAGCAACGTAGTACCGGACTAGGCGTTCATTGATCTTGTCTAGGTCTCCTGGCATTTGCAGGTTTTGTGCACACTGACTTGCAAGCAAGGCCATTTCCACGGCATTGCCGCTAAACCCTTGATATTGATTAATAAAGAATCCCATTCAACCATCTCCTAAAAGCAATACTTAACCTAAAACATCATTATTGACACCTATTACTGTCAATATGACATCAATAACTGTTGGTGTCAATAGCATTGGATTGCTATTTTTGGCATATATGAATAGATGAGGAGCTTATAGATCAATCTAAATTAGGAAAGGCTCAAGGGGTGAGCTAGGGAAGCTAGAAATAAAAGAATAGAAAAAAATCTGGAATGAATTCACCAAATTCTATAAAAAACCTTTTTCGATAAAGAGTTTTTCAGTAACTTTAGACATTACTAGATTTATTGTCAGTCTGGCTCTAGTTAAGCCTACAAACAATTTATTTTTTGTGACTTGATCCCACTCCGTAAAATCAATCTCGGTTAAGACTATGGCGTCAGCACACTGCCCTTTGAATCTATACAAGGTATCAACTAACAGCTCTCCGCTTGACCAAGTTGAATTGCTATCCTTGTCATAACCAGTAGATTTTTTAATAGAGAATCCATTGATCTTCTCAACTTGATCCGAGAGAAATACACTATTCTTCGCTCCACGAAAACTAAGAACAGCAATAGATTCGGGGGCAAAACCTTGGCCAATCAGATCTTGAACTGCATCAGATGTTTCACTGACAACATCTCCATCCTGATAAACAAAGTGGCCAGGAGGGAGACCTGCATATCCATTACCAGTCTCAAGATAGTCATCTGTCAAATTTAGGCCATTGATCAAAGTCAAAATATGCTGAGGAGAGCGATAGTTAGTTGGGGATGAAAGTTTGACCCATCCCTCAGGCTCAATCGAGGGTCTGCCATAGATTCTTTGTGAATAATCTTCAAGCCAAATCATTCTGCCCTCAGGCTTGACTAGCTCTAATAAGACGGAAGCCCATTCAGGGTAAAAGTCCTGCCCTTCATCAATCACCAATACATCTAGTTGCTCCTTTAGCTCATCGTAATGAGTTAGAAAGTAATCCACTATTTGTTTAAAGGTGGCCTCATCACCAAAATCAACCACTTGCCCTTGGCTTTCGGCCACAAATCTCGCAAGTTCGTGAAACGTCCAACAA
This sequence comes from Polynucleobacter antarcticus, assembly GCF_013307245.1. Lineage (NCBI taxonomy): Bacteria > Pseudomonadati > Pseudomonadota > Betaproteobacteria > Burkholderiales > Burkholderiaceae > Polynucleobacter > Polynucleobacter antarcticus. Next base: position 1,170,413 of record NZ_CP028941.1, read on the forward strand.
TTTTTCGGGTTAGGGGCGCTCATCTTTACAGAATCAACCAATGATCGATTAAAGCAGATATACATGGCAGTTTTATTCTGGACTTCTGCCTTGCGCAATTCTTTTAAAGCTAGCTGCGTTTTTCCCGAGCCTGCCGTACCCTGCACCCAAAGTCTAAATGGCGAGAAATCTAATCGCTCAGCCCATTCCGCAAGTCCGCTGGACAGCCTTGTGGTTCTCTGTCTAGCAGATTGACCAATTAAGCCAATTTGCGGGCACACATCCGCCTTGTCTAGGAAAAATGTCTGAATATCAAGCGTTTTAGCCGTGTGATCTCCAGTAGGCATGGGATTTTTATCAAACATCTCATTGATGATTGATACCAAGGATTCACGGTTAGTGGAATCTACAATTCTTCCAAGCGCAATATTAGCGGGTAAATTCTTGCCCACCTTAGCATTCGGAACATAAAGCAAATGATCAATTTCTAAGCGCTGTTCTGGATAACGATTCTGGTACTCAGTGCGTAAAGAACCAATATTTCTGCTAACTTGTGAATTAATCGTTCTAGAGGACTTACTTAGCCCGTTTGCATCTTTATAAATCGGGACAAGTTCACCCTTTAAATTCACTTCTATTTGGGTTTCTTTTTGCTCAATTGCCAAGACGCGGCCATAAGGGTTAAGTATTAAGAAATCGATCTCACCATAGATCGCTGCGTCTTCTTCAACTCTAGTCCAATGTACCCCATGAAAAACCATGTATTGGTCGTTTAGACCTTCTTTCAGCATTTCCAGGGTTTTAAATTCTCCTTTATGCAAGACCTCGCCTTCGGCTAATTGGTAGTCTTCTGGAAAAAGTTGAGCCATGACCTATTTACTAAGGAAGTTACGTATAAAAGTAATAATAGCTTCATAAATGCTAATAAACTATCTGAAATATGCCTAATTGCCCCTTTTGTACTCTTCCTGCCGATCGAATTATTGACTCGAATGAGTATGGGCTTGTGATTCGTGATGGCTTCCCAGTATCACCAGGGCATACCTTAATAATCCCCAAGCGACATATTGGATCTTGGTTTGAGATTACAGAGGAAGAGCAACTAGGTTTACTTAGTCTTCAAGCTAGAGCGCAAAAGATTCTTGAAAAAGAATTTAAGCCTGATGGTTACAACATCGGCATCAATGATGGGCCTGCTGCTGGACAAACAGTGCCTCACCTACATATTCATCTCATTCCACGCTTCAAAGGCGATTTAGAAGATCCCAGGGGTGGTGTGAGATGGGTGATACCAAGTAAAGCGAAGTATTGGTCCTGATGATGATTGAAGCTGATCTTCTTCTCTTGTTTAGCAAAATCAATTGTGCTCGCGTAGGCAATGGCTATGCACCACATAAGCCTATTTTGCTTCTCTTGGCTTTAGAGAAAATTCTGAATAATCATGCAAATTATTTTTTCTTTGCAGATTTCGACCATGACCTTAAACGATTACTTGAAAAATACGGGTCTAACAATGCCTCCAATACTCGTAATGAGCCCTTCTGGCGCCTGAAGAATGACGGCATCTGGGATATTCAAGCTCCGACCTATTTACTCTCCCAAATCAGTACACCAACACCTGCACAACTCATTGAAGAGAAAGTAGTAAGCATATTTAAAAGTGAGATCTTTGATGCGCTTGCTCAAAACCCAGATCTGATTAAAAAGTTAGCAGATCAGCTATTAAATCAATTCGTTGATCAAACACTTCAGATTACCCTACTTGCAGATGCAGCCCCCAGTATCAAGCTACTTGATCGTCAATATTGGTGGGTAAGCCAGAACCAAACTTATAAGCAAGAGGTGCCAGGTAACTTTATGTGGTCACCTAAGACCAATAGAGATGGTGGAAGCAACCCGTCATATAACTTTATGACCCAAATGCGACCTGGTGACGTGGTGTTCTCGTTTGCAGATACCTTTATCAAGGCTATTGGAGTGGTAACCCATGAAGCAGTATCGAGCGTTAAACCCGATTTTGGCTCTGCAGGGGCAAATTGGCTTAACGATGGTTGGCTAGTAGACGTTGCATTTGAAGAGCTAAACACAGCCGCTTTTAAACCCAGTGAATACATGGATCTATTAGCCCCTACATTACCGGGTCAATATTCCCCTATAAGAGCAAATGGTATGGGTAATCAAATTTATTTAGCCCAAGTGCCAGAGGCTATGGCAGCAGCGTTACTCTCTCTCGCAGGTCCAATTGGACAGGCTGCTGTAATGGATTTATCAGAGTGCGTTGAATATGACACCCCAGTAAAAGCAGATGATATTGAATCAGAAATTGAGATGCGTACCGATATTGGTGAAACTCAAAAAATACAGATTATTACCTCTCGCAGAGGACAAGGCGTGTTTAAAGCTAATGTGCGCTTAGTAGAGTCTTATTGCAGGGTTACGAAAGTCGCAAATCCAAAACATCTGATAGCAAGTCATATCAAGCCCTGGTCCAAATCAACTGATACTGAAAAACTGAGTGGATACAATGGGCTACTGCTCTCCCCTCACATTGATCATCTTTTCGATAAGGGATTTATCTCATTTGAAGGTAATGGGAGTTTAATTTTATCGAGTTATTTAGATAAGTCAGTACTAGATAAATGGCGGATTGATAAAAATATTTATGTGGGTAATTTTAGAAGTGAACAGCAAAAATTCCTGGAGTACCACAGGGATGTGGTTCTGGCCTAATAGCTGCTTCGTCCAATGCTTAAGGTAACTAACCACATATCAGTATCAGCTTGAATACCGATGCAATTCTCAAGGCGTTGTTAATTTTAGCTGCCCAATATTTATGTGGCTTTAAGTCTTCAGGCTGCCATCTCAGCCCACTCTTCACCAAGAGCCTGAACTTGCTGTAAGACTAGCTCTACGGCTTCATCTTGTTCATCGGGTGGATACTTGTATTTCCGCAATATGCGTCTAACCATCAAACGTAGACTAGCTCTAACGCTTTCACGCTCAGCCCAATCAACCTTTATATTCTTTCGAAGATTCTCAGTTAGTTCGTGAGCAATCTTTTTTAAGATTTCATCATCGAGCATACGCACAGCAGACTCATTGTTTGCAAGAGCGTCATAAAACTTCACTTCATCTTCACTCAGACCAAGATGTTGACCACGAGTAGTAGCTTCACGGAACTTCTTAGCCATTTCTATTAGCTCTTCCATTACCTGTGCTGTTTCAATTGCACGGTTTTGATAACGTAAAATCACGTTATTTAAAAGGTCACTGAATTTCTTTTCTTGAACCACATTACTCTTAAAGCGACTCTTGATTTCTCCCTGCAAGAGCCTTTCTAGCAACTCAACTGCTAGATTACGCTCTGGTAAGTTTTTAACTTGGGCCAAAAACTCATCACTTAGTAATCCAATATTAGGCTTTTCTAGCCCGACTGCATCAAAGATATCCACAACACTATCAGACACTACGGCTGAGTTAATGATTTGGCGAATCGCTAAATCACGCTCTTCATCTGTTTTACGTTTGGCAGTGATATCTCGCTTTGTTAGCAAGACCTTGACGCCTTGCATAAAAGCAACTTCTTCACGTACTTCTTTTGCTTCATCTAAGGTGCAGCAAAGTGTGAATGCCTTGCTCATTGCAATAGCAGTATCGGCAAATCGCTTTTTACCGTCCTTTATACCCAATATGTGATTAGCTGCTCCAGCCAAGCCTTTATGGCCAGCCGTTAAGAAATTGCTGTAATCAAAGCCGTGCAACATTCCACGCAAGATATCTAACTTTTCAGCTAAGACGCTATATGCCTCACGAGCATCTACTTGAATCTGTCCACGTCCTTTACTGCCCGTGTACTGCTTCATTGCCTCTTTTAACTCATTGCCAATACCAATGTAATCAACAACCAATCCACCTTGCTTATCCTTAAATACCCGATTCACACGGGCAATGGCTTGCATTAGGTTGTGACCCTTCATTGGCTTATCAACATAAAGTGTATGAACACAAGGAGCATCAAAGCCTGTTAGCCACATATCTCGCACAATCACAATTTTTAGATCATCATTTGGATCTTTGAATCGCTTTTCTAGTCGCTTTTTAGTCTTACTATCGTAGATATGAGGGCGTAGTAAGGCTTTATCGCTGGCAGAACCAGTCATTACCACCTTAATCTCACCTTTTTCAGGATCTTCGTTATGCCAATCTGGACGGATCTTAATGATTTCGTTATAAAGGTGAACGCAGATATCACGGCTCATCCCTACAACCATTGCCTTTCCAGCCATAGCCTTATTACGCTCTTCAAAATGCTGAACAATATCTGCAGCTACTTGAGCAATACGAGGCTCTGCTCCTACTACCTTTTCTAAGGCTGTCCACCGACTCTTAAGTTTTGCCTGACTTCCTTCTTCTTCATCTTCAGCTAATTCATCAACTTCAGCATCAAGTATCGTTAAATCTTCTTGTTTAAGTTTTAACTTAGCAAGTCTAGATTCATAATAAATGGCTACGGTTGCGCCATCTTCTTTAGCTTGCTGCATATCGTAGACGTGAATGTAATCTCCAAAAACAGCTCGAGTATCTCTATCCTCGCCACTAACTGGTGTTCCCGTAAACGCCACAAAGGTTGCGTTAGGCAAGGCATCTCTTAGGTGTTGCGCATAACCCGACTGATAACGCTCTTCTCCAGGTTTACCTTTTAGTTTTGCCTCAAAGCCATATTGGGTTCTATGTGCTTCATCTGCAATGACTACGATATTGCTACGATCAGAAAGGACCGGGAAAGCAGTTTCATCATCATCGAGCATAAACTTTTGGATCGTAGCGAACACAATGCCACCCGATGGGCGGTTACCCAGCTTATCTCTTAAATCTTGCCTACTAGTTGCTTGAACTGGCTGCTCACGTAAAAGGTCTTGCGCTAGGCTAAAAACCCCAAACAATTGGCCGTCTAAATCGTTACGGTCAGTAATCACCACAATGGTTGGGTTTTCCATAGCAGCCTCTTGCATAACCCTAGCTGCAAAGCAAGTCATCGTAATACTCTTACCGCTACCCTGCGTATGCCAAACAACTCCACCTTTATGATTACCGTCAGGTCTAGAGGACTTAACAACCTGATTAATGGCAGCTCTTACTGCGTGAAATTGATGGTAACCAGCAATCTTTTTAATTAATTGGCCATCATCTTCGAATAGTACAAAGTAGCGCAGATAATCTAAAAAATACTCGGGTGCCAGTAAGCCACGAACTAAAGTTTGTAACTCATTAAATTGACCTAGAGGGTCGAGGATTGCACCATCAATAGTGCGCCAAGCCATAAAACGCTCGGGATTAGAGGATAAAGAACCTAAGAGCGCTTCTGTTCCATCGGATATAACCAATATCTCGTTATATTGAAATACGTCGGAGATCTGCTCTTTATAAGTTTGTATCTGATCGTATGCCTTCCAAATATCCGCATTTTCATCAGCTGGGTTTTTTAGTTCAATCAGTACAAGCGGTAGCCCATTTACGAACAAAATAATATCGGGACGCCTCGTGTGTTTCGGTCCCTTGATCGTGAATTGATTAATTGCCAACCACTCATTATTTACAACATCAGCCCAATCAATTAATCGAACAAAGTCGCCCCGTGTTTCACCATCTTTTTGATACTGAACTGGAACGCCAGTTACTAGTAGTCTATGGAATTCACGGTTTGCCGATAACAAAGCAGGAATACCTAAATCAACCACCTGCTTAAAGGCATCTTCTCGAGCATTTGGTGGAATATTTGAATTTAACTTATTGATTGCTTCACGCAAACGAAACGGGAGCGTTGTTTGCCGATAATCATCTCGTTCGGGTGATAGGCCATCAAAAGCAATATCTGGGCCATAAAGATGCGTATACCCGACATCTACTAACCATTCAAGCGTCTCTTGTTCGAGTTGATCTTCTGTCATTATTAGGGAGGTACATTTTCAGTTTCTGTCTCAGCATCAGCAATACGAAGCTGTCCAGAAATCAATTGTGGCAGCAATGTGTCGCGAAGGTCAACAAGTGTGTTTACTCGCATTGCATTTTGAAAAATCTGATGCTGAATGCTTCCAACAACCCCTTCAAATGCATCAAGAATTTTTTGCTCGGGTTTAGTAATTCGTAATCGCTTTAAATCAGCTACTGTGACGTGGCCCAAGCCTGTTGTTTGCTTGTTCCTTGCTAACTCAGCGAAAACTGGACGTAAATATCTAAGTGCCTGAAGAACAAAGGCTCTCTCATTTTTTTGGATGTGGTAGAACTCTAAAGATATGTTGGTTTAACCAACCGGGATCAAAGGACCACACAAAAGTATCAATAGATGTGTCGGGATTTCCTGACCAAGAAAATAAAATATCACCTGTCTCAATTCGATATTTTTTTGGCATCTCGATATTTGAATATGCAGTATTTTCTGTAACGCCAGCCTTAAGTTCAGCAATTTTGATAATCGGTAAGCCTCGTCTATACATATTGGGCTCAAATGCTTTGTATGCAGCACCATTGATAAAAGTTGCAAGGTCATAAATTACAAATAATCTCCAATCTTTTGGTACCGTCTCTAACTCTGTCTCTTCAAAGCTATCAGGAAATAATTCAGCAGTTGCTTCGTCCATTCCTTCGGGCATAAGTCCCCTCGCTTTAGCGTGGACTGGATCAAAGTCTATAAACCAAGATTTGAATAAGGCTTGGGCTATGGATTCGAGAGTATCGTTGGTTTCACGCAGGAGGTTAATACGGCTATCAAAATTCGATAGGAAATCGCCTATAAACTTTTGCTCAGCCAAAGACGGAATAGTAATTTTAGTAGCGAGTAAGTGAGGAACTTTAATGCTTGGCTGAACAGAGCTAATGTCTAAAGTCTTAAGATATGACTGCATCTTAGGATGGACTAGAGAATAGTAAAGAAAATCAGGCAAAACTATCTCTAAATTTGGCCTAAGCGCAATAAGATTTTGTGCAATACATCCATTTCCAGCTTCAAAAAGAGCGACTTCAGCTATAGAGCCGACCGTAGAAAAAATAATATCTCCGGGCAATGGGTGTCCAGCACGAAACCAATTTTTATAGGTTCCTTCAGTTACAAACTTTTTGATGGCGGAAAAGTTAGGACTTTTAGCAGCCCCAACAATCGCATTCACTTCAATCAATGGATATGGCGAAATTGCATCTGAAATGGGTGGTGTTTTACCACGGTTATCTACTACCTTGATCAGGCACTCTTTGAGAGTCAACTCAATCCGCTTAGAGATCATATCCAAGGCTCTTAAGATTTTGGCGAATTAATGCATCTAACTCAGCACCTTTTGCCATCTGCTCACCCAACTTCTCAGAAAGTTTTTGCATCTTTTCAGCAAAAGCCTCGTCATCATCTTCTACATCTTCTGCGCCTACATATCGACCAGGGGTTAATACGTGACCGAGATCGGCGATTTCTTTCAGTGAAACACTCCGACAAAATCCCGCAATATCTTCATATACGCCACCTTCACCACGCCAAGCCGCAACAGTCTGCTCAATTTTCGATATCACCTCATCAGTAAATTCAGCCTGTACCCGACTAATCATTGACCCAACTTTGCGTGCATCAATAAATAGCACTTCACCCCTACGCTTGGTTTTTTGTTTAACCAAGAACCACAAACAGGCTGGAATTTGAGTGTTGAAGAACAACTGGTTTGGCAATGCAACCATCACTTCCACTACGTCAGCTTCAACCATTGCAGCTCGAATAGAGCCTTCGTTATTAGTGTTACTACTCATACTTCCATTAGCTAGAACGATGCCAGCACGTCCAGTCGGCTTGAGGTGATACAGCATATGCTGCAACCAAGCATAGTTAGCATTACCCTGTGGAGGCTCGCCATAGACCCAGCGAGGATCACCCATTAAGCTACCGTGCCACCAATCACTTATATTAAAAGGTGGATTGGCAAGGATGAAATCTGCTCGTAAATCTGGGTGTTGATTCTTGGTAAAGGTGTCGTCAGGCTCCCGACCTAAATTAAAGTCGATTCCACGAATAGCTAGATTCATTGCAGCTAAACGCCAAGTAGTTGGATTAGCCTCTTGTCCATAGATAGCTACGTCACCGATCTTGCCACCACGAGCCTCAATGAACTTTTCCGACTGAACAAACATTCCACCAGAACCACAGCAAGGGTCATAGACCTTGCCTTCGTGCGGCGAGAGAACTGCAACTAGAGTCTTAACAATAGAAGCTGGCGTATAGAACTGTCCGCCACGCTTACCTTCAGCGTTAGCAAACATTCCTAAGAAGTACTCATAAACCTGCCCCAATATGTCACGAGCAGTACTTGGGTTATCGCCAAAGCCAATAGTAGAGATTAAATCTACCAACTCACCCATTTTTCCATCAGGCAATTGAGCGCGGGCATACCGTTTATCTAAAATTCCCTTTAGCTTAGGGTTTTCAGTTTCAATAACCGTTAAGGCTTCATCAATACGCTTGCCAATATCCGTAGACTTAGCTGCCGCTCTGAGGGTTTCCCAACGAGCGGATTCAGGAACCCAAAATACGTTTGCTTCGGTGAAATAGTCTCGCTGTTCTAATTCAGCTTTAATTTGTGCATCATTTGCCTCGCCAAAGAAATACTCATCCTTGGGATCGCGTAATCGAAGATTAAGTTCTTGCTGTTTTGCTGCAAAAGTATCCGAGATATACTTAACAAATATCAAGCCAAGAACAAGATGCTTATATTCAGCTGCATCCATATTGGCACGTAGCTTGTCTGCCGTTGCCCAAAGGGTCTTTTTAATGTCGTCCAGCATAATTTGATTTCTTTTTAGGGGTATTGTCTATGAGACATTATCACCTAAATTACTATCAAATTTAATACTACCTACGCACTACATAAGCTTTGCTAGCTCTCTATTCTTCTTAGCCTGCTTGGCGGACTTGTAGTTTTCCTCATCCTTGGTATCTACTTCAATCAGCTTTCTGGTGGCGCTACCCCTTAGCTGCTCAATAGCCTGTATTACCTGTAAGTGGCTATAGTGACGCTCAATCATTAATACACTAGTACCCATTTGCTTAGCCAGCGTATGAATGGGTACGCCATCATGCGTAAGAGACAAAGTAGCGTAGGTATGCCGTAGGCTATAGAACACCCGCTTTTGATTGGTCTTGGTATCAATTAACAAGCCATGGTCTGATAAGTAGTTATCAAACATATGGTTTAGTACATCACCTAAGTTTCTACACTCTTTGTTTCTAAAGATATAGTCATCATTAGTGGGTTTAATTAAGACAAAATTCCTTATAAAAGCATCTACCTGATTTGAAAGAAATCAATCGTTACTTAAAGAACTTAAACCCTCAAATCACCGATACAAATTGTAACGGTGCAGACTCTTATTTGTAGAGCTTATATAAAGTATCTTCAAAGCTTTTCGCTAATATTGGTGCTACCTTATTTTCCTGCAACCACTCCAACATAGTCATTCTTGCCATCATCTGGGCATTGCCTAATGAGGAAATATTTTGAGCATCCTTAAAGAAATTTAGGGCGATAGATAAAGCCAAATCTTCAGTTGAATAGGGAATGGGACCACTCTCTAGCTTTGCACCAAGAATTGCAATCTCTTTTTCAGGCACTTCCCCCATTAATAATTCAACAGCTAAATCGATCGCTTTTGATAAATTTGCTCATTTAGCTGGAGGGGGATCTCCATAGAATGCATTGATAAATCCGTCCATCGCGGTTTCTTCTTTTTCTTACCAAATAATCCAAACATATATAGTCACCCCGGTTTTATTAATTTATTTAAATAAACATTTACAGCATAAATTGCAACTGCAACTTACTAGTTAAATGTATGCTTGGAAGAATTCATATAAAACTTAAAGATCACTTCATCCAAAACTAACTGCTTCAGTTTTGCTCTAGACAATAATTCAATCAGACTTGCTCGATCTATTAATTTTACGCCCAGGGTGTTTGCCTGTTGTATTGCAGTTGTATTGAAACGTTGATTTGTAATGGCTACCTTTTCAAAAAGTACTCCTGGATGTCTTGCTTGATATGCAGGGCTACCAGCAGCCACCTCTTTGACGGCATCCCAACCAAGCTCTGATTGAGTACTGTGCTTACATTGACCTATAAGGCCCTTGCCATCAATACCAATCACAACTATGTCGATACCTCCGTCGCCTCTTTGCTTTGGAGTGATGTAAGCCTTGTTTGGATATGCACCAAACAGTAGCTGACAAAACACCTCGAATGTAGCGCCATCAAGCGTATCAACGCGGTTTATATCAACCAACTTTTCAGAATCCACTTTAATACCACCGGGACCGCCATCAGGCATCAATGAAGCACCAGAAATATCAGACCCAACTCCATCCAACATATCTCCGGCAAGATCCATTTTTAGAGTCATTAAACGGTCTAATTTAGCATCAAAAGTAACAAAATCTTGAGCCGTAATCGTTGGGCAATAAACATGTACATCTTTCGTTTGACCAATTCGATACGCCCTATCTGTTGCCTGACCCTCTTTAGCTGGATTCCAAGTTCTTGTGAAATGAATGACATGGTTAGCTGAAACTATATTTACGCCAAAACCCACAGCAAGTGGCGACAAAATAATCACGCCAAAACCTTCACGTGACTGAAAAGCATCAATTAAATCCTGACGATCATCAATATCACCATTAATAATTTGTGCGGAGAAGTCAAAGCGCTTGCGTATAAACAAAACTAGAGATCTTTGAATCTCCTTGATATCGGTAAAAATAATTACTTTTTCATGTTTTCGAGAAATAGCTTCTAATGTATTGAGGAGCCATTTTAATTTCGGCGCATTATTTAAGTGAGCATCTACCCCGGCTACATCCATTGCAAATGTAGTCTTTGGAAGACAATAAGGCTCTGAGCATAGAGCTCTAACAAAATGAAGCACGGCAAAAGATATATTTGATCTTTTTTTAGCGTCTTTTTCCTGCGCAGAAGCTGTAATTTGATGAAGACCTTGCACATACAAATTTCTTTGATGATTAGAAATTGGGATGCCTAGCCTTTTCCTTGGTGACCCATCGAACTCATACTCCTCATTTGACTCAATCATCTTTTTAGGGAGCTCATCAGCTATTTCATACTTCATTCGCCTCAAAATCTGAGGCGTAATCTTTGCCCGTAATTGCTCAATAGCCTCGGTTGCTTTTCCGTCTCCAGCTTCCCTAGCTTCAATTGGCTTACGATACGCTCTACCAAATTCATCTAATGCACCCAGCAGCCCCGGCTGAATAAAATCAAATAAACACCAAAGATCTGCCAGACTATTTTCTACAGGCGTCCCGGTACAAGCAATTCTAAATTTAGCTTTTTGTTTTTTAGCTGCTTTTGTAGATTGTGCATTCGGTGTTTTAATTTTCTGCGCTTCATCGCAAATCATGAATGTAAATTCTTGCCTACCCAAACTAAACTCATAATCGCGAACTGTCTCATAAGTTGTTAAAACTACTTTTGCAGATCCAATCCAATTCGGTATTAGAAAATTTGTAATCTTTTTTTCAAGTAATGCTTGATCAATAAACTTCTTAGGCTGCTTTCTTACTGTTAATCCATCAGCATGAAGTAATAATATTTCTGGGAAATTATTAAAGAAGTTTTTTGCTTCATTCTTCCAGTTTTGCATTAAAACAGGAGGGGCAACAATTAAAGATGGCGCCGCGGTAGGATGACGCTCATAAAACCAAGAAAGCAAAGATAAAAGCTGTAGTGTTTTACCTAAACCCATATCGTCTGCAAGTAGGGCCCCTCTACAGTACTCGGGGGCCTTTGAGTACAGGTATTGCATCCAAGCCAAGCCTTCTAACTGGTGTTTCTTAAGCTTGATATTGTCTTTCAAATCACTAGGAAGCTGAGGAGAAAATCCTTCTGGTACTTTTAAAATTGACTCACGCAAAGCCTCTGAATCAGTTTCAGTGTAATCAAGCTGTGTGATATTGACCTTCACTAAAAGGGTAGGCTTTAGCCCCTTACTTGTTGTTATAGGTGGATTGGGTCCATCCGGCCCAATTGGTGGATCGCCACCGGGGGGCTGTGGTCCTGGCCCAGGCGGTAATGGTGGCTGCGGAACTGGCCCAGGAGGCACTGGGTTTGGTCCAGGAGGCACTGGGTTTGGATCAATACTTGGGTCAATAATGCCAAGCAATATCTTTAATTCCTTAATTAGTCCAATTGCATCTGTAATTGATAGCGGCATTGGCAAGACTGGATCAACCACTTTATCAACTTCAGAAGCTTGAGCCTGGGCAACTTTAATTTCAAAGGCTTTAATCCACTCGCCATCGACTGCAATACAAACTGGAGGTGTGCCTGGAACTAAAGGAACACATATAAGAGGATTAGGTGCCCATGAGGAATCATCGCCACCTTCTTTTTTAATATAAACAGAATAGATTGGCTTGGCAAAGCCTATGCCATCAACTCGATCTGAATACTTAAACTCATATACATCATTAAAGTCTATAAAGTTTTTAACTTGCTCCTTCCAAACATTGAGCCAGCATTTAGCCATATCTAATGTTTGATACAAAGCGCCATCTACATCAATGACAAAATTACGCCAGGTAAAAAATTGTCGGTCATCTGATAAAGCCCCGTCTATTTCATTTATGAGAATACCAAGCTCATATGCTGTTGAAATAACGCTACGATCTACTTTTGACATTCCATCGTTCAAATTTTGATAAATGGCTGCCGTAATACCTTCAATCGCAGCCCCAACAACATTGGGGTGCAGGGAAATACGTGTTGAAAATAATCCAGCCTCTTCTTTTGCCTCTTGTATTTGATTTTCATCAAGCGCTTTAGATGCGGCCTCACCTAAATAGGCAAATGGATTTCGTAAAAATGCTTCAGCTCGGCTACCAGCAACTTTTCTACCTTCAAACTGAGTCTTAATCACCGTCAACACATCTCTGATTGCCTCTGGAAAAATGATGCGGGTTCTACCCGCCGATGTTTTAAAATCAATATGCTCAGGAATGAAGTTAAAGGCATCAAATTTGGGCATCCAATCTTCTGGCGCACCATCAAAGTAAGGCTCTATTGTCACAACACTAGTACCAAGAGCTTGAGCTCTTATGTAACGCATTTTCAATAAGTCTGGAACTAAAACAATGGTCGATATTAAGTAAGGGGAAAGCTCTGCATTAGCTAATAGAGCAAATTTGCGCACCTCACCCCACAGAGACTCATTCTTCGATTGAGTTCGAGCCCCATCTGAAAAGCCATCGTTGCGACCAATGAGGTCTAATAGTTGCCATACCTCTTTTGTTTGAAGCAAAAATCCAGAGCTCTCAATAAATGCCCCACCACTATACTTTTTAAGACCCACACCTTTACCTTTACGATCAGGATCACGCCATCCATCGACCCTTAATCTAAAAAAACTATCTGAAACTGTCCCAACCTCACCTAAAACTGGGACCGAATAGTCAAACCCTGGAAGTGCAAGTAAATACAAAGAGTCTTCATGCTCAACATCACTAAGAATCTGGTAAAGACTAGTCCAAGGTATCTGTAATTCTGATTCGTTAATTGAAGCCAACCTGTCAGAAACAAGTTGAGTGAAGTAGATAAGCTGCTGACTTCCAGTGGTGGGATCAGTTGCAAAATCCATTAACTTAGAAGATGTACTAACTCCCTCATTTAATCCGAATGAGTATGAAACTGTATCCTGGGAGAAGCTAGGCTGTGTTAATTTCTGAGAGGATACTTGGGTACCCATACCCTCAAAGACATTTTGCACGTCAGGACGTAAATTAAATAGCCTACTTAAAAAATTCATTAGAAATATTTATCGATAGAAAAACTTGTTGTTGTTGAGGTTAGCTTACCAGCTCTAGCATCATCAAATATACCAAATGCAGGAAGTTGATAAGTTCTAGCATTAAATTGCCAACCTTCTCTGTGAACAATATCAGGCCCCCTTGAGCTACCACTGTAATAACGCTCCTTAAGGCCTCTTTCACTAGTAGATGCATCTAAGCTTGATGCATTTACATTAAATGTATTTTCCGATTTTTTATAAACATAACAACCACCATGAGGATTAAACTCAACAATCAAATGTCCGTTAATTTCCATAATAAAAGCATCTAATCCAGATTCGCCATTAGCTCCTGAAAGATTTGCATATGATTCAACATCATTTTTAAAATGCTCTTTTAATTCAGGATGTGAGTTTAAATATCGACGCATATCATCTCCCAATACAAGCCTAGTAAAAGTAATCTGGTTAATATATTGCATCCAAAAATTTAATCTTCCATGAGGATCAGGAACACCACGTCTCTTCAAAAGCTCAAAAAATAAGCGAAGATTTGCTTCTTGTACCCAAGTTAGAACCATACGCCATGTTGGATCTGCTACATGAATCCACTTTGATGCGCCTGTACTTCTCAGTTTTGGATTTTTCCATACTACTAGAGCAAAGTCTTTTAACTCAATATGCTCTCGGATATCAGATGAGGCTCTATAGCGATCAAGTAGTGCCCGTAATCCATTATCGAGATAAGAGGGGTGTCTATTCAAGAGTGAAATAATTAAGGGTATTGATTCCTTAAACTTCGCATCTGACTGAGATAAAGAGGTTTTCAGGCAAGATTTAAAAAACTCATCCCAAAACCAACTAGCATCTGGAATTTGTAATTCAAGCTTAATTTGCTTTACTCTAGCTTCACTGCCAGACAGCCACTCAGCGCCGTACATATCGCATGGAGATTCAGATAACAGATGCAAATTTGCATCAATACTCTTCATCCAATTAGTGGAGAAAGAAGCGTTTTTCATTACGTATGGCCAAGACTTAGAAAGAAAGTTTCTGATTAATCTTTGTGAACTAAAAAAACTATCGCCTTGATAATATGATTTTTGAGCCTGAAAGTAGGATTGAAACACTCCAAACCAAAATATTCCATCAATTAAATCATTTTCAAACTCTTGCGCGTAGCGATTAAGCAATGCTCTAAGTTTTTCATTATCTGTGGCTACAGAAACACCACCTAATTCAGCTATTGGCTTAGTAAGGACAAATGAAATAATTTCATATTCTCCGGGATTACCTGCTAGAGAGCCATTGAGATAGTCTCTAGCAGCAGCATACGCAACCTCATCTTTTGGTTTTAAGATAAAAGTAAATTCATCTGTTATTTTTTTATGGACTTTTGCTAGCCTTGGATGTGACTCACCGTGATCTCTCCTCAGCTCATACTGAAAAGAGTTATTTAGGTTCGCTAGTGAATGTTTTAATAAGTCAGTGAAGGACATACGCCAAAGTCTTTTCCTGATAAATTAATCGAGGACTCTTCTCGTCTTTTTTTATCATCACCTAACTGCCAAAATTCAAGCTTTAACTCAGCTCTCCTGCTTTCCTCATCACTTCTTTTCTGTGAGTTAAATGAGAATCCACCAACAAGGAAAAGACTTTTAACCTGATTTTTATCATCTAGAGATAATCCACCAGTGCCATCAGCATCTGTTTTGGCAAGCTCACAGACAACCTCTTTACTTCTTTTTAAAGAAAGATCAAGATTGGTCATATAGTTACCTGTTTTGCTGGTGTACCCTTCAACGATAACTCGCCTGAAAAACTGCTTACATTGATTATTCTTAACTGTACTAAGTACAGTTGGTATGTAATCCCTTAGAAATTTTGATGCTTCAGAGTTAATGCGATGTTTACCATCTTCAAATTTAACAATTGATCCCAAATCAATTCGAATAGCATCGCCTTTACTATACTCAATACGTGCCTGCCCAGAAAAACGTTGATCGGCAATACTTTGTAAGTCTTTTGCGCAAGCAGAAATAGTTGCTTCCCGAGCTTTTACAGCGGTATCTTGAGTCTCATATTTCTTTTTGAGCATCACAATAGTCACGGCCATTACAACCAAGAATAGAGTCATGCATGCAGTCATTAAGTCAGCATAAGAAATCCAAAAGGGCTTCTCCCCTTCATCTTTATTAGATTTTTTAATAGGTCTCGGGTTAAACATTACTCAGACTTCTTAAGCTTAGCGACTGACATGAGCATTGACTGGACAGCGCCCTCTAAGGCGCTTAGTGAACCAGTCAATAAGGTATCGGATGAAACCTTTAAATTCTCGACCTGAGCAACCATCTCCTGTCCAAATTGTTTGAAAGAGCCCTCAAGAACTGCGTTAACTTGATTTAAATAATCTACGCTCTGCTTTTCAGCAGTTTTTAATGAACCTAAAATTCTCTCAAGATCAGATAACATTTGACTACTCAAACCCACTTCTTTTTTGGCGTTATCAACTAAATTCTGAAGTTGTAACACATAGCCTTGAACTGATTCTCGAGACTCATCATATTTCTCAAAGGCTGTTCTCACGGAGGATGAGGCTAGTTGTAAAGTGGAAGCAGTTTGCTCTAGTTGATCAGTAACAACGCGACTCTTATCAAATACCCCACCAATACTATCCCCTGCCTTTGTAAAGCGTTCTGCTGCTTCACGCATAACTAACGCCCCATCATTCATTCCAGAAATAGCGCCAGTAGCAGCATTCTGTATCGCCCGTATATTTTCTTCGGTTTTGAACGCTGCAGTCTTAACATCATCCATCAATTGAACGACGTTATCTGTCAATCCACTATACAACCCCTCAGTTTCAGCTACCATACGCTCAGTCCGTGCTTTATCAGCAACAGCTTGATTTTCTCTTTCTGTAGATATTACAGAAATTGATTTTTCGAGCTCAGAAAGTATTTTTTGCATGGTCTCATCCATGGCTTCTTTAGTTTGGCTTTGCTGCTCAAGAATTAACTTTCTTAATTCCTCAACAAAACTTCGCAATTGCACATTCATTTGCTCCTGTGCTAAGGCTGCTTTTGACATTGACTCTTCCATCTTCGCTGACATTTCCGATGTAGCTTTTTGACCAGCTCCAGAAATATCTGTGATTAAACGAGTCATGGCTTCT
Source organism: Polynucleobacter antarcticus (assembly GCF_013307245.1). Classification (NCBI taxonomy): domain Bacteria; kingdom Pseudomonadati; phylum Pseudomonadota; class Betaproteobacteria; order Burkholderiales; family Burkholderiaceae; genus Polynucleobacter; species Polynucleobacter antarcticus. The sequence goes on from NZ_CP028941.1 coordinate 1,187,391, forward strand.
TGAACCATAGTCATAGAGTCTGATGATTTTTGAATTGCTGAATTAATATTTTGAATCTGAGATCCAAAGGTTTCATCAATTTTTGCCATAAAGGCACTGAGCAAGTTTTCAAGCATGCCAGTAACAGCGCCCCCTTGCTCTCCAGATGCTTTGGCCACGACATCCATCAAATCTTTCATTGGGGCATCTAAGCTATCCTTTATTGCTCCTGAAATTTGAGATGATATATTTTGAGCTGACTGAAGTTGCGCATTTATTTGCTTATCTGCTACTTCATGCATCAATAACTTTAAATCATCTATTAATGCGTCCTTTAGACTTGCTGTATTTGCTGAACTTTTCTCAGATGCACTTACCAATCTATACAGGTATTCTTCACCAACACCTTTAGAGAATAAATCATCTATTCGGTTATTTACAGTCTCTAATAACCGGTAACATTTATTTAATGTCTTCTTTTCAAAGTATGTAAGAAAGATAGCTGCAAAAATTGCAAGTCCAGATCCAATAAATGCTGAGGTTACCTCATGTAGTAAAAATTCAAGCGTTCTATCAGGTTCTGCGGGATTAAATTGAAACAGTCCTACTACAAGACCACTAAATGTTCCAATAATCCCAACGCCAGTTAAGATTCCTGGCAAGTGTCGATAGAAATCTGCGTCAATCTGGGTGTCAACTACCGACTCTTTTGAAAAATAAATTTCCGAGGTTGACGTAGCACGTATTGATATCGGCTCACCATCTGGAGCCCTCACTAAATGCAAGGTATCTTCATACTCAGCCCACAAATGCTTGAATGGCTCTGCGGAAAATATAGGCTTTAAATTTGATATTTCTAGTATTTGATTATTTTCTTTTTTATACCTCTGCAACCCATCTGCAATCTTTACCAATTCAAGCTGAATTTTTTTTGCTGGATTTTGATATTGGGTAATAAAACGAGATAAAAGAAATCCAATTACAGCGAAAACTGGCACTAATATTAGCCAATTCAAATTTGCTAGCAGGCTCATTGTTTACTTCTTTCTTTACTATAGACTCATATATTGGGAGTTATCTATACATTTTATATTGAGATTTACCTTAGAGTGGCTCAGTTTGTGAGCTTTAATTTATACATCCCGCAATTGCTATTTTATTCGTTTATCAATCAAATAAGTTAATCGAGCATAAGATTACTTAAAACTTATTGAGTATATTTTTCCTAAACTTTATTTAATGCAGTTAGCAAATTAACTGACCTCTGAGCATGTGATGAGGCTAGGGTAAGTGTGGCTCTTTAAATATTAAGTTAATGCCATCGATAGCTGATTTTGACGACCAGCACTGTCCAAGGTGTCTTCCTTGACTTCCCGTACTGGGAAATCCAACCGACACCTTAACTGGCGGAATGGAGTAACCCATTCTTTCAAATAAGGGCTTGATGTGGGCTACTGCTTGATTTAGCCATTGTTCGCGAATGATTTCTGTCATTAGCTACTTTCTAATGATCTAAATAACTACGCTTTTCAGACATGCGCATGAAGTCTAAACTCAACGCCTTTGACTTTTTACGCTCCCAGTCTTCAGGAAAAGCAATATCTTGTTTAATTAGTAGTCCTAAGCGTATTTCCTCCCTATCCTCCATCTCATCATCAGTTGCAACGACAGTGATCTTTTCTCTAAAGTTATTGGTATCCACGGGGAGTCTTTAACGATCGGCTTTAGCTGCATGGTCAAGGGAGATGTAATTGAGCCAATAGACCTTCATGCTTGGTCCAAAGATTTGATCAATCAAAATAGCGTCCACCTTAGCTGGGTCATCCTCATTCATTAAGGCGACCTTTAAGCCCTTCTCAATCAGAATCCGTTGATAGGCTCTTGCACTGTCATGGTCTTCAAAGGAAATCCGCACCAGATCATCGCCAATAGCTAGCGTACTCAGATCTTGTAAATCATAGATAAATTGACCGTAACCGCCTTTGTAGCGCTCAAATAAGGCGCCCTTCTTAATTAGTACCGTTACACCATCTATTAATACAGGCATAGATCCTCCGCGGGGTTGGCTATCAGAGGATTCAGATTAGGGGTTGGCTAGCTCACCTATCGAGCTAGTTAGAGATCAAAAATGTATTTTTACCTCCTCCCTGAAGAAGAGAGGTGTGAAAATACTTAAAAAAATATGCCTAAACGAGCTACCCTTGCAAAAAAATATCGTTAGGAACTTCAAACCAGTCTAAATCAAGGGTAATGGCATTAGAAATTAGCTGAAGACTGAAATTTAGAAACAAAAGTTTTATATTCCGGTAAGCTTTTTATATGGCTATGATTCGGCTGATTGGCGTGACACCCAATGCAAAGACAGACCAAATTTTCAGGTCGGCAGTCATTTTTAAGGGCATTTTTATGGTGAACATGAAGGAAGTTTTTTAATTCTTCACTTAATTCAATACCACATCCAGGCTGTTGGCAACGATATCGAAGCTGACGCTTTAACTCCCTTGATATTTGATCCCAGTTTTCAGGGTAGTCATTAATAGGGGCAGTAGCAGATGTATAGACAGGAACTACGGGATGCAAAGACTTTGGATACTTTTCAAAAAATCGCTTTGGGGAAAATTTAGAAACTATTGCGGACCTAGAATTTTTCGACATTTGATTGAAAAAACCATCCCAAGCTAGATTCTCTAAACAGTTTTGACATACATCTAATTTTGTAATTTTTAAGGGCCCAGTGTTGTAGCGTATATAAAAATTTCCATCCTCGGCTTCGGCTACAACATATTTTTCGAATCTACCTGATGATTTCATCTCAATAAGAGTTCTACAATTTGAAATATGGAACCTCGGTATATGAGTGCGCCCACCATGGTCAGCTACATCACGAATATGTATTAAAACTCGCCTACCGTCAAAAATAAGAGTGCCATCGGGATAAGCCGATATTGAACCGAAATCAACATCTAAACCTTGTACCGGTATTAATACAGGCGGGGGCGGCGGTGGATCGCGTCTTTTAAATTGAGGGGCAGGCAAAACAATAGAAAGCTTATAAAAAGAGAGGGGGGCCTTGATTCTAGATCTCAAGCTATTTAATGAAGCGCTTTCAATAAAGTCAGGAAGTTTCATTTTGCAGCCTACTTTATTGCAATGAGTTGATCGAGTCGATCGGAAGCATTAGTTACGATCCGAAATTCAACGCGTTGGTTGAGCTCAGGCTTAGGATTATTGGGGATAGGCTGGGAAGAAGAAAGTCCATTTGCCGTAATGTGTTTTTGAAACCATATCTCCTCATCTATAAATACTGGCAAAGACATAATAAACCTTAGAGTAGACCTCGTTCTTTCTTGAGATAAGCTCATATTTAAAAAATATGCCTCACTAGAAGAAACATCTTTCCAAGCTTTACTTGTGTGCCCTTCAATTCTAATTTCTTTAATTGCACTCTTAAATTTATCACTACGAATAATTTTTATGTACCGAGGGAAAAAATCTCGTAACATATTTTGAAATTCAGGCCTCAGTTCAGACGATTGAGTTGCAAACTGAACACTTGGATTATTAAATCGAATCGTCATATCTCCAAGTAATTCTGCGTCCCATTGCTTGAAGCTTTCTTTAAATTCATTTTGAAGCGCTAGCTGCATATTGCTTTTTACATCCTTAAATTCGTCAAGAACTAAAGTGGTTGTTTTTTCTAACATACTGAATGTAGACAGCTGTAATGAGCATAAAAACCATCATTAGCCCTGTCATTAAATCAGCTAGGGGTATCCAATGAGCCTGTCTTGATCCCTCCATTTAATTAAACACCTTTCGTCATGTTAACAACATCACGAAGTCTTTCAGTTAAGGGCGTATAGTCCTGAACAAATTTTTCAGATAATGAGGCTAATTGCTGCCCCAAACTGACGAGAGCTTTTTCAAGCTCAGCTTCTAAATTTTTATCAAGAGTTTCAAAATTCTTTTTAAGTAACTCATTTGTATTTGAAATTTGATCGTTTACTTTATTTTGTATCTCGGGGACTGTTTTATTGAGCATTTCCCCAAATGTCTGAATCTGCTTCTTTGTCTCTTCTGTAAGAGAAATAGTTGAAGACTTAAAAGTTTCCGTCAGATCTTCTAGCTTAGAGGTAAAGGACGGCTCAACCGCTTTCATATCAATGAGGACTTTGGCTAAGGACTCCTGAGATTGAGACATGATTTCATATTGCGATTGAAACTGGGTCAGCAAATCACGAAGCTTAACTGCTGACTCAGTATATGCATCTGCATTATTAACAACAATCTTGAATGAATCGGATGACATCTTTAAACTTTCAGCACCATCTCTTTGGACAGCCTGAAGCTTATCCAGCTCTTCCTTATACTGCTGCTGCCAAGTAACAAGTTTTTCAACTGCGTAGTTGAGTTGTTTAAAATTTTCTCCAAATTGTTCTTTGAGTTGAGTATTGAATTCATTTATTACTTTTTCAAGAGCAGCTATTAATGCTTTGGAACCCAATTCACTGACCTTATCAGCAAAATCATCAAGTGATTTACGCAAGCCAATTGCGTGATCATTTTGCTCTTGCCTCATTAATTTTATTTGACTGATTAAGCTAGAGTCATTTTCGCCTGCAATTGTTTTTCTCAATAAACTAATACCTGTTACTACATCATCCAAGCTTGCAGATTGAGGCTCATCACTACTACTCTGAATTGGAGCTGCCCCAAACCTTTGCCGCAGCTTGATTGCTAAGGCGCCAAATACTCCGCATACTGAGGCCCAAAAAGCAGTTTTTACCCCATTGAGTAACTGAGGTACTGAATTTGTAACATCCTTAGGATCAAAGCTTAATAAGGCAAGTGCAATCCCAACAAAGCACCCAAATATTCCCATAGTAGTAAGAATCTCTGGTCCATGAGTAGCCGCAAACCGATCATACTTATAAACTAAAAGATAAAAGGTTGACCCCAAAATAGCTACCATAAAAAATACAGTGACTGGATCCTTAAGGATTTCTACAAATCCAATAGCCATCACCGTCGATGAATAAGTTACTAAAAACAGAATAAAGGGCAGAATCTTCATTAGTATTTAAATTCTTATTAAAAATAGAAGTTCCAATAATAACAAATACATTGAGAAACTCTTATCTTTATACCCAATACTCACTAGCAAATTGTTTTTGAATGGCCCTTCGTCCGCCTCATATTTACGGCCTCAGAATATTAATAGATTGTGTTTGCCAATAAATGAGAATTTAAGAATTAAAGTATCAGCCCATGTATAGTTTTCTAATAAAAGCCTTCAATAGCTCTCATTAAGCTCATCTCTTGAGCCTTTAATGCTCTATAAAAGCTTTTTGCACAGGAGACTTCATGACAGCTCAAGCATCAGAACGCCTCAAACGTGGCGATAAAGAATTGCGGATGTGTACTACCCCACTAGATACTTACTTGCGCCAGTCCAATATTGAGTTCGAATCGTCTAATACTGCTAATTGGCGTGGGTATGTAGGCACCTGGGAAATTAAAGGTGCTGACGGCGTAGAGCGTCTTTACTTGGTGGGGCTTTCTGCTAATAAGTCTTATGAAGAAATTTTAAGCTTATCTGATCTTTTTCCAGATCATCCTAATGGTGTATTTGCTCACTGGTTTACTGGAGAAGTTCGCTGCCCTACTGGCAATCTAATCGACTATGTTCATGGGGGCTATGCCAGCAAGTATGAGTACGACTATTTCTTTGAATTTAAGAAAGGTGTTCTAGTAAATCAAAGGGCTGTTCACAACACGCTAGATGAGGATAAAGGTGCTTAATAACTTCGATCTACGTAACTTCAATCTACTTAGCTTTGATTTAAACAACCTATGGCACTTAGCTGTCCTCTATGCTGGCTTGGGTTTATTGATTGCGCTCACTTTCTTTTTGTTGAGCCTTAAGGATAGGCCGTCTAGATCAGCCAGGCAGCTCATTCAAGCTATCCGCCCTAGAAAGGATCCTTTTTATTATTTAAAGGAGATCCTAGTTCAAGGGGTTGCCATCATGGCGATTGTTGTTGGATGGCCAGCATTCTTGGTATGGGCTGCATTACATAAGCGGAGTGAAGCTAGAGCCAAGATTGAGGCTGATGAGCCCAAATTTGATTGCCAACCTAGTCATTTACTTTATGCAGTAAGTATTAAGGAAGCTGAAGCAGAGAATTTCTATACAGATCCATTAGGAGGAACACCTGCTATTCCTTTTGGTCATCTCAATAAAGCTTGGCATATTTTTCTAGGGCAAAGAATCGATGGTGATCAATTGCGTGCTTATCGTATTCCCAAAGGTAGTCCCTTTGGTCGTCATCTCTGGATGTCTGAAGGGGATGTGAGTGGCTATGCCCTGCTGCGTAATGGCGCTATCGTGGCTGAGTTTGTTTGCGAGGAGTCTTAGAGCTCTTGTTGCTTAGCTTCATTTCTTAACTTTATTCCTACAAGACTTTCAGTAATATCTGATGTAATATGTGTATCATTATTGGTACGCTATTGGGATGAGAACACCCATCCTAAATGTGCACTTTTATGAATCGGAACAAGGTCAAGAACCTGTAAAGCAGTGGTTGAGGCTTCTACCTCAAGGTGACAAGAAGTCAATTGGAGAGGATATCAAAACAGTTCAGTTTGGTTGGCCTCTTGGAATGCCGCTCGTTAGGCATATGGGTGACCGTATTTGGGAAGTGAGAAGCAAAGTGGGTAACGGCATAGCTAGGGTGATGTTTGTACTTGATGGCAATTCCATGATCTTGATACATGGCTTTATCAAGAAGCAACAAAAGACGCCTAAACCGGATTTAGATTTAGCTAAGGAAAGAATTAAAAAGTTAAGGAATCGCTCATGAAGAAAAAACATATCGGCAGTAATTTTGATGACTTTTTAAAGGAAGAATCTCAATTTGAGAATGCTACTGCTGTTGCAGTTAAACGCGTCATTGCTTGGCAGATTGAACAAGAGATGGAAAAGCAAAAACTGACAAAGACACTCATGGCCAAGAAAATGCACACTAGCCGAGCAGCTTTAAATCGACTACTCGATGAAAGTGATACCAGCTTGACTCTAGTAACCCTAGCTAGTGCAGCAGCAGCTCTTGGTAAGAGCATTCAATTTAAGCTAAAGGCAGCCTAAGCCTCCTAAGTGGCTTTTCTTTTCTTACTCATAAAAAATCTGCCCACGTATATCTTTAATGAATACCTGGTAGAAGTCTCTCCACTTTTGCAGCTCTTCTGGTGGGCATACCGCGCCCGGTCTTTGGACCTCTAATAGGCGGACTATGGTGACTAGGTTGTTTTTAAGTACGTAGGCTGATTCATATTCAATATTGCCTTTTTTGTAATTGACGTCCTTGGGGATCTTGGTGACTTTTACATTCTTAGGGAACTGTATTTGATAGGCCTCTCTAACGATTCTGCTGCTGCAGGTATAGGGATTCTCAAACTTTTCTGGGGGTCTACTGTAGGCTATTTTCATCAGCTCACCTGGCGCTAGTCCTACAGGTACAGTTATCGCTCCACGTCCTGGTACATTAGCGATTGCGTCTAAAGCGAACTCCGTACTAGAAGTAAACGGCTTATCAAGGTCATAGACATCACTGGTCTTGATGCTGCCCTCTCCTGTTTGCCTAAATTTAGAGAGTGCGTTTTTTACCATTCCCTCGGAGAGACTGCTATCTACACCCTCATATCGATATCGGGCTTCAATTGCTGCACTGCCTAAATACATAGTATGAGATTTGCCTATGATCTCTCCATTAGGCATCACTCCCATAGTGACGCCTGTGACGATGTAATCGTCTTCTTTTTTAGGTTTTGGCGTATGCCCTATTTTTGCTAATGCAGTCAGTAAGGTGGGCTTATCTAGCTCGTCATCTGGTAGCACTCCAAATGGGGCCATCTCTGCCGTAGAGTCTACATATAGATCCCATTGAGGAATATAGGTAATCACATGATTAAAGGGGCTTATAACGGGGTATTGAGGTAGCGTGTAGGCTTGGCCTGAATTAATTAATGCACTGCTAGCTCTTATACCTTTGGCAGCTAATAGGGAGATAAGTAGCGCATTGTGGTCTTTGCAATCTCCATAGCGGTTTGCAATGATTGAATTGACGTCATGCGGAATGATGCCGCCATCTCCAAGATAAATCGCTACATAGCGAATATTGCGTGTGACCCAGTTATAGATAGCCCTTGCTTGTGCTTTCTGGGTATCTTGAGAGCTTTCTTTTTTAATTCCCTGTGTTATCTCATCTGCTAGCTTTTGCACTTCTGGGGTTACCAGCATTTTTCCTTGTATACGCTCCTCATAGGCTTTTGCAAACTCTATTTGATTGGCAAAACTGGAGATATGAATATAAGGAGCGAAGTCTCCAATCGATACTTGTAATTGCTCTTTTTTCTTAATTTGAAGATTTTGATAGTTGTACCCCACATGACGAGTGCCATCAATCACTTCATCACGTACTTGCTTGACACCCTTGGTTTCGGTATAGAGCTTTAGGCTTTCTGGATAGCTTAAGTTGTACTCATAAGAGAGTGCCTCAAGACTGGGTGAGAAATTGAGTCTCGCAAAAAAGTACCCCGGCATCAGTGGGGTATGGGTTATTAGCTTTGTTTTGTAATACGTTCTAGCGCCCGGGGTCACTTTAGGAAAAATAATGATCTTGTGCTTTTGGTCTGAAAACATCGCAGCGCCCTTGCTATTGTCATCTTCTACTGTTCTGATGGCATTCGCTGCTACAGGAATCTTTTCACCTGCTGGGGTAATGGTGTACGCCTCTAATACCTCTAAGGTAGATAGTGTTGAGTTGTAGGGTAAATCTGCTTGTGATTCTGATTCAACGGCTAATTGAGATTTAACGAGGATTGTCAGCTCATTAATTTCTACGACGGTGCCGTTGGGGTAGATAGTTTCATTAACAACTGCCCTTTCCGTTACAGAAAAAGATGTAAGGGGCTTTGGTTCCTCTTTAACTGCACTTGTTATGCTGGTATTGGTTAGCAATACTAAGCCAACAAAAAAAGTAGCTAGTTTGCTAGCGGGTTGAAGGCAAACTTTCATCTAAATTCCTCATCATTAAACGGTGGATACACAATCTCCCCCATCGCCGTCCCCTTTAAATAAACCGATTGAGTTTTTCGATCAACTTCAAGCCAATCGCATGGCAAGGTTGTACTACCAAAGCCACTTGCAAATACGCAGGCCTCTTTCCAGTATTGTTTATCGTCTTTTTGAGCAAGGCACTCAAAGCCCATCGCCTCCCAATGCTTTAGGATATCTTCCATATCCATACCATTCATTGCGCCGTCTCGAAATAAGTGGTCGTCATACCAAACACGGCCATTAAGCAACTCCTCATGATCCTTTAAGCATTGCTCCCAACCCCCAGGATATTTTTCATGAATTTTTTTAATTGGCACAATAAAATTGAGAAAGTCGGTAGTGATAGCCATAAGATTTTCCTCTAGGGTTAATTAGTAAATACTCTCTAATGCCAACTATCTGCGCACGTAGGATTGAATGAAAGCCTTACGTCTAGCTTGATTACTGACGATCAATACGCCGGCGTCACGATTGAGCACAAAAGCAGACTCATAAAGGACTGATTGATTGGCGATGTAAGGATTGCCCCTAGAGTCTCTCAAACGAAGTTTAGGCAAACCCAAAATCTGAGCGCTATCCACCACTGCAGCAACTGCTAGGGGTCTATTGAGTACAGTGGCGTAATCCCCACTGGGCGATATCTGCAGTGGCATAAGGGCGATGATGATAAGGCTACTTAGCATGGGCTCTTTAATCAATGTAGTGGGTTATTTGATTGTCTTGAGCCATAGGCTCATGAGATGAGCCTAATACTTGAATTCTCATGCTTAGATCAAAGCTACTCCCTGATCGAAAAGAAACGTTTGTTACGGGTAAAGGTTGATGGTGCCACCCTCTTTCAGGAAGGCAGCAGATCGCATCCAGAAAGCCCGCTATGGCGCGCTGTGTAGGGTAAGTGGATAAAACTATTAATTTAGACTAAAACTAGGCCGCCTTAGCCAGCTTTTTATTTTCTGCTCTGATCTTTTGATTTTTTTGCTTCTCTAAAGCGTCTTGTGCAATCATTTTGTATTCACCATCCACAAAACGATTTAAGACCTCACGTATCAATGTTTGATAACCCAGCTCATGTTTGATACCAAGGAGTTTTAATGACTCAATCAAATCTTTGTTAAGTCGAATGGAGATCATTTGCATCCCAAGAGCGTCATCTATCTCTGTGGCAAGCTGAGAGGGCGCTAACACTGCATGCTCTGGGCTTTGTCCTAAGTCACCATTTTCCCAATCCTCGGAAGAATCCACAAATTGGCTCATCAATTTTTTCTTAGTCATATTCATCCTTAATTAATCTAGATCTCTGCTCTGTTTATTTAGCATTTTTGTATATACACAATTCTACCATATTTGGTGGATATATAGTTTTTAAGTAGATAAAGCCCTCCTTAAATACACATACAATCTTCAAAGTCAGATTTTGGTGGTTTTTAGATATAAACCAATAGGTAGGTGGTGTTGTTTTGTTTTTTGCCCTTCTATCCTCTAAATATCGAGCTTCCAGATGATTGTAAAAGCACTCCTCAACATCAACTCGACTTAATTGGTGCTTATCCCAGATATGCTTTAGTACTGCTGGACTTGTAATAAGCTTGTTCATATTTTCTAAAATTTGTATTTACAGTTTACTATTTTAAAGATGTTTAAAACAATACATGAAGTGTGGATATGCTTATAAATAGTGTTGGGGGCTCTGCAGGTAGTCACTTCGGGCTCACTTCCTGAGCCACTGCCCTCCTATCCTGAAATATCTATACAAAGGAGATTGATATGAAACAGCTAGCCACCCTACTTATTTGTCTTGGTCTTTTTGGCAAATATGCTTTAGCACAACAAGCCTTAAATTTTGAGAGCTCGCCTTACAACTTTCAAAATAGCATCAACAACTTTCAAAATAGCCCGAACAACTTCAATAACAGCCCCAATAACTTCAACAATAGTGCGAATAACTTTAACGCTACTAATGGGGTCTATAACAACGAAGGCAATCGCATAGGTTATGAGGTCACTGCACCGTCTGGTGTGACTAATGTCTTTGATAACCAGGGCAATCGAATTGGCTACTCCCCTAGCAAGAGATAGTTGATCGTGGCTAATGAGATAAGTAGTCAGAAAGATGGCGATATGCAGGGTGAAATGCAGATTGATACCGAAGAGTTTTTAGCGGTATTAAAACGGTTAAAGCCTAAGAAGATCACCAAAGCCTCGTTAGCAGAGGATCTGTATATCGCCCTATTTAATGGTGAGGCTATCTTTTGTGTTCGGGGTATACAAACAAAGTGCCTGATTGAAAAAGGTCATTGGGATGGTTACATTACTGTAAATGCGGGGGTGGTTCAGTCTTTCTTGACAGCCAGGCCTAAAGGTCTAGTAGTGACTCTTAAGGTCAAAGGTAATCTGTTTCAGATTGAGAATCTGAAGGTTCCTTGTAAGACGATGCAGTCACCGGAGTGGATTACAGCGATGAGCTTTGAAGCCCATCTGCATGATGATTTACAAAAATCACCCGCTAAGATTGATCGCTACTGCCCCAAGTGCGGAAAAAAGCGTGGAGAATATTTAAAGCTTAAGCTGGCTCAGAAGACCTTAATTGATGACCCGCTGCCCTCAAAGCGCCCGCCGAAGTATCCTAGCACCAGAAAATGCTCAGCTTGTTCTTATGAGTGGCTGGAATGTGATGACTTAGTGGATGAATGAGTAGATGAATGAGTAGATAACTGGGCGGATACCTTGCCCAGCATCAATCTCATCATTTAAGGGTTATTGCTAAATAAGTCTGCTTGGATTGGCTCTGAATCTTCAAATTCATCAAGTAAGTAATCTTTAGGCGGAGTTAATCTTCTCAAATATTTATCAGGAACGGGCCCCACTTTTTTGCTCTCTAAATAACCATCAAAGTCATAGACAAGCCAACCGTTATCAGATGCGATTTCGCATTCCCATGTAAATATAGGTTTTTCAAAGCCTGCCCACTCATTCAAGCCAACAGCTGATGTGACGCGGACAATATTGCCATTGTTCTCTGGCAAATTACAAAATACGGTAATAGCTAAATCACCAATGCTGCAATTGAGCTTACTCATCTGCGTCTCCGATAGTAGAATCTGGTTTTCTCTCGCTGAACAAACATGAGATGCGTAATCAATGTTTCAGCAAAAAATAAGGTAATCCCTGTGAGCAGTTGCATGAATGAGCTAATACTCAAACCATATTGCTCAAAATTAAATAATACCAAAAAATGTAATTATTAGTCCAAGTGCTTTTAACATCACGCTATCCTTTTTATAACTTTTTAAGATTCAACTAGTAGACATTCTTAGTAACATCTGTCTCAGTGCACTACGGCCTCCGCTACTTTAGGCTTTCCCTCAGGATCTTTCTTTTGGCTTGTGACTAAAAATTCTTTTGTTTCAAGGGCTACCTTGAGGTACTCATCTATGGCCACTCTAAAAGCATCATGGGTATCTTCTTGACCAAAGATATAGGTCAGGCTATAGATGAGGTTGTCAGCATCTACAC